>CALQKH020000010.1 GCA_943331105.2 Akkermansia muciniphila
GACGCATGATGGTGCCTTTGCCGAATTGCTTTTCAATCTGGGCCAGGGCGGCTTGCAGGGCTTTGGACTTTTCGCTGTTGTCGTCGCTCATGAGAATCTCCTTGAATATCAATGGGTTGAGGCACCGGTTTCAACAGCGACGCGCTGTTTACTGGATGTGTGAACAGTACTGTAAACGACCTGTATAAACGTGTAAACCATATTTTTGGTCAGTTTGCCTTACCATATGAGGCCATGAACTCCATCCCTAATGCGGCCTTTCAAGTACCAGAAAACAGCCCCTCTGAGCGGCTGGAAATCCAAGACGACCGTTGGCGACAAAGCCATCTAGGTCGCCTTTTAGGTCATGCCATGCGGCGTTTTGACGAGCGTGTGCTGCACCTGATGGCGGTCAACGAGGGTGTACCGCTGGCCTTGGCCAATTTGGCTTCGCGTGACCAGATCAGCGCTGCGCATGTGCACATCACAAGGCATTTGGGGCTGAACGGCTCGCGATTGACCGATTTGGCTCGCGCAGCGGGCATGAGCAAACAGGCCATGGGTGATCTGGTGGACCAATGCACAGCTTGGGGTTTGGTGCAGCGCGGGCCGGACCCTTTGGATGCACGGGCACGGCTTGTGGTGTTCACGCCAGTTGGTTTGGCTTGGCTGCAGGCCTTCAAGGATGCGGTGGCCCAAGCGGAGGCCGAATTCCGTGATGCGGTAGGTAAAGATGTGGCCACGGTGGTTGCTTTGGGACTCGAGGCGTATGCCCATTGACACGAAGACCGCATTCAGCGGGGCGCAAGGCACATGCCTGACACTAGAATCAGACAGCGGGTGCACCCAGCCGAGTCAAAAGGCCCTGCGCCATAGCCACAACAACAGGAGACAGCCATGCGCATTCTGATAGCCGAAGACGACCAGGTGCTTGCGGACGGTTTGTTGCGCACTTTGCGCAGCGCAGGCGCCGCAGTGGACCACGTGGCCAGTGGCAGCGAGGCCGATGCGGCCTTGATGACCAACAGTGAATTCGATCTGCTGATTTTGGACCTTGGCTTGCCTAAAATGCACGGCCTTGAGGTCCTCAAGCGCTTGCGCGGCAGAGGCTCTGTGTTGCCTGTCTTGATCCTCACGGCCGCCGATAGCGTGGAAGAGCGTGTCAAGGGTTTGGATTACGGCGCCGATGATTACATGGCCAAACCCTTCAGCCTCCAAGAGCTCGAAGCCCGAGTTCGTGCGCTGACCCGCCGCGGCATGGGCGGTGCCACATCGCAAATCAAGCACGGCCCCTTGGTGTATGACCAATCTGGCCGTGTGGCCACCATCGACGGCAAGATGGTCGAGTTGTCGGCGCGCGAGCTGGGTCTGCTCGAAGTCTTGCTGCAACGCGCAGGGCGTTTGGTGAGCAAAGACCAGTTGGTCGAGCGCTTGTGCGAGTGGGGCGAAGAGGTCAGCAACAACGCGATTGAGGTGTACATCCATCGCTTGCGCAAGAAAATCGAGAAGGGTCCGATCCGCATTGCGACCGTGCGCGGCTTGGGTTATTGCCTCGAAAAAATTCCTGGCTGACCCCGCCCAGTGACGATGCTGCAGGTCATTTGAGCCATGAAGTCCAAGGGCTTGAACCTGCGGGTTTTCAAACGCGAGCAACGCTCGTTGTTCGGCGAAATCCTGGACTGGATGCTGACGCCCTTGCTGTTGCTTTGGCCGATCAGTTTGGCGCTGACCTGGTTGGTGGCGCAAGGCTTGGCCAACAAGCCGTTTGACCGGGCTTTGGTGCACAACGTGCATGCGTTGGCGCAGCAGGTCAAATTGGGGCCAGACAAAACAGTCGAATTCAATTTGCCCCAACCGGCCAGCGAACTGCTGCGCGCAGATGAGACCGATTTGGTTTACTACCAAGTGCGCGGTGCCCTCAATGAGCACTTGAGTGGTGAGCGTGACTTGCCGCTACCCCAACCCAATGAACCCAAGGGCAGCAGTTACGAGGTGCACATCCGCGACGATGAAATGCGGGGCCTGGAGGTGCGGGTGGCGTACACCTGGATACGGCTCGATGCCGAGGGCAATCGGCCCGCGCTGGTCCAGGTGGCCGAAACGCGTGAAAAGCGCTCGGTGTTGGCGGCTGAAATCATCAAGGGCGTGATGCTGCCCCAGTTCGCCTTGTTGCCGCTGGCCGTGCTTCTGGTTTGGCTGGCTTTGGTGCGTGGCATCAAGCCCTTGTCACAGTTGGAGGAGAGAATCCGCGCTCGCAAATCGGATGACCTGAGCCCCTTGGACGACAAGGCGGTGCCAATGGAGGTGGCGCCTTTGGTGGTGTCGGTGAATGACTTGCTGGAGCGGCTGAAGGACTCGATCGTCACGCAAAAAAGGTTTTTGGCCGATGCGGCCCATCAGCTCAAAACACCGTTGGCCGGATTGCGCATGCAGGCCGACTTGGCCCAGCGCTCGGGCTCTAGCGAAGACGATCTCAAAAAGTCCTTGCAGCAGATTGGACGTGCCAGTGTGCAGGCCACGCACACGGTGAACCAGTTGTTGTCATTGGCCCGCGCCGAAGGGGGCAGCAACCACCTGCCGCAACAGCGCTGTGACATGGCGGCCCTGAGCAGCGAGGTGTTGCAAGACTGCCTGCCCCGTGCCATGGACAAAGGTATTGACTTGGGCTATGAGGGTGTGGCGCCCGGTACCCGCGGCGCACAAGTTCAGGGCAACTTGACCTTGCTCAAAGAGATGCTGCGCAACTTGGTGGAAAACGCGGTCCACTACACCCCCAGTACACCAGAGCGGCAAGGGGTGATCACGCTCCGTGTGTTGGTGGATCCTTACAGCAAAGTCTTGGTGGTTCAGGTAGAAGACAACGGACCGGGCATTGCGCATCACGAACGGGACTTGGTGTTTCAGCCGTTTTTCAGGGCGCTGGGTACCAACGTAGATGGTTCTGGCTTGGGCTTGCCCATCGTCAAGGAGATTGCACAGCAACACGGCGCCACGGTCAGCATTGATGCCGCTATCGCCGGCGCACCCATGCCGGGGGCCTGTTTCACCGTGCGATTCGGCATGGCTTGAGGGACTGGCTTCTCAAGCTGGAGTGGCCATGTTGAGCTGTAAACGCTCGCGTGCTATGACCCGCGATACAGCAGGAGTAGCGGCTACTTTTTCCACAAAGCGCCATAAAGCGGGGTGTTCTTCTGCTGTGATGCCCGCAATCGTTCCCCAACGTGCCAGGGTCAGGGTGTAGGCATCCAGTGCGCCCAAGCGTTCGCCACCAAGCCAGTCTTGGCCTTGGTTTTCAGCGGCTTGCACCAAGGCCTGCAACTCACTGAGCATGCCTCGAAACAGCTGCGTGTTGTAAGGTTTGAGCGCCGCCTGCACTTCGGCTTGGTCCGAGAATTTTTGCGGCATGAAAATGTGTGTGAAGGTCGGGTGAACCGTGTTGTTCATCCAGGCCAAGGTGGACAAAGCGCGGGCGCGGGCCATGGGTTCGGTCGGCAAAAACCCCATGCTTGGGAACAGTTGATCCAAGTGCAGCACGATCGCCAAAATTTGTGTGACAGGCTGGCCTTCGTGCACCAGCACGGGCACTTGACCTCGCGGATTGATGGCTTTGTAGTCGGCGCTGTTTTGCTCGCCTTTGTGCAATTTCACCATGCTGGGCTCAAACTCGGCGCCGCTCAGCTCCAGCAGAACATGGGGCACAAAGGAACAGGCCCCAGGGGCAAAGTAAAGTTGTAATGACATGGTGGTGGTTCTCGGGTTGAATGGTCCTAGCGTGGTGCTGCATTTGGAACGCTTGGCGCAAGCACCGGTTGAATGGCTTCAGGGCGCAGTTGTTGCTGCAGCCGTTCAGGTTCTTGGGGCTGCTGAGGCCCCAGACCCAAGGGGGCCAGCGCATCCCATTGCCATGCCAGTGCAGCGGCGTTGAGCACCACCAAAAGGGCTAGCCAGTATTTCAACATGGTTCGGTGTCCAGTCAGATGAAAGGTCGTACGCTGATTTCGGCGCTGTGGATTTCTTGCGCGCCCAGCTCGGTTTGCAATCGTAACGCACCCCCGCGGCTGACACCCAAGGCAATCCCCTGCTGACCGTCGCTGGTGTGCACACGGCGGTCTTTCAGCACATCGCGCGCCTCGAAGCGCTTTTGCAGGGGTGCAAAGCCGGTGGTTTCAAAGGCCAACAACGCTTGAACCAAGGGAAAAGCCAGTTTGCCCAGTGCATCGGCTGCGGTGCAGCCTGGCCACAGCTCAGACAAGGCAGCAGGGGCTGTGCTCAAGCCTTCTGACGGGCGGGGGCGTATGTTCAGGCCCACGCCGACCACCACTTGGCTGCGCCCAGCCATGCTGGCTGCTTCAACCAATATGCCGCCGAGCTTGCGGTCTTCAAACCATAAATCATTGGGCCATTTCAGGCGCACATCGGGGTGCAAACTTTCGGCCAAACTCAGACCCACAGCCAAAGACAAGCCGGACCAATCTTGCGGGCTCAAAGCCAAGCTGATTGAAAAGGTGAGCGAATCACCCGGCTGGCTTTG
Organism: Akkermansia muciniphila; assembly: GCA_943331105.2. Taxonomy (GTDB): domain Bacteria; phylum Pseudomonadota; class Gammaproteobacteria; order Burkholderiales; family Burkholderiaceae_C; genus Limnohabitans_A. The sequence continues at coordinate 4,511 of CALQKH020000010.1, forward strand.
CCAGACGCGTCCTTGGCGGCCACGTCCCGCAGTTTGGCGCTCGGCCACCAGCAAAGTGGCTTCGTGCTGTCCTGCCCGGGCCCTGCGCATGAGCTCGCTGTTGCTGGAGTCGATTTCGGGCAGCACCTCAACCGTGAAATCGGGCAGCAGGGGGTACACCTGCGTCCAGATCGTTTCGGCGGGCCATGGGTGAACCATGCTGACCAGTGGCATGACTCAGCGCTTTTTGGGGCTGGAGGCTTTGCCCGTTTTATCGGCCTTGACGGCCTTGGAGGCTTTTGGAGGGGTTTTGGCTTTGACCTTGTCTTTGGCTTTGGCCTTGGCCTTTGCTTTCTTTTGCTTGGGGGTCTTGGGTGTGTCTTTGCGCTCTTTGGGCGACAGCAAGGTGCCGCGGCAGTTGGCGCTGCCGCACCAGCAAGGGTATTCGGCTTTGAGCTTCTTGGTGTAAGGCTCGTCGATGATCAGGCCGTAGTCGTAGTTCAGCTCTTCACCGGCCGCAATGTTGCGAATCGCCTTGATGAAGATGCGGTCGTTGTCCTCGTCGGCTTCACAGTTGGGATCGCAGCTGTGGTTGATCCATCGCGATGAGTTGCCGCCGTGCAGCGCATCGATCACCCGGTCCTCGTTCACATGGAAGTAAAACGTGTGGTTGGGATCGTTGGGATCATGCGGGTGGCGGTCTTGCGCTTCATCCCAGCTGATGACCTCACCCACGTATTCGATCAGGGTCTCGCCCTCGGTGATGTCTTGTAAAGCGAAGACACCTTTGCCATGCACGCCTGAGCGGCGGGTCTGGATGCGTTTGCCAGACGCACAAGCAATTCGGTGACTGGGGGAGGAAACAGGGGTTTTGGCCACGACGTCAAAAAATTTGTTATGGTGAATTCATGTGGGCGCGTGCGTGAGCGCGTGCCCGGGCGCGTGCGCACACGCGAGACAACGGATTGTAATGACATGAAGACACTGGTAATTGCAGAGAAGCCTTCAGTGGCCCAAGACATCGTGAAGGCCTTGACCCCGACCTCGGGCAAGTTCGAGAAACACGACGACCATTTTGAAAACGACCGCTATGTCGTGACCAGTGCGGTGGGCCATCTGGTGGAGATCCAAGCCCCCGAGCAGTACGACGTCAAGCGCGGCAAGTGGAGCTTTGCCAACTTGCCCGTGATCCCGCCCCACTTTGACTTGAAGCCTGTGGACAAAACCAAGAGCCGCCTCTCTGCGGTGGTCAAGCAGGCCAAGCGCAAAGATGTGAATGCCCTCATCAACGCCTGTGACGCGGGCCGCGAGGGTGAATTGATCTTCCGCCTGATTGAGCAGTACGCCGGTGGTACCAAGACCCTGGACAAACCCGTGCAGCGCCTGTGGCTGCAGTCCATGACGCCGCAGGCCATTCGAGATGGCTTTGACAACCTGCGCAGCAACACCCAGATGCAGGGCCTGGCCGATGCCGCCCGCAGCCGCTCGGAGGCCGATTGGCTGGTCGGTATCAATGGCACGCGTGCCATGACCGCGTTCAACTCGCGCGATGGCGGCTTCTTCTTGACCACTGTGGGCCGGGTGCAAACGCCCACGCTGGCCGTGGTGGTGGAGCGCGAAGAGCAAATCCGCAAGTTCATCAGCCGCGACTATTGGGAAATCCATGCCGAGTTCAGCGCCGCCGCAGGCACCTATGCCGGCAAGTGGTTTGACCCGAATTGGAAGAAGGAAGAAGACGCTGAAAAGAAGGCCGACCGAAAGTGGACGGCCCTTGAGGCGCAAGCCATTGTCGATGCCGTGCGTGGCAAAACGGCCACCGTGACCGAAGAGGCCACGCCCACCACGCAAGCCAGCCCCGGCCTGTTTGACTTGACCAGCTTGCAGCGCGAGGCCAACGGCAAGTTTGGCTTCTCAGCCAAGACCACGCTGGCGCTGGCCCAAAGCCTGTACGAACGCCACAAGGCCCTCACCTATCCACGTACCGACTCGCGTCACCTGCCCGAAGACTACGTGCCCGTGGCCAAGCAAACCTTTGAAATGCTGGCCGACAGCGGCATGCGCCACCTCGCCCCGCACGCGCTCACGGCGCTGAACAACAACTACGTGCGCAAGATGCCACGCGTGTTCGACAACAAAAAGGTGTCGGACCACTTTGCCATCATCCCCACACTGCAAGCGCCCAGCGGCTTGTCTGAGGCCGAGCAAAAGCTCTATGACCTGGTGGTGCGCCGCTTTATGGCGGTGTTTTTCCCCAGCGCCGAGTACCAAGTTACGACCCGCATCAGCTTAGCTGCAGGCCACAGCTTCAAGACCGTGGGCAAGGTGTTGGTCAAACCGGGTTGGTTGGCCATTTACGGCAAAGAAGCCGCAGCCGAAGTGGAAGACGCCAAAGACGGTGACAAGGGCCAGAACCTGGTGCCGGTACAGCCGGATGAACAGGTCGGGGTCGACTCGGTTGAAGCCAAGGGCCTCAAAACCCGTCCTCCGGCCCGCTACTCAGAAGCCACGCTTTTGGGTGCCATGGAGGGCGCGGGCAAATTGGTGGACGACGACGAGCTGCGCGAAGCGATGCAGGAAAAAGGCCTGGGCACACCCGCCACCCGCGCCGCCATCATCGAAGGTCTGCTGAACGAAAAATACATGCTGCGCGAGGGCCGCGAGATGATTCCAACGGCCAAGGCTTTCCAGCTCATGACGTTGCTTCGCGGCTTGCAGGTGGAAGAGCTGTCCAAGCCCGAACTCACGGGCGAGTGGGAATACAAGCTTGCGCAAATGGAGCAAGGCAAACTCAGCCGCGCTACCTTCATGGCCGAGATTGCGGCCATGACCGAGCACATCGTCAAGAAAGCCAAAGAGTACGACCGCGACACCGTGCCCGGTGACTACGCGACGCTCAGCACGCCTTGCCCCAATTGCGGCGGCGTGGTCAAAGAAAACTACAGACGCTATACCTGCAATGGGGCTGACGGCGCCAGCGACGGCTGTGGTTTCTCTTTTGGCAAGTCACCCGCAGGCCGAACCTTTGAGCCGGCCGAAGTCGAACAGTTCATGCAGGACAAGAAAATTGGACCGCTTGATGGTTTCCGCTCCAAAGCTGGGTGGCCGTTCGTGGCGGAGATGGCGCTGAAATACAACGAAGAAGAGAAGAACTGGAAGCTGGAGTTCGATTTCGGTGACGACAAGAAAAACGAAGAAAGCGGTGAGATTGTCGAGTTCAGTGATGAATCGCTGGGCGCATGCCCCAAGTGCGGCAGCGCGGTACACGAGCACGGCAGCAACTACGTGTGCAGCAAAGCCGTACCGACAAACGAGCAACCCACGCCCAGTTGCGACTTCAAGAGCGGCAAGATCATCTTGCAGCAACCGGTGGAGCGTGAGCAGGTGACCAAGCTGCTGGCCACCGGCAAGACCGATTTGCTCGACAAGTTCATCAGCAACCGCACGCGTCGCCCCTTCAAAGCCATGCTGGCTTGGAACCCCGAAGAGGGCAAAGTGACTTTCGAGTTTGAGCAGCGCGAAGGCGCAAAGAAGTACCCGCCACGCAAGACGGCGGCCAAAAAGACGCCGTTTGGCAAAGTGGCCGTGAAGAAGGCCGTTGCCAAAACCACGTCAGCCAAAACGCCCGCGGCTAAAAAAGCGGCCAAAACTGCCGTACCCAAAGCGCCCCGCAAGGCCGCAGTGGGGACGCTTAAACCCAGCCCAGCTTTGATGGCGGTGATTGGAGATGGTGCCTATGCCCGCACCGAGGTGGTCAAGAAAATCTGGGATTACATCAAGGCCAACAACTTGCAGGACCCGGCAGATAAGCGCTCGATCAAGGCCGACGGAAAGTTGCAAGCCGTATTTGGCAAAGACCAAGCCACGATGTTTGAGTTGGCAGGGATCATCGGCAAGCACCTGAGCTGAGGGGCTCAGCCCCTCAGGGTGCGTGCAACACCAGTTTCACGGGCAAAGCGTCCAGCAGGGGCTTGAGCGCCGCCCAGGCATCGGCAGGCGTGGCGCGGGCGTCCACCGCCACCAGTGCATCGCCTGTTGCCTGCACTTGCGGCCATTGCGCGGGTGCAAGCTGTAAGGGTGCCATCGCGTTTTGGATCAGTTTCTGCACCACGGCCGCTGTGGCTGAGGTGCGCAATTCGGGTTTGTAAATTTTGCCCACGTTGGTCACGGGCATGGCGTTGAGCACCGTGATCGATTTGGGTTTGGCGGGGCCTTCGTCCACACGTTCGGCTGTGAAGGCGAGCAACTCGGCTTCGGTCACCTGGCTGCCGGGTTTGAGGGTGGCAAAGGCCACAGGCACCTCGCCTGCGTAGGCATCTGGCGCACCGACAGCCGCGCACAAGGCCACCTGCGGATGCGCACCCAAGGCGTCTTCAATCACCTTCGGGTCAATGTTGTGACCACTGCGGATGATCAGGTCCTTGGCGCGGCCCGACAGGTGCAGGCGGCCCTGCGTGTCGATGAAGCCCACATCGCCCGTGATGAGCCAGCCGTCCGGCGTGAAGCTGCGTGCTGTCTCTGCGGCATCCAGATAGCCGGAGAACAAATTCGGTCCTTGGTAAAGCACCATGCCTTTTTCTCCAGCGGGCAGGGTGTGCGTTGTGGCCTGGTCATCGCTGCTCAGCGCCACGATGCGCACACGCGCATGCGGCAAAGGCCAACCCACGCAGCCAGCGGGCGCGCTTAAGGCCGGCGGGGCCACGGTGCTCAGACCGGCGGTTTCGGTCATGCCCAAGCTCTCGTTGATGTGCAAACCGAAGGCTTGTTCAAAGCGTTGCGCCAACTCTGGCGGCAGCGGTGCCGCGCCTGTGCGCACAGCACGCAGGGTGGAGATGTCGGCCCCCTGCAGCGGCACGTCCGCGAGGGCAGCCAGCACCGTGGGCACCCCCGACATCAGTGTGCAGCGGTGGTGGGCCACCAGCCGCCAATAGTTTTGCACCACCTCTCGGTTGCGAAACAAAGCCTCGGTCGGAATGATCACATGCATGCCGACTGCCAGCGAACACAAGGCGCCGGGCAGTACACCCGCCACATGGAAGAGCGGGTAGCCGTTGATCGTCACATCGCTCGAGCGAAAGCCCTGCATGTTGGCATTGGCCCAAGCTGTAAAAACCTGTGCGCCATGGCTGTGTCTGGCCAGTTTGGGGGCTCCGGTGGTGCCGCCCGTGTGAAAGTATGCCGCGATGTCTTCGGGCTGAAAAACACGTTGGCTGACCAGGTGGTCGGCCACTTGCGAGCTGCGCAAGGCGTGGAAGTCGTGGGCTCCAGCAGGCAGTGCGTTCCCATCTTGAAGTGGACCTCCGTCCGGTTGGACCAGCAACACCGTCTTCAAGCTGGGCAACTGGGTTTGCAGCCGCAAGGCTTTCGCCCTGAGTCGGCTGTCGTCTTCGACGCCATGCGCGATCAGCACTTTGGCTTGGCTGGCTTGCAGCAGCGACAACAGTTTCTCTTCGCTGAGCAAGGGGTTGAGCGGCTGCACAATGCCTGCGGCTTCGCCCCCCCAAAGGGCCAGGTGGTAGGCCAAGCCGCCGGGCAACAGAACGCCCACAGGGTCTTGAGGGCCCACACCCAGATGGTGCAACAAATTGGCCGTTTGGTGGATGCCTTGCAGCAAGCTGCGGTAGGTCCAAGTGGTGGACGCTCCGCCGGGTTGGCCCGTGTGCAAAAAGCTCAGCGCGGGCTGGCCGGCATGAACCTGGGCACTGGTATGGATCAGGTCATAGGTGCTGGCCCAGGGCATGGCGTCGGCCAACGGCGTGGCCTCGATGCGGTAAATGTCGGCCAAACTTTGAACAGGATATGAAACAGTCAGGTGCATGACCGATGTTAGCCGCCCTCTGCGGCTGTTTTGTCTCGCAAGTGGCAAGCGGGCGCTTTTCAACCCGCTGGTCATGTCACCATGCAGACTTTGCCGCCACCATTCAGGGATCACCGATGCACGATGCCAGCGCCCTACCCACTTTTGAAGACGTCTTGGCCGCCGCCGCGCGGCTGCAAGGACATGCCCTCCGAACGCCAGTGCTGCAATCGCGCACGCTCAACGCGCAGTTGGGCGCCCAGGTCTTCATCAAGTGCGAAAACTTTCAGCGCATGGGGGCCTTCAAGTTCCGCGGCGGCTTCAATGCCCTGTCACGGCTGACACCTGCCGAGCGCCAAGCCGGGGTGGTGGCTTATTCATCGGGCAATCACGCCCAGGCCGTGGCCTTGTCGGCGCAAATTTTGGACATCCCGGCCACCATCGTCATGCCGCACGACGCCTCACCCGCCAAGCTGGCGGCCACACGCGGCTATGGCGCGCAAGTGGTGGGTTACGACCGCTACACAGACGATGCATTGGCCATTGCAAAAGGCCTGGCCGCCGAGCACGGCATGCGCTTTATTCCGCCGTTTGACCATCCGGACGTGCTGAGCGGCCAAGGCACAGCGGCGTTGGAGTTGTTTCAGGAAGTGGGCGAGCTCGATGCCTTGTTCGTGTGCTTGGGCGGTGGCGGCCTGCTCAGCGGCAGCGCCCTGTCGGCCAAGGCCCTGTCCCCAGCCTGCAAGATTTACGGCGTGGAGCCCGAAGCGGGCAACGATGTGCAGCAGTCCTTGCAACAGGGCCAGCGGGTGCGCATCGCGACCCCGGTGACGATCGCCGATGGCGCGCAAACGCCCATGGTCGGCGAAATCACCTTCGAGATCATTCGCCGCCTGGTGGACGCTGTGCACACCGTGACCGATGCGCAACTTGTGCAGGCCATGCGCTTTTATGCCGAACGCATGAAGATGGTGGTCGAGCCCACGGGTTGTTTGTCACTGGCAGCGGCCATTCAGGCCAGCGAGCAGCTTCAAGGTCAGCGCGTGGGTGTCATCGTGAGCGGCGGCAACGTGGATTTGAGCCGCTTTGCGCAGTTGCTCAGCCAAGGCTGAAACCAGGCCTTCGGCCGGCACAGGCCAGCACCGCCGCATTGCGGTCGGTGCGGTCAAGCCTTGGACCAAGGGCATCGGCTTGCGCGCTTTGGCAGCTCAGTCGTTTGTCAGAAGTTGACTCAAATCGATTTGACGGCACATGCCCATCACTTGGGCCGAACTGTTGACCTGAAACTTTTGGTAGATGGTGGCGCGGTGTTTTTTGGCTGTATTGGGCTGAATGCCTGCGATCTGAGCGATGTCCGTGTTGGTTTTCCCTTCTGCAATCAGCATGAAAATTTCCTGTTCGCGCTTGGAAAGGCTTTCAAACAATCGTCGCAGCTCATTGGCCTTCACCCGTTCAATGTGTCTTTGCCGATCCAGTGCCAGAGCCTTGTCGATTGAGGCGCACAACTTGTCGCGCTTGAAGGGTTTGAGCAGGAAGTCAACCGCCCCAAGCCTGAAGGCCTCGATGATTTCATTTTTGTCGCTTTCACCGCTGATGTAGACCACCGGGGGTCTTCTGTTCAGCGTTTCCAGGCGGGCTTGCAGGTCCAGACCACTCAGGCTAGGCATTCTCATGTCCAAAAGCAACACGGCGGGAGAAATGTCCAATGCGCGGTCCAAATACGCTTGTGCATTGTCAAATGTGTCCACCGTGTAGCCCAGCATGGTCAGCGTGTCGCTGAGGTAAAAGCGGATATCGGGGTTGTCGTCAACCAAAAAGATATGGCCTAGCCGTTGTTCCATGTTGACAGTATGCCGAGGCACGCCGGCAGAGACGAAATCCCCTTGGGCAAGGGGTTATGCGTCTGACCACCAGTTGTGCCGCCGTCACTGGGCTTTGCATGAGGCAGGTAAGTACTTGGTGGGCAGTCCGTTGGTTGCGGCAGGCCCACATCGCCAGCTGGCAACAGGTTTGCCGCCATCGGTACTGCCGTTGACCGCGGTGGTGCCTGCTTGCAACGGTGTCAGTGAAAGGCTGTTGGCCGATGCCGAGGTGCTGCCCCGCAAAGCTTGGTGGTTGCCCACCACGGTGATCACGCCATTGGCGTCAACCCCGATGCTGGTGACGTATTTGCTGGTTTGGGTATCGCACGCTCTGGACAAGCTGGCTGATACATCAGCCTCAGAGGCTGAGCCAATGGCTTCGTTGACGGCAGTTTTACAGCCACTGGTGGCCAAAAGCATCTCTGAAACTTTGGCCCTGATGCTGTAGTCTTGGTACGCCGGAAGCGCCAAGGCACCCAAAATCCCAATGATCGCAATGACGATCATCAGCTCAATCAATGTCAAACCCTGTTGCCTTTTTTGCATGGCATTTCTCCCTTAAGAATGGGCATTGATGGTAATCCATTCAATACCCAAATTCCATAAGGTCAAATGGGAGCCGAAGCTCCCAAAGGATCAAGCGGAGCGCACTGGACGCCCTTTGAGGGTCAGGTGGCTTCTTGTGCCGTGCGACGGGCCATGATGATCTTGCCAGCGGCCAGAACCAACAAAGCACCTGCCAAGCCCAAACCGTAGCCCCAGATCTTGTCTTGAGGGATGTACTCGACCAAGCCTGGGTCAGTTTGGATCATGGTGCCGGCAATCCAACCCAAGAGCATGCCGCCCGCAACGATGATGGCCGGAAAGCGGTCCATCAACTTGAGCACCAACTGGCTGCCCCAAACAATGATCGGGATGCTGACCAGCAAGCCAAAGATGACCAAAGGCATTTGGTGATCGGGGTTGCCAGAGGTTTGGGCGGCGCCTGCGATGGCGATCACGTTGTCCACGCTCATGACCAAGTCGGCAATGATGACGGTTTTGACCGCGCCCCAGAGCTTGTCGCTGCCCTGGATATTGCTGTGGTCGTCATCGGCATCGGGGGTCAGCAGTTTCACACCAATCCAGATGAGCAAAAGCGCGCCCACAAATTTGAGGAACGGAATCGCCAACAATGTGAGCGCAAAAAAGATCAGGATGACCCGCAAGATGATGGCACCTGCTGTGCCCCACAGGATGCCTTGTCTGCGCTGGTGCTCGGGCAACTGACGGCAAGCCAGGGCGATCACGACGGCGTTGTCGCCGCCCAGCAGGATGTCGATCATGATGATCTGGGCGACAGCAACCCAGAACGTAGCGGTCAGAAATTCTTCCACGGTGGTCCTTTTGCCCGTTGGAGCGGGCGCTTATATGCAAAAAAATAAAGCCGGATTTTCCCTCAGAAAATCCGGCTTATCTATTGTGGCAAACCACATCCCTGCCAAAAGCAGGTCATTTTGGTACAGAAGAAACGTTTTATTTCAGCTGAGCTTTGAGCAACTTGCCCAATTCAGATGGGTTGCGTGTGACGATGAAGCCGCACTCTTCCATGATGGCCAGTTTGGCATCGGCCGTGTCGGCGCCGCCAGAGATCAAAGCACCTGCATGGCCCATGCGCTTGCCGGGAGGGGCCGTCACACCGGCGATGAAGCCCACAATCGGCTTCTTCATGTTGGCTTTGCACCACTGAGCAGCTTCGGCTTCGTCCGGACCGCCGATTTCACCGATCATGATGACCGCGTCGGTGTCGGGATCGTCGTTGAACGCCTTCATCACGTCGATGTGCTTCAAGCCATTGATCGGGTCGCCACCGATGCCGACGGCGCTGGACTGGCCGAGACCCACTTCGGTCAACATCGCCACGGCTTCATAGGTCAAAGTGCCCGAACGCGACACCACGCCAATGCGGCCTTTGCGGTGGATGTGACCGGGCATGATGCCAATCTTGATTTCTTCAGGGGTGATGAGGCCTGGGCAGTTGGGGCCCAGCAACAACGTGCGCTTGCCGCCAGCGGCTTCTTTGGCTTTCATCTTGTTGCGCACTTCCAGCATGTCCTTGACCGGAATGCCTTCGGTGATGCAAATGGCCAAGTCGAGGTCGGCTTCGACGGCCTCCCAGATCGCAGCGGCTGCGCCCGCTGGTGGCACATAAATCACCGACACGGTGGCGCCTGTGTTCTGAGCCGCTTCTTTGACAGATGCGTAGATCGGGATATCAAAGATGGACTCGCCGGCCTTCTTGGGATTCACGCCTGCGACAAAGCAGTTTTTGCCGTTCGCGTATTCCTGGCACTTCTCCGTGTGGAATTGACCGGTTTTGCCGGTGATGCCTTGGGTGATGACTTTGGTGTCTTTGTTGATGTAGATCGACATATTTGTTCCTAATCAGTTGGGGGCAGCGCTGAAAATCTGTCCCGCAAAGTTAATCAGTTGGGGACAGAGCTGAAGATCTGTCCCACAAAGACATTTATTTCACAGCGGCCACAATGGCGGTTGCGGCTTCGGCCATGGTGTCGGCCGAGATGATGGGCAGACCGGATTCGGCCAGCATTTTCCGGCCCAACTCATCGTTGGTGCCCTTCATGCGCACGACCAAAGGCACGGACAGGTTCACGGCCTTGCAGGCAGTGATCACACCGGTGGCGATGGTGTCGCACTTCATGATGCCGCCGAAGATGTTGACCAAAATGCCTTTGACATTCTTGTTGGCCAGCATGATCTTGAAGGCTTCAGTGACTTTCTCAGCCGTTGCGCCGCCGCCCACATCCAGGAAGTTCGCGGGCTCGCCGCCGAACAACTTGATGGTGTCCATGGTGGCCATGGCCAGGCCAGCGCCGTTGACCAAGCAACCGATGTTGCCGTCCAAGCTGATGTAGGCCAAATCGAATTTGGAAGCTTCGACTTCGGCGGGATCTTCTTCGTCCAAGTCGCGGTAAGCCACGATGTCCGGATGACGGAACAAGGCGTTGGCGTCAAAGTTGAACTTCGCGTCCAAGGCCATCACTTGGCCTTTGCTGTCGCGGTTCAGTGGGTTGATTTCGACCAACGAAGCGTCGGTGTCCATGTAGCACTGGTACAGCTTCTTGAAGATGTCCACCGCTTGCGCTGTGGAGTCAGCAGGCATGCCAATCGCGTCAGAAATCTTCTTGGCTTGCGCGTCACCCAGACCGGTCAAGGGGTCGATGAACTCGGTGATGATTTTTTCGGGAGTGGAGTGGGCCACTTCTTCGATGTCCATGCCGCCTTCGCTGGACGCGATGAAAGCGATCTTCTGTGTGGCGCGGTCGGTGACCACGGACACGTAATATTCTTTGTGGATGTCAGCGCCGTCTTCAATGTAGAGGCGACGCACTTTTTGGCCTTCGGGACCTGTTTGGTGTGTCTTGAGCTGCATGCCCAAGATCTCGCCAGCGATGCGCTTGACGTCTTCAATGGTCTTGGCCACTTTGACGCCGCCGCCTTTGCCACGCCCACCGGCGTGGATTTGTGCTTTGACGACCCAAATCGGGCCGCCCAGTTTTTGAGCGGCTTCTACCGCCTCTTGAACCGTGAAAGCTGGAATGCCACGGGGAACGGGCACACCGAATTGACGCAAGATTTCCTTGCCTTGGTACTCGTGAATCTTCATGAGGTCTTCTCTCAGAGGGGTGGGTAATTTCGGCCGGTCCGCTGGGGCCTTTCATTGCAAGAAAGACCAGCCAGCATGCGCTGGACACTGCAGACAGCGACTGTATCATGCTGCAATGCACCAATCCTGAGCCACTCGTCTTACGTTGACTTGACGTTGTGAGTTCGATTTCCAGTGAAAGTAATACCCATGGCCAAAATTTTCATCGACGGCGAAGCCGGCACCACCGGTTTGCAAATTCGCGATCGATTGGCGCAGATGCCGCATCTGGAGTTGCTCAGCATTGACCCTTCTCGCCGTAAAGATCCCGAGGCCAAGCGCGAGCTGATGGCTGCTGCCGATTTGGTGGTGCTGTGCCTGCACGACGATGCGGCGATCGAGTCGGTGGCCATGATCGACAGTCTGCCGGGCGCCAAGCCACGGATCGTGGACGCTTCTACGGCCCACCGTTGCCACCCCGATTGGGTGTTCGGCTTTCCAGAATTGGCCGCAGATCAGGCCGCTGCCGTGCGCCAAGCGCAGCGGGTGGCCAACCCCGGCTGCTACGCCACGGGTGCGATTGCAATTTTGCGCCCTTTGATCGAGGCAGGCCTATTGGCCTCTGATTTCCCGGTCTGCTTGCCCTCAGTGAGTGGTTACTCTGGTGGTGGCCGCACCATGATTGAGGACTATGAGGCGGGCAAGGCCCCATTGTTTGAAGCCTACGCATTGGGTTTGCAGCACAAACACATCCCCGAAATCATGCGCTACACCGGTCTGATCTGCCGGCCTTTGTTTGTCCCCGCGGTGGGCAACTTCCGCCAAGGCATGCTGGTGCAACTGCCCCTGCACCTGGACACTTTGCCGGGCAAACCGACGGGCGCAGACCTGCACGAAGCTTTGCGTTCGCATTACGCGGCCAGCCGTGCCGAAGGCGGCTGGGTGAGCGTAGAGCCTCCCACCGACAACCTGAAGCTGGACGCCACGGCTCTCAATGACACGAACAAGCTGGAAATTCGTGTGTTCGCCAACGAGGCCGTCCGCCAGGCTGTGGTGATTGCCCGCCTGGACAATCTGGGCAAAGGTGCCAGCGGTGCAGCGGTGCAGAACATCCAGCTGATGCTGGGTGTGTGATTGCTCCAGCTTGTCGGCCAAACGCCGCTTCTAACGGCGGCGTTGGCTTCACTTCCAGCGGATCAGCTCGATGTGCACGCTGCCCTTGTCGCTGCTGAAGGTGACGCTGCCTTCTTGCACGGTGGCTTGCAGTTGCATGCTGCGCTCGGCCAATTTCGCCAGCTCTTGTGAGCCTTCGGTGGGCACGCGCCAGACCTGCAGTTTGTCCAAGCGTGTGAGTTTGGTTTCGATGCCTTTCCACCAAACCTCGGCCGCGTGGTTGAAGCAATACAGCAGCACCTCATCCGCCTTTTGACAGGCCTTCATGATCGGCTTGTCTTCGGGCTGACCCACCTCCATCCACACGCGGGTGCGACCTGTGAAGTCGCGCAAACTGCAATCGGGGTCATCTGGGTCGGACAAGCCGGCCCCAAAAGCCAGCTTGCCGTCCCCATTGCAAACCGCTTGCAGTTTGTAAGCATTGATGGCCAGGGCCAGCAGGCGAATCATCATCCGCTCATCGGTCTCGCTGGGGTGACGCGCCAGCGTGAGCTGGTGGTCTTCGTAACAGCTGTGATCGATGTCAGCGATCGACAGGTTGGCTTTGTAGATGGTGGATTTGAGGGCCATGGTGTCAGACGCGTTTGGCCAGCTCGGCCGCTTTGCCGATGTAGCTGCCCGGCGTCATGGCCAACAGGCGGTCTTTGTCAGCTTGCGGAATGTCGAGCACAGCGATCAAAGCATGCAAGTCGGCGGCCGTCACGGCTTTGCCGCGTGTGGCTTCTTTGAGTTTTTCGTAGGCACCCTGCACGCCATAGCGGCGCATCACGGTTTGGATAGGCTCGGCCAGCACTTCCCAGGCGACATCCAGGTCGGCGGCCAGGGCTTCTTCGTTCAGCTCCAGCTTGTTCAAGCCGGCCATGAGCGAGGCATAGGCCAAGGCGGTGTAACCCAAGCCCACGCCCATGTTGCGCAGCACGGTCGAGTCGGTCAGGTCGCGCTGCCAACGGCTGATGGGCAACTTTTCAGACAGGTGCTTGAGCACGGCATTGGCCAGGCCCAGGTTGCCCTCGGCATTTTCAAAGTCGATCGGGTTGACTTTGTGCGGCATGGTGCTGGAGCCGATTTCACCGGCTTTCAGGCGTTGCTTGAAGTAACCTAGGCTCACATAGCCCCAAATGTCCCGTGACAGGTCGATCAGGATGGTGTTGGTGCGGGCCATGGCATCGAACAACTCGGCCATGTAATCGTGGGGCTCGATCTGGATGCTGTAGGGCTGAAAGCACAGGCCCAGTCCCCAAGCGTCTGAAGCGCTTTCGCCAATCTCAGGGGTTTCCACCACTTGGCGGGCAAAATTTTCCCAGTCGAAGTCGGGCCAGGCAGACAGGTGCGCGTTGTAATTGCCCACAGCGCCGTTCATTTTGCCCATCAGTTGGACGGCAGCGATTTTGTTGCGGCAACCGTTCAGGCGCATCACCACGTTGGCCATCTCCTTGCCCACGGTGGTGGGGCTGGCGGTTTGCCCGTGGGTGCGGCTGAGCATGGGGACGTCGGCAAAAGCGTGCGCCATTTCGCGCAGTTTGGCGATCAGACCATCGAGACCCGGCAGGATCACCTCGGCACGGGCCCCCTTGAGCTGCAGCGCATGGCTGGTGTTGTTGATGTCTTCGCTGGTGCAGGCAAAGTGCACGAATTCAGCCGCTTTTTCCAACTCGGGGCGGTCTTCAAATTTGGATTTGATCCAATATTCAACCGCCTTCACATCGTGGTTGGTGGTCTTTTCAAACGCCTTGATGGCCATGGCGTCTTCTTCGTTGAAGTTCTTGACCAAGCCCGTGAGGTAACGCCGCGCACCGGGCGTGAGGGGCTTGAATTCGGCAAAACCGGCATCCGATAAAGCGATGAACCACGCAATTTCAACCTGAACACGGCGGTGCATGTAGCCTTGCTCACTCATGAGTGGTCGCAGGGCATTGAGTTTGCTGGCGTAACGACCATCCAGCGGTGACAAAGCGGAAACAGGGGTGAAATTCATCCTTTGATTGTAATTCCCGCTGCGTCTTGGACTTGCGCTCGCCCAAATGGGCCAATTGCAAGGAGGGGGGTGGCGTGTTTCACCTAGAATCGGCCATCGTTGACAGGTCCAACCCTCTTATCTTTATGAAACTCATCGGCTCCATTACCAGTCCTTATGTGCGCAAGGTGCGCGTCGTCATGGCCGAGAAGAAGTTGGACTACCAATTCGTCACCGAAGACGTGTGGTCAGCCCAAACCGTAATCCATGCGTCCAATCCGCTGGGCAAAGTGCCCTGCTTGGTGATGGAAGGTGGCGAAGCGGTTTTTGATTCCCGTGTGATCGTGGAGTATTTGGACACTTTGTCACCCGTGGGCAAGCTGATTCCGGTGGCGGGCCGTGAACGGGCTGAGGTCAAAACCTGGGAGGCGCTGGCTGACGGCTTGTTGGATGCGGCCTTGACGGCCCGCATGGAAGCGGTTTGGACTGGACGTGAAGATGCCCAGCGCAGCCAAGCCTGGATTGATCGCCATTTGGACAAAATCCAGCACGCCCTGAAGGCCATGAGCCATGGTTTGGGCGACAAAGCATTTTGTTCTGGCATTCACCTGAGCCTGTCGGACATCGCGGTAGGCTGTGCGGTGGCTTATTTGGACTTCCGTTTTCCTCAAATCGACTGGCGCACGCCTTACCCCAATCTGCACAAGCTTTACGACAAGCTGGCGCAGCGTTCCAGTTTTCAGGAAACCCAGCCGGGCTGATTTGTTTCTTGGCGGTCCGTACTGCGGTGGCCTTGTGTCGGTTGCTGCAAAAACCGGCAGATTGTCCGGTGCGCGTCTGTCCAGACAGGCTCGGCTCTTTATGATGATTCGGATGGGTTGTTCCAACGCCCATTCACATCGTCATGGGGCAGCGAGCTGCCCGTTTTCAGGAGAGTATTTTGCGCATTGCCACCTTTGTCTACAACAACAAACGCCAAGTCGGTCAAGTCTCGGTTGACGGCCTGCAGGTCACGCCTTTTGCCCTGACACAGGCCCAAGCCCAGCATGGCGCCCAAATGTTGATCGACGCCATGGTGGCTGGTCAGCCCTTGCCAGCTTTGACGGCCACCCCTTTGGCCATTTCTTCGGTCAAGCTCGAATCTCCTTTGCCTGTGCCGCGCCGCAATGTCTGGTGTGTGGGCCGCAACTACCACGCCCACGCCAAAGAGCTGCAGGCTTCGGTGTTCAAAGACAGCAACACAGACACCAAGGCTTGGCCCATCGTTTTCACCAAGGTGCCTGAATGCGTGGTGGGTCCCACCGACGATGTGCAGCTGCCCGGTGCTGCGGTGTCTGAGCAAATCGACTATGAAGCCGAGTTGGCGGTGATCATTGGCCAAGGCGGCAAAAACATCAGCCAGGCCGATGCGATGAAACATGTGTTCGGCTACACCGTGGTCAACGACGTGACCGCCCGTGATGTCCAGATGCGCCACCAGCAGTGGGACATGGGCAAGTCTTTTGACACCTTTTGCCCCATGGGTCCGTGGCTCGTGACCGCCGACGACATCGACGGCCGGAAAACCCGTGTGCGCTGCTGGGTCAATGGCGAATTGCGCCAAGACGGCCCGACCGAGAACATGATTTTCGACATCCCCACGTTGATTGAAACCATCTCGCGCGGCATCACGCTTTACCCCGGTGACATCATCGCCACGGGCACGCCTGCCGGTGTGGGCATGGGTTTGAATCCACCCCGTTACATCGCCAAGGGTGATGTGATCCGTGTTGAGATCGATGGCATCGGCCACATCGAAAACCGTTTCGTCTGACACCCATCAGGAGACAAAAAGTGAATTCAAGACAGTGGCTCAAAGTGATGATGGCTGCGGCCATCGCCTGTTCCGGTTGGTCGGCGATGGCGCAAGCCTATCCCACCAAGCCCATCACCATGGTGGTGCCTTTTCCGCCAGGTGGCGTGGCCGATACCGTGGGACGCCCCGTGGCCGAAGCCATGTCGCGCCACCTCAAGCAAAGCATTGTGGTCGAGAACAAAGGCGGTGCAGGGGGTGGCATCGGCATGGCGCAGGTGGCCAAATCCAAAGGGGATGGCTATACGCTTTTGATGTCGCTGTCTTCCTTGGTGGTGTTGCCAGAAGCCGCCCGCATCTTGCAGCAAACCCCGCTCTATGAAACCCGCCAACTCAAGCCCATTGCGCGTTTCACGGCCGACCCCACCGTGCTGGTGGTGCGCGCGGACAGCCCTTGGAAAACCTATGCCGAGTTCATGGCCTATGCCAAGACCAACCCGGGACGCATTTCTTTTGGGTCTTCGGGCAATTACGGCACGATGCACGTGCCCATGGAGCAGTTGAAAGCGGCCACGTCTTCGTTCATGTTGCACGTGCCGTACACCGGCGCAGGCCCTGCGGTCTTGTCTTTGTTGGGAGGCCAAATTGAAGCCTTGTCCACCGGGCCTGCCAGTGTGAAACAACACATTGCCTCTGGCCGTTTGCGTGCATTGGCGCACTGGGGTGAAGGTCGTTTGGCCAGCATGCCCGAAGTGCCCAGTTTCAAGGAGTTGGGTGTACCCATCCAGTATTCGCAATGGTCCGGCATGTTTGTTCCTGCCGACACCCCGCCCGCTGTGGTGGACGCTTTGCGCCAAGCCGCTCGCTTTGCTGCACAAGATGCGCGTGCTGTTGCCGCACTGACCTCTGCGGGCACGTCGTTCATGTACCAAGACGCGCCCGACTTTGAGCGCTTTGTCCAAGCCGACGCCAAAGACATGGGTGCTTTGGTCAAGCGCATTGGCAAAGTGGACTGAAGAGCCCCTTTGGCCTCGCTTTAGCCCATTCTTTCTCATTTGAATTAAACAAGGATTTCCCGTGATCTGGAGTCAAGAGTATTTTGTCAATCGCGAAGACGTTCGCCTGTATGTGTACCGCAAACGTGCCACCGCCCCTGTAGCGGGCGAGGCCGTCAAACCCGTGCTGTTTTTGGTTCATGGCTCGACAGTTTCAGGGCGCAGCACCTATGACCTGCAAGTGCCTGGAGGCCAGGACTATTCGGTCATGGATTACTTTGCAGAACGCGGCTATGACGTTTGGACTGTTGATCATGAGGGCTACGGCCGATCCAGTTGGTCTGGCCGTGGCAACAGCGATGTGCGTACAGGCGCCAAAGACTTGGCTGCGGTTGTTCCATTTGTCTTGCAAACAACAGGCGCAGAAAAAATCAACATTTTTGGTTCATCCTCCGGCGCATTGCGCGCTTGTCTTTACACCGAAGCGCACCCCCAAACTGTGGCGCGCCTGGGTCTTTCGGCCTTGGTTTACACCGGTGCCGGTTCGCCTACCTTGGAGCAGCGCCGCAAAAAACTGCCTGAGTACAGTGCCAGCCCCCGTCGCAAAGTGGATTTGGCTTTTTATGAAGGCATGTTCAACCGTGACAAACCCGGCTCCAGTGAAGACAGCGTGCCCAAGGCGATTGCAGCGGTGGAGTTACCGCTGGTCAGCGAGGTGCCCACCGGCACCTATGTGGACATGTGCGCCAACTTGCCTTTGGCCAAGCCCGAGGCCATTCCCTGTCCTACTTTGGTGATCCGCGGCGAGTTCGACGGCATTGCTGCTGAGCCCGATTTGTTGGACTTCTTCACACGCCTGCCGACCAAAGACAAACAGTTTGTGGTTTTGTCTGGCATTGCGCACAACCCGATGATGGGCGTGGTTCGCAACAAGTTCCACTTTGCACTGGAGAACTTTCTCAAAGCACCTCTTTGAGTGCGCCATCAACCCTATGCGTCAAGGGGCGCAGCAAGAACGCATGAAAGGCCCGCCAAGAGGCTTGATCTGCAATTAAAAATTCCAACAGGAGACAAGCACCATGGCAAACGTTGAATGGTCTGGCGGCCAAGAGCACTGGACCCATAAAGAAGACATCCGCCTTTTTTTGTGGCAGAAAACAGCATCTCCCAAAGTCCCGTATGCGGGCACGATTTTGTTTGTACATGGTTCGTCCATGGCCTCACAACCCACGTTTGATTTGAGTGTGCCCGGACGCCCACACTCGTCCGTGATGGACTGGTTTGCTGAGCGCGGCTTTGACACATGGTGCATGGACAACGAAGGCTATGGTCGTTCGGACAAGCACCGTCCCATCAACTTTGACATCAGCAACGGGGCCGATGATCTGTCTGTGGGTAGCGCCTACATTCTTGAAAAAACAGGCGCCAAGCAACTGCTGGTCTACGGCATTTCTTCGGGCGCCCTGAAGGCCGCCTTGTTTGCGCAAAGGCACCCAGAGCGTGTGGCCAAACTGGCGCTGGACGCTTTTGTTTGGACGGGTCAAGGCAGCCCAACTTTGGCCGAGCGCGCCAAAAAATTACCCGAATTTTTGGCCAAAAACAGCCGCCCCATTGACAGAGCTTTTGTGCACAGCATCTTCAACCGTGACCACGCCGAGTGCGCAGACGACGCCACCAAGGATGCATTTGCCGATGCCATCCTTACCCTGGACTCATCCATGCCCACGGGCACCTATGTGGACATGTGCTCCAAGTTGCCCTTGGTAGACCCCACCCAAGTCAAGGCCGCGACGCTCATCATGCGCGGCGAATACGATGGCATAGCCAGCTTGGACGACCTGATCAATTTCTACAAGTTGCTGCCCTGCACCAACAAGCAATTCAGCATCATGCAAGGCATCTCGCATGCCAGTTTCCAGCAAAAAAACCACCTGATGGTCTACCAAATTTTGCACAGCTTCTTTTCTCAACCGGACCCCATCTACAAAGGTTAAACATGAAAAAGCTATTGAACACTGTGTGTGCCGCTGCCTTATTGGCGCTGTCTTTGGGTGCAGCCCAAGCCCAGACCTACCCCAGCAAGCCGGTCAAAATTGTGGTGCCGTTTGGGCCGGGTGGGTTCACCGATGTCGTGGCCCGAATTCTGGGCGTCAAGTTGAGCGAAAGCTTGGGTCAGCCGGTCGTGATCGAGAACAGGCCTGGAGCGGGCTCGATGATCGGGACTGACCAAGTGGCGAAATCGGCACCCGATGGGCATACCCTGTTGATTGTTTCTTCGACCCATGTCATCAGCCCCTGGATTTACAAAAGCGTCCCCTACGACCCCATCAAGGCATTTGTGCCTGTCACCAAGTTGGTCGATTCGCCTTATGTGTTGTTGACCAACCCCAAGGTGCCAGCCAAAAACGTGCAAGAGTTCATTGCACTGGCCAAAGCGCAGCCTGATGCCATCCACTACGCGTCGTCCGGCAATGGCAGTGCGCAGCACTTGATCGGTGGCTTGTTCGCATCGATGACCAAAACCCAGCTCAAGCACGTGCCTTACCGAAGCAGCAATTTGGCGGCAACCGACTTGGTCGCTGGTGTCGTAGAAAGCAGTTTTGCGGGTGTGCCCAACGCCTTGGCCCAAGTGCCCAATGGCCGCCTCAATGCCTTGGCGGTGACGAGTGCCAAGCGCATACCTCAGCTGCCCAATGTGCCCACCATGCAAGAGGCCGGCGTTGCAGGTTTTGATGCCACCATTTGGTTGGCGCTGTTGGCGCCGGCCGGTACGCCCGCCAGCATCGTTAACCGCTTGAACAGCGACGTCGCCAAAATCATGAATACACCCGAAACACAAAAAGCCATGTTTGATGCGGGCGTTGAAGTCAGTTTGTCTACCCCTGCCGCGATGTCACAACTCATGGTTTCTGAAATGGACAAATGGGGCAAAGTGGTCAAAGAAGCGGGCATCAAGCTGGAGTAAAGCGGGTGTTCTGTGGTTTTTTCGTTGCTGTTTTTTTAATCAATTTTTAGACGACTTGGAGACAAAACATGTTGACCTTGCATCAATCTTTGAAATGGGTGGCCATGGGCTTGGCCTTGTCAGCGGGATGGGCACAAGCGCAAACCTACCCGAACCGACCCGTGAAAATCGTGGTGCCATTTGCAGCTGGTGGGCCAGCCGATAACTACGCCCGGTTTATGGCGCAACGACTGACCGAGGAGCTCAAGCAGTCGTTCGTGATCGACAACAAACCCGGCGCAGGTTCGATCATTGGCACCGACTTGGCTGCCAAGTCGCCGGCCGATGGTTACACCTTGTTGATGATGTCGAACACGCACACCGTCAACGAGTCATTGATCCCCACCAAACCGTTTGCCTTGATGCGCGATTTTGTGGGCATCGCGCCCATCAATTACTCGGCTTTGCTGTTGGTGGCTCACCCCTCTGTGCCAGTCAAAAACGTGGGCGAGTTGGTGGCTTTGGCCAAATCCAGACCCGGCAAGATCAATTACGCCTCGTCTGGCAACGGCACGCCATACCACATGGCTGGCGAGTTGTTCAAGTTCATGGCGGGCATTGACATGACCCATGTGCCCTACAAAGGCAGCTCCGGTGCTCGCACCGACATCGTGGGGGGCCAGGTGGACGTGATGTTCGATGCGGAAACCACCATGGCCACTTTGTCACGCGAAGGCAAGGTCCGCGCCTTGGCCAGCACCGGTCTGAGCCGCTCCAGCAACCTGCCCGATTTGGCAACTGTCCATGAGTCAGGTGTGCCCCGGTTTGAAGCCAGCATTTGGCTCGGCTTGATGGCGCCCAAAGGCACACCCGCCGATGTGGTGAACAGGCTCAATGCCGAAGTGCGCAAGATTGTGAACAACCCCGATGTGAGGGCCGCTTGGGCCAAGCAAGGCGCGGTGCCGATGTCGATGACTGTGTCGGAGTTCGACCAGTATCTGAACGCCGACATTGCCAAGTGGGCCAACATTGTGAAGGTCTCAGGCGCCAAGCCGGACTGACCCATGACCCAGGCTGTGGCTCAAGCCGTGCGATTTCAGCTGAACGGCCGCAGCGTGTCCGTGCAAGCTGAAAGCGGGCAAAGCCTGCTCGACTTATTGCGCAGCACGCTACAGCTCAAAGCCACGCGCATGGGCTGCGGGCAGGGCCAGTGCGGTGCTTGTCGCGTCATGCTGGATGGTCACGCTGTGTCATCCTGTGAAACGCCCTTGTGGGCCGTCGAAGGCAAAGCCGTGATCACGGTGGAAGGCCTGGGCAGTCGCTCGGCACCGCATGCCCTGCAAACCGCCTTCATCGAAGAGCAGGCCATGCAGTGCGGCTTTTGCACCAGCGGTATCTTGATGTCTGCCGCCGCCTTGCTGCAACGCCAGCCTCGTCCCAGCCGACAAGAAATTGTCCAAGCCATTGACGGGCACTTGTGTCGGTGTGGGGCGCACAACCGGGTGGTGCGGGCGATTGAAAAAGCCGCGGTGCGGCTGGCTGCGCCATGACCCCCGAATCCCTCAAAGCGCAACCGCTGCTGCGTCAATGGTTGGCATTGGGTCCGGATGGACGGGTGCAGGCGTTTTCAGGCAAAGTCGATTTGGGGCAAGGCATCTCTCACGCGCTGCGGCTGATCGTGGCCGAAGAATTGCGGCTGCGGCCCGAACAAATCGACATGGTGCCCGCCAGCACCGCGTTCAGTCCTGACGAAGCCGTGACCTCGGGCAGTTTGTCGATTCAGCACTCGGGCACAGCCCTGCGCTGTGCGGCCGCACATTGGCGCGAAGCTTGCCGACAAGTGATGGCGGAGCGACTGGGTGGTTTGGGTGTGGTTTTGCAAGATGTGCGCTGCGAAGGCGGGCTGTTTTACGTATCCTGCCAGCATCCGGATGACGCACCTGAATCCTTGCCTCGGGCCTCTTACGCGGCGTTGTCAAACCCTGCCATGTGGGAGGCTGCGATCGAGCCTTGGCACATTCAGGCGGTGCACGCCGTGCATGACCTGAACAGCGCAGAGTCAGCCCCCTTGCGCCCCGATGTGGCAGCCAAAGTGTTTGGTGAATTTGAATACATTCACGACCGTGTGATGCCGGGCGCGGCACACCCTATGTGCCATGGCCTGGTGTTTCGTCCTGGCACCCTCAGCGCCGAGCTGATCGAGCACGACATCCAAGAGCTGACCCTCGCTTTGCATCGCACCGCTGGCGTTCTGAAAGTCGTGCGTGACGGTTTGTTGTTGGGCGTGTTGGCCGAGACCGAATACGCTTTGAGCCAGATCGCCAGAAAGATTGAAGAAGATGTTGCGCTTGGGAAGCTTTGGCGCTGCGATGCAGAAGTGCCAGACCCCTTGGAACTTGCAAGCTGGCTGAAAACCCAAGCACTGGACACCACAGTCGTGGCCGATACGGCCAGCAAATCCGACACGAATGCAAATGTTGATTCGGGCAGGAGCCCAGCCAGTCACCTGCGCGTGGTCGCCGAGTTTGAAAGGCCGTTTTTGCAGCACGCGTCCATTGGTTTGTGCTGCGCCTTGGCGCAATGGAAGGAACAATCGTTGGAGGTCTGGACCCACTGTCAAGGCATTTACAACCTGCGTCGTGATTTGGCCTTGGCTTTTGATCAGCCTGCTGAACAGGTGCAGGTTACGCATGTCGAAGGTGCTGGATGTTATGGCCACAATGGCGCAGATGACGTGGCTTGGGATGCCGCATGGCTGGCGCGGCAAGTGCCTGGTCGCCCTGTGCGGGTTCAGTGGACGCGTCAAGCCGAGCTGGGCCACGCCCCTTTGGCCCCAGCCATGTCGGTGCGCATCGAAGCGGCTGTGAACAAAGACGGACAGTTGAGCCATTGGACGCAAACCGTGTGGGGCCAAGGCCATGGCACAAGGCCTGGCCGAGGCCAAACACCTGCTTTGCTCGGTGCATGGCAGACCGCCTGCCCCGCGCCTGTGACTTTGGCTGTGAATGCTGCCATGGCAGCCGGAGGCGGATCAGAGCGAAACGCCCAGCCGCCCTATAACATCCCTTTGGTCAAAGTCATCAACCACCGAGTGCTGAGCATGCCTTTTCGCGTCTCGGCCATGCGGGCTTTGGGCGCTCCTGTCAACGTGTTGGCCGCAGAGTCGGTCATGGACGAATTGGCGCAAGGGCTGCAGCAAGACCCATTGGCGTTTCGCCTGGCGCACTTGCAAGGTGCAGAGCACGCCCGTGCTGCAGCTGTGTTGCAAAAAGCAGCCGATATGGCGGGTTGGTCAAGGCCTGCGCATACAGACCGCCCCGAAGGCTGGGGTAGGGGCTTGGCCTATGCGCGTTATAAAAACACGGGTGCGTTTTGCGCTGTGGTGGTCGAATTGGTGGTGGCCGAAAAAGTCAAGTTGCACAAAATTTGGATCGCCGCCGATGTGGGCCATGTGGTGGATGCGGATGGTGCCATCAACCAGCTCGAAGGTGGCGCGCTGCAAGCCACCAGTTGGGCGCTGTGCGAAGCTGCGCAACTGAGCCCCCAAGGCATCGCATCGAACGACTGGACCCGCTACCCGATTTTGAAATTCAGCGACATGCCCGAAGTCTCGGTCAACTTGATGCCTGATGAAAGCCATGCCTCGCTGGGTGCTGGCGAATGCAGTGCCGGACCGACTTGCGCGGCCATCGCCAACGCCATCTTTGATGCCATTGGCGTGCGCGTGCGCAGCATGCCTTTTACGCCCGATAACCTGATGCGTGCCATCGACAACGGTGCACCGCCACAAGCTTCAACCTTTCCTTGAACTGAGAGAACAACATGCATGTATTGAGTGGCGGCGCTGCCGCAGCCGTGGTCCAGGGCGTTCAGGCCGAATTTGAAAAAATCTCTGGCAGCCGCATCAACGGTACCTTCAGCGCGGTGGGCATGATGCGTGACAAACTGCTGGGCGGTGCGCCCTGCGATGTGGTCATCCTCACCAAGCCTTTGATTGAGCAGTTGATCGCTTCGGGCCATGTGGTGCCAGGCAGCGCACGGTCCCTTGGCTTGGTCAAAACAGGCGTCGCCGTGCGCAGTGGCGCAGCACATCCCAGTGTCAAAACACGAGAAGCGTTGCATGCCGCCATGAGCGCGGCCCAAGGCATTTATTTCCCCGACCCGGAGAAAGCCACGGCGGGCATCCATTTCATGAACGTGCTCAAAGCACTGGGCTTGAATGAAAGCCTGCAAAGCCGTTTTCGCGTGTTCCCCAATGGCGCAACCGCCATGGCAGCGATGGCCCAAAGCCAAGAACCTGGACTGATTGGTTGTACGCAAGTGACGGAAATCAACTACACCGAAGGCGTGGACCTGATCGACGTGCTGCCCAGCGAGTTTGAGCTCAGCACCGATTACACCTTGGGCATTTGCACCGGATCTCACAACCCAGCGCAAGCGCAAGTGTTGTCCGATTTGTTGAGTGGCAGCGCATCCGAAGCGGTGCGCAGACAAGGTGGCTTTGAATTTTGATGCCACTGGCCTTTGGCCAGGGCTCAGGTGTTGGCGCGTTTTTTGAGCCAACGCATCAGGCCGCCCACCACTGGTAGTTTTTCATACAGCTCTTCGGCTGCGTCCCAGTAGTCTCGGTGCAAAGTGACCAAGCCTTGCGCGTTGAACACCACGTGACTGGCGCCCCGAACGGCTTGCAGGGTTTGGGTGTCAAATCGTTTGAAGTGAAAGCGAAACTCCCACGTCAAAAAGGCTTGATCCCCATCCACCACCTGGTGCGTGACGACAAAGTGGGGCTTGTCCAGGGCCACGTACATGTGCCGAAAAATGCCCTCGATGGCGGGCAAGCCTTGGACCTCATTGAACGGGTCTTTGAAGCTGGCATCAGCAGCGTAAATCTCGCCCAAGCGCGAAATGCTTTGCGGCGTCAGCGTTTCAAAAAATTCGGCCAGGTTTTGCGTGGCTTGTCGGGTGTCCATGGTCGGCTTTCAATTCGGATTCACAGCCCGGTGAACTTGCGCACCAGCGGAAAGTACAAACGGTAGGGCAGCAAGCGCAGCAACTTGAGCCACAGCGTGAAGCGTTTGGGAAAGTGGATGTCGAACTGTCCTTGGGCCCAGCCCTTGAGCATGTCTTGGGCTGCTTGCTCTGGGCTGATCAAGGCGGGCATGGTGAATTGGTTTTGCGCCGTGAGTGGCGTGGCCACAAAGCCAGGGTTGACCACGCTCACGCCAATGCCCTGGTCTTGCAAGTCCATGTACAGGGTCTCGGCCAAATGCGTGAGGGCCGCTTTGGTGGGGCCATAGGCCAAACCGTTGGGCAGCCCGCGCCAACCGGCCACGCTGCTGAGCAAACTGATGTGACCGCTTTGGCGTGCCAGCATGCCGGGCAGCACCGCACTGAGAACTTGCAAAGCGCCTTGGTAATTGACCTTGTCGTGTTGCAACAAGTCGTCCAGATCGATGGCTGTGGCGCGTTGGGCGCGGTAATAGCCTGCCGCATAAACCACCAGGTCCAGCGGCCCTTCGGCTTGCAGGGCTTGGGCGGTGGCTTGCACTTGCTCTGGGTCGCTCACATCGAGCGCACGCCATTGCACGTGCGCATCTTGGGCGGCCCAGTCCAGCACAGCTTGTGGGTTGCGTGCCGAGACGATCACGTGGGCACCCGCCGTGCGCAGTGCTTGGGCACAAGCCAGGCCAATGCCGGTGGAGGCGCCGACCAACCAGACTCGGCGACCTTGCCAATCGGTCATGGGGGTGTTCAGTTGCAGCCAGCTGCGTGGCGTGGGTTGGGTGTTCGATGGTGCGACACCCGTGGTTTGCGGACCGACTTTGGGTATGGCCGTGTTGGTCTGCAGCGAGGCATTCGTCAGCACCGCGCCCATGGCGTTCAGTCCCGTGTTGGAGGGGTTGGGGTTCATGCGCATCAACCCGGCTTGGCCGCCAAAGGCGTGCGCCGCGTGAAAGACAGAGTGACCTCGCCCAGTTTCACGCCCCATTTGCTCATGGTGGCTTTGTTGAGCATGACGCGGTCGTCCATCAAGAACATCCAGTCGTCAAAATCGACGTTCCACACCCGACCATCGACGGGCAATGCCAAGGTATAGCCCCAGCGAAACGCGTTGCCGCTGACTTGGCCCCGGGCCTCGCCCACCACATCGTCGGCACTGCCCGTGTAAGAGCCGTTGGGTCCGGCTTTGAGCCGCCAGATGCGGCGCTGCGTCGTGCCGTCCGAATACACAAAGGCTTCGTCCAGCACGCCTTCGTCGCCATTCCAGCTGCAATCCATGACCACGGTGAAGCGTTTGACCACTTGGCCGCTGCGGTCGGTGAACACACCCCAAGCGTCGATGGTGCCGGTGAAATAAGTGCGCAAATCCAGGACGGGCTTTTCCTGGGCGTAGTTTTGCACTTGGGGCCCGGCGCAGCTGGCCAAAAAGGGCGTGCTCGCCACCATGGACAAAGCGCCCAAGCGAGTCAAAGCTGTGCGGCGGTGGATCATGGCGTTTGGATGGCGCATGGAGGACTCCCGTTGTCTACATTCAAAGCGGCTCATGCCGAAGGGTGGGCCCGTGCGGGCCCCAAAATCAAATCAGGCTGGCGCATCAGGCTGGCGTACAAAGCCAAGCCGGCCAACAACTTGAGCACGCAAGGCAGCAAGCCATAGGCCAGGCCCAGCGCCATCACAGCATCGGCATCTTGCTGGCCTGGCGCATAGCCCCACAGGCCCAGCAAAGGCAGCGACAGCCCGGCGGCCAAAGCCAAATTGAGCTTGGTGGCCAGATTCCACCAGCCCATGAAAGCGCCATCAGTGCGGCCGCGCTCGCCGCAGCGGTCGATCAATTGGTTGAGCAAAGCCCCGGGGACTGTGAGGTCTGCGCCCAGCGCCATGCCCGACAAGGCACACACCACCAAAAACCCGGTGGTGTCGCCCGCACCCAGCGTGATGACACTCACAAAAGCCAGCACCGACAAAGTCATGCCGGTGGCCCAAGTGCGCAGCAGACCGATGCGGTCAATCACCTTGAGCCACAGCGGAAACGACAGTGCCCCGGCGGCAAAATACAAACCCAGAAACAAAGGCTCCATGGCCTTGGGTGCTTGCAACAGGTCTTGCACAAAAAACAGCACCAGCGTGGCGGGCACGGCGCTGGCCAGCCCATTGAGCATGAACACCAACAACAGACGCCGAAAACCGGCGTGCTTCCAAGGCTGCCAAAGGCTGCTGGCTTCATGGCGGGTTGCCACCGTGGCTATCGCGGGTTCAGCGTTTTGGGCGGTGCGCTGCCAAGTGATCAAACCCAGCGCCAGCATCACGACCAGCAATAGGGTGGTCAGCTCCCAGCCCCAAATCGCGGGCAGAGCCGACGCCAGCAACACACCCACCAAAGCAAAACCTTCGCGCCAAGCCACCCAGCGGCTTTGCGCAATACCGCCGCCGCCTTGCCGCGCTGCCCAAGCTTGGTGCAAGATGCCCAAGCCGCTGTAGGCCAAGTGGCTGAGCGTCAAGGCGCAGCCCACCCACCACAACAAGCCTGCAGACGACAAAGACGCTGCTGGCGGGAAAAACAGCGCTGCAAAGCCCAGCGCCACCACCGTGGCCAGCAGCAAGGCCGCGATCCACACCGCCTGCCAAGAGTGGCGGTACAAACGGTCGCCAAAGCGGCCCAGCCAAGGGTCCACCACCGCATCGATGCTGCGGCTCAGCAAGAGCACCGCGCCCAGTGCCGCCAGAGGCACGCCGTACTGCTGGGCATACAGGTTGGGCAAATGCACATACACCGGCAAAGCCACAAACGCCAAAGGCAAGCCCAGCAAGCCATAGGCTGCCGAGGTCTTGCGCTGCACAGCGCTGGGGTTCAACGGGGCCATGTCATTCATGGTTGCAGGCCTTGCAACAGTTGCGCACGCATCTTGGGCTCAGAGGTGCGTTCGTCGAGCCATATGCCAAAAAACAAACGCGCGAAATTGACGTCCTTGACGGCGCCAACGCGTTGGCCATTGACCCAAAATTCGGCCCCTTCACCGGGCAGATTGACGCCTGTGATGCGTTCTCCTGCGCTCACGTTGGGAAAGATCTCGCGCATGGCCGCCAGCCAAGCTTGCGCTTGTGCATCGGTGAAGCTGCCCACGCGCCGCATCTCGTCAATCGAACGGCTGGCAATGGCCGAGCCCTCCAGTTTGCGCAGGTATTGCAGCTCCAGAGCAAAGGCTTGTTGCATGGCCTGACTGTGCCGAAAACCACGGGGTGTCCACAACCTGGCGTCGTACACCTCAAACCCCCAGACCCGCAAGCGCACCGGCGCGGTGGGTACCACACCGCCCAAGCCCGCCAATTCGGGGCGGCTGAAGGCGGCGTTGGGGCTGGCCACGCTGGTGCTTTGCGCTTGAGCTGCGCCCAACAAGCCACCCCACAAGACCAGGAAAAAACCGTGTCGCCAGCCTTGCTGCAGCAGCCAGGACATGGCGCGGGTTGTCATTGAGGTGTGCATGGGTTTTAGCCGGGTTTGGCCAAGGTGAACTGCACCACGTCGATGTTGGCTTCATCGAACGCGGCTTCGCAATACGCCAGATAAAAGGACCACAAGCGGATGAAGCGGTCGTCAAATTTCAGTGTGCGCACGGTGTCCAGTTGGGACATGAAGCTCTCGCGCCAGCGGCGCAGGGTCTCGGCGTAATCGGGGCCGAAGTTCAGCTCGTCCACCACCTGCAGCCCCGCCGCTTGCGCTTGCTTGCGGAACTCGCTCGGGCTGGGCAAGCAGCCCCCTGGAAAGATGTACTGTTGGATGAAGTCGGTCGATTGCAAGTAGCGCTCAAAAAAGCGGTCGTCGATCGTGATGCTTTGCACGCAGGCACGGCCACCGGGCTTGAGCATGCGGCTGATGGTTTGAAAATAAGTCGGCCAGTATTCCTGCCCCACCGCCTCGATCATCTCGATCGAGCACACCGCGTCGTACGGTCCGTCGTGGATGTCACGGTAGTCTTGCAGGCGCAAATCGGCGCGCTGCTGCACACCCTGCGATTGCATGCGGGCATTGGCAAAAGCCAGCTGCTCGGTGGACAAGGTCACACCTGTGATGTGGGCTCCAAACTCGGTGGTGGCGGCCTCGGCCAATGCGCCCCAGCCGCAGCCGATCTCCAGCACGCGGTCGCCGGGCTTGGCATTCACCATGCGCAGGGCGCGGCGCACCTTGGCTTTTTGGGCGTCGGCCATGTCTTGGCTGTGGTCGCCTTCGAACCAGGCCGACGAGTAGTTCATCGTGCCGTCCAGCCACAGCTCGTAAAACGCATTGCCCAGGTCGTAATGGGCGTGGATGTTTTTGCGGCTGTTGCTGCGGTTGTTGCGGTTGAGCAAGTGCTTGATGCGGTAGAACAAGCGCCCCAACCAGTGGCCATAAATCGCGCTCTCGATGTGGTCGCGGTTGGCAATGGTCAGGCGAAGCAAGGCGGCCAAATCGGGCGTGGTCCAGTCGCCGGCCATGTAGCCCTCGGCAAAACCAATGTCACCCGATTTCAGCACCTCGGCGCACATCTCCCAACGGTGGATATGCAAGGCGGCAAAAGGGGCCTCGTGCGTGCCAAAGACCTGGAGGTTGCCGTCGGGTGCGTGCACCGTGAGCGTGCCAATCTTCAGGCGCGTCAAAAGACTCAACAAGCGTGCAGCGGCTTTGGGCAGGCTGGCATGCGAAATGGTGGTGGTGCGGTGGCCCAAGGCTTGGGCGTGGTCGGCAGTCTTCATGGAGGGTGGCATCCGGTGGGTTCCAGTGTTCATCGGGTCACAAAATCACGGGGCGGCTCGGGCTTGCGCCAAAACGGTACTTTTTTCAGCCACAGCAAAAGCGCGTGCCAGTGGATGCGGGCCACCACGCCAAAGGTCAGCAGCGGAAAACGCCACATCACCCGGCGCAAAGCAGCTGCCGTAGCGGGCTCGAGCACGCCGCTCCAGCTGGTGTCTATCAAGGGGCCGTCGGCGTCGCCATGGTCCACACGCGCGACGATGCGGTCTTGGCCGTTGTGTTGCGTGCGCATGAATCGAAAGCGGTACTCGCCTTGCACATCGCAAAAGGGTGAGACATGGAACACCTTGTGGGCCAGCATGGTTTGGCCGTATTGCGGCTCGGGCAACAGGTAACAGTGGCGTTCACCAAAGGTGTTGTTCACCTCGGCCACGATGGCGGCCAAGCTGCCATCGGCGCGGTGCGCATACCAAAAGCTCACGGGCTTGAAGGCATGGCCCAGCACGCGGGGAAAAGCCTGCAGCCAGACCTCGCCTGTGGCGTCCTCGATGCCTTCTTTGTTCAACAAAGCATCGAGCCAAGCCAAGGCTCCGCCCGTCTCGGCCGGGCGACCATCACCGTGGTCGGCATCGTGAAAGGCAAACCAGGCACGGCGGTTGATGGCCAATGCCGTGGGGCAACATCCGGTTTGCACACTGCGCATGGGCAGCATCAAAAATGCTGTGGTGTAAGCGAAAGCATGGTGTGCCGGGCGGTGGCGCGTGTGGCGCACCTGGCCCCAGCCGATGAGCGCGGTGTGGGCATGGACTGGAGTGGGTGTCATGCGGCCAGTCTGTCCTGAACAGGGCTGGCCTGTTCGTGGATCAGTTTGAGCAAAGCGCGGCCCACTTGCAGGCCCGATTTCAGGCCGTCTTCGTGAAAGCCATAACCCGTCCATGCCCCGGCATACCAGCTGTGCTGTTGGCCTTGCAGCAAGGGCAAGCGCTTTTGCGCCTCGATGGCGGCCAAATCAAACACAGGGTGGGCGTAATCGTATTCGCCCACGATGGTGGCCGGATCGATGTCGTGCAAAGGGTTGAGAGAGACCACCACGGGTTGCGCAAACGGGATGCGTTGCAAACGGTTGAGCAGGTAATGCAGGCACACCCTTGAAGACTCGCGCTCGCTGCTGGCGGCGCGTTCGTAATTCCACGCGGCCCAGGTCTTGGGGTTGGCGGGCAGCACGCTGGCGTCAGTGTGCAACACGGCACGGTTGTCCTGGTAGCGAATGGCCCCCAGCAGGCTGCGTTCTTCACCAGACGCCTCACGCAGCATGCTCAACGCTTGGTCGGTGTGGGTGGCGATGACCACTTGGTCAAAACGCTCTGCATGGCCGTCGGTGATGACGCGCACGCCTTGTGCGTCGCGTTCGATCAAGCGCACGGGGGTGTTCAGGCGCTTGTCGTGCACACCCGCCAAAATTTTCTCGACGTAGTGGCGGGCACCGCCCACCACGCTGAACCACTGCGGGCGGTTGGTCACCTGAATCAGGCCATGGTTGTGGCAAAACCGGATCATGGTCGCCACCGGGAATTGCAGCATCTGGTCGGTTGGACAACTCCAGATGCAGCCCAGCATGGGCAAGAAATACCAATCGCGAAACGGCTCGCTGAATTGGTGCGTACGCAAAAAATCCGACAGTGGCTGCTGCAGCTCTTTTTCGCGCTGTTCTTTGGCGATGCGGGTGCACAGGGCGTTGAAGCGCACCACATCCAGCAACATGCGCCAAAAACGCGGGTTGACCAAGTTGCTGCGCTGCGCGAACACGCTGTTCAGATCGGTGCCGCTCCACTCCAGGGTTTTGCCGTTCAGAGCGCCCGGCACCTTGACCGAAAACGACATGTCGGACGGCGCAGTCTCGACATTCAATTCAGCAAACAAGTTGATCAGGTTGGGGTAGGTGCGCTCGTTGAACACCAAAAAACCCGTGTCCACGCCGTGCGTGACCGTGCCTTGCGGTGTGGGCAGCGTGATGTCCACCGTGTGGGTGTGGCCGCCAAAATAGTCTCCCGCCTCGAACACGGTGATGTCGGCTTGGTCTTTCAGGGTGTGGGCCACGGCCAGGCCGGAAATGCCCGAGCCCACAATCGCCAGTTTCATGCGTGGCTTCGCTGTGGGGCTCATGGCTTGGCCTTCAGGGCTTTGTCGATAGCCGACACCAAGGTCTTGCTCTCAGGGCCGGTCATGCTGCTGTACTGTTCAATCACCTTGCCATCACGGCCGATCAGGTATTTGTGAAAGTTCCAGCGGGGTTTTTGGCCGGTTTGTACGCTCAGCTGTTTGAAAAAGGGAGCCGCGCCATCGCCCGTCACTTGGGTTTTGGTGAACATCGGGAACTTGACGCCAAAGGTGCTTTCACAAAACGCGGCGATGTCTTTGTTGCTGCCTTTTTCTTGTGAAAAGTCATTGGATGGAAAGCCCAGCACCACCAAGCCCTGGTCTTTGTATTGGGTGTTCAGGTTTTCAAGTCCCTTGTACTGGGAGGTGAAACCGCAAAAACTGGCGGTGTTGACCACCAACACCACTTTGCCTGCGTATTGGCACAGCGATTGGGGCTTTTCATCTTGGAGCCGGTCAAACGTGTGGTTCAAGAGGGCAGGGCACGCGACTTTGTCAGGGCTTGAGGTGGTGTTGGGGCTGGCCAAAGCGGCTTCCATGCCCAGACCCAGCACGGCGGCCACCAGCGCCAGCAAGAGATTGCCACCCCATTGTTTGACCCATGAGTGATTCATTTGCACTTTTAATTCCATTTTGTGACTGATCAGTTTAAACTTGTTTGGCCCTATTGTCACGCCAGCCCTTTGCGATTGGAAAAATGAATGCCCAAACCCTCTGGTTTTAAGGGAAACAAACAGGATTTGCCGCAAAAACCCTGTGTGGTTTGCGGCCGCGCCATGAGCTGGCGCAAAAGCTGGGCCAAAAACTGGGACAAGGTGCTGTACTGCAGCGACCGATGCCGGGCCGACAAACCCAAGAACTCCAACGCGGGTCCCACTCCAGCGACCCCCACCCTCACACCCACACCCTCACCGCGCAAGAAAGTCTCTGCATGACACGCCACCTGATCTTGGTGTTGGGTGACCAGCTCGGATGGGACAACCCGGCTTTGGCCGACTTTGACCCCAACCAAGACCGCTTGTTGATGATCGAAGCGGACAGCGAAGCCGACGAAGTCTGGAACCATAAAGCGCGAATTGCTATTTTTTTGTCGGGCATGCGGCACTTTGCCAACGAAGCGCACCGCCGCAAAATGCCCTTTACTTATATGAAGGTCGACGACAAGGCCTTGCCCGCTGACTTTGCCGGTCGCTTGGCCCATGCCTTGCAAGAGCACCGCCCCCAAGCCCTGGTGGTCATGGAAGCCGGGGCTTGGCGCATGGAACGGCTCATCGAAGATGCCGCCGATCACGCCCAAGTGCTGCTGCGCTGGGTGAACGACACCCACTTTATGTGCAGCCGCGCCGAGTTTGCCAAGTGGGCGGGCGACAAGAAAGAGCTGCGCCTAGAGTTCTTTTACCGCGAGATGCGCAAACGGCACGGCATCTTGATGGAAGGGAAAGAACCCATTGGAGGCCAATGGAACTTTGATGCCGAGAACCGCAAAGGTTTTGGTGCCAAAGGCCCGGGCACCGTGCCGCCACCCGCTCGCTTTGCGCCCGACAGCGTCACGCAAGACGTGATCGACTTGGTCAACACACGCTTTGCCCAGCACCCCGGCACGCTTGACCATTTCGCTTGGGCCGTGACCCGCGAAGACGCGCTCGTGGCACTGCAGCACTTTGTGGACCAGCGCCTCGAAAACTTTGGCGCGTGGCAAGACGCCATGTGGACCACGCTGCCTTTTGGCTGGCACGCGCTGGTGGGCAGCAGCTTGAACCTGCATTTGCTCCACCCGCGTGAGGTGATTGCCGCGGCCGAGCAGGCTTATCATGCACGCGGCTTGCCGCTGGCCAGCGTCGAGGGCTTCATCCGCCAGGTGCTGGGTTGGCGCGAGTTCATTCGAGGGGTGTACTGGCTGGACATGCCGCACATGGCCGAGGCCAACCACTACGGCCACACCCGCGATTTGCCCAAGTGGTATTGGACGGGCAACACCCACATGGCCTGCATGCAGGCCACCATTGGGCAAAGCCTGCAGCATGGTTATGCGCACCACATCCAGCGCCTCATGGTCACCGGGCAGTTTGCGGTGCTGGCGGGTTTGTCGCCGCAGCAGGTCAGTGCTTGGTACCGCGCCATGTATGTGGACGCGGTGGAGTGGGTGGAAACGCCCAACACCTTAGGCATGGCCCTGCACGCCAACGGCGGGCGCTTCACCAGCAAACCCTATGTGGCCAGCGGTCAGTACGTCAGCCGCATGAGCAACTACTGCAAAGGCTGTCGTTACCAACCCGAAGTGCGTACCGGCCCCAACGCCTGCCCCATGACCACGTTGTACTGGGACTTTTTGATCCGCCATGAAAAAGACTTTTCAGGCAACCCGCGCACCGCCCTCATGGTCAAGCATGTGGGCAAGATGAGCGAAGACGATAAGGCGCAAATTCGGCAACAGGCCGATGCCACCCGCGAAGGTCTGGACGGCGTGTGAGGCTCAGACCCCGCGTGCCCGGTCCGTTTTGAACTGCGCCCGGAAAGCGGAGAACTGACCCGCTTCCAGCGAGGCGCGCACTTCGCTCATCAGGTTCAGGTAATAGTGCAGGTTGTGGATGGTGGTCAGCATGGGGCCGAGCATCTCGCCGCAGCGGTCCAGGTGGTGCATGTAAGCGCGGCTAAAACCCTCGCGCCCACCCTGGTCCCAAGACACACCGGATGTTCCGGCACACGCATGGCAGGTGCAGCTGGTGTCCAGGGGCTGGGGGTCATTTTTGTGGCGTGCATTGCGCAGCTTCAGGTCGCCAAAGCGGGTGAACACCGTGCCGTTGCGGGCGTTGCGGGTGGGCATCACGCAGTCGAACATGTCCACGCCATCGGCCACACCTTGCACCAAATCCTCGGGCGTGCCCACGCCCATCAGGTAGCGCGGTTTGTTCGCAGGCAGTCGGTGTGGCGTGTGCGCCATGATCTGCAGCATCAGGTCTTTGGGCTCGCCCACGCTCACGCCGCCAATCGCGTAGCCGGGAAAGTCCATCTCCACCAGCGCATCCAGCGATTCCTGCCGCAGGTTCTCGAACATGCCGCCTTGCACGATGCCAAACAGCGCGTTGGGGTTTTCCAGGCGCGCGAACTCGTCTTTGGAGCGCACCGCCCAGCGGCGGCTCATCTCCATCGACTTGCGTGCTTCGGCTTCGGTGGTGAGGTGGCCCTTGGTCTCGTAAGGTGTGCACTCGTCGAGTTGCATCACGATGTCCGAGTTCAGGATGGTCTGGATCTGCATGCTCACCTCGGGCGACATGAAGAGCTTGTCGCCGTTCACGGGGCTGGCAAAGGTCACGCCCTCTTCGGTGATCTTGCGCATCTCGCCGAGCGACCAGACCTGAAACCCTCCCGAGTCGGTCAGGATGGGTTTGTCCCATTTTTCAAACTGGTGCAGGCCGCCAAAGCCTTGCATGATGTCCAGTCCGGGCCGCATCCACAGGTGGAAGGTGTTGCCCAAAATGATCTGCGCACCCATCTCGTGCAGGCTGCGCGGCATCACGCCCTTGACCGTGCCATAGGTCCCCACGGGCATGAAGATGGGGGTTTGCACCACGCCATGGTTCAGGGTCAGCGTGCCGCGGCGGGCGTGGCTGGCGGGGTCGGTTTTGAGCAGGTCGAATTGGAGCATGTAAGGCCTAAAGCTGAGGCCTGAATTGTAGGAGCTCACCCTGTGCGCGATTCTGCAAAAAACTCAGGCCATTTGTTCTGCGCTGCTTTTGCCGCCATCGCCAAAGCATTGCGCCACCAGCTCTCGTAACCACTGGTGCCCCGGGTCTTTGTGCAGGCGGGCGTGCCAGAACTGGTGAATGGCACTGCCATCCACGGTCAAAGGCAGGGCGCGGCTAATCAGTGCAAACGGGCGGGTCACACGCTGCGCAAAGCGCTCAGGCACTGTGGCGATCAGGTCGGAGTGGCTGAGCACATCCCCCAAAGCCACGTAGTGCGGCACCGTCAGGCGGATGCGCCTTGGCAAGCCCTGTCGCTCCAGCGCTTCGCTGATGGCCTCGTCGATCCGTCCGTGCCCTGTGCCCGCAGCGATCACCCGCACATGGCTGGCAGCGGCAAAGTCGGCGAGTGCCAAACTGGGCGCATGGGCCAGCGGATGGCCTTCGCGCATCAGGCAGACATAGGGCTGGCGAAACAGCGCTTGCTGGAAGAAGCCCGCTTGCAACTGCGGCAGCAAGCCCAGCGCCAAGTCGGTGCGGCCCGTGGCCATGTCATCGCCCAGGCTGGCGCTGGTCACGGCCACCACGTTCAGTGTCACGCCGGGCGCGTTTTGGGACAGCGCGTCCATCAGCACCGGCAGGAAATACATCTCGCCCACGTCGGTCATGGCCAAGCTGAAGCGGCGCGCGCTGGTGGCCGGGTCAAACGAGGCGCGCACCTGCAGTGCTTGCTGCAGGCCGTCGAGCGCGGTGGCCACAGGTTCGGCCAGCTGCAAGGCATAGGGCGTGGGCACCATGCCGCCTTGGGTGCGCAAAAACAGGGGGTCGTCCAGGTTGGTGCGCAAACGGCCCAAGGCGCTGCTCACGGCCGGCTGGCTCATGCCCAGCACCGTGGCCACCGCCGAGACGCGCTTTTCGCGCAGCAGGTGGTGAAACACCAGCAGCAGGTTCAGGTCGAGGCGGGCGAGGTCCATGGTGTCTTTGTTATTTGAAATTCGAATAGTGATTATCTTTGAATTTCGATTTACGAAATTCATGGGTTTGCGCATGATCCGCATCAAGAATTTCGAGGAGTCTCCATGCGCGAACAAGCCATTCACTGGGAAACGCCCGGCACCAGCCGCGTTCCGTTTGCCGTGTACACCGACGAAGACCGGCACAAAAAGGAGCTGGAGCGCTTCTTCTACAAAAGCCATTGGAGCTATGTGGGCCTGGAGGCCGAGGTTCCCAACCCCGGAGACTTCAAGCGCACGGTGGTGGGCGAGCGCTCGGTCATCATGACGCGCGCCACCGACGGGCAGATCCATGTGGTCGAGAACGTCTGCGCCCACCGGGGCATGCAGTTTTGCCGCGAGCGTCATGGCAACAAAAAAGAGTTTGTTTGCCCTTATCACCAGTGGAGCTACAGCCTCCAAGGCGATTTGCAGGGCGTGCCGTTTCGGCGTGGCGTGCGGCAAGACGGCAAGGTCAATGGCGGCATGCCGTCTGACTTTGACCCCAAAGACCACGGCCTCACAGCCTTGAAAGTCACTACACGCGGGGGTGTGGTGTTCGCTTCGTTCGACCATGGTGTGGAGTCGTTCGAAGACTTCATGGGGCCCACCATCCTGAAATACTTCGACCGTCTGTTCAACGGCCGCCAGCTGGTGGTGTTGGGCTACAACCGCCAGCGTATTCCGGGCAACTGGAAGCTGATGCAGGAAAACATCAAAGACCCGTATCACCCC
Source organism: Akkermansia muciniphila (assembly GCA_943331105.2). Lineage (GTDB taxonomy): Bacteria > Pseudomonadota > Gammaproteobacteria > Burkholderiales > Burkholderiaceae_C > Limnohabitans_A. The sequence continues at coordinate 41,944 of CALQKH020000010.1, forward strand.
GGCTTGCTGCACACTTGGTTTGTGACTTTTGGCCTTTGGCGTGCCGACAACAAGAGCGAGCTGCGCATGGACGCGCATCACCGCCACGCGGCCATGATCTCGACCCGGGGCAGCGCGGGCCAGGCCACGGGGCAGGCGTCGCAAGTCACACAAGTGAGCAGCTTCAAAGAAAGCATGCAGCTGCACGACGCCAGCTTTCTGGACATCGTGCCCGAGGGCTGGTGGCAAATGGAAGACCAGATGCCCACGGCGGTGATGATGACGCTGTTCCCCAGCGTGATCTTTCAGCAGCAGGTCAACAGCGTGTCCACACGTCACATCCAGCCCGACGGGCATGGGGCGTTTGACTTTGTCTGGACGCACTTTGGCTTTGAAGACGACACGCCCGAGATGACCGAGCGCCGCCTGCGCCAGTCCAACCTGTTTGGCCCGGCCGGCTTTGTGAGCGCGGACGATGGCGAGGTGATCGAGTTTTCGCAGCAAGCCTTCGAGACCAAACCTGAGCACCGTATGCTGGTGGAGCTGGGCGGGCGCGATGTGGGCGAGACGGACCACATGGTGACCGAAACGCTCATTCGAGGCATGTACGAATACTGGCGCAAAGTGATGGAGGCATGAACCCCATGAGCACGATCCCCATGGTGAACTTTGAAACCCACATGGCCCTCGGCCGCCTGTACGCCGATTACGCCTTGGCCGTGGACAGCGGGCAGTGGGACTTGTGGCCGGAATTTTTCACCGAGCAATGCGTGTACAAACTCATCCCACGTGAGAACCACGAGCGCGGCTTTCCGCTTTGCACCCTGTCGTTCACCAGCCAAGGCATGTTGAAAGACCGGGTGTATGGCATCCAAGAAACGCTGTACCACGACCCGTATTACCAGCGCCATGTGGTGGGCGCGCCGGTGGTTCGCCGTGTGGAGGGCGAGCGCATCCACGCCGAAGCCAACTACGCCGTGTTTCGCACCAAACTCGACAAAGCCAGCACCGTGTTCAATGTGGGACGCTACATCGACACCATCGTGCCAACGCCCGACGGCCTGAAGTTCGCCGAGCGCCTGTGCGTGTACGACAGCGAAATGATCCCCAACGCCATCATTTACCCGATATGACCATGACAAACTGGACCGACGTGGCCGCCGAGGCCGATTTGTTTGAAGGCGCAGGCATCGCCGTCGCCCCCGAGGGCCAAGACATCGCGCTGTTCAGCTTGGATGGCGAAGTCTTTGCCATCAACAACCTGTGTACCCATGGCAACGCCAAGCTGTGTGACGGCTTTGTCGAAGGCGACCATGTGGAATGCCCCTTTCATCAGGCCCAGTTCAGCCTGCGTGACGGTTCGGTGGCCTGCGGCCCGGCGACCGAGCCGGCCAAGACTTGGCCGGTCAAGGTGGAAGGTGGGCGGGTGTTTCTTCAGCTGGGCTGATGCCAATTGAGAGCCATTTTCATCAGTGGAAATCGTCTTCTCGCTGATGTCGCAATGCGAGGACGGTCACCGTGTGAGCGTCTTCAATTTCAAAAAGTGCCAGATACCCAGATGCTCCAAACGAAATGATGAGCTCTCTGAGCATAGGGCCGTGTGCACCATCGGCTGCTTTGCGACAAGAAAAAGGCGATTTGCGTAAAAAATCTAGACCGTTTTCAATGGCTTGCAATGCCCGTTCAGCAGTATGGGTGTCAAATTCCAAGAGATACTCATAAAGCCTGTTCAGATCAGATTGGGCTTTTGCAGTAAAGCGAACTTGAAACTCATCCATGATCGAGCCCGGTCCGACTCAAGAGGCCGAGGACTTGGCTTTGGCCAGTTTGCTCTTCAATTCATGCAGCACGTCATCAGCGGAAAAGTAGACCTGACTTTGACGGGCTTCTTCGGCAGATCGCAAACCACGGGCAATGAACTCGTCTTCGGCCGCGCGGTGTGCAATGAATCTTTCCAGTGAGATTTCCATCAGCTTGGAAATGGTCTCATCGGGGCGAAGTGCATTTTCGGCGGCTTGTCTGAGACTTGGGCTGACACGAAGGGCCGGTAGTGTGGCGGTTTTCATAGGAAGCCTTTCAATTGCGATGCAATTGTAATGCGCCAATGATCTGGCAAGAATCAATCGATCCTGGTGCGCGTCAACAGCATCGAATCCCCATAGCTGAAAAACCGGTACCGCTGCGCCATCGCGTGGCGGTACAGGCCCATGATGTGTTCGTAGCCTGCAAAGGCGCTGACCAGCATCATCAGCGTGCTTTTGGGCAGATGGAAGTTGGTGATCAGCCGGTCGATCACTTGGAACTCAAAACCCGGGGTGATGAAAATCTCGGTGTCGCCGCTGGCCTGGCCAAACTTGGCCCACGACTCCAGCGTGCGCACCGTGGTGGTGCCCACCGCCACCACCTGGCCACCGCGTGCCTTGCAAGCCGCAATGGCCTGCTGCGTGGCTTCGGGCACCTCGTACCACTCGCTGTGCATGGTGTGTTCGGCAATGTTCTCGGTCTTGACCGGCTGGAAGGTGCCTGCGCCCACATGCAGCGTGACGCTGGCCGTGTGCACGCCACGCGCCGCCAGGGCCGACAACACCCCCTCGTCAAAATGCAGCGCCGCCGTGGGCGCGGCCACCGCGCCCGGTGCCCGCGCAAACACGGTCTGGTAACGGCGTGCGTCTTCTTCGGTGTCGGCGTGGTCGGCAGTGCCTGCAGGTCGCTCAATGTATGGAGGCAGCGGCACCACGCCGTGCTTTTCCATCAAGGCGTGCGGCTCGTCGCTCAGCTGCAGGTGAAACAGCTGGCCGTTTTCATCGGGCCAGCGGCCCAGCAGCACGGCATCAAAACCGCCGTGGCGCGCGCCGCCTGCCAAATACATCTTGCCGCCCACCAAAGGTTTTTTGCTCACCTTCATGTGCGCCACCACCTGGTGGCCCTGCAGCACGCGCTCGATCAGCAACTCCAGCTTGCCGCCACTGGCCTTCTCGCCAAAGATGCGGGCCTTGACCACCTTGGTGTCATTGAACACCAGCAAGTCGCCCGGGTTGAGCAGGCTGGGCAGATCGCGAAAAATCCGGTCTGTGACCGCCCCGGGCGCGCCGTCCAGCAAGCGCGAGGCGCTGCGCTCCGCAGCAGGGTGTTGGGCAATCAGTTCGGGTGGGAGCTCAAAGTCGAAATCGTTGAGCGTGAAGGCGCGGGGGGAGGCAGAAGAGGACATGGTGTGTGGGCTTGACAGGCCCGTTGGAATGAAAACGGCGTGATTTTCTCACGCGAAGTACCCGTGCTCAGCGAGCAATGTGCATTCGGATGTTGGCAAGGAGATCGCCAAAAAGAAATGGTTTGGAAATGAAGGCTGCGACACCCAGTTCAAGTGACTGTTTGTTGTCAAGGCTGTGACGACCAGACATCAGGATGATCGGGGTGTTGATGTTCAGGTCTTGAAGTCTGCGCAGCAATTGAAAGCCATCCATACCTGGCATTTCAATATCGCTCAAGATGAGATCGGTTGAAGTCATGGTGTTCTGCGCTAGAAAGTCTTCGGCACATCCATAGGCCACGACATCGAATCCTTTCAGCGTCAGCAGCCTCGAGAGTGAGTCTCGGATCGAGAGATCGTTCTCGACGATGGCTAGCCTTTGGAGAGTTTGCATCTGCGTGTGACTGGGTGGATAAATTAATATTAATTAAAAAATTATTTGTTTTAAAAAGAGTTGTCTAGAGATGTTAATGTTTGCATTAAATGAAAATTGTAATTAACTTTTAACAAATTTGTTAATTAAATTACAGAAGAAAAAGGAGTCAAGAGATACCTTTGCCAAGATGGGCTCCCTATCCGAACCAGAAGCATTTGCACAGCGTCTCAGGCAGGCGCTGGATGCTTCTGCTGTGCGGGCTTCGCCCACGGTGGTGGCCAATGTATTCAATCTTCGTTATTGGGGCCGCAGCATCACCCCGCATACGGCGCGCAATTGGTTGTTGGGCAAAGCGATTCCTACGCAGGACAAATTGCGGGTGCTGGCGGACTGGTTGCAGGTGAGCCCGGATGAACTGAGGTTTGGTCGGACGGGCGGCGCTGTCATGGCCGCGGAGGCTTCGACAGACCCTGCCACGTTGAGCATGGCCGATCGTGAAATGCTCAGCCGCTACCTCGGCTTGGATGTTAATGACCGCAAAACGGTGCGCGAGGTCGTGACGGCTTTGGCTTTGGCTGCCAGCTTGAAGTCAAAAGTGTGAACCCCCCTGTGTTGTGCAGACTTGGACGCGGCACAATCGCCCCATGCCCTCCCCGTCAGCCCCCGCGTCAGCCAAGCCGCTCAGCGCTCCGCAAAAAGCGCTGATCAAGCTGGGCTTGAAGCGCGACATTGATCTGGCGCTGCACCTGCCGCTGCGCTACGAGGACGAGACGCGCATCGTCAAGCTGCGCGATGCGCGCGAGGGCGATACCGCGCAGATCGAGGCGACGGTGACGGCCTGCGAGATCACGATGCGGCCGCGCCGCCAGTTGCTGGTCACGGTGGATGACGGTTCAGACACCTGCGTGATGCGGTTTTTCAGTTTTTACCCTTCGCACCAGAAGGCGCTGGCGGTGGGTAACCGCATCCGGGCGCGGGGAGAGGTCAAGGGTGGCTTCATGGGCCTGACCATGATGCACCCGACCTTCAAGGCGGCGGGCGGGCATTTGGCCGAGGCTTTGACGCCGGTGTATTCCACGGTGGCCGGGCTGGCGCAGGCGTATTTACGCCAGGCGGTGATCAATGGCCTGAACCATGCCGACCTGAGCGAGACCTTGCCCCCCGGCATCGCTTGGCCGGACCCGCGTGGCGCTTGGTCGCTGCGCGATGCGCTGCAGTTTTTGCACCACCCCACGCCCGATGTGTCTCTGGCCGCCTTAGAGGACCGCAGCCACCCGGCCTGGGTGCGCCTGAAGTGCGAGGAGTTGCTGGCGCAGCAGCTTTCGCAACTGACAGCCAAGCGCGAGCGCGATTTGTTGCGTGCCCCGGCTTTGAAGATGAAGCGCGGCGCTTTGCACGATCAGTTGCTCAAAGCGCTGCCATTTGCTTTGACGAATGCCCAGCAGCGCGTGGGGCGCGAAATAGCGCATGACCTGGCGCGTAACGTGCCGATGCACCGCTTGTTGCAAGGCGATGTGGGCGCGGGCAAGACGGTGGTGGCCGCGCTGGCGGCGATGGTGGCCATCGATGCGGGCTGGCAATGCGCCCTGATGGCCCCAACCGAAATTTTGGCCACTCAGCACTTTGCCAAGCTGGTGGGCTGGCTGGAGCCGCTGGGTGTGAAGGTGGCTTGGCTGATTGGCAGCCAGAAAAAGAAAGAGCGCGCCACCATGCTGGCGCTGATCGAGTCGGGCGAGGCCGCGCTGGTGGTGGGCACGCACGCGGTGATTCAAGAACACGTCAAGTTCAAGTGCTTGGGGCTGGCGGTCATCGACGAGCAGCACCGCTTTGGCGTGGCCCAGCGCCTGGCCTTGCGCGGCAAGATGCAGGCCCCTGGCATGGAGCCGCACATGCTGATGATGACGGCCACGCCCATTCCGCGCACGCTGGCCATGAGCTATTACGCCGATCTGGATGTGTCGGTGATTGACGAATTACCCCCCGGCCGCACGCCTATCGTGACCCGCGTGGTGTCAGACCATCGCCGGGACGAAGTGGTCTCGCGTATCGGGGCTCAGTTGCAAGAGGGGCGGCAGGTGTATTGGGTGTGCCCGCTGATCGAAGAAAGCGAAGCCCTGGACCTGACCAATGCCACCCAAACCCACGCTGACCTGAGCGAGGCGCTGCCGGGCGTGATGGTGGGCTTGTTGCATTCGCGCATGCCGGTGGCCGAAAAGAAGGCCGTGATGGAACTCTTCACCGCAGGGGTGATGGGCGTGCTGGTCAGCACCACGGTGATTGAGGTGGGGGTGGACGTGCCCAATGCCTCGCTGATGGTGATCGAGCACGCCGAGCGTTTTGGCCTCTCGCAGTTGCATCAGCTTCGTGGGCGGGTAGGCCGGGGTGCGGCAGCTTCGGCCTGCGTGCTGCTGTACGGCACGCCCGAGGGCGGCCGCTTGAGCGAGACGGCCCGCGAGCGCCTGCGGGCCATGGTGGAGACGAACGACGGTTTCGAGATTGCAAGACGTGACTTGGAGATTCGCGGGCCGGGTGAGTTTTTGGGGGCGCGCCAGTCGGGCGCGCCTTTGCTGCGCTTTGCCGATCTGGAGACCGACAGCCATCTGCTGGACTGGGCACGTGCGCTGGCCCCGGTGATGCTGGACCGGCACGCGGGTTTGGCCGAGCGTCACATAGGCCGTTGGCTGGGCGGCAAATCCGAGTACCTCAAGGCTTGATGTTCAAATACCGACCATGACCCTGACCGAACTCAAATACATCGTGGCCGTGGCCCGCGAAAAGCACTTTGGCAAAGCAGCCGAGGCGTGCTTCGTGTCGCAGCCTACGCTGTCGCTGGCCATCAAGAAGCTGGAAGAAGAGCTGGAGGTCAAGCTGTTTGAGCGCAGCGCCAGCGAGGTCTCGGTCACCACCTTGGGCGAAGAAATCGTGCGCCAGGCGCAAAGCGTGCTGGAGCAGGCCGCCGAGATCAAGGAAATCGCCAAGCGGGGCAAAGACCCGCTGGCGGCCACCATGCGGCTGGGCGTGATTTACACGATTGGCCCGTATTTGCTGCCCGATCTGGTGCGCCAGATCATCACCGACATGCCGCAAATGCCGCTGATGCTGCAGGAGAACTTCACCGTGCGGCTGCTCGAGATGCTGCGCACAGGCGAGATCGATTGCGCCATCCTGGCCGAGCCTTTCCCCGAGTCGGGTTTGGCCGTGGCGCCTTTGTACGACGAAACTTTCATGGCCGCTTTGCCTTTGAGCCACCCTTTGGCCAATCAAACGTCCATCACGCCCGAGCAACTGAAAAACGAAACCATGCTGTTGCTGGGCGCAGGCCATTGCTTTCGCGACCATGTGCTGGAGGTCTGCCCAGAATTTGCCCGTTACGCGAGCCAGACCGATGGCATTCGCAAGACATTTGAGGGCTCGTCGCTGGAGACCATCAAGCACATGGTGGCAGCAGGCATGGGCGTGACTTTGGTGCCGCGTCTGTCGGTGCCCGATCTCAAGCCGGTGCACAAACGCTCGGGCGGGCACAGCGATTCGCCTGTGCGTTATCTGCCCATCGTGGATCCGGCAGGCGGCAAGCCGCCCACGCGCCGTGTGGTGCTGGCCTGGCGGCGCAGTTACACCCGCTATGAGGCGATTGCCGCCATGCGCAATGCCATCTACGCCTGCCCATTGCCGGGCGTGACCCGTTTGTCTTGAGGCGCCTGTGTGACCACAAAGCTCAAGCTGTATCTGGATTTGATCCGCTGGAATCGTCCCGCGGGTTGGTTGCTGCTGCTGTGGCCGTCTTTGGCCGCGCTGTGGGTGGCTGCCGACGGATTTCCCGGCTGGCACCTGATCGCGGTGTTCACCTTGGGCACCGTCTTGATGCGCAGCGCGGGTTGCTGTGTCAACGATGTGGCCGACCGCGACTTTGACAAACACGTCAAGCGCACGGCCAACCGACCGGTCACGAGTGGGCGTCTGGGCGTGAAAGAAGCCTTGGCCGTGGGCGTGGTGCTGGCACTGTGTGCGTTTGGCCTGGTGTTGACCACCAATGCGGCCACCATCGCCTGGTCTTTTGCGGCGCTGGCGGTGACGCTGGTCTATCCGTATGCCAAGCGCTTTGTGTCCATGCCACAGGCTGTGCTCGGTGTGGCTTTCAGCTTTGGCATTCCGATGGCGTTTGCGGCAGTTCAGGGGCAGGTGCCGCTTTTGGCTTGGGGTTTGCTGCTGGGCAACTTGTTTTGGGTGTTGGCCTATGACACCGAATACGCCATGGTGGACCGCGACGACGACTTGAACATCGGCATGAAGACCTCGGCCATCACCCTGGGCCAGTGGGATGTGACCGCCATTACCGGGTTCTATCTGGCCTATTGGCTGGCTTGGGTGCTTTTGTTGGAAGGCGCTTCACGCGGGGTTTGGTTTTGGGCAGGCTTGCTCTCGGCTTTGGCGCAGGTGGTTTGGCACGTGCTGTTGATCAAAGACCGCACGCGTGAAGGCTGCTTCAAAGCCTTCAGGTTGAACCATTGGCTGGGTTTCAGCGTGTTTGTTGGCGTGGCGCTGTCTTATTAGCAGGTGCCCGAAAACCCCATGGGGCTTTCACAACGACAGGCCTCAGGCTTTGCCAAATTCGTCACCCAGCTCGGCGGCTCGCTTTTGAGCGGCCTGCATCGCCTGGATAAAAGAAGCCTTGATGCCGGCGCTGTCCATGCTGGTCAAGGCCGCGTAAGTGGTGCCGCCCTTGGAGGTCACACGCTGGCGCAGCACTTCGGGTGTTTCACTGGACGCGGCGGCCAAAGCCGAGGCTCCAGAAAAGGTGGCCATTGCCAGTTGGTAGGCCTGAGCGGCTGTCAGCCCCATGCCCACGCCAGCTTCGGTCATGGCTTCTAAAAAGTAAAAAACATAAGCTGGGCCCGAGCCCGACAGGGCGGTCACGGCATCCAAGAGTGATTCTTGATCGACCCACACACTCTGGCCTGTGGTGCGAATGACTTGTTCAACGCCAGCTTTGTCGGCAGGCGTGACCGATGGGCAGGCGAACAAGCCGGTGATGCCCTGACCGACCAGCGCAGGCGTGTTGGGCATGCAGCGCACCACGCGCTGCGTGCCCAACCAGCGGCAAATGCTGTCGGTGCGGATGCCTGCAGCCACCGACAGGTGGAGCGCTGGGCGGGTGAAGGGCATGACCGGAAGGGCGGCCTCATGAAAAACTTGTGGTTTGACGGCCCAGACCACCAACTGGGCTTGCGCCAAAGCCGGTCCAGCAGCAGGCAGGGCGGTGATGCCAAAGTCTTGCTGCAACTTGGCGGCGGTTTCTGCATAGGGTTCGACCACGGTGAATTGTTCGGGCTTCATGCCTTGGCGAATCAGGCCGCCAATGATGGCGCTGGCCATGTTGCCGCCGCCAATAAAGGCCGTGTGGTGTGCGAGGTGTGTCATGCGTAGCAAACTCCGAAAGTGACGCTAAATGGGCTGATGGGCGACCCTGTTAGGCGATTGTCGCTGTTTGCGTGCCCGTCTTTGGGTCATCTTTGCCAGCGGACCGCATTCTTGCCATTGACCAAGGCATGACAAGCTTCAAAAGGGCTTGTGGAACGATTTGAGACGGCTAATTTCCAAGATGGCCCCCCCAAAAAAGCCTGTTTTACAAAAAAGATTCTTCAATTGATTGCACAAGCCAATTTTTAAAGGCATAATAGAGGGCTTCGCCTTGCAAAAGGCGTAGGTATCTGCCCAATCTGAAGCGCCGCGAGTGGTTTGCGGTGTGAATGACGGGTCCAAGACTGATTCTTGTAGGCTGGCTGTTGGGCTGGTGGACAAAGAATACAAGTTGGGAACAAAGAAATGATCCAGACAGAATCTCGGTTGGATGTGGCCGACAACACCGGCGCCAAGTCCGTGCTGTGCATTAAGGTGCTCGGCGGGTCCAAGCGTCGCTATGCAAGTGTTGGCGACATCATCAAAGTGAGCATCAAAGAAGCCGCCCCACGTGGTCGCGTCAAAAAAGGCGAGATTTACAGTGCTGTGGTGGTTCGCACCGCCAAGGGCATTCGCCGCGGCGATGGCTCCCTCATCAAATTCGATGGCAACGCCGCTGTGTTGCTGAACGCCAAGTTGGAGCCTATCGGCACCCGCATCTTCGGCCCGGTCACGCGTGAACTGCGTACCGAGAAGTTCATGAAGATCGTGTCCCTGGCTCCTGAAGTACTGTAAGGACTCGCCATGAACAAGATTCGCAAAGGCGACGAAGTTATCGTCATCACAGGTCGTGACAAGGGCAAGCGCGGCAAAGTGTCGCTCCGTGCCACTGACTCGCACGTGGTCATCGACGGCATCAACATCGTCAAAAAGCACGCCAAGCCAAACCCTATGAAGGGCACAACTGGCGGCATCATCGAAAAGGCCATGCCGATTCACCAATCCAATGTGGCCATTTTCAATGCCGCTACGGGTAAGGCTGATCGCGTGGGCATCAAGCTGCAAGCTGACGGAACACGCGTTCGTGTTTACAAGTCCAGCGGCGAAGAAATCAAGGTGGCATGAGCATGGCACGTCTTCAACAACTTTTCCGCGAGAAAATCGCTGCCGATTTGACAGCCAAGTTTGGCTACACATCGCCTATGCAGGTTCCTCGCATCACCAAGATCACACTCAACATGGGTGTGTCTGAGGCGGTCGCAGACAAAAAAGTCATGGACCACGCCGTGAGCGACTTGACCAAGATTGCTGGCCAAAAGCCTGTGGTGACCAAGGCCAAGAAAGCGATCGCTGGTTTCAAGATCCGTGAACAACAAGCCATTGGCTGCATGGTCACATTGCGCGGTGTTCAGATGTATGAATTCCTGGACCGTTTCGTGACCGTGGCTTTGCCGCGCGTTCGTGACTTCCGTGGTATCTCTGGCCGCGCATTCGATGGTCGTGGTAACTACAACATCGGCGTTAAAGAGCAGATCATTTTCCCTGAGATTGAGTACGACAAGGTCGATGCCTTGCGCGGTCTCAACATCAGCATCACCACCACGGCCAAGTCTGACGAAGAGTGCAAAGCGCTCTTGGCAGCTTTCCGCTTCCCCTTCAAGAACTGAGGTGCCACGTGGCTAAAGTAGCTTTGATCGAGCGTGAGCTCAAGCGTGAAAAACTGGCAGCCAAGTTCGCGAAAAAATACGCGGAATTGAAAGCCATTGCCAACGATTTCAAGCGCAGCGATGAAGAGCGTGCAGCTGCCCGTCTGGGTCTGCAAAAGCTCCCACGCAACGCAAACCCGACCCGTCAACGCAACCGCTGTGAAATCACTGGTCGCCCACGCGGTACTTTCCGTCAATTTGGTTTGGGTCGCGCCAAAATCCGTGAATTAGCCTTTGCAGGCCACATTCCGGGCGTGACCAAGGCCAGCTGGTAATCGGCAGGAGATAACAACATGAGCATGAGTGATCCTATTGCCGATCTGTTGACCCGCATCCGTAATGCACAAATGGTGGCCAAGGCCGCTGTGATGGTTCCTTCTTCTAAAGTGAAGGTTGCCATTGCTCAAGTGCTGAAAGATGAAGGCTACATTGACGGTTTCCAAATCAAAACCGAAGACGGCAAGTCCGTCCTCGAAATTGCCCTGAAGTACTACGCCGGTCGCCCAGTGATTGAGCGCATCGAGCGCGTAAGCCGCCCTGGTTTGCGTGTGTACAAAGGCCGTGATGCCATCCCACAAGTCCAAAACGGCTTGGGCGTCGCCATTGTCACCACGCCTCAAGGCGTGATGACCGACCGCAAAGCGCGCGCAGCCGGTGTCGGTGGCGAAGTGCTGTGCTACGTCGCTTAAAGGCAGGAGAGACTGAATGTCCCGAGTAGCAAAAATGCCCGTGACCATCCCCGCAGGTGTGGATGTGTCCGTGAACCAAAACCAAATCAGTGTGAAAGGCGCTGGTGGCCAACTGGCCATCGCCTCCAACATGCTGGTAACCGTGAACAACGAAGGCGGCAAACTCAGTTTTGCGCCAGCCAACGACTCACGCGAAGCCAATGCCATGAGCGGCACCTTGCGTCAGCTGGTGAACAACATGGTGACGGGTGTGACCAAAGGCTTTGAGAAAAAGCTGAACCTGGTTGGTGTGGGTTACAAAGCGGCGGCCACTGGCGCCAAATTGAACCTCGCTGTAGGTTATTCGCACCCCGTCAATATCGACATGCCTGCGGGCATCACGGTAGCCACCCCTTCTGCGACCGAAATCGTGATCAAGGGTGCTGACCGTCAACGCGTTGGCCAAATCGCTGCCGAGATCCGTGCTGTTCGTCCACCTGAGCCCTACAAAGGCAAAGGCATCCGATATTCGGATGAGAAGATCACGATCAAAGAGACTAAGAAGAAATAAGGAGCTGCATCATGATGACCAAGAAAGAGCAGCGTCTCCGTCGTGCACGTCAAACACGCATCCGCATTGCACAGCAAGGCGTGGCACGTTTGACTGTGAACCGCACCAACCTGCACATTTACGCCAGCGTTATCTCTGGCTGCGGTACCAAAGTTTTGGCAGCTGCATCAACCGCAGAAGCCGAAGTGCGCACCGCATTGGGCGCTGCTGGCAAAGGTGGCAACTCCGCAGCAGCAGCCGTGATCGGCAAGCGCATTGCTGAAAAAGCAAAAGCAGCTGGCGTTGAGAAGGTCGCCTTCGACCGCGCAGGTTTTGCTTACCACGGTCGTGTCAAGGCTTTGGCCGAAGCAGCCCGTGAAGCAGGTCTGCAGTTCTAAACGGATCGGAGATACAAATGGCTAAATTTACAGCAAAACCGCAAAGCGAAGGACCAGAAGACGGTCTTCGCGAAAAGATGATCGCGGTCAATCGCGTGACCAAAGTGGTCAAGGGCGGCCGTATCCTCGGTTTCGCAGCATTGACTGTGGTCGGTGATGGCGATGGCAAAGTGGGCATGGGCAAGGGCAAATCGAAAGAAGTGCCAGCGGCTGTGCAAAAGGCGATGGAAGAAGCACGCCGAAACCTGGCCAAAGTCCACCTCAAAAATGGCACGATTCACCATGCAGTGAATGGTCACCATGGCGCAGCTCGCGTCATGATGGCACCGGCGCCCAAGGGTACCGGCATCATTGCTGGTGGTCCTATGCGCGCAGTGTTCGAAGTGGTGGGCATCACCGACATCGTGGCCAAGAGCCACGGTTCTTCCAACCCATACAACATGGTTCGTGCCACCTTGGACGCTTTGTCCAACTGCACAACAGCTTCCAACGTGGCTGCCAAGCGTGGCAAGTCGGTTGAAGAGTTGTTCGGCTGAACCGGAGAACGAACATGACGACAGCATCTACCGTAAAAGTCCAACTGGTTCGCAGCCCGATTGGCACCAAAGAGTCTCACCGCGCCACGGTGCGTGGTTTGGGCTTGCGCAAGCTCAATTCTGTGAGTGAGTTGCAAGATTCGCCAGCAGTGCGCGGCATGATCAACAAGATCAGCTACCTGGTCAAAGTTCTCTAAGAGGCCCATGATGGAACTCAACAGCATCAAGCCCGCAGAAGGCTCTAAACATGCGCCACGTCGCGTTGGCCGTGGTATCGGTTCGGGTCTGGGTAAAACCGCCGGTCGTGGCCACAAAGGTCAGAAATCTCGTTCGGGTGGTTATCACAAAGTGGGTTTCGAAGGCGGTCAAATGCCTTTGCAACGCCGTTTGCCAAAGCGCGGTTTCAAGTCCATGTCTTTGAAGTACAACGCTGAAATCACGCTGACTTCACTTGAGCGTCTTGCTTTGCCTGAAGTCGATGTTTTGACATTGAAACAAGCAGGTCTGGTGGGTCAGATGGCCAAAGTGGTCAAAGTGATCAACACAGGTGAGTTGTCCAAAGCCGTGAAGTTGACGGGCATTGGTGCGACAGCTGGTGCCAAGGCAGCCATTGAGGCTGCTGGTGGTTCAGTGGCCTGATCTTTGAAAATAGAGACGTACTGTGGCAACCATCGCTAATCAGACATCCAAGGCAGGCAAGTTTGGCGACCTGCGTCGTCGGCTTGTGTTCTTGCTGTTGGCGCTGGTTGTTTACCGCGTGGGTGCACACATTCCGGTGCCTGGCATTGATCCCGACCAACTGAAGCAGTTGTTCAATGGTCAGCAGGGTGGCATATTGAATCTTTTCAATATGTTCTCGGGCGGTGCGCTGTCGCGTTTTACTGTTTTTGCTCTGGGCATCATGCCGTACATCTCTGCGTCAATTGTGATGCAGCTGATGACTTACGTGGTTCCTACTTTTGAGCAGATGAAGAAAGAGGGCGAAGCCGGTCGTCGAAAGATCACCCAATACACACGTTTTGGTGCACTGGGCTTGGCTATCTTTCAATCCTTCGGTATCGCTGTTGCACTCGAGGCTTCAGCTGGCTTGGTGATCAATCCTGGAATGGGTTTCCGGATGACCGCTGTGGTCAGTTTGACCGCTGGTGCCATGTTCTTGATGTGGTTGGGTGAGCAAATCACTGAGCGTGGTTTGGGTAACGGTATTTCGATTTTGATTTTTGCGGGTATTGCTGCTGGTTTGCCCAGTGCTCTTGGCGGTTTGTTTGAGTTGGTTCGCACCGGTGCCATGAATCCTTTGATCTCTTTGTTGATCATTGTGGTGGTGGGATTGGTGACTTATTTTGTGGTTTTTGTCGAAAGAGGGCAACGCAAAATATTGGTGAACTACGCTCGCCGTCAGGTTGGAAATAAAGTTTATGGTGGTCAATCTTCGCACTTGCCACTGAAGCTGAATATGGCGGGTGTCATTCCTCCCATTTTTGCTTCTTCGATCATCTTGCTGCCGGCAACATTGATTGGTTGGTTCAGTTCGGGTTCTTCTGAGAGTTCAGTGGTTCGCTTTTTCAAAGATGTGGCTAACGCCTTGGCCCCAGGTCAACCCGTTTATGTCATGTTCTACGCGGCCGCCATTATTTTCTTCTGTTTCTTCTATACGGCCCTTGTTTTCAACAGCCGAGAAACAGCTGATAACTTGAAGAAAAGCGGTGCGTTCATTCCTGGCATTCGTCCAGGTGACCAAACTGCCAAGTTCATCGACAAAATTTTGCTGCGTTTGACGGCTGTGGGTGCTGTTTACATCACGTTCGTCTGCTTACTGCCTGAGTTTTTGATTCTGAAATACAATGTTCCGTTTTACTTTGGCGGTACTTCTTTGTTGATCATTGTGGTGGTCACGATGGATTTCATGGCGCAAGTTCAAAACTACATGATGTCTCAGCAGTACGACTCTCTCTTGAAAAAGGCGAGTTTCAAGTCCTGATGGCACAAGTTGGTTTGGTCGAGTTTCTTGATCCAAGTGTTCAAGGGCCCAGTTTTTAACTTTGTCTGAATTGACAAAGCATTGATAAGTTTTTTGGAGAGAACCATGAGAGTTTCTGCTTCGGTGAAAAAAATTTGCCGTAATTGCAAAGTTATCCGCCGTAAAGGCGTTGTTCGTGTGATCTGCACTGATCCACGTCACAAGCAGCGTCAAGGCTGATTGAACTAGTTTTAGAGGACGAAAATGGCACGTATCGCTGGCATCAACATTCCGCCGCACAAACATGCTGAAATTGGCTTGACCGCCATTTTTGGTATTGGTCGCACCCGCGCTCGACAAATTTGCGAGGCCACTGGCATCGCTTATTCGAAGAAGATCAAGGACCTGACCGACGCAGACCTGGAAAAAATTCGCGACCACATCGCAGCGTTCACCATTGAAGGTGACCTGCGCCGTGAGACCACCATGAACATCAAGCGTTTGATGGACATTGGTTGCTACCGTGGTTTCCGTCATCGCCGTGGATTGCCCATGCGCGGTCAGCGCACTCGTACCAATGCACGTACTCGCAAGGGACCGCGCAAAGGTGCTGCGGCACTGAAGAAATAAGCAGGACTGAGAGACCAACATGGCAAAAGCACAATCAAACAGCGCAGCACAACGTGTCCGCAAAAAAGTCCGCAAGAACATTGCCGACGGTATTGCTCACGTGCACGCT
Organism: Akkermansia muciniphila; assembly: GCA_943331105.2. GTDB lineage: Bacteria > Pseudomonadota > Gammaproteobacteria > Burkholderiales > Burkholderiaceae_C > Limnohabitans_A. The sequence goes on from CALQKH020000010.1 coordinate 57,500, forward strand.
TCATTCAATAACACCATCATCACGATCACTGATCGCCAAGGCAATGCTTTGTCTTGGGCGTCTTCGGGTGGCCAAGGCTTCAAGGGTTCACGCAAGTCAACACCTTTTGCAGCTCAAGTGGCTTCCGAAGTAGCAGGTCGTGCTGCTCAAGAACAAGGCATTAAAAACTTGGACGTCGAGATCAAGGGCCCTGGCCCAGGTCGCGAGTCATCGGTTCGTGCTTTGGGTGCGTTGGGCATTCGCATCACATCGATTGCCGATGTGACGCCTGTCCCGCACAACGGTTGCCGCCCCCAAAAGCGTCGCCGCATTTAATCTCAAACCAAGCCCACCGCCAGGCCTTGCTTGCATCGCCTGGCTCCCGCATTTCTGATGCGGCAGCTGCATAAAGGAAAATCAAGTGGCACGTTACCTAGGCCCCAAGGCCAAACTTTCCCGCCGTGAAGGCACTGACTTGTTCTTGAAGAGTGCACGTCGCTCTATCGCTGACAAGTCAAAATTTGACACCAAGCCCGGTCAACACGGCCGCACTTCGGGTCAACGTACATCGGACTACGGTCTTCAGTTGCGCGAGAAGCAAAAAGTCAAGCGCATGTATGGTGTATTGGAGAAGCAGTTCCGCCGCTATTTCGCCGAGGCCGATCGCCGCAAAGGCAATACAGGCTCTAACCTGTTGGCTTTGCTCGAGTGCCGATTGGACAACGTTGTTTACCGCATGGGTTTCGGCTCCACACGTGCAGAAGCCCGTCAGATGGTTTCTCACAAAGCCATTACCGTGAATGGCCAATCTGTGAACATCCCTTCATATTTGGTCAAAGCCGGTGATGTTGTCGCAGTTCGCGAAAAATCTAAAAAACAAAACCGTGTGGTTGAAGCTCTGCAATTGGCTGCCCAAGTTGGCATGCCTGCATGGGTTGAAGTCAATGCGGACAAAGCCGAAGGCACCTTCAAAAAGGTTCCTGACCGCGACGAATTTGGTGCTGACATCAACGAATCGTTGATTGTCGAACTGTATTCACGTTAATTCGCTGTTTTGATTGTTCCCAGTGTGCAGTTTTTGTACCTGGGCACTTCATCAGCCTTACCGGTGTAACGAACCGGGGGTATTGAGAAGGAAGTCTGCATGCAAACAAATTTGTTGAAACCCAAAGCGATCCAAGTCGAGCAATTGGCTGCCAACCGTGCAAAAGTCACGCTTGAACCTTTTGAGCGCGGTTATGGTCACACGCTTGGAAACGCACTGCGTCGCGTTTTGTTGTCTTCAATGGTCGGTTATTCGGCAACCGAAGTCACCATTGCTGGCGTTGTTCACGAATACTCTTCTATTGACGGTGTTCAGCAAGATGTTGTGAACATCTTGTTGAACCTCAAAGGTGTTGTGTTCAAGTTGCACAACCGTGACGAGGTCACTCTGAGCCTTCGCAAAGATGGCGAAGGTCCCGTGACAGCGGCTGATATCCAAACGCCGCACGACGTCGAAATCATCAACCCTGAGCATGTCATTGCCAACCTGTCACAAGGTGGCAAGCTCGACATGCAAATCAAGGTTGAAAAAGGCCGTGGATATGTGCCAGGCAGCATGCGCCGTTATGCTGACGAGCCCACCAAAGCCTTGGGCCGCATTGTGCTCGACGCTTCTTTTTCACCGGTTAAGCGTGTGAGCTACACCGTTGAGAGCGCACGGGTCGAGCAGCGCACTGACTTGGACAAGTTGGTCATCGAAATCGAAACCAACGGTGCCATAACCGCAGAAGATGCGGTTCGTGCATCGTCTAAGATTTTGGTCGAACAATTGGCTGTTTTTGCCCAACTCGAAGGCAGTGAATTGTCTGCGTTTGATGCACCTGCTGTTCGTGGCGGTGCTGGCAATTTCGATCCGATCCTGTTGCGTCCTGTGGACGAGCTTGAACTTACGGTTCGCTCCGCCAACTGCCTCAAAGCAGAAAACATTTACTACATCGGTGATCTGATTCAGCGCACTGAAAACGAATTGCTCAAGACACCTAATTTGGGTCGCAAGTCACTCAATGAAATCAAAGAAGTCCTGGCTTCACGTGGTTTGACATTGGGTATGAAACTCGAAGCTTGGCCACCAGCCGGCTTGGAAAAGCGTTAATTTAAAGTTCCCGGATTTGTTCGGGGTGTGCACGGGCAGTACCTGATACGGCTGCCTGTTTAATAAAGAAAGGTAAGCACCATGCGCCACGGAAACGGCCTCCGTAAATTGAACCGCACCAGCGAGCACCGCCTCGCCATGCTGCGTAACATGATGAATTCGCTCATCGAGCACGAAGTCATCAAAACAACGTTGCCAAAAGCCAAAGAGCTGCGTCGCGTCATTGAGCCGATGATCACTTTGGCCAAAGAAGACAACTTGTCGAACAAGCGCTTGGCTTTTAACCGCTTGCGCGATCGCGACAGTGTCGTCAAGTTGTTCGCTGATTTGGGCCCACGTTTTGCCAAACGCCCTGGTGGTTACACACGTATCTTGAAGATGGGTTACCGTGTGGGCGATAACGCACCGATGGCGCTGGTTGAATTGGTTGACCGTGCTGATTCTTCTGCTGATACACCAGCAGAATAAGGTATACTTTCCGAATACCGCGGGGTGGAGCAGTCTGGTAGCTCGTTGGGCTCATAACCCAAAGGTCGTTGGTTCAAATCCGGCCCCCGCAACCAAATTTTCAACTCCGGTTGAATTGAAAAAAAGCCCTCAACTGAGGGCTTTTTTGCGACCATAAATTGTTCGCCGTCATCCAATCAGTGCGCCGTTGACAAAGATTGAACCAGGGCAACATACTCATCCACTGGGACCTCCTCAGCGCGGCGCTGCAAGTCAAAATGACCGCTGAAACCTTTTTCCTCCAGCCATTTCCCTAAGGTGTTGCGCAATATCTTTCGCCGTTGACTGAAAGCAACCTGAACCAAGGATGACAACATTTGGACATCCAACTGTGGAGGCGCCAGAAGGGGAACCATGCGCACAATGGCACTGTCCACACGCGGAGGTGGGTCAAAGCTGGATGGGGGTACAAACAAGATGTTGGCCATCTCGTAGCGCCACTGAAGCATCACCGACAGTCGGCTGTAGTCAGATGTACAAGGCGCAGCCACCATGCGATCGATGACCTCCTTTTGCAACATGAAGTGCTGGTCTGCAATCGTGTCCACATGGTCAAGCAGATGGAACAGGATGGGTGTGGAAATGTTGTACGGCAAATTTCCGACAACCCTCAGCTTGACTGGCTCCTCTGCAAGGCGCAATGAGGCGGCAGATGACGCGCATGTTGCAGGGATTTGAGATGCCAAAGCACTGAAATCTACCCTCAAAACGTCTGACTCAATGACATTTAAATGCGGGTGTTCGCGAAGCCGTACTGCCAAATCACGGTCCAGTTCGATCACGGTGAGTTGCCCCAAGCGTTCGACCAGTGGTTGGGTCAAGGCGGCTAAACCCGGGCCGATCTCCACCATGGCTTGACCCGGCAAAGGATCAATGGCGTCAACAATGCTGTCAATGATGGCCGTGTCGGTTAAAAAATGCTGACCAAAACGTTTACGTGCAATGTGTTTCATTGCGGAGGTTCCCGCATTTCAACAAAAGCTTTGCCTCGAATTTCTTGGACCCAAGAAGCATAAGCCTCGTCCAGTTTGCTCTCGCGCAACACATTTCTAGCCAAGTTGCGTTGTTCTGCCTCTGTCATGGGTGCATCGCGACGGTCAGTGACTTCGATCAAATGAACACCAAAGCGGGACACAACAGGCTCGGCCAGTTGCCCGGGTCGCAGTTGGTTCATGGGCTGTTCAAACTCAGGCACAAACATCCCCGGGTTGGCCCAGCCAAGGTCGCCACCTTGGGGTGCGCTGCCGTCTTGAGAGATTCGTTTCGCCACATCAGCAAACTCCACTCTGCCAGACAAAATGTCACGTCGTATGGCGGCCAATTGAGCGATGGCTTGAGCCTGAGACAGTTGCGCGCTTGGGCGAAGCAAAATATGTCGGGCGCGTGTTTGCGTGACCAACAAGGTTGAGGGAGGGGCTTGCCTTTGCAGAACTTTCAGAATGTGGAAGCCAGCACCTGAGCGCACGGCACCCGAAACACCACCGACAGGCAAATCGGCCGTTGCTTGAACAAACAGCTCGGGGTAACGGTCAAGTGGGCGAAGGCCCATAGCCCCACCGCTGACGCCACGGTCAGCAGCAGTGGAAAAGGAAGCAGCCAAAGAAGCGAAATCTTCGCCGCTGCGTGCCCGTTGAACCACCAATTGAGCTCTGTCGGAAAGCTGCTTGATTTGTTCGGGCGAACTGTTTTCTGGAACGCCAATCAAAATCATGGCCAGATTGACATCTGTCGATGCATTCGCAGATTGACGTTGTATTTGATCATTGAGAAATTGGTTAATCTCAGAATCGGAAATACGAATCCTGCTTTCAACCTCCCGTTCACGAATGCGGGTCAGCAACAATTGTTGACGAAGCTGATCGCGGAAGACAGAGAGCCCAATACCATCTTGTTGCAGGCGAGTGCGCAATGCTTCAACCGTCAGCTGGTTGTTGTTGGCAACCCCAGATTCAGCTTGGTTAATGGCCGCATCGTCCACCACGATGCCCGAAGACAGCGCTTGTTGAATTTGAGCTTTTTCGTTGATCAGCTGCTCGAGTGCCAGCCCTTTGGACTCGGCATTGTTCGTCGGCTTGCCTTGTGTGCGAGCCTCACGTTGTAAACGAAGGCTCAATGCCTGAACTTCTTGGTTGGTGATGGGCTCGGAATTGACCACTGCCACCACGTAGTCAACAGAGCGCACAGGCGCAGAGCTGGGCTGAGCGCTTGCTGTCAAGGAGAGCGCCATCCACCCGATAAATGCGACAAAAGGCGATAAACACTTGAGCCAATACAAGCTGCGGCAATTGAAAGGTTTATTCATAATTCTGAAAACGGCTCGGTTGCAAAGGGTTGTCGCGCAAATCTTGGTAACGAGGAATGTTGTTCCGAAGTGCTGCCAGTGGACTGGAGCCAACGCGGGCCAGGCCAATCAATTCCAATTGGAACAGTAAACGCGTGTTGGATGTCTCGATAGACCGTTGGTTTCGTTCAAAAACGATGCGGCCAATCCAACAACCAGCATCATATTCAAGGCCCATCAGGCTTTCCACCATACGGCCTTCACTCATGCTGAAATTCATACGGCCCACGGTAAACCAGCGATCAGGCCCCAAGCCTTGGCCAGGGGATCGAGTCCATGCAGATTCAGCTTCTGTATTTCTACGGCCGATCAAATCGCTCAAGGGCCACTGCCACCCCAAATCCAGCTGTTCGCTGATGCCGCGATTCAATCGGTAAGCTGCGTTCAATACTCGATAAGGGCTGGGGTAGTAGCGAAGCTGAAGGGTGTTGCGGCTGATGTCATTGGTTTGGTTGTTGATCTGGACTGTGTTGTCCAAAGCCCAACGATTGTCCCAACGAACGCCAGCACCCACCAAAAGGTCACTCAGGCCAGTTTTAGCCGCAAGCTGGTTGTTCAAGAGTGTGTTGTCCAACACAACCCGTTGATCGGAAAAGCGAATGCGTTGAGCCACACCCAAGCGCAGCAACTCGGCGCCGTTGACCGAATCGAAAAACCGACTGGTGACGCCAAGGGTCAGTGCGTCGTTGTCAATCAACCTGTCGTTGCCGACAAAAGTGTTCTCACTGTAAATAGTGGACAAGTTGAAATCGGTGATGCCCGTGTCGTACAGAGGCAGCATGCTTTGATCCCTGAATGGGCTTTTGGCATAAAAAGCACGGGGTTCTAATGTTTGCGCCACCGACCGACCAAACCACTGTGCAGCCCGCTCAAACACCAATCCGGTGTCCAACGAATAGGTTGGTAATACGCGGTTGGCAGAGCTGGAGCCGTTGTCCATGGGCTGATCGAGTTGATAACGTGTTGCGTGCAGTTGAAGTTTGGGTGTGAAAAAGCCCCAAGGGCGAATCCAGGGACGGCTGACCTGGGTATGCACAAAGCTGCGTTCACCATTTTGTGCCACCCTGCCAGGATTACGGCTGAAGTCGGCTTCGAAACGGGTTGTATCGCCCCGCACAGACCAATCAAAACCATTGGCTTGCCATTGACCGTAAGACATCCCGATTTGGGGGGTGCGGTCGTAGGGAGGCAAAATCGTGGAATTGATGTCCTGCAATGTCTGCCAGCGCTGAACCTGAGCCGTCATGTTGAAGGCACCACGCCCCCAACTGAGAACGCCTGTGGACGGTAACAAGCGCTGCGTCAAAACCAATCCTGTGCGGCGAAAATCGCGCCAATAGTTGTCGTCACTGACGCGGTTCAAGTTCAGGCCAAGGCCCAAAGCACCGATGCGGTCAATGCCTGTGTCAATGCTGCCACTGTGTTGACTGGACAAGCCCCAGCGGGCTTGATCACTCAAGGTATCGGAGGGCATCAAATTCAAACGGGTTTGGCCTTTGTAGTCTTTTTCCAGGTATCGAAATTCGGTGTCCACCGCCACACCGCGTTTGCTCATGACATGTGTGGTCACCGTGGCATCCCGATTGGGTGCAATGTCAAAGTAATAAGGCTGTGCGATTTCAGCGCCATTGCGTGTCGTGACGCCCACAATGGGCGGCAAAAAGCCGGAGCGTCGATCTGTGGTCAGAGGAAAGCTGAGGGAGGGAATTGATACTTCGGGAAAGTTTTGAAAGCGAACCTTGACCCCTTCAGCTTTAACGGTCGACTCTTCGTCGTCGATGCTCATGCGCGTGGCTTTGAGCAACCATGCCGGCAGCCAGTCTGGGCCGGGTGTGCGGCGGCAAGTGGTGTAGTTGGCCTGGTGAACGATGGCACGAGTCGGATCGATGAATTCAAGCTGCGAGGCTGAACCATGCGCACCGTTGCCAAAAATTTCAAAAGTAGGTTGATCAAGAGTTCCCTGAAAGCTGTCAACTTGAAGCTTCAGCTCGGACCCCTTAAATTGACTCCCAGCCCGGTTGATTTGAATGCCGCCAGACGCCGCTACAACATCTTGGCTTTGTTCATAAACCATGCGGTCAGCCCGCAAGCTCAAGCCTGGCTTTCTTAAATTGGCCGCCCCATCAACCACTGTTCTGAGGTCTGGCTGCACCACCAAACTTTGCCCTGTGACAAAGACAGCGCCTTCTTTGTCTTGGCGAGGCGAAATGTTTTCTTCCAACAAAGTGCTGCTGCGCAAAACAAGCGGGGCTGATTGAGAATGCGCCACCCCTTGCAGGAGCAAGGCCACACCCACGGCTATGCCCCCAAGTCTTAAGGTCAACAAGAACTGTACAAGTCTCAAAATGGGGGAGCAGTTCACAAGGATCAACTGGATTGGGCAAGGCGCACTGGGTGAACAAAGCGGTGAGATTTTGACTTTGTAAAATGGGATTATCCATGAGCCACCCTACACCCCCCACAACTGCCGATTCTCAAGTCACTTGGGCCGATCCGATGCGGCAAGCAGCATGTGCTGCATGGTTGTCAGAAAGGGCAAACGACCAGGGTCTTTTGCCTCATAGCTTGCGGATTGCCTCGGCCGATGCTAGTTTTCGCCGCTACCTGCGGGTCGACACCGTGCAGGGCGGCAGCCGCATCGTCATGGACGCGCCACCCGATAAGGAAAACTCCGAGCCCTTTGTGCGCATTGCCGCCTTGATGAAGGCCGCTGGTCTGAATGCCCCCGAGGTGCTGGATTGGCACGAAGCCCACGGCTTCATGTTGCTGAGTGATCTGGGTGACGCCACCATGATGTCAGCCATCGATACCGAGCGCCCCCAGGCCAACCACGGGCTGTACATGCAGGCGGTCGACACGCTGGTGCAGTGGCAGCTGGCGTCGCGCCCCGGTGTGCTGCCGCCGTACGACGCCGCACTCCTTAACCGAGAGCTGAGCCTGTTCCCCGATTGGTATTTGGCCCAACATCGGGGCGTGCAACTGCAAGGCGCGCAGCGCGAGGTGTTCGACAAGGCCTTTGCCCTCATCGTGCAGCGCAACCTGGCCGCGCCCAGCGTGTATGTGCACCGCGACTTCATGCCCCGCAATCTGATGATGCCTTTTGGCAGCAGTGCACAACTGGGTGTGCTGGACTTCCAAGACGCGGTCTACGGCCCCATCAGCTACGACATCGCCAGCTTGATGCGCGACGCCTTTTTGACCTGGGACGAAGACTTTGTGCTCGACATCACCATCCGTTATTGGGAAAAGGCCCGAAAAGCAGGTTTGATGGACTTTGAAGACTGGTACAGCGACTTTGGTGCTTTTTACCGAGCCGTGGAGTGGATGGGCCTGCAACGCCACCTGAAAGTGGCCGGTATTTTTGCCCGTTTGACTTTGCGAGATGGCAAGCCCAAATATTTGGCCGATGCGCCTCGCTTCATACATTACATTCGCAGCACCTGCGACCGTTACCGCGAATTGGGCCCGCTGCTCAAGTTGATCGACGAAATCGAAGGCACCACGCCCCAGGTTGGCTTTGCCTACGGGCGCATGTGAGCATGCCGCGCTTTTACTGTCCCACGCCTTTGGCCACAGGCCATGCGCTCAGTCTGCCTGCGGGTGCCGCCCGTCATGTGCAGGTGCTGCGCTTGCAGCCGGGCGAGGTCATCACTTTGTTCAACGGCGAAGGTGGCGAGTTTGACGCCACCGTCATCCGCATGGGCCGCAGCGATGTGGAGGTGGCGGTGGGCGCTCACCACCCGGTGGAGCGCGAAACCGTCCGTGCTGTGCACTTGTTGGCAGGCATCACCGCCAACGACCGCATGGACTGGCTGGTTGAAAAAGCCACCGAACTGGGCGTGGCCAGCATCACCCCATTGGTGGCGGAGCGCAGCGTGCTGAAGCTCAAGGGTGAACGGGCCGATAAAAAATTGGCGCATTGGCAGGGTATTGCGGTCGCTTCTGCCGAGCAGTGCGGTCGCAACCGCGTGCCCATGCTGCACGCCGCCGTCACCCTCAAAGAGTGGTTGGTGCGGGCCGAAGCAGGACAGCGCTGGGTGTTGTCTTTGTCAGAAGGCACGCAAGCCTTGTCGGCCATGAGCGGCAGCGCCCCCGTCACCGTGCTCAGCGGCCCCGAAGGGGGCCTCAGCCCCAGCGAAGAAGCCAGCGCACTGGCTGCAGGCTTTGTGCCTGTGACACTTGGCCCTCGCGTTTTGCGGGCCGAGACCGCGCCTTTGGCCGTCCTGGCCATTTGCGCCTGACCTGAACATCTGACAACTCGCTGATTTTTGTGGGAGCCCCGACACCGGGTCGGTGGATCATGGATCGCGAAGGCTCTTTCGCGACGAGGGCGCCGAGGCGACAGGGTTTTATAAGTACCCAGCGATACACTGCCCTTCATGAACCCCAATTTGATTCTTCTCACCCTCTGCCAGGGCCTGTTTTTCACCAACAACGTCACTTTCATCGCCATCAATGGTTTGGTGGGTTTGTCTATGGCGCCGCTGGGCTGGATGGCGACTTTGCCCGTGATGGGCTATGTGGTGGGCGGTGCATTGTCGACTGGGCTGGTGGCCAAGAGCCAGTCGCGCTGGGGGCGCAAGGTGTCTTTCCAGCTGGGGCTGGTGGTGGCTTTGTTTTCGGCGTTACTGGCCGCTTATGCCGCCTGGAGCCACAACTTCTGGCTGCTGGTGTCGGCCACGGTGATTGCGGGTTACTACAGCGCCAATGGCCAGCTGTACCGTTTCGCGGCGGCCGAGTTGGCCGCAGACGGTTTCAAGGAAAAAGCGGTCTCACTGGTTTTGGCTGGTGGCTTGATCGGCGCCATCGTGGGCCCCAATTTGGCTTCGCGCACACGCACCTTGTACGAGGTGCCGTTTTTGGGCGCTTACATGGCGCTGGGCATCGTGGCCATTTTGGCCATGGTGTGCATGAGCTTCATCCGCTTTCCGGTCGTGCCCGCCAAAAAACCGGGCGACAGCGCGGGGCGCCCTTTGCGCGAGATCATGCGCCAGCCGGTGTTCATTGTGGCGGCGGCTGCAGCGGCCCTGAGTTATGGCGTGATGAACCTGCTGATGGCGGCCACCCCTTTGGCCATGCAGGTGTGCGGTTTCAGTTTTGACGATGCGGCGCTGGTGCTGGAGTGGCATGTGATCGCGATGTTCGCGCCGGGCTTTTTCACAGGCCACCTGATCAAAAAATTCGGCACGCTGCAGATCATGGCGGTCGGCGTGGTCATCAACTTCGCGTGCATCGCCATTGCACTCACAGGGGTTGAGCTCCACCAGTTCCTGATCTCACTGTTCTTGCTGGGCTTGGGCTGGAACTTCCTGTTCACCGGCAGCACCACGCTTGCCATGCAGGCTTGGACTCCCGCTGAAAAAGACAGGGGTCAGGCTGCCATCAATTTCTTTGTTTTTGCCACCATGGCCATCACCTCTTTCGCATCAGGCGCGCTGGTCACCACACAGGGCTGGACTTGGCTGAATCTCGGATCTCTCTTGCCCGTGACTTTGACCGGGCTGGCGCTGATATGGATGGTATTCAAGCAGAGGGATGCGCAGAAAAACGCGCCAGCAGCCAGCGCTTGAGGGATGTGAACACTTGGGCGCGGTAAAGGTCGTTGAAGATCTCGTGGTACATGGCTTCAAAGCATTCGGCCTGCACCACAGCCTTGGGGGCTGACCGGGCAAAGTCTGCGCTGGCTTGCGCATTGACCAAACGGTCTTGCCCTGCATACAGCAGCAAGGTGGGCACCTGCCATTTCGCTGCCTCGTCTAGTGTTTTTTCGCCATTCTTCAAAATCCAGGCAGCCAGCCCGGTGGCGATGCGCCGGTGCACCATCGCGTCGGCTTGGTAGGCCTTCACCACATCCGGGTCGCGTGACACAAAATCGGCTTTCAAGCCGTTGTCCACGCACAAGTGAGGTGCCAGACGCGGCAAGAAGGCGAGCAGTATTTTTTGGAAAATGTTGGGAAACCCACCCAACGCAGGGGACGACAAGACAGCCGCATCCACGGTACGCAAACCCTCGGCCAGCGTGCGCGCCACCACCAAGCCACCCATGCTGTGGCCCAGCAAAATCAGGGGCAGCTCTGACAAGTGGGGGCGCTGCCTGGTGTCGTCGATCACTCGGCACAAATCGGCCTGCAAGCTGCCGGGGCGCAACATGTCACCGCGTGCGCCTTCGGATTGGCCATGGCCTTGATGGTCGTAGGCCCGCACCGCAAAACCCCATTGGTGCAAGTGCGCCGCCACCTCGCCGTAGCGCCCGGCGTGTTCGCCCAGGCCGTGCACCAAGATCACCGTGCCCAGGGGTTGGCCTGCAGGCAGGGCCCAGTCGTAAACGGCCAGTTGGCCGGCTTCGCCCTGCAAGGCGGTAACTTTCGGGCGCGCGATGGCGGGACGCGATGTCACGTTCATCAAGGCATCCGCGCCATGACTTCGGCCACCGCAGCCGTGAGCTTTTTGGCATAAGGCACATGCAAAAACTCGTTGGGTCCATGCGCGTTGCTCTTGGGACCGAGCACGCCGCAGACCATCATTTGCGCCTTGGGAAAGCCAGCGCTCAGCATGTTCATGAGCGGGATGGTGCCGCCTTGGCCGATGTAGCCGACGCCGGCACCAAAGTGCGCTTGGCTCGCGCTGTTCAGGGCTTGCTCGAACCAGGGTGAGGTGTCAGGCGCGTTCCAGCCGGTGGCACCGCCGCCGCTTTCAAAGGTGACCTGGGCCTGGTAGGGCGCGTTGTCCTCCAGCAATGCTTTCATCTCGGCCACGGCTTGTGCCGCATCCACCAGCGGGGGCAGGCGCAAGCTGAGCTTGAAGGCGGTGTAGGGCCTGAGCACATTGCCTGCGTCTTTCAGCGCCGGAAAGCCTTCCGCCCCCGTGACGCTCAAGGTCGGTGTCCAGGTGCGGTTGAGCAGGGCTTGCGTGGGGTCGGTCGTGGTGGGCAGGGCAAAGCTGGTGGAGCCGCCGCAGTCGTAGTGCGCCCAGGGGAAACGCTTGTACACCTCGTCGCCCAGTATGGCGGCTGTGGCCCGCGCTTGCGCCAGCCGCTCGGCAGGCACTTCGCAGTGGAAGCTCGCGGGCAACAGTCGGCCTGTGGCGCTGTCTTCGAGGCGGTCGAGCACCTGGCGCATGATCCGAAAGCTCGATGGCACCAAGCCCGAGGCGTCCCCCGAATGGATGCCCTCGGTCAGCACCTGTACCTTGAGCGTGCCGCTGGCCATGCCGCGCAGGCTGGTGGTGAGCCACAGCTGGTCGTAGTTGCCCGCGCCGCTGTCAAGGCAAATCACCAAGCCCACATCGCCCATGCGGGTGCGCAGCGCGTCCACATAGGGCAGCAGGTCATACGAACCCGACTCTTCGCAGGTCTCGATCAGGCCGACGATGCGCGGGTGCGGAGTCTTTTGACTCTTGAGCGCCTGCACGGCGGCGATGCTGGCATAGACCGCATAACCGTCGTCTGCGCCGCCCCGGCCATAAAGCTTGCCGTCTTCATACACAGGAGTCCAAGGCCCCAGGTCGCTCCTCCAGCCATTGAACTCGGGCTGCTTGTCCAGGTGGCCGTACATCAGCACCGTTTGGCCGGATCCCTCGCTGGCGGCGCGGGTGGCGGCGACTTCAAAAAACATGATGGGCGTGCGACCGGGCAACTGGATGACCTCAAGCGTCAGGCCTTCCACCTTTTGTGCCTCGACCCATTGCGCCGCGCGGCGCAGCACAGTCTCGATGTGGCCATGCGCCGCCCAGTTGGCGTCAAAGGAGGGTGATTTGGCGGGAATTTCGATGTAATTCTTCAGCTCTGGAAGGATGGTGCTGTCCCAGGCTTGGGTGACGTCGTTCAGGGCGCGGGCACTGTCAAGATGACCGGCTGGCATTTCGCGGTGCAGGGGGGTGTTCATGGCGTGGCTCCTGATGGCTGCATAAAAAATGACTGTAACGCTATTGGACCCAGTCGACCACTGCCGTGCTTCGCAGTGGGGACAGCCGGTGATTTACTGCCCTGGTTTGGCGCAAAATAGCTGTGCAACATTCCCTTTGGCCTGCCCCGATTTGCCTCAAGTCCACCAATCCAAGTGACCCCGTTCGCCCTCAACACGCCTCCCAATGTTGGCTTACCACGCATGGGCGCCATTGTCTTGGCTGCTGGCGCAGGCAGCCGCATGGGGCATCGCCCCAAGTGCCTGTTGCAGCTCAGTGGCAGGAGTTTGCTTGAGCGTCAATTGGAGGCCTTGTCAGAAGCCAAACTTGCTCCTCTGCTGGTGGTTTTGGGGCACTATGCTGAACGCATTCAACAAGAGATTGCGCTGCAGCATTGGGGAGCCCGCGTGGTGCTCAATCACCAACCGGATGACGGTCATGTCAGTTCTTTGCGTGCTGGACTTTTGGCCTTGCCCCTTGATTTGGATGCGGTCATGGTGCTGCTCGCCGACCAGCCCATGATCGATGCGCAAGCTGTCCATGCCCTGATCCAAGCTTATGCCGCGCGTCCTGTGGGCACGCAACTGCTTCAACCGACGGTGCAGGATTTGCCCGGCAATCCGGTGATTTTTTCATCTGTGGTGGTCTCACAAATTATGGCGGGGGACGTTCAGATGGGCGCGCGCCAATGGCAAAAAGCTCACCCCAATGAGTCTTACCGATGGAAAACCCCTGATGCGCGTTACTGTCTGGATGTGGACAATGAAGAAGACCGTCAGACAGTGGAGACCTTGACAGGGCAAAGCCTGATTTGGCCCCACGACTTGAGCCAATCCAACACAAAGCAGACATGAACAGCATCGACATTGATGTCATCCGCACCGCCCTTGATTGGCAAAGCCGTGGTCACCGCGTGGTGATGGGCACGGTCGTGCGCACTTGGGGCTCGGCCCCGCGTCCACCCGGCTCACTCATGATCATTCGGGACGATGGCCAAGTGGCCGGGTCGGTGTCGGGTGGTTGCATCGAAGACGACTTGATTCGCCGTGTGGCCGCGGGTGAGCTGGCCATGCGCATGCCCGACACCACCACCTATGGCCAAACCGCCGAAGAGGTGCGACGCTTTGGCCTGCCTTGTGGCGGTTCGGTGCAGGTGGTGCTGGAGCCTTTGAGTCCCCAATCGCAATTGCGCGAATTGCTGGTGCTGATCGAGCAGCATCAGCGCGTGGAGCGCCGCTTGGATATGGCCACTGGCATGGTGCGCATGGGAGCCGCCACCGAAGGCGACAAGCTGCAGTTTGATGGTCAGAGCCTGACCACGGTACACGGTCCTCGTCTGCGCTTGCTCATCATTGGAGGCGGGCAACTGTCGCGTTATCTGGCCGCGATGGCCGTCATGCTCGACTACCAAGTCACGGTGTGCGAGCCGCGTGTGGAATACCACGAAGGCTGGGAAGCCATGAGCGGTGTGACCCTGTCCACCCAAATGCCCGACGATTTGGTCTTGGCCATGCGCCTGGACCACAACAGCGCCGTGGTCGCCGTCACGCACGACCCCAAGCTGGACGACTTGGCCTTGATGGAGGCGCTGCGTACCCCCGCGTTTTATGTGGGCGCATTGGGCTCGCTGCACAACAACGCCCAGCGCCGCAAACGGCTCCTTGACTTTGATGTGAGTGAGGCCGAAGTGCAGCAATTGCATGGCCCTGTGGGCCTGAATATTGGTGCACTCACTCCGCCAGAGATAGCCATGAGCATCGTGGCCGAGATGACCGCCATGCGCCGGGGCACCGATTTGAGTCAAGCGCTCAGCAACTGGGAAGGCTCAAAGACGGTGTGCGGGTTGGTTTGATGGCGCTCAAGCCCTGACGACGTCCAGGATCAACTTCAGTGAGATCAGCAGCAAGCCCAGTTGCACCCATTTGAAGAACCAGTCGTCGGCTATTTTGCGTGTCAGGTAAGCCCCCACCACGGTACCCACCAAGGCAAACGGGATCAGCACCAGTGCACCTGTCAGTTCAGCGGGGCCATACGGCTGCAGCTGGTGGTAGGGCCCCAGTTTGGCCAAGTTGATGAATGCAAAAAACAAAGTTGAGGTGCCAGCAAACACCAACTTGGAAAGTTTCTGGGGTAACAGGTAAACCTGAAATGGGGGGCCACCCGCGTGTGAGATGAAGCTGGTAAAACCCGACAAACCACCCCAAAAAAGTCCTTTGTCCCAGCGGGCTGGGCTGGGTGCCTGTTCGGTGTTGCGCTGGCGCCAGGCGTTGAGCACAAAGCCCACGCCCATCAGGCCGATCATCATTTTCACGGCTGTGTCAGACACCAGCGCTGCGGTGAGCCAGCCCACCAACACGCCGCCCACACCAGCTGGAACGAGAATTTTCAGATTGATGGCGCTGAAGTTTTTACGGTACAACCACAGCCCCACCATGTCAGAGATGATGTAGATGGGCAGCAGCATGACGACCGCTTTGACCGGAGACATGAACAGCGAAAGAATAGGCACTGAAAGCATGCCCACTGTGGGCAAGCCACCTTTGGACAAGCCCACCATGGCCGCGGCCACGCCCGCCCAAATCAGGTAATGCAAATCATCCATCACAACGCAGGTCAGAACGTCTTTGAATCACAAATAAGGACGCACCCATTCCAAACCCCGTGAAGTCCCCCCCGCCGAAGCATCGGCCGGGTTGTATTCACAACCGATCCAGCCGTTCCAGCCGCATTCGGCCGAAACCTTGTCGATGATTTTGAAGATGTGTGGCCAGTTCACCTCGCCTGTGCCGGGCTCGTGTCGGTGGGGCACCTCAGCGATCTGAAAGTGGCCTACCTGGCCTGTAGGCAGGTATTGGGCAATCTTGGCGCTCAAATCGCCCTCGACGATCTGGCAGTGGAACAAGTCCATCTGCACCTTCAGGTTGGCCGCACCCACCGCCTGCACGATGCGGTGCGCGTGGTCTTGGCGGTTCAGGTGAAAGCCCGGCACGCTGCGGGTGTTGATCGGCTCAATCAGCACATCACGGCCGGCTTTGGCCGCTTCAGCAGCAGCCCACTGCAGGTTTTTCACCAGTGTTGCGTCAGCAGCTTCAGGGCTGTCACCCGAGGCGCGCAAACCGACCATGGCATGGATGCGGGGACATTGCAGCGCCTCTGCATAGACCAGCGCGGCTTCGAAGCCAGTGCGAAATTCGGCTTCACGCCCCGGCACGCTGGCCGTGCCCCGGCTGCCGCCTTCCCAGGCCTGCATGAAGTTGCCGATTGCATTGCCCCCGGAAGGGGTGTTGAACAAAACCTGCTGCAAACCATGGCCCTGCAATCGGGCCGCCAATTCAGCCGCTGGGTAGGCATAGGGAAACAAATACTCCACGGCCTTGAAGCCGTCTTGGGCAGCCGCTGCAAAGCGGTCCAAGAACGGCAGGTCGGGGTACATCATGGACAAGTTGGCGGCAAATTGAGGCATGTTGGAAGGTTTGAAAAGAAGTCATGAAGTCGACGAGCAATCGATACCGTCGCTCCACTTTGAAGCAATGACGCCGTTTTGCTCGACTCAGAATGCAAAGATAACAGCATTTCCAGTCAACAAAGCCGGGCGCTTTGGTGCAATTGCCAGATGCGCGCCAGCACATCGCGGGCTTGCTTCTCGCCAATCACCGGCGTCGCCAGTTCCATGAGCTTGCCTTCCAGGTCGGCATCGGACAGGGGCAGCTCAGGATCACCCTTGCGGTCAGACTGCAGCAGGTTCAGCTGCCGACCATCGCGCAAGGTGATATCCACCCGCGCACCGCGACGACCGGGAAACGCAGCATCCACGGCCGGATCTAGCGCTTTGTCGATGCGTTGCATGAGCGCACGGGTGTGTGGGTCGTTCAAACGCTCGGGCTCGAAGGCCGACAGGCGCACACTGCCGTGGACCAGCGCTGTAGCCACCATGTAGTGCAGGCTAAACCGCGCTTGGTCGGCGTTTTGTGGGTCCACATGCGGCGCGATGTCGAGCGTGGGCTGGTACACGCCCAGCTGCACCCGCTTGATGTCGGCATGGCCAAAGCCGTGCATTTGTTGCAGTGCCAAAGCGCCGTCGATGGCGGCAAAAGTGTGGCCGCAGCCAACGTGGTTTTTGAAGGTGAGGCGGGTGATGTGGAAGTCTGTGCCCAGTGTGGCGCCGACCTTTGACCAATCTGGTCCTTGGCTCATGGCCTGACCCAGACCCGATTCGCCTTCGAGCACATCGAGCGAGCTGCGCATGCCGCCTGCGGCCAGTTGGGCCGCCAGCACACCGGCTTCGGCTGCGCGGCCTGCGTGCAGTGGTTTGGCCATCGCCTCTGAGCGAAAGGCCTGCTGCAGTCCGGCGGTGAAGGTGGCGGCGACGGCCAAAGCGTTGGCAAAAGCCACTTCGTCCAACTGCAACAAACTGGCGGCTGCTGCAGCGGCCCCAAAGCTGCCCATGGTGCCCGTGTTGTGCCAGTACTGGTAGTGCGGCCGCCCCATGACCACGCCGATGCGGGTAGAGACTTCGTAACCCAGCACCACGGCGCGCAAAAATTCAGGGCCACTGGCCCTCACCGACTGGGCAACAGCCAGTGCCGCGGCAATCGTGGCTGCACCGGGGTGGAGCATGGCGTCGCGAAAACTGTCGTCCACCTCAGCCGCGTGGGCGGCCGTACCCTGAATCAGGGCCGCGGCACGCGGGGTGGCCGCGCGCCCTTGTACCAGTTGTGCGGCGCCCCGGTCCAAGTCATCGGCCAGGGTGTGGGTCAGCACCTGCACCGCAGGCGTGTTCAGGCCGGGGTAGATGGAGGCATACCAATCGATCACGGCACGCTGCGCGTGGTGCGCCACTTCGGGCGGCAGCGGAGCCCGGGCAAAGCACATGGCAAAGCGAGCGAAAGTTGCGACCGCCAAGGGCTTGGGTGCTGGTTCGGATGCGGGTTCGGTGTGGGCCATGAAACAGCCTTTAAGTCAGCACCAGCACGCCATCGGCAGCGCTCACGCCTTGGCCTTGCGCGCGCACAAACACCGGGTTGATTTCTGCCTCCAGCAGGCGGTCGCCCAACTGCGCGGCCATGCCCGAAAAAGCCACGACGGCGTCCACCAGCGCGTCCACATCGGCTTTCGGGCGGCCACGAAAGCCGTCGAGCAAGGGCCAGGTTTTGAGGTCCTGGGCCATGGCCAGCGCATCAGCGCGGCTGAGGCTTTTGAGGCCTTGCGCGTCTTGCGGCAAAAGGCGCAGCGTGGTGTCTTGGAACAACTCGGCTGTGACGCCGCCCATGCCCAGCAGCACGGCCGTGCCCAGCGCATCGCGGTGCAGACCCAAAATCAATTCGGTGCCGCCATAGACCATTTCTTGTACCAAAAAGCGCTCAGGGCGCACGCCTGCCTTGGCCAGTACTTCGTCTCGCATGCTGGCCATGCGCTCGCCCACCGTTTCGGGGTTCAGGCCGATGGCCACACCGCCCACATCGCTCTTGTGCGTGATCTGCGAGGAGAGGATTTTGAGCACCACACGGCCACCGAGTTCGCGCGCAGCGGCCTCGGCCTCGGTTGGCGTGGTGACGATGCGCTCGGCCGCACACGGCAACTTGAAGCGCGCAAACACTTGTTTGGCCTGCGCTTCGTCGAGCGAACCAGAAGGCAAGTCGTCGATGGCGATTGCGGCTGGGCTGCTGTTCGTTACTTCTTCGATGGGAGCCACAAATCGGCCGACTTTCAGCATGGCGGCCAGCGCGGCTGTGCAGCTCTCGGCAGCGGCAAAGGCGGGCACACCGCTGCGGGTGAGCAGTGCGCCTACCTCCGGGGCGTGCGGGCTGACATAGGCCATCACGGGTTTGTCCGATTCAGGCAAACAGTCGCGAATGGCATGGGCCATCAGCTCGGGCATCGCCAAGCTGGACGAACCCACGATGATCACCAGCGCGTCGTAGCTGGGGCTGGCCAACAAGGCGCGTATCGCGCCGCGCAGCAGGTCGGGGCGCAGGCCTGCCAAGGTCACGTCAATTGGGTTGCGGTCGAGCACGGCTTCGCTGCCAGTTTGCAGCGCACGCAGCGCCCCGGCCGTGGCGGCGTCGGGTGCGGGGGTTTCAAAACCGGCCACGCCCAAGTCGTCGGACACCAGCGTGCCCGCACCGCCGGTGCTGGTGAGGATGGCCACGCGCTGGCCGCGCAAATGGCGTCCGGTGGCCAAGGCCACTGGAATGTCCAGCAGGTCATTGAAGGTCTGTGCGCGGATCACGCCCACTTGTTTGAAGAGCGCGTCGTACATGCGGTCGGTACCCGCCATCGCACCTGTATGCGACACAGCGGCTTGTGCGCCGGCTTCAGAGCGGCCGATCTTGAAGGCCACCACGGGCTTACCCAAGCCTGCGGCTTTCAGGCAAGCGGCGCGGAACTTGGCTGGATCGCGCACAGTCTCAATGTAGAGCGCGATCACCTGCGTGGCCGGGTCGTCGGCCAAGTGGTCAATGAAATCGGCCAATTCCAAGTCCACCTCGTTGCTGGTGGATATCAGCTTGGACAGACCAATGCCGCGTGCTGTAGCCCTTGACAACAAAGAACCCAAAATGCCACCACTTTGCGACACCACGCCAATACGCCCCACCGGGAAATGGTCCATTTCCAGTGCGCCGGTGGCCGAAAGCACGATGCTGTTGGTCAGGTTCACCAAGCCGATGGTGTTGGGGCCCAAGATGCGCATGGCACCCGCCGCTTCCATCAGTTGTTGTTGGCGGCGTGCGCCGTCTTCGCCGGTCTCGGTGTAACCACTGGCCAGCACGATGGCCGCCGCGCAGCCACGCACCGAGAGCTCTTTGACCGCCAAGTGGGCGCGTTCGGCGCCCAACAAGACGATGGCTACATCGGGTGTCTCGGGCAGCGAGGCGATGTCGGCATAACAAGGCAGATCACCAATGCGGTCCACCTTGGGATTGACCGGCAGGATGCGCCCAGTAAAGCCATGTTTTTGCAGGTAGGCCACTGGGCGGCCGGCGGTTTTGCTGGCGTCGGCCGATGCGCCGATGACGGCGACGCTGCGGGGTTGTAGCAAGCGGGTGATCGCATCGATGGGGGAATTCATGGGCGCACTCATGGGGACATTCACGATGTTCACTCTTGGCCAGAGGTTTTGGCCAAAAAGGCTTCGACCGAGGCGCGGTGCTCGCTGCTGGTGTAGCAGATGCCTTGCGCTTGGCTGCCTTGTGCAAACACGTCGTGGGAGCTCATTTCAAAGCTTTGGTTCAAGATGGTTTTGGTCAAAGCCATGGCGGTGCTGGAGTTTTGACTCAGCTCTTTGGCCCAAGCTTGTGCGTCAGCCAACAGCGTGTCGGCGCTGGTCTTGCGGTCCACGATGCCCAAGGCAAGGGCTTCGTCCACCTTGACTTGGCGGCCGGTGAAGATCAGTTCTTTGGCCTTGGCCAAGCCCACGCGGCGGGGCAAAAAGTACATGCCGCCGCCATCAGGAATGATGCCGCGCAGCATGTACGACCAAGCAAAACTGGCCCACTCGCTGGCGATGATGAAGTCGCAAGCCAGCGCCGTGTCTGCGCCCAAGCCCGATGCGGCGCCGTTCACGGCAGCGATCACTGGTTTGGGGCAGGTGTGCAGCAGCGACTGCGCGGTGTGCACCCGCTGCTGACGGTGCCAGCCATTGAAGCCGACTTCGCCAGCCGGAGCGTTCATGCGCTTTTGCATGCCGCTGATGTCACCGCCTGCGCAAAAGCCCTTGCCCGCGCCGGTCAGCACCAAGGCGCGAATGGCTTTGTCGGCCGTCACCGACTCCAGCGCAGAGATGAATTCCGTGCGCATGTCGTCGCTCATGGCGTTGCGCTTGTCGGGACGGTTGAGTGTGAGCGTGGCGATGCCGTTGTTCACGGCCAATTCAAGAAGTTGGTAGTCCATGGTGATTTGGGTGTCGTTGTCAGTGTTCAGTCGGCCTTGATGTTGTTTTCTTTCACGATCTTTCTCCAGCGCGCTTCTTCTGCCTTCACATAGCGATCGAACTCTGCGGGTTCAGACGCGGTGACGATCAAGCCTTCTTGCTCGACCTTTTTCACAAACTCGGGGTTTTGAGCCGCTTTTTTGACGGCTGCGTTCAGCTTGGCGATCACCGGAGCGGGCGTGCCTGCACGAACAAAAAATCCATACCAGCTTTCCACCGCATAGCCAGGAACCGAGGCGGCCACGGTGGGTACGCCCTTGAACGCGGGCGAAGGTTCGGGCGTCGTCACAGCAAGCGCGCGCAACTTGCCTTGGTCGACCAAGTTGCCCACGGCCGCCGCTGTGCCAAAGAACATGTCAATCTGACCGCCGAGTACATCCACCATGGCGGGCCCTGCGCCGCGGTAGGGAATGTGCAAGAAATCAAGCTTGGTCAAGTTGGCGAACATTTCGCCAGCCAGGTGGGCCGAGGTGCCATTGCCTTGAGAGGCATAGGTCAGTTTCCTGCCCGACCTTGCTGCATCCAACACGTCTTTGACCGTTTTGAACGGGCTTTCGGCGCGCACCACCAACACATTCGGACCACGGCCGATCAGACTGACCGGCGCGAAGGCCGTGTCGTTGTTGTAAGGCAGTTTGCTCAACAAACTGGGGTTCACGGCGTGTGCCAGTGTGGCGATGACCAGGTTGTAGCCATCGGGGGCACTTTTGGCCACCAAGTCGGTGCCGATCACCGTGCCCGCGCCGGGTTTGTTGTCAATGATGACCGATTGGCCCAGTGCTTGAGACATGCCTTGACCCAAGGTGCGTGCAATCAGGTCGGTGCCGCCGCCTGGGGCAAAGGGCACGACGATGCGCACAGGTTTGTCAGGGAACTCAGCGTGGGCCAGGTTGGCCAAGAGGGCCAAGCCCAGCCCCAAACCTGTGGCCACGCGGCGCAGGCCAGAAGAAAAAATGGTCATGTGATGTCTCCGTGATGGGTGAGCTCGGGTGCGGTATTTTGTGGGCCGCGACAACGAACAATGGATTGCACCTAAAGCTTAGAGGTCTTCAGACTTTTTAGAACCTGTATATTTCCATCTGATGGAAATAAAATGGCAAAAACCTGTTCGCAACTGACCCAGCTCATTGGGTAAACCCTGACCCATCTTGCAGTGAGTGCTTTCGAAGAAAACCCAGGCCGTTCCACCATCAACCGTTCCTTGCTGCGCGGTGCCGACATCCTGCGCGCTTTCCGTCCGGGCTCTGATCTGTTGGGCAATGGCGAGATTGCAGAGCGCACGGGTTTGTCAGCATCCACGGTCAGTCGCCTCACGCAAAGCATGGTGGCTGCCGGTTTGCTGCAACAAGACCGAGCCCGCAGGGCTTATCGGTTGGCCCCCTTGGTGCTCAGCTTGGGGCATGCGATGCGTTCAGGCTCGCAAGTGTTGGCCGTTGCAGCGCCTTTGATGCGTGCTTTGGCTGAGCGAGAGCACATCAATGTGGGCTTGGCATGCCCCGATCGCGACGAGATGGTTTACCTCGAATCCATCCGCTACAACCGCCGATTGGCGCTGCGCAGTGTGGTCTCTGGCCAGCGTGTGCCGATGGAGCTGACCTCGTTGGGGCAAGCTTATTTGGCCACGGTGCCAATGGAGCGATACCAACTGCTCGAGCCCATCTTCAAGCGTCGCAATGGTCGGCACTGGAAAGAGATCAAGTTGGCTATAGAGGCCTCAGAACTTTGCATGAAAGAAAAAGGCTATTGCTGGGCCAGTTGGCAACCTGAAGTGTTGGCCCTGTCCACCGCTCTGCAGTCAGCAGAGGGTGTTTGCATCATCAATGTCAGCGTGTCTACACCCGGAAAAATCGAGCCTTGGATCGAGACGCTGGCACCCCAACTTCTCGCTTTGAAGGCAGACATCGATCTGGCGCTGGCCAAATGGCCATGAGATCGTGGTCTTTCAAAATTTGAGCGTTGAGTCTATGCGCGGTGCTGGGGTCCACTTCGCGGTGTTATGGCGGCTCTGTATGCGAGCGGACAGACGCTGAATTTGAGGGGCTCAAAATGGGTTGGTAACTCAGGTGCACATGATTTACACCTTTGCAACTTCACTCATTTTGAAAGCTAATCACATGACATTCGAAACTCAGAAATCCACGTCACCGGCTTTGGCGACACTCAAGCCGGAGCAGCACCACCAGAAGGCAGCAGAGCATTTGGAGTTGGCGGCCAAATCACACAAAGAAGTCGCCAAATGCATCGGTACCAACGACCATGCCGCGGCTCAGACCCACAGCAAAGCAGCGCATGAGCACATGACCCAAGCCCATGAGCATGCTGATGCGGCTAAAAAAGCGATGCCAACACCCAAGTAATCCAGCCAGGATTTGCCAAGCCGTCTGCCCTGATGAGGACAGACGGCTTTATCTTGGCGATTTGACGCCAGAAGACCCAAAACCACCGTTGCCAATGCGCATACGGCGTGCTTCTGCTGACTTAGCCCCTGCCAGGAATCTTGGCGAGCAGTTGCTCCACATGGACTTTGGCTTTTTCGAGAGAAGCCATGCTGCCTGTGAGGTACATGCGGCCGCTGGCACCGATCATGCTGCACTCGACCAAGGTCAGGTCGGGGGCGACTTTTTCGGCTTCGTTGGCCATGTGGGCACCGAACAGTGCCGGAGCCACTTCCATCAGCAACATGTTCTGGCCCGGGAGCACCATGCTGGCTTGGCGTGTGCGGTTCATCAGCACGGCGTGCTGATCGGTCACGTTTTCCAGAATGTCGCTGTACAGCAGGTGTGGGCGCAGCTGGTCTTCGGCTTTCGCGCCCATCCAGTCCAAAATGACTTGTCCTGCACGCTGAAGCGCTGCGCTGTCGTTGCTGTGCAACTCCAGGACGCCGAACTGCCGCTCCACAGCCAGGATGCCCGGTTCCAGCGTAGGTTCAGCCTTGAGGGCCAGATCGATCACCCGTTGAATGGAAAGTCCGGGCGCGATCTCGACCAGCAGCGCGTTGGTGCCTTGCATCGCCACGTAGCCACGAGCGCCCAAAGGCGAACTCATCCACGAGGAGAACTGGGGCTGCAAGTCGTTGAGCGTCAGGTAGACCCGAAGCTCAGCTGCCGGCTTGGTCGGCGGTTTGGCGGGCGCGGTGGCTTTTTTGCTTGTGGCCATTCGGCCTCCTTATCTGCAACAGCCGTCGATCATTTGCCGTCGAAGGCTTTGGACACGTCAGCGTGTGGACGTGGGATGACGTGGCAAGACACCACTTCACCGATTGCGCCTGCGGCTTCTGCACCGGCTTCGGTGGCGGCTTTAACGGCACCTACGTCGCCCGAAACGATGATGGCGACGAGACCGCCACCGACTTCTTTTTTGCCAACGATGTTGACGTTGGCGGCTTTGACCATGGCGTCAGCGGCAGCGAAGGCAGCAACATAACCTTTGGTTTCGATCATTCCGATAGCTTGTGACATGTGAGTCTCCTTGAGGGGTTAAAAAAGAAAGGGTTGAGGAAAGAAGTTGAAGGAAGGGGTGAGGGGAACAAGTGCCGCTGCGTCAACGCATCGGTGTGGGGGTGTCGTAGTTGTCGAGTGAAGCAATGATCAAGGCATCGGCCACCACACGAGGATGCGCTGGGGCGAACCACCACGCGGCGGGTGCGCCGATGGTGATCATCACGCGCTCGCCAATGCCGCAACCCATGGGGTCGTAGCAGACGACCACGTCCTTGGGGTAGTCCAGTTGTACCTCCAGCAATGCGCCAGCGGGCAATTCGGGCAGGCGCTTGCTGGCGACAATGCGGCCGATCACGGTTCCTGTTTTCATGTTTTGCTTCCTCGGTCAATGGTGATGCCGCGCTTGCGCAGGGCCTCTTTGCCCAAAGGGGTCAAGACCGCCTTGGGGTGGATGCGAACGGTTTTGACGCTGGCTGGCAAGGTTTTGAGCAGCTTCTCGCCAATCACGCCTTTGAGCTCAGGTACGGATTCGCTCGCCTTGTGCGCCTGCAGGTCGCAACGCTCGTCTTTGCATTCACAGGCTTTGCCTTCTTTGCAAGACGGGCAGCAAGCGGCCGGGTCGATGGCGGTGGTGGCGGCCATGGCCGAGGCACCGCCGGATGAACCACCAGTAGCACCACCTGATGCCGCCACGGCTTTCACCGCCGCTTCGTCCACACGCATGTCAAAACGCAGCAAACCCGATTGCGCCGCTTGCAACAAGGCCGGGCTGGCGGCCAGGCGCTTGAACAGGTCGGTCAGCGCGGCGGCTTGCGCGGCCGTGCCCACACGCAAGGGCACCACCACGCCGATGGGACTGGCAGTGGCCTTGTTGGGTGTTGTTGGCTTGGGCATGCCCACTTGCTTCCAGTAAGCGTCTTTGCGGGCGATCAGGCCATTGCGAATTTGGTAGACATCGGTGCCGTCATAGGTGCCGGTCTGGCCACCGGGCAGCGGCACGGACACTTTGTAGTTTTGCACCACGGTCTGGCCCAGCACGTTCATGTGCGAGTCCGAAAACTTGGGGCCAGTGGGGCTGGCAAAGCGTTCTTTCAAAAATGCCAAGCAGGCTTCGCGGCCGTTGAGCACGCGCGAATCGGGCAGGATCCAGACCACATCGGGCGCAAAGCAGGCCACGATGGCCTCGGCGCTCATGGTCTCGTAACCGGCTTCAAAGCGGCGCATCAAAGCAGCCACAGACGCGTCAGCCGCCGGGGCTGGGCTGGACGCAGCGCCCAAAGCTTTTCGCACCTGCATGCGAATTTGCTCGCGCAAGGCGTCTGTGCTCATGCAGCACCTCCTGCGTCGCGGATCACAGCCTCGGCCACTGCCGCTGCAGCACGCACGTCCGACGCATTGCCCGACAGGTACAAGCGACCAGCTGGGCCCATGAAGCGGCAGTCGATCAGTTTCACGTTGGCGGCCTTCTCGGCCTCGTTGGCCACCAGCAGCGCATACGACGAGGTGGTCATCTCCATGATGTAGAGCGACTCACCGGGCAAGAGCATGCTGCCGGCCTTGCTGCGGTTGATCAAAAACGCGTGGTAGCCATCGACCCGGTCGATCACCTTGGAGGCCAGGATCTCGGGCTTGAGCACGCTTTTCTCGCTCACACCCATGGCATCCAGCACAGCAGCCCCGGCCGACTTGACCGATGAGGAGGACTGGCCGTGGAACTCCAGGTAACCAAACTGCCGCTCAACCACCAGGTTGCCGGGTTTGACATCGTCGTGCTTCAAAGCGATGTCGGTCAACCACTCGATGTCCATGCCGGGGGCGACTTCGATCACCATGGCGGCGTCGTTGTGGCGCGGCAAGAAGCCACGGGCCGTCGAGCCCAGCAAACACATCAACTGTGGCTGCAAGCGGTCCAGAAAAATGTAACTGCGCAAAGTGGACATGAGGGGCTTTCAGCGAAGGTGTTCGAGTTCTTCCTGCACGATGCGCAGGACGGTGGCCTGAAGTTCAGGCGTGAGGGAGGACAACTGGCCCGGTGCCGCTTGCAAGGCCGCGCCCGAAGCCATGGCTCCGGCCCAGCCGCCCGGCAGAGGAAAGGCCACGCGTTTCCAGTTGACCAGAAGCTCGGGGCCGACGTTGCAGTCCACCGAGCTTTTGCCCGCGTAACCCGTACCAATGGTGAAGGTGTAAGGCAAGCCGGTGTTGGCACCGGTGCTGTCGTGCACCGTGCTGCCATTGACGACCACACGGTAATAGTCGAGCGCCGCGCCCCAGTACACCGCCTGCTCGGCCGATGCGGAGTGGATACCTGTGGTGTGGCCTGCGCCGCTGTGCTCCAGCATGAGCCGCGCCACGCCAATGCCCTGGTCAACGTCTTGGACCACCACGCAACCCAAAATGGGCGAGAGCTTTTCCTTGAGCATCACATGGCCAGACTGCGGGTTGGCGATGGGGCAGATCAGCGCCTGACAGTCGCGCGGCACTTGCACGCCTGCGGCCTGTGCGATCTCAAACGCGGGGCGACCGACCACTTTGCCATTGAACTTGCCACCAGGAAAGGCGTGGTTCTGGATTTTCTGCGCCTCTTCTTCGGTGCACACATGCGCACCCTGTCGGGCCAGGGCTTGTTGCATGGGCCCGGCAATTGTTGCGTGCAACAAGAGTACAGAGGGGGCCTGGCAGGGGCTGCCGTGGTCAAAATTCTTGGCGGTCACAATGGTCTGCGCAGCGGCTTCGATGTCAGCACTGGCATCCACATAAATCGGCACATTGCCCGAACCCACGCCAATGGCGGGGTTGCCCGAGCCGTAAGCCGCACGCACCATGGGCGTGCCACCGGTGGCCAAAATCACGTTGGTGCGGGCGTCGCGCATCAGCGCCCCTGTCGCCTCGACCGTGGGGCGGGTCAGGATTTGCAGCGCATGGGCCGGGCCACCGGCCTTTTCAATGGCCGCTTGCAGCTCGTTTGTCACGGCGGTGCAGCAGCCCAAAGCCACCGGGTGCGGCGAGATGACCAGCGCGTTGCGCGTCATCAGGCAAAGAATAGCCTTGAACATGATGGTGGCCACCGGCGAGGTGGAGTTGGACAAACCCACCACCACCCCAGCAGGGCGGCCGATCTCAACGATGCGCAGCGCATCGTTGCGGCGCACGCCGCCCAGCGCCACGTTGTCCCAGGCCGTGGGGGTGAGCGTGCAAGCAATCTGGTTTTTGGCAATCTTGTCGGCCACTTTGCCGATGCGGCTTTCGCGCACGGCCCACTCGGCATAAAACTCGGCACGCGGCAGCAAGGCTGCAGCCACTTCTTTGGCCACGCGCTTGGCTTCTTCGGGCGTCCACAGCGCCAGCGTGGCAGCGGCTTGCTGGGCACGGCCCAGCAAGTCACGGGCCTCCTGCAAGGCGGCCAGGTCGTGGTCGGCCAGGTCGATCGGGTTGCTGGAACTCATGGTGGAGAGCAGCCCGGGTTTAACGGCGCGCCGCAGCCGAAGCCACGGCGTTCAGGTCCACGTTTTCCAGCGCGCTGAAGATGGCTTCCACCGCTTGCTGTTCACGCGGGCTGGCCGCTTGCATGCGGGTGGTGTCGAGCAACTGGCGCATCACCGAAGGCTGGCCACCTGAAGCTGTACCCGCGGCTGCGCCAGGGTTCAGGGTGGGCACAAAGCTGCCGCAGGTCATGCGCTGACCGGCGCGGTAGTGCGGCGCGTAGTCAAACACGGCGTAGTGCTGCGTAGCGCAGTTATCCCACATGGCCAAGGAGTCTTTTTCCCAACGGAAACGCACCATGAATTCGGGTTTTTTCACCCACTCATAGAGCATGTTCAGTACGGCCTCGGACAGGTCCATGTGCATGCCCAGCAAGCGCTTGGTCCAGATCGAATTCACAAACAAAATCTTGCGGCCGTTGAAGGGGTGGGTGATCACGGCAGGGTGCGACACCGTGGGCGTGTTTTCGATCATCTTGCACTCTTGCTCGCTGGCCGTGACCAGCATGCCGCTCTTGATAGAAGCACGTTTGGCAAAGCGCTCGCTGGCGTTGATGCGGCGAAAGTGCCAAGGCAGGTCGTGGTCGGCCTGCAGGCCTTCAAGCATTTGCTGCATGCCAGGATTGAGCGCATCGTAGGCTGCACCTGCGTGCATCCACATGGTGTCGCCGCCCGATGGGGGCAAGTCGGTGATGCGCAAAATCGACACCATATTGGGCTTCTTGCGGAAGGTCACGTCGGTGTGCCAGCGGTCGGTCTCGGGTGCTTCGTTGCCCTGGTTGGAAATCAGTTGGATTTGGGGGTGACCCTCGATGTGCGGGAAGAATTCGTGCTGTTCCATTTCGCCAAAGTTCTGCCCCAGACGGATGTAGGCTTCGGGCTTCAAGGCCTGCTTGCGAAAGAACACGACGCCGTGTTGCCACAGCGCTTTTTTGATTTCTTCGTAGACGTCCTCTGAGCGGGTGTTGTTCAAGTCAACGCCGCTGATCATGCCGCCGATGGTGGGCGTCATGGGGTCAACTTGAATGTGACGGAAGTTCATTTTTATCTCCTAAATGTGATCAAACTGCCTGGCTCATTGCCAGTGCAGCAAACGGCGTTCAACCCAGTTCATCAGCTTCATGATCAGCACCCCAATGAGCGCCAAATCAAACAGCAGCGACCAGACGCCGTTGACGTTGAATGTGGATCCCAGATAAGCGAGTTGTTGCCCGAGGCCACGCTCAGAAGCAATGACCTCTGCGCCCACCACGCCCAGCAAGGCGTAGATCACACCGAGGCGCAATCCTGAGAAAAGCACCGGCACAGCGCCCGGCAATGTGACCGAGAAAAACATCTGCCGACTGCTGGCCCCCAAAGTGCGCGTGAGCGTCACATGGTCTTGGCTGACGCCCCGAATACCGGCGACGGTGCTGGACAGCACGATGAAAAACGTCAGCGAAACGCCCAGAGCGATCTTGGATCCGATGCCCAAACCAAACCACAAAATGAACAACGGGACCAGCGCAATGCGCGGCAGTACATTGAAGGCAGAGATGTAGGGGTCGCAAAAGGCCTCGAACTTGGGCCAAGTGACAAAGGCCAAGCCCGTGATCATGGCAGCGACCGAGCCAATGGCGAAAGACGCGAACACGGCCAACAGCGTGTAGCCCAGATCGCCCCACAAGCGGGCGTTGGTCAGGTTGTCTAGGGTGAAAAGGATGATACCGAGTGGACTGCCCATGAAACTCGGATCAACCCACCCGATTCGTGCAGCCCACTCCCACAGCCCCAACACGAAGCACAGGAACAGCGCATGCAGTGACAGCGTACGAAGTGTTTCACCCCTCATGGTGCACCCACCCTTCTTCGAGATGTTTCCAGACTTGAGCGTAGGTGCGGTGGAAGTCATCGCTGGTCTGCAGCTCACGGATGGAGCGCGGACGTGCCAGCGGCACCTGCACATCGGCCACGATGCGACCTGGCCTGGAGGACATCACCATCACCCGGTCGGCCAGCGCGACCGCCTCTGACAAATCGTGCGTCACGAAAAGCACCGTTCGGTTACCGTCCTGACACAGCTGCAGCAACAGGTCCTGCAGCTGCAGCTTGGTTTGCGCGTCCAGTGCACCAAAGGGCTCATCCATCAGCAGCAAGGGTGAGGGCATGGCAAAGGTGCGGGCCAGGGCCACGCGCTGGCGCATGCCATGCGACAACGCCTTGGGCAGGCGGTTTTCGGACCCACTGAGCCCGACCTTCTTGAGCATCAATGCGGCAAGCTCCCGGGCATCCGCGATGGGCATGCCGCGCACTTTCAGTCCAAAGGCTGCGTTGTCCAGTGCATTGAGCCAGGGAAACAGACTGTCGCGTGCCAACATGTAAGCCACGTTGTGGCTGCCGAGCGCAGGCTTTTCGCCCGCCACCAGCAGACGTTGACCTGCAGGCAAATCCACCAGCCCCGCGCAAAGGTTGAGCAAGGTGGTCTTGCCACAGCCACTGGGGCCAGCGAGCGCGACAAACTCCCCGGCCTTGACGTGCAGGTCCACGCCTTGCAATACCAAATGGTTGCCGTCAAAGCTCAGGTCGATGCGCTGTGCGTCGATCATGAATGCGCCCTGGAAAAATCGCTGCTGTGGAGCTTCAGGGCAGGACTGCAGGCGCCATCTCTACTCTGCCCGGCAAGAGCTTGTTTTCGCTCATGGCATTGGCCACCGCTTGCATGGCGGGCACGGTGCCACGGGCCTTGAAGTTGCCGATGGAGTTGCGCAGGCTCACCTCAGCGATCTGGTCTGCGTTGGGCAATTGCAGGGCAAATGTCTTGCGCAGGACCTCCAGTGTCTTGCCGAAGTTGGCCGGGTTGGCAATGAAAGCCTCCGACAATTCCAGCATCCTGCGAATGGCGGCCACCGTTTGCGGATTAGCTGCCGCCCATTCGGTCTTCACCGCCATGGCGCCGGCGCCTCCCCGGGTCGCCAGCATGCTCTTGGGACCTTGTCCTTTGCGGGGGTCTACCACCAGGCGGCAGGCCTTCAGTACTTCGCACATGCCGTCGGCGGGTGGGAAGGTCATGATCAGATCGACTTGGCCGCGCGTGAGCGCAGGAAAGGCGGTGTCGGGCGCACCCACGGCCACAAAGGTCACGTCGTTCGCGGTCAGGCCCACATCGGCCAGCATGTCGATCACCTGAAATTCAGCGCCGGAGCCGCGTTGGGTCACGCCGATTTTTTTACCTTTGAATGACTTGACCACACCGGGGTAGCCTTCTTTTTCTGTTTCCAATTCGGTTTTTGCACCTGCAGCCATGAAAAACACTGGATCGACGAAGCCCGCGGCGATGATGGAAATGGGGGCCTTGCGGGCAACGGCTGCAACCGCCACTTCGGTCGGGCCAAAAAACACTTCGATGTCACCCGAGAGCATGGTCTGCATGCCCAGTGGCCCACCCGCTATGGTGCGCAGTTCGCAGCGAATGCCCGCTTGCTGGCAAAAGCCTTGCTCTTGGGCCACGCGCACCAACAGATTGCCAGTGCCAGGATAGTCTTGGAAACGCACCACGGACTGCGCCATGGCGCTGGCACCGAGGGTCAAGGCGATGGCACCCAGGGTGGTGCGTACAAGAGTAGGGGCAGAAAATTTCATGTCGTCTCCAATGTGGTTCTTTGACTTGATCACCGTCAAGCTCGGTGGACACGATTTAAGTCCCCCCAGATGTCGCAAATTGTTTCTGATGTGACAATTTAGGGGAAAGCACTCAAGATAAACCCATTTCAGCCCGACCAAACATGCCATCGCCACCCCCGAAAACACCGACTAAAGGCCGTACCAACAGCAAGCGCGCTGCTGTTTTCAAAGCGCTGGATGTAGATGAACTGAAGAAAGACTGGGCGCAGAATTCAGGCCTGACAACACGCTCGACCCAAGCCCTTCAAAGTGTGGGCGTGCTGCGTACTTGGAACGATGGCCAGGTCTTGCTCAGCCGGGGCCAACCCACCTCGGCGGCATGGCTGGTTGTCAGTGGCCGCGTGCGCATCAGCGTGATCACCTCGGAGGGCGAGGAGCAATTGCTGCGCTGGATGTTGCCGGGTGAAATCGCGGGCTTGAGCTCGGTGTTTGCCCAAGCCACCAATCCGGCTGACATGGTTTCCCATGGCTTGACGCAGGTCTTACACATCGAACGTGCCCGATTGATGGAACTGATTGGGCGCGATCCGGTGGTTGCGCTGGACCTTCTTCGCATCCTGGGCCTGCGCATCAACCAACTGTTTGACACCCTTGCTGATCGCGGTATACACAGCCTAGAGCAACGCGTGTGGGCCACACTGGAGCGAATTGCCAAATTCAACAGCGTGACCGTACCCGACGGTGTGATGCTGCGCGTGAGCCAGTCCGACCTGGCCCAAGCCGCCTCCGCATCACGCCAGCGCGTCAACCAGCAGCTGAGGCACTTTCAAGATCAGGGCTTGATCCGGCTGGGTTACCGCAACATTGTTTTGCTGCGGCGTAGTTTTTAGAAACCAAGATCACGATCCGATGGGGCGCATTTGTTGGCGCCACGTTCGGATCGTTGTATTTTTAGGCGCGCCTTAGGTGACAGAGTACGTTGAAAACCAAGCCGAGAATTCAGACCAACAACAAGAGGAATGCTTGATGACCGGTGCACTGAATGGGCTGCGCATCCTGGACTTGACCAGTGTGTTGATGGGGCCTTTTGCCACACAGCTCATGGCCGACATGGGTGCAGATGTGGTCAAAATCGAATCGCCTGCGGGCGACACTGTGCGTGGGATTGGGCCGATGCGACATGCCGGCATGGGCGCTATCTTTTTGCATGTCAATCGCAACAAACGGAGTTTGGTGCTGGATCTCAAAAAGCCAGAGGGCTTGAGCGCTTTTTTTGAACTGGTGAAGACCGCCGATGTGGTGGTCTACAACATTCGTCCACAAGCCATGCAACGCTTGGGCATCGGGTATGAGCAGGTTCGGGCCATCAACCCGCGCATTATCTTTGCAGGTCTTTATGGTTACGGAGAAAAAGGGCCTTATGCAGGCAAACCCGCCTATGACGATTTGATCCAAGGCGCTGCAGCTGTACCCAGCCTCATGGGGCAGGCCAGTGGCTCGGCACCACGCTATGTGCCACTCACACTGGCCGACCGCACCGTGGGACTCATGGCCTCCAATACGATTTTGGCGGCGGTCATCGCCCGCTACCAAACGGGCCTGGGACAGGCGGTTGAGGTGCCCATGTTCGAAACGATGGCGCAATATGTGTTGGGCGAGCACATGGCCGGCGCCACGTTTGAGCCTGCCTTGGGTCCAACGGGCTACCCGCGCCTGCTGGTGCAAGAGCGTCGGCCTTATCCCACCAGCGATGGCCACCTGTGCGTGCTGATTTACACCGATCGGCACTGGGAAACTTTTATGGGTTTGATCGGTCAAGCCGACGCGTTCCTGCAAGATCCACGTTTTGCCAGCATTGGGACGCGCACGCTGCACATCCATGACCTTTACCGGATGGTGGCCAAAGCCATGGTCACCGAAAGCACCGAGGTCTGGATGACCCGACTCACCGCGGCAGACATCCCATGCATGCCCATGCACGATGTCGACAGCTTGCTGAAGGATCCGCACCTTCTGGCGGTGGGCATGCTTCAACAAGTGACGCATCCCAGTGAGGGCCTTGTGAGCGAGATCGGTGTGCCCGTCAGTTTTTCGGGCACCCCGACATTGCCAGTGCAAAAGCCAGCGCCTCGTCTAGGTCAACACAGCATCGAGATTTTGCGAGAGGCAGGCTTGAGCGACGCGGCCATTGCCAAGCTGCAGCGGCTGGGTGCGACCAACCGCTGAGTGCGTTTACTCGGCTTTGGCGCCAGAGTCTTTGACCGCCTTGGCCCAGCGCGGCATTTCGGTGCGCAGGTGGGCCGCGTACTCGGCGGGCGTGCCGCCCAAAATTTCAGCGCCTTGTGCCGCCAGGCGGGCGCGCAGATCGGGGTGAGCCAGCGCCTTGTTCACTTCGGTGTTGAGCTTTTGAATGATGTCGGCCGGAGTGCCGGTGGGCACCACGATGCCTTGCCAAGCGGCGGCATCAAAGCCGGGCATGCCCGATTCGGCCAGTGTGGGCAGGTCTGGCAAGAGGCTGGAGCGCTTGATGCTGGTCACGGCCAGACCGCGTAGGCGGTTGTCGCGCACATAAGGCAAGACCGTGTTGATGGTGTCAATCATGAATTGCGTTTGACCCGCTGCCAGATCCACCAAGCCCGGGGCGCTGCCTTTGTAGGGAATGTGCTGGGTCTGCACGCCGGTTTGCGTGGACATCATGGCGCTGGCCAAATGCGTGATGGTGCCGGTGCCCGAGGAGCTGTAGTTCAGTGCGCCTGGGCGCGACTTGGCCAAATCTAAAAATTCCTTGACGCTGCGCGCGGGCAGTTGCGGGTTGACCACCAGCACCATGGGCACGCTGGCTGTCAGGGCCACGGGCGCGAAGTCTTTCAAGGTGTCGTAGTTCACCTTGCCGTAGAGTGCCGGGCCAATCACGATGGCCGATGTGTTGTAAAAAATCGTGTAGCCGTCGGGTGTGGCTCTGGCGGCCAGTTCAGCGGCCAGGTTGCCACCCGCGCCGGGTTTGTTGTCGACGATGACTTGTTGGCCCAACTGCTCGGACAGTCGTTGTGCCAGCACCCGTGAGACCAGATCGGTGGGGCCGCCGGGCGGGAAGGCGATGATCATGCGCACTGGCTTGTTGGGCCAGCTTTGGGCCCAGATGCTGCTTGCCATGAGTGCCAGAAAAAGACCCGTCAAGAATCGAAGAAAAGTGGTCATGTCAATACTCCTCAGGAATTGAATTGGTCCAGCACTTGGCCGGGCCCATGGGGGTGGTCAATGTAGTCTTGACCGTCGTGAACTTTCACGCCATTGACCCAGACACCATGCACGCCTGTGGCCTCGCGCACCATGCGCGTGCCGCCGCCGGGCAAGTCCTGGCGTGGCAAGGGTTTGGAGATGCCCACGGTGGCTGGGTCGAACAGCAGCAGGTCGGCGGGCAGGCCCACCTGCAAGCGGCCACGGTGAGGGATGCGAAAGCGGTCAGCAGGCTCGCTGGTCAGGCGGCGCACGCCTTCGGCCAGGGTGAAGTGCCCGGTGTCACGCACCCAGTGCGCGAGAAAAAACAGGCCAAAACCTGCATCGCACATGTAGGTCAGGTGGGCGCCTGCGTCAGACAAGGTGATCACGCTGGCTGGGTGCTTGAGCGAGGGGGCCACACCGTCGTCGTTGTTGTTAAAAAATTTGCCCACAAAATGCGTGTCCAGGTCTTCAGACAGGGCCAAGTCAAAGAACACATCCACCGGGTCTAGGCCGCGCTGATCGGCCAGTGCCTGAATGCTCACGCCCTCGAGCGCTTGGTTTGCCGGGTGCAGGGTGGCGCCCACTTCGATGTGCCGCCAGTTGCCCAGAAACAAGATGCCTGCCTTGGGCTGGCGCAGGTTCTGACGGAAGGCTTCGCGAAACGCAGCCGAGCGGTACAAGCCGGGCAGTGCGTCCACTGTGGCGGCCTTGACCGCATCGAAGGCCGCATGGCTGAGTAGCACATAGGGGTCTTTCAAGGTGAAGTCAAACGACAGCGGCTGGCAGCTGGTCAGCACATACAGCTCGTTGCCCCGCGCCAGGGCTTGGGCGCAACGATCGTAATAGGTGGCCCCCAAGCCCGGGTTGCCCTCGTTGTACATGGTGAGCACGGTAGAGATGTAACCGGGCCGTCCGGTGTCTTGCACGATCGACTCCATCACGTCGGGGCTAGCGCGGGTGCCGGTGGCCATCATGAAGACGCCTTTATTTTTTTCGCCCAGCACCCCGGCCAAAGCCCGCAACTCGCCTTCAGAGGCAATGGTTGACGGCATAGGGATACCGCCAAAACCGCTGTGGTTCGGAGAAAACGAGGACGCAAACCCTATCGCGCCGTGGTCCATGGCCTCGCTCACCAGGGCCTTCATGGTTTGCAGTTGTTCGGGGGTGGGGTCGACCTGGGCCGAGCCGTCAGCACCCATCACGGCCGTGCGGATGACCGAGTGCCCTGCGAACACGGCTGTGTTGACATAGGGGCCAATGCGGCGCAGTTGGTCCATGTATTGGCCAAAGGACTCAAACTGCCAGTCCACACCGGTGAGCAAGGATTGCAAATCCATGCCTTCGACCACCGACAGGTTTTTCAGCATGGTCTCGCGCAGCGGCGCTGGGCAAGGCGCAATGCCAAAGCCGCAATTGCCGATCACCGCCGTGGTCACACCCAAAGCGGGCGAGGGCGATAGGGTGCGGTCCCAGGTGACCTGGGCGTCGTAGTGGGTGTGCAGGTCCACGATGCCGGGCATCAGCGCCAGGCCCTGGGCATCGATGCTGTCGCGGGCAGGGCCATCCACCTGGCCGATGTGGGTGATGTGGCCTTGCGAGACTGCCACATCGGCCCGCTGTGGTGGGCTGCCCAAGCCGTCGTGAACCTGCGCATTGCGAATGATCAAGTCATGCATCTGTCAAAAACCTTGCTGCGGTGAAAGTCTCACGCGGGTACGTGCCCCTCGTTTTTTTGGACTATAGGCAGTTGCATGCTTCAGGCTGTCGCGCACCGGATATCAGGGTTTTCCAGATCCGTCAGGGTGGGCATGCCTCTGTATCGCAAGGCTTGCCAATGACTGCAGCAGGTGCTTGACCATGGACAACCCGCGGGTGTCGCGCAAAGCAAATCAAGCATTAGGTGAAAACGCAAACCGTCGAAATAATGCGCTGCAACAGGGACCGCGATGGGTGGCTGGGCGGTCTGTTGGCCTTGGATGGAGAGAGCATGAAGACTTTGTTTGAAAAAGGGGTGTTGGCATGAGCCAGCTCGATTCGCTGAACCCGTCGGCCATTCCTGCGCAAGACGAAGCGCTGCGCCAGGCGGTGCGGGCATTTTTGACCGAAGCCATGCGCGGTGTGCCCGCGCATGTGCGGGCACGCTCTTGGATGGGTTATGACCCGGCTTTCAGCCGCGAGTTGGGGCGCAGGGGCTGGCTGGGTATCACTTTTCCGCCAGCCTATGGCGGCGCGGGCCGCAGCGCCTTTGCGCGCTATGTGCTGGTCGAGGAGTTCCTCAACTTTGGCGCCCCCGTGGGCTCGCACTGGATCGCCGACCGTCAAAGCGGGCCTTTGTTGCTCAAGTACGGCACCGAAGCGCAAAAACAGCGCTACCTGCCCCCGATTTGCCGGGGTGAGGCTTTTTATTGCATCGGCATGAGCGAGCCCGGCGCAGGCTCGGACCTGGCCAGCGTGCGCACCCGAGCGGTGCAGAGCGATGCGGGCTGGTTGCTGAACGGCCAGAAAATCTGGACCACCAATGCCCACAACTGCCACTTCATGATCGCGCTGGTGCG
This sequence comes from Akkermansia muciniphila, assembly GCA_943331105.2. GTDB lineage: Bacteria > Pseudomonadota > Gammaproteobacteria > Burkholderiales > Burkholderiaceae_C > Limnohabitans_A. The sequence continues at coordinate 94,592 of CALQKH020000010.1, forward strand.
CACCAGCGGCGAGGCGATGGATCGCCACAAGGGCTTGTCGCAGGTGATCGTGGACTTGTCTTTGCCAGGGGTCACGGTGCGGCCCATCGTGGATCAGTCCGGCGACAGCCATTTCTGTGAAGTCTTTTTCGAGAACGTGCAGCTGGGGCCGGAGGCCTTGGTGGGCGACGAAGGCGGCGGCTGGGAGCAGGTCACGGCCGAGCTGGCGTTCGAGCGCAGTGGTCCCGAACGTCTGTACTCCAGCATCGCCTTGTTCGACGAATGGCTGGCCTATGTGCGCACGCCGCAAGGCCGTACACCACAGGCCCAGCGCCTGGCGGGTAAGATCCTGAGCCAGCTGGCGCCGCTGCGGGCCATGTCGGTGGCCATCACCGAAAAACTCACACGGGGTGAAAGCCCGGTGGTCGAAGCCGCTCTGGTGAAAGACCTGGGCACGGGAGTGGAACAGCTGATTCCGGCGGCGATTGCGGACGACTTGTTCTCGCGCGATGCATCTGATGTGCCCGCAGAGCTGCTCAACACGCTCAACTACATCACGCAAGTGGCGCCCAGCTACTCGCTGCGCGGGGGCACACGCGACATTCTGCGCGGCATGATCGCCCGTGGTCTGGGCCTGCGCTGAAAAGGAAACACCATGGATGATCTTTTTTCTGACGCGGTCAAGGTGCTGCTGACAGACCACTGCACACCTGCGGTGGTGCGCGCCATCGAAGCGGGCCAACCGCGTGCTGCGTTGTGGCAAGCGCTAGAAGATTCGGGCTTTGCAGATGCACTGGTGCCCGAATCTGCTGGGGGCGCGGGCCTGAATTTGGCAGATGTGTACCCGGTGCTGGCGCTGTGCGGCAGCTTTGCCGTGCCGGTGCCTTTGGGTGAGACCTTGCTGGCCCGCGGCTTGATGGCTCAAGTGGGTATTCCCGTGCCGGTGGGCAGCGTGGTGTTGGCCACGGGCCAGGTGGCGCCTGATGGTCGACTGCATTGCGCGCAAGTGCGCTGCGGCACCCAAGCTGACTGGGTATTGGTTTCGAGCCAGGGCGCTTGTCGCCTGTTGTCTGCGGCAGATGCCCAAGTTCAGGTGGCCGGATTTTGTTTGGACGCCCAGTTGAGCTGGCCTCAGTCTGCTTGGGACGCCGCCCAGGCGGTGCCCGGAACGCATGACCTCGTGACGCTGCAAGCTGCGCTGTATGCCGCCCAGTTGGCCGGGGCGCTGATGACGGTGTTCAGCCGTACCTTGCAATACGCCAATGACCGCCAGCAGTTCGGCAAGCCGATTGGCAAATTTCAGGCGATCCAGCACCAGCTGAGCGTCATGTCCGAGCATGCATTTGCCGCGCGCATGGCCGCGCAACTGGGCTTGCGCACCGAGGGCCATGTGCCCGACCGCCTGCGCGTGGCCATGGCCAAGGCCCGCACCAGCGAGGCGGCGCTCGAAGTCGCGGGGCTGAGCCACTCCATTCATGGTGCGATCGGTTTCACGCGCGAGTTTGACCTGCAGCTGTACACCCGCCGGCTGCACGCTTGGCGACAGGCGGCCGGCTCAGAGTCTTATTGGCACGATGTGCTGGGGCAGGCCCTGTTGGACAGCCCTGAGCCGATGAGCTTAGATTTGATGCGCTCACTCACCGATGCGGTCGCTTGATTTTTAAACAGGACATTTCATGAGCACTTTTCTCAACATCACCCGTGAGGGCAACATTGCCATCCTCACCATGAGCCAGCCCGAGACCCGCAACGCCCTCACGGGCAACACGGCGGTCGAAGAGTTTGTACAAGCCTGTGCCGGCATTGGCAAGGACACCAGCATCCGAGCGGTGATCCTCACCGCCGAAGGCCCGGTCTTCAGCTCGGGTGGCAACGTCAAGGACATGCTGCGTTATCAGACGCAGCAGCTCAAGCCCGATGTCATCCGCGAGGAGTACCGCAACGGCATTCAGCGGTTGCCCAAGGCGCTGTACAACCTGGACGTGCCCGTGATCGCCGCCATCAACGGCCCGGCCATTGGCGCGGGGCTTGATTTGACTTGCATGTGCGACATCCGCATCGCCTCTGACAAGGCCACATTTGCCGAAAGTTTTGTGAAAGTGGGCATCGTGCCGGGTGATGGTGGTGCCTGGCTGTTGCCGCGCGCGGTGGGCGCGTCCAAGGCGGCCGAGATGGCCTTCACGGGGGAGGCCCTGACGGCCGAGCAGGCGCTGGCCTGCGGGCTGGTCTCACGGGTGGTGGCGCCCGATCAATTGATGCCCGAGGCGCTGGCGCTGGCACGCAAGATTGCGGCCAACCCTGGCGCGGTGCTGCGCATGACCAAGCGCTTGCTGCGCGAGGGTGAACGCAGCTCGCTCGAATCCTTGCTGGAGTTGTCGGCGGGCTACCAGGCCATCGCCCACATGACCGATGACCACCACGAGGCGGTCAACGCCTTCATTGAAAAGCGACCGCCCAAGTTCTTGACTTGAGGACTTGGCCGTCCTCAAACGACAGACAGACTGGCGGGGTGGTTGCACGTCAACAATGGTTCAAGAACACACCATGACATTGCAAACCTCAGCGCCTTCATTTCTTTTTCGCCAAGGCACACGTCCTTTGCAGAGCCGATGCCTGCACATTGACCCGGCCCAAATCCCCACCATAGTGCGTCATCACCCGGTGGTCCATCCACGCAAACCACAGGGGCGGGCAATAGGCCACCGAGATCATGGTGGCGTAACCTGCGGGCAGTTGCGGCGCTGACTCGAAATGCCGCAGTGCTTGGTAGCGCCGGCTGGGGTGGGCGTGGTGGTCAGAGTGCCTTTGCAACTGGTAAAGCAGCAGGTTGCCCACCAAGTGGTTGCTGTTCCATGAGTGTTCAGGCTCGCAGCGCACATAGCGGCCGTTGGTGTCTTGTTGTCGCAGCAAACCGTAGTGCTCCACGTAGTTCACCACTTCCAGCATCGAGGCGGCGTACAAGGCCTGCAGCACCAAGAAGGGCAACGCCAACCAGCCCAGCCACGTCACCAGCGCGCCAAATATAACCAGCGTCATGCCCCAAGCCTGCAGGATGTGGTTTTGGGGGTGCCAAGGGCTGTGGCCTTGAAGTTTCAAACGCTCTTGCTCCAGCGCCCAAGCCGATTGCAGGCTGCCCCAGACTGAGCGCGGCAAAAAAGCCCAGAAGCTTTCGCCCATGCGAGCACTGGCCGGATCTTCTGGGGTGGCCACGCGTTTGTGGTGGCCCCGGTTGTGCTCCACAAAAAAGTGGCCATAGGCACTGGGCGCCAAAGCGATCTTGGACAGCCACCGGTCCAGGGCCTCTTTTTTGTGGCCCAGCTCGTGTGCGGTGCCAATGCCAATGCCGTTGATGGCCCCCACCGTGAGCACCAAGGCGCCATAGCCCCACCAAGGCAGAGACTGAGTGACTGCGATCCAGGCGCCCAAAACCGTACCGACGAATTGAACAGGCACATAGGCCCACACCAAGACGCGGTAAAACATGTCCTGATCGAGTTGCGTCACCGCCGACTGGGGTGGGTTGCTGAAGTCTTCGCCAAACACGCGGTCGAGCAATGGCAAAAAGACATGGATGACTGCAGGGGCCAAGAGCATGCACCACCATTGCCCACTCCAGACGAAGGCCAGCAAGGAGGCCGTGAACACCAGCGGAATGGCAGGGCTCAGTAGCCACCACCAACGCTTGTCTTGCCAAGCCTCATCGCGTGGGATGCTTGGGCTGTTCATGGCTCAGGCCTGCTGCGCATAACTTGTCTCCACATGTGGTGCCATTGTGAGGTGTGTTGGGGCCAACAAGTTGTCACCATGGCGAGGGGTTCGCTGGGAAAAACCCTGATGCATAAAAGACACGCCGCGACACGCTTGGGCCCTTATATTGGGCGCAACAAGCATTTGGGGAGGTGCTGCATGGAATTTGACTACGTGATCGTGGGCGGTGGCTCGGCCGGTTGTGTGCTGGCCAGCCGCCTGAGCGAAGACCCGGCCGTGCATGTGGCGTTGATCGAAGCCGGGCCGCCCGACACCAGCGCACTGATCCATTGCCCGGCGGGCATTGCGCTCATGGCCCGCACCGAAATCGTCTCGCAAGGCCTGAACACCGTGCCGCAGCCCGGCTTGAACGGCCGCATCGGTTTTCAGCCGCGTGGCCGCACGTTAGGCGGCTCCAGCTCGACCAATGCGATGGCCTACATCCGTGGCCAAGCCGTGGATTACGACACTTGGGCGCAGATGGGTTGCGCGGGTTGGTCATGGGCCGAGGTCTTTCCCTACTTTCTCAAGGCCGAACACAACGAGCGCATCGACAACGAATGGCATGCCCAAAACGGCCCCTTGAACGTGGCCGACCTGCAAAGCCCCAATGTGTTTTCCAAGCGCTTTGTCGAGGCCGGCATACAAGCAGGTTTGGCGCACACCACCGACTTCAATGGCCCCACCCAAGAAGGCGTTGGCCTTTACCAAGTCACACAAAAGGCGGGCGAGCGTTTCAGCGCGGCCAAGGCCTATCTCACGCCCAACCTGGACAGACCCAATTTGCATGTGATGGCGGGCGTGACGGTGGACCGCATTGGTTTGGTGGATGGCATGGCGCGGCAGGTGCACACCTTGCAGGGTGGCCAGGCGCAGACCTTGACTGCCCGGCGCGAGATCATTTTGAGCGCCGGCGCTTTCCAGTCGCCAGCCATCCTCATGCGCTCCGGCATTGGTCCCGCAGCCCATCTCCAAAGCCTGGGTATAGAAGTGCTGCGCGACTTGCCCGGTGTGGGCGAGAACCTGCACGACCACCCGGATGCGGTGCTGGTGGCCGACGCGCCGGGGCAGACCGATTTGATCGGCGTGTCACCCAAAGGCATGTGGCACACCCTGCAGGCCCTGTGGGCCTGGCGGAAACACCGCACCGGGCGCCTGACCACCAACTTTGCCGAGGGTGGCGCGTTTTACAAAAGCCGACCCGATGAGGCGCACCCGGACATCCAGCTGCACTTTGTCGTGGCCAAGCTGGTGGACCACGGCCGCCAACTGACGCTCGGGCATGGCTTCTCTTTGCATGTGTGTTTGCTGCAACCCGACAGCCGTGGCCGTGTGCAGTTGACCGACCGCGACCCCAACAGCGCCCCGCTGATCGACCCGCAGTTTTTGAGCGACCCGCGTGACCTGCAGCGCTTGCGCGACGGGGTGCGCCAAGCCCAAAAAATTCTGGCCCAGCCTGCACTGGCCGCTTATGGCAAAGAGTGGGCTGAGTCTGCTGACGCCCATACCGATGAACAGCTGGAGCACTGGATTCGCCAAAACGCCGACACGGTCTACCACCCGGTGGGCACCTGCCGCATGGGGCAGGACAGCATGGCGGTGGTCGATGCGCAGTTGCGCGTGCACGGCGTGCCGGGCCTTCGCGTGGTCGACGCGTCCATCATGCCGCGCATCGTGAGCGGCAACACCAACGCGCCGACGATCATGATCGCCGAAAAGGCCGCAGATTGGATTCGGGCTTCAAGGCCTTGATGTCACTTGGGTTGTGAGCCCAAAGAAAAAGCGCCAGAAGGCGGTTTTAGCGATGCCCTATGGCAGCGCCGGGGCACCCCGAAGGGGCGATGTGGCAAAGCGAAGCGCCTCTGAGCCCTGGCGGGGCAGCGGCATCTGAGTCTGCCGCAGCCACCTGCTAAAGGTTACTTTTTCTTGTTGACGACCCGCACCATCTCCAGGCACTGCTTGGCGTAACCCCACTCGTTGTCGTACCAAGCCACGATCTTCACGAAGGTTTTGTCCAGGGCAATGCCGGCGGTCGCGTCGAACACGCTGGCGCAGGGCTCGCCACGGAAGTCGGTGGAGACCACTTTCTCGTCGGTGTAACCCAGCACGCCTTTGAGCGCGCCTTCGCTTTGCGCTTTCATTTCGGCGCAGATGTCGGCATAGCTGGCATCGCTGTTCAGCTCCACCGTCAGGTCAATCACCGACACGTCCGATGTGGGCACGCGGAAGGCCATGCCAGTGATCTTGCCCTTGATCTCGGGGATCACCACACCCACGGCCTTGGCCGCACCCGTGCTGCTGGGGATGATGTTTTCGAGGATGCCACGGCCACCGCGCCAATCTTTGCGTGACGAGCCGTCCACGGTCATTTGGCTGGCGGTGGCAGCGTGCACCGTGGTCATCAGACCGCGCTTGATGCCCCATTTGTCGTGCAGCACCTTGACCACGGGGGCCAAGCAGTTGGTGGTGCATGAGGCATTCGACACGATGGCCTCACCCGCGTATTGTTTGTGGTTCACCCCGTACACAAACATCGGGACCGTGTCCTTCGATGGCGCCGAAATCACGACCTTCTTGGCGCCAGCGGCAATGTGCATCTGGCTGGTTGGCTCGGTCAGGTAATGGCCTGTGCACTCGAGTACGGTGTGCACGCCCATTTGGCCCCACTTGAGGTTGTGCGCATCGCGCTCGTGCGAGAGCTTGATCTTTTTGCCGTTGACGATCAGTGTGTCTTCGGTGAAGTCCACCGTGCCATCAAAGCGGCCGTGCACGCTGTCGTACTTGAGCATGTAGGCCAGGTAGTCGGCGGGCTTGGGGTCGTTGATGCCGACGATCTGGATGTCGTCGTAGCCGTGTTTGAGTGCAGCGCGCAGGGCCAGGCGGCCAATGCGGCCGAATCCGTTGATACCCAACTTGATGGTCATGGTGAGAGCCTCGGGAGATAAGTTACTAAACCGTTACGTCACCGGATTGGAAATCAGGATCCTTGCGAGAACCTGATCCCCTTTGCCGGTCAGTGGGCCTTGTCAGGCCTTGAGCAATGCAGCGTGGACCGTGTCGGCCACGTTCTCGGCGGTGAAGCCGAAGTGTTTGAACAACACAGGCGCTGGAGCCGACTCGCCGTAGGTGTCGATGCCGACCACCGCAGCGCAGCCGTATTTCCACCAGCCGTCGGTGGAGCCCATCTCAACCGCCACGCGGGGCAGGCCTTTGGGCAGCACGCTTTGCTTGTATTCGGTGTCCTGGCGGTCAAACACATTGGTGCTGGGCATGGAGACCACGCGCACACCGATCTTGCGTTCGGCCAGCAGCTTTTGCGCGGCCAGGGCCAGTTGCACTTCAGAGCCGGTGGCGATGATCACGCCGTGCGTCTTCTTGATGCCGACATGCGCGGGCTCGGACAGCACATAAGCGCCACGGCTGATGTCACCCAGATCGCTCTTGGGCGAATAGGCCAGGTTTTGGCGGCTCAGCAGCAGGGCCGAGGGGCGGTTGGCGTTTTGGAGGGCTACGGCCCAGGCCACGGTGGTCTCGGCTGTATCGGCGGGGCGCCACACATCCAGACCGGGAATCAGGCGCAGGCTGGCGGCGTGCTCGATCGACTGGTGGGTCGGGCCGTCTTCGCCCAGGCCAATGCTGTCGTGGGTGAAGACGTGGATCACGCGCTGCTTCATCAAAGCGGCCATGCGGATGGCGTTGCGTGAATAGTCCGAGAAAGTCAGGAAGGTGCCGCCGTAGGGGATGTAGCCCCCGTGCAGGGCCACGCCGTTCATGATGGCGGCCATGCCGAATTCGCGCACGCCGTAATTGATGTGGCGGCCGATCTTTCCTTCGGTCTTGACCACATCCCCAGCCAAGTCCACGCGGAAAGCGGGGGTGCTCTTGGTGTTGGTCAGGTTGGAGCCTGTCAGGTCGGCCGAGCCGCCCAGCATTTCGGGCAGGGAAGCGGTGAAGGCTTCGAGTGCCAGTTGGCTGGCTTTGCGGCTGGCCACGGTTTCGCCCTTGGTGTGGGCGGCCACGACGGCGTCAAACGCCACCTGGTTGAAGTTCTTGGGCAGGTCGCCCTTCATGCGCCGCACAAACTCTTTGGCCAGCGCGGGGTAGGCGGCTTTGTAAGCGGCAAAGGCCTTGTTCCACTCGGCTTCGCGGGCTTTACCAGCGGCCTTGGCGTCCCAGTCGGCATAGACCTCTTTGGGGATCTTGAAGGGCTCGGACGTCCAGCCCAAGGCTGCGCGGGTGAGTTGGATTTCTTCAGCACCCAATGGCTCGCCGTGGGCTTTGGAGGTGCCCGCACGGTTGGGCGAGCCCTTGCCGATGGCGGTTTTGCAGACGATCAGGGTGGGTTTGTCGGCGCTGTGCTTGGCCGCAGCGATGGCTTTGGACACGGCTGCAGCGTCATGGCCGTCCACGGCGTCGATGACGTTCCAGCCGCAGGCGGCAAAGCGCTGAGGCGTGTTGTCGATGAACCAAGGGGCGACCTGGCCGTCGATCGAGATGCCGTTGTCGTCGTACAGGGCGATCAGTTTGTTCAGCTTCCAGGCACCCGCCAGGGCCACCGCTTCGTGGCTGATGCCTTCCATCAGGCAGCCGTCACCCAAAAATACGTAGGTGTGGTGGTTGACGATGGCGTGGCCAGCTTGGTTGAATTCGGCGGCCAGCATTTTTTCGGCCAGCGCCATGCCCACGGCGTTGGTGATGCCCTGGCCCAGCGGGCCGGTGGTGGTTTCCACGCCGGGGGTCACGCCCACTTCGGGGTGACCAGCGGTTTTGCTGTGCAGGGTGCGGAAGTTCTTCAGCTCGTCAATCGGGAGTTTGTAGCCTGTCAGGTGCAGCACCGAATAGATCAGCATGGAGCCGTGGCCGTTCGACAGCACAAAGCGGTCGCGGTTGGCCCAATGCGGATTGGTGGGGTTGTGCTGCAGGTGATCGCCCCACAGCGCGACGGCCATGTCGGCCATGCCCATCGGGGCGCCGGGGTGTCCGGAGTTGGCTTGTTGAACAGCGTCCATTGCGAGGGCGCGGATGGCGTTGGCCATTTGCTGTGTGTTTGCCATGTGGGCAGCTCCGGGAAGGTGTTCTGGAAAACCCGTGATTTTAGCGGTTGTCCATCGGCTGACCCGGCTCACGCAGTCCGCCATCGGCCCTGCAAGCAGTGATCAGGACTGGCTTTCTTTTTGCTGCCGGGCCAGCACATACCGACGCATGGCCACTGCCGGCGCATCGGCAGCCACTGAAAATTCGTACAAATCCTCGGCGGGCGTGCTGGCCAGGGCCTGTTCTTGCAAGGCCAAGCCGTCCACATCTTCCTGAAAAGCCACGAAGAGTTGATCGTGCATGAAGCGCGTGGTGCCTGGATCGTCCAGCGCAAAGTCTCGTCCGTGCACGATGAAGTAGTGCGTCGTAGTGGCGGTCTCGGGCGTGGGCATGTGCGCGGTGCGGATGCGGAACTGCGGGCGGTCTGTGTCGGGCAGATGGCAGTCGTAAAACAGCACCGACACTTCGTGCAGGCCCAGACTGCGGAACTCGGAGCGCACGATGCGGGCGGCCTGGCCTGATTCTGTCAGGCCAGTGGGCACACCCCACACCGGGGGCAGCGTGGTTGGCACCACCTGGCGCAGCAAGGCGAACTGGCCATCGCCGATTTCGGTTTCAAATGCGGCTTTGGCGTAATCGGGCGTGCCAAAGCTTTTGGCGTGCAAAAAGCTCAAATGGGTCAAGTCCAGCAGGTTCTCGTGGAGGCGCACATAACTGGCTTGCAAACTCAAATAACCCTGTGAGCGTTCCCATTCTGTGTTCTCCATCCAGTCTTGCGCGGGCAGCTTGCTCAGGTCTGCTTGGCTCTCCTCGCCCATCCAGATCCAGACCACCGCACCGCGTTCTTGGGTCCGGTAAGCCCTGATGCCCATGTTGTGGGGGCAATTGGCTTGCGAGGGGACTTCGATGCAGTCGCCTTCGCTGTTGAAGCGCAGGCCGTGGTAGCCACACACGATGGTGTCTTGTTGAAGGGTGCCGGCCGACAGGGGCATGGAGCGGTGGGGGCAGCGATCTTCCAATGCCACCACGCGGCCGTCGCTGGTTCTGTAAAAAACCAATCGGCGGCCCAGCAAGGTGCGGGCCAAAAGCTGGTCTTTGATTTCCTCGCCAAATGCGGCCACGTACCAGTCGTTCATGACAAAAGGGGTGTGGCGGTCGGCCATGCGTTGAGAGGCGTTCTGTGCGGCGGCAATCACGGCGGGCAGGGGGCGTGTCATGGCTGTGCTCTTTCGGGTCCAACTTATTTGGCATTGAACGGGTTGTACAAAAGAGTGTAGAACGCGGGGGCGATGGGCGGATGTCCCATGAGCGCCTTTAGCCATCAGCATCTGAGGCATGGCAATATCCGGGGCATGTTTTCAACCTTTGATGCTCAAGCCATGGTGCTGGCCGCTGGACGTGGCGAGCGCATGCGCCCCTTGACCGACCATATTCCTAAACCTATGTTGCAGGTGCGCGGACAGCCACTCATGCAGTGGCCCATGCAGGCGCTGGCCCGGGGTGGCTTTGTCCGCCAGTTGGTCAATACCGCGTGGTTGGGCGAAAAGATACCGGCGCACTTTGGTGAACGCATCACTTGGGCGGGCTTGCCCGAAGTAGAGATCGCCTATTCGCACGAAGGGCAAGATTTTGGCCATGCGCTTGAAACTGCGGGTGGGATTGTGCGCGCCTTGCCGCACTTGGCTGAGGTGTTTTGGGTGGTGGCAGGCGATGTCTTCGCGCCGGATTTTGTCTTCGCCCCAGGGTCTGTTCGGCGTTTTGCCGCCAGCACGGCTTTGGCCCACCTGTGGCTGGTGCCCAACCCTGCACACAACCCGAGCGGCGATTTTGGCTTGTCGGCGTCGGGCCAAATTCTGAATTTGGCCAAAGGCTCAGTGGGCTGCGATCACACCTTCAGCACCATTGCCTTGTACAAAAGATCATTTTTTGCAGGATGTGGCCTGCTGCCCGGCAACCCGGATGGCGTCGCCCTGGCCCTGGCCCCCTTGCTGCGGGCCGCGATGGACAGAGGTTTGGTGACGGGTGAGGTTTATGCCGGCGACTGGACCGATGTGGGTACGCCGGAGCGTTTGGCGCAGCTCAACAGGGATCTGCCTAGAATTACAGCATGACCACCCAGACGATTTACACCCAACGCCGTGCCCGCCTTGCTGCCCAACTGGGCTCGGGCGGTATCGCCATCATCCCCACCGCGCCCGAGCGCCAGCGCAACCGCGACAGCGATTACCTGTACCGGCACGACAGCTACTTTTATTACCTGACCGGTTTCACCGAGCCCCATGCCAGTCTGGTCATCACTGCTGAGGGAGAAACCACGCTGTTTTGCCAGCCCAAAGACCTGGAGCGTGAAATCTGGGACGGTATCCGCTTGGGGCCAGACGCGGCACCCGCAGCTTTGGGCGTGGACAGGGCTTTGCCGATCAGCGAGATGGCCGCGCACATGCCCAAGTTGCTCGAAAACCGCAGCACCGTTTGGTATCCGTTTGCCATCCACGCTGGGCTGGAAGGTTTGGTGGCCGGTTGGTTGCAGTCGGTGCGCGCACGGGTGCGCTATGGCGCAATGTGTCCCGAGCAGCAGCGCGATTTGTGCAGCTTGCTGGATGAAATGCGCTTGGTCAAAGACGCGCACGAGCAGGACATCATGCGCCGGGCCAGTGCCATCAGCGCCCGCGCCCACATCCGCGCCATGCAGCGCAGCGCGGCCATGCTGCGTGCGGGTCAAGAGGTGCGCGAATACCACTTGGATGCCGAGTTGCTGCACGAATTTCGCCAAAACGGCTCTCAATACCCGGCCTATGGCTCCATCGTCGCAGGCGGCGCCAATGCCTGCGTGCTGCACTACCGCGCCGATGCGGCTTTGATCAAAGACGGCGACATGGTGCTGATCGACGCGGGTTGCGAGTTGGACGGCTACGCCAGCGACATCACACGCACCTTTCCGGCCAACGGCCAATTCACCGGCCCACAACGCGCTTTGTACGACCTGGTGCTGGCCTCACAAGATGCGGCCGTGGCTGCCACCAAGGCGGGTGCCCGTTTTGTGGATCCGCACGAGGCCACCGTGGCCGTGCTGGCGCAGGGCCTCTTGGATGTTGGCTTGCTCGACAAGAACAAGGTCGGCAACGCGCAGGACGTGATCGCCAACCGCAGTTATTTTCAGTTTTACATGCACCGCACTGGCCACTGGCTGGGCATGGATGTGCACGACTGCGGCAGCTATGTCGAACCGTCGCAGGTGGGCCAGGTCAGTGAGCGCAAAGACCCGCTGAGCGGAGAATTGATCAAGGACCGCCCCAGCCGCATCTTGCAGCCGGGTATGGTTTTGACCATCGAGCCGGGCTTGTATGTGCGTCCCGCCCCGGGCGTGCCTGAGAAGTTCTACCACATCGGCATCCGCATCGAAGACGACGCCATCGTGACCGCCACGGGTTGTGAGCTGATCACCCGCGGCGTGCCGGTCAAGGCCGACGAGATTGAAGCCTTGATGCGGGGCTGAAGGGCCCATGCCATCCAGTTTTCGGCATGTGGTGTCGGGCACACTGATCTCCATCCAGACCGGCCAGGTTCGTCCCCTGATGGTGGGCGGGCGCAAAATGGTCTCGGCCATTGGCAAAACGGCTGTCGCTGGTCCCATCGAAGTGGGGGTTCTGGGCCTTGCCGGTGACGATCAGGCCGACTTGTCGGTACATGGCGGCTTGAGCAAAGCCGTGTATGCCCTCCCGTCCGAGCACCTGGCCTGGTGGCAGGTGCAGCGCCAAACCCGGGGTGCGACGATGTTTGAAGAAGCCCTAACGCCTGGCTACTTGGGCGAAAACCTGAGCCTGCAAGGCGTGCTTGAGCAAGACCTCTTTGTGGGCGACTGCCTGAACTTTGGCGATGTGGTTTTGCGCGTGACACAGCCTCGCGAGCCTTGCGGCAAGTTCAACGCGGTCATGGGCTACGCCGGAGCCGCCAAAGACATGGTGGACAGTGGGCGTTGCGGGTTTTATTTGGCGGTGGACAAGCCGGGAACGCTGAGGGCAGGCGCTTCATTTCATGTGGTGCAGGGCCACAGATCGGTCAGTATCCTCCAAGCTTTGCAGTACAAAGCCTGGAAACACAGGCGTTAAAGCGCTCTATTTGTGCCAAAAAGTCAAAAGCCAACTCACTTGCTACGCAGATTTACGCAGTCTTGACCCCCTAATCCGGGGCCTACAATGAAAAGACCGCCATTCAAGCACGCACACCAATGTGTTCGAACGGACAGACGAAGACGGCTGAACCCCAGCAGTCCACAGGCAAATTATCAAAGCGGAGTACATCCATGACCAACAAGGTTCAAGCCGAAGAAAAGCGCGCACAACTGCGCAAAGCGGCGCTCGAATACCATGAGTTTCCGACCCCCGGCAAGGTGGCCATTGCAGCCACCAAACAACTGGTCAACCAGCACGATTTGGCTTTGGCCTATTCGCCAGGCGTTGCTGCGCCTTGTGAAGAAATCGTCAAAGACCCGGCCAACGCTTTCAAATACACCAGCCGTGGCAACTTGGTGGGTGTGGTGACCAATGGCACGGCGGTGCTCGGTCTGGGCGACATCGGCCCGCTGGCCAGCAAGCCGGTCATGGAGGGCAAAGGCGTTTTGTTCAAGAAGTTCTCGGGCATTGACGTGTTTGACATCGAAATCAATGAAAAAGACCCGGACAAGTTGGTCGAGATCATCGCCTCGCTGGAGCCCACCTTTGGTGGCATCAACCTCGAAGACATCAAGGCGCCAGACTGCTTCTACATTGAGCGCAAATTGCGTGAGCGCATGAAAATCCCGGTCTTTCACGACGACCAGCACGGCACTGCCATTGTGGTGGGTGCCGCCATTTTGAACGGCCTCAAAGTCGTGGGCAAAGACCCCAAACAGATCAAGCTGGTCACCTCGGGCGCGGGCGCTGCGGCGCTGGCTTGCTTGGGCTTGTTGGTCAAGCTGGGCATTCCACGCGAAAACATTTGGGTCACCGATTTGGCTGGCGTGGTCTATGAAGGGCGCACCGAGCTGATGGACGAAGACAAGATTCAGTTTGTGCAAAAGACCGAGCACCGCACTTTGGCGCAAGTCATTGCTGGGGCCGACGTGTTCTTGGGTTTGTCGGCGGGCGGCGTCCTCAAGCAAGACATGGTCAAGTCCATGGCCGCCAAGCCCCTAATTTTTGCGCTGGCCAACCCCAACCCCGAAATCAACCCCGAAGACGTCAAAGCTGTGCGCGACGACGCGATCATGGCAACGGGTCGCACCGACTACCCGAACCAGGTCAACAACGTCCTGTGTTTCCCCTATATTTTCAGGGGCGCTTTGGATGCGGGTGCTTCGACCATCACTTTGGAGATGGAGATTGCCGCTGTTCATGCGATCGCCGAATTGGCCCAAGCCGAGCAAAGCGAAGTGGTGGCAGCTGCTTACGTGGGCGAGCCTTTGGCCTTTGGCCCTGAGTACTTGATCCCCAAGCCCTTTGATCCGCGTTTGATGATCAAAATTGCGCCTGCGGTTGCCCAAGCGGCGGCCGAAAGTGGTGTGGCTTTGAGGCCCATCAAGGACATGGACGCTTACCGCGAAAGTCTGCAAGGTTTTGTCTATGCCTCTGGCACCATGATGAAGCCCATTTTCACGGCCGCCAAACGCGCCCTGAAAAAACGCATCGCCTACAGTGAAGGTGAAGAAGAGCGGGTGTTGCGCGCCTCGCAAATCGTGGTGGACGAGGGCATTGCCCGCCCCACCTTGATTGGTCGCCCTGCTGTGATTGCCGAGCGCATCGAGAAGTTCGGTCTGCGCCTGAAAGAAGAGCTCGATTACGACGTGGTCAACGTTGAAGACGACCACCGTTACCGGGATTTTTGGCAGACTTACCACCGCATGACTGAGCGCAAGGGCATTACCCAGCAAATGGCCAAGATCGAGATGCGCCGCCGTTTGTCGCTCATTGGTGCCATGTTGCTGCAAAAAGGTGATGTGGACGGCATGATTTGTGGCACATGGGGCACCAACCCGATGCACCTGAATTACATCGACCAAGTCATCGGCAAGCGTGCGGGCGTCAATACGTTTGCTTGCATGAACGGTTTGATGTTGCCGGGACGCCAGGTTTTCATGGTCGACACCCATGTCAATTACGACCCAACAGCCGAGCAATTGACCGAATTCACCATCATGGCGGCTGAAGAAATGCGCCGATTTGGCATTCAACCCAAAGCGGCGTTGTTGTCGCACTCCAATTTTGGTTCGTCTAACCAACCCAGCGCCGTCAAAATGCGCGATGTGTTGGAGCTGTTGCGCCAGAAGGCCCCGTGGCTTGAAGTGGACGGCGAAATGCACGGGGATGTGGCTTTGGACGCCGCCGCACGCCACGCCATCATGCCCAACAGCACTTTGATTGGCGATGCCAACTTGCTGGTTTTGCCCAATATCGATGCGGCCAATATCGCCTACAACTTGCTCAAAACCGCTGCGGGCGGCAACATTGCGGTGGGTCCAGTTTTGCTGGGCGCTGCCAAACCCGTTCATATTTTGACGCCCAGCACGACTGTGCGCCGGATTGTGAACATGACGGCTTTGACCGTGGCAGACGCCAACGCGGCCAGATAAGAGCCCAAATGGGAGTGTGTCCTCACATGCGGTAAAAATGCCCCAAATACATTGGCCTGTTTATTGGGCATTCGCTTGCATTTTTATCGCATTTGTCGCACACTAGCGCCTTCAAGTTTTCGGGTAAACCCGGAGGCTCCTGAAAGGTGTACTCATGAAGGTGGCCCAGCAATTGGTGTCCCGCCAGCACTGGTTTGCAGTGTTGTTGGGCCTTGTTTGGATGGCTTGCACGGTTTTGGTGCATGCCAAGCAGCCCGTTGAGGTGACGAGCTTGGCCACCGTGTTGGTGGCCGATTTGCCCCGCGAAGCGCAAGAAACGTACCAAACCATTCGAAAGGGTGGTCCTTTTCCTTACGAAAAGGACGGGACTGTTTTTGGCAACCGTGAACGGCTTTTGCCTCGTCAAGACCGCGGGTTTTACCGCGAATACACCGTCAGGACCCCTGGAGAGCGCAGCCGTGGGGCCCGCCGCATTGTTTGCGGTGGTCCAGTCCCTGCGGAGCCTAAAGCCTGTTACTACACACAAGACCATTACGCGAGTTTTCGCATGATGGTTGACCGACCTTGATTTTTGTTTGAGAAAGACCACGGAGATGGACACGCTGACACGCCATGACCAAGAGGCGCCCCTGAAGGGTGTGCGGTCAAACATCGTGCAGTCGATTCGCGCTTACCGCGTGAGCGACCTGCAGGAAGCCGCCCAAGGATTGGGGCATCACTTTTTGTACGCCAACTTGGCGGAAGCCCAGAGCAAACAGGATGTGCTGGATTTGATTGGTGCGCAATTCACTTTGCCATCGCACTTCGGCAAAAATTTTGATGCGCTCTACGACTGCATGACAGACCCTTTGCACAAATCGGGCCCACAGCCCGGCTTCATTGTGGTGTTGGAGCAGATTCCGGCCCACGTGAAATTCGACAAAGAGGCCCGCGAGCAATTGCTGGACATCTTCCGTGACACGGCCGATTTCTGGGGAGACAGGAAGGTACCCTTCCGATGCTTCTATTCTTTTCTGTAGCCCGTTCTGCGCAAAACAGCCAAGCAGGACGGGCGATTGAGGCACAAACCGAGGATGCCATCATGGCCGAGTCGGTCGAGGAAGGCGAAAAAATGCCCACCGACAAGTTGGTGGATGTCTCGCCTTTGGCGCTGCGCATGAGCAGCCCTTTCAATGCAGGGTACTGGCTCGCTGCAGCTTGATTCCTTGAGCAGCCCTAGGGGCTGCGCCACCATCAAAAAACCCGCTTTGCAGCGGGTTTTTTGATGGTTTTTTCCTTGCATTGGGCGCCGTCAGGTGGCGGTTTGGGGCAATCTTTTCATCAATCCCTCCAAAGCCCAAGCCACAGTGGCTTGCCGCACCTTATGCCGGTCGCCCCCAAATGTTTGCCGCTCAGCGTGAAGCTGACCGTCGATGCACCAAGCCAGCCAGACAGTGCCTATGGGCTTGTCGGCGCTTCCTCCGTCGGGGCCGGCAATGCCCGTGACCGCTAACGAGACTCGGGCGGGTGTTCTGTAAAAAGCGCCCAAGGCCATGGCGCGGGCTACATCCTCGCTGACAGCACCTTCGGCGGCGATGACTTCCGGGCGAACACCCAGCAAATCGGTTTTGGCCGCATTCGAATAGGTCACAAAACCGCGTTCAAACCACCGGCTGGACCCTGGCAAGTCGGTGCAATGGGCGGCAATCAAACCGCCAGTGCAGCTTTCGGCGGTGGCCATCATCCAGCCTAATGAGGTCAGGCGGTCCGCTAAAAGAGAGGTGACATCAGTCATACAAATGACCTCCAAAGTGCGATGACGAAAAGGGTGCAAAAGGCGGCGATCAGATCGTCAAAGACGATGCCCCAACCGCCTCGCCATCCAAAACCCTTGAACAAACGATCGGCCCAAGCCACAGGACCTGGCTTGACAGCGTCGAAAAAACGAAACAGGCCAAACGCCACCAACTGTCCAGTGAAGTCGGTGGGCATAAGGACGAAAAAAATCAGCCACATGGCCAAAATCTCATCCCAAACAATGGCGCCGGGGTCGCTCACGCGGAGGTTGCGCGCGGTGACCGTGCAAGCCCACCAACCTAAAAGCAAGCCCGTCACGATCAAAGCAGCTTGAAGTGGCAACGACAAGTTGTGTTGGATCAGCAACCAAGACGCCCACCCCCACAAGCTACCGACGGTGCCTGGGGCTTTGGGCGAAAGGCCCGAACCAAAACCCAAAGCGATCGCGTGTGCCGGGTGTTTGAACATGAATGCCGCCGTCGCACGCACTGGCCCCAGCTGGGCGGTGTTGTCAGAGGTGGTCGTTGGCCCGCTCATTGTCATGCGAAATGGTCAAAAGAACGGAAGTCGTGGTGTACAACATCCCCGTTGTCATCCATCACCACCAAGCCTCTGCCTGGCGTGATGCGGCCGATGCGGGTGATGGGTGTTCCGCTGCTCAAAGCGGCCGCTTCAACCGATTGCTGCGATGCTGGCGGGGCGGTGAACACCAGTTCGTAGTCGTCACCGCCAGACAATACGCAGCGCAGCAGCCATTCACAGGGGCAGTCCCAGGCTTGGCGGGTGAGCATCAGCTGCGACAGGACGGACAAGTTCAACTGGGCGCCGACGCCGCTGGCCTTGAGGATATGCCCCAAGTCACCCAGCAAGCCATCGCTGACATCGGCCATTGCACTGGCAATGCCGCGCAAAGAAGTGCCCAACGCCATGCGCGGTGTCGGGGTTTCCATGCGTGCCCTGGCCAGGTCAAAAACAGCTTGCGGTACGCTCAAGTTGCCTCTAAAAACCTCCAAGGCCAGTCGCGCATCGCCCAAATGACCGCTCACATAAATGTCGTCCCCTGTTTGCGCTGTGCTGCGCAAAATGGCTTGCCCATGGGGGGTTTCGCCCATCACGGTGATGGCGATGTTCAAAGGACCTTGGGTGGTGTCACCACCGATCAACTCACAGGCGTGCGAATCGGCCAAAGTCAACAGGCCCTGAGAGAAACCCGATAGCCACTCTTCGTCAGAGCGGGGCAATGACAAGGACAGCAAAAAAGCACGAGGGGTTGCACCACACGCAGCCAAATCACTCAGGTTCACAGCCAAGGCTTTGTGGCCCAAAGACCGGGGAGATACCGTGGACAAAAAGTGACGCCCTTCGACCAGCATGTCGGCCGAAAAAGCCAACTGGTGACCGGGGTGGGGTGTCCACACAGCGCAGTCGTCGCCAATGCCAACAGCCGCTTGCCGTGCAGGCCGTTTGAAGTAGCGCTCGATCAGCTCAAATTCACCCATGGCCTGAGCTTAACCGCAACTTCGCTGGAGAGGCTCAGTGCAGAGTGCGGCCCGCTGGTATCGTGTTGGACGATTCCAATACGAAGGTGCCGATGGCCGCGTCGAAGCGGTGACCATCTTCTGCCACAAAGAAATAACTGCCGCCCATGGTTCCACTTGGGGCCCGCAAACGGCAGCCGCTGCTGTATTGGAAGGATTCACCTGGCCGCAAAAGAGGCTGTTGACCGACAACGCCCAAACCTTTGACCTCTTCAGAATGCCCGCGCTCGTCTTGAATGACCCAATGACGGGAAATCAATTGCACTGGCACCTTGCCGGTATTGGTCACCGTGACGGTGTAAGCAAAGGCAAAAACCTCTTGCAAGGGCTTGCTTTGGTCGGCCACGTATTGGGGCACGACATCGATTTGAACGTTGTAAGCAGACATGGGCCGATGTTAACTGCGACAATTCTGGGATGACGAAGACCTACCGCATTGCCCCTTCCATTCTCTCGGCTGATTTCGCTCGCTTGGGTGACGAAGTCAAAAGCGTCATCGACGCTGGCGCCGACTGGATCCATTTCGACGTGATGGACAACCATTACGTCCCCAACCTGACCTTTGGGCCCATGATCTGCCAAGCTCTGAAGCCGCACGCCATAACAGCGGCAGGCGTGGCGGTGCCAATCGATGTCCATTTGATGGTCTCGCCCGTGGACGCCTTGGCCGCGTCTTTTGCCGATGCCGGAGCGGACCTCGTCAGCTTCCATCCTGATGCCAGTGGGCATGTACACCGCAGCATTCAGGCCATCAAAGCCAAGGGCGTGAAGGCGGGTTTGGTGTTCAACCCGGCAGAACCGCTCGATGTGCTGGAGTGGACCATCGATGAGATCGACCTGATCCTCATCATGAGCGTCAACCCGGGCTTTGGCGGTCAAAGTTTCATTGACTCAGCGCTGCGCAAGATCGAGCAAGCGCGCAAACTGATCGATGCCAGCGGCCGTGACATTCGCCTAGAGGTCGATGGCGGTATCAAAACCGACAACATTCGACGCGTGGCCGATGCCGGGGCCGACACCTTTGTGGCCGGCAGTGCGATTTTCGGCAAGCCCGATTACAAAGCCGTGATCGACCAGATGCGCGTGGCTTTGGGCTAAGTGGGCTTGAGTACGATGCAAAATTTGCAAGATCTGACGCAGATCGAAGCTGTTATTTTTGATCTGGACGGCACTTTGGTGCACACCTTGGGCGATTTCCAGGTGGCCCTGCACCGCACCATGGTCGATCTGGACTTGCCCCCGGTATCGGACGCGCTGATTGCGCAAGCCATTGGCAAAGGCTCGGAGCACCTGATCCGCAGCCTGCTGGCGCACCAAATCGCCAGACCCGAAGTCAAAGGGGTGGGGCAAGCGTGTGCAGCCTTGACGGTGGACGCCTTGTTTGACCGCGCTTGGCAGCGCTACCAGCACCACTATTTGGCCATCAACGGCCAATTCGCTGACGTCTACCCCGGCGTGCTGGACGTCCTGAAACACTTGGCGGCCAACAACGTGCCCATGGCGTGTCTGACCAACAAGCCCTTGGCCTTTGCTCAAGCCTTGCTCAAAGACAAGGCCTTGACGCACTTCTTTGGCCCTGTGTTTGGTGGGGACAGTTTCGAGCGCAAAAAGCCCGATCCTTTGCCCATCTTAAAAACCTGCGAAGCTTTGGGCACTTCTGTGGCGCGCACCTTGATGGTGGGCGACTCCAGCAACGATGCCCAAGCCGCTCACGCTGCAGGGTGCCCGGTGGTGCTGGTGACTTATGGCTACAACCATGGCCAACCCGTGCAAGACACGCCTGCTGCTGCCTGGTTAGACAGCCTTGCCGACCTGCCTGCACGCTTGAACGCTTGAATACGCCTGCGAAGCGTTGAGCAAGGAGGGCAGTTTGACCAAGCTCCCAAAGTGCTTGCTTGGGTCTCAACCAAAGCGTCTCGGGCCTTTGCTACACTCTCAACACCATGTTCACCCTCCATCACCATTCCAGCGCAGCCTGCCTGCCGAGCCATTCCCTTTCGGAAGGCCGGGGAGCCTGGCCCTGGCGTCAGCCAGCCTGACCCCATCGACTCTGCGGCTTGCCCGCCACCCGCGCCCGGATTCCTTTACACCATGACCGGGCACCTGGAAGAATGAAAAGCAGCTTGCACAAGCTTGCTGAGCGCTTTGGAGGCATTAGCCTGTGATCACTGAACTTGAATTCAAAAGCCTGGCCAGCCAAGGCTACAACCGCATTCCCCTCATGATCGAGGCCTTTGCGGACCTGGAAACACCCCTGTCGCTTTACCTGAAACTGGCGCACACCAAAGACAACGGCCAATACAGCTTCTTGCTCGAATCGGTGGTGGGTGGCGAGCGTTTTGGGCGCTACAGTTTTATTGGCTTGCCTGCGCGCACCTTGCTCAGGGCCAGTGGTTTTGGGGCCGAGGCCAAGACCGAGGTGGTGCGAGAGGGGAAGGTCATCGAGTCCGCTACGGGCAATCCACTGGATTTCATCGAGCAGTACCAAAAGCGTTTCAAGGTGGCCTTGCGCCCGGGTTTGCCCCGCTTTTGTGGTGGTCTGGCAGGCTATTTCGGTTATGACGCGGTGCGCTACATCGAGAAAAAGCTTGAAAAAACCTGCCCGCCGGATACCTTGGGCACGCCCGACATTCTGTTGTTGCAATGCGAAGAACTGGCCGTGATCGACAACTTGTCGGGCAAGCTCTACCTCATTGTCTATGCCGACCCGGCCACGCCAGAGGCCTATGTGGGCGCGAAAAAGCGCCTGCGCGATCTGAAAGAGCAGCTCAAATACTCGGTCAGTGCCCCGGTGGTCAAGCCCACTCAGTCTTACCCGGCTGAGCGCGATTTTTCCAAGGCCGATTACATCGCCGCCGTCGAAAAAGCCAAGGAATTGATCGCCGGCGGCGACTTCATGCAGGTGCAGGTGGGTCAGCGCATCAAAAAGCGCTACACGGAGAGTCCACTATCCCTGTACCGTGCGCTGCGCTCGCTCAACCCCAGCCCTTACATGTATTTCTACAACTTCGGCGACTTCCATGTCGTCGGGGCCAGCCCCGAAATTTTGGTGCGCCAGGAGCAAACCGAAGAAGGCGCCAAAGTCATCATCCGTCCTCTGGCGGGCACACGCCCTCGTGGCGCCACGCCCGAAAAAGACAAGGCCGCCGAGCAAGAACTGATCAATGACCCCAAAGAGCGCGCCGAGCATGTGATGCTGATCGATCTGGCCCGTAACGACATTGGGCGCATCGCCCAGATTGGCTCGGTCAAGGTGACCGAGGCCTTTGTGGTTGAGCGCTACAGCCACGTCATGCACATCGTGAGCAACGTCGAGGGAATGCTCAACGACGGCATGAGCAACATGGACGTGCTCAAAGCCACTTTTCCTGCAGGCACTCTTACGGGCGCACCCAAAGTTCACGCGATGGAGTTGATTGATCAGTTCGAACCCGTCAAGCGCGGCATCTACGGCGGCGCGTGTGGCTACATCAGCTATGCGGGCGACATGGATGTGGCGATTGCGATACGCACTGCCGTCATCAAGGACCAGATGCTCTACGTGCAGGCCGCGGCCGGTGTGGTAGCCGATTCGGTGCCCGAGATGGAGTGGCGCGAAACCGAGCACAAGGCGCGTGCCTTGTTGCGGGCCAGCGAGTTGGTTGAAGAAGGGCTGGAGTGATCATGTCGAAAAAAATCAAACTCCTGATGGTCGACAACTACGACTCCTTCACTTTCAACATCGTGCAGTATTTTGGCGAGTTGGGCGCGGAGGTTGAGGTTTTTCGCAACGACGAGATCACGCTGGAAGGCATTGCGGCACGCCAGCCTGACCGGTTGGTGATTTCGCCTGGCCCGTGTTCACCCGCCGAGGCGGGTATTTCGGTGGCGGCCATTCAACATTTCGCAGGCCAGTTGCCCATTTTGGGTGTGTGCCTCGGGCACCAGAGCATTGGCGCAGCCTTTGGCGGCAAGATCGTTCGTGCTCAGGAGTTGATGCATGGTAAGACCAGTGTCATCACCACCACGCAAGACGGCGTTTTCGCAGGCTTGCCCCCGCAGTTCACCGTTAACCGTTACCACTCTTTGGCCATTCAGCGGGCCACGTGTCCGCCTTGCCTGAAAGTCACCGCTTGGACCGACGACGGCGAGATCATGGGCGTGCGCCACACCGAGCTGGACATCGAAGGCGTGCAGTTCCACCCCGAATCCATCCTGACCGAGCATGGTCACGCCATGCTCAAGAACTTTTTGGTGCGACCATGAAAATGCCCATTGACCTGCGCAGCGACACCGTCACCCAGCCCACCGCAGCCATGCGGGAAGCCATGTTGCGCGCCCCCTTGGGAGACGATGTGTTTGGTGACGACCCCAGCGTCAACGCCTTGCAAGAACGCATCGCCCAACTCACGGGCAAAGAGGCCGCGCTGTTCATGCCCACCGGAACGCAGAGCAACCTGTGTGCTTTGATGGCGCACTGCGAGCGGGGCGACGAGTACATCGTGGGGCAAAACGCCCACACCTACCGCTACGAAGGCGGCGGTGCGGCGGTGCTGGGCAGCATCCAGCCGCAGCCGCTGGCGCAAAACGCTGCGGGTGAAATGTCTCTGGCCGATATTGCAGCAGCCATCAAGCCGATCGATTGCCACTTTGCCCGTACACGCTTGCTGGCGCTGGAAAACACTTGGAACGGTCACCCCATGTCGCAGGACTATTTGGCGCAAGCCACAGGTTTGGCCAAACGGCATGGCTTGGCCACGCATCTGGATGGCGCCCGCTTGTTCAATGCCGCCGTGGCGCAGGCAGACGGCGGATCGGTCACGGCCAGCGTACGCCGAATCGTTGACCATTTCGACAGCGTGTCCGTGTGTTTCAGCAAGGGCTTGGGCGCGCCGGTGGGCTCGGCCTTGTGCGGTTCTCGTGAATTGATCGCCTGTGCACTTCGCTGGCGCAAGGTGCTGGGCGGCGGTATGCGCCAGTCCGGCATTTTGGCCGCTGGAGCTTTGCATGCCCTGGCTCACCATGTGGACCGCCTGGCCGATGACCATGCTCTAGCTCAGCGCTTGGCCCAAGGCCTGCAGGGCTTGCCCGGTCTGAGCGTGCGTTCTGCGCAAACCAATATCGTGTTTGTGGACGTGGCCGATGGCCGTGGCCCCGCCTTGTTGGCCGAACTCAAGGCCCAAGGTGTTTTGGCCACAGGTTTGATCGGCCTGCGTTTTGTGACGCACCTGGATGTGGACGCTGCACGTGTCGACTTCGCCATCGCTTGCATTCGCCGTTTCATGGTCCAGCCTTTGGCGACCAACGGCACGGGATCATCCCCGTCTGGTATTTACTGAACACCCATTCCCATCAGGACGACGCCATGCCCATCACCCCCCAAGAAGCACTGCAACGCACCATTGAGCACCGCGAAATTTTCCATGACGAGATGCTGCACATCATGCGCATGATCATGAATGGAGAGTTGTCACCCGTCATGATGGCTTCTTTGCTCACGGGTTTGCGCGTCAAAAAAGAAACCATTGGCGAGATCACCGCCGCTGCGCAGGTGATGCGCGAGTTTTCCACCAAGGTCCATGTGGCCGACCCCACTCATTTGGTTGACATTGTGGGCACAGGCGGAGACGGTGCGCACACTTTCAACATCTCGACTTGCGCCATGTTTGTGGCTGCCGCGGCAGGGGCCAAAACGGCCAAACACGGTGGCCGCAGCGTGAGCAGCAAGTCCGGCAGCGCCGATGTGGTTGAGGCTTTGGGTGGCAACATCCATTTGTCGCCTGAGCAAATTGCCCGATCGATCGAAGAGGTCGGCATCGGTTTCATGTTCGCGCCCAATCACCATCCGGCCATGAAAAACGTGGCCCCTGTGCGCAAGGAGCTCGGCGTGCGCACGATGTTCAACATCCTCGGGCCTTTGACCAATCCTGCCAGTGCCCCCAATATTCTGATGGGTGTATTTCACTCTGACTTGGTGGGTATCCAGGTGCGTGCCTTGCAGCGTTTGGGCGCTGAGCACGCGGTGGTGGTCTATGGGCGCGATGGCATGGACGAGATCAGCTTGGGCGCCACCACTTTGGTGGGTGAATTGAAAAATGGCCAGATTACCGAATACGAAATTCACCCCGAAGACTTTGGGTTGACCATGGCCAGCAACCGTGCGCTGAAGGTCGATACACCGGAGCAGTCGATGGCCATGCTGCGCAGCGTGTTGGACAATCAGTCGGGTGCGGCGCGAGACATCGTCATGATCAATGCCGGCGCAGCTTTGTACGCGGCCAATGTGGCCAGCAGCATCGCCGACGGGCTCTCACGCGCCAAGGCGGCCATTGAGTCGGGCGCCGCCAAAGCCAAGCTGGCGCAGTTTGTGGCCTTTGGCCAGAAGGCGGCTTGAGCCATTTTGAATTTCCCCCCTCTGAGCCTCGGAGCTCGGACAGAAAGCAAATCATGAGTGACATCTTGGACAAAATTGTGGCAGTCAAGCGCGAAGAAGTGGCTGCTGCGCTCAGGCACAAACCCTTGGATGTGGTCCGAGCCGACGCCGAAAGCCGTGTGCTGACCAGAGACTTTGAAGGCGCCATGCGTGCCAAAATCACCGTTGGCCAAGCGGCAGTCATCGCAGAAGTCAAGAAAGCCAGTCCCTCTAAAGGCGTTTTGCGGGCTGAGTTCATTCCAGCGGATATCGCCCAGAGCTATGCCGAATTCGGTGCAGCATGTTTGTCGGTGTTGACCGACAAGCGGTTTTTTCAGGGCAGCGTTGATTTCTTGAAGCAGGCCCGCGCCAGCTGCGACCTGCCTGTGTTGCGCAAAGACTTCATGATCGATGTGTATCAGATCTATGAAGCCCGGGCCATGGGTGCCGATGCGATTTTATTGATCGCGGCCTGCTTGGACGATGCCCAGATGGCCGACATGGAGGCCGTAGCCCGCAGCTTGGACATGGCGGTCTTGGTCGAAGTGCATGACCGCGCCGAACTTGAGCGAGCACTGAAACTCAAGACGCGCCTTGTTGGCATCAACAACCGCAACTTGAAAACATTTGAGGTGTCATTGCAGACCACCTTGGACATGTTGTCCGACGTGCCTGCCGATCGTTTGCTGGTCACCGAAAGCGGAATCCAAACACCCGACGATGTTCGTCTCATGCGTGAGGCCAAGGTCCACGCCTTTTTGGTGGGTGAGGCTTTTATGCGCGCTGACGAGCCTGGTGAGGCCTTGGCCAAGCTCTTTGCCTGATGCCCTCTGGATTGGCGCAGCAGTCTCTTGATTTGGGCGATTCACCCATGGGTTGCGATCGCTTGGTGTGTTGGCCGCCAGATTTATCGGGGATGGATGAAGGCTGGGCCACTCTGGTACAAGGTTTTTTGAGCAGTGATGCGGGCCGTGCGCTGTCTTCGCGATTGTCCGATGCCCTGAGGGTTGGGCAAGTCGTTTTTCCGCCAGAGCCATTCAAGGCGCTCAGCCTGACGCCTCTGAAAGACGTTCGCGTGGTGATTCTGGGCCAAGACCCCTACCATGGGCCCGGCCAAGCGCACGGGCTGGCGTTTTCGGTGCCACCGGGGGTGCGGATCCCGCCCAGTCTGCGAAATATTTTCAAAGAACTGCAAGAAAGTTTGGGTTTGCCTGTGCCGCCACATGGGTCGCTGGTGCACTGGGCTCAGCAGGGCGTGTTGCTGCTCAATACTTGTTTGACGGTTGAGGCGGGACAGGCTGGCAGCCATGCCCGCTGGGGATGGGAGGCGTTGACCGATGCCTTGGTTGCCGCTGTGGCTGAAAGCCCCGGGCCCGTCGTGTTCATGTTGTGGGGTGCGCATGCGCAAGCCAAGAAGACAATACTGGATGCTGTGGCGGGCTCGTCCAGACATTTGATCCTTCAGGCCAATCACCCCTCACCGCTGTCTGCCTTGCGGCCCCCCCTGCCTTTTTTGGGGTGCGGCCATTTCGCCCGTGCCCAACTTTTTATGAGCCAAACGGGCAGGCAGCCCATCGCATGGTGAAAAGTTCCATGCTGACTTGCGCGTTGTCACAAAAAGATGGCATAATCTAAGACTCGCTTCTGGAGGGGTGCCCGAGTGGCTAAAGGGGGCAGACTGTAAATCTGTTGGCTTACGCCTACACTGGTTCGAATCCAGTCTCCTCCACCAGCAAACTGGCGAAAGCCGGCTTGATTGAGCAATTGGAAATGGTTTCAAGCATTGGCGTCGCATCCACTCGTGCGGTGCAATCAGTGCGGGAGTAGTTTAATGGTAGAACCTTAGCCTTCCAAGCTAATGACACGGGTTCGATTCCCGTTTCCCGCTCCAATTTGCCGGTGAGTTGTTAGATGTTTCGCCCTTGTGGCTCAGTGGTAGAGCACTCCCTTGGTAAGGGAGAGGTCGCGGGTCCGATTCCCGCCAAGGGCACCAGTTTTGAGGCGCGCAATGCAAGTTGTGCGCCTTCTGTCTTGGTTGTTGACCACTACTTTTCGGAGTTGAAGATATGGCAAAAGAGAAATTCGAACGGACCAAGCCCCACGTGAACGTGGGCACCATCGGTCACGTTGACCACGGCAAGACCACCCTGACTGCTGCCATCACCACTGTGTTGGCTGCCAAGTTCGGCGGTGCTGCCAAAGCGTACGACCAGATCGACGCTGCACCCGAAGAAAAAGCCCGTGGTATCACGATCAACACCGCCCACGTTGAGTACGAGACGGCTAACCGTCACTATGCCCACGTGGACTGCCCTGGCCACGCTGACTATGTGAAGAACATGATCACCGGCGCTGCCCAGATGGACGGCGCTATTTTGGTGTGTTCCGCTGCTGACGGTCCTATGCCTCAGACCCGTGAGCACATCTTGTTGGCTCGCCAAGTGGGCGTGCCTTACATCATCGTGTTCCTGAACAAATGCGACATGGTGGACGACGCCGAGTTGTTGGAGCTGGTTGAGATGGAAGTGCGTGAGTTGTTGTCCAAGTACGACTTCCCAGGCGACGACACCCCGATCATCCAGGGCTCTGCCAAGCTGGCCTTGGAAGGCGACAAGGGCCCATTGGGCGAAGAGGCCATCATGAAGCTGGCTGACGCTTTGGACACCTACATTCCTACGCCTGACCGTGCGGTGGACGGCGCCTTCTTGATGCCAGTGGAGGACGTGTTCTCCATCTCGGGTCGCGGCACTGTGGTGACTGGTCGTATCGAGCGCGGTATCGTCAAGGTTGGTGAAGAAATCGAAATCGTCGGTATCAAAGACACGGTCAAGACCACCTGCACAGGCGTTGAGATGTTCCGCAAGCTGCTGGACCAAGGCCAAGCCGGTGACAACGTGGGTATTTTGCTGCGCGGCACCAAGCGCGAAGACGTTGAGCGCGGCCAAGTGCTGTGCAAGCCCGGTTCGATCAAGCCGCACACCCACTTCACGGGCGAGATCTATGTTTTGTCCAAAGACGAAGGTGGCCGTCACACGCCTTTCTTCAACAACTACCGTCCCCAGTTTTACTTCCGTACAACGGATGTGACCGGAGCGATCGAGTTGCCAGAAGGCAAAGAGATGGTGATGCCGGGTGACAACGTGTCGATCACTGTGAAGTTGATCAACCCCATTGCGATGGAAGAAGGCTTGCGCTTTGCCATCCGCGAAGGCGGCCGCACGGTTGGCGCTGGCGTTGTTGCCAAGATCATTGCCTGAAGAGGTTTCTTCAAGTAGGGGTATAGCTCAATTGGCAGAGCGTCGGTCTCCAAAACCGAAGGTTGTAGGTTCGATTCCTACTGCCCCTGCCACCTGAACAGGTGGATTTTCCAAGCCCGCTAGACCCTAGCGGGCTTACTTGTCTGATAAGAGTCATCTGTTGAAGAGGCTCAACAAAGGTTTCAAGCCGTATGGCAACGTCCGAAGTTCAAACAGTGAATACTGCTGGCGATAAGATGCGATTGGCGTTGGCCGTTGCATTGGTTTTGGCAGGATTGGTTGCTTACTACATGCTCGCAGCCCAAGGCGCTTGGGTTCAGTGGGGTGGTTTGCTGGTGGCTGTGCTGGCGGCTGTGGTGGTCTTTTTCACCTCCGAAACCGGTCGCGAACTGGTGGCTTTTGGCCGGGATGCTGTTCGTGAAACCAAAAAAGTGGTTTGGCCTGAGCGCAAAGAGGCGCTTCAAATCACTTTGTACGTCTTTGCGTTTGTGGTGGTGATGGCACTTTTCCTGTGGCTCACCGACAAAACTCTCGAATGGGTTTTTTACGATCTGATTCTGGGGTGGAAAAAATAATGAACGATGTCGTCGTGAACGCGCCAATGGCCGGATCCTCCACCAACCCTGACCTCAAGTGGTACGTGGTTCATGCCTATTCGGGCATGGAAAAAGCGGTTGAGCGCAACATCATCGAGCGCATCACGCGCTCTGGCATGGAAACCAAATTTGGTCGCATCTTGGTGCCCACTGAAGAAGTGGTTGAGATCAAGAACGGCCAGAAAAAAACCACCGAAAGAAAATTCTTTCCGGGTTATGTGTTGGTTGAGATGGTCATGGACGACGAAACATGGCATCTCGTCAAGCACACGAACAAAGTCACCGGCTTTGTGGGCGGCGCTAAAAATCGTCCGGCTCCGATCTCTGAGGCCGATGTCGCCAAGATCGTGAACCAGATGCAAGAGGGCACTGACAAACCGCGCCACAAGGTCGAGTTTGAAGTAGGCGAGTACATCCGCGTTAAAGAAGGCCCGTTCACAGACTTCAATGGCACGGTTGAAGAAGTCAACTACGAGCGCAACAAAATGCGCGTCTCAGTCACCATTTTTGGTCGAGCGACACCCGTTGAGCTTGAATTTGGTCAAGTGGAGAAAACCTGACCTGTATTTTTCGGATGGGTGCTTCCCGACTCGGCACCCGTCTTTGATCTTGAGTCGTTAACCCCGGGGAGCTGAGGGCCTGAAGGCCTCAAGCGTTAAAACCCGCAAGGAGAAAAGCATGGCGAAAAAAATCGTCGGCTTCATCAAGCTGCAAGTTCCAGCTGGTAAAGCCAATCCATCACCACCTATCGGTCCTGCACTGGGCCAGCGTGGTTTGAACATCATGGAATTCTGCAAGGCGTTCAACGCCCAGACCCAAGGCGTTGAGCCAGGTTTGCCGTTGCCTGTGGTCATCACTGCGTTTGCAGACAAGTCCTTCACCTTCATCATCAAGACACCGCCCGCAGCGACCTTGATCAAGAAGTCCTTGAAAATCGACAAAGCTTCCACCAAGCCTGGCTTGGAAAAAGTGGGCAAGATCACCCGCGCTCAATTGGAAGACATCGCCAAAGCCAAGATGAAAGACTTGACCGCTGCCGATCTGGACGCAGCAGTTCGCACCATCGCTGGTACTGCCCGTTCCATGGGCGTGAATGTGGAGGGCGTGTAAATGTCCAAGCTCACTAAAAAACAAAAAGCCCTCGTGGGCAAAGTTGACAGCCTGAAGCTGTACGCCTTGGCCGACGCTTTGACCATGGTCAAAGAGTGCGCCACAGCCAAGTTTGATGAATCCATCGACGTGGCCGTGCAACTCGGTATTGACGCCAAGAAGTCCGACCAAGTGGTTCGTGGCGCTGTGGTGTTGCCCAACGGTACAGGCAAAACTGCCCGCGTTGCTGTGTTTGCCCAAGGCGCCAAGGCTGAAGAGGCTCTGGCTGCTGGCGCAGACGTGGTTGGCATGGACGATCTGGCTGCCCGCGTCAAAGCGGGTGACATGCCTTTCGATGTGGTGATTGCTGCCCCTGACGCGATGCGCGTTGTGGGTACTTTGGGTCAAATCCTGGGCCCACGTGGCCTGATGCCTAACCCCAAAGTTGGCACCGTCACACCTGATGTGGCCACTGCTGTGCGCAATGCCAAAGCCGGTCAGGTCCAGTTCCGTGTCGACAAGGCCGGTATCGTGCATGGCACCATCGGTCGCCGTTCTTTCGATACCGACAAGTTGCAAGGCAACTTGGCTGCATTGATCGAGGCTTTGGTCAAGGCCAAGCCTGCGACCAGCAAAGGCATTTACCTGCGCAAAGTGGCTGTTTCGTCGACCATGGGTGTGGGCGTTCGCGTCGACACACAATCCATCTCGGCGTGATGGCAAAGATTTGAGGGGTTCGAAAGAGCGCCTCAATGTGGTGGGTCGCTGTGCTTGAAAAAGTACAGCGAGCCATCCAAGACCGTTGGTGCACACCCTGTGTGCTTAATCAACAAAGTCTCAAGAGATCTTGAGGTTTTGGGCCAACGCAGATGGCGATCCCGCTGCAGATGGATGAAGATCCGAAACAGTTGGTCGCTGCAAATAGGCGTGTTTCAGGGGTGACCCGAAAAACACATACAAAGGAGTAGACCTTGAGTCTGAATCGCAGTGAGAAAGAAGCGGTCATTTCCGAAGTGACCGACCTCGCCGCTAAAGCTCAAACGCTTGTGATGGCGGAATACCGTGGTATCACGGTCGCTGACATGACCAACCTGCGTGTCAAAGCTCGCAGCCTCGGCGTTTCGCTGACGGTGTTGAAAAACACCTTGGCTCGCCGTGCTGTGGCAGGTACGCAGTTTGAAGTTGTCGCCGACCAGATGACCGGTCCGCTGATCTATGGCTTCTCTGAAGATGCAGTGGCTGCCGCGAAAGTGGTGGCTGACTTCGCGAAAACCAATGACAAGTTGGTCATTCGTGCAGGTGCATTCGCAGGCAAAGCTTTGGATGTGAACGGCGTTAAGCAATTGGCAAACATCCCTTCGAAAGAAGTTTTGTTGGCCCAGTTGTGTGGCTTGTTGATGTCGCCTATGTCGCGTACAGCCGTTGTGCTGGGTGCGTTGGCGGCCAAAAAAGGCGAAGGCGAAGCTGTTGCCGCTTAAAGGCCAGCGTTCGTGTTTTAACCAATTGTTAGGAAATAAAAATGGCATTCGATAAAGACGCATTTTTGACCGCGCTGGACAGCATGACGGTCATGGAACTCAACGACCTGGTGAAAGCCATCGAAGAGAAGTTTGGTGTGAGCGCTGCCGCCATGGCCGCTCCTGCTGCTGCTGGCGGCGGTGCTGCTGCTGCTGCAGAAGAGAAGACCGAGTTCAACGTGATGTTGCTCGAAGCTGGCGCTAACAAAGTGTCCGTGATTAAAGCCGTGCGCGAAATCACAGGTCTGGGCTTGAAAGAAGCCAAAGACTTGGTGGACGGCGCACCTAAGGCGGTCAAAGAAGGCCTGCCAAAGGCTGACGCTGAAGCCGCTAAGAAGAAGCTGGAAGAAGCTGGCGCCAAGGCCGAACTGAAGTAATTCGGTTTTGTTCCGAGGCTGGAGTGTCCGAAAGGGCCTCCAGCCTTTGGTGCTTGAAGAGCACACCGAAAAGTGGATTTATCAAAGTCTTCTTTCCAGTGTTTTCTGACCCGACTGCAGAAAACCCTTGGTTCGGGTTGCGTGCAATGCGCAATCGTCCGCCAAAGCTGGTAGAGGCCAGCCGCCAAGACCGTTGAAGGGGTGCAAAAGCCCCATCGACACTCAGTTCTGAAAGATCAAGCCCGGAGATCTCATGGCCTATTCATACACCGAACGCAAGCGAATCCGCAAAAGTTTCGGCAGCCGCGAAAGCGTGCTCGAAGTTCCTTACCTGCTGCAAATGCAAAAAGACGCTTACACGTCCTTCTTGCAAGCAGGTGTCATTTCATCCAAGCGCACACACGAGGGACTGCAAGCCGCCTTTGAGTCGGCCTTCCCGATCGTGTCCCACAATGGTTTTGTGGAGATGAAATTCATCGAGTACAACCTGGCCAAACCAGCGTTCGATGTGCGCGAGTGCCAAACACGTGGTCTGACCTTCTCGTCAGCCGTGCGGGCGCGCGTTCAGCTCATCATTTACGACCGTGACTCTTCAACCTCACAAAACAAAGTGGTCAAAGAAGTCAAGGAGCAAGAGGTCTACATGGGGGAAGTGCCCCTGATGACCGACAAAGGCTCTTTCATCATCAACGGCACTGAGCGCGTGATCGTGTCCCAGTTGCACCGTTCACCGGGTGTGTTTTTTGAGCACGACAAGGGCAAAACCCACAGCTCGGGCAAATTGCTGTTCTCTGCACGCATCATCCCTTACCGCGGCTCTTGGCTCGACTTCGAATTTGACCCGAAGGACATTCTGTACTTCCGCGTTGACCGCCGTCGCAAGATGCCCGTCTCCATTTTGCTCAAGGCCATCGGCCTGAACCCAGAATCGATCCTGGCCAATTTCTTCGTCAATGACAACTTCCGCCTGATGGACAGCGGTGCCCAAATGGAATTTGTGGCCGAGCGTCTGCGCGGCGAAGTCGCACGTTTCGACATCACCGACAAATCCGGCAAAGTGGTGGTGGCCAAAGACAAGCGCATCACCGTGCGCCACACCCGCGAGTTGGAGCAGTCGGGCACCACGCACATCAGCGTGCCCGAAGACTTCCTGATTGGCCGTGTGGTGGCCCGCAGCATTGTGGAAGCTGACACCGGCGAGATCATCGCCAAGGCCAACGAAGAGTTGACCGAAGCGTTGCTGAAAAAACTCCGCACCTCAGGCGTGCAAGATCTGCCTTGCATTTACACCAACGAACTCGACCAAGGTGCGTACATTTCGCAAACCTTGCGCATTGACGAAACCGTCGACGAGTTCGCAGCCCGTGTGGCCATCTACCGCATGATGCGTCCCGGCGAGCCGCCAACAGAAGACGCTGTGCAGGCCCTGTTCCAGCGCTTGTTCTACAACCCAGACACTTACGACCTGTCGCGTGTGGGCCGCATGAAGTTCAACGCCCGCGTGGGCCGTGGTGAGTCCACAGGCCCCATGGTGCTGACCAACGAAGACATCTTGGCCGTGGTCAAGATCTTGGTGGACTTGCGCAACGGCAACGGCGAAGTCGATGACATCGACCATTTGGGCAACCGTCGCGTGCGTTGCGTGGGCGAATTGGCCGAAAACCAATACCGCACAGGTCTGGCACGTATTGAAAAAGCCGTCAAAGAGCGTTTGGGCCAAGCGGAGCAAGAGCCGCTCATGCCGCATGACCTGATCAACTCCAAGCCGATTTCTGCCGCGCTCAAAGAATTCTTTGGTGCATCGCAGTTGTCGCAGTTCATGGACCAGACCAACCCGTTGGCCGAAATCACCCACAAGCGCCGTGTATCGGCCCTTGGACCAGGTGGTTTGACCCGCGAGCGTGCCGGCTTCGAAGTGCGTGACGTGCACGTGACCCATTACGGCCGTGTTTGCCCGATTGAGACACCAGAAGGCCCCAACATCGGTCTGATCAACTCTTTGGCTTTGTATGCCCGCTTGAACGAGTACGGTTTCATTGAGACCCCCTACCGCCGCGTGGTCGAAGGCAAAGTCACGATGGACATCGACTACCTGTCGGCCATCGAAGAAGGCAAGTACGTCATCGCTCAGGCCAATGCAGCCTTGGACAAAGAAGGCAAGCTGACCGGTGACTTGGTCTCTGCCCGTGAAAAGGGTGAATCCATCCTGTGCGGTGCCGAGCGCATCCAGTACATGGACGTGTCGCCCGCACAGATCGTCTCGGTGGCGGCATCTTTGGTGCCGTTCCTTGAGCACGATGACGCCAACCGCGCTTTGATGGGTGCCAACATGTCGCGCCAGGCTGTGCCTGTGCTGCGCCCTGAAAAGCCCATGGTCGGCACTGGCATCGAGCGCGTTGCAGCGGTCGACTCCGGCACCGTGGTCACCGCGACACGTGGCGGTATCGTCGACTACGTTGACGCAACCCGCATCGTGATCCGCGTGAACGACGCAGAAGCGTTGGCCGGCGAAGTGGGTGTGGACATCTACAACCTGATCAAGTACCAGCGCTCCAACCAAAACACCAACATCCACCAGCGCCCTATCGTCAAGCGTGGTGATTTGCTGGCCAAGGGTGACGTGATTGCCGATGGCGCATCGACCGACCTGGGCGAAATCGCCATCGGTCAGAACATGCTGATCGCCTTCATGCCTTGGAACGGTTACAACTTCGAAGATTCGATCTTGATCTCTGAGCGTGTTGTGTCGGAAGACCGTTACACCTCGATCCACATCGAAGAGCTCGTGGTCATGGCCCGTGACACCAAGTTGGGCGCCGAAGAAATTTCGCGCGACATCCCCAATCTGTCTGAGCAGCAACTGGGCCGTCTGGACGACTCCGGCATCATTTACGTGGGTGCAGAAGTGCAACCTGGCGATGTGTTGGTCGGCAAGGTCACACCGAAAGGCGAGACCACCCTGACACCCGAAGAAAAACTGCTGCGCGCCATCTTCGGCGAAAAAGCCAGCGATGTGAAAGACACTTCACTGCGCGTGGACCAGGGCTCGCAAGGCACTGTCATCGACGTTCAAGTCTTCACCCGTGAAGGCATCGTCCGCGACAAGCGTGCTCAGCAGATCATCGACGACGAACTCAAGCGCTTCCGTTTGGACCTGAACGACCAACTGCGCATTGTGGAAGCCGACGCATTTGACCGTATCGAAAAGTTGCTGGTCGGCCGTGTGGCCAATGGTGGCCCACAGAAACTGGCCAAAGGCACCAAGCTCGACAAAGCCTACATGGAATCGGTCGAGAAATTCCATTGGTTTGACATCCGTCCAGCCGAAGACGATGTGGCCATGCAACTCGAGTCCATCAAGAACTCGCTGGAGCAAACCCGTCACAGCTTCGACTTGTCCTTTGAAGAAAAGCGCAAGAAGCTCACACAAGGCGACGAGTTGCCAGCTGGCGTGCTCAAGATGGTCAAGGTTTACTTGGCCGTCAAGCGCCGCTTGCAGCCCGGTGACAAGATGGCCGGTCGTCACGGTAACAAAGGAGTGGTCTCCAAGATCGTCCCGGTCGAAGACATGCCTTTCATGGCAGACGGTACCCCTGCTGACATCGTGCTCAACCCGCTGGGCGTGCCATCGCGCATGAACGTGGGTCAAGTGCTTGAGGTGCATTTGGGCTGGGCCGGCAAAGGCATTGGCCAGCGCATTGGCAACATGTTGCAAGCCGAAACCCAACGCATGGAAAAGA
Organism: Akkermansia muciniphila; assembly: GCA_943331105.2. Taxonomy (GTDB): domain Bacteria; phylum Pseudomonadota; class Gammaproteobacteria; order Burkholderiales; family Burkholderiaceae_C; genus Limnohabitans_A. The sequence goes on from CALQKH020000010.1 coordinate 130,240, forward strand.
TCGCCGAACTGCGCAAGCTGTTCGAGCAGCTCTACAACAGCATGGGCCGCAAGGAAGACCTGTCGCAGCTGACCGACGACGAAGTGTTGGCCATGGCCGACAACCTCAAGGAAGGTTTCCCATTCGCCACGCCCGTGTTTGACGGTGCGGCCGAAGAAGAAATCCGCGCGATGCTGCACTTGGCTTACCCAGACGACTTGGCCAAGGCCAAGGGTCTGACCGCCACACGCACACAAGCCAACCTGTTTGACGGCCGCACGGGCGATGCCTTTGACCGTCCAACCACCATTGGCTACATGCACTTCTTGAAACTGCACCACTTGGTGGACGACAAGATGCACGCCCGCTCGACTGGTCCTTACAGCTTGGTCACACAGCAGCCGTTGGGTGGTAAAGCGCAGTTCGGTGGTCAGCGCTTCGGTGAGATGGAAGTGTGGGCATTGGAAGCCTATGGCGCCTCCTATGTGCTGCAAGAGATGCTCACCGTGAAGTCCGACGACGTGCAAGGCCGTACCAAGGTGTACGAGAGCATTGTCAAAGGCGAACACTCCATCGAAGCGGGCATGCCCGAATCGTTCAACGTGCTGGTCAAGGAAATCCGTTCGCTGGGCCTTGACATCGAGCTCGAGCGTTCTTAATTCACAGGCAAAGGATTTAAACCATGAAATCACTACTCGACCTGTTCAAGCAGTTCACGCCCGATGACCATTTCGATGCCATTCGCATCGGTCTGGCATCGCCCGAGAAGATCCGTTCCTGGTCTTTCGGCGAAGTGAAAAAGCCGGAAACCATCAATTACCGCACCTTCAAGCCCGAGCGCGATGGTCTGTTTTGCGCCAAGATTTTTGGCCCTATCAAAGACTACGAATGCTTGTGCGGCAAATACAAGCGCCTCAAGCACCGCGGTGTGATCTGCGAGAAGTGCGGCGTTGAAGTCACACAAACCAAAGTGCGCCGCGAGCGCATGGGCCACATCGATTTGGCTGCGCCTTGCGCCCACATCTGGTTCTTGAAATCCTTGCCATCGCGTTTGGGCCTGGTGCTCGACATGACGCTGCGCGACATTGAGCGTGTCTTGTACTTTGAAGCGTATGTGGTGACCGATCCCGGCATGACCCCGCTGAAAAAGTTCGGCATCATGTCTGAAGACGACTACGACGCCAAGATCAAGGAATACGGCGATGAATTCGTCGCCAAGATGGGCGCCGAAGGCATCAAGGAATTGCTGCAAAGCATTGACATCGAAAGCGAAATCGAGCGCCTGCGCGGTGACTTGACCGGCTCCGAACTGAAGGTCAAGAAAAACTCCAAGCGCCTCAAAGTGCTGGAAGCCTTCAAGAAGTCCGGCATCAAGCCCGAGTGGATGGTGCTTGAAGTGTTGCCCGTGTTGCCACCGGACCTGCGTCCGTTGGTACCTCTGGACGGCGGCCGCTTTGCGACTTCCGACCTGAACGACCTGTACCGCCGCGTCATCAACCGCAACAGCCGTCTGCGCCGTTTGCTGGAGTTGAAGGCCCCCGAGATCATTGCGCGCAACGAAAAGCGCATGCTGCAAGAAGCCGTGGACAGCTTGCTGGACAACGGCCGTCGCGGCAAAGCCATGACCGGCGCCAACAAGCGTGCCCTCAAGTCTTTGGCCGACATGATCAAAGGCAAGAGCGGTCGTTTCCGTCAGAACTTGCTGGGCAAGCGCGTGGACTACTCCGGTCGTTCCGTCATCACCGTGGGCCCAACCCTCAAGCTGCATCAGTGCGGTTTGCCTAAGTTGATGGCCATCGAGTTGTTCAAGCCCTTCATCTTTGCCCGTCTCGAGTCGATGGGTATCGCCACCACCATCAAGGCGGCCAAGAAAGAAGTCGAAGCCGGTACACCAGTGGTCTGGGACATCTTGGAAGAGGTCATCAAAGAGCACCCCGTGATGCTCAACCGTGCCCCTACCTTGCACCGCTTGGGCATTCAGGCTTTTGAGCCTTTGTTGATCGAAGGCAAAGCCATCCAGTTGCACCCCCTCGTTTGCGCGGCCTTTAACGCCGACTTCGACGGTGACCAAATGGCCGTGCACGTCCCCCTGTCGGTCGAAGCCCAGATGGAAGCCCGCACTCTGATGTTGGCCTCCAACAACATCTTGTTCCCCGCTTCTGGAGAGCCCTCCATCGTGCCGTCTCAAGACGTCGTTTTGGGCTTGTACTACGCCACACGTGACCGCATCAACGCCCGTGGCGAAGGCCTGATCTTTGCCGACATCGGTGAAGTGCAGCGCGCCTTGGACGCCGATGCCGTCGAGTTGACCGCCAAGATCAACGTGCGCATGACCGAGTGGACCAAAGACAAAGCGACCGGTGAATTCACCGCCTCCGTGTCGATGGTGGAAACCACTGTGGGCCGTGCCCTGTTGTCCGAGATCCTGCCCAAGGGCCTGCCATTCAGCAACCTGAACAAGGCGCTGAAGAAGAAGGAAATCTCCAAGCTGATCAACACTTCTTTCCGCAAGTGCGGCTTGAAAGAGACGGTGGTGTTTGCCGACAAGCTGTTGCAAAACGGTTTCCGTTTGGCCACACGCGCCGGTATCTCTATTGGTATTGACGACATGTTGGTGCCGCCAGAAAAGCCCGCCATCATCGAAGCCGCCGAAAAAGAGGTCCGCGACATCGAGCAGCAATACGTCTCGGGTTTGGTGACCTCTGGTGAGCGCTACAACAAAGTGGTGGACATCTGGGGCAAAGCCGGTGATGTTGTCTCTAAAGTGATGATGGACCAGCTACGCAAAGAGAAAACCATCGACCGACATGGCAACGAAGTCGACCAAGAATCGTTCAACTCGATTTACATGATGGCCGACTCTGGTGCCCGTGGTTCTGCAGCGCAGATCCGTCAGCTGGCCGGTATGCGTGGCCTGATGGCCAAGCCAGACGGCTCCATCATTGAGACCCCCATCACGGCGAACTTCCGTGAAGGCCTCAACGTGTTGCAGTACTTCATCTCTACCCACGGTGCGCGTAAAGGCTTGGCCGATACCGCTTTGAAGACGGCCAACTCGGGTTACCTGACCCGCCGTTTGTGTGACGTCGTGCAAGACTTGGTCGTGACTGAACAAGACTGTGGAACCCGCAACGGTTCACTGATGCGCGCCATCGTTGAAGGCGGTGAAGTGATCGAGTCCTTGCGCGACCGCGCTTTGGGCCGAGTCGTCGTCGAAGACGTCTTGCACCCCGAAACACGCGCTGTCATGGTCAAGACCGGGGTCATGCTGGACGAAGACATGCTGGACGAGTTGGAACTGGTCGGCGTTGACGAAGTCAAGGTTCGCACCGCGCTCACCTGCGAAACACGCTTTGGCTTGTGCGCCAGCTGCTATGGCCGCGACTTGGGCCGTGGTGGTTTGATCAACACCGGCGAAGCCGTGGGCATCATTGCCGCTCAGTCGATCGGTGAACCAGGCACACAGTTGACCATGCGTACCTTCCACATCGGTGGTGCCGCGTCGCGTGCTGCAGTGGCTTCCAGCGTAGAAGCCAAGTCCAGCGGCACGATCGGCTTCAATGCCACCATGCGTTACGTGACCAACACCAAAGGCGAGTTGGTGGTGATTTCCCGTTCCGGCGAAATCGTCATCTCCGATGCTGGCCGTGAGCGTGAGCGTCACAAAGTGCCTTACGGTGCCATCTTGGCCATCAAGCCCGACCAAGCCATCAAGGCCGGCGTCATCTTGGCCAACTGGGACCCGCTGACACGACCCATCATCACCGAATTTGCCGGTAAGGTTCAATTCGAAAATGTTGAAGAAGGTCTCACCGTGGCCAAGCAAATGGACGAGGTCACAGGCCTGTCCACCTTGGTGGTCATTGACCCTAAGCGTCGTGGTGCTGCCAAGGTCATTCGTCCTCAGGTCAAGCTGATCGACGCTTCAGGCAAAGAAGTCAAAATCCCCGGCACCGATCACTCGGTGACGATTGGCTTCCAGATCGGCTCGCTGATCCAAGTGCGCGACGGCATGGATGTGGGCCCTGGTGAAGTGCTGGCCCGTATCCCGGTTGAAGGTCAAAAGACCCGAGACATCACCGGCGGTTTGCCACGTGTGGCCGAACTGTTCGAAGCCCGTACACCTAAAGACAAAGGCATGTTGGCCGAAATGACCGGTACCGTGTCGTTCGGTAAAGAGACCAAGGGCAAAGTGCGCTTGCAGATCACCGATCCAGAAGGCAAGGTCTGGGATGAACTGATCCCCAAGGAAAAGAACATCCTGGTACACGAAGGCCAAGTGGTCAACAAGGGCGAAAGCATTGTGGACGGCCCTGCCGATCCACAAGACATCCTGCGCCTGTTGGGCATGGAAGAGCTGGCCCGTTACATCGTCGACGAAGTCCAAGACGTCTACCGCTTGCAAGGCGTGAAGATCAACGACAAGCACATCGAAGTGATTGTTCGTCAGATGCTGCGCCGCGTGGTGGTCGAGAACGTGGGTGAGTCCACCTACATCTCTGGTGAGCAGGTGGAGCGCTCCGAAATTCTCAACACCAACGAAGCTTTGCAGCGCGAAGGCAAGATCCCTGCAACCTTCAGCAACTTGTTGCTGGGTATCACCAAAGCCTCCCTGTCGACCGACTCGTTCATCTCGGCCGCTTCCTTCCAGGAAACGACCCGTGTGTTGACCGAAGCGGCGATCATGGGCAAGCGCGACGAGTTGCGCGGCTTGAAGGAAAACGTGATCGTGGGTCGTTTGATCCCTGCCGGTACAGGTTTGGCTTATCACAAGGCCCGTGCCGTGAAAGACGCGATGGACGATGCCGAGCGCAAAGCCATTGCCGATGCGGAAGCTGCGGACTTGGCCGGTGAGTCGACCGAAGACGCCATCACAGACGCTGGCGAAGCCGCCTGAGCGATGAAGTCACCGGTCCTCCGGTGACCCTTGAGCAGCCCCTGTACCGCCAAGTGGTCAGGGGCTGTTTCATTTTCAAATAGGCATTCACGGCCCACCCCATGACCCCAAAGCCACGCGCCCAACATCTCCCCAGGTCCCCCAGGCCGATCTTCAAAGCTGCAGAAGCACTTGAGCCGGGTCAGCCGTCCAAGCAGGGGCCCTCCAACCATTCGGCTCCCTTGTGGCAATTGCTGCAAGCGACCGCAGCAGTGGTGCAGGGCGTGCGTTCAGGGCGCTCATTGACGCCTGAAATCGAAGCGGTGCCTTCCGAACTGCGCCCCGGCGTGCAAGCGCTGGCATTTCAGGTCATGCGCCAATTGGGCCGTGCCACTGCGCTGCGCGAACAATTGGCCAGCAAAGCCCCACCTCCAGCTGCCGACGCCTTGTTGTGCACCGCTTTAGCTTTGAGCTGGCAAGACGCAGAGGCGCCTTACCCGGTACACACTTTGGTCAACCAAGCGGTCGAAGCTGCTCGCCAGCAAAGAACGACGCACGCCCAAAGCGGTTTCATCAACGCTTGTCTGAGGCGCTTCATGCGTGAACGTGAGGACTTGGTGGCTCTGACCGACACCAACCCGCAGGCCTTTTGGAATCACCCCCTGTGGTGGATTGAGCGCCTGAAAGCCGAATACCCGGCGCAATGGCAAAGTCTCCTGGGCATGGCGCAGCAGCCCGCACCCATGAGCTTGCGTGTCGATCCACGCCACCACAGCGTGGCCGAATACCAAGCGCAGTTGCTGGCCCTTGGCTTGCCTGCTCAAGCCGTTGGGGCGACAGGCTTGCAGTTGGCAAAAGCAGTGCCGGTCACCCAGTTGCCCGGCTTTGCCCAAGGCCACGTTTCTGTTCAAGATGCTGCAGCCCAAGTGGCCGCCCCCTTGTTGCTGCAAGGCCGTGACGCCACCAAGCCCTGGCGCATTCTGGACGCTTGTGCGGCCCCGGGTGGTAAAACTGCTCACTTGTTGGCTTGTTACCCCCAAGCTCGGGTTCTGGCCCTCGATGTAGATGCCCGCCGTTGCCAGCGGATTGATCAGAACTTAAAGCGCTTGGGTGTTCAAGCTGAGGCTCGTGCTGAAGTTCGCGCCGCAGATGCGGCCAAGCCCGACAGTTGGTGGGACGGTGAAAACTTTGATGCCATCTTGCTGGATGCCCCATGCACCGCTTCGGGCATCGTGCGCAGACATCCTGACGTGCGTTGGCTGCGTCGTCCCAGCGACAGCGCCCAACTGGGCCAAATTCAGGCGCAATTGCTCAAAGCGCTCTGGCCTCTCTTGGCACCGGGCGGGCGATTGCTTTACTGCACCTGCTCGGTCTTCCGTTCCGAAGGGGATGAAACCGTGCAAGCGTTTCTTCAGCGCAACACCAATGCCCAATTGCTGCCATCTCCCGGCCATTTGATACCCGGTCATGCGCCCACAGGTCTTCCGGTCGTGGACAATGCGTTGGGTGAACATGATGGGTTTTATTACGCACTGCTGGAGAAAGAACGGGCTTGAGCTGCTCAGCAGCCTCGCGCGGCTTTTGTGCGTTGGCATCCTGTCTATTTCCACAGCTTGGGCCCAAAATGCCAGCATCGAGCTGACCGAACTCAAAGCGCTGCGCGAGAACGGCAACTTGGTGCTCAACGCTCAGATGTCTTTGGAGTTGGGGCCTGTCCTGGAAGATGCCTTGGTCAAAGGCCTTGCACTTCACTTTGTGGCCGAAGCTGAGATTTTGCGAGACCGCTGGTACTGGACCGATGCCCAAGTGGGTGTGAGCCATCGCTACTACAGGCTGGCTTTTCAACCCTTGACGCGGCGTTGGCGTTTGAATGTGTCATCCGAACCAATCGCGGGCACCGGTTTGGCTGGCAGCATTTCACAAAGTTTCGAAACCTTGGGTGAGGCCCTGAGCGTCATCCGCAGGCAGTCTGCTTGGCGACTCATTGATCTGCAAAGCCTCACCCCTGACGCTCGGCAACGCATTCGTTACAACTTCAAGCTGGATGTGTCTCAACTGCCCAGACCCTTTCAGATCGCTGCAGGCGGTCAATCCGACTGGAATTTGCAGGTCAGCAGAACACTCCGCTTGAACCAGGATTTGGTGCGCTGAAATGCCTTGGGCCCAAGCCTATCGCCAAAAGTTCACCAGTCTGCCCAAAGGGGCCAGCCGCTGGCTGTTGTTGGTGGGCGCGCTCAGCTCGGTGCTGATCGGAGTGGGTTTGTTGGTGCTCATGACGCAGGCGACCGACCAAAGCGAAAATTTCAACCACAACTACGAATGGCTGGTCGTCACCAATGCAGTAGTTGCTGGTGGTCTGTTGTTGACGATTTTGTGGGGCTCTGTTCGGCTTTGGCTGAGGCTGCGCAAGGGTCAGTTTGGCGCACGCTTGCTGGTCAAGTTGGCGGGCATCTTTGCCTTGGTAGGGGTTGTGCCTGGCGTGCTGATTTATGTGGTGTCCTACCAATTTGTGTCGCGTTCAATTGAAAGCTGGTTCGACGTCAAGGTCGAAGCCGCGCTGGTGGCCGGCTTGAACTTGGGCAGGGCTACGCTGGACACTTTGAGCGAGGACCTTGCCAAACAAGCCAAAGCCGCAGCCGCGAACTTGGCAGAATCGGGCGAAGCGAACCCCGGTTTGGCTGTCGAAAAAATCCGCACTCAGATTGGCGCCATCGATGTGACCATTTGGACAGCGGGCGGTCGCATGGTGGCCAGTGCCGGGCAATCGCAATTTCAGATTCGTTCCGAGCGACCCACCAACCTGCAATTCAGGGAGGCCCGCAAGAATACGAGCTTGTCTTGGTATGAGGGCCTTGATGAATCTGCTTCTGGTGCAGACAAGGGCCGCATCAAAGTGCTGGTGTTGATCCCGCAGTGGAGCCTGGCACTTGACGAGGATCGGCGTCTCTTGCAAGTGATTCAAGAACTGCCGCCCACATTGGTCAACAACGCCCTTGAAGTGCAGGCAGCTTACCGCGAATACCAAGAAAGGGCTCTGGCCCGTGAAGGTTTACGGCGCATGTACATCGGCACCCTCACACTGAGTTTGTTCATGGCGGTTTTGGGCGCCATTTTGCTGGCAGTGTTGTTGGGTAACCAATTGGCCAGACCTTTGTTGCTGCTGGCACATGGCATGCGCCAGGTGGCTGCAGGCGACCTCCGTCCCAAGTTGGCTTTGCAGGGCAAAGACGAGTTGGGTGGGCTGACCCGATCATTCGCCGACATGACCCAGCAACTGGCCGATGCCAGGGGTAACGTCGAGCGCAGCCTCAGTCAACTTGATCAAGCCAGAAGCAACCTGCAAACCATTTTGGACAACCTGACGGCCGGTGTCATGGTTCTGGATGCGCAAGGGCGCATACAGTCTGCCAACCCCGGTGCGACGCGCATCTTGCGCGTACCCGTTGCGGCGCACGATCAGCAAAGTATTTTGAGCCTGCCCGGCCTGACCGAGTTCGCCAAAGGGGTGTCTGATCAGTTCACAGCATTGGGTGCCGATACGGGGGCGCATGAACTCGACCATTGGCAAAAGTCATTTGAAATCCACGCGTCTGGCCAAGGTTTAAGTCAAACCGGTGTGAATTTGTTGGCGCGTGGCGCCGTTTTGCCTGATGGCATGCGTCTATTGGTGTTCGACGATATCTCCGAGATTGTGTCTGCGGAGCGGGCGCAGGCCTGGGGCGAAGTCGCCCGGCGGCTGGCCCATGAGATCAAGAACCCACTCACCCCGATTCAGTTGTCGGCCGAACGCTTGGAGCGCCGACTGATCGGTAAGCTGGATGCTTCTGACGAAGTGGTTTTGGCCAAATCGGTCAAGACCATCGTGGACCAAGTCGATGCCATGAAGCGCTTGGTCAATGAATTTCGTGACTACGCACGCCTGCCATCGGCAGAGCTCAAGCCATTGCAGCTCAATGCACTGATCACCGATGTCATGGCCTTGTATGCCACGGAACCGATGGACAGCACACCGCGCCCCAAAGTCATGGCTGACCTTGATCCGGCATGCCCGTTCATATTGGGCGACGAGCAGCAACTGCGGCAGGTCATTCATAACCTGTTGCAGAACGCGCAAGATGCTTGTGAGTTGCGGGGAGATGGGGCGTCGCAAGCCCGTGTTCAGGTGCGCACCGAATGGCGTCCCGCCCGGCAGCGCGTCCGAATGACCGTGACCGACTCAGGTCCGGGCTTTGCTCCCCATATTCTCCAGCGAGCGTTTGAACCCTATGTGACCACCAAAGCGAAGGGCACAGGATTGGGCCTGGCGGTCGTCAAGAAAATAGCCGACGAACACGCCGCTCGCATCGAGATGGGCAACTTGCTGGAAGATGGTGACATACAAGGCGCGCAAGTCTCGTTATCATTCGCGGTGGTGCAAGAAGCACAGGGGCCTCAATCGCCCACTTCATGAACAGAGACAAACAGGCTTATGGCAAATATATTGGTGGTGGACGACGAGCTGGGCATTCGCGACCTGCTCTCCGAGATCCTCTTTGACGAAGGGCACCAGGTTGAACTTGCCGAGAACGCAGCTCAGGCTCGCGAAGCCCGACTCAACATGCGACCTGATCTGGTTTTGCTGGACATCTGGATGCCCGATACCGATGGCGTTAGCCTGCTCAAAGAGTGGGCTGCATCGGGTTTGTTGACCATGCCTGTGATCATGATGAGTGGGCACGCCACCATCGACACCGCTGTCGAGGCGGTCAAAATCGGCGCCCAAGCTTTCCTTGAAAAACCCATTACCCTGCAAAAACTCCTCAAGGCGGTCGAGCAGGGTTTGGCGCGAGTTCAAGTTCAACAAGCCATGCTGGCTGCAGCGCCGCAGCCCCTTTCCAGCACCTTGTCCATCTCCAGTCTGGTGGTCCATGAGACCGTCGCCACCCCCGATGTTCAACAAAGCTTTGAACTGGACCGTCCGCTGCGTGAGGCGCGTGACGCTTTCGAAAAAGCCTACTTCGAATTTCATTTGGCACACGAAGCCGGATCCATGACCCGTGTGGCAGAAAAAACAGGCTTGGAGCGAACCCATTTGTACAGAAAGCTCAAGCAATTGGGCGTCGACTTGACCCGCAGCAAACGCCACAGCTGACGGGGCTCAAGAGACCCGGAAGCAGCGTTCGACTCTGCTATGAATGTTGCTTTCCGGCCCGGTAGCTCGGTTGGTAGAGTACCTGACCGCATTTACGGGTACTGAATGCTACTAACGCAACAGTCGCAAGCACTTGCTGAACGATGGCACGAGGTACCTTGCAGAGCAATCAGAGTGTTTTTGGATAATGGAGCCATCGCAATTTACCTTGTGGAGACTGGCACAGCATATTTCTTTCGTTGCATCGCTCCACTTCAGTTTTGACATCATTATTTGTCTACTGATTTGTGTAGTGCCAACCGAACGAGTTTTGTGTGTCCCCAAGCGCCAATTTTCTTTACGCTCAGCCTTGCTATGAAAAAAACCGTAAGAGTTTGAGTTTTGTTCGGACCATGTCAGCTAATTGATGTTGCTGCTTTTCATTCAGTGTCCGGTGCAAAGCATTTCCGTAATCACGCTTTACTTTAAGCGCTGCAGTCAGGGCGTTGAAATAGTCCAGCATGGCTTCAGGAATTTCAAGAAAATCAACGGATGGATCTGAAAGCGCCCTGGCGATATTGCTGTTGACTTGGTCGCCTTTTGCACCGAGAGCTGCCACTTGCGATGATGCATCCTGAAACAGGTTTGCAGCAGTTTTTGTCTGAGCTTCGGACATGCCAAGCTTGCGAACATATTCATCACTGGACAGATTTTCGATCTTGGCCAGATAGACAGAATTTTTCGTCATTGAGCTGAATGCTTTAGTAATGGTAGGGGCCATCCTTCCTCTAAAGTTCAAGCGCTGTTTTTCATCCAGACTGGCATCAAATTTTGCCCAGTGGCTTGCGATCTTATGATGGCCCATGACGGTCTCGTGTAGACGACCCTGATAGTGTGTTACCAAAACACTCGAGAGGTCAGAAAATGTGGCGTCCCTTCGGTCAATTGCCTCACTGATCGTTTGCTTGAATGATTTCTTTGTGCCACCAGTGACGTCTGGAAATTTTTTGGTGCTCTCAATCGCCTCGTTCAATAGCGCTGTTTGTGCTTCAGTCAGATTGATTCCTCTGACTGCTACGTTCGCATCAAGGAGCAGATCATTTGTTCCTCTACCGGCATTGGTCGTCACAGAAGTCAGCGACAGAATGACGATTGCAATTGATTTCATCAGATTTAATCGAAGCATTTTTTTCCTGTTTCTTGATTTCGACCAGTATTTTTTAAATGCACAAGGGTTTGAGCATGAGGGCGAAAAACGGCGGAGTGGGCAGCCTCACTCCACGCCGTCTTGCTTCCTTGCAAGCGAATCCACAGCCGCCAAACGTCCCCTGACCAAGCGTCAATTTTATTTACGGTCAGTCACCAGCCGTAAAGCAGCACCGGACCTAACTGTGAAATCGTGAACAAGAGCAAGCTGGTACCGATGCTTTATTTCAAACTCGCCCACTCTGCATAAAGTGAGTAGAGTTCTGCCATGTAGTTCTCAACATTTGAGAATGCAATCAGAACTCTGTTGTTGGCATGATTCCAACCGATGCGTTGCCCCCCATGGCCCGCAGCCCAGTAGCTGTCGCGATGTTTGAAGTTATCAGTCCAAATTTGATAACCATACCCGTCAAAGTGAGCGCCAATTTTTCGTGAATTTGGTATTTGCTTTTTGACGGCTCTGCGAATGTAATCTGCGAAGCATCCGGTGCCCGATTCGTTGGCCTTGACCCATGCCGCGAACCTGATCCAGTCTTCAAGGTACATGCGAACATTTCCATCCGATGTCCCATATCCAAAGTGGTCCTGGCCGATGATGGCGGGTCTTCTGATACCGGCGGGGATCAGTACTTCTCGTTCGACATATTTGGCGTATGTTGTGCCCGTAGTCTTGTTCAGTGCAACACCGAGAGTCAGAGGGTCAGTACTACGATAGATAAACAGTTCACCGGGCTTCAAAGGGATGCCTTGACTATTTTTGGCTGCACAGGATACCTGACTTGTGGAGAGAATGTCCAAGTAAGTCATGGAACCACTGCGAACTCGCTGGTCTTGCTCCGATGTCCAAATGGTAGTGTCTGGGTTCCCGGCCCATGTGCCGGAGCTCATTTTCAGCAAGTGCTCTATGGTCGCTTTTCCAAGATCGGTGCCAGATAACTCTGGAATCAACTTGCCGACCTCATCGTCCAGGGACATTTTGCCCTCGCAAATAGCTTTGCCCACTGCCATTGCAGTCACTGTCTTGCCAACGCTGAAGCTGAGAAATCGATTGGATGAACCAGCCGGGGACTTGTAGCCTACCCAAACAACTTGGTTCGCATCGACGAGAGCCATCGCTTTGGCAGAAGAATGTTCAAAAAGCCGCTGTGCTTTTTCGACTATCTCTTTTTCATGACTCAATGGCGCTCTGAAAACCAATGAGGATGCAGGCTTTGCAACCCTGGTTTGGTAATGCCAAGCTTGACCATTAGATAAAAGCCATTCGTCTGGTGCCGAAGAGAACTGTCCCGAACTGGGTAATTGAGCTAACACTGTTAACGGTAAGCACATCAATGAAGCCAGTGCAGATTTCCAGAAAGCACACCTAGTCATGGCATAGGGCGCATTAATCGTGTCAGATCTCAAGATGGCCCATCCTTTCAGTTGCTCTCAGCCAAGGTTTCTTTCTTTAATATACAAGGGCTTGTGTGCTGTTGGCAATGAATGAAGACGTAGCAAACCTGAAGGACCACTCTGGCCAACGCTGCCCCATAGGATTAAAAACGGTCCAGTAACAAGCTGTGCGCCAGGCATGGCCGCAGCGTAAATTTTCTTGACGCTTGAGAAATGCATTCAACGTTCAAACCGACTGGGGCAACCGCAAGCCTGTGGCGCATCCGCACCCCGCACGGTGCTCAATAAGTGTGCAACGTCTGTGCTAAGACGCTGGCACAGCAAAACGTCAGCCAAGATTTGGACCATCCGGTGACGCACTTTTTGGGATGCAGCAGGAATCCTCGCGGAAAAGTCCTGCTACAATCCCATCCTTACCGGCCCGGTAGCTCAGTTGGTAGAGCAGCGGATTGAAAATCCGCGTGTCGGCAGTTCGATTCTGCCCCAGGCCACCAGATACACCCCACAGTTTCGCAAGAGGCTGTGGGGTTTTTCTTTGGGGGTTACAGCGTAATCACACGCTGCCAACGCTCCCTCTACTTGCTACACGCTGTGGGGCTTGCTAAATGACGCAGCCACCGCAAAAGCCCCAGTATTTAGACAGCCAGCGACATGCGGATGGGCAAAATTCTGCGTTTCAAAACACCACCCTCCGTTCGTTTCTCACAGCCCTCCAACCCGCACAGCCCAAAGCCATTTACTTGCGAGACGGCGAAGTTGTTTTGTATCGCCGTAGCCGCAGTTTGCTGTACCAGTGTCGCTACCGATTGGCTGACGGCAGTTGGACGAGACAGACGACGGGCAAAGCCGCTTTAGAACACGCCATTGCCCGTGCTTGCGACATCTACGACGAAGCCAGATACCGACAACGGCTGGGTTTAGCACACCAAGCACACTCTGTCGCACAGATTGCGGCTATTTGCTGTGTTGACTTGCGGCAGCAGATTGACGCGAAGGGCAAGAAGACGGCGTTGAATGACTATCTAAGCATCATCGAACGCTACTTCGTGCCTTACTTTGGGGAGCGTCAGTTGGAGACATTGACGCACACGGACATACGGGAGTTTGAACTGTGGCGAGATAGGCAAATGACACGCCGTCCCAAAACATCAACACTCAACAACTTCACAAGTGCTTGGAGCCGTGTGATTGAAACGGCAGTAAGTCGTGGCTACATCTCAGAGCGTGTGCCAGTACCCAAACTCACCAGCAAAGGCGAGAAGGGCAAAACACGCCCAGCGTTCAGCAAGGAAGAAATTGATGTGTTGTTGGAGTTTATAGAAGGGTGGAGCCAGCAAGGCAGGCTGGCTGTAGAACGCGAGATACGCCCGCTGTTGCGTGACTATGTGGAGATGTTGCTTTACACGGGTATGCGGCACGGTACGGAGGCAATGGGCATACGGTGGCGGGATTTGGAGTGGCACACAAAGGATGGTGTGCGGTATTTGCGAGTGTGGGTAGATGGCAAAACCGGCGGGCGTTGGTTGATTGCCAAGCACAAGGCAGTAGATGTGCTGCGTAGGCTACACGCGAGGCAGAAGGACATTTGCGAACTGTCGTTTGAAACGACATTCGCAGAGCGGGTGCCTCACAAGTTGTTCAGGTTCAGTGACGGCTATCAACCACCCAGTTTGAACGGCACATTCAGGCGGCTGATGCGAGATACAGGTTTGCTGAAGAACGAGGACGGGCAGACACGCACTCTGTATTCGTTGCGGCACACCTACGCCACCTTTGAACTACTACGAAGTGGCACTGACATACACACGCTCAGCAAGCAGATGGGCAACTCTGCGGCAATGATTGAACGGCACTACTCAAAGTTGACGGCAACTATGGCAGCGGATAAGCTTGCTTGAGGCTTCCTTCAAGAAAAATCAATTTATCTCATACAAAACTGTGCTGTGTACTAGCAAACGGGCACAGCAAGTTAATACTTTTTAATCATAACTTGCATAAATGAAAAAATTCAGCAAAAATGACATCTTTGCATATCCATGTCGGAGTTTTACAGCTTTATGAGCTGGGAAGGTTAGTAAATAATGCCCTTTGAAAAAATACTAATCGCGCTAATCCGAAATACCAAATCAATTAAAGCGTTATTTTTTACCATAATTTTTTTATTGAATGCAAATTGTTATGCTCAATATATCCTAGATGACTCATTAATTGTGGGAGATAAGATTGAAGGTGTTGTAAAAATTAAAGATAACTCATCTAACAATGCGAAAATTCTAATGATTCCATTGCCGGATGGGCAGTGGAATATTCGTAAAATAGAAAGGCAAAAAGCATCTTTTTTTATAAAAGAGAATAGCATAATATACTTGGATAAAATAGAAAATAATTATGTACTTGAGTCAATCACTATTGATGTCAAGCTAACAAATAGCCCCAATTATTGCAAGCTTTATGAAAATGCTACTTATTTGAATTTGGTGTCACGGCACAGTAATATTTCTGATAATGCATCAGATTGTCAGGCTCTACAATTTTCCAAATCATTAAACTCCACAAATCGATTGGCTAATGAATTCAAAAAGGCGTGGACGAAATCTGGAATTGATTGGACTGATGAGCAATATATATTAACGCATATTTATAACAGAATTCAAAATAATCAGATAATTATTTTATATTCAGCTTATATTTCTAAACATTCAATCGCTAAAGACTGGGACTCTACCGAGCAAAATAGTAAACTGAGAAAGTGGGCCAATATCTACTATCAAACGATGATTGCAGCAATCACCAATGATTCCAAAAGTTTAGAAAAAATATCATCATTAAGTCATCAAATAGATTCTAGATTTAAAGACCATCTTAAGTTGGTTGAAAGCGCTGCAGTGGCATTAAGCTTGAATACGGAGTCTATTGATCAAAAATTAAACTTTAATAACAACCCTTCTGTCAAACCCGATAGCTTAACGACGAACTCCAATGAGAATTATTCAGTACCGCTGCAAACGAGCCCATCTTCTACCGCTAAGATTGATGCATTCACTCTACATGTCCCTTCGAATATTACAGAGCTAGTCAGCCCCAATCCTCAAGTGCTCTCTATTGACATTAGTACGCTTAAAAAACAGCAAAACGAGGCTGAGAAAGGAGGAGTAAACATAAAAAGTTCGAGACTTCACCAGGGATTGGCAAATGATGACTTAAACAAACACATAAACTCATCCCGGATGAATCCCTCAACCAACTCGATGCAAGGTTTCAGCTCGAAAGAAATTAGCACTACAACCCACGTCGAACAATCGATTCGCACTAATGCGGATAAGTCTATATCAGAAAATAAAAGTGTCAATCAGCACCGTCAGTCGATTCCTCAAGATTCAAAGGAAAAATACCAACAACAAGTCGACGCGACTGAAGCTATAATGCAAAGCGGGAAAATATATCATTGTCTGCCAGGATATATTCTTGCCCTGCACCAAAATAAAATTAACTTTGCAGAAAAATGGAAGCTAAGAGTTAATAAACAAGAAAAAATTCCAGAAAAATTTAATGGTAGAAATAATGATGAGCTAGTTATTACTGAAGCTTGCTATGAGAATGAAAGGGCTCAATATTGGTGGGATAGTAATGTTAAAATTACCAGCAAAGGATATCATACAAGTTTAACTTCATGCGGAGATAAAATCGTATTTGTAGAAAGCGATACGAATAACAAAGGGCGTCCGACACTGTTTTTAAAAAGCCCTGGAAGGAATGCTGAAGTTTTGAGAGCAACTTGCTTTCCCGTTAATCAATGCGAAAATCTGCCGCCTGGGCCATTTGTTAATTACGTAGCTAGCAAGTCTCTATGTCATAAAAGATAATTTTAGACAATAAAGCCATAAAGAAAGATTTCAGCGATGGAAAATAGAAAGAGCTTTGCAATTGCTGCTTTTACATTGGTAATTTTATTCGCTATAAAATCGGCATCTGCTGAAACTTGGGAAAATTTTCTTTCAAAGCAGTCTAAAGAATTCAAGGAGAATATCGTTAAGGTAAATAAATTGATAGAAAAAGACAAGGTGCTGGCAAAGAGTTTTTCTGATATGAGAGGTGAGTATGCAAAATTATTGAGAAATCCAAAAATTGATAAACAATTGCTACTTCAGATAATGGATAATTTTAAATTTAGCCTTTATCAATGTGCATATGATGATGCTGACTGCGTATTGGATGTTGTGCTTAGCATTTCCACCACCTTTAGGCTTAATAATTTAAATAATTCTCAGTGGAGTCCTCTGAATTATGTTCGGCCATCATATAATAATCATGAATCAATTTATGATGAATATTATTCAAAGCTTAAAGAAAAAACCATAGCAGCTGAAAAACAGATTTCCAAAGCAATTAAAGAAGAAGAAATTAATAGAGCAGCAACCCTATATTCTTGTGAGCTTAAGTTTGCAACACTCAATTTTCTTATAGGAAATGATGGGATGGTTAAAATTCCAAGTTTTAAATTTAAAAGAGAGTCCAGCTCCTATGAACAATGCTACCTGCCCGGAACGCTTAAGACATCTCGAGCTTATCCGTTTAAGACTGACGGAAATAAGTACACATGGAAAGGAGACGATAAATTTATATCATATGAACTTGTAAAATCAGATTCTTCGAACTCATCGAAGAGTTTTCTTTACTGGGAAAATACTGACAAAATGTCTAATCCGACGGGACTGCACAGGGGGGCATGTCGAATTATAGATGAGTGTCCATCATCATTGAGGTGAGTGCTATATAATTTATAGACATTGAAACCGGTAATTATTTAAATATTAACCGCAGAGCACCCAAATCGGCTGCGTTAATTCGTTGCTTGCGACTATAAACTATCGTTACTCAGTGTTAAATTTATTGCCGCTATTTCTTATATAATAATACCTATGATCCTTATGTCATGATGAGCTATTTTAAAAATTAATATAAGTTACGAATTTACACCAGCGACCAAGGGATTGACATAATCTTATCTTAATTGGTATATGGTGGAAATCAGTCAGGAAGAAAAAAGCCCGCTCAATGGCGGGCTTTTTGTATGGTGTCGTTCAAAACGACATTGTTTTAAGGGGTGCTGGCACTCTGCTTGCGGCGGGCAAGGCGTTTGACACGGCTCATCACTTCACGCATTGAGCCATTGGCAGCGGCAATCTCAGCCGTCAATTCAGTGTCGTTTAAAACGACATTCAAATCCGCAGCCACCTTGCGGGCAATGGGCAGCAGTTGCCCCGTGCTGGCAGCGTTCATTTCAACCAAAACGCACCTGTCTTTGAGTCCTTTGTCCAACGACGAAATGTTGTTGGTTGTGAGAATGAAGATGGCACGCTTGGTGTTCATAACTGACTTGAGACTTTGCTGTGCCAGTTTTGACAGGTTATCCACCTCGTCCAAAACAAAGTAGTGCAAGCCACTGGCATTAAGAGAGCTCTTGCTCAGCTGCTTATCCAGCAAGGTTGTCACTTGAGGGCCATTAAATCCTTGCTGGCAGGCAATGAACTCTTCAGGCATAGCCAACTCTTTCCCTGTTCGTCCCATTTCGATACATTCAGGCAGCATCTTTGCGAGCGTGGTTTTGCCAGTGCCAAAGGCGCCGTAAAGCAGAATGCCGCACTTGCCATTGTCAGGCAGTTTCTCAAAGCTGCAAATGATGTCCTCAATGCGCAGGTAAGATTCTTCGTTGCCGTAGATGATGTCAAACGGCGTGGTAGGTGTGTAATCAATGGAAGTCATATAAATCCTTTGTATAAAATAATGTCGTTTTGAACGACAGATAAACAGGGCAGTGAGCAGCCCTGTGCTGCCCACTTGCCTATTAATTACGCAGCTTTCTTTTGCTCTGCGTAAAGGGCGGCAAAGGCGGCATTGACTGCCCCGCCAGCCCGTGTAAAGCCACGCACAACAAAAGCACCTTCTGCGTTTTGTTCAGCAATCAGCAGGCAGCAATCACCCATAAACTCGCCGTCAGCCAGCAGAGACAGTGCCTCTGATTTCACAGTAGCCAGTTCAGGCATACATTCAAACTGCTGTTTCGCTGTTGCTGCTTTAATTTTGGGTTTGATGAAGGTGGCACTTTGGCTGAGGCGGATTTCTTGTATGCCGCCGTTCTGCTCAATCCACTCTGCCAGTTGTGTCGCCATAACCTTTTGCTTGATGGCTTCACGCAGTACCAGTGAGTAGGTGCTGAGGCGGCGTCTGTCCACCGCACCAAACACAGCCTTTACAACACGGGTGGCAGGTGAAGCGTCTTTCTTGTAGGAGTAGCCACGCAGTTTGTAGAAGGCTTCCAAACCAGCGTTGCGTTGCTTGGCAAGTTCAGGCGTGTCCGCTTGGGCAATGGCAAGGCATTTGGCAAGCACGGCATACAGAGCCAGGTTGCTGGTGCGGTAAACGCCTTCTTCCCAAACAACACGCTGAGTTTCCAAATCTGCCAGCACTTTAGTCAGCGGCTGGGCAACGGCAAGGGGAGTTAAAGTAATTTCGTCGTTTTGAACGACAACGGTGGAAGTGGGTTGAGCCACAAGAGACATAGCGGTAGCATTTGACATAGGATTCTCCTTTGATTGTCAGAATTAAAGATAAAAAAGTTAAAGAAGCAGCGTCAAAGACGCAAACACTGAGCAGTGCTGAAAACGGAATAAACCGTTGATTTTTATGGAAAAATTATCTTGAACGGTGATTCGTTTAAGATGTATCTATTGTAAATTTTTAGGCTGATTTTGAGACCAGTTATTCATAATCGTGTAATTAGAGTGTTAAACAAATGAGCATTGTTTTCAAAGCCCAGCACCCCATCTTTGGGCGGGGTAAAAAGCCGTTGGGCTTGTCCTACCAACAACGCAGCCCCTACTACTGGTGGTGGGAGTTTTTGCGGCGGAATAGGGACTACGCTGACTGCTGTGCTGCTGGTGGCACGGGGGCGTTGGCAGGGCTCTACGCTGACTTTGGTGTCGTTTCAAACGACAACTTCAAAGAGTGGTGGACAGGGCACGGGTTCCGTCTGTTTGCGGAGCAGGCAAAGCCCGTCAAACTGTTTGAACTGGATACGCCCGCTGACTGGGATAGCTGTTGGACAAAAGACGCTGTGATGGTGGTGGCTGTGCCGCTGGATATACCCAAACGCAACCTACAGGGTTTCTTTGCCCGTTTGCTCAAAGACAGGCACGGCGGCAAGCGTGGGCGTAAGGCACTGAGTGATGCGGACGCCAGCAACGCCCGTTATCCCTTGCACCGCAATGTCAGCATCCACACTCTGCGTATTCAACTGGCTGTCTATGACGCTGTATTGGCAGCAAGAGCCAGTCCGAAGAAAATAACGCTGGCTCAAATTGCAAAAAGTGTAGGAATCAACCCCAAATCCAACAAAAGAACAGAGGGCGAGGTGATGGATGCGGCAAGGCGGCGTTCAGTGTTGGCGGCAACTGTCAGTCGTCACTTCAAAGATGCCCAACGCATCGTTGCCAACACGGCAAAAGGGCAGTTTCCCAACAGTGATTGACGCTGTCGTTTAAAACGACATTCAAACCAACTCAACAGCACGGCGTTTGACATCGTCATTGACGGTGACATAACGCTGGGTTGTGGCAATGCTTTTGTGTCCAGCAAGTGCGGCAAGCACGAACACTGAAACGCCCTGTGACGCAAGACTGGTTAGAAATGTCTTTCTGCCTGAATGGCTGCTGGCATTGCTCACGCCTGCTCGTTTGTAAACCCAGTAAAAGTGCTGAGCCAGTGTGTTGGGCGAAAAGTGACGGCGGGGTCCCCTGTGTGATGGGAACAATGGCAGTTCTGGTGACTTGTTGGTGCGTGTCTCAATGTAGTCTGCCAACTCTGCCTGTAAGCGGCTGTTGATGTAAATGGTGCGGGCGTGTTGGTGTTTGACGCGATGTGCTGCCAAAAAAACCTCACTACGCACAGCCCCCTTGTTGTCCAACACATCGCCCAGTGTCAGCCCAGCAACTTCGCTGACACGCAAGCCCGCAGCAACCGTCATCATCAACATTGCCCTGTTGCGTTGTGCGTAGGGTTGCGTTGCCGTGTATGCCAAAACCGTTTGTAGTTCTGCGGGTGTGAGTGATTTTGCTGCTGCCATTTCGTGCTCCAAATAATGTGCGTGAAATAAGTTTGCTTTCTTTGACGCTGGACGAGCAAGAGAAACCCGATGCTTTGGCGGGTTGATAGTGATCTGTTGAAAAACAAGAGGTTGCGTTGCCGTCCAAGTAGTTTGCGTATTCTGTTTGGTCTCGTGTATTTACACAGATGCGTGGGCAACGGGCAATGAAGTGGGCAAGAACGCTTAAAACGCCCTACAAGCGTGTGCGTGCCAGCGTCATAGTCGTAGCGGACTAGCCGCTCAAAATCACCGCGTGTAGGGCTGATTTGATGTGTTGCTGTGCGTTGCTGCCCAAATCCCATTTGCTGCTACAGAAAAATTGCTGCGTAATTTCTGCGTGATGCTGAGATCTCGCCACCTGGTGATTTGCTCTAACTGTGGTGTTGAACAAGAGTGCGGTCATACAAAAGTTTGACCGATGTATTTCTATACACCTGACGCACTCGAAAGATGTAGGAAGATGATTTAGAGCGAACGCTGTTCGCTTGCGTATCGCTTGCCGCTCACGCAATCCGCTTCGCTTTCTGTATTTGAGATGACTGGTTTGGGAAAGTTTTGAGCAAACGACGGCTATGTCATCGCGTAGATGAACAGAAGCCGCCGTGTCGTTCTGGTCAGTGCAAAGCCCATCGCAGGACGAGATTGGAAGAGTTTGACGCGAGACGAATGTATTAAAACTCGCAATCTGCTTCTGCATTGATTTGCATTGCAGCAACTCTGCGGCTCACTCAATGCAACAAGCCTCCAATCCAACCTGTTGCGAGTGCAGGGGCATTAGCCGTCATATTCCACCCTGCGTTTGTTCCCTTTGTTTGAGCAGTGGAGTATCTGCTGTAGTAGTGCCTGAATGTTTAGTGTTGTGCCAGTGCCAAATGTCGGTGCTGTTTGAATAGTTGTCTGTTGATTTTGCTGCTGATGTTGAGAACGGGATTGGCAGATGCAGGCTTGAGACGGCAGCGTGTTCGCTTGTTGCTCATCGCCTGCTGAAACTGTTCCAGTGTCGTGCGTTGTGATTGATTCAGTAGGTTGCTGTGATGTTTGAGAAGAGCGTGTGCCTGTTGTTGTGCCTGTAGTAATCGAATGTGAGTAGTGCCAAATGTTTGAGCGTTAAAACCAGCGTCTGCCAGCCACTCGTTGGCTTTGATGGTGTCTGCTGTTTCGTATTTGCGGATTTGGTGTTGTAGTTCGTGTTTCTGCATACAAGTATTTAGCAACGACCAAACAATGCCTGTGTAAAAGTGAATGATTGTTTGGTGTGTGTGGCACTTTGACACTGGACGGCATAAAGAGGTTGTCCAGATGTTGGTGATGAAAATAAAGTTAGTTCATTGCTACACACAAAGGAATAACGCAATGACAGCACTGACAGGTTTGAAATTGACAGCAGCACAGAAGCCTACGCAGATGTCGCCAATCCAACAACGCCGCAACAAGTTGGCAAAACGCTTGTGGGAGCAGATGGAACTGGCAAAGGCAGAGCAATCGGGCACGACATTCGCTCCCAAACGCTTTCGCTCTGTCGTTCAAAACGACACGGGACAACGCATCCAAGTTGAGCAAGCCAAACGCATCAAGCAATGGTGGTTTGTTGCGGACAACGGCAAGTTGGTATTGAGCGTGAGATACGGCACCAAGTTGCTGGAACTGGCAAAGGGCAAGTGGGCAGTGGAAGTGGGCACTGAGAAAGAATTGGTGCCTACGCTGGAACTGCTGAAGAGTGCTGTGCTAGCTGGTGAGTTGGACACGCAGATTGAAGCGGCAGCCAACAAACTGCGTGAGGGTTTTGGCGGGTAAGGATTGAGGTAGAGGGTATGGTTTTTTGAAAAGCACGGTTTTTGCCACGCTGCGTAGGTAGGGTGAAAAACCGTGCGTTTCTCAAAACAGGGGTGAGTAAATACTTGATGCGTATTGACGAAATCATCCGAAAACCCATTAAGCCCAAGCCACCGATGAACCCCGCCCAAGCCCGCATCCACAGCCTCAAGCAAGGCGTAGAGCGTAGCAAGGAACAACTACGAACAGAACGCGAGCGACAACGACAGCAGCGTGAGGCAGAACGCAAACGCAAGCAGATGCAGCAACGCTTCTAACGCTGCGTGGTGCTGTGCTTGGCAGCGTAGTGCAACGCTGAAATGTTGCAAAACTGCGTGAAAAAGCTGGTTATGACGGCGAAATGTAGTGATTAAAAAAATCACGGCGACACGGATGAGAGGTATAGTAAAAATGGTGCGAGATACATTGACAGCAGCGTTTTACGAAACGCAGCAAAAACACGCACACCCCACTTTTAGAACGCTGCAGATGCTTGAGCAAGCACGGTTAGCAGTTTGGAGAGGTGCGTTGAAAATCCGCGTGTCGGCAGTTCGATTCTGCCCCAGGCCACCAGATTCACCCCACAGTTTCGCAAGAGGCTGTGGGGTTTTTCTTTGGGTTTTGCGCCCTCACGCGTCCTGCAGCATCCCGCCTTGCATTTGCACAGCCCCGCTGCGTTCCAACTCGGCCAGCATCATGTCCAGCCAAGTCTCCAAAGTCAGGCCTTGGGCAAAGCGCTGGTGCAGGCTGTGCAGATAGGGCACGCGGGTGGCCCAGTCGCTGAACTCGGCTTTGGAGATCTGGCCCCATTCCAGCAGTTTGAACTTGAGCAGCACTTTGGCGCCATAGCGGGCGTGCCGCTCGGGGTTTTGGGCAAAGCCGTTGAGCTTGCTGCGGGCCAAGGCCAAGGCAGGGGCCAGTTCTGTGAACACCGCGCCGTGGCCAGGAATGATGGTGGCTGGATTCAGGTGCTCAATCAGGTCCAGCGTTTGCGCCACTTCGTCGAAGGCGTCCACGCCTTCGAGCTCCGGAAACACCACGCCAAAGCCGTTTTGCCAAAGAGCGTCAGCCGACATCAACAAGCGGTGCTCGGGGGCAAACAAGATGACCGAGTGCGGGTCGTGTCCGGGTGCGGCGTGCACTTGCCAGTCCATGTCTCCCCAGCGGTGGGTGCTGCCCGGTTGCAGCAAGCCATTGAAGCGAAATGCAGGGCAGTTTTGCCCCGTGGGTTTGTAGCTGAGTGCGTCTTCAGTCCAATGCTGTATCGCCTGGGCCAGCCCGGGTGGGATCCAGGTGTGCAGCTCGGGGTAATGCGTTTGCAGCGCATGGTTGCCGCCGCAGTGGTCGCTGTGCAGGTGGGTGTTGACCAACAGATCAAGCGACCGACCTTGTAAGGCATGTTGCACCAGCGCCAGTGTCTGCGCTTGGTGTTTCACATAACCACTGTCGACCAAAGTGGCGCCTTCGGCGCCTTGCAGCACGACGTTGTTGGCCGACAGCCAGCCGCGTTCGAGCACGGTCACGCCCGAAGGCAGGAAGCTGACGCGGGTCATGCTTTATTTGCTGGTGCGCAGTTCGCGGCGCAAGATTTTGCCGACGTTGGACTTGGGTAGTTCGTCGCGGAACTCGATGTATTTTGGGCGCTTGTAGCCGGTCAGATTCTCGTGACAGAAACGGGCCACGGCTTCTTCGGTCAGCATGGCGTCGTTGCGCACCACAAACACTTTGATGGTTTCGCCCTGCATGGTGTCGGGGATGCCCACAGCGGCGCATTCGACCACACCGGGGCAGGTCGAGATGAGGTTTTCCAGCTCGCTGGGGAAGACGTTGAAGCCGCTGACAATGATCATGTCCTTTTTGCGGTCCACGATGCGGGTATAACCTTGCTCGTCCATGATGCCGATGTCACCGGTGCGCATGAAGCCGTCTGCGGTGAAGGTCTTGGCGTTTTCAGCGGGCTGGTTGTAATAGCCGGTCATGACGTTGGGGCCGCGGATGCAGATTTCACCCGAGCTGCCTACGGGCAAACTTTGACCATCGTCGTCCTTGATGGCGATGTCGATGCCCGGCAGGGGCAGGCCAATGTTGCCACTGAAGGTTTTTTGCGTGACCGGGTTGTTGGTGCCGATCGCACAAGTCTCGCTCATGCCCCAGCCCTCGATCATGGCGCTGCCCGTGGCGTTTTGCCAGTTGCGGGCGGTGCCCTCCGAGGCGGCCATGCCGCCTGCCTGCGTGAGCTTGAGCGAAGAAAAGTCAATCGACTTGAACATCGGGTGCTGCATCAGCGCGTTGAACAGGGTATTGACCCCGGGCAGCAGATGGAAGGGTCGCTGCTTGAGCACCTCGATGAACTTGGCAAAGTCACGCGGATTGGGCACCAGGGTGAGGAAAGAGCCTTGGCGGATGGCCAGCAGGCACAGCGTCAGGGCAAAGATGTGGTACAGCGGCAAAGCCGCGATGTTGTTCACTTTGCGCAGGTCTGGCACATCGGCCAAAGCGGGTGAAAACCAGCCTTCGGCTTGCAGCATGGCCGCCACAATGTTGCGGTGGGTGAGCACAGCACCTTTGGACAAACCGGTCGTGCCCCCCGTGTATTGCAAAAACGCGATGTCGTCCATGGTTTGCGCAGTGGGGCGCAGATTCAGGCTGCGGCCTTGGCCGATGGCTTTTTTGAAGGGGGTGACGGTACGACCGTTGGTCAAGGGCAGCTCAAAAGGCGGCACCATTTTGGCCAAGTGGCGCACGGCAAACGTCAGCCAGCGGCCATTGATGGGCCCCAGCAAATCGCCAATGGAAGCCAGCACGATGTGTTTGACGGAGGTGCGTTCAATCACTTCTTGCAAGGTGGCGGCAAAGTTTTCCAGTATCACGATGGCGCTGGTGCCGGAGTCCTTGAGTTGGTGTTCGAGTTCCCGTGGCGTGTAAAGCGGGTTGACGTTCACGCAGGTGTAGCCCGCCCGCAAAATTGCGGCCATGGTGACAGCAAATTGCGGCAAGTTAGGCAGCATGATGGCCACGCGACTGCCGGGCTCAAGTCCTTTGTTTTGCAACCAAGCCCCCAGCGCGGTCGACAACTCGTCGAGCTGTTTGTAGCTCATCCAGCGGTTCATGCACACCGAGAAAGGGTTGTCGCCGTGTTCGCGAAAGGCCCTTTCAATTAAATCGGTCAGGCTTTTGTATTGTTCTGTGTCGATGTCGTGGGGCACACCGGCTGGGTAATTCTTTAGCCAAAAACGATCCATTTACTTCTCTCCTGATGGTGGGCCATTGTGACCAGCTTGAAGGCTGTTCGGTATCGGGCAATTCCCCAGTGTCAGTGGTGCAGGTCTCAGATGCGACAAAACCCGAAACAGACGTGGCCGTCGCAATGGATGCAAAATAAGTAGTAACCCTAGGACTCGCATGAATACCCCTCGAAGTTCCCGTTCTTTTGGTTGGAGTCGATGGCTCAGCACCCAGTGGCAGCGATGGTTCGGGTCTTTTGTGTCGGCCAACCCTGCAACCCCAAAGCCACGTAAAGCCTTGCCTTGGGTGCCCATCCGCTCTTTGTCGCCCCGGCACAAGCCGCGCATTGCAAGGCATTTGTTGGCTTTGCCAGCGCAAGACCGCTACCTGCGGTTTGGATATGCCGCGACCGACGAGCAAATTGGCCGCTATGTGGCGGGATTGAACTTTGTCCGGGATGAAATATTTGGCGTGTTCAACCGGCGTCTGGATTTGGTGGCCATGGCGCATTTGGCCTATTCGATCGACCCGCAATGGGCCACTTGTGCCGAGTTTGGGGTGTCGGTGTCACCGCACCAACGCGGCAAAGGCTTGGGCGCCAAGCTGTTTGGTCATGCGGTGATGCATGCACGCAATCAAGGTGTGAGCTTGTTGTTTATTCACGCCCTGAGCGAGAACGTGGCCATGCTCAAGATCGCTCGCCAAGCCGGCGCGTCGGTGCAGCGTGATGGCAGCGAAACTGAGGCTTATTTGGCTTTGCCCCAAGCCACTTTGGACAGCCAAATCAACGGTTTGGTGCAAGAGCAGATGGCCGAAGTCGATTACCAGCTCAAAATGCAAGCGAACCAGTTTCGCGAGTGGTTGCGCACGGTGCAAGAGATTCGCCAAGGGGTGCGCGATGCGCGGGATGCGGCGCGCGGGCCCTGACGCCCAGGTGTCATCCGATTCCGCTATCCTTGCAGCTTCGCCTCAACTGCATGTCCTGCAAACCTAGACCGTGTCTGACCCTCACCCCGCGCGCACAGCCGAGCGCGAAGACAAACGGAGTTTTCTGCAAAAACTGGCAGAGTTCATTCACCCCGGCCCCGACTCTGCGGCCGAATTAATCGAGACCTTGGCCGAGGCCGAGGACAACCAGATCATCAATGCCGAGAGCCGCTTGATGATCGAAGGGGTGATCCGCATGGCCGATATGACCGCTGGCGATGTCATGGTGGCGGCGCCCCGTATGGATCTGTTGAACATTGAAGACCCTGTCGATCAGTTGATGCATCAGGTCATTGACACGGCGCACTCGCGATTTCCGGTGTACGAAGGCGAACGAGAAAACGTGATTGGCATTTTGCTGGCCAAAGACCTGCTGAAGTTGCAACGTGCCCCAGAGCTGAACATCCGCGCCTTGTTACGTCCTGCGGTTTTTGTACCCGAGAGCAAGGGCCTGAACGATTTGCTGCGGCAGTTTCGCGATAACCGCAACCACTTGGCCATCGTCATTGACGAGTACGGCCGCACAGCGGGCCTGATCACCATTGAAGATGTGTTGGAACAAATTGTTGGCGAGATCGAGGACGAGTTCGACATTGCCGACGATGCGGGTGATATTTTTGGTCTGCCCGACCGCAGCTTCAGGGTCAGCGGTGACACCGCGTTGGAGCGCGTGAGCGAGGCCTTTGGCGTCGATTTGAAGCAAGCGCGTCAGGGTGACGACGACCATGATTTCGACACGCTAGGGGGGCTGATTGCCCACGAAATGGGCCATGTGCCACACCGCGGCGAGACCTATGAGTTGGCCGGGCTGCGGTTCGTGGTTTTGCACACGCGGGCCGGTGTCGTGCGTTGGTTCAAGGTGTCACCCGTGACGCCTTTGGCACCTGTGTCGATGGTGAAGTCCGGACCGTCTGCATGAACGCTGCGCCCATGCGCGGCAAAGCGTGGCCCTTGTTGTGGCCCGCATGGGCTGGTGCAGCTCAGGCAGCGTCTATCGCATGGCCCAGCAGTGGTCAAGCGCTGGGCTGGTTACAGGTCCTGAGCCTGACTTTGTTGGCAGCGGGTTTGGCTGGCCTGGCACGTCAGTCAGTCGCAGGTCCTTTTCCTGTATCCAAGCCCTTCAAACGCGCGGCTTGGCTTGGCGGTGTGTTTGCCACTGCATGGCTGGCCGGCAGTTTTTGGTGGTTGTACGTCTCCATGCACCATGTGGGCGGTTTGCCTGCGCCTTTGGCTGTGCTGGCTGTGCTGGCGCTGGCGTGTGCGTTGGCGCTTTATTACGCTTTTGCAGCGGCTGTCTGGGTGAGTTTGGCACAGGGCTGGGTGACGCAACGACCCGGCTTGGCCAGTGCCTTGTTTGCGGCTTTGTGGACTTTGGCCGAGCTGATGCGCGGGCGCTGGTTCACAGGCTTTCCTTGGGGGGCTGGCGGTTACGCTCATGTAGACGGCGTCTTGGTGGTCTGGGCCCCTTGGCTTGGCGTTTACGGTGTCGGTGCCTTGGCAGCTTGGTTGGCCATGCGCTTGGCGCTGGCGGGTTGGCGCCTGCGTGCGCTTAAACCTTTGCTGGGGGTCCTGTTGGCGTCTTGGGCTTTGCAGGGATTTGGCCCGACCTTTACCACTTCGGCAGGGCAGGGCCAGGTGCAGTTGCTGCAGGCCAATATTTCGCAAACCGACAAGTTTCAAGCGGCCAGCGGTGTGCGCGATGCGCTGCAGTGGTACGACGAACAACTGCGTGCCAGTCGCCAGCCCTTGGTGGTGGCCCCTGAGACAGCCATACCTTTGTTGCCCCAACATTTGCCGGAAGGCTATTGGTCAGGTTTGCAGCAGCACTTTGCCCAGCCAAACAGGCCTGTGGCTTTG
The DNA here is from genome assembly GCA_943331105.2 of Akkermansia muciniphila. Taxonomy (GTDB): domain Bacteria; phylum Pseudomonadota; class Gammaproteobacteria; order Burkholderiales; family Burkholderiaceae_C; genus Limnohabitans_A. The sequence goes on from CALQKH020000010.1 coordinate 158,827, forward strand.
GTGGGTGCGCCTTTGGGCAGTTTGACCGAGGGCTACGCCAATTCGGTGGTGGCATTCGGCCCGGAAGGCTTGGCGCCTTACCGTTATGACAAGTCGCATTTGGTGCCTTTTGGCGAGTTCATGCCGCCGGGTTTTGTCTGGTTCATTCGCATGATGAACATTCCTTTGGGCGAGTTCAAATCGGGTGGCTGGCGTCAGCCATCTTTGGCTTGGCAAGGCCAGCGTTTGGCGCCAAACGTTTGTTACGAGGATTTATTTGGTGAAGAATTGGCCATGCGTTTCACGGATCCGACCACTGCCCCCACCGCCTTGGTGAATGTGAGCAACATCGCTTGGTTTGGCGACACTTTGGCGGTCGATCAGCACCTGAGCATTTCGCGGCTGCGGGCCATCGAGTTGGGCCGCCCCATGCTGCGGGCCACCAACACTGGCGCCACGGCCATCATCGACCACACAGGAAAGGTCACCGAGCAATTGCCACGTTTTACCCGTGGCAGCTTGACAGGTACTTTTGAAGGCCGTAACGGGCTGACGCCGTTTGCGCGGTGGGCGGGTGCTTGGGGCTTAGGGCCACTTTGGGCTGTTTGCCTTGTTTTGGTGGCGTGGGCTGCTTGGAAGCGTCGAAAGTTTTGAGCCCTTAACTTGCCGAAAATCGCCGTCAAGCTCGGGCCTGCCCCCACTGCCCCGACTGGCTTGACGCCTCGATTGCCATAGCCGTTTTAAATGGCCTGAGGGTCTACATCCACCAACCACCGGATCACGCCTTTGTGTTCGGGCTGGCTGCGCACTTGGTGCAGGATGCCGTGAAGTAGCCACAGCACTTTTTGCAGCGCCATGCGGCTGGAACTTTCCAGCAACATTTGGGCGCGTTCCACATCGGCCACACGCTGCATGCTCATGGGCACAGCGGGGTAGAGGCTCACTTGCAACACCAAATCCGCAGTGGCAGGGTCTGCGCTTAAATGCGCTTCCAGGGTGTCGCGGGCTGAGTTCAACAACGCTTGGGCTGCTTCTTGGGTGCGGGCATCTGCCCGCAGCAGGGCCTGGTGGCTGATGGGGGGGAGCTCAGCGGCGGTGCGCTCGGCCAACTCGCTGGCGGCAAAGGCCGGGTAGTCGTGTTTTTTGAGCGCCTCAAACAGCGCGTGCTTGGGGTGAAAGGTTTGCACCCACATCTCGCTGGTGGCGCTTTGGGCGGCATCGCGTCCGGCGCGACCTGCGGCTTGCATGAGCAGGGCAAACAGCCGCTCTGGCGCCCGAAAGTCGCTTGAAAACAGCGCCGTGTCGGGGTTCACAGCTGCTACCAAGGTAATGCGCCTGAAGTCGTGGCCTTTGGCGATCATTTGGGTGCCGACCAACACATCGACCTCCCCCGAATGCACCTGCGCCAGTTGGCTCTCAAGGGCCCCCTTGAGGCGTGTGGTGTCTGCGTCGATGCGGGCAATGCGCACGGGATTGCCATCGGGCCGCAAGACGTGCGCGAGCAATTCGCCGAGGTGTTCTTCGAGTTGCTCGGTGCCTCGGCCGATGGGGGCAATGTCGGCGTTGCCGCACTCGGGGCAGGCCCGGGGCACGCGTTCGGTCAGGCCACAGTGGTGACAGCGCAAGGTGCGGTCGATTTTGTGGAACACCCGGAACGCGCTGCAGTGCTTGCACTCGCTTTTCCAGCCGCAGTCGGCGCAGTGCAGCACTGGGGCGTAGCCGCGGCGGTTGAGCAGCAGCATGCATTGCTCGCCACGCTGGACCCGCTCTTGGATGGCGGCCACCAACTGGGTGGACAGCACGGTGCGGCGCGATTGTTTGTTCATGTCCACGCGCCGCACTTTGGGCAACAGGCCTGTACCAATGCGCGAGGGCATGAGCAGGCGCTGGTAACGGCCGCCTGGGTCATCCTCAGTGGCCGGGCGGCTGAGATGCCAGCTCTCGAGCGATGGCGTGGCCGAGGCCAGCAGCACGGGGGCGTTCTGTAGCCTGCCCCGGTACACCGCCAAGTCGCGGGCCGAGTAGCGTGCGCCTTCTTGCTGTTTGTAGCTGGGGTCGTGTTCTTCGTCGACCACGATGAGTTTCAGGTGCGGCATGGACGCAAAAATCGCCATGCGCGTGCCCAGCACGATGCGGGCTTGGCCCGCGTGCGCGGCCAGCCAGGCTTTGAGGCGCTGGGCGGGCGTCATGCCGCTGTGCATCGACACCACCGCCTCGGTGCCAAAGCGGGCCTGTACCCGTTCTTCGAGCTGGGGCGTGAGGTTGATCTCGGGCACCATGAGCAGGGCTTGGGCCTGCGGGTCGGCCGCCAGCATGCGCTCAACAGCTTGTAAATACACCTCGGTCTTGCCGCTGCTAGTGCTGCCAAACAGCAAAAACGGCCCGGTGCCCTCGGCCATCTGTTCCAGCACGGCGCTTTGTTCGGACGAGAGTGCCGGACCGGGCGTGGTTTGCACGGCGCGCTCGGTGTTCTGTTTTTTTAGGCGTCGTGCCAATTGCTTGGACGTCAGGTCGCGCAGCTGCGGCGGCAAAGCCGACAAAGCCACTTCGCCCAAGGCGCGCTGGTAATACTGGGCTGAAAACTGCACCAGTTGCCGCCAGGATGCGTCCAGTGGCGGCAGACCCTCCAGAACACCCAACACATCGCGCACACTGGAGGCGGGCATGTCGTTCGGGACTTGGTCGCGGATGGCCCAGACCACCCCCAGCACTTCGCGTTGGCCAAAAGGCACGCGCACCAATTGACCGAGGTGCACCGGTACAGGGCTGCGGTAGGTCAACAAGCCGCCCACTTGGCTGTGCGCAGGGGCCTGAACGGCGATGTCAATCCAAATCGACAATGGCAAATGCTCCGATGTTTTGCATGAATTTGCAAATTTTGAGAGTTAGGTGAAGTCTCGAAATCAAGGCTAAGTGCTTGATTTCAAAGTGCTTTGGCCTCGTTCCAGAAAATCTGTGGATAACTTTGTTGAAAACTTGTCCTTAAGGTCTCCAAGGCCTTGCAAATCAAGGCCTTTGACAGATTGCTCACCAGATGGGCATTCAGATAAATATCAATCAAATCAATGACTTAGCTCATGTGTAAAAAACACACAAACCTGCTGTGTCACACCGCATATGAAAAGTGGCACGCCCTTTTTTTGTGCATAAGTCAAGAGGAAAAGTTGGTATTTTTGCAAAAAAACCGCATTTTTGGCGTGTTTGTGTGCTAGCTGAATTCTTCGGTTTTCAAGCCTTGTTGCGCAAATGGCGAGAGTGGCTGTGCACCGCTTCGACCAGTGCGGTCACATGCTCGGGTGGGGTGTATTGGCTGATGCCGTGTCCCAAGTTAAAGATGTGCGTGGGGCCCGTGGTGGCCCGGTCGGTGTGGGGGCGGCCAAAGCTGTCGAGCACGCGGCGCACCTCAGTGGCGATTTGCTGGGGCGGCGCAAACAAGATGTTCGGGTCGATGTTGCCTTGCAGCGCCTTGCCGGGGCCGCCCACCTCGCCGCC
>CALQKH020000011.1 GCA_943331105.2 Akkermansia muciniphila
AAGCCTCTTCGACTGACTCATGAACGGTGATTTTGATCACAGGGTGCAGACTCCTTGATGTGAGAAATCTCGGATTTCCTGTGTATTTAGCGCTTTTTCATAGATTTCGGCAATAACTGAAAAAGTCACAGACATATAGTAATTTCAATCATTCAATTGAAAATCACCTGAATCAAATGGCATCTTGAAGTGGCGCAGCCACCCGATGCCGCAGGCATGCAACTCCTTGCTTGGATCAATCCCTATGCCAATCAGTCAAATGGGCAAGTCCTTTTTTGGATCTGGATAAGTACTTGATGCGCACATACAAAGCATCAGTCAGGGTCAAGGTCAACGGACGAAGTCAGGTCATTGCCACGGAAATTCGGGCGCCCAATGCGCAAGACGCCCGGTGGCTGCTTTGGGCCATGTACGGATTTCACAGCGTCCAGGCTGGGCCTACGCTTAAAAGCTTGGAAGGTTAAGGCTCCTAGCTGCTCAGATTGGCAAACACAAGGGTTGATCGTAAAATTGGAGTCACGCTAAAAATACAGCTCATGAAACCATCCGACGCCTTAGCTGCCCACCGCAACGAAATTCGCGAGATTGTCCTTTCCCATAGGACTTCGAATGCTCGCGTTTTCGGTTCTGTGGTGCATGGTTCCGACACAGAGGGAAGCGATCTTGACATCCTTGTGGACACCACGGAGGACACAACTCTCTTTGACTTGGGTGCTATTCGTTACAAGCTTCGCCACTTGTTGGGCGTTCAAGTAGATGTCTTGACGCCCGGAGCGCTCCCTGACAAATTTCGTCAAACAGTCATCGCAGATGCTCGACCAGTATGAGTTCCGATCCGCTATTCGAGATATTTGATGTTTGACCCAAAGGATATTCGTAACTCAAAAGATCCGGATTTGGCCGGATCTTATGCAGCCATCCATCGCGCAGCAAAATCTGCTGAGGACCTTGCCATCAAAACCAACACAGCCATCATCGTGGCCGTTGACGGAAAGCCTGTCCGAATAACAGCCGCCGAATTGATCAAGATGCGGGAACTTAAATCAACTGTGCCCCCAGAGGACGCTTGATGCTCTTGATTAAAGCAAGTCAAAAATAAAATGGCATTCAACATAGAAGATATTGGTGAAATCGATCAGGTAGTAGGCCAGTGGTGCCTCAACCGTGTTCCCCCTCACCTCAAAAAATCTGTCGATTACGACTACGAAATAGATGGTCAAGCTGTGATCATCATTGAAGTGCGGCCCGCTTGGCAAGGTGCACCAGGCGAAGTCACGCGGCAGCCTATGGCCAAACTCCGCTTCGTCAAAGCGACCGAGCAATGGCAAATTTATTGGATGCGTGCAAGCGGTAAGTGGAAGTCTTATGACCCCATGTTCGAGGCTACCGAACTCGATGACGCGTTGATGGTCATCGAATCAGATCATTACGGCTGCTTCTTTGGTTAATCAATGGGGACGATATAGCCCTAAATTCCGGCATATGAGTCCAAGACATTAGTTCAGTTGCTTGATCTGTATCGGCTGAAAGCCACTGGTCATGAAGATCAGGGGCGATGATGACGGGCGTCCGCTTTTCATCTCCTTGCTTGTGAAACTGGCTCATGACTGGGTGTTTGTCAGCGTTGACAGTCAACATGGAGAAACTGACGACCAACTCGCCGGAAACCGGATCTTTCCATCGATCCCATAGGCAGGCAACGCCAAAAGGGTCACCAGAGGCTAATTCAATCTTCCAACGCACAGCCTTGCCAGACTCGTAACTTGGCTCGTAGAAGTTGTCGACCAGCAGCAGTCCAAACTGTCGCTGCCGCCATGCGGTGCGATAACTCGGCTTTTCAGTAACGGTTTCACTGCGGGCGTTGTAGGTATGACGGCTGATCTTGTCGTCCTTAGCCCAGCCAGGAATCAATCCGAACCGAGCCAAACCGCAGGCCACGCGTCCAGACTGATGACTTTTCACAACCAAAGGCGCTGAGTAACCAGGATAGGCTTCATCTGGATAGCCAGAAGGCAAATCAACACCAAGGCTTTCCTTAACCCATTGCGTTCGTTTGGTTGTCGTGAAATTGGTGCACACGTACTGAATTCAAAAATGTGGATGCCAACTGGTCTGACCCATCACTTCCACCGAAGGTCAAGCTTTCTGTTGTGCGCAGCACAGTCACGGAGATAAAGATTGATCAGGCTTTTGTACGGGACACCGACCTGTTCAGATATTCCTTTGAAGTACCCGATCAAGTCTTCGTCCAGCCGAATAGTGATCTGCTTCACCAGCTGCGATGCATAAGGATTTTTGCGCGCATTGGTGAAGTCGTATTCTTTTTTCATAGTATGTGGAGGACACCAAGTCACTCAACAGACAGCTCAACTTTGCACCCAACACGTGATGCCAAAGTTATGAGCATATCGAGGCTGAACTTTTCAGTCTTACCGCTCAAAAGATCACTCACCCTGCTTTGAGCCACCCCAAAGCGTTGAGCAACTTGAGCTTGAGTCCAACCTTCTGATTGGACAATAAGGCGAACGTGGTTTACCAGCTCCGCTCGCATCTCCATAACCTTGGCGTGCGCTAAATCACCCACCCACCAACTCCATAGCTAACTCGCGGGGGTTATCTGTGCGTTCGCTCACGTCTAGCATTTCAATGCCCAGCACTTTTCCGTCGACGTCGTAGTCAAACACAACACCGGGTCGAATTTCTTCACTCTCGGCCACAGTGCCTGCACGCAAGCGGATATACATGGCATCGGCTTGCTGGTCGTATTCAATTTTCATGGTGAAACCCCATATTTTTCATACTTGCTGGTTGCCATCACAGTGACGACCAACACAACAACATGACCTTCGCTGATGACTCGAAGTAATTGCTTGGCACCACTTCGTTCGATGAAACCTTGCGACTCAATACGTCCTCGGTCGGCAGATATTTGCCTAAAAGGATTTTTCAGCGTCGCCTCAACTTCCTGCTGGCTGATACCACGCTGAACAATGCGGGCTTGAGCATGTTATGTGTAGGTGATTGTCATTTTTTTAATTATATAAATACTTTTATAATCATGCAAAATTCATTTCAATACTCACTAGGCAGCATGATCACCCAATGCTCCCCGTCCCAGCAGGCGTAAAGCGTTTGCTCGGACAAGGGGAAGTCAGTGAACGGTATCTCTTGACGGACGTGCTCATGACCGTTGCCGTCTTCGTAAACCATGGTAGCTCGGGTACCCTGCACTGTGACGCGAACCAGCACAAACCAATCCGCTGTGCCGATTTCGCTGAGGTGACTGGCCACAGCATCCATCATCCAAAAACACTCGGCCTCTTCAGCAAGATATTTGGTGCCATCTGTCAACAGATGCCTGCGACTGATTCGGTAATAGCGCTCTGTGCCGGTGAAGTGTGACAGCTGGCTTGCATCAAAATTTTTCATCTCAAAACTCCGACTTGGCCAAAGCCGCCTGACTGTTGGCCAGCAGGTCGATGCGTAAATTGGGCATGATGTTGCAGACCAGATGGTTGATGGACCAGTTCAATATCTGCGCACGCTCACGGTCTGTTGCGGCCTCCTCCATGCGTTCCAGGTAGCGGTCCATCTCGTAGTGAGTACGCTGCAGGTGGTTGATGGCCTCCTGCATTTGTTGCACAGCTTGTTCCCGTGCATGCTTGGCTTCATAAGCTGCCAATTCTGTGGCTTGGATCGATGTCATCGGAGAGTCCTTTTTCGTTTGCATGCCCACAGTTTTGTGTCAGACACGCAGATGGACAACCGATTTCAAGAGTCCCGACAGATTGGACGGATACCGACTCAACACCGCTTTTTGAGTCTGTTCGTTTTTGGCATTGAGTTGTAGTTGTGTGTTATTTGTTCGGCGCTCAAGGCTTACATGCGCCAAGCAGCACACACAAAAAGTCCATGCGTAAAACGCCCTACAACACGTTTTTCTCTGGGTCCGAATACTCAGAGTGCTGACTCAACCGATCAGCGCTTGTAGGGCTTATTTGACGCCCTGCTCTGCTGGGCACTGAAAGAGTGCGAGATCGCGGCGGAAATCTATGAAAAACATGCTTTTACAAGATTTCGCTGGTTGAGCGTTGAAATCATTGAAGAAAATTTCAGTGAAAAAGTTATCCACAGGAAGTTCATCCTGAGCCAGATCTAGCCTGAAACCCGCCACTTTGGCGGGTCTCCGGTTGTCCAGATAAATATGTGAAAACACAATGCAATTAACGCAAACACATGATTACAGGAGAACTGAAATGGCACAGGCAAAAACACTGACAAAAGACGAACTGGCACGGGTACTGGACTACATAGACACGCGACGCTTTGCGCAACGCAACCGGGCCATGATGTTGCTCACCCGTATCTGTACTGGCAAGCGAACTGAAAATATTCCAGAATTTCATAGCTGATTCCCCATCATTGAACTGTGCTGGTCTGAACTTCAGCATTCGCTGATTCGAACAACTGAACCATGTCCGCATCGGTCAGGCAAATGCGCACGGTTTGCAGAAAAGGTGCCAACTCGTCCGAACGATGGAGCGCCTGACAAATGATTCGGGCAGCCAACATCGGTGGGAACTTAAACATCCCCGTGCCAATGGCAGGCAAGGCTAAGCTTCGGATGTCATTTTCATTGGCCAAGCGGAGCATCGACTCCAACGCCATCTGCATGTATTTCTCGGGCTCATCGTTATTGATGTAGTGCGCTGATCGCACATGGATGATCCAGGGGTTCTTGCGCAAAGTGTCGCGGTCGGTGATCACAGCGGTGGACGTCATGACCGTGCCCTGCCCTGTGCCCACGGCGTTGCCGCCCACATACAAGCCCACACGCAAACCCTTAAAGGCTGGCACAGTGGCCACCAGCTCGGCAAATCGCCGCGCCTGGTCCGAAGCCAAAGCATTCATGGGGTAAATGACCAAGGCCTTGACGCCAGACTCTTTTGCGGCCAAGGCGCGGGCGCAATGGTCCAGCACTGGGTACACAAAACACTCGGTCTTGCCACTGCCCGTGCCCGTGGCCACCAAGGTGCTGCTGGCCATATGCTGAGACGACAAGCGTTGCCAAGCGCCCTCTTGATGAGAGAACCCCGGAAACTGCGTTTCAAAAGTCTTGAAGAACTGCTTGCCCGACGCACCCGGCGTGAACGGCAGGCCCAACTGTAAATACGGACCCTTGAGCCAACCGTTTGGGTCTTTGACAAAGCGGGCCATGATGCCGCTCATGAAGTCGTCAGACGCCTCGAAACCCGTGGTCAAGAATTGCCTTAGGCCTTCCTGAATGTCTTTGGCCAGTAGTGATGGAAGCATTTATTTTTTATCCCTTGAAGCTTTTATTGAGTGCTCTTGAGTCCAAAGTAGAGATTCCTACAAGTGCCAGTCACTTCACTTATCGTTTCTTTTTAGGTTCTTTGACCATTGGCCGACGGAGAAAATTTCCCAACGGTCACCCACGCGCCTGACTGGAATGGTGACCTGTTCGGACCAGTCGGGGTCGTGATAGCTACCTTGCATCAACTTACTCCTATCAACTCCGCAGAGTTATCTTCTCGACTTGGATTGATTCAAGGAGACTCCCAGACTCTGACGGCCTTTTTATGCCGGTGATCAAACTGTCATAGTCATCCTTCGTGAACGCAGGAGCGGCTAGCAAGTTGAGGGCGAGTTTCCGCTTACGGTCCATCAGCATTTGCAGTTGGACATCGAAGCTGAAATCCTCTTCATCTGGCAACACTGCCAATGGGTAATAGATGTGCACGGGCTTCGTCTGTCCAATTCTGTAAACGCGGTCAGAACATTGATCTTCGACGGCTGGATTCCACCAACGCGAGAGGTGAATGACGTGATTGGCCGCAGTCAACGTCAAGCCAACGCCACCCGCTTTAGGAGACAGCAGCATCACATCAAAACCAGCATCTCTTTGAAACGAATCAACCCGAGATTGCCGAGCCTCGGTACTGACCTGTCCATTGATGACCATGGGAGCCTTTGCCAAGCCGTATCGTCTTTGCAATAACAGGGGCAATTGATCTGCTTCTTGCAAATCCAATGACTCCAAGAAGATCAATACCTTTTCACCTGTTGGAGCCACCTTGTCCAAAATGTCCATCATGGCCATGAACCTGGCTGAGTCTTCAACCTTCAGTTCAGAGGCATGAACACCCCCCTCAATCAAGGAAGGGTGTAATGAAACGCGCCGCAAGGCGTGGATCATGCCCAGGGTACCCTCTGGTCCTGACATCTCTTTCATGGCCAATGCTCGCTGGTAAGCATCTGCCTGCCTCGGCGGCATAGGCACTTTGAAAAGATGCTCGTGCTTGGCAGGCAGACCATCCAATTTTTCAGTTTTTAAGCGGCGCAAAAGAAGTTTGGGGCGTGCATCTGTTGAGTCCTCTTCCTGCCAAACCTGCAGGCGCAAACCCTGCACGTCGCCACCCTCGACCTCATAGCGTGCACTGAACTCTCTTAAATCGGCCAGCGCACCTGGCTGGACCGCATCAGCAATGCACCACAGATCAGCCAACCTGTTTTCAACGGGCGTTCCGGTCATCGCGAGCGAAAAATCGGCGTTGAGCCCTTTCACTGCGTGGGTCATGCGGGCTTTGGGTGATTTGATTTTTTGAGCTTCGTCCAACACGACAGCAGCAAAAGACACCGCACCAAAACTGAGTTGATAGTCAGAGACCGCTTCGTAATTGGCAAGCACCACGTCTGCAGAGGCCAGTCTGGCTGTGTCTAACCCAGCGGTGCCGTCTACATGGCGACCGCGCCGCAAGCCCTTGAGGTGATCACCGTACGCGCGAATCAAATTCCCCAAACCGGGTGCAAATAAGTGATCATCAATTTCGGCCTCCCAATTTCGCAACAAGCCAACTGGTGCAATTAGAAGCAGTGGTTTTTTGGGGATGCTTCCCACCTCCATCATTTCACGCAACCACAAGCAAAAAGCCAGGGCTTGGAAAGTCTTGCCAAGACCCATGTCGTCGCAAAGAAGAGCGCCCTTGCTACCCTCCATCCAGTGCTTTTGCAGCCACGACAGACCAAACTCTTGGTGCTTTTTGGGTGATGTTTTTAGACCGTGCGGCAGACCTAATGCCCCTGGACGGCTACCTTGGGATGTTCTGGTGAATGAAGTCTCGTCGAAATTGGTTTCAATGATCAACACGTTTTTAATGGCTGCATCATCAGGTTCGGTTGACCCGGGTGCACGAGGCTCGCGAGTCATGGCCGTATGAAGCTGCTTTAGCGCACTTGCGTTGGCGGCAGTTGCCGGAATCTGTTGCCCGGCAACGGTAACGGTTGGTTGCCCTTGAGCTATTGCCGTCTGAATGTTGGCGATGGCCTGCGACACCGTGGGCTCATCCAGCGGCAATTCAACACCACCAATGCGAATGCCAGCCGATTGAGGACCACCCCAGTTCTGTGGCGAAATTTTGATCCACGGTAAAACAGGCGCTTCCCATTCGCCTACATCGCGCACGCGTTCGGCAAATTTTTCCGTCTCAACGAAAACTGTTGCTTCGGACTCATCCACGCCCATGATTTCGCGAATCACTGCTTCTGGATACATCGCCGCACGTTTGCGTTGCTCTGGTGGCGATTGACGCAACTTCTTAACAGCTGCAAGCGCTTTCTGTAATGGCTCATCCGCCACAACATAAGTGCCCTGACTCAAAGGAAAAGCTGATGCGCCCTCTCTTAGCTGATCCAGGCGCTGCGGAAACAACGCCTCATCAGCCTCTGAAAGTGCCCGAACTTGCTCATGTCCCTCGCCGCCATCCTCTTGTTGATCCGCCAATAAAACTGGATCTAACTGCACATGCCCATGAGCGTCGGTTCGAATACCAAAGGTCAGGGCAGTTGCTGTGATGACACGGAAAGACTTTAAGAAACCATCCGTCAGATGACTGACTGCCGAGTCTCCCAAGGCCTCACGAATCCGAGCCCATAACCTGAACTGATCATCAATCGAAGCTTCCGGGGATTGATTAAAAAGCTCAACCAAGCTCAGCACTTCATAGATAGGTGAATTGACGCGGTATGTTTTATCTTGGTAAGAAAGCCATAACCCTGTGGCAGAAACATCGCGCGCAGTGATAGTTTTACCCGGCTGAAGCCAACGAATGTTGATCTGGGCACCCGGTTTACCCATGGCGCCGGACAGACGTACATCGAAAGCCAGAGGGCAATTAGTTGGCAAACCCAACTGCTCAGCCACTGTGGCTGACCACGCCGCCACAAATGCTGCGGGCACTGTGATGCAATTTTTTTGCCACAACTCGGGGTTTTCAGCAAGGAAATCAGTTAACGCAGCTGCTGCCTGGATTGGCAAACTCTTTACCCAAGCCTCCACGTTGCTGTCCAGATTCCAACTAACACCGTAAGGGGTCAATTCAGGCTTCACACAATCTCCCAATCATTCATCGTTACACCCGTATTGCTGCGGATAAAGTCGCGGGCTTTGCGTTGCCACGTTCCTTTGTCCGAATGGCTGTGAACCAATCCAGGGTTGATATTTGCCCCATCATGGAAATCCATTGATTGCGCTGCTCGCAAATCAGCTCCGTGATAGCTCTTTTCATAAAGCTTTGGGGTATCCAAATAGCCTTCCCGATATGCACGTAAGCTACCGTTGTGGCTCCATTCGGTGAATACCAGGTCGCCAATTTTCAAGAACATGACCGATTGATTGCTGGAAGCTCCTCCCTCGAGATAGCCATAGCCCATACCCTTCTCATCAACCAAAAGTCGTTTCGCTTCCCAAAGTGCATCCTGTCCTAACGCCAACCAGGCTTCGTCAATGCACCCCTTCTCGTAATAGGCCATCCAGAACTTTTGTCTGTGCATCCAGATGTCATCTGCTGTTCGTTGCAGAAGCTTCATGAAGCCACGCAGTGTGTCACCCGTTAGCCAATTCTTGAACGTAGCCATCGCCTGTGGCGATACACCTTGCCACTGATACTGCCTATGCCCTGCAAAACGGGGATCACCGTATACACGAACAAAAAAATCGATCAAAACGCTTTTGATTGAATCCACAGGCTTTTGACGGCCCCAATGCCGTAGCAATGCATCAGCAAATGGCACTCTCATGTCAGTTTTTACGACTGATGCCGATAAGCGCTTATTCCAATCCATCACACGGAAGATTGTTTGAGCTGCGGTGTAAAGTTCACCCGGCAAAGATAGACCTGCCCTGAAAGTTGAGACCCCCAAGCCCGACTCAACAAAACTTGGCCATAGCAATGATTCGGCCATAAGTTCATCAATGGTCTTACCCTGATTAACAAAAAAATGCTTTGCTAACCGCATGGGTACTTCAGAAGGACTGAAGAAGCCGTGCCGACGATGTAGATCCTGCATTTTTTCTGCAAAGAGACCCTGCGATAAACCAATTGCTCTCAGCAATTTATTCGCGAAGTCACGGAATACTGAACTCGTTGGATTGAAGTGCTCGCAATAAGTAAAAAAGAGTGGACTAAGCCATCGTTTCGCTCGCCTGGGGCTGCTCACCAATGCTTCTGGCAAATACACATCCCAATAAAGGCGGGTCAATTCAGAATCGGTATCCTGAATGGATGGCGCATCACCCACCCAATACGCAAAAGGCAACTTGCGAATTTCGCTCTGGCTCAGATCTGAATAGGCATTGGGTCTGGCTCTCGCGTAAACCAAACGAAGCCGCTGACCAATTTCCATCATGGGTGGCGGCGTCTGAACAGCGACCTCATCCATCTGGCGGACAGCATCCTCCAGTTTCGGCATTGAGGTGGGTAGGGGCGTGAACATCAAAATCGCTTATGGTTTTGCGACAAACCGGGAAACACCCTCAATGGGCGTTTCACCACCCGCTGGCCGATAGGTCAGCACGATCCTCAAATCCACTCGACGGTTACGACCATCCGTCGGATCGTTTTTGATCAATGGTCTGTTTTCGGCATACGCACTGTAAGAAAAAATCGGATGGCCTTGATGATTCTTGTAGTCAACCAAGGAAGTGCCTTGAACCAGTGCGTTGTTCACCGAGATGGCTCGATCTAATGAAAGCTTGGTATTGCCACCTTCTCGATTCATGGGCCTGCTGTCGGTGTGGCCTTCAATAAAAATTGTTTCAATTTCATGCCCAAATGGATTGTTTTTGCATTTTTCAGCAACCCGCTTGTTGGCAACAAAGCACTTCAGCACGTCACTCAACTTGGTTGAGGTTTCCCCCAATCTTTGAACAGCAGTTTCTTTTAAAAATGAACTGCCACTGTCAAAAAGCAAATCTTCTGGCAAGGTGATCACGCCACTCGCAGGGTCAATTTTGACTGTGTTGAGTGTGTTTTTTATTTCATTACCAATAGCCAACGTGACAGTTCCTCGAGGGTCGCGGTCACCCTCACGCGCTTCCTGCTCAGCCTTCTTTTGAAGGGCGAGAAATGCAACCATGATGATGAAGACAAACAGCAACCCAATCATCAAGTCAGCAGCAGAGGCCAAGTAACTCTGCTCACCCTCGCCAGATGAGTGTTCATCGTGCCGTAGTGGTCGACTCCACATCATTGGCCTTTCTTGCGCTGCATAACTTCAGACAGCTCTTCGACAGACTCGGTCAACTCACTAACGCCCTTGTCAAAACTACCTACAGCTTTTGCAAATTGGCTGTCCATTTTCCGATGCAACTCTGCGACTTGATCGGTGTAGACCGTCACACCCTCGGTAATGGATGCGACGGTTTTTCCCAAGGTTGCGGCAGTCGATTCCATAGATTGCTTGGTCTGTTGCATGACCCCCAGCGTTTGGTTTGCGGCCTGGTCCAAGACACCCGTTACTCGTTCAACAGCGGCCAACGCCGTTGGCGCTACTTCTCTCACTGCCAGCACCACCGCTCGCTGTTCTTTGGAAAGCTCCTCGACCGTATCGACCACGTTGGCGATTTTTCCACCAACTGACTCCATGGCATGTGACGCTTCGACCAGACCACCCGATACTGAACCCAAACGCTCAACCGTCTCACCTGCTTTTTCCAAAGCATCATTAACAAACAAAGCGCCTCTCTTACCGATATTCGAGGCCTCAAGGACAGTAACCTCTAATTCATTCATTGCTGACTTGATGGCTGTCGCTGCAACATCCATATTGGAAGCGCCCTTTGCGAGATTTTCTGAAATCTCTTGCACTCGGCTTACCAAAAGCGCACTGGCCTCATTGATAGCATTACCTGCATCTTTGCCACCCTGCCCAAGGTTACCGCCAGCGGTTTGTAATTTCTCGGCAAGTTCCTTAAGCGTGAGCTGCAACTGATTCATCTCAGTTTCTGTTGCTTTCTTGAGCATGACCGCAAAATCGTCCAGCATTGTTTTGAGCGCCTCTTGGTTCATAGACCCCAGCTTTTCACTCAGTCCTTCGATAGCGCCCACGAGTTTTGTCGTCATCGCCTCCATTTGTGGAGAAACTGACTTGTTGATCGCAGCTGCTAGCGACACCGCCAAATCAGTCTCAAATCGTTTGAAAGTCCCCGTTTGTTCTCGCGACTCCGTGAGCAACTCCTCTGTCAAGCCCATAACGTCTTCAACATTTGCATGCGACTTACCGGCAAAGATCACCTGTTGTTGCATGATCAATTCACCGCCGTTGGAAGGCACGGCACGACCAAGAGCGTCAAGAAAATAGTCATTGGCTGCCGCCAGTTTGGCCATTTCTTTTTTGGCCAAAAAGGTCCAGACAATAGAACTTAAAAGTCCAGCCAATGATGTCAAAAACTTTGCACCTGCAACCTTGAGCAGTGCCTCAATCGCACTTTGTGTTTGCTTGGCGTCTGCTGCTCCTCCAAGAACTGCTGTCGTTTCGGTGAGCGCAACAGAAAGGAAAAAGAACGTAAACAGCAAGCCAACACCCACCAAAATATTCGGGACTGCATCGGCCAAGCTCAAATTGAAAGATCTCCCCAATAACGCTTGTGCATTCCATACGTCGCGCGGCAAACCAAACATGACATGGACCGTCTTGTCACCAACTGGAACTGCCGTAACACGCCCCTGTGTTTCAAGCCAACTTGCGGCCAAACGTGGGTGCCTCTTGATGCTCTCGACAACCCTTTCATTGCAGCCCTGCCAGCCATCTACATCCTGCCCCACATCAACGGTCAGTTTGTAAAGTCCAGTAGTGGTCTCCCTGACTGCTGACTTGAACCATGACACATAAGCGATCCATGATCCCACCAAGATCAGGACAGCAATTGCCGTGACTTCGGGACTGTTGCTTAGAAAATTGAGGATGAAATCCATAAATAGTTACCTGTCCATTCAATTCTGAATTGTGGGTGCTTTTTCTGACGGTGCACCAGACTCAAAAAACGCCCAAGCCGTCCGGTAGTCTTCTTCGCGGTTGGCGCGGGCGAAGGGGGCGGTGTAGGTGCGGGTGACTTGGCGGGGGCCGCCGGGCAAGGTGTCGTCGGTGACGGTCATGGCGATGGTGGTGCCGTCTTCGACTTTGAACTCGCCGTCTTTGTAGAGGTCTTCCCAGCCGTGGTTGCCGTCTTTGGTTTTGCCGTCGGGTGTGGTGATGCGGGTTTTGGGGGTGGTGCGGCTGCCTTTGCGGGGCAGGCCGACGCCGATCAGGCCTTTGCTGTTGGTGAAGACGATGCGGCCCTTGATGTCGTACCAGGTGTCGCGCTCGTAGCCTTGCATGACCGGGAACTGCACACGGTAGATGAGCTGCAGCTCATCGAGCGTGAGTCCCAGGGCCTGGGCGACCAGCACATCGATTTCGACCAAGGCCATGCGGCGTGCGTAGTCGCTGCGCAGGGCACAGTGACGGGTCCAGTCGCGGGTGAGGTTTTGCCAGAAGTCTTGCTGCAGGCGCGGGTTATCGGGCTGACTCCAGCATTGCTCGGCGAATTCGAGGTCGAAGACTTCTTCCCACAGGGGGGCGTAGTGCCTTGTGAGAGAGAAAAGCGATTGGTAACGAGCGAAGAGCCTGCTGTCTTTTTCGTGAGAATCCGACGGCACTGGCATCTGATCAGCGGTATCTCCTCTGAAATTCGATTTCCCCGTTGACTTCAAAAGGAAATCCAATGGCAAAGAAACCCACCATGCTGACGTCGCAATAAGATGACTGTTCTCTCGAAAAGCTATTGAAAAGGCGCCGTCAATATGCGCTGATTTTGGGGGCATGACTGCGCCGCACAACGTCCTTTCAGAGGACGCCCCCACCATCTTGCGTGAAACGTATCTGTAAAAATCAGTCACAGGTTGCCCCTGCGTCTCACCCTCCGCCCGCCAACTCACCCTAGGCGTGCGGCTCAGGTATTCGATTTTGTCAGCCATGGGTAGGTAGTTGGTGCGGGGCAGGTAGTCGTCAGGCAGCGTTTCGAGATCAATGACGTCGTAGTGCCCGTTGGCGGTACAGATTTTGCGAGGGGTTTTGTTGAAGAGATTGGCTAGAAAAAAGTGTGGGCCTGAGAGCACCCAGTCTTCGGGGGTAACAGCAAAACCCGAGTCGCTGGTGTGGCGACGTGCGATAGTGCCGTCTTTCTGCGCGTAGGCCTCATCAAACATTACTGTTGAGAAGTAGTTCTCACCTAGATCAGCAAGGCGACGCGGGTAAGCGGCGAGTTTCCCAAGGACACTGCTCAACGCCCCTGCGTGCAAAGCCGGCAGTCGGGCGCGGCGGGGTGGCGTACCGGGCTCATCGTAGAGCTGGGCAAAGGTGACCAGCGCGTTCTCGTTCACCTTGACGATGCGGTCGCGGTGGCCTGAGGTGTTCCACTGGCCTTGCTCGTTTTTGTAGCCGCCTACAACGCCTTGGCCTTCGTGCAGGTAACAGGCGTCCACCGTGGCGGGCGCAAAAAGGTTGGCCAGTTGGTCGAATGATGGTTGGTCCTGCGGCGGGCCGTAAATGTTGACGCTGTATTTGGTGAGGTGGTGCACCTCTGCAAACAGTGCCAACTCGTTCACGAACTGGAAATGTCGACGTAGCCGTGAATACAAGGCTTCACGCAAACCGCCACCTTTCGGGTCGTCATATGGCCCTTCGGGGTGCAACAAAGCCGACACACCTTTCGCACTGTTGAGATTCCAAGCTAACGGCATGAAGCATTTGTACAAATTCGTCTGCACACCCTTGAGCAACGGGTAGTTTTGCACCGCGTTCAAAAAGTTCTGCGTGCCTTCGGCTTCCTGCAGCTCTTCGGTCCAGGCTTGTTGCAGGCCTGCAAATTGGTCAAAGGCTTCGGCCCGCAGTTTGGCCAAGTCGCTCGCGCTGATTTTGCGCACGGCAAACACAGGGTTGCGCTCGCCCAGGATGCCAGATTCGTTCCACTCGACCTTGAGCCAAGGCGGGTTTCCCAAGATCAAGTCAAAGCCACCGCGCTGGAGCAACACGTCGGCAAAGCACAGCTCCCAGTGCATGAACTTTCGGTTGGTGGCTACGGCCTCGACCAGGGCGATGCGGGGGAAGTGTTGGCGCAGTTTGCCGATGCGCAGTTGGCCCAGTTTGTCGTGCAAATTGGGCTGGTCGGCGGCTTGGGACAGGGGCAGTTGGGTCTCGAAGCCGTCCAGGCTGCCTTGCACTTCAGGGAAGATGACTTGCGGCGCTTCGGGTTCGGTGGGTATTAAGTCCAGGCCGGGTTGCTGGCCGATGTCGACGATGTTGCCTTCGAGGATTGCGCCCACTTCCAACCACCACTCTTCGCGGCTGGGCAGTTGTTTGGCCCCGGTGATGGGCCAGAACCACAGGGCGCACCAGTAGTCCATGACGAGTTTGAGGCGGCGAAAGGGGGTGGCCAGGTCGCCGTCTTCGTTGAACAGGCCTTGTTTGCGGATGGCTTCTTTTTGGGCACGGGTGATGGTCTCGGCCCGTGCGTCGTTGGGTGTGCCTGGGCTTGTGCCTGGAACGGCGGCTTTGCTAGCGTGAGGCCAGACGGTGAGCTGGTCTTCGGTGCGGGCGCGGTCGCGGGCCAGGGCTTTGGTATGTTCTTTCCACAGCTCTTGCACGCGGGTGCTGAGCTGTTGCAGTCGAGCCAGCTCGTGCGGTTCCAACGGTTTTTTTATCGCATTGCGCCAAGATTTGAGGCTGTCGAACTCTTCTTTATAAAGCGCCTTGGCGGTTTTGTCGGTGTAGTCGGCCATGCCGGGGTCGGGCAGCAAGAAGTGCCAGATTTCGTCCGGCTGGCGGGGCTGCTGGGCGGTGGCACGGCGCGGGGCTTCTTCGTGCCACGGGGGATTGGCTTTTTTGTCCAAGCTGCTGGCTTTGTAGACCTGGTGGCGGGCACCAATGAGGCTGTTCCCGTTGAACAGCTGGTATCCAAACCAAGGCACTCGAGCGGGTTTGGGCTGACCTTGGGCATCGGTTTCGCCATAGATGGCGTTGAGCCAGATGGACACTTCGGCCAACTCCACGGCCACGGGGTTCAAGTCCACGCCGTACACATTGCGGTCGGCCAGGTACATGCGCACCTTTTGCAGCTCTTGCGGGTAGTCGTCGTGGGGGATGCGGGTTTTGAGTTCGGCTTGCTTGCGCTCCAAATACGCTTCGGCCAGTTGGTTGACGCCTTCGTTCAAGAATGCGGCGCTGCCCATGGCGGGCTCGCACACCGTGAGCGTGAGGATGTCGTCGGCGCACTGCACGCGGTCGCTGCCCAGCAGTTCTTTGAGCGCGTATTTGACCAAGCACTGGGTGAGCACTTGGGGGGTGTAGTAACTGGCGCTTTTTTGGCGGTCGCGCCCGGCGAGGCGGTAGACAAAGCTGCCACGCGGGTGTTTGCGCAGTTGGCGGTGACCGGCTTCGTTGACGTCGTAAACCTTTTCGTCGTCGGTGTAGTCGCCCAAGCGGCTGGCGGGCACGAACCAGGCGTTGTCGAGTTTGTCGTCGCCGTTGGTCTCGGCGCTGCGGCCACTGACTGAGCTGTCATTGGGGCTGTCGTCGTCGTTGTCTTCGTCGTCACCTTCACCATCGCCGCCGTCTGTGGTGCTGCCTTTCTTTTTGCCGGGTTTGACTTCGTACAGGTCTTCGGCGGCAAAGAAGCCACGGTAGCTGAGCAGGGCTTCGTACACCGCGCCCAGCTGGTTGATGGACAGCAGCTGGTAGCTGACGCGGCCCCGCTTGCCCCGCCCCCGGCCACGGGTGAGCGACATGAGGCGGATGATGGTTTGCCACACATGGTTGGGGAACTGCACCTTGGCCAGCAGGGGCATGGTGGTTTCGTCAAACAGGCGGCTGTCGAGCGGGGCCAGGGCGAAGGTGTCTTTGGCACCGGCCAAGCTGTGGATGTCTTGCTGGCTAGACAGGCCGCAGCCTTGGGCCACGAGTTTGAACAGGCGGCGCAGAGTTTTGTCGAAGTAAACGCCGTCGTGGGCTGCGGGAGTGTTGAGCTTTTTCAGCTCCAGGTCGCGCAGGCTCTCCAGGCTGTAGCCCTTGAGGTAGACCTCGCTTTTGGATATGGGCACGTAGCCCAACTCGGGTCGCGCCTCGATGTAGAACATGAAGAGCAGGCGGTAGACCATGCGCAGGCATTCGAGGCTGAGGTCGGCGGGGTCGAGCTGGTCTTTGCCGCTGAAGAAGCCTTTTTTGCTATCGCTGGCTTGTTGGCGCAGTTGGTTGGCGGCTTCATTGCCCAGCAGTTCGATGGCTTCGCGCAGGGCGTGCTTGAGGTCTTCGCTCACACCAAAGGCGTGTTTGTGGGCGTTTTCGTCCAGGCTCTCCAGCAAGCTGTTGCCCTGGCCGGGGGCCAAGCTGCTTTGGTGCAGCAAGGCGGCAGCGGCTTGCAGGGTGGCCGGGTCTTTGCGGTCGAGGATTTCGGCCCAGTCAAAACGCAGGGCGCGGTTTTGCGGCCACTTGTAGCGGTCGAGCAGCAGCCATTGGTCCAGGCCCACAAGCAGCACATAACGCGGTGCCAGGTCGGCGCCGAACAGGGCTTCAGAAACGAGGCTGTCCCAGCCCTCGCCCACCAACGGCGCGGGCACATCGGCCCCGGCGTAGTGCAGGCGGGTTAAGGTGTGGTCAAGCAGGTCTTCGCCTTCTTGCCCGGGTTGGTAAGCGGGGGCAATGGCCAGTTGCGGGGGGTGCAGTGCCAGCTGTGCGGCAGTGGTTTGGCTGCTGGCGTCTTTGGCCAGCAGGCTCCACAGGGGTATGGCCTGCCCAGCCACCAGTTCTACCGGGCGCTGGGCGGCATCGTGCTGGATGCTGTAGCCCAGGGCTTGCAACAAGCCGGTTTGCAGCTGGGTGAACAGCGCGAGTTTTTCGGCGTCGTCTTTGGCGCGGGTGATCTGGCCGCGCAGGGCAAACCATTTTTGTGCCCAGGCTTGCAGGCGTTTGTGGGGGGCGCGGTGTTGTTCGTGATCTTGGGCATCGCTGGTGTGGTCGGCCTCTGCGGCTTCCCAAGCGTCGAGCTTGGCTTTGATGTCGCCTTTGAAGACTTCGGCCAGGTAGTGGTGGCTGTAAAACTCGTTTTCGTTGGCAATGCCAGCGAAGGTTTGGACGGCGTCGAGGACGGGCATGTTCAGGCTCCAGCAGTGGGGTTGCACACGGCGGCCAGCACCTGTATCCAGGGCTTGGGCTCAGTCGTCAGGGTGTCTTGCACCCACTGGCGGTAGTCGTCAAACACGCGGCCAATTTGGCGAGTGCGGTTTTCGAGGCGGCTGCGTTTGACGGTTTCGATTTGGTTTTCGAATCGCAGCTCCAGCTGGACGATTTGTTTGTCTTGCAGGAGCTTGAGTTCGGCCAGGGTGGCTTGCAGCCGGGCATCGAGCTGAGCGGCAAATTGCTTTTGCTGCTGCGCCATGAAGGCGAGCATGGTGGCTACGGCACCGGGCAAGGCGGCTTGCATGGGGGAGGCGACAGACTGGTAAGCCGCGCCCTGCCCCCGGTTGGCCAGGCGGTTGGCTTGCAGGCCAGCACGGGTGGCAAAGGTTTCAAATGCTTCGAGCTGGAATGCGCCTTGCTCGCCCACGCGGGTGGCGACTTGCCATTCGACCATGAGGGGCTGGCCTTTGCGGTTGGGCACCAGGCTCATGAGCACAAAGGCTTGTTCACCCGGCTGCAGCTGGGCGCTGAGCAGCAAGGGGGCGCTGTGACGGCCAAACTGACTGAGTACGCGGTCGCCCAGCCATTCCATGATGGGGTGCTGCGCCCACAGGTAATGCAGCTGGGGCCAGGTGTCTTCTTCGGCGCGGGCTTGGCGGGCTTTTTCGATGGCTTCGGCCACGCGGTCGCGGTTGGCGCACAGGGCATACAGGTCGCTGTCGGCCTGGGCCTCGCGGGGCAATTGGCGCAGGCGGTCTTGCAGGTCCAGCGGGGCGGTGATGCTGATGATTTGTTCTTCAGCGGCTTGGGTCCACTGGCACACCGGGGTGGCCTGGTTGATTTGCGTGAGCGCGGTGGTGGCGTAGTGGAAGTCGTTGTCGAACAGCGACAGCGGATTATGGATGTGGTCGAGGCTGGAGGCTGTTTTGGCTGCGCTGGTTGCAGCGCTTGTGCTGGCGTCTGAACTGGTGGCGTCTGCGCCGCCGCCAAACAGGGTGAGCAACCAGTCGCCTTCGTTGTCTTGGGTGTTGCTGGCGGCTTGGTCCAGAGTGGTTTCGACTTGTTCGGGGCTCAGGCCTTCGGCCATGAAACCACCGACTTTTTCGGCTTCTTTTTCGGGGTCGAACACGTTCAGGAAGGCCGAAGGATCGCCCAGGTTTTTGTTGGCCTGATCGTCTTTGTTTTGCAGGATTTCCAGAATACGCAGGTCGCCCTTGATGTGTTCGGTCACGGCTTCGGTGAACAGGTACACGATGTGGGGCTGGTGCTTTTGGCCGTAGCGGTCCACACGGCCGTTGCGCTGCTGGAAGACCATGAGCGACCAAGGCAGGTCGAAGTGAACCAAGCGGTGGCTGAAGTAATGCAGGTTTAGGCCTTCGCTGGCCACGTCGGAACACAGGAGCACGCGGATCGGGTCGTCTTGGCGACCAAAGCGCTCGACCATTTCTTGCTGCTCGGTGTCGGGCATGCCGCCGTGCAGGATATCGAGCTGTTTGTCTTTGAGCTTGAGGTCTTTGGCCAGCTGCTTTTGCAGCCAGTGCAGGGTTTCAATGCGCTCGGAGAACACCACCAGCCGGTCGGCGGGGTCTTGGTTGTTCCAGCCAAAGTCAGCACTTTGCAAGTGGGCCAACAGACGCTGGTATTTGCTGAAGCCTGCTGCGCTGGCGTCTTGGGTGATGGGTTGCAGCGTGGCGATGAAGTCTTGCAGGTGGGCGATTTCGGTGCCCTCTTCTGCAGTCGGGGCCGATTTTTGCTGGAGCAACTGGATTCGCTTGTTGGCCGATTCGAGCGCGGCAGCGGGGCTGGAGAACAAACCTTTTTGCATTGCAACGCGTTGCAGTTGCTGCTGCTTGCCGCCTTTGTGTTGGCCGTTTTGCGTAAAGGGAATAGCCAGTAAGGCACGGTAGGCGGCTTCTTCTTGGGCGCTAGCGGCTTGGCGCAGGCAGGTGGTGACCCGCTCTTGGAAGTCGGACGTGACTTGATCCTTGATGTTGTGCTTGAAACGACGGATGACCAGGCCTTTGTTTTTGAAGTCGTCGGGCGTGTAGTCGTCCGGGTCAGAAATGGCGGTCGGGTCAAGCAGCGACATAAGCGAGGCAAAGCTGCGGGCTGACCCGTCGTGCGGTGTGGCTGACAAGAGGATGAGCGTGTCGGACCGGGTGGCCAGCAGGCGGGCGAGCTTGGCACGTTTGGCCAGGCCCATTTCGCCAGCGCGGGCGGCGACGTTGTGGCATTCGTCGATGACGATCATGTCCC
The DNA here is from genome assembly GCA_943331105.2 of Akkermansia muciniphila. Lineage (GTDB taxonomy): Bacteria > Pseudomonadota > Gammaproteobacteria > Burkholderiales > Burkholderiaceae_C > Limnohabitans_A. Next base: position 19,765 of record CALQKH020000011.1, read on the forward strand.
ACCAGGCGTTTTCCAAATAGTTACGGTACTCCAGATTGCTTTTGAGCGTGTCGATGGAGATGATGCTGCGATCGAAATGGTTGAAAGGGTTGTGGTTGGCCGGGATGCGGTTGCGAACGCGTGCCAGGCCCATCGAATCAAGCCGGACCAAGGGAATAGAAAAACGGCTCCACCATTCTTTTTGGAACTGGGTGAGCATGGCTTTTTGGGTGACCACCAAAATGCGCTTGCCGCGACCGCGCTGGATCAGTTCGGTGGCCAAGATGCCTGCCTCAAGGGTTTTGCCCAGACCGACCGAGTCGGCAATCAAGATGCGGGCGCGGGGCTGTTGCAGGGCTTGCAAGGCCGGATCGAGCTGGTAAGGCACGACATTCATCACACCCCGATGGCCCAAGTGGATGCGCGTGTCGTTGGGCACGGTACGCCTGCGCTGGCTCTCTAAATAGAGCATGGTGGCGTTGTATTTGGGGCTGTCGTCGGGAACCAGCAGGGTTTGGGACGGGTCGAGGATTTCGATGTCGTCTTCAAGTTCCGTGAGGAACAGCGCCGATTGGCCCCGCACCAGCTCCGAGATGCCGTCGCAAGTGAGCAGCCAACCGCCGTCAGCAGAGGGGTCAACGCGGCGAATCAGCCATTCTTCGTCTCGGATCAAGGCGCGGGCGCCGGGGGCAAGCTGGGTCATTGGTGCTTAAATTTTGTATTGACTGATTTTTGCTTAAAAAGAGGAGGTTATCTGGCTGGGGGCTGGCCTTTTTTGCCACTATCTGGTTTTTGAGCCGTCCATGATCTGTCGACTTAACGCCAATATCCCTTGCGCGAGTAAATCCCCTCCTCCGTTGCCCTTGCATCGTAAAAGTGTCCTGTCGGCTCAAAGCCTAGCCAAGGGCCGGGGTTTAGCACCAGTCTCTCAAAATGGTTGTTGCGCAATGCTGCCTCTGCTTCGGGCAAAGAATCAAAGCTCAATGAATCTACAACAGCACTGCGACCTTTTATTTGTTTCAGCTTGAAACCGTTAGGCCGAAGGGCAGTGCCCAAGTCGTGAAAAAAGTAAACAACCGCCCCTGAAGGGTTTTGGGGCTCAATCAAGGCCCAGTTGTGCGACATCATTCCCAGCACTTTGACCCACCAATCTCTGTTGTTGACCTGAAACAGGGGTGGGTCAAATGAGTCCTCACCCAGAAATTGCGGCACTTCGGTTGGGTGGCGGCGGGCTTGCCATGCCCAAGCGAATTCAATGTCGCCGTCATCCCGGTTGGGCGCGAGGATGAAGGGTTGGTCATCCTGCCGTTCGATCGCCTGCATGATTTGCTCTGCTTGAGCTTCAGCTTCGGCGCTGAAATCGTGGTCCAAAACGGCGGCTGCTGCAGCGAATTGCCCCAGTTCCCGCAGCATTTCGGCCTTGATGAGGATGGCATCATCCTCTTCTGTATCCCACAGCATCAAGAGTGATTGAAGGTTTTGAGCTTCTGCAGCAGAAAGATTTCGGGGTGAGTCCATCCGCTCGTCGTTGACACGGTGCCAGGCATAAAGGCGCAAACGCTCTTCGTTCTCAGCCATTTTGTGGCTCTGGACATATTCCAAACACTGGGTGTTTGATGCCAGTTCGTAGTGGGGGACATCCTTGTATTGTTGAGCCAAGGCTTCTTGAGCCTTTTTACTGGCCACTTCTTCAGGCGTCGGCTCCCCCAGAAAGCCCCAACCTGGAAAGTAGTTCCTGAACTCAATGGCGTGCTTTGCACCCAGCATGCAAAACAGGGCTTGGCAGTGAGGGCAGACGACCAAAGGCGGCGTCTGCGGCAACATGCGGGCCTTCATCTGGCCGTCCGAGCGATATTGCGCGCCAAAGGTGTTACCCGAAGCAAGCGTCCTGCGCGAAAACAAGCCAAAGCACGAACCACAACTGTATAGACGAATTGGGCCTGGGAGCATGGAAAATCCTTTTTTAGCCCCTTATCCTACGAACTCACTGGCTCTTCAAATGAGCTTGTGCCACTGTGCTTGAATACAGTACGCCAAACGAAACCAGACTATCAACCTGCTGAAGTTCTGCGTTTTTCTCGCCTGAAGGCCGACGGCTCCATGGGCGCTGGGTCTTGCCAAAGGCCAGAGCGATTTTCACGGGCCTGTGTTTCAGCGCGGTCGTATAGAACACGCTCTTCGATCGACTGCTCGCTTTGGTAATCTTTGTAATGCCAAGCCATACCGCGCTTGACTTGCTCCAAACAAATGTCGATGTCGCCAAGCATCACCTGCCCCACGGTCCGGCCAAATCGGTCTTTTTTGGACCAATGTACCTGAACTGTTTTTTGTAGACCAACTTCGAAAGCGATTCTTTGGACTTCTGGCCATAGGCCTGGGCCTTTTCTGGCGCGTCAATGCCTTGCAACCTTATTTTGTGTTGCCGCTTGTCACTGTCCAAGACGGTGATGCTGTCACCATCCGACACACCAATTACCAAGCCCTGCAGCACAAAGGTGGCGTTGGCGTTCGTGACCAACAAACCCAGCAAGACCACCACCATTGACAAGAAATTCTTCATACAGGCAGTTTGTCACATGCCTTTGTATTTTTTGCATTTTTAAGTTTTTAGGGCTTGTCTTTTCAGAAGCTCATCGCGTGAGCCTGTGATGTCAGACCATGGTCAAAAAGATACAAATGCTGCGATCAGGATCAAAAGATGAATGTAGATGCAGCATCAGCCAAAACCTAGGCTGCTTACACTGCACCCGTTATTTACGAAATTATCAAATTTAGAGAATTAGATGCCGAGCACATTTTTAGCCATACCTATTGATTTAGTGCGACCGTTGAACGTACGGTCCTCGATGATGAAATTGACCGCTGTGGTGCTGGTATTTCTGGGCTGGAATTTGGCTTGGGCGCAGGCCAACAACGCCGAGACCTTATTCAAACGCATCAGCCCATCAGTGGTGGTGGTCAAAACTGAGGTCAGTGGCAATTCGGGTGTGGTCTCCAGCGCCAGTGGCTTCATTACCCATCGCAAAGACTGGGTGGTCACCAATTACCACGCCGTGACCGACGCTATCTTTGAAGCCAAGGCGCACAACCTGACCGTACACACTTCAGAAAGAGTCAAGCAAACAGCGCGAGTCATAGCGGTGGACGTACTGAATGATTTGGCGATTTTGCATTTGCCATCACCCATCGATGGTCCTTTGTTGGAGCTGCGTGAGGCTTTGCCTGCAAAGGGTGAGAACGGGTTTTCTGTGGGCAAGCCCGGGTCTTTTGAGTACAGCATCGTCAATGGCTCATTCAATGGCATGCACGATGAGCAGTCCTCGCCCCTGATTGTGTTCAGCGGTGCCATCAACAGCGGAATGAGCGGCGGGCCCACCTTGGACGCCCGCGGCCGCGTTGTGGGTGTCAATGTGGCCACCAGCACCCGGCACCAGTTGATTGGCTTGGTCATACCCTCCTCCGCCGTCAGCACTTTGATCAAGCGGACGGCCGAGCAAAGCACCCCAGACAACGCCCAACTGCGGGCTGATATTTCCAAGCAATTGGCATTGTTTGGCCAGCAACAGCTGCAGCGCCTGGACACTGGCTTGAACAATGTGCGCAGGCTGGGGCCCTTCAATGTTCGGGCCGACTTGGCGGATCAGCAAGTCTGCTCGACGGAGATGCAGAACAACACCCAATGGCGCTACAGCGTGGTCAAGCAGACTTGCGAGTCGGCCAGTGGGCTTTACGTGATGGACGAACAGCAGGCTGGCAACATCATTTCTGGCTCGTTTTTGTTGCAAGGGCCGGGCCTGACCGATTTGCAAATGGCCAGTCTGGTGGAGCGCAGGCTTTATGGACTGTCTGGCGTCAGCAAAGCGCCTGTTGACTCAACGCCTTGGCAGTGCTCAGAGCAAAGGGTCAAAGTACCCCACGGCCTGACAGTGCAGCTGCACGCTTGTCGCCGGGCATTGACCAAGTTGCCCAATTTGAACGAGTACCGCTTTAGGTACACGCCCTTGGTCAGGGGACCTAACGCGCTGGTTGTGGCCATGGGACTGGACGGATTTGACGATGCTACGGCCAAAGCTATCCTGAAAAAGTCCATGTCCAGTCTTGCCTTTGATGCCAACTTTGACAAGGCCAAGCCATGAACGTGCGTTCGGTTTCAGTATCCGCTGCCAGCTTGGTGCTTGCGTTCATTGGCATTACCGTTTGGTATTACCAAAACTACACCTTGCAGAACACGGATCCGGCGTTTTTCACCAAAAACTTGACCGATCGTTTTGCCATCATGAGCGCATGGGTTGCGGCTTGGTCATGGATCAGCCACGTTGCAAGTGGCCGCGCCAAGGTCAGCCAACACATCGCTGTGACGGCTGCAGCAGGAATCATCGACTTGTGCTTGCTGATCATTGCCATGCCATGGTTGTTTTTTGCAATGGCTTGGCCTTGGCCACATGAGTTCAATAACATCACACGCGCGGTGCTGATCGTCTTGCTTGGCTTGCTGCAACTGAGAATGGCTTGGGGCTGGTTGAACAACCGCATGGTGTGTCTGTGGGCCATGGCGGGCTGCATAGCACTGGGCTATGTGGGCCTGAACAATTGGGCAGACCAAAACGGTACCGAGGCTTTGAATGAATTGCCCTATCAGGTCAACATCTACCCTGCTTATTGGGTGGCCCCCGCAGAGCCCAACTTGGATCGGGGGTTGGATGAGCTCTGGAAAAAGGCCGGATGGGGCCAAGTCAAATAGCCACCGCTTTTATGAAACAAACCGGCTCAAAGCGGCAAGCAATGTGCTGTGGACTTTTGATTTGAGCGATTGAGGCGCCATCACTTCCACCTCCGGACCAAATCGCATGATGTCGCCAATCAATTCGCGATCGTCCGAATAAGGAATCATCAGAACAAAGCTGCCATCTGCCTCAAAGCTGGACTTTTGATTGGGATGCCAAACCTCTCGCGAGACCCATTGCGACCTTTTGGGAGAAAACTTTAAAGTTGCCCATGTGATGGTTTTGCCAGAAAAAATTCCGTATCCAGCGCCCATGGCGGCATGTAGGCTCTCTTTCGAGACCTTGATTCCGTCATCGTTCAAGGCTTCTAGATTTTCAATGGCGTCGATCGAGAAACTGCGCAAGCCCTCTCGCAGATGGCACCACGAATCCAAATACCAGTTGTCGCGGTAATGAACCAAACGTAAGGGTGAAACCACTCGCTCAACTGTGACGCTGGTGTGCCGATTGCGGTGCAGAATTTTGATGCGCTTACCGATCAAAGTAGCTGCAGCCACGCTTTCAAAAAGCTTAGGGGGCAAAGTGCGCTTTTTGGACTGCAGCAAGAGAATTTTCATGCCAAAACTTTGATTGGCGAAACCCAGCTCTTCTAACAATTGCGCCAAGCGACCCTGAATGGGCTTGAGGGTCGACGCCAAAACGGTGGGCTCGAGCTGAGACAAGAGATGCTCAATGGACACCAGCGCTAACAGCTCATCGTGGGTAAACCATATGCCCGGCAACTCAGCCACTTTTTGAGACGGACTGAGCCTGTAACCGCCGAGAGCTCTGTCGTAAACGATGGGCACGTTCAGCTGGTCGCGAAGTTTGGCAATGTCGCGCTTAAACGTGGCTGGAGAAATTTCCAACTCGCGTTGCAATTCAATGGCAGAAATGGCTGTGCGTCCGCTGAACAAACTCTTGTACCGATACAGCCGTGCAACTTCACTCATGATGCTTGATCTCTTTTTTATGTTGTTTATTTAATTGAGAGGATCATTTCATTCGACAAGCTCATCCTGTAAGCCTGTTGAAGCTGCCTTTTTCAAGTGTTAGCTGTATGTGCGACCAGCGGAAAAAGCTCATGACGTGAGCCAACCACCCCAATTCAATCTTTGCAAGCTCATGCGGTGAGCTTTTGCGGTTGAAGGTCAGTTCAAAGACTGGGTTAATTCACAGCTTGATGGGCTCTTGTGTTGAGCTTGCCAAAGCAAAAAATGATGTGACTTGAGCGCACCCGTACGTTCAAACAATCCATCAAGTTTTTAAAGGCAAGAAAAATGGCTTTACCTCCCCTCCTCGTCCACAAGCACCGCACTCCCCAAGCGTCATCAGAAAGGCGGCTGTCAATTGGCTTGATGACTTTGTTGGCCGTTGCCTTATCGGGTTGTGCTGTTCAATCACCCCCCATTTCAAGCATTGAAGCTCCACAGCCAGTTGCGATGCAAAAAGCTGCACAACAAGCGGTTTTGGCAGCTGCCCCAGCTGTACCGACACTCAAAAGAAAAATTGCCCTTGGCCGCATCAGCAATGAAACGAGCTACGGACAGTCCTTGTTGCGGGACAACAGCGGAGACCCACTGGGTAAGCAGGTCACAGACTTGATGAGCAAAGCTTTGACGTCATCAGGCGGCTATCTTGTATTTGAACGGCCTGACATTGGTCGATTGCAAGCTGAAAGCAGACTGACCGATACACGCTTGAATTTGGTTGGTGTGGACGCTTTGATCATTGGGTCACTGACCGAGTTTGGTCGTAAAACTGTGGGTGCCACGGGCTTTGTGTCTTCAAGCAAGCGACAAGTTGCGTTTGCCAAGATTGACATTCGCGTGGTTGAAGTCAGCACGGGGCATGTCTTTTTTGCCACCTCTGGTGCCGGAGAGGCATCTACCGAAACGGCATCCACCTTTGGGTTTGGCTCACAAGCCAGTTACGACGGCACCCTGAACGACACCGCCATTCGTCAAGCGGTCAGTGAAGCGGTCAATCGCTTGACCGTAGAGATGAGCTCGCGCCCATGGCAGACCAGTATTTTGAAGCTCGATGGCAATCAGCTCTTTTTAGGGGGTGGTCGACTGCAAGGCATCAAACCCGGCATGCAATTCAGTGTCCACACACTGGGCGAGCAAGTTAAATCCGCCCAAACAGGCACGACGGTGACGCTGCCTGGTCGTATGGTGGCCAGCGTTCGAGTGGACAGTTTGTTTGGTGACAACGAGCTCAACGAAGGCTCTGCTGCCACTGTGATTTCGGGTTCATTGGCTGGCTTTCAAACCAATCAACTGACCGTTCGTTTTGATGGAGCCAAGTAATGACAAAAAAACCTGATTTCAAAACTTTCACGGCCAACAGTCTTACCAGGTTGGCCATGACCGCCACGCTTTTGGCGGCCTTACCTGTTTTGGGCATTTATGGGTGCACTCAAATGCCAACGGAAAAGCAAGGTGTATCAGACATCCGCCCACAAATTTCATTCAAAGCAACTGATACACAACAGCATGCGGCTCGGGTGATCGTCGATGGGCTGGACATGGGCTCTTTGGGCTCATATCTGGATGGTATCGCTGCTCTGCGCATTATTTCCGGAACACACCAATTGCGTGTGGTTCTGGGCAGCCAGATTCTTTTGGACGAAAAGTTTTATGCCGGTGACGGCGTCAACCGCACTTTCTTAATTCAATAAGGCCAAAAATGATTTCTCGAATTCTTTGGATACCAACTTTGACAGCCCTTGCGCTTCTGACTGGATGTGCTGCGCCTGGTCTTTACCAATGGGGTGGCTACGACCAATCGCTTTACGCAGGCTACAAAGACGTGACAAAAATGGAAGCGCTTCGGATCAAGCTTGAAGCGCACGTGGGCGAAATGGAAAAGTCAAATGCGAGAGTTGCACCCGGTTTGTATGCCGAATTGGGCACCCTGTATTTGAAAGCTGGCGCAACTCAAAAGGCCATCGACTTCTATACCAAAGAGCGTAACGCGTGGCCTGAAAGCAGAGTCTTGATGACCTCTTTGATTCAAAACCTAGAACGCAGGCAATCTGCAGCAAGCGGGACAAAACAATGAACAGCACAAAGTCTTTCTCAGGCAAATTTCTGTATGTACTTGCCTTGAGTGCGGGCCTGTTGTCACTGACTGGATGTGTGACTCAGCCTACAAAACCTGATCAAAGTGCACTGGTCGCTGCGGCACCAAGATCGATCTTGATCGTACCAACCATCAATCGATCTCTGGACGTGGACGCGCCTAACTATGTCTTGGCGTCTCTCCCCATACCGATTGCTGAACGTGGTTACTATGTCTTTCCAGTCAACACCACCAAATTTGTACTGGAACAGGAAGGTTTTTATGAGGCTGATCGCATACACGAGCAGCCACCGGAGTCATTGGCAAAGCTCTTCGGTACGGATGCGATTCTGTATGTAGCTATCAAACAATGGGATGCAAAGTTCGCGGTGTTCACTACTGTTGTGACCGTTGATTTTGATTACCGTTTGGTCAGCAAAAACGGCGTGGAATTATGGCGTGACAACAAGCGCATGCAATACCAGCCTCAAAACAACAACAACGCCATGTCTCCCATGGCAGCGTTGGTGACTGCTGCGATTAACGCAGCCGTTACCCGTGCTGCCCCCAATTACATGCCCTTGACGCAACAAGCAAATCAAGAGGTGTTTGTCACCGGACCCAACGCTTTGCCCAATGGACCATACCGGGTTGTAGAACCGGGCAAGAGATAAGCAGTCATTTCCGGGTGGATTTGATTTTTTGCTGATTCACAAGTCAAACACCACCACTTCTGCCCTTGCGCCCAAGCGCATCGGCAGCAAGGATGTCCCTGCGCCTCGAGAAACAAACAAAGAGCATCCAGGGACATCGTAAAAACCTGCGACAAAGCGGCCACTGCCCCGGGGCCTGATGGGCGCCCAACCGCCCACAGCAAACTGCCCGCCGTGCGTATGACCCGCAAGGCAAAGGTCAAACCGTTGATTGGCCATGCGTTTGGCAACATCAGCTTTGTCAAAGAATTCCGGTGAATGTTGGACCAACACAGTCAATGCGTCTTTGCTTGGCGCGCGAGTGTCGAGCAACTGCAGATCTGGCTGGCCTGCTGTGTCGTCGTCCAAACCCATGACGACAAGGCTACGGCCACCACGCGAAAAAGTCCACCGCTCGTTGAGCAAAAGCTGGCCACCCGAAGAAGCCAGCATGCTTTGCAAGCCGAGGAAATCCAAGCCGCTCCAGTGCTCCCAATTGCCCGGAACCAACAATACCGGTACAGGCGCGAAGGCCCGCACAAACGATTGCAGCATCGGCAGCGCATCGGCACGGTCAACCGCATCGCCCGACAAGATCACGACATCAGGCGCAAGCGCAAAGAGCTGTTCAGCTAGACCTTGTTCATGGGCACCAAAAGCCTTGAGGTGCAAGTCTGAAATTTGAACCAAGCGGATGGGCTGCAGATCGGCAGAGGCGCGCAGGTCGTGCCGGACAACAACAACTTGCTTTGCCCCCAAAGATGCTGAAACAGCAAAAACAGTAAGTAAGGCTGTGACCAAAACACCAAGCCAAAGAATGCGGGGAATTTTCATGCAGTCATCTTGCCGCAATTTAATTGATGGCCACAAATATAGGCGAATAGATCAGAATCAGTGATGAAACAAATGGATGGATTCATGAAACACGCGATACCCGCTGAGCTTTTGCAGGCCTTCAACGAGACCGAGTACATCGTTCACTACGAACGTCCTTTCACCTTGCACATTGGTCAGCCTTGCCCTGAACTCAAAGCGCTCATGGCCGAGCACAACGCCTTGAGCGCGGTCTTCATCACTGCCTGGAATCCGTTCAGCCAAAACCTGCCAGCCAAAGAAAACATAGCGCGCCAAAACGAGCTCAAAGCCAATCTCAAAAGGCGCGGCCTGATCTGCATTGATGGCATTGGCAAACACCCTAGCAACAACTGGCCAGGTGAGGCCAGCGTATTAGTACTGAACCTGGATCTGGAAGCAGCTAAGTCACTGGCACGGCACTACGAGCAACACGCGTTTGTCTGGGTTGTCAGTAGTGGCTTACCAGCGTTGATAGACCCGCAAAACCACTAAAAATCAGTACCTGGGAAATACACCCTCGCATGCATTCGAAACCAAGCCCTGCCCCTTCCTGACCAACTCACTGACTGTGTGACCCATCTTGATGTGCTTGTCTGTTTGCTCTTTTGGCGTTTCACCAATTTTGGTCATGGCCTTGGGATTTAGTCGCATCTGTTCTCCGATACGCCATAGCTTGGAACTGGGTTCATTTCGCTTGAACGTGTCATGTGCTTCAAGAACGTCCAGGTTCAGCTTGATAGCTTCGGGTGTGATGCGGCTTTTGTATATTGACCAAGACTTGGGTGCCGAAGAAAGCATGCCGCTTTGCCCCTGAAGCAGTCGCATCTGCTCAACCAGAAAACTGACCTCATCACCAACCAGTTCCGCCGGTGTTTCATCATCGGCATCCAAAGTGATACGGCAACTGGATGTTTTTCGCTGTGCTACTACTAAGCGCACTTTGAATGTGGCAATGCTGCACCCAAAGTTTTGGCAACCACGTTCGTGCCACCACTCACGCAATGTCAAATGTTCCAAGCAACCAAAGAGCTTGAAGGTATTGGCTGCACCCTGTGAACCAAAGATCCCAGTTCGGCAGTTCTGAATGTACTGCTTGGACAGCTTCAGACATCGAAACCAGACTTCCAAGTAACCGCCATAAATGAATGGCTCACTCCCAGCGGCGGTCATGCCACCCGAAGCAATCGCCTGCATCAATGGCTTTCCACCATTAGCAGATATCTGAGTTTCCAACTTCATTTTTTCGAACCCCTCGAAAAAAGGAACTGACTCCCTGTCCCAAAACCTAACCTCAGCGTGTCGCACCAATCCTGGTCGACGGAACCCATGGTTATGAAATTTAACAGGAGTTTGAAATGAACTTAGAAAACGCAAACAGCGCCCCTCTCACGGCTAATGGAGTTGCCGTCGGACTCACAGCGCAAGCCTCATCTGTGGATGAATTCTCATTTGGTCTTTTGATGAACCGCGCATTGGGCGGCTCGGACAAGCGTCGACCCAGTGACAAAAGTGCCAACGAAGTACAAGTGGACATGATTTTGGGACAGGCTCAAAACCTGGCCAAAATGAATGACCAGTACGTAGAGACCTACGTAGTGCGAGGCACCAAAGAGCTTTATGCCCTGCTGGGAGCAATCTACAGCTATGCCCTGCAAATCAACGAATCCGTTTTGAAAGATCACATCCTGCAGCGCATGCGCGAACGCCTTGAGAGCGAACACGACGTCAAGACACAAGCCAACACACCTTGGCTCACCACTGTGCTGCGCTTCATCTTGCCCACAGATCGTCAAACGGCCTATACCTACTCAAAGGTTTTGCAGGTGGCACACGACGAGAACTTGGCTGCGCAAGAGCTTCCCAACTACATCAAAGAGCGCGGCGGCATTGCCAAAATCACCGCCACCAAAGAAGACGCGGAAGCAGCCAAGGCCGTGAAAACTCACAAAGAGGCCAAGACACAGATGTTGCGCAAGATCCTGCTGGCAAATGCCAAACAAGCTCAAACGATTGTGCAAGTGGATGACAAATTTGTGTTGAACACAGTTGAAGAGGGAAAGAAGGAAGGCACCTTCGAGTTTGCCGTCTGTGTCAATCCTATAGGTCAAGAGCGACGTGTTGTGCGCTTCATCAAATTGAACGAAGCCATGGAAACACAGATCTTGAACATGGTGGCAGAAGCCAGTGTTTCCGACGATTTGGCGACAACACAAAACAACCTAGATGTCTTGCGCGAAAAACTGGGCATCACATCTGGCTGGGGCATGCAACCTGGTGACAAGGGCTATCAGCCTGCCGGACTGCCTGCCCTCAACTCTGCGGTTCAGCCGGAAGCCATGATCAATGCACCTATGAATTCTTCGATTGCAGGCGTCACGGTCAAGGAAGCGATGTTTTAACTATACGCCAGATCCCCAGACTGGATCGGCTGGGGATCTATCAAAACCAAAAGGAGAACCCAATGAGCGATTTTTTAGGACCCCATGGCAAAGCCACTGTGATCTTGATGCGAGCACACTTTGACTCTGAACTTCCAAAATTGAAGGACTTGAAAAAGCTTCTTCATATTCCAGATGGACGGTATTACAAGAGTGGTGGGCGGAACTATTCATCAACGCATAGGCTCGAAAGGCTGCTAAACGTTTTGAGCGAAATCAGAGGCGAGGAACGTGACTGGCAACGCTACAGCAGTTCCGACTATTTGATAACTGTTGCGCAGGTGCACTCGAACTTATTCATGACTCTAAAGTATTCGGCACAGGTTGTTGACGGCTTCAATCTTACAGATGCATGCATGGACGAGTTAGATCGATTGATGAGCGCATACAGCAGTGTCTGCTCCATGAAAAGCGACGTGGAAAACATGTGGTCGACTTTAGAGAGAAACAAAGAGAGAGCCATCAAGGTTGGAATTTCAGACACCACTATCCTGAATCCAAACATTCCGAATTTGCAAAGTATTTTGCATGGCTATGGTGACGCCGAGTATCTGAAAGCAACCAGTGAACTTAAAGACTGGTATGAAAAGTACCGCTGGAAAGTCGGAGCTCCCAAGTCCACATCTTCATCTGACGAACCTGAAGATGAGACTGAAACTGTGTGATCAACGTCCTGCAAATGGTTGTCAAATTTGCAGGACGATTTTCTAAGCCAATGATCGTCTAAAAGCCACAGATCAACCAGAGCCCTGCCGCGATAGGTTGACTGGTCAGCTGTTCAGAAAACAAACTTTATGAATTCAGCAGAGAAATTGACATGCCACGCGCCATTGAACCTGACTCACACGAACGGCACAGGTCTGTGCCCATCAAGGAAACTATCACACGAATTCCAGGTTACCCACGCAAGCTAGTGATCTTCAAAATTCCAGCGTCCAGCTACTGGTGGGTCAGGTATTACGCCGAGAGCCACATCTTCAAACGCACCACCAAGACCGAAATCAAGCGTGACGCGTTGGAAGCGGCCAAGCGCTTTTACGACGACATAACCATACGCATAAGAGGTGGCAATTTTGAAGGCTTACCGATTGAGGTCAACGCCGCAGAAGTTGTGACTTTCGCCAAGGCCACCAAGATGCTGATGGACAGTGAATTGGCCAAGCTCAATCGCAGCCAGCTTTCCAAGATCAGTTACGACAACATGCAGCTGCGCTACGACAAACACATCCTGCCCTTTTTCGGCCAAACGGATGTGCTCAGCATCAACTACAAGATGCTGGACGAATTTTTGCAGAAGCTCTCCAACCAAGTGCCTAAGCTGAGTGTTTCAACACTGGGTGCCTACATGGGTCTCACGCGCAAAGTTTTGCAGCACGCGGCCAGACACAGCTTTATTCAGCACATTCCCGAATTTCCAAAGGTGGGCATTGAGGACAAGCCGCGAGGCTGGTTCAATGTGGGCGAGTACAAAGAAATTACCAAGGTGGCCAAAAAACTGGCTGGCAAGAAAGTCGAGTGGCGAGCACATTCAGAAGAAACAAAGGGCTCCTACTTTTGCGAGCCTGGTGGCAAGTTGGGACCTGCTGACCGATTGATCAAGCGCATCGAGATGACCAAGGACTTGGCAGACCTGATCGTGTTCATGGTCAACAGCTACATCCGCCCTACTGACATTCGCAACATGCAGCACAAGCATGTGGAGATCATTCGACGGGAATGGACTTACCTCAGGCTCAGCCTGCCACCCAGCAAGGGGCACACTTTTCCCATCACCACCATGCCATGGGCTGTGAAAGTTTATGAACGCATTAGGCGTCGACAGGTGCTTGAGCTGGGCCGTGACATCCACCCCGAGGACTATGTGTTCATGCCCGAAGCGGCATCACGCGACAACGCCATGAAACTGCTGGCAAGGCAGTTTGAAATTGTGCTGGAAGTCACAGGCTTGAAGCTGAGTACTGCTGGCGAAACTCGTACCTTGTACAGCCTTCGCCACAGCAGCATCATGTTCCGATTGATGTTTGGTCGAACAGTGGACACATTGACCCTGGCTCGCAATGCACGGACCAGCCCAGAAATGATTGATCGCTTCTACGCCGCCCCACTGCAGGGTGAGATGAACGTGGGAGAACTGCAAAGCAAGCGGCGTCCACGGCCTTGGGAATAACGGATTAGAGTTGACGACTGCTATGAAACAGTCGCAGTCTTTCGTCGCTGACTGGGGTTCTCAACAATTTTTCGCCCGGTAGTTCTTGTTTCCTTAATTAGTTCATCACAAGTCCACCATCCACGACAAGGTTCTGTCCGGTTACGCCTCGAGCCAAATCACTTAACAAGAAAACGATCGCATCGGCCATCTCCGCTGGCGTGGTGACATGGCCCAGCGGCGTGCTCTGGGCAATCAGGTCAAACACAGCGTCCGGTGTGGCTGCGCTGGCGTCTGTCTTGCGCAGGAGCCCGCCTGAGACCATGTTGACGCGAATACCTTGCGAACCCCATTCTTTGGCCGCTGTGCGGGTAAGCGCTAGCAGCGCTCCTTTAGAGGCTGTGTAGTCGTGGTAAGGAACGACAGGGTTCTGAAACAAGTTGGTACCAACGTTGACTACTGACCCTTTTCCCGCTTTGCACATGCCCTCAAAGCAGGCCTTGAGGGTATTAAGGCTACCACCGACCGTTCCCTCCAGTTGCTTGAGCATCACTGCCCATTCAAAGGCCTCGAGCTTATCGCGGGCATCACCATTGAACTGATAGTCTACGAGCGCGTTATTCACCAGACCCGTGACCGGTCGGCTCGCCCATTCTTGACCTTTTTGGATCATCTGCTGAACGGCAGCCAAGGAACGAACATCGGCTTGTACCGCCAGCGCTCTTGAACCCAATTCTTCAACTAGATCAGACGCCATGTCAGGGCTGTTGAAGTAGTTGACCACCACCCAGGCGCCTTCACGATGAGCGGCACGCGAAACCGCTGCACCTAAACCACGGCTCGCTCCCGACACCAACACCAGTTTATCTTTCAACAGCATTTCAGTTCTCCAAAAGGAAGGTTCAAGGCAGCAAGAAACCTGACCCAACAGAGAGTCAGCTTCCCTACGCTGGCATGATCCAGATCAGGTTCAAAGGGTACGTCTCAGCCCCTTAGGGCGCCCCTAGCTAATGCGCTGCATCAGACAGCACTTGTTGATTGTGGCATAGCTGCCTACCTCAGCAAAGAACTGGACATCGACGGTACTGCCCCTCCATCCAACCCACTGCATTTACAAACCACTTTACGAACCGGCGATGTGCTCCTGGTAGAAGGCAACACTCGGATCAGTGGTGCCATCAAATACCTGACCCAGTCCACCTGGTCTCATGCAGCGCTTTATGTCGGCATGAACTTCGACCCCAGTGCACCCGAAAACCACTGCCTAATTGAAGCAGACACCGTTCATGGCGTTCGCAGCACCGGACTTGAAAAATTTACAAATTTACACACCAGAATCTGCAGGCCTATTGGCCTTAGTGAGCAAGAGTGCGCCTTGGTTGCACGGGCTGCTATTGAAAAAATTGGCCATCAATATGATCTGCGCAATGTCTTTGACCTTGCCAGGTACTTGCTACCGACTCCGCCTGTACCAACACGTTTTAGGCGGCAGTTGTTGTCGCTTGGAAGTGGAGATCCCACTCGGGCGATATGCTCGACGCTTATTGCACAAGCTTTTGAAAGTATTCGCTATCCCGTCATTGCTTTGGACTCAGCGTCATCAAAGACAACAACTGACTCAAAAAGCTACTCGACACAACTATTTCACCCGCAACGATTCAAGCCGAAGCATCATTCGCTGCTAACGCCCAGAGACTTTGATGTGTCGCCCTACTTTGCAATCATCAAGCCTACTGTTGAGTGCGGGTTTGACTTTCGCAACCTCGAGTGGATTGAATGAGGGCTCTGGTGAATTTGGTCATACATTTGACGAGTCTACCAATGGAAAACCCATGTGTGCATTTAAACTAACCTGATAATGAAGTTGCTGCCCACAGATCAGCATCATGGTCAAACACAAAACAAACATAGCTTTTGTTTCAACCACAGTACACAATGAGCCAATGAGCAACTACCAAGAAACCAAAATAGCTGCTGACGGCTTGCATTACAAGATCAAATAAGGTGGTTCGCTCTTCAAAGATTCTTCCAATGGCATGACCATCAGTTGCTACAAGTGCGGGCTGCACAAACCCAGGTCCATAGGCATGTTCCGGATATTGATCAATTAACGCATGTTCATGTGCGGCGAGTGCATGCCGTCCAATTCTGCATAAGGCAGTGCTCCTTTGCAGCTGGCACCCGTGCGGGCATCAAAAAAGCCCTACAGCGCGTTTTTAGTCAGGTTCGCTGGGCTGGGTAGCTGGAGTCATTTCAAAACAAACGTAGCGTTTTTTCAAGCCGAGAACAGCGCCTGCTGCGTCTGCGCAGAGGCAAAAACCAATGCCGCATTGACACCATGTTGGTGTCAATGACAACAGATTGAATTGGGGGTGTTTGACTGTTCCGAAATCTATGAAAAGACATCGAAAAATCTATGAGAAGTAGTAAACCCGGACCATACTACTTTGAACACAAGAAAAAGCACCTAGATTTTCATCTAAGTGCTTGATTTCATTGGGAATTTTTTGGTGGGCGATGCAAGTTTCGAACTTGCGACCCCTGCAGTGTGAATGCAGTGCTCTACCCCTGAGCTAATCGCCCTACGCCGTTTGGCGAAGAACGCGATTATGACATGAAAACAAGCTCCATTTTCTGTCAATCACACGAAAAGTGCAGCCCCAAGAATGGTGTTTATCCATGCAGGTGGCTCATGCCAACTGCATTTGTCGCCACACGGTTTTGCCACCACTTGACTTGTCAAGTTGCTGCAGCACCTCTTCATGCGCAGCCACCTCTTGTGCGTTGGCCGACAACACGGGCAAGACAAACTGACTCAGATCCGTAGCGATCACCACAGTCTTGGAATCGCTTGGCGCATCGCCTGCATCGATCAGCAAGGCCTCTTGGCCCCGCGTCATGTTGATGTAAACATCGGCCAGCAACTCGGCATCGAGCAAAGCGCCGTGCAAGGTGCGACCTGAGTTATCCACTTCAAGGCGGTCGCACAGTGAGTCCAAGCTGTTGCGCTTGCCAGGGAACATCTCCTTGGCCATGGCCAAGGTGTCAATCACACCACTGACATAAGCCTTCAAAGGCTTTTTACCCACACGTTCCAGTTCCTTATTCAGGAAACCCACGTCAAAGGCCGCGTTGTGGATGATCAGTTCCGCATCGGCGATGTAATCGAGGATTTCATCGGTCAGCTGTGCAAACTTGGGTTTGTCGCGCAAAAACTCGTTGCTGATGCCGTGCACCTTGAGCGCGTCTTCATGGCTGTCGCGCTCGGGGTTGAAGTAAAAATGCAGATTGTTGCCGGTGAGTTTGCGGGCGAACAGTTCCACACAACCCAGTTCAATGATGCGGTCGCCGCCTTCGGCCGATAGGCCTGTGGTTTCGGTGTCCAAAACGATTTGGCGCATGGCTTGCAGCTCCAGCTCAGTGCAGTTCTTTGGCGTGGTTGACGGTATAGCGCGGGATCTCGATCACCAAATCGCTTTTGGCCACAAAGGCCTGGCAACTCAGGCGTGAGTTGGGCTCAAGGCCCCAGGCACGGTCGAGCAGGTCTTCCTCGGTTTCTTCCATCTCATTGAGGCTCTTAAAGCCCTCACGTACCACCACATGGCAGGTGGTGCAGGCTGCGCTCATGTCGCAAGCGTGTTCGATGTTGATGTGGTTGTCGAGCAGTGCTTCGCACAAACTGGTGCCTGCAGGCGCAGTAATTTCAGCACCGCTGGGGCAGTACTCTGGGTGGGGCAAGATTTTGATGACGGGCATAGGTGTCTTCCAGATTCGAAGCAGTGTGGGCTTTTACAAGGCCTGGATGTTTTGTCCAGCCAGCGCTTTTTGGATGCTGTGGTTCATGCGTTCAGCGGCAAAGGCCTCGGTACCCTTAGCCAGAGCCTGGGTGCAGTCTTCCAAAGCTTGGGCGTCTTGCTCGGTTTGGATTGCAGCTTGCAGCGTGGCCATCAACGCGTCGATGACGCTGCGCTCATCTGCTTGTAACAGTTGACCATCGGCGGCCAAGGCGCTGCGCGTGGCCAGCAGCATGCGGTCAGCGTCCACGCGCGCCTCGACCAAAGCTCGAGCTTTCATGTCGGCTTGGGCAGTGGTGAAGCTTTCTTGCAGCATGCTGGCAATTTGATCATCGCTCAAACCATACGAGGGCTTGACGTCGATACGGGCCTCGACTCCACTGATTTGTTCTTTGGCACCGACGTTCAACAGGCCATCGGCATCCACAGTGAAGGTCACGCGAATGCGGGCTGCGCCTGCGGCCATAGGCGGGATGCCACGCAGTTCGAATCGGGCCAGACTGCGGCAGTCTTGCACCAGATCGCGCTCACCCTGCACCACATGCAGCGCCAGCGCGGTCTGACCATCTTGGTAGGTGGTGAAATCTTGCGCCATCGCGGTGGGGATGGTCTGGTTGCGCGGGATGATGCGCTCGACCAGGCCACCCATGGTTTCGATGCCCAGCGAGAGCGGGATCACATCGAGCAGCAGCAATTCGCCAGCGGCGTTGTTGCCCGCCAGCTGGTTGGCCTGGATGGCCGCACCCAAGGCCACGACTTCATCGGGGTTGAGGTTGTTGAGGGGAGCTTGGCCAAAAAAGTCGGCCACCGCCTGCTGGATTTGCGGCATGCGGGTAGAGCCACCCACCATGACCACACCTTGCACGTCTTCTTTGGCCAGTTGCGCATCGCGCAGCGCTTTGCGCACAGCCGTGACGCAGCGGGCCGTCAAGGCTTGAGTGGCTTGCTCGAAATCGGTGCGGCTGAGTTGCACCGACAAAGCACCAGTGGACAAAGCCACATTGAGGCTGGTCTTCTCTGAGCTGGTCAAGGCCTCTTTGGCAGCACGGGCAGATGCCTTGAGCAGTGTTTTGTCTTCGGCAGTGACGGCTTGCAAGCCAGGCTGCTGGACCATGGCAAAGTCGGCCAAGGCTTGGTCATAGTCGTCGCCACCCAAGGCCGAGTCACCCCCGGTGGACAACACTTCGAACACGCCTTGCGTCAGGCGCAAGACCGAGATATCAAAGGTGCCACCGCCCAAATCGAACACCGCGTAAACACCTTCGCTCGCGTTGTCTAGGCCATAGGCAATCGCTGCTGCCGTGGGTTCGTTGATCAAACGCAACACGTTCAAGCCCGCCAACTGGGCGGCGTCTTTGGTGGCTTGACGTTGGGCATCGTCAAAGTAGGCAGGCACGGTGATGACAGCACCATACAAGTCGTCGTTGAAGGTGTCTTCGGCACGGTACCGCAAAGTGGCCAAAATCTCGGCACTGACTTCGACAGGTGACTTGGGGCCTTGCACCGTCTGGATGGACAGCATGCCTTGCTCGCTGGTGGAAAACTCATACGGCAGCTTGCTGCGGTCGACGATGTCGTTCAGGCCACGGCCCATGAAGCGTTTGACCGAAGCGATGGTGTTGACCGGGTCGGATGCGGCAGACTGCACTGCTTCAAAACCGATCTGGCGACCCTGCCCGGGCATGAAACGAACCACAGAGGGCAAGATGACACGGCCATCGTCATCGGGCAAACACTCGGCCACGCCGCTGCGCACCGAAGCCACCAGCGAATGCGTGGTGCCCAAATCGATGCCAACGGCAATGCGGCGCTGGTGGGGGTCGGGCGATTGGCCCGGTTCGGAAATCTGCAGTAAGGCCATGATCAATCGGGAAAATTCAGGTCAATCGGTCGAGTTTAGCGTTCACTTCTTGCGTGAAGCGCTCGATGAACATCAACGCCCTCACCTGCCCCACGGCCTGAGCGGGGTCTTTGGCCTCATCCAGTAGATGGGCCAGTTCTTGCTGCACGCGGCGCTGCTCATCGGTTACAAGGTCAGCCAAGGCTTCCAAGCCCTGAGCGCTGTCGGTGTCGTCTAGGCTTTCACGCCACTCCATCTGCTGCATCAAAAAAGAGGCAGGCATGGCGGTGTTGTTTTCTGCTTGCACAGGTGCACCCAGCAACTCGCACAAATAGGCGGCACGTTTGAGCGGGTCTTTCAGGCGCTGATAGGCCTCGTTGATGCGCACCGACCACTGCATGGCCACGCGCTGGGCGGCGGCTCCCTCGGCCGCAAAGCGGTCGGGGTGGGCTTCGCGCTGCAAGGTTTTCCAGCGGGTATCGAGTTGAGCGCGGTCCTGCTCGAACTGGACCGGCACATCAAACAGCTCAAAATCGTTGGCTTGCAGCGAGATCACGCGTAGGAATCCAAATTGGGCTCACACGCGGAAGGATTCACCGCAACCGCAGCGGTCACGCTCGTTGGGGTTGTTGAAGCGAAAGCCCTCATTCAAGCCCTCGCGCACGAAGTCGAGCTCGGTGCCGTCGATATAGGCCAGACTTTTAGGGTCCACCAGCACCTTGACGCCGTGACCTTCAAAGACCACGTCTTCCGGGGCGATCTCGTCCACATACTCCAGCTTGTAAGCCAGGCCAGAGCAGCCTGTGGTCTTGACCCCCAGTCGCACACCGACACCCGAGCCGCGTTTGGCCAAGTAGCGGGTCACATGCCGAGCTGCGGCAGCAGACAGTGAGATGGCCATGTCAGTTCAGGTGTTTCTTTTTGTAGTCGTCCACCGCCGCCTTGATGGCGTCTTCGGCCAAGATAGAGCAGTGAATTTTGACGGGAGGGAGCGCCAGCTCTTCTGCGATCTGGCTGTTCTTCAGGGCCGCGGCTTCGTCCAGCGTCTTGCCCTTGACCCACTCGGTGACGAGTGAGCTGGAAGCGATGGCTGAGCCGCAGCCATAGGTCTTGAAGCGTGCGTCTTCGATCACACCTGTTTCTGGGTTGACCTTGATTTGCAACTTCATCACATCACCGCAAGCGGGGGCGCCGACCATACCGGTGCCCACGCTGTCGTCGCCCTTGTCGAAAGAACCGACGTTGCGGGGGTTTTCGTAGTGGTCAACCACTTTTTCAGAATATGCCATGGTGATTTCTCCGTATTCAGTTCAATGTGCGATGGAAAAAAGTCGAGTCAGTGGGCAGCCCACTGGATGGTGCTCAAATCAATGCCGTCCTTGTGCATTTCCCAAAGGGGGCTCAAGTCGCGCAGCTTGGCCACGTTCTCGCGGATGGTCTTGATCGCGAAGTCAATTTCTTCTTCGGTGGTCCAGCGGCCAATCGTCATGCGCAGGCTGCTGTGGGCCAACTCGTCGCTGCGGCCCAAGGCGCGCAAAACGTAGCTGGGCTCAAGGCTAGCCGACGTGCAAGCCGAACCCGACGACACCGCCAAGCCTTTGATGCCCATGATGAGTGACTCGCCTTCGACGAAATTGAAGCTCATGTTGATGTTTTGTGCCACGCGCTGCGTGGCGTGACCGTTCAAAAACACCTGCTCCATGTCGCTCAAGCCATTCATCAGGCGATCGCGCAAAACACGGGCTTTGGCGTTGTCTTGGGCCATTTCAAGCTTGGCAATGCGGAACGCCTCGCCCATGCCCACGCATTGGTGCGTGGCCAAAGAGCCCGAACGCATACCGCGCTCATGGCCGCCGCCGTGCATCTGCGCTTCAAGGCGAATGCGGGGCTTGCGGCGAACATACAAAGCGCCAATGCCCTTGGGACCATAGGTCTTGTGCGAAGCCAAGCTCATCAAGTCGATCGGCAACTGAGCCAAATCGATATCGACCTTGCCCGTGGATTGCGCTGCATCGACGTGGAACACAATGCCTTTTTCGCGGCACAAATTGCCAATCGCAGTCACATCCTGAATCACGCCAATCTCGTTGTTGACGTGCATCACGCTGACCAAGATGGTGTCGGGACGAATGGCGGCTTTGAGCACATCCATGTTCAGCAAACCGTCCTCTTGCACGTCAAGGTAAGACACCTCAAAGCCCTGACGCTCCAGCTCGCGCATGGAGTCCAGCACTGCCTTGTGCTCTGTTTTGACGGTGATCAGGTGCTTGCCGCGTGACTTGTAGAAATGCGCTGCGCCTTTGAGGGCCAGGTTGTTGGACTCGGTTGCGCCGCTGGTCCAGACGATCTCGCGGGGGTCAGCGCCGATCAGGTCAGCCACTTGCTCGCGGGCTTTTTCAACGGCGGCTTCGGCTTCCCATCCCCAAGCGTGGCTTCGGGATGCGGGGTTACCAAAGTGTTCACGCAACCAAGGCACGATGGCGTCCACCACGCGGGGATCGCAAGGGTTGGTCGCGCTGTAATCCAGATAAATGGGGAAATGCGGTGTGGTCATGGTCTGGTCTTCTTGAGAATCAGGAAATCAGGATTTGGCGAACATATTGCCCAGGTCAAACACCGAGTTGGGCACGTTGACACGAATTGGCTGGCTGATCGGCATGGGGGCAATAGCACGCTTGATGCTGGGCTTGATTTCAACCACCAAGCCTTTGGCCAATTGGTCATCCACCAGCTTTTGCAGGGACACCGAATCCAAAAACTCGACCATTTTGGAGTTGAGGGAGGCCCACAAATCGTGTGTCATGCAGCGGCCATCCCCGCCGTTGCAGTTTTCTTTGCCACCACAGTGGGTGGCATCAATGGGTTCGTCCACTGACAAAATGATGTCCGCTACCGTGATTTCGGTGGATTTACGGCCCAAGGTGTAGCCGCCACCAGGTCCACGGGTGGACTCGACCAAGTTGTGGCGACGCAGCTTGCCAAACAACTGCTCCAAATAGGACAGCGAGATCTGTTGGCGCTGGCTGATGGCGGCCAAAGTCACGGGACCGGCGTCTTGGCGCAAGGCCAAATCGATCATGGCGGTGACGGCAAAACGGCCTTTGGTGGTTAAACGCATGGCAGACTCCTGAAGTGGGTGGGAGCTTGGTCCATCACCCGCTTGAGCGGGATCCCGACTAAACGAGTCAAGTATAAACCAATCCCGATCAAATCACTCGGGTTATAGGGTTATCGAGCCAGCGCCTTGAAAACTCAAGTCAGGCGCGGATCAAAGGCAGGATGTTGTCCCCGCCAGTGGCACCAAAAGCCTGCTCTTTCAAGATGGTCAACTGGTCGCGCACCTGAGCGGCTTTTTCAAACTCCAAATTGCGGGCGTGCTCCATCATTTGCTTTTCCAGCTGTTTGATGGCGCGTGCAATGTCTTTCTCACTCATGTCCTCGACCTTGGCCCGTTGCATCGCGGCTTGCTCCAAGCGTTCAGCTTCTTTGCCCGACTTCTCGCTGTACACGCCGTCGATCAGGTCTTTCACCTTTTTGATGATGCTCTTGGGCGTGATGCCCATCGCCTCGTTGTGGGCCACTTGCTTGGTGCGGCGCCGCTCGGTCTCGCCCATGGCTTTTTTCATGGACTCGGTCATGCGGTCGGCGTACAAAATCGCCCGGCCGTTCAGGTTTCGTGCCGCACGGCCGATGGTCTGAATCAAGCTGCGCTCGGAGCGCAAGAACCCCTCTTTGTCGGCATCCAATATGGCCACCAACGAGACCTCTGGAATGTCCAAACCCTCCCGCAGCAAGTTGATGCCCACCAGCACATCAAACGCCCCAAGGCGCAGGTCACGCAAAATTTCTACCCGTTCAACGGTGTCTACATCGCTGTGCAGGTAGCGCACTTTCACGCCGTTGTCGCTGAGGTAATCGGTCAGCTGCTCGGCCATGCGTTTGGTCAGCGTGGTGATCAGCACGCGCTCTTGCTTGTCCACACGGATGCGGATTTCTTGCAGGACGTCGTCCACTTGGTGGGTGGCGGGCCGCACCTCAACCTGTGGGTCGACCAGCCCGGTGGGGCGCACCACCTGTTCAACCACCTTGCCCGAATGCGTCTTTTCATAGTCGGCAGGAGTCGCTGAAACAAAGATGCACTGGCGCATGCGCTTTTCAAACTCTTCAAATTTGAGCGGCCGGTTGTCCAGCGCACTGGGCAGTCGAAAGCCGTATTCCACCAGCGTGGTCTTGCGGGCCCGGTCGCCGTTGTACATGGCATTGAGCTGACCAATCATCTGGTGGCTCTCGTCCAAAAACATGATGGCGTCGGGCGGCATGTAGTCGGTCAGTGTGCTGGGAGCGTCGCCTGGTGCTGCGCCCGACAAGTGCCGGGTGTAGTTTTCAATGCCTTTGCAGTGGCCCACTTCGGACAGCATTTCTAAATCGAACCGGGTGCGCTGCTCCAGGCGCTGGGCTTCAACCAGCTTGCCCATGCCCACGAGTTCTTTCAGGCGTTGGGCCAGCTCGATCTTGATGGTCTCGACCGCCGCCAGCACTTTGTCACGGGGCGTTACGTAATGGCTGGACGGGTAGACCGTGAAGCGCGGAATCTTCTGCCGGATGCGCCCAGTCAGTGGATCAAACAGCTGCAGGCTGTCGATTTCGTCGTCAAACAACTCAATGCGGATCGCCAGCTCAGAATGCTCGGCCGGGAATACGTCGATGGTGTCACCGCGCACCCGGAACTTGCCCCGGCTAAATTCCATGTCATTGCGCTGGTACTGCATGCGAATGAGCTGCGCGATCACGTCGCGCTGTCCCAACTTATCGCCGGTGCGCAGCGTCATGATCATGCGGTGGTAACTCTCGGGCTCACCAATGCCGTAGATGGCGGAGACCGTGGCCACGATCACGACATCGCGCCGCTCCATGATGCTTTTGGTACACGACAAGCGCATCTGTTCGATGTGCTCGTTGATGGCCGAGTCTTTTTCGATGAACAGGTCACGCTGGGGCACATAGGCCTCGGGCTGGTAATAGTCGTAATAGCTGACGAAGTATTCGACCGCGTTCTTAGGGAAGAATTCGCGGAATTCACTGTACAGCTGCGCAGCCAAGGTTTTATTGGGCGCAAACACAATGGCCGGCCTCCCCATTTGCGCGATCACATTGGCCATGGTGAAGGTCTTGCCCGAGCCGGTCACGCCCAGCAGCGTTTGAAACACCTCACCGTTCTGCACGCCTTCGACCAACTGGGCGATGGCCACAGGCTGATCGCCCGCTGGCGGATAAGGCTGGTAAAGCTCAAAAGGCGAGCCGGGGTAGCTGACAAATTGACCCGCCGCGAAAGGGTCCGCGTCCGGTGTCGCTTCAACGATGGAAATGGGTGACAAGTTGGACATCTTTTCAAATCAACCGCTGACGAAATCAGCTGCAAAGGCCCGTTAAAATCAGGGGAAACCCGAAAGCCTAACCGAGGATCGGGTTTCCTGCCACCCATGAACACAATCCAAGGACTTTCCATGTCTCTGTTTTCCGCCGTCGAAATGGCCCCCCGCGACCCTATTTTGGGTTTGAACGAGCAATTCAACGCCGACACCAACCCCAACAAGGTCAACCTGGGCGTGGGCGTGTACTTCGATGACAACGGTAAATTGCCTCTTTTGCAGTGCGTGCAAGCGGCTGAAACCACCATGATGGCCACACCTTCTGCCCGTGGCTACTTGCCCATCGACGGCATCGTGGCCTATGACAACGCCGTCAAGGCGCTGGTGTTTGGCGCCGACTCTGACGTGGTCAAGTCGGGTCGTGTCTCCACCGTCCAAGCGATTGGCGGCACCGGCGGCCTCAAAATCGGTGCTGACTTCCTCAAAAAAGTCAGCCCCCAAGCCAAAGTGTTGATCTCTGACCCCAGCTGGGAAAACCACCGCGCCATCTTTGTGAACGCCGGTTTTGAAGTCGACACCTATGCTTACTACGACGCAGAAAAGCGCGGCGTGAACTTCGACGGCATGCTGGCCAGCCTGAACGCTGCTGCCCCCGGCACCATCGTCGTTTTGCACGCTTGCTGCCACAACCCCACCGGTTATGACATCACCGACGCTCAGTGGGCGCAAGTCATTGCCGTGGTCAAGGCCAAAGGCCTAACGGCTTTCCTCGACATGGCGTACCAAGGCTTTGGCCACGGCATTGCCGAAGACGGCGCAGTGATCGGGAAGTTTGTGGCCGCTGGTCTGAACATTTTTGTGTCCACCTCTTTCTCGAAGAGCTTCAGCCTGTACGGTGAGCGCGTGGGCGCCCTGTCGGTAGTGGCCAACGACAAAGAAGAGGCCTCTCGGGTTTTGAGTCAGCTCAAAATCGCCATCCGCACCAACTACTCCAACCCACCCATCCACGGTGGCGCAGTGGTGGCTGCAGTCTTGAACAATCCCGAACTGCGTGCTCTGTGGGAAAAAGAGCTGGGCGAGATGCGCGTGCGCATCAAGGCCATGCGCCAAAAGCTGGTGGACAGCCTCAAAGCTGCTGGCGTGCAGCAAGACATGAGTTTCATCACCACCCAGATTGGCATGTTCAGCTACTCGGGTCTGACCAAAGACCAAATGGTGCGTCTGCGCAGTGAGTTTGGCGTCTACGGCACCGACACCGGCCGCATGTGCGTGGCGGCACTCAACAGCAAAAACATCGATTACGTCTGCGCTGCCATCGCCAAAGTCGTCTGAATTGACATCCATCAAGGTTGACATACTGCTTGCCACCGCCCCAGACGGGGCGGTTTCTTTTTGGTCGGTCCGGGATGTGACTGCTGATTAGGGTACGCACTCAAAAAATACCCGGGGGTCTCCTGTACTATTGCTGCAACGCAACATTTTGTTGCAAGGAAACTGAAAAATGCTCTACCAGATCTTCGAAACACAACGCTCGATCATGGAACCTTTTTCCGATCTGGCACAAGCTGCTGCCAAGCTCTACAGCAACCCCTTGAATCCCATGGCGCAAACGCCTCTGGCACAGCGCGTGTCTGCTGGCTACGCCTTGATGCACCGTTTGGGCAAAGACTACGAAAAACCAGAATTCGGCATCAAGACCGTGAAGGTCAACCGGGTCGATGTGGCCATCCACGAGCGCATCGAGATCGACAAGCCTTTTTGCGAATTGCGCCGCTTCAAGCGCTTCTCGGACGACGCGGCCACATTGACTCAACTCAAGTCGCAACCCGTGGTGCTGATCGTGGCGCCCTTGTCGGGCCACTACGCCACCTTGCTGCGCGACACCGTCAAGACCATGCTGCAAGATCACAAGGTCTACATCACCGATTGGAAAAACGCCCGCTTGGTTCCCTTGTCCGAGGGTGAATTCCATTTGGACGACTACATCAACTACGTGCAAGAGTTCATTCGCCACCTGCAAGCCACCTATGGCCATTGCCATGTGGTCAGTGTTTGTCAGCCGACGGTGCCGGTATTGGCCGCCGTGTCCCTGATGTCCAGCCGAGGCGAGAAGACTCCGCTGACCATGACCATGATGGGCGGCCCCATTGATGCGCGCAAGTCGCCCACCTCGGTCAACAACCTGGCCACCAACAAAAGTTTTGAGTGGTTTGAGAACAACGTGATTTACCGCGTGCCGGCGAACTTCCCCGGTGCTGGCCGTCGTGTTTATCCCGGCTTTTTGCAGTACACCGGCTTCGTGGCCATGAACCCCGACCGCCACGCCAACAGCCACTACGACTACTTCAAAGACCTGATCAAAGGTGACGACGCCAGCGCTGAAGCCCACCGCAAGTTCTACGACGAGTACAACGCCGTCCTCGACATGGACGCTGATTACTACCTGGAAACCATCCAGACGGTGTTTCAAGACTTCAAACTGGTCAATGGCACTTGGGATGTCAAGGGCGTTGACGGCAAAGTAGAACGCGTTCGCCCACAAGACATCAAGGGCACTGCGCTGATGACAGTCGAAGGGGAATTGGACGATATCTCTGGCTCAGGCCAAACCCGTGCCGCCCAAGACCTTTGCACGGGTGTACCCGCCAGTGTGCGCAAGCACTTGGAGGTGGAGGGCGCGGGTCACTATGGCATCTTCAGCGGGCGCCGCTGGCGGGACATGGTTTATCCGCAATTGGTCAAGTTCATCTTGAACCATGCGCCCAAAACAGCCAGCAAAACACCTGCACCCGTTAAGCCTAGGGTCGAAGTGAAGATTGCTGCAAAACCGGCAAAAAAGGTTGTCACAAAGGCCGTCACAAAGGCTGCGGCGAAACCCGTGACCAAGCCTGCTGCGAAGGCCGTTGCAAAGGCCGAATCCAAAACGCCAGCTCAAGCCCCGGTCAAAGCAGCCGCCAAAACCAAACCACCGGTCAAAACCGCCTGGGTTCAAACCGCCAAAAAAGCCTGAGGTCCATGCCGTCCTTGATCAGAACAGCGCCTGAGACCCAGGCGCTTTTTCTATTGCTGAACGATGCGCTGCCCCAAACGCAGTGCACACGGTGTGGGTTTCCGGATTGCGCAGCCTATGCCCGCGCCATGGCCGAAGGTCAGGCGGCCATCAACCAATGCCCGCCGGGTGGTCAAGAAGGCATTGAACGTCTGGCCGCACTCACAGGTCAGCCCGTTTTGCCGCTCAACCCCGCGCATGGCACGGAAGGACCACGCAAGGTGGCCCTCATCGACGAGGCCTGGTGCATTGGCTGCACGCTGTGCATCAAGGCATGCCCGACCGATGCGATTTTGGGGGCCAACAAACTGATGCACACGGTGATCGAGCCTTGGTGCACGGGCTGCGAGCTGTGCATACCGGTTTGCCCGGTGGACTGCATTGCACTGGAAAACGTGACGGACACGCGCACAGGCTGGGCAGCATGGTCCAAGCATGAAGCGCAAACGGCCCTCACACGGTATGCGTCACGCCAAGAACGGCTAGCGCGAGATGATGCCGCCCACCAAGCATGGCTGATCACCGAGGCTGAGCACACCATGGCCGACTTGCCCGCCCACACCAAGGGCGCAGACAAGCCTGCCGAAATGGACCGCAAACGCGCCATCATCGAAGCGGCACTGGCCAAAGCAAAAGCCCGTCAGACCGGAGCATGACGGGCTTTTGAAGCAGCTTGTCGGGGCTGAAGCCACCGACCTGCAAATCTCGGTCGATCAGACCTTCAGGTCCGACACCACTCAATGCGAAGCGGCTGCCAAAGCAGCAAATGCCTTCACCACCTCTGGCGGTGCCTGCACCAGCTCGATCAACACACCCTCCCCGCCAATCGGAAATTCATCGCTGGCCTTGGGATGCAAAAACGTGATGTCAAAACCGGCAGCGCCCTTGCGGATGCCGCCGGGCGCAAAGCGCACGCCTTGCGCTGTGAGCCACTCCACCGCGACCGGCAAATCGTCGATCCACAGGCCGATGTGGTTGAGTGGCGTGGTGTGCACGGCGGGCTTTTTATCGGGATCCAACGGCTGCATCAAATCAACTTCAATTTTGAAGGGACCCACACCAATGGCGCAAATGTCTTCGTCCACGTTCTCGCGTTCACTTTTGTAGGTACCCGTGACCTCCAGGCCAAACATGTCAACCCAGAGTTTTTGCAGACGAGACTTGTCGGGCCCGCCGATGGCGATTTGCTGAACGCCCAGCACCTTGAAGGGACGGTTCATTTATTCAAACTCCACAATCATTTGATCCACCGTGAGCGACTCGCCTTTGGTGGCCACCACCTTCTTCACTACGCCATCTGCGGCGGCAAACAAGACGTTTTCCATCTTCATGGCTTCGATCACGGCCACGCGTTCGCCCGCTTGCACCTTTTGACCGGGCGTCACCGACACTTCGACCAGCAAACCGGGCATAGGCGACAGCACAAACTTGCTCAAATCGGGCGGCGCCTTGTAAGGCATGAGCTTGTGCAACTCGGCCATACGAGGCGACATCACCAGCGCTTCAATGCGCGTGCCGTTGTGCTGCACTTGCAAAGCCAGGGGGTTTTTCAAAGTGCCACGCTCGACCTGTGCGATGAACGGCTTGCCATTGCAAGTGCCAACAATGCGAATATCGTTCAGGCGCGAATTGCTGGCAATCGCATAGGTTTTGCCATTCACCGTGATTTGTGCTTCACCGTGCTTGCCTGAAAATTCGGCAACATGCACTGGCACATAGCGGTTGTTGCCCTCTTTGCCCAATTCCACCACGGCATAGTCTTGGCCCACTTGCACGTCGTAGCCCGGCAGTTGACCACTCAAACTCGCTGCACGCTCACGCGACTTGCGGCGCACAAATGCGGCCAATGCCGCCAAAAAGTCGTGGTCGTCGTGTGGCACGTCTTCGGCTCGGAAACCCTGGCTGTACTGCTCGGCGATGAAGCCGGTATTGAAATCACCCGAGACAAAACGAGGGTGCGCCAACAAGGCCGCTTGGAACGGAATGTTTGAGCTGATGCCGCGAATCACAAAACCGTTGAGAGCTTCGCGCATTTTGGCAATCGCCTCATTGCGGTCTTTGCCATGCACGATGAGCTTGGCGATCATCGAGTCGTAAAACATCGGGATCTCGCCGCCGTCTTGCACACCGGTGTCCACGCGCACGCCATACAGGTCTTGCGTGTTGCCCTGGAACATGGTTTGCATTGGCGTCTGGAAACGCACCAAACGGCCCGTGGAGGGCAAGAAATTGCGGAACGGGTCCTCGGCATTGATGCGACATTCGATGGACCAGCCATTGCGCTTCACATCAGCTTGGCCAAAAGCCAGTTTTTCACCTGCAGCGACGCGGATCATCTGCTCCACCAAGTCGAGGCCAGTGATGGCTTCGGTGACAGGGTGCTCCACCTGCAGGCGGGTGTTCATCTCCAAAAAGTAAAAGCTCTGGTCCTTGCCGACCACAAACTCCACTGTGCCAGCCGACTGGTATTTCACCGCCTTGGCCAGTTGCACCGCTTGCTCGCCCATGGCTTTGCGGGTGGCATCAGAAATAAAAGGTGAGGGCGCTTCTTCAATCACTTTTTGGTGGCGGCGCTGGATCGAGCACTCGCGCTCGTTCAGGTACACCACGTTGCCATGGCTGTCGCCCAAAATCTGGATTTCGATGTGGCGAGGTTCTTCAACAAACTTCTCAATGAACACACGGTCATCGCCAAAGCTGTTGCGCGCTTCGTTGCGGCATGAGGTGAAGCCTTCAAAGGCTTCTTTGTCATTGAAGGCCACGCGAAGGCCTTTGCCACCTCCACCCGCTGACGCTTTGATCATCACAGGGTAACCAATGCCTTTGGCGATTTCAACGGCTTTCTCGGCTGTGTCGATCGCATCGTTCACACCGGGAATGCAGTTCACGCCTGCAGCACCCGCGAGTTTTTTGGATTCAATCTTGTCGCCCATGGCGGCAATAGAGAAGTGGCGCGGGCCAATAAAGGCGATGCCCTCTTCTTCGCAACGCTTGGAGAACTCGGCGTTCTCGCTCAAGAAGCCATAGCCGGGGTGAATAGCTTGGGCGCCCTTCGCTTTGGCAGCAGCAATGATTTTGTCGGCCACGAGGTACGACTCGCGGGATGGCGCAGGGCCAATCAACACGGCTTCGTCAGCCAGTTGTACGTGGCGGGCTTCTTTGTCGGCTTCAGAGTAAACTGCCACGGTTTGAATGCCCATCTTGTGGGCGGTGGCAATGACGCGGCAAGCAATTTCACCGCGGTTGGCAATCAGAATTTTGGTAAACATGTTCTTCTTCTCCTTCGGGCTTACAGCGGAATGTTCCCGTGCTTGCGCCAGGGGTTCTCGATTTTTTTGTCTTTCAGCATGACCAGCGAGCGGCAGATGCGCTTGCGGGTTTCGTGCGGCTGAATCACGTCGTCGATGAAACCGCGAGCGCCTGCCACAAAGGGGTTGGCAAAGCGGGCTTTGTATTCGGCCTCTTTGGCGGCCAGCTTTTCGGGGTCACCCTTGTCTTCGCGGAAGATGATCTCCACCGCGCCCTTGGCACCCATGACTGCGATTTCAGCGTTGGGCCAAGCAAAGTTCACGTCGCCGCGCAAGTGCTTGGAGGCCATCACGTCGTAGGCGCCGCCGTAGGCTTTGCGGGTGATGACGGTGATTTTGGGCACAGTGCACTCCGCGTAGGCATAGAGCAACTTCGCACCGTGTTTGATGATGCCGCCGTACTCTTGTGAAGTGCCAGGCATGAAGCCGGGCACATCGACAAAGGTGACCACGGGGATGTTGAACGCGTCGCAAAAACGCACAAATCGTGCAGCCTTGATGGAGCTCTTGATGTCGAGGCAACCCGCCAAAACCAAGGGCTGGTTGGCCACGATCCCCACGGTTTGGCCTTCCATGCGGGCAAAGCCAATCAGGATGTTTTTGGCGTAGTCGGGTTGCAGCTCAAAGAAATCGCCATCGTCCACAGTTTTGACGATGAGTTCCTTCATGTCATAGGCTTTGTTGGGGTTATCTGGCACCAAGGTGTCGAGGCTCATGTCCATGCGACCTGACGGATCACCGCTTTTGCGCACTGGGGCTTTTTCGCGGTTGTTGAGCGGCAGGTAGTTGTAGAGTCGGCGCAGCATCAGCAGCGCTTCCACATCGTTCTCGAAAGCCATGTCGGCCACGCCGCTTTTGGTGGTGTGCGTCAGGGCACCGCCCAATTCTTCGGCCGTCACTTCCTCGTGCGTGACGGTCTTGACCACTTCGGGGCCCGTCACGAACATGTAAGACGTGTCTTTGACCATGAAGATGAAATCGGTGAGCGCGGGCGAATACACCGCACCACCGGCTGATGGGCCCATGATCATGCTGATCTGCGGCACCACGCCGCTGGCCATCACATTGCGCTGGAATACATCGGCATATCCGCCCAATGACGCAACGCCTTCTTGAATACGCGCACCGCCTGAATCGTTCAGGCCAATCACCGGAGCGCCGACCTTCATGGCCTGGTCCATGATCTTGCAAATTTTCTCGGCATGCGTCTCTGACAAAGCGCCGCCGTACACCGTGAAGTCTTGGCTGTACACAAAGACCAAACGGCCATTGATCATGCCGTAGCCAGTGACCACGCCATCGCCCGGGATCTTGTTGTCTTGCATGCCAAAGTCAGTGCAGCGGTGCTCGACAAACATGTCCCACTCTTCAAAGGTGCCCTCGTCCAGCAGCACTTCAATGCGCTCACGCGCGGTGAGTTTGCCTTTGGCGTGCTGCGCGTCGATGCGCTTTTGCCCGCCGCCCAAACGTGCCGCAGCCCGCTTTTTTTCCAGTTGTTCAATGATGTCTTGCATGGTGGCTCTCTCTTTTCTTCAGGAAGATGGCAGATTCAACCCTGCGCTTGGTAGGCGCTGAGCAGTTGACGGGCAGCCGTTGACGCGGCGAGTTGACCCGCTGCGACTTGTTGGCTGAGTTGGGGCAACAGCGTTTGCACACGTGTCTGCGCCCGAAAGTTGTGTTTGAGGCCGGCATCGATGCGCTCCCACATCCATGACAGGGCTTGTTGTTGACGGCGAAGGGCCAAACGTCCGTTCGTCGTTTGCAGGCTCCTGAACTCGCTGACCGAAGCCCAAAAACCATCCACGCCCTGGCCCAGCAAAGCGCTGAGCTGCACCACCTTGGGGTGCCACTGGGTGGTATCGGCGTGCGCATGGCCTGAGCCGCCGTGCATACCGAGAAGCTGCAAGGCGCTGGTGATTTGAAGCTCGGCGCGGGTGGCTGCAATGGCGTCGATGTCGGCCTTGTTGATGACCACCAGATCGGCAATCTCCATCACGCCTTTTTTGATGGCCTGCAAATCATCGCCCGCGTTGGGCAGTTGCATGAGCACAAACATGTCGGTCATGTTGGCCACGGCCGTCTCAGATTGACCCACGCCTACCGTCTCGACGATCACCACGTCGTAGCCAGCGGCTTCGCAGACCAGCATGGACTCGCGGGTTTTTTCGGCCACGCCGCCCAATGTGCCGCTGCTGGGGCTGGGGCGAATGTAAGCACGCTCGTGCACGCTGAGCAACTCCATGCGCGTCTTGTCACCCAGAATCGATCCGCCCGATACGGTGCTGGACGGGTCGACTGCCAACACCGCCACGCGATGGCCATGGCCAATCAGGTACAAGCCCAGCGCCTCAATGAACGTGGACTTGCCCACGCCTGGCACGCCGCTGATGCCGAGGCGGAATGAGTTGCCGGAGTGCGGCAGCATGGCCGTGAGCAACTCGTCGGCCAGCGCACGGTGGTCTGCACGCGTGGATTCGAGCAGCGTGATGGCTTTGGCCATGGCGCGGCGCTGCACAGGCGCATCGCCTTGCAGCAAACCTGCGAGCAACTGATCCGGCGTCACGGCTGAGTCCTGTCTTTGGACATCAAGCCAAAGCCTTCTTGATCTGCTCCAGCACATCCTTGGCGCTGACCGGAATCGGGGTACCGGGGCCATAGATGCCTTTGACGCCCGCTTCATAAAGCATGTCGTAGTCTTGGCGAGGAATCACACCGCCCACGAACACGATGATGTCGTCAGCGCCCTGCTTTTTCAGCTCGGCAATGATGGCGGGCACCAGGGTTTTGTGGCCGGCAGCCAAGGTGCTCACGCCCACAGCGTGCACGTCGTTTTCAATCGCTTGGCGAGCGCACTCTTCAGGGGTCTGGAACAGCGGGCCCATGTCCACGTCGTAGCCCAGGTCGGCAAACGCAGTGGCCACCACTTTGGCGCCACGGTCGTGGCCGTCTTGGCCGAGTTTGGAGATCATCACGCGAGGGCGTCTTCCATGCGCGTCTGCAAAGGCGGCGATGTCGGCTTTGAGCTGGTTCCAGTATTCCATGGTGTCTCCCACGTTCTCACCGTCGTCGTAAGCAGCGGCGTAAACGCCCGTGACCTTTTGCGTGTCAGCGCGGTGGCGGCCAAAGGCTTTTTCCAGCGCGTCGGAAATCTCACCCACCGTGGCGCGCAGACGCACGGCCTGGATGGACAGGTCGAGCAGGTTACCCTGGCCCGATTCTGCGGATGTGCTCAGCGCGTCCAGCGCGGCCTGCACCTTGGCGCTGTCGCGGCTGGCGCGGATCTTGGCCAAGCGTTCGATCTGGCCGTCGCGCACCTTGACATTGTCGATCGACAAGGTCTCGATCGGGTCTTCTTTGGCCAGCTTGTATTTGTTCACGCCCACGATGACGTCTTTGCCAGAGTCGATACGGGCCTGCTTTTCGGCTGCGGCCGCTTCAATTTTGAGCTTGGCCCAGCCGCTGCCCACCGCCTTGGTCATGCCGCCCATGGCCTCGACTTCTTCGATGATGGCCCAGGCCTTGTCGGCCATTTCTTGCGTCAGGCTCTCCATCATGTAGCTGCCAGCCCAGGGGTCGATCACGTTGGTGATGTGAGTTTCTTCTTGGATGATGAGCTGCGTGTTGCGGGCGATGCGCGAGCTGAATTCGGTGGGCAAGGCAATCGCCTCGTCAAACGAATTGGTGTGCAGCGACTGGGTACCGCCAAACACAGCCGCCATGGCCTCGATGGTGGTTCGCACCACGTTGTTGTAGGGGTCTTGCTCTGTCAGCGACCAGCCGGAAGTCTGGCTGTGCGTGCGCAACATCAGGCTCTTGGGGTTCTTGGCGTCAAAGCCCTTCATGATGCGGCACCACAGCAAGCGGGCCGCACGCATCTTGGCGATCTCCAGATAGAAGTTCATGCCCACCGCCCAGAAGAAGGACAGGCGACCGGCGAACTCGTCCACATCCATGCCCTTGGCAATGGCGGTTTTCACATACTCTTTGCCGTCGGCTAGGGTGAACGCCATCTCCAGCGCTTGGTTGGCACCGGCTTCTTGCATGTGGTAACCCGAGATCGAGATGGAGTTGAACTTGGGCATGTTCTTGGCCGTGTACTCGATGATGTCGCCAATGATCTTCATCGACGGCTCAGGCGGGTAGATGTATGTGTTGCGCACCATGAACTCTTTCAGAATGTCGTTCTGAATCGTTCCGGAGAGTTTGTCCTGTGAGACGCCCTGCTCTTCGGCGGCCACCACATAACCGGCCAACACGGGCAGCACAGCACCATTCATGGTCATGGACACGCTGACCTTGTCCAGCGGGATCTGGTCAAACAAAATCTTCATGTCCTCGACCGAGTCAATCGCCACGCCGGCCTTGCCCACATCACCCGTCACACGTGGGTGATCGGAGTCATAGCCGCGGTGCGTGGCCAGGTCAAACGCCACCGACACGCCCTGCCCGCCCGCAGCCAGCGCCTTGCGATAAAACGCATTGGATTCTTCGGCCGTAGAAAAACCGGCGTACTGGCGGATCGTCCACGGGCGCACCGCATACATGGTGGCCTGCGGGCCGCGCAAGAAGGGCTCGAAGCCGGGCAATGTGTTGGCGTAAGGCAGGTTGGCCGTGTCTTCGGCGGTGTAGAGGGGCTTGACGACGATGCCGTCGGGCGTCTTCCAGTTCAGGGCGCTCACATCGCCACCAGGGGCGGATTTGACCGCTGCTTTTTGCCAAGCTTCCAAGTTGGAGGCGTTGAATTCAAAGGATTTAGACGTCATGGCGCTGTGCTTTCGGGTCAAAGATGGCTGTGCCGGATTTTGGCAGCTTGCGGCTGCCTACTGGCTTACAGGTACTGTGATTCATAATTATTGATGCAGAATATTTTAACCGGCTTACAATTCAGCATCTGAAACGCCTGAAATACCGTTCGACCACGCCTAAAGACCAGTTCTCTGATTCACACCCCAAACAGCCATGTCCGCCCTGTCCCTCGCCCCCCGCGCCCTGTACGAAGAAGTTGCCGAACTGTTGCGGCAGCGGATTTTTGCGCGCGAACTGGAGCCTGGCAGCTGGATCGACGAGTTGCGCATCGCAGAAGCCCTTGGCATCAGCCGCACCCCGCTGCGCGAAGCCCTCAAGGTGTTGGCCGCCGAAGGCTTGGTGACCATGAAGGTGCGCCGGGGCGCTTATGTGACCGAAGTCAGTGACAAAGACCTGCGAGATGTTTACCACTTGCTGGCCTTGATGGAATCAGACGCCGCCCGCGTGGTAGCGCAAAACGCCAGCGCCGAGCAGATGGCTCAGATCAGCGCCTTGCACCAAGAGCTGGAAAAAGCCACGCACGACCGAGACCGCTTTTTCGAGATCAACGAAGCCTTCCACATGCTGCTGCTGGAATTGGCCAACAACCGTTGGCGCGACCAGATGGTGGCTGACCTGCGCAAGGTCATGAAGCTCAACCGCCACAGCTCGCTGTTCAAAGAGGGGCGCATTGAGCAGTCCCTGTCAGAGCACCGCGCCATCGTGCAGGCCCTGACCGAACGCCAAGCCGAGCAGGCGGCAGAGCGCATGTCGGCCCACTTCATGAACGGCCTGCAGGCCGCGCAATAAGCGATCAACGTCAAAAGGCTTCAACACGCGGCGTATTTGACAGAAGATCAGCCCGCCTCCCGCATCGCTTTGCCCAAACCTTCCACACCCTTGGCCAGCAGGGTATCGGCGGCGTTCAGGCGATCCCGCGTCTCACGGTTTTGACTGAGCTTGGCCTTGCCCTCGATGCGTTGGATTTCCACCTGAATGCCGACCACAGCCTTGAGCATGTGGGCAATGTAATCGGGCGGCGAATCGCCCATCTTCCAGGGTCGAGGCTCGGAAGCCTCA
This sequence comes from Akkermansia muciniphila, assembly GCA_943331105.2. Classification (GTDB taxonomy): domain Bacteria; phylum Pseudomonadota; class Gammaproteobacteria; order Burkholderiales; family Burkholderiaceae_C; genus Limnohabitans_A. The sequence goes on from CALQKH020000011.1 coordinate 56,929, forward strand.
TGTTCACGGGTCAGCCGTGCCACGACACGACGGACAAACTTTTCCTCGTCCATCACCGTCAGTCGGCCATGAACATGCACAACTTCGTAATTCCAGGTGGGCACCTGCCGGTGGGTTTCATGCTTGCTGGGGTACCAGTTGGGCGAGATGTAGCTCTCGTTGCCGCGAAAGATGACCAGCACATCCGCACCGTCCTGGCATTCCTGCCAGACAGGGTTAGCCCGGGCAACATGCGCAGTCAGCATCCCATGCGCACCCTGGCTGGGGTCGAATTCAAATGGGATGTGGTTCGCATCCAAGCCTTTTGGCCCCACCGTGACCAAGGCGCCCAGGGGATGTTCCTGGATGATCGTGTGGAGATCTTGCGGATTTTGGATGAGGAAATGGGCGGGAATGTACATCGTGTCGGCTCACATGGTGAATAAGCAGAGGGCACTATCTTGCCATCGAATGTCAGTCATTTACCACCGCACCCCGCGCCAGGGCAGCGCGGGCCAGTTGCCAAACTTCTCGCGGCGGTAAAGGCTTGAGCTTGTGGTCGCTCCAAACTTGGCGCCACAAACGCCCCCCACGCTGGCCGTGGTACAGGCCCAGCATGTGGCGGGCAATGGCGTACCAAGGGCAGCCGTCTTCGGCAAAGGCCCGCTCCATGTAGGCCACCATGGCCTCTTCCACCACTTCGCGGCTGGGCACCTCGTGGGCGTCACCATAAAACGCAGCGTCCCAACTGCCCAAGAGCCAAGGGTTGTAATAAGCCTCGCGCCCAACCATCACCCCATCGGCCTGTTGCAAATGCAGAGCGATCTCTTCGTTGGTTTTGATGCCGCCGTTCACCGCGATCAACAGCGATGGAAAGTCTTTTTTGAGCTGGTAGGCCAGCTCATAACGCAGCGGCGGGATTTCGCGATTTTCCTTTGGGGAAAGGCCATCGAGCCAGGCATTGCGGGCATGCACAATGAACACCTTACAACCGGCATCGCTCACCGTACCCACAAAGTCGCGCACAAAGTCGTAGCTCTCGATGCGGTCAATGCCAATGCGGTGCTTCACCGTCACCGGCACATCCACCACATCGAGCATGGCTTTCACCCCGTCGGCCACGGTGCTGGGTTCGTTCATCAGGCAAGCGCCAAAAGCGCCGCGCTGCACACGGTCTGAGGGACAGCCGCAGTTCAGGTTGATTTCGTCGTAGCCCCACTCTTGACCCAGTTTGGCGGCATGGGCCAAATCGGCGGCGTCACTGCCGCCCAGTTGCAGGGCCACGGGGTGCTCTTCGGCGTTGAAGCGCAGGTGCCGCTGCACACTGCCGTGGCGCAAGGCACCGGTGGTCACCATCTCGGTGTAGAGCAAAGTGTGGCGCGTCAGCAGGCGGTGGAAAAATCGGCAATGCCGGTCGGTCCAGTCCATCATGGGGGCGACAGACAAGCGCCAGCGTTGGGGTTCGGGGAAATGCATGGGGGCTGATTATCCTTGCCTTGCGGCGGCCTTGAAAACAAACATTTACGCCTCATTTCAGCAAGACGTTTAATGAAGGCAGTGCTTGAGCCTGACAATGACAACTTAAGCAAGGAGAGACCGAGATGGGTGATGCAACGATGTGGTGGGTGTTGGCCGGTGTCTTGGTGGCACTGGAGTTGTTGACCGGCACTTTTTATCTGTTGATGCTGGGCCTGGGGGCAGTGGCTGCAGCCTTGGTGGCCATGACAGGCCTTGACCTGAATACCCAATTGTTCACAGCAGCCATCGTTGGGGGCTTAGGGGCTGTGCTGCTGGGCCAATGGCGCAAGCGACAAACCACCACGCCACAAGAAGCCCAACACCAGCATCTGGACCTGGGCGCTACTTTGCAGGTGGATGCTTGGGATGCGCAGGGCACCGCGCAAGTGAAACACCGGGGCGCCGCTTGGACCGCTGTGTTGGCTCCAGGTCAGACCGCCGCGCCGGGCATTTACCGCATTCAGGCCATGGCAGGCAACCGCTTGATCCTCGTGAAAATCTGAGCACAAATTTCGAAACAGAGAAAAGGGAGAAACAACATGGAAATAGCAGCCGTCCTCGTGATCATCGCGGTCTTGTTCATCGTCAAGACCGTCAAAGTGGTGCCGCAGCAAGAGGCTTGGGTGGTTGAGCGGCTGGGTAAATTCCATGCGAGTCTGGCCCCCGGCCTGAACTTTGTAGTGCCCTTTGTCGACAACGTCATCCAAAAGCACAGCCTCAAAGAAATCCCGCTCGATGTGCCCAGCCAGATTTGCATCACGCGCGACAACACGCAGCTGCAGGTGGATGGCATCCTGTACTTTCAAGTCACCGACCCCAAGTTGGCCAGTTACGGCTCGTCCAACTACATCGTGGCCGTGACCCAGCTGGCCCAAACCAGCTTGCGCAGCGTGATCGGCAAGCTGGAACTCGACAAGACTTTTGAAGAGCGCGACATCATCAACGCACAAGTCGTGGCCGCCATCGACGAAGCGGCGCTCAACTGGGGCGTCAAGGTGCTGCGCTATGAGATCAAGGACCTGACGCCGCCCAAAGAAATCTTGCTGGCCATGCAGTCGCAAATCACTGCCGAGCGCGAAAAGCGTGCTTTGATTGCCGCCTCGGAAGGCCGCCGCCAAGAGCAAATCAACATCGCCACGGGCGAACGCGAGGCCTTCATTGCACGTTCAGAGGGTGAAAAACAAGCCGCTATCAACAAAGCCCAAGGCGACGCCGCTGCCATCACCGAAATGGCCAATGCCACCGCCCAAGCCATTGAGCGAATAGCCCTCGCCATCCGCCAGCCCGGCGGCGAACAAGCTGTCCAACTGAAAGTGGCCGAGCAAGCGGTACAGGCTTACGCCAAGGTGGCGCAAGACGCTAAGACCACGCTGATCGTGCCCGGCAATATGACGGAAGTCTCGGGCCTGATCGCATCGGCCATGCAGATGGTGAGCACCGGCAAACAAGCCGGTTGAAGCAGTCCTGCAGACGCAAAAAAACCCGCCGAGGCGGGTTTTTTGATCGGTACTGCTCACGCATCAACCCATGTGCAAACCGCCGTTGACGGCAAAGTCAGCGCCGGTGGTGTAGCTTCCATCTTCGCTGGCCATCCAGGCGATGATGGAAGCGATTTCGCTGGGCTTGCCCAAGCGCTTGACGGGCACCGTAGCGACGATTTTTTCGAGCACATCGGGACGGATGGCATTGACCATGTCGGTGCCGATGTAGCCGGGCGACACGGTATTGACCGTGACGCCTTTGGTGGCCAACTCTTGGGCCAAGGCCATCGAGAAACCGTGCATCCCCGCTTTGGCAGCCGAGTAGTTGGTCTGACCGGCCTGGCCTTTTTCGCCGTTGACCGAGCTGATGTTGATGATGCGGCCCCAGCCTTTTTCAACCATGTCAGCGACCACTTGCTTGGTCACGTTGAACATGGAGTCCAAGTTGGTGTTCATCACGGCCTGCCAGTCTTCCCGGGTCATCTTGAGGAACATGCGGTCCTTGGTGATGCCTGCGTTGTTGACCAAGACGTCGATGGGGCCATGTTCGGCTTTGGCCTTGGAAAAGGCTTCCACGGTGGAATCCCAATCGCCCACGTTGCCGACCGAGGCGTAAAACGTGAAACCCAGCGCTTTTTGCTCGTCCAGCCATTTGGTGAAGTCACGGGTTGGACCGCAACCGGCGATGACCTTGAAGCCCTCTTGGTGAAGGCGCTGGCAGATCGCGGTACCGATGCCGCCCATGCCGCCTGTGACGTACGCTACTTTTTGACTCATGTTTGTCTCCATGTTTATGAGTGGTTGAAATGAACAGGAACTTGAAATCAGACGCGCTCGATGGCCAGCGACACACCCATGCCACCGCCAATGCACAGCGCGGCCAAGCCCTTGTTGGCTTGGGTGCGCTGCATTTCATGCAACAAGGTCACCAAGATGCGGCAACCGGACGCGCCGATGGGGTGACCGATGGCAATGGCACCGCCATTGACGTTGACCTTGGCCGGATCGATGTCCAGAGCTTGGTTCACAGCACAGGCTTGCGCAGCAAAGGCTTCGTTGAGTTCGAACAAGTCCACGTCCTGGGCTTTCCAGCCCGCACGGGCCAGCGCCTTTTGAGACGCCGGCACAGGTCCCATGCCCATGGTGGCCGGGTCCAGACCGCTGGTGCCAAAAGCAGCAATGCGGGCCAGGGGCTTGAGGCCCAAGGCGGCGGCCTTCTTGGCTGACATGACCATCACGGCGGCTGCGCCGTCGTTGATGCCTGAGGCGTTGCCCGCCGTCACGCTGCCGGCTTTGTCGAAAGCGGGACGCAGTCCTGCCAAGACTTCCACCGTGGTTTTCTTGTTGATGAATTCGTCGGTATTGAACACCAAGGCATCGCCCTTGCGCTGTGGGATCAGCACGTCAACGATTTCGTCCTTGAACTTGCCCGCGTCTTGCGCGGCAGCGGCTTTGCGCTGACTGCCTGCGGCCAGTGCGTCTTGCATGTCACGGGTGATACCGTGTGCCTTGGCCACGTTTTCGGCGGTGATGCCCATGTGGTACTGGTTGTACACGTCCCACAGGCCGTCGACGATCATGGTGTCCGACATCTTCCAGTCGCCCATGCGCTGGCCGTCACGGCTGCCGTTCAAAACGTGCGGGCTGGCGCTCATGTTTTCTTGACCACCAGCGATCACGATTTCGCTGTCGCCCCAAGCCACGGCTTGCGCGGCCAGCATCACGGCCTTGAGGCCCGAACCGCACACGGCGTTGATGGTCAGCGCTGGCGTCTCTTTGGCCACACCCGCTTGCATCATGGCTTGGCGGGCAGGGTTCTGACCCACGCCAGCGGCCAGCACCTGGCCCATGATGACTTCACCGATGGCGTCCACCGGCAAGCCACTGCGCTCGAGCAAACCCTTGATGACGATGCTGCCCAGCTCAGTGGCGGGGGTTTTGGCGAGAGATCCGCCAAACTTGCCCACGGCGGTTCGAGCGGCTGCGACGATGACGATGTCTTCCATTTTTGTCTCCAGTAAAAATCAATCAGGCTTTGGCTTTGACGTAGCGACCCGGGGCCGCCTCGATGGCTTTGTATTGGGTGCCTTTGCCATAAGCTTTGGGTGCGGCAATTGGTTTGCCCGCGTGGCCCTTGAGCCAGACGGACCAATCGGTCCACCAGCTGCCGGGCACCTCTTGGGCGTTGACAATCCAGTCGTTCACATCTGCCGGGAACTTCGTGCCTTCGCTCAGCCAATGGCTGCGCTTTTGGGCCGCTGGTGGGTTGATCACGCCAGCGATGTGGCCCGAGGCCCCCATCACAAAACGCTTCTTGCCAGGCAGCACTTGCGTGCTGGCATAGGCACCGCCAATTGGCACGATGTGGTCTTCGCGTGAGCCGTAGATGTAGACCGGCATGTCGACCTTGCCCAGATCAATGGCCTCGCCGCAGACTTTGACCTTGCGGGGCTGGACCAAGTTGTTTTCGAGGTAAGTGTTGCGCAGGTACCAAGCGTAAAAAGGGCCTGGCAAGTTGGTCGAGTCGCTGTTCCAGTAAAGCAAGTCAAATGGCGGTGGGGTCTCGCCCTTGAGGTAATTGCCCACTACATAGTTCCAGACCAGGTCGTTGGGGCGCAAAAAGCTGAAGGTGGAGGCCAGGTCTTGGCCCTTGAGCAAGCCACCCTGGCCCATTTGCTGCTCGCGGAATTTGACGAAATTTTCGTCAATGAACACATCCAGTATGCCGGTGTCGGTGAAGTTGATCAGGGTAGTGAGGAAGGTGGCACTGGCCACGGGTTTTTCTCCGCGCGCTGCCAGCACCGCCAAGGCGGTCGACAAAATGGTGCCGCCTACGCAAAAACCCAAAGCGTTGATCTTGGGTGCCCCGGTGATGGCCTGAACCGTGTGGATGGCCTCGATGGCGGCGTGTTCGATGTAGTCGTCCCAGGTCTTTTGCCCCATGGACTCGTCGGGGTTGCGCCAGCTCACCACAAAAGTGCGGTGCCCTTGGCTGACCGCATACCGAATGAGCGAATTGCTGGGTTGCAGGTCAAGGATATAAAACTTGTTGATGCAGGGCGGCACCAACAAAAATGGCTTTTCATAGACCTTGGCGGTGAGCGGCTTGTATTCGATGAGTTGGAAAAATTCGTTTTCGAAAACCACCGCACCTTCGGTGGTGGCCACGTTCTTGCCCACTTCAAACAGACTCTCGTCGGTCATCGAGACATGGCCCTGCTGCATGTCGTGCATCAAATTCTTGACGCCCTTAGCGATGCTCTCGCCTTGGGTTTCGATGGCTTTCTTTTGAGCCTCGGCATTGAAGGCTAAAAAATTGCTGGGTGCAGCAGCAGCCACCCATTGCTCAATGCCAAAGCGGATGCGGGTGCGTGTTTTTTCATCGGCATCGACCGCATCGGCCAAGCCCATCAGCGTTCGGGCGTTGAGCAAATAAGTGGCCGCGTTAAAAGCCGCCATCGGATTGGAGGCCCAGGCCTCACCCGAAAAACGCCGGTCCTTGACCTGCAAGCTGTTTTGCAGGCCTTGATTCCACAAATCAGAAGCGTCTTTGAAGTACTGAGCTTGAAGGTCTTGCAGCTTTTGAGGTGAGAACTTGACCATGGGCGCAGCCTCATGACCTGATTTCAAGCCCCCTAAGTCGATGGTCTGAAAATGCCGCATGGCTTCGCCCCAACTTTTAGTGAGATTGTTTTGAAAACCCTCACCCATTTGGGACCAAAATTCCGGGGTAGCAGCGCTCATGTCGGGTCTCCTGAATCCACATATTTATGAAATCTATGGAACAGAGTATCTTTCAATTTGATGTCACCTAAATTACAACTGGAAAAAAGATGTACTTGATCGTCATTGGTTGGCTTTATGTCACGTTGCTGATGGCCTTGGCCGAAGCTTTCAGTTCACAGGGCAGCGTTCTGGGCGCCATCATCACTTTTGTGTTGTATGGGCTTTTGCCGATGGGCTTGGTGGTTTACATCATGGGAACCCCATTGCGTCGAAAGGCCATCCGAAAATCTGAGCAATTGGCCCGGGATGATTACGAGGCCACTAGGACACCAACCGACTCAAGCATCCAACCAGATGCAGGCGGCCATGCGGCCACTTTGCCCGAGAACACGGCTGTCCCTGCGGTGCGAAAAGAAGATCTGAGGCTGTGAAACAGTGCACCAAACAGGTGCGCCATCATTGCCATAAATTTGATTGACACCCAACGCCCCCAAACGCAGGCGGGCCAAACCGGCCAAATCGGCTTTGAATTTACCGTGGGGTTGCAATTGAAACAGCGATCGCGTGGCAGCTTTTCCATCATCAAAAGCACTCAGGACATCTGCCCCGACCTCAAAAGCATCAGGTCCGATGCATGGCCCCAACCAAGCCATCACATCAGAGACATCGCAGCCGGCCTGGGACAAATCCGAGAGGAGGGTCTCAAGAACACCTTGGCCTTGGGTACCTGCCAAACCCCGCCAGCCCGCATGCGCAGCAGCTACCCACTGGCCTTTGGCATCGCACAACAGCACTGGCAAACAATCGGCCACCATCATGGCGCAAGCCACCTGTGTCCCTTGGGTCCAGCAGGCATCGGCCACCGAACCATCCGGGCTAGCATCGGACAGATGGACTGCATGGACGCCATGCACTTGTTTCAAAAAGACGGGTCGTGTGCCCAACAAGTACGTCAAATGATCACGGTTGGCTTGAACATGCGTGGGCACGTCACCGACGTGGTCGCCCAAATTCATGCTGTTCCACGGGGCTGCAGATACCCCTGCCTCGCGGTTGGTCATGACCGATTTGACTCGATCGGGCGCAGGCCAATTCGGCCGTATCCAACTGGCAGGAAAATGGTTCATCTGGAAAATCATAAGGCCAGCGCCGCCGAAAAATCAGGTTTTATTGTGTAATTGCCCTATGAGTCAAACTGCACAAGCTGATGCGCCTGAGCTGCCTTGGATCGACGAGGGGGAGGCTCTGCCTTGCCCAGACAGCGCTTGGGGTGCCAACGCACCAGCGCCAGGCTTGCTGGCTGCGGGCGTTGATTTGTCTGCGGCCCGACTGCTTGAGGCTTACAGCCAAGGTATTTTCCCGTGGTTCAGTGAAGGGCAACCCGTGCTTTGGTGGAGTCCGGATCCGCGCATGGTGTTGATGACCCATCAATTTCGTCTGCACCGGTCCTTGCGCAAATCTTTGCAGCGCTGGACTTTGACCCCTGGATTCGAACTCTGCTTTGACCGTGATTTTCCGCAAGTGATTCGACAGTGCGCTGCCTCTGCCCGCAAGGGTCAAAATGGCACGTGGATCGTGCCTCAGATGGTCGAAGCTTACGAAGCGCTTCATCTAAAAGGCTTGGCCCACAGCAGTGAAGTCTGGCATCAAGGCCATCTGGTGGCAGGTCTATACTTTGTCAATTTGGGACAAGCGGTCTTTGGCGAGTCCATGTTCACCACCATCTCGGACGGTTCCAAAATGGCCTTGGCCAATTTGGTGAGCGTCTGTCTGCAATACGGTGTCCATGCCATCGACTGCCAACAAAACACCGGGCACTTGGCGTCACTTGGCGCTCAAGAAATACCGCGTAGCCTCTTTTTAGCTGGAGTTCAAAAAGCGCTTAACGGGCCTGCCATCGATTGGCAGTCTCAGACTTTGAATTGGCAAGCCCTCGAGTCTTTGAAAGGTTTTCAGTGACCCATCTCAAAGATTTACCGCTTCAAGCCCTTCAGTTTTATGCCACGGCACCCTATGCCTGCAGTTACCTTCCAGAACGCTCGGCGCGCTCCCAAGTGGCCACACCCAGCCACCTGATTCACAACGAGGTCTATTCAGATTTGGTCTCCCAAGGTTTTCGTCGCAGCGGACTGTTCACATACAGGCCCTATTGCGATGGATGCCAAGCTTGCCAACCCCTGCGCGTCCTGGTGACTGACTTCAAGCCGGACCGCAGTCAACGCCGTGCAGCGCTGGCCCACCAAGATTTACGTGTTCGGGTTTTGGACTTGCATTTCAATGAAGAGCATTACGCTTTGTATTTGAACTATCAAAACTCACGCCACCCGGGCGGCGGCATGGACCATGACAGCATTGACCAATACAGCCAGTTTTTGCTGCAAAGCCGCGTCAACTCACGCATCGTTGAATTCAGAGAGCCCGCCGAAGGTGAGCAATTGGGTGCGCTCAAGATGGTCAGCATCGTAGACGTCCTCAACAATGGCTTGTCTGCGGTGTACACCTTTTACGAACCTGATGAAAAGGCCAGCTATGGCACTTTTGGGGTTCTCTGGCAGATTCAACAAGCCGTCCAACTGGGCTTGGATTATGTCTACCTGGGTTACTGGATTGAGGACAGTCCCAAAATGAATTACAAGTCTCGGTTCAAGCCCAGCGAGCTGCTGATCAAGGGGGAATGGAAACCCATGGCTTGAAGTCACGCACACTCTGCCCAGCTTGTAAAACTCGCGTAATTTCACAGTGTAAAATAATTGAGCATCTGAAGTACACGATGAAAAAAGACCCAGCGCTCACGTCCACGCCCACCATTCAGGTCATTGAACGCATGTTCACCCTGATTGACGTTTTGGCGTCCCGAGAAGAGGCGATCTCACTCAAAGAGATCAGCCAAAAAACGGGTCTGCACCCTTCTACCGCCCACCGCATTTTGAACGACTTGGCCTCTGGCCGATTTGTTGACCGTCCCGAAGCGGGCAGCTACCGCTTGGGTATCCGGTTGCTCGAGTTGGGCAATTTGGTGAAAGGCCGATTGAACGTCCGAGACGCAGCATTGACCCCCATGCGCGAGTTGCACAAGTTGATCCAACAACCCGTCAATTTGAGCATGCGCCAAGGCGATGAAATCGTGTACATTGAACGCGCTTACAGCGAACGCTCTGGCATGCAGGTTGTGCGCGCCATTGGTGGACGAGCACCCTTGCATCTGACCTCGGTAGGCAAGCTTTTTTTGGCGGCCGATGACCCCTTGCGCGTCCGATCGTATGCAGCTCGCACGGGCTTGTCTGGCCAAACGCGCAACAGCATCACCCAGTTGCAAGTCCTGGAAAGAGAGCTGACACGCGTGAAACAATCGGGTTTTGCGCGCGACAACGAAGAACTGGAGTTGGGCGTGCGCTGCATTGCAGCCGGGATTTACGACGACCAGGGCAAGCTTTTGGCGGGCTTATCCATATCGGCCCCGGCCGACCGGCTTGACGAAAGCTGGTTGCCCAAATTGCAGGAAACAGCCAAGGCCATTTCCAGTACCTTGGGCTATCCCTCCGCCCCCTGAAAACAGCCCAACCATGCATGATGGAGCTCCGAGACAATCCTGACCGTCTTCAGCCCGGCAGATATTGACGAGGGAGCGACTGCCCTGAATGCAGGGGCGGCTTGCTTTCCAGCCAGTTGCGAACCCGTTCAGCGTCACCCAGGCGGCTGAGCTTGCCGGCCGAGTCCAGAAACACCATGATCAGTTTCCGACCCGATACTTGGGTTTGCATCACCAAACAGCGCCCTGCTTCTGAGATATAGCCGGTTTTTTGTAGGCCAATATCCCATGCCGGGTTCTTGACCAAACGGTTGGTGTTGTTGTAATGCAGAGTGCGACGCCCCACTTCGACTTCACGACCATGAGAAGTTGACAACTCACGCAGCATGGTCTCCTTGTAAGCCACTGATACCAACACCGCTAAATCACTGGCACTGGATTGGTTGCGACTCGACAAGCCTGTGGGTTCTACATAACGCGTGTCTTTCATGCCCAATTGCTTGGCGCGCATGTTCATCCGGTCGACAAAGTGATCCATGCCGCCTGGAAAAGTGCGTCCCAAGGCATTGGCCGCACGGTTTTCACTGGACATGAGTGACAGGTGCATCAAATCGCCCCGGGTCAGCACGGTGCCTACCGCCAAACGTGAAGAACTGCCTTTTTCGGTGTCCACATCGTCTTGTGTGATTCTGATCGGCTCGTCCATGGAAAGCTTGGACTCGGCAATGACCAAACCTGTCATCAGTTTGGTCAAAGAGGCGATGGGCAAGACCGCATGGTCATTTTTTCGATACAACACCTCTTGGGTGTCCTGGTCGACCACCAGCGCCACGCTGGAGTGCAGATCCAGCGCGTCCGATGTGGCGTGTAGGCCCGCCATTTGCCCAAAAGACGCACGGACGGGACGGGCTTGCTGGGCGCTGTTGAGCTTGCTGCGCTCAAGGCGCGCTTGTTTGACAGCAGCCGGTGTATTTTTGGCCGACTTGCTGTTCGCGTTGTTGGCAGATTTAGGGGCCACTGGCGCCTTGGCTCTTTGCAACGAGCTGTTTTGAGATCCTGAGCTCTTGGCTTTTTGCTTGTCTTGAGCCTTGGATTTTGCGGTTTGACCTTTGTTCACCGCGGTAGGTTTGTCTTTTTTCTTTGAAGCTGGATCAGCAGATTTTTGCGCGGATTGGCCAGATTGGGCGTGCACTTGGGTGGCAGACAAACCAAGCGCCAACGACACCATCAACAGCATTGCACCAAAAAACGACTTAGAGCGCATTTCGGCAAAGATTGAAAGGAGAGCGGTGTTCAATGGCGCATCCTGTGATTTCGTTGAGCAATTCAAAGGCCGTAGTGTATACAAATAAAAAAGTCACGCAAGAACAATAACTTGCGTGACTTTATTGAAGCCAAATGATACTTATAAAGAACTCAATTAGCCTTGCGCCGCCACCCGATCGGCCTTGCTTTGCAGTTTATTGAGCGCGCTCAAATAGGCTTTGGCAGAGGCCACCACGATGTCCGGGTCAGACCCCACGCCATTGACCACCCGGCCACTGTTTTGCAAGCGAACGGTCACTTCACCTTGACTTTCTGTGGAGCCGCTGATGGCATTGACCGAATAAAGCACCATTTCAGCGCCACTCTTGACTTGCGACTCGATCGCTTTGAGTGAGGCGTCCACGGGTCCGTTGCCATCAGATTGACTGCGTACCTCTTTGCCTGCAATGGTGAAAACCACCGAAGCATGTGGCCGTTCGCCCGTTTCGCTGCGCTGCGACATGGACACAAAGCCATACTGCTCTTTTTCTGTGGTCACACTTTCATCGCTGACCAAGGCCAAGATATCTTCGTCAAAAATCTCACTCTTGCGGTCGGCCAATTCCTTGAATTTGGCAAAGGCGTTGTTGATTTCGGTCTCACTGTCCAGCGTGACGCCCAAATCTTGCAAGCGCTGCTTGAAGGCGTTGCGCCCGCTGAGCTTGCCCAACACAATTTTGTTGGTGGTCCAGCCCACGTCCTCTGCACGCATGATTTCGTAGGTGTCGCGGGCCTTGAGTACACCATCTTGGTGAATGCCCGAGGCATGGGCAAAAGCGTTGGCCCCGACCACCGCCTTATTGGGCTGAACCACAAAACCAGTGGTTTGGCTGACCATGCGGCTGGCAGCCACGATATGGCTGGTGTCAATGCCGATGTCGAGGCCAAAGTAATCGCGGCGGGTTTTGACCGCCATGACCACTTCTTCGAGGGAACAATTGCCCGCACGCTCGCCCAAGCCATTGATGGTGCACTCGACCTGGCGTGCGCCACCGATCTTGACACCCGCCAACGAGTTGGCCACCGCCATGCCCAAATCGTTGTGACAATGGACAGACCAAATCGCTTTGTCTGAGTTGGGGATGCGCTCGCGCAAAGTGCGAATGAACTCGCCATACAACTCAGGCACGGCATAACCCACGGTGTCGGGCACGTTGATGGTGGTCGCGCCCTCGGCGATCACAGCTTCGAGCACACGGCACAAAAAGTCCATTTCGCTGCGGTAACCGTCTTCAGGACTGAACTCCACATCACCCACCAAATTGCGGGCAAAACGCACTGACTGCTTGGCCTGCTCAAACACCTGGTCAGGCGTCATGCGCAGTTTCTTTTCCATGTGAAGTGGGGAAGTGGCAATGAAGGTGTGAATACGGCCGCTGTTGGCGCCCTTCAAGGCTTCTGCAGCTCGCGCAATGTCCCGGTCATTGGCGCGGGACAAAGAACAGATCGTGGAATCTTTGATGGCATCGGCAATGCTTTTAACCGCCTCGAAATCACCGTTGGAGCTGGCGGCAAATCCGGCTTCGATCACATCCACGCGCAGACGCTCCAGTTGGCGGGCAATGCGCAGCTTTTCGTCACGGGTCATGGAGGCACCCGGCGATTGCTCGCCATCGCGCAAAGTGGTGTCGAAAATAATCAGTTTGTCAGTCATGTTCACTCCTGGTCAAAAACCCGCAAGTCCAAGCAAAAATGCAAAAGGCCCGATGCGGATGGCATTCGGGCCTTTTGGGAAAATGTTTGCGTGCGCTACACATCCCGCCCGAGGGGCGCTAGCAGTAGTGCAAACAAAGAAAATTTCATACAAATACTTTAGCACAGTTCAAAACCCCAACTGTCCTGAAGCGGACATCACTGGTGCAAGCCACGCTCATCTGGCTCATCGGTAGAGGTACTGATCATGCTGGTTGGCTGGCCTTTGGCCTTTCGCCAGATATAAAGAACATAGCCACTCAAACCATAGGCCACAAACAAACCAAACAAGACGGTAGGAGGATCGATGTTCACGGCCGCAATGCCCAAGGCCACCAAAACCAAAGTCGCAAATGGCACGCTCTTTTTCATGTGCATGTCCTTGAAACTGTAGAAAGGCACGTTCGTCACCATGGACAAACCGGCAAACAGACAGACAGAAAACATGCCCCATGACACGGCCTTGGGTGACACGGCATTTTCAAACATGATCCAGACAAAGCCCATCACCAATGCCGCCGCTGCAGGCGACGGTAAGCCCTGAAAGTAGCGCTTATCGACCACACCGGTGTTCACATTGAAACGAGCCAAACGCAGTGCAGCACAGGCGCAATAAACAAAGGCCGCAATCCAGCCCCAGCGGCCCAACTCTTTGAGCGTCCACACATAGGCAATCAACGCTGGCGCAGCCCCAAACGAGACCATGTCGGACAGGGAGTCCATTTGCTCGCCAAACGCACTTTGCGTATTGGTCATGCGGGCGACACGACCATCGAGGCTGTCGAGCACCATCGCACTGAAGATGCCCACTGTCGCCAATTCAAAACGCCCATTGATGGCCATGACGATGGCATAAAAACCCGCAAAAAGTGCAGCCAGCGTGACCATATTGGGCAACATGTAGATGCCCTTGGAAGGTTTGCGCACGGGCACCAAAACCTCAGTCTCTTCTACGACTTCATTCGCGTTGGTTTTACTCATCGTCCATTCCTGTTGTGGTTTTTAGGAGCCATCCCTAGTTTGTGAAGTTTAAGGCAGACCCAGTGCCCAATAAAAAAGGCCACCGCAGTGGCCTTTTTCAATCTTGCCCAAGAGACAGATCAGTTGCGGGTCTTGTCGACCAGCTTGTTCTTGGCAATCCAGGGCATCATGGCGCGCAATTGTGCGCCCACAACTTCGATGGAGTGCTCGGAAGTCAAGCGACGGCGGGCCGTCATGCTTGGGTAGTTGGTCTTGCCTTCCAAAATGAACATCTTGGCGTATTCACCCGTCTGGATGCGCTTCAAGGCATTGCGCATGGCAACGCGTGACTCTTCATTGATGACTTCAGGACCGGTCACGTACTCGCCGTATTCGGCGTTGTTCGAGATCGAGTAATTCATGTTGCCAATGCCACCTTCGTAGATCAAGTCCACGATCAGCTTGAGTTCGTGCAAGCACTCAAAGTAGGCCATCTCTGGGGCGTAACCGGCTTCCACCAAAGTCTCGTAGCCCATTTTGATCAGCTCAACCGCGCCACCGCACAAAACAGCTTGCTCGCCGAACAAATCGGTTTCAGTCTCTTCTTTGAAGTTGGTCTCGATGATGCCGGCCTTGCCGCCACCGTTGGCCATCGCGTAGCTCAGGGCCAAAGCGCGTGCTTTGCCGCTCTTGTCCTGGTGAATCGCCACCAAGTGGGGTACGCCGCCGCCTTGGGTGTAGGTGTTGCGCACGGTGTGGCCTGGGGCCTTGGGAGCGACCATCCACACGTCAAGGTCTTCGCGAGGAACCACTTGGTTGTAGTGCACGTTGAAACCGTGGGCAAACGCCAAAGAAGCGCCTTGCTTGATGTGGGGGGCCACATTGTTGTTGTAGACCTCGGCGATCATTTCGTCGGGCAACAAGATCATGACCACGTCAGCGGCTTTGACGGCGTCATTGACTTCCATCACGGTGAGACCGGCTTTGCCGACTTTGTCCCACGATGCGCCACCTTTGCGCAGACCGACAACCACTTTCACGCCACTGTCGTTCAGGTTCTGAGCGTGGGCGTGACCTTGCGAGCCATAACCAAGAATGGCAACAGTCTTGCCCTTGATGACGCTCAAATCACAATCTTTGTCGTAAAAAACTTTCACAGGGTTCTCCTTAGGAATAAACAGTTTCAAGAGTTGAGTTTAGACGCGCAGGATGCGCTCGCCGCGCCCGATACCGCATGCACCTGTGCGCACGGTCTCCAAAATGGCACTGCGGTCGATCGCCTCCAAAAAGGCGTCGTTCTTGGACTGATCACCGGTGAGCTCAATGGTGTAACTCTTGTCGGTGACGTCGATCACGCGGCCGCGAAAGATATCGGCCATGCGTTTCATTTCTTCGCGTTCCTTGCCCACGGCACGCACCTTCACGAGCATCAGCTCGCGCTCGGTGTAAGCGCCTTCGGTCAAGTCCACCACCTTGACCACTTCAATCAAGCGGTTCAGGTGCTTGGTGATTTGCTCAATGACATCGTCAGAGCCAGCGGTCTGGATGGTCATGCGCGACAGGCTGGGATCTTCGGTCGGGGCCACTGTGAGCGACTCGATGTTGTAGCCGCGGGCCGAGAAAAGCCCCACCACACGGGACAAGGCGCCCGCTTCGTTTTCGATCAATACAGCAATGATGTGTTTCATGTGTGATTCCTCTTTTCGCCGCCCTCCCCTGCGCACGGTAATGCGCAGGCTTGGCGGACAATAGATTCGTCCGGTGTGATTAATTAAAGATCTTCAGAACCCATCAGCATCTCGGTGATGCCTTTGCCAGCCTGAACCATGGGGAACACGTTTTCAGTGGGGTCTGTGCGGATATCCAGGAAAACCGTGCGGTCCTTGAGCCTGCGTGCTTCGCGCAATGCAGGCTCCACATCCTCAGGCTTTTCCACCAAGATGCCGACGTGGCCATAGGCCTCGGCTAACTTCACAAAATCGGGCAGTGCGTCCATGTAGCTGTGGCTGTAACGACCGGAGTAATCAATCTCCTGCCACTGTCGCACCATGCCCAAGTAACCGTTGTTCAGGGCGACTACTTTGATGGGCGTGTTGTATTGCAGGCAGGTCGAGAGCTCCTGAATGCACATTTGCACCGAGCCTTCACCCGTCACGCAATACACCTCGCTCTCGGGCTTGGCCAGCTTGATGCCCATGGCATAAGGAATGCCAACGCCCATGGTGCCCAAACCACCAGAGTTGATCCAGCGGCGTGGCTCATTGAACTTGTAGTACTGGGCCGCCCACATTTGGTGTTGGCCCACATCGGAGGTGATGTACGCGTCGGCGTCCTTGGTCATGTCCCACAGGGTCTCGATGACTTTTTGCGGCTTAATGACCAAGCTGTTTTGGCTGTCGTACTTCATGCAATCGCGGCTGCGCCAGCCTTCGACGGTTTGCCACCACTGCGCCAGCGCCTGGCTGTCGGGCTTGAGGCCGGACTCGCGGATCATGCCCATCAACTCGATCAACACGTCCTTCACGTCACCCACGATCGGCACATCCACCTTGACGCGCTTCGAAATGCTGGAGGGGTCAATGTCGATGTGGATGATCTTGCGTTCGTTTTGCGCAAAATGCTTGGGGTTTCCAATCACTCGGTCGTCAAAGCGAGCCCCGACCGCCAACAAAACGTCGCAGTTTTGCATGGCGTTGTTGGCCTCCAGGGTGCCGTGCATGCCCAGCATGCCCAGGAAACGCCGGTCATTGGCCGGAAACGCGCCCAAACCCATCAAGGTGTTGGTGACCGGAAAGTTCAGCATGTCCACCAGCGCGCGCAACTCGGGGCTGGCATTGCTCAGCAACACACCACCGCCGGTGTAGATGTAGGGGCGCTTGGCCGACATCAGCAGTTGCATGGCCTTGCGGATCTGGCCGCCATGGCCCTTGCGCACAGGGTTGTACGAGCGCATCTCGACCTTGTCGGGATAGCCGGTGTACAGGGTTTTGTTGAAAGACACATCCTTGGGCACGTCGACCACCACAGGGCCTGGACGGCCAGTCCGGGCAATGTGGAAAGCCTTTTTCATGACCTCGGCCATGTCCTTGGCATCTTTGACCAAGAAGTTGTGTTTCACGATGGGGCGGGTGATGCCCACAGTGTCGCATTCCTGGAAGGCATCGAGGCCAATCGCCGCAGTGGGCACCTGCCCGCTGATGATGACCATGGGGATGCTGTCCATGTAAGCAGTGGCAATACCGGTCACAGCGTTGGTCAAGCCGGGGCCTGAGGTGACCAAAGCCACACCGACCTCGCCTGTGGCGCGGGCATAGCCATCGGCGGCGTGCACAGCGGCTTGTTCGTGGCGCACCAGAACGTGTTGGATGGTTTCTTGTTTATAAAAAGCGTCGTAGATGTGAAGCACAGCCCCACCGGGGTAGCCCCAGACAAACTCGACGTTTTCGGCCTGCAGCGCTTTGACCAAAATCTCGGCCCCACGCAATTCTTGACCAGTAGAAGCGACGGAAGCAGCGGATGCCATTTCGGCTTTATTGATTTCCATATATTCAACCTTTGTGAATTTCTCTAACGAAAAACCTTGGGTGCCCCTGGGCACGACTCTTGTGAAGTGGCTTTGGGACTTGAGACCACAGACATGGGCACCAAACTGTAAAAGTGCCGGACGGTGATCCGTTTGCTTTTTTTCAATTGCAACCCAAGATTATGGCACTGTTACAGAACAGACGAAGCTTGCCGTTTCACGGCCAACTTCTCGGTGCCATAATCTGATGCGCCTTCGGGGTGCTCCAACACCCCAAAGCCCCATCACCACAGGACACAGCATCGCTGTTCAACAAGTTGGCCTCGGATCTAGAACTGTCTGACTTTCTGAAAAGCGCGGAGAAAAAGGCTTTCAAAAGAGCCTACTACCACGTCCGGGATGAAGAAGCTGCCTTGGACATTGTCCAAGACAGCATGATCAAGTTGTGCACCAACTATGCGGACAAGCCTTTGTCCGAGATCCCCCTGTTGTTTCAGAGGATTTTGTCCAACACCGTTCTGGATTGGTTCCGACGTCGAAAGACGCGCAACGCCCTGTTTTCAAACCGGGATGATTTTGAAAACGACGAAAGTCCCGGACACTTTGAGTCTATTGAGGTCCTGCCAGGGGACACCGACTTACCATCCCAGCAAAGCGCTGAAACCTTGGTATCACGCATTCAAACCGTTGCGCAAATAGAAAAGGCCGTCATGAATTTGCCTGCTCGTCAACGAGAAGCCTTCCTGCTGCGTTATTGGGAGGAACTGGACGTGTCTGAAACCGCTGCAGTGATGGGGTGCTCTGAGGGCAGCGTCAAAACCCATTGCTCCCGCGCCATTTTGGCACTGAATAAAACCTTGTCAGACCAAGGCATGAAGCCATGAAAAACCCCATCACCCACACTGCAGACACGGACCTTTGGGGCCACAATTTCTCCAAGCAACTCGACTTGGCCACACAAAATATGGGTCATGACATCAGCGAGCGCCTGCGAATTGCGCGTGTCCGGGCCCTGGAATCTCGCCCCGCCCCCATCCGCTTGATGCGTTATCGCACCGCACTTCAAGCCAATGCTTCGCTGGCGGGTCCCGGCGATGAAGGTTTGAACCTGTGGCGCATCCTCGCCTCTGCCTTGCCTTTGGTGGCATTGGTCATGGGCCTCTTTTTGGTGCAAGCCATCCAGCAAGAACTCACGGAATCTGACATCGCCTCAATTGACTCTGCACTTTTGCTGGACGACTTGCCCCCCGACGCCTACACCGACCCGGGCTTTCTGCAATTCCTGAAAGTCCAACTGGTCCAGCCCAGCAGACATGATTGAGCTGGGCTTGCATCGGCTGGGTTCTGCCACAAAGCCGCCCTCATCTACGCCCCAGCGGCCCCAGTTGATGCTGTGTGGCTGGGTGACTTGGGGCCTGGTTCTGGCTGGCTTGCCTGCGCTGGCACAAAGCCCTTCTTCCAACCCCTCCGCATCGGCCTCTTCCCCTGTGGCAGAAACGGCCACAGCGGATACGCCACCCCCTGCGCAGACAGCACCGCGCACAGAAGGCTCACTGGCGACTGAACAGCGTGCAGCGCCAGCACCAGAAAAGACTGCGTTAGAGTCACGCGCATGGGCTGCATTGAGCAAGAGACAAAAACAAGCCTTGTTGCCCCTCAGCGACAAATGGGATGAGCTGACCCCCCAGCAAAAACAAAAATGGTTGATCTTGGCCCGTGGTTTTTACCAGCTGAGCGACCCGGAACAGATAGTTTTGCACGGCCGCATGCGGGAATGGGCTGCTCTCAGCCCACGCCAACGCAGCTTGGCACGCTTCAACTTCAACACCACCCAGTCCTTGTCCATTGAAGACAAACGCGCGCAATGGGAGGCCTATCAGCAATTGTCAGAGGCTGAAAAAGACAAACTCAACACCGGTATCAAGCCCCTTTTGAAAAGCGGGGCACGCAGCACAGCCCCACCCAACAAGCGTCTGGTGAAACCACCGCCCATGCCAGCCGAGGGCAACCGTATTTTCCAAACCATAGCGCCCAGCCAGCCGGTCCACCCCAAAACCCTGCTGCCGCAAGCCGCTGATTCCAATTCCAAACCTTCATGACCCCGCGCAAGCCTGCTAGCCCCACACCCGACGCCACGGCGCCCACACCGCCACTTAGCAACCCCCTTCAGGCCCCCTCTATCAAACGGCGCATGGCCTGCTGGTTGTACGAAGGCATGCTGCTTTTCGGCGTCGTCTTCATCGCGGGTTATCTCTTCAGCAGCCTGAGTCAGACCCGCCACGCCCTGGACAACCGTCCAGGCCTGCAGGCCTTCCTGTTTTTGGTGCTGGGCATTTACTTCACTTGGTTTTGGCACCGGGGTCAAACCCTGGCCATGAAAACCTGGCACGTCAAAGTCGTCAGCGCGCAAGGCCTGCCCCTGACCCAAAGCCGCGCCCTGCTGCGCTATGTGTTGAGCTGGATGTGGTTTTTGCCACCTTTGCTGCTGACCATCCCCTTGGGCTTGCCACCTGGCTCGATCGGTTTGCTGATCTTTGTTTGGGTATTTGTATGGGCCTCGCTCAGCCGCCTTCATCCCCAGCGCCAGTTCTGGCACGACGCTTGGGCAGGAACCCGGTTGGTTTCAGCACTCTGAAGAGCCCATGAAAAACCCTACTTCACCCCCCATGACCGAGCCCGCCTTTTCGGTCTGCGTCTACTGCGGCTCCAAACTCGGCAACCCAACTGAGTTCGCGCAAATCGCGGTGCAAGTAGGGACCTGGATTGGCGCACATGGCGGGCAACTGGTCTACGGCGGTGGACGCAACGGCCTCATGGGCCTGGTGGCCGAAGCCACCATGGCGGCTGGCGGCACCGTGGTCGGCATCATCCCCACCGCCTTGGTCGAAAAAGAATGGGCGCACCACGGTTGCACTGAGTTGCATGTGGTGGACACCATGCACGAGCGCAAACGCCTCATGGCCGAGAAGGCCGACGCCTTTTTGGCCCTGCCCGGCGGCATCGGCACGTTTGAGGAGCTTTTTGAGGTGTGGACCTGGCGTCAACTGGGCTACCACGAGAAACCCGTGGGCATACTCAACAGTTTGGGTTATTACGACGGCCTGATGGCCTTCATCGGCCAAGTGGTCGATCATGGCTTCATGGCCGACTGGCAAACCGAACTGGTGACACTGGGCACCGAGCCCGAAGCGCTGCTGCAAAGTTTGGTGCAAAAAGCGGGCTTGTCACCCCGCGCCAAAATCGAATGGATCTGATCGACTGATAAAGCTAGGTGGCTGCAGTACCACCCGCCTCAGAGGCCCATGCAGGCCCTTGTCATAAAGGCCCTGCATCACCCCATCAAATCGCGGTTTCGTCCTGCTCGCCAGTGCGGATGCGCACCACGCGCTCGACCGAAGTCACAAAAATCTTGCCGTCACCGATCTTACCGGTGCGTGCAGCCTTGATGATGGCGTCCACGCAGCTGTCCACATCGTCGTTCTTAACCACCACTTCCACCTTGACTTTGGGCAAAAAGTCAACCACGTACTCGGCACCACGGTACAACTCGGTGTGGCCTTTTTGGCGGCCAAAGCCCTTGACTTCGGTCACCGTCAAGCCGGTCACGCCGCATTCGGCCAAAGCTTCGCGGACTTCTTCCAATTTAAAAGGTTTGATGACGGCGGTGATCTGCTTCATGTGAAAAGTCCTCAAAAATGGTGGTTGCCCGAATTCAGGCGCGGAATTTGTTGGTCATAGGATAACGCCAATCCTTGCCGAAACTGCGGTGGGTCACACGAATGCCCACCGGCGATTGGCGGCGTTTGTACTCGTTGAGCTTGATCAGGCGGGTCACTTTCTCCACATCGGCGCGCTCAAAGCCATCGGCAATGAGCGCTTCTACGCCTTCGTCGTTTTCCATGTACCGCTGAATGATCGCGTCCAACACCTCATAAGCGGGCAGGCTGTCCTGGTCTTTCTGGTCGGGGCGCAGCTCGGCGCTGGGTGGCCGGGTGATGATGCGCTCAGGGATAGGCTGGCTGCCGGTGCCATAGGGGTCGTTCAGGTTACGCCAGCGCGCCAGGTCAAACACACGGGTCTTGACCACGTCCTTGATGACCGCAAAACCGCCCGCCATGTCGCCATACAAGGTGCAGTAGCCCGTGGCCATCTCGCTCTTGTTACCGGTGGTTAGCACAATCGCCCCGGTCTTATTGGACAGCGCCATGAGCAGCGTGCCACGAATGCGGGCCTGGATGTTTTCTTCGGTCGTGTCTTCTTTGAGGCCCTCAAATTGAGCCGACATCGCCTGTTTGAAGCCATCAAACAGCGGTGCAATCGATATTTCGTCGTAGCGCACATTCAAGCGCTTGACCATGTCGCGAGAATCGATCCAGCTGATGTCCGCTGTGTAGGGTGAAGGCATCATCACCGCGTGGATTTTGTCGGCCCCGATCGCGTCCACCGCAATGGCCAACACCAGCGCCGAATCGATACCGCCCGACAGGCCCAAAATCGCACCCTTGAAACCGTTCTTGCCCAGGTAGTCGCGCACGCCAAGCACCAGCGCATCCCACAGCTCGGCATCGGCGCTGGCAAAAGGCACCAAGGCATTGGCCGCAGCGCTCAAGTCCACACCCGTGGCCGCAGCTTGTACCTGCACGGTCATGGCCGCTTCACGAAAGCCCTCAGACCGAGCTACCGCTAGGCCCTGAGCGTTCAAGGCAAAAGATCGGCCCTCAAAAATCACCTCATCTTGTCCACCGACCAGGTGCGCGTAAATCAGGGGCAAGCCGCAATCGGCCACGCGCTCGCGCATGCGCTGCTCACGCTCCGGGCCTTTGCCTGCATGGAAAGGTGAGGCGTTCAGCACCGCCAGCACCTGTGCGCCCGCGTCTCGCGCTAGGCGGGCCGGCTCGTCAAACCAGGCGTCTTCACAAATGAGCAAACCCACCCGCACGCCCTCGACCTCGAACACACCTACGCCATTGCCTGGCGTGAAGTAGCGCCGCTCGTCAAACACCTGGTAGTTGGGCAGCTCGCGCTTGTCGTAAGCGCAGACCACCTGCCCCTCGCAGAGCACGCTCGCGCGGTTGTGGCGGCGCGTGACGGCCACGCTGCGGGTGCGCAGGCCGCCGCCTTCGGGGTGGCCCACCACCACATTCAGACCTTTTAACCCAGCCAGTTCGCGGGCCACTGTTTTCAGGGCATCATCACAGGCGTCAATGAAGGCGGGGCGCAGCAACAAGTCTTCTGCCGCATAACCGCAAATTGACAGCTCGGGCGTCAGCACCAGGCGCGCTCCCTCGGCATGCGCAAGGGTGGCGAAGTCGATGATCTTACGGGCGTTGCCCGGCATGTCACCGACGACAAAGTTGAGCTGGGCCACACGAATTTGGAGAGTCATACAGGTGCTGGAAAATGTGAGCTTGAATTATGTCACCCGGGTGCAAGACGACCTGGGTGCCATCTCGCCTGAAGCCTGGGACAGCTTGCTCGCCCGGCAAGATGCGCCTTCACCCTTCATGCAGCATGCCTATTTGTCGGCCATGCAGACCAGCCAATCGGCCGCGCCCGAGACCGGCTGGACGCTGCAAGTCATCAGCCTGTGGCGCAGCACCGCACAAGGCGATGTGTTGGCCGCCGCCTGCCCGCTGTACATCAAGACCCATTCACGCGGCGAATACGTGTTTGACCACGCCTGGGCCGACGCCTTCCAGCGCCACGGCCTGGCTTATTACCCCAAAGCCCTTGTCGCGCCACCTTTTACGCCCGTGCCGGGCAGCCGCTTGCTGGCCGAATCTGACGCCGCTCGCCAAGCCTTGCTGGCCGCCTTGCTGGACATTTGCCAAACCAACAACATCCCCTCGCTGCACATTTTGTTTGCCAGCCCGCACGACCTGCAGGCCTGCGAACAAGTCGGGCTGCTGCAGCGCGACCAGGTGCAGTTCCACTGGCAAAACCAAGGCTGGCGAGACTTCGATGACTTTTTGGCCAGCCTGACGCAAGAAAAGCGCAAAAAAATCAGGCAAGAACGCCGTAAAGTGGCCGATGCGGGCGTGCACTTTCGCGCCGTGCGCGGCCCGGACATGACGGGTGAAGACTGGGCACTGCTGCTGCGCTGCTACCAGCAAACCTATTGGGAACATGGCAACCCGCCCTATCTGACCCCGGCGTTTTTTGAATCCATGCGGACCGATATGGCCGCCAACTGGCTGCTGTTTGTGGCTGAACACGAGTCACAGCCGATTGGCATCAGCCTGATCGGTCTCCACCTGAACCCACAAGGCCAGCCCGAAGTGGCCTACGGCCGCTATTGGGGGGCGCTCGCGCGGGTGGACTGCCTGCACTTTGAGGCTTGCTATTACCAGCCCATCGAATGGTGCATCGCCAACGGCGTCAAGCGCTTTGAGGGGGGCGCTCAAGGCGAACACAAAATGGCCCGTGCCCTGCTGCCCACGCCCACACACAGCGCCCACTGGCTGGCGCACCCAGAGTTTTCAGAAGCCGTGGCGCGGTTTCTGGAGCGGGAAAAAGCAGGGGTGGAGAATTATTTGGAAGCGCTACACCAGCACTCACCCTTGAAAAAAGCTCCATAAAAAAAGCCTGCCTGGCGCACACCGGGCAGGCGTTTTGGGGATTTCAAAAACCTCCATCGGAAGCCATTGAGTAGGCGTTCAGGCCTTCTTGTAGTTGGCGATGCCGTCCATCAGTTCTTTGGCGGCAGATTCGACGCCTTCCCAGCCCTTGACTTTGACCCACTTGCCTTTTTCGAGGTCTTTGTAGTGCTCAAAAAAGTGGGCGATTTGCTTGAGTTGCAACTCGTGCACATCGGACAGGGCCTTGATGTTGGCGTAAATGGGGAGAATTTTTTCGGTGGGTACGGCCAAAATCTTGCCGTCCATACCGCCTTCGTCTTCCATTAGCAAAATGCCAATGGCGCGGCAAGACACCACAACGCCTGGGGGCAACGGGAAGGGCGTCATGACCAACACGTCGACCGGGTCACCGTCACCGGCGATGGTCTGAGGCACATAGCCGTAGTTGGTGGGGTAGTGCATGGCAGTGCCCATGAAACGGTCCACGAACAAAGCGCCAGACTCTTTGTCCACTTCGTACTTCACTGGGTCCGAGTTCATCGGGATTTCGATGATGACGTTGAATGCATCGGGCACTTTGCTGCCGGGGGTGACTTTGTTCAGGGACATGGTGTCTGCTTTTGAAAGTTAAGAAGAAACGAAAAATCCTAGGGATTAACCCCGATTTTACTTTCACCGGGCTTTCGAAATCCAAGGTGATTTGGCTAAGCCCACAGCGCGGCCCCCCAACGGCGTTCGCACAGGGTACGCCTAGCGGGGCCAGCCCACACCCTGTCTCATGCGTGATTTCCAAGGCAGCGCCACGGCCGACAATCGCAGCATGCAACACAACTTCATTGCCAACCAATCCGTTCCAGCCTTGGCAGGGCAAACCATCGACGTACTGGACCCGTCTGACGGGCAGGTTTTCGATCAGATCCCGCGCAGCCAGGCGGCCGACATCGATGCCGCTGTTGTGGCAGCGCGAAGCGCCTTCAACGGCCCCTGGGGCAAGTTGAGCGCCATGGAGCGTGGTCGCTTGCTCATGAAGCTGTCGCAAAAGGTGAGCGAGCACGCTGCCGAACTGGCCGCGCTGGAGCAGCGCGATTGCGGCAAACCCACCAAACAAGCCACCGCCGACTCGGTGGCCTTGGCGCGTTACTTTGAGTTTTATGCGGGCTCTTGCGACAAGCTTCACGGCGAGACCCTGCCTTATCAAAACGGCTACAGCGTGCTGACCTGGCGCGAGCCGCATGGCGTGACGGGCCATGTGATTCCCTGGAACTACCCGATGCAGATTTTTGGCCGCAGTGTGGGCGGCGCTTTGGCCGCAGGCAATGCGTGCGTGGTCAAACCGGCCGAAGACGCCTGCCTGAGCCTGATCAGGGTGGCGCAGCTGGCTGCCGAGGTGGGCTTTCCGCCGGGGGCCATCAACATTGTCACCGGCTATGGCCACGAAGTGGGCGACGCGCTGGCGCGGCACCCGGGCATTGACCACATCAGTTTCACCGGCAGCCCCCGCGTGGGCACGCTGATCCAGCAGGTGGCGGCCGAGCGGCACTGCCCAGTGACGCTGGAGTTGGGCGGCAAGAGCCCTCAAATCATTTTTGACGACGCCGACCTGGACGCGGCCATTCCCGTCGTGGTCAACGCGATCGTGCAGAACTCGGGCCAGACCTGCAGCGCGGGCTCTCGCGTGCTGATCCAGCAAGGCCTATACGAACCCTTGCTCAAGCGCCTGGGCGAAGCCTTTGGCCGCTTGCAAGTGGGCTCGGCGGCCATGAACCTGGACTTGGGGCCTCTGATCCGCGCCAGCCAATTGGAGCGCGTCACCGGGTTTTTGGACCAAGCCCGCGCCGATGGCATTGCGGTGGTGGCCCAAGGGCAAATTGCGGCGGGCGTGCCTGCGGGCGGCTTTTACCAGGCCCCCACCTTGCTGCGCGATGTGCCGGTGATGCACCGCCTGGCGCAAGAGGAAGTGTTTGGCCCGGTGCTGTCGGCCATGTCTTTCAAAGGCGAAGACCAAGCGGTGGAATTGGCCAACGCCACCGAGTTTGGCCTGGTCGCAGGCATCTGGACGCGTGACGGTGGGCGGCAGTTCCGCATGGCCAAACGTGTTCGCAGCGGACAGGTGTTCATCAACAACTACGGCGCGGGCGGCGGTGTGGAACTGCCCTTTGGCGGCGTCAAATCGTCGGGCTACGGCCGCGAAAAAGGATTTGAAGCCCTGCTGGGTTTCACCACCCTCAAAACCGTGGCCATCCAACACGGCTGAAGTGCCCGCATTCGGGCTTGTGTTTCTTGACCATGCTGCCTGCTCGGCGTGACGGCTCGGGCACAATCAACCCCCATGTCTGAACGTGTCATTCCGCTGGTTGACCAGCGCCATCCCAGCTTGCCCTTGCCCCCGCTGCCTGCGGGGCATGACCTGAGCGCATTGCCGCTGGACGGACTGCGCCGCCCGCTGACCGATTTGCGCATCAGCGTGACCGACCGCTGCAACTTCAGGTGCAGTTACTGCATGCCCAAAGAAGTCTTTGACAAAGACTACGCCTACCTGCCTCAAAGCCATTTACTGAGCTTTGAGGAGATCACCCGCATCGCCAACGTGTTTGTGGGCCGGGGCGTGCGCAAAATTCGCTTAACGGGCGGTGAGCCCCTGCTGCGCAAGAACATCGAAATCCTGATCGAGCAATTGGCCGCGCTGCGCACGCCCGACGGCCAGCCGCTGGATTTGACACTGACCACCAACGGTTCGCTGCTGGCGCGCAAAGCACAAAGCCTCAAAGATGCCGGGCTGCAACGCGTGACGGTGAGTCTGGACGGGCTGGATGACGCTGTCTTTCGCCAAATGAACGATGTGGACTTTCCGGTGGCCGATGTGCTGGCCGGAATCGAAGCCGCGCAGGCTGCGGGCCTGGGGCCGATCAAGGTCAACATGGTGGTCAAGCGCGGCACCAACGAACACGAAATCTTGCCCATGGCGCGGCACTTCCAGGGCACGGGCATTGTGCTGCGCTTCATCGAATACATGGACGTAGGCGCGACGAACGGCTGGTGCATGGACGAGGTGCTGCCCAGTGCCGAGGTGGTGCGTCGCCTGCATGCCGAGCTACCGCTGGTGCAACTCGAGCCTGCCGCCCCAGGCGAGACCGCCGAGCGCTGGGGTTATGCCAACGCCCAAGGCGAACACGACCCGTCGCTGGGCGAAATCGGTGTGATCAGCAGCGTGACGCAGGCGTTTTGTGGCGACTGCAACCGCGCCCGTTTGTCCACCGAAGGGCGCTTGTATTTGTGCCTGTTTGCCAGCCAGGGCTACGACCTGCGTCAGCTGTTGCGTGACCCGCTGCAATCCGATCACGCACTGGCCCAAACGGTGGACGCCATCTGGCGCGGGCGGACTGACCAATATTCGGTGCTGCGCAGCCTGCGCGACCCCGACACCGCCAGCGGCCCCGGCCGCCGGGTGGAAATGAGCTACATCGGAGGCTGAACGCCATGAACCCCCATACCCAAAACGCACCGGGCATCACTGGCCTCATCCTCGCAGGTGGGCGCGGCTCGCGCATGGGCGGCACCGACAAAGGTTTGCAAAACTTCCACGGCTTGCCTTTGGCCTTGCAAACCTTGATGCGCTTGCAGATACAAAGCCTGCCGCTGCAAGAAGTGATGATCAATGCCAATCGCAACTTGGCCGCCTATGAATCACTGGGAGTGGCCGTTTGGCCTGACAGCATCGATGGTTTTGCAGGTCCTTTGGCGGGTTTTTTGACGGGCCTTGAACGCTGCGAAACCCCTCTGTTGCTCACCGTGCCTTGCGACTCGCCATTGTTTCCGCTCGATTTGGTGGAGCGCCTGGAGCAAGCGCTGCACGACCAAGACGCCGACATGGCCATGGCCGCAGCCCCCGAAGCCGATGGCACAGTGCGCCCCCAACCGGTGTTTTGCTTGCTCAAGCTGGATTTGCTTGAAAGTCTGGTCAAGTTCACCCAAAGCGGCGGCCGCAAAATTGATGCTTGGACCGCTCAACACCGCTGCGCGATCGTGCCCTTTGACTTGCCTGGCGACAGCCCGCATGCTTTTTCCAACGCCAACACCTTGGCTGAATTGCAGCAACTCGAATCCCTTTGAACCAAGCCGCACGGCAGCACCGTCCCCCATTGCCCATGCCATTGCCATGACCACCCCAGCCCCGTCCATTGATCAAATCGCCGAACGACTGCAAGGCTACGACCCACAAGCCTTGTCAGCCAGCCAGGTCAACGCTTTTTTGGCCCAGCTGGTTCAGCCCGTGCGCGGACAAGAAAGCGTGCCGCTGATGCAGGCGCACGGCCGGATCCTGGCCCAAAACGTGGTCTCGCCGATCAGCGTGCCGCCGCACGACAACTCGGCCATGGACGGCTTCGCCCTGCGAGGCGCTGAACTTCTGAGCGACCGCCCCACCCCACTCAAAGTGGTAGGAACAGCATTTGCAGGCGCCGCTTGGCAAGGCACGGTGCAAGCGGGTGAGTGCGTGCGCATCATGACCGGGGCCATCATGCCCACAGGCCTCAACACCGTGGCACCGCAAGAACTGGTGAAGCTTGACGGTGACACCGTGCACATCCCACCCGGACTGCTGCAAGCGGGCGACAACCGCCGCCTGCTGGGCGAAGACCTGCTGGCCGGTCAACCCGCGTTGCACGCCGGGATGCGACTGACCCCTGCTGCCTGCGGCCTGTTGGCCAGCTTGGGACTGCCCAGCGTCACCGTTTGGCGCAGGCCCAAGGTGGCTTACTTCTCAACCGGCGACGAAATCCTGAGCCTGGGTCAAGCGCCGCGAGAAGGCGCGGTGTACGACAGCAACCGCTACACCGTGGCGGGCTTGGTGCAGGCGCTGGGCTGCGAGTTGATTGACATGGGCGTTGTGCGCGACGATCCGGCTGCGCTGGAGCAAGCCTTTGTGGACGCGGCTGCGCAGGCCGACGCCATCATCACCAGCGGCGGTGTGAGCGTGGGAGAAGCCGACCACACCAAGGCCATGATGAAAAAACTCGGCGATGTGGCGTTTTGGCGCATCGCCATGCGTCCTGGCCGCCCCATGGCGGTGGGCCGCATCACCCAAGGTGAGCGCTCGGCCGTGCTGTTTGGCCTGCCGGGCAACCCGGTGGCGGTGATGGTGACTTTTGCCGCCTTTGTGCGCCCTGCCCTGCAGCAGCTCATGGGCTGGCAAGCGCCTGCCTTGCCCCTGCTCAAAGCCAAAAGCCTTGAGGCGCTGCGCAAAAAACCCGGCCGCACCGAATACCAGCGCGGCATCGTCAACACCAACGCAGTGGGCGAGTTGCAAGTCAGCATCACCGGCAACCAGGGCTCTGGCGTTCTCAGTTCCATGGTGCAAGCCAACGGCCTCATCGTGCTGGGCCACGCCCAAGGCAACGTGGCCGTGGGTGACGAGGTGGAGGTGATGATGTTTGATGGGCACCTGTGAACTTGTGGGCCTCAAGGACATTAAAAAAAGCGGCCTAGGCCGCTTTTTTTGATTCCGCAAGGATGTGCCGATGACAGACCAGAAAATTCAGTGCGCTGCCGATTCTTGGGGAGAATCGTGCGCGACCGATTTGTTGGGGCCTGGCACCGACTTGCGCGCCAACAACGAGTACATGGTGGGCACCACAAAAATGGCCAAAACCGTTCCCAAGCTCATACCGCCCACAATCACCCAACCGATTTGAGTGCGGCTCTCGGCACCCGCACCGGTGGCCAGCGCCAGCGGCACGGCACCCAGCACCATGGCGCCAGTGGTCATCAAGATGGGCCGCAGCCGCTGGGCAGATGCCTTGATCAAAGCCGCTTGCATGGCCATGCCCTGCTCGCGCAACTGGTTGGTGAACTCCACAATCAAAATGCCGTGCTTGGTGATCAAACCCACCAGGGTGATCAGGCCGATTTGGGAATACACATTGAGCGAGCCGCCCGTGTACTTGAGCGCCAGCAGGGCACCGATCATGGACAAGGGCACCGACAGCATGATCACAAAAGGATCAATGAAGCTCTCAAACTGCGCAGCCAACACCAAAAAGATGAACAGCAGCGCCAAGATAAACACAATCACCAAGGCACCTTGCGAGTTCTTGAACTCGCGAGAGGTGCCGTTCAACTCGGTGGTATAGCCCGGTTTGAGGACCTTGGCCGCGGCGGCATCCATGAAGGTCAGCGCCTCGCCCAGGGAATAATCCGGCGAGAGGTTGGCCGTGATGGTCACCGAGCGCCGCTGACCAAAATGGTTCAACTCACGCGGGGCCACACTTTCGCGCACTTTGACCAAGCTGGACAAGGGCACCATGGTGTCGTTGCGGCCCCGCACCTGAATCACATCGATGTCATCGGGCGTGTTGCGGGCCGAAGGCAGGGTTTGCACAATCACGTCGTACTGTTCGGCATCGCGCTTGTAACGCGTGACGACACGGCCTCCAAGCATGGTTTCAATGGTTCGAGCCACCACATCCACACTCACGCCCAACTCGGCGGCCTTGGTGCGGTCCACCTCGACACGCAGCTCCGGCTTGTTCAGGCGCAAGTCCACATCGGGCGACAAGATACCAGGGTTTTTGGCAACTTCATCCATCAACTGACGAGCGATCGCATTCAAATTCTGGTAACTGTCCGAGGTCTGAATCACAAAGTTGAGGGGTCGTTCGCGAAAGCCCTGACCCAAAGAAGGCGGTGTGATGGGGAACGCATTGATCCCCGGCAGGCCGTTGAACTTGGCACCCAACTCGCGTGCGATTTCGAGCGTGGTGCGTTGGCGTTCGTCCCAGTCCACAGCGCGGTACACCACGGTGCCTTGGCCCACGGTGGGATTGCCCAAGTTGGCAAAAATCCGGTCAAACTCTGGATACGCTTGGCCCATCTTTTCGAGCGATTTGGCGTAACGATCGGTGTACTCCAAGGTCGAGCCATCTGGGGCGTTGATGGTGGCCAAAATCGTCCCTCGGTCCTCCAAGGGGGACAGCTCTTGCTTCATCGTCGGGTAAATCAAGCCAATGCCAACACCCGAGGCCAACATGACCAACACCACCACCCAACGTGCACGGCTCAAAATCAGGGTCAGCAGACGCTCATAACCGAAGGACAGGCCGGTGAGCCACTTTTCCATCGAACGGTCGAACCAGCCAGGGTTGGGGTTGTGCCTGAGAAATTTGGAACTGAGCATGGGCGCCAAGGTCAACGCCACAAAACCCGAAACCAACACAGCACCCGCCAAAGCCAGCGCAAACTCGCCAAACAACTTGCCAGTGCGTCCCGGCGTGAAAGCCAGAGGGGCGAACACAGCCGCCAAGGTCAGGGTCATGGCAATGACGGCAAAGCTGATTTCACGCACACCTTTTATGGCAGCAGAAAACGGGTCCAAGCCTTCTTCAATGTGCCGGTAAATGTTTTCCAGCACCACAATCGCGTCGTCCACCACCAAACCAATGGCCAAAACCAGCGCCAGCAAGGTCAAAGTGTTGATGGTGAAACCTGCCAAAGCCATCATGGCAAAAGCGCCAATCAAACTGACGGGGATGGTGATGATCGGAATGATCGAGGCACGGAAGGTGCGCAAAAAAACAAAAATCACCAGAGCCACCAAGACCACGGCTTCCACAATGGTGTTGAAAACGCTTTTGATCGACCGGTCAATGAACACCGAGTTGTCGTTGGCGATGTTGATGACCATGTCGCCCGGCAAGTCCGCCTTGAGCTTGGGAATCATCTCGCGCACGCCTGCCGACAACTCCAGGGGGTTGGCAGTGGCTTGCCGGATGACACCCGCAGAGATGGCCGATTGACCATTCAAACGAACGGTACTGCGGTCGCTGGCCGCGCCTTCGCGAACTTGGGCCACATCCCGCAGCTTGACCGAAAATCCGTTGACGTTTCGGATCACGATGTCACCAAATTGCCCTGCCCGGTTCAAATCGGTTTGCGCAGAAACGCTGAATTCACGGGTTGAG
Organism: Akkermansia muciniphila; assembly: GCA_943331105.2. Taxonomy (GTDB): domain Bacteria; phylum Pseudomonadota; class Gammaproteobacteria; order Burkholderiales; family Burkholderiaceae_C; genus Limnohabitans_A. The sequence goes on from CALQKH020000011.1 coordinate 89,175, forward strand.
GATTCGATGCGTCCAGCTGGCAGCTCCAGGTTGTTTCGTCTTATGGCGTCTTCCACATCCTGTGGCGTCAATTTATAGGACGACAGGCGCGCATGGTCCAAAGACACCAGCATGGCGTATTTGCGCTCACCAAAAATGCGCACATCGGCCACGCCGGTCACGGTTTGCAAGCGCGGCTTGACCACCCGGTTGACCAAATCGTTGATCTGCAAAGCGTCCAGCGTGTCGCTGGAAAATGCCAACCAGATGACGGGGAACGCGTCTGCCTCGACTTTGGCGATGACGGGCTCTTCCACTGTTTGAGGCAAACGGTTGCGTACACGTGCCGTGCGGTCACGCACTTCAGCAGCGGCCGTGTCGGCGTCTTTTTCGAGGCGAAAACGCACGGTGATTTGCGACTGTTCGGCTCGGCTGATGGAGGTGATGACGTCCACCGCGTCGATGCCAGCAATCGAATCTTCAAGGGGCTTGGTGACCTGGGATTCGACCACCTCCGCAGAAGCGCCGACATACCGGGTCGTGACCGTGACGGTGGGCTCGTCGATCTTGGGGTATTCGCGCAGCGACAGGCTTTTGAAGCTGACCGCGCCAATCAACACAATCAACATCGACATGACCACGGCCAAGACTGGCCGCCGGATGGAAACTTCAGCGAGTTGCATCTGCGCCCCTCAGGCAAGGGTTCGGACCCGCCATGTCGGCGTTCTTGCCAGGACCTTGACCAGGCTTGCCAGCACCCCCTGGGCGTTGCCCCATTGGGCCTGCACCAGGGCCTGCACCAGGGCCTGTGCCTGGACGTGGGCCTTGAGCACCCGCGGCTGCTGGGGCAGCACCCGGACCACCTGCACCGGGCGGACCACCTGCGGGTCTGCCCCCACCGGGCTGAGACAAGTCAACCACCCGAACCACCGTGCCATCTTTTTGCAAACGCTGGTGACCGGCAGTCACCACGGTGTCTCCGGCCGACAAACCTTCGAGGATTTCAACCTTGCCGGGCAAACGCAAACCCACTTTGACCGCGATCCGCTCCGACACTTTGACATCGGGCTTGTCGCCAGGAACGATCTTGACCACAAAGGTGCGACCACCCTGCGGAATGATGGCTTCTTCCGGAATGACCAGGGCATTTTCCCGAGAACCGAACACCGCATTGACGCGAGCAAACATGCCCGGGCGCAACTGCTGCTGGCGGTTGTCAATACAACCGCGCACACCCACCGAGCGTCCATTGGCGTCGATCAAAGGGTCCACCGCCTGAATGATGGCGCTGAAAGGCCTGCCTGGCAGGGCATCAACGGAGAGCTGGGCCTTTTGACCGGCACGGATTTTGGCCTGAAAACGCTCGGGGAGTCTGAAATCGAGCAACACGGCATCGATGTCCTCGACGTTGACCATGTCCGCGCCGTCTTTCAGGTAATCGCCCACGTTGATTTGTTTGAGGCCGGTGATGCCATCAAAAGGTGCGAGCACCTGCAAGCGCTGCAAAGTGGCTTGCGCCAAAGAGAGCTTGGCGCGCGAGACCTCTAGCCCTGCGCTGCTCTCGTCCAAAGACCGTTGGCTGATGAAATTTTGCGCCACCAACTCCTGGTTGCGTTTGTGGTTGGCCTCGGCGATCGACAGCTCTGCGCGAGCCTGGGCCAGTTGGGCCTGCGGCAGCTGGTCGTCAAACTGCACCATCAACTGGCCTTTGCGAACCCGTTGACCATCGTTGAAGAAAATTTGTTTGACGCGTCCGCCGACCTCTGGGCGCAGCATCACCCCTTGCCTTGAACGCAAACTGCCCACGGCTTGGGTCTCGTCCACCAAGGTCATGCTCTCGACCTTGGCCACCTCCACCGAAGTGGGGCGTGCGGGTCCCCCACCTGCCGCAGGCCCTGCACCCGGAGGAGCGGACGCAGACGCTTTCTTTCCAGCTTCAGCATCAGGGGCCTTGTTTTGCCACCACCAAGCTGCACCAGACGCCATGGCAATGCCCAAAATTGCCAAAACTGTGTATTTCTTTTTGTAAGCCATTCGAATCTCTCTCAAATTGCGTGCTGCAAGACCGTGCCAATGTAACAGTGCAAAGGCAATTTCCCTACTGGCAGTGGGGGATGTTGGACTCAATAGAGGGGCCGGGCGGCGCCAACCGGCCTGCGGCTTAGACCGTGCTAAAGCGCCCCAAAGCCTTGTCTACCCCTTGATTGGCCAAGGCGTCGGCCCGCTCATTGCCAGGATCACCGTTGTGGCCTTTGACCCAGCGCCAATCGATGCGGTGTCCCGAAGACGACACCACAGCGTCGAGTTTTTGCCACAGATCGGCATTTTTGACCGGTTGCTTGGCTGCGGTGCGCCAGCCCCGCGCTTTCCAACCGTGTATCCACTCGGTAATGCCTTTGCGCACGTATTCGCTGTCCAAGTAGAGCGTGACTTGACAAGGCCGCTTGAGAGCGGACAGGCCTTCAATGACCGCCATCATTTCCATCCGGTTGTTGGTGGTGTTCAGCTCACCGCCAAATAACTCTTGAACATGCTGGCCCGATTGAAGCCGAACCCCCCATCCCCCAGGGCCGGGATTGCCTTTGCAAGCGCCATCGGTGTGAATCTCAACGGAGGTCAATGCGGTCTTTCTCGGTCAAAGGTCGGCTGACCAGGGTGTCGGAACGCGCAACAGGCGCGGTCGCAACAGCGGGCGATCGTACCGTGCGCCAAGCCTTTGCAGGCAAAAGTCGTCCTGCAGGCACGCGCTTGGTGGCCAATAAAAGGTAGACCCCACCAAAAATGGGCCACCAGCGCTCGCCTACCGTTTCCATCCAACGCCATCGATGCATCCAAGCCTCGGTGGCCAATGCCGGTGTCCACCCCCCAAAACGGCTGACTTGCACTTCAAACCCCAACAAACGCAGCCAGTCGCGCATGCGCCGGTATCCGATGAGGGGCTGCGCCGTGTTGGACAAGATGCGGCGTTGGCCACCCCGCGTTTGACGCCACCCCCAAGCACTCATGGGGTTCAAGCCCGTGATCAACAGTTGCCCCTCGGGAATCAACACCCGCTCGACTTCACGCAAACAGGCATGCGGGTCGGCCGAGCGCTCCAGCGTGTGGGGCAAAACCACCAGATCCAGACTATCGGCCTGCCAAGGCCAGGAGCGGCTGTCCAACCAAACATCGGGGTTGAACCCTGCTGGGGCTGCGCCCGGCCATTCGAACTCCGCGCACGCTTGCCAGCGGTGGGGCATGCGATTTTGGCGCAAGGCTTGCAGCTCGGGCCAGCCCAACTGCACCGCGTGGTAGCCAAAAACGTCGGCCAACAACTGGTCGGCTTGGGTTTGCTCCCAGGCCAACAAGCGCGAAGCCACCGGCTGACCCAAAGAGGCCAACCAAGCGGTGGTGGGGTCTTGGCTTTCTATAATGAAAGGCTCCATGAAACTCATAGCTCTGCCCGCTTTCGCAGACAACTACATTTGGTTGTTGCACAAAGACCGACATGCCTTGGTTGTCGATCCCGGCGACAGCGCGCCTGTTCTGGCCTGGATGCAAGAACATCCGGGAGTGGAATTGGACACGATTCTAGTCACGCACCACCATGCCGACCACACAGGCGGCTTGGAAGCACTGGTGGCACAAACGAGAGCACGCGTGCTCGGCCCGGCTATGGAAAAAATGCCGGTGGCCTCGCAAGGCCTTCAGCAAGGGGACCGCTTCGATTGGCATGGCTTGGATTTTGACACGCTGGAGGTGCCTGGACACACCTTGGGACACCTTGCTTTTTGGGCCCAGCCTCAAACCCAAGACCCGGTCCTTTTTTGTGGTGACACCTTGTTTTCGGGGGGATGCGGTCGCTTGTTTGAAGGCACGCCCGCCCAAATGTTGGACTCACTTGACCGTTTGGCGGCGTTGCCGGGCGACACCCGGGTGTGCTGCGCCCACGAATACACCTTGTCCAATCTGCGTTTTGCGCTTGCGGTCGAACCCGAAAACGCCGCATTGCAATCTCATTTTTCGTGGTGCACAAGGCAACGCGAACAAGGCTTGCCCACACTGCCGGTGGCTCTGCAAACCGAACGTGCCATCAACCCTTTCTTGCGCAGCCGTGTGCCTGCGGTAGCCGCTGCCGTGCACCAACAAGACCCTCTGGCTGTGGACGATGTGACCACCTTTGCGGCCCTGCGCCAATGGAAAAATATTTTTCGATGAACTTGTTTTCTTTCTCTCTGGCCAACATTCCCCGATTCCACGGGAGCTTGCTGTTGGCTTTGATCCTCAGCGGTTGTGCAAGCACCACGCCGGCACCGACAGTTGACCGTGCGCCAATTCAGCCCGCACCCGTAGCCGCAACGGTTGAGCAAGTCCCTTCTGCCCCCACTCCGCCTGTTTTGGCACCATCGTCAGCTGCCGCTGTTGCGACACCATCAGACCGAGAGGTCGATCTGAAAGTCAATGCCCTGATGGGCCTACAGGCGCAAACCGACATTTGGGAGCGGATCCGCATGGGTTTTGCCATGCCCGATTTGGACAACGATCTGGTGCGCAACCGCGAAGTTTGGTACGCCAGTCGGCCAGATTATTTTTTGCGCATGACCGAGCGCTCTAGACCCTATATTTTTCACATCGTTGAAGAGCTAGAACGCCGCAAAATGCCCACGGAGCTGGCACTCCTCCCCTTCATCGAGTCGGCCTTCAATCCCCAGGCCGTCTCCAGTGCCAAAGCCGCAGGCATGTGGCAGTTCATGCCGGCTACAGGCAAATACTTCGACCTCAAACAAAATCTGTTCCGAGACGAGCGCCGTGATGTGCTGGAGTCCACCCGCGCTGCGCTGGATTATTTGCAGAAGCTCTACAACATGTTCGGCGACTGGCACTTGGCACTGGCGGCTTACAACTGGGGCGAAGGCAGTGTGGGCCGCGCACTGGCCCGCAACCGGGCCCAAGGCAAACCCTTGACCTACAGCGACTTGCGCATGCCCGACGAAACGCGGTTTTATGTGCCCAAGCTGCAAGCGGTGAAAAACATCATTGCCCAACCTGAGGCGTTTAAAACCGTCTTGCCTCTGATTCAAAACCACCCTTTTTTCAAGAGTGTCCCGATCGACAAAGACATTGATGTGGAGATGGCCGCCAAACTGGCCAACGTCAGCTTGAAAGACTTCAAGGCACTCAACCCGGCCATGAACCGCCCCGTGATTTTGGCGGCAGGCACCCCCCAAATCTTGCTGCCTTGGGACAACGCCACCGTGTTTGAGAACAACCTGCAATCGCGTGCGAACACCCGCTTATCGTCTTGGACAGCTTGGTTGGCGCCTCGCACCATGAAGGCCGAAGATGTCGCCAAAGAGGTGGGCATGTCTGCCGAACAGCTGCGTGCAGTCAATGGTATTCCGCCCCGCATGCTGGTCAAGGCGGGCTCCACCTTGCTGGTGCATCGTCCCCACCAAAAGGAAAACAATGTCGCCGAACATCTGGCCGACAACGGGCACTTGCTGCTGGCACCTGAGGTAGTACTTCGCAAAGTGTTCATCTCTGCGCGTCAAGGCGACACTTTGGCCTTGTTGGCGGCACGCCATGGTGTGACCGCCGCCAACTTGGCCACTTGGAACGACCTGAAACCCAACGTCAAGTTGACTGCGGGCAAGAAACTGGCCGTGCTGGTGCCTTCTAAAGAAACCAAGCGTTTGAGCAAAACAGTCCCGGCTTCGGGCAAAGGGAAAAAACCGAGTTCCACCCAAGCCAAAAGCGTTGCGAAACCCGCCGCCAAACCTGCTCCAAAATCAACTCAACGCACGGCCCAGCGCTGAGCCGACCGGTAAAGCTGGATCGACTTAGCCCCCCATGCGCACCCTGAGCCGCTGGGAATTTTGAGCGCTGCTCGCGAAAATATTGGTAAAAGTACGATCGGGCCAAATCCGTGTTTGAGCATTGACGCCCTTTAAACCCGCGTGCACTTGCCAAGCGCGCTGAACCTCCGGGCCTCGAATCAGGCCATCCACCGCGTAAGACTCACGCAATTTTTCAAAGGCGCCCAAATAAGCGGCGCGGTCCCATGACCAATGACTGGGTGGCACGGTCTTTAAAATGTCCGTGAGTCCGGCAGAGGGTAGCCACTTCAGGGCCAAAACCACCGCATCTGTCAAAGCTTGCACACGCTCGGGTTGGCGCTGCAAAAAGTCCGCGTGTGAAAAAAGACTGGCTCCCGGCACAGCACCACCCATGACTTGCCGTGTGCCTGCAAGGGTTCGCGTTTCAGCCAACAAACGGATGTCATTTTTTTGCTCCAACCAGTGCATGATGGGATCGGGATTGCACAAAGCGTCGATACTCCCGGCACGCAAGGCATCCAACACCCCCGTCGATGAACCGACCTCTACAAACACGACCTCATCGACTGACAGCCCGTGACGTCTGAGCCACTGGCAAGCCATCCAGTGGGTGGTGGAGTCGAGCGCCGATATGCCCAAACGCGCACCACGCATATCGGCAAAGGATTGCCAAGATCTGCCGCCTCGGGTGCTTCCGCCCAAACTGACTTGTGGGGTTCGGCACATTTGAACAAAACTCATGAACGGCTGGCCTTTTTGATGCAAGCCAAACAAATGTTCATACGCACCCGCCATCACATCGGCTTGGCCAGCCAACACAGTTTGCAAAGCTTGGGCCCCAGATTCATGCGGTAGCCATTCGACCTGAATGCCCATCAAGCGAAAGAACCCCATGTGTTCAGCCACCGTCAATGGCAAGTGATACAGGCTTTGGTTCGCAGCCAACGCCAGCTTGATGCGGGTCAAGGGTCGAGAAGACTCAGATGGCATCGCCGACAGGCACGGCACCGCTGTCAGCGAGCCCATGGCCGCCAACAACAGTGAACGACGCGTGCGATGCTCTGGCGACACCTGTGATGCTCCTGAAGTAAGTCCATTGAGCATAGGCAAACGCGATTAATTTGCCATCGGGAATGTTCCCAAGCGGGTTTTTACGGAGCCCCGGAAATGACGTGTCCAGTCTTGCCGCCAGACGGCCCATGCGCACTGAGCTGGCTTACAGCCCTGGTGTTGGTTCAGCGCCGGTCGACCAACGCGTGGGCGATGGTACCCAAGTCCACGTATTCCAGTTCGCTGCCTGCAGGCACACCCCGGGCCAGGCGCGTCACGCGCAAGCCTTGCTGACGGATCATTTCAGAGATCACATGGGCAGTGGCCTCACCTTCTGCGGTGAAGTTGGTGGCCAAGATCACCTCGGTCAGCACGCCATCGCCTACACGTTGCTTGAGCTTGGCCAAGCCAATGTCATGTGGGCCGATGCCGTCGAGCGGGCTGAGCTTACCCATCAGAACAAAGTAAAGGCCGCGATAAGTGCCTGTGCGCTCAATGGCAGATTGATCAGCGGGCGTTTCGATCACACACAGCTGGGTGCGGTCACGGGTGTCGTCCAAGCAGGTGTCGCACAGCTCAGCCTCGGTGAAGGTGTGGCAACACGCACAGTGGCGAATTTTTTGCACCGCATTGTCCAGTGCCGCAGCCAATTGCCGCGCCGTGGCCCGGTCTTTTTGCAGCAGCTGAAAAGCCATGCGTTGGGCCGACTTGATGCCTACCCCCGGCAAGCCCTTGAGGGCCTGCACCAGTGTGGCAAGGGCGTGGGTGTCGGCCATGTTCAGGCGATCAGAAAGGCAGCTTCATGCCAGGTGGCAAACCGGCGGTGAGCTTGCCCATTTTTTGCTGCGAGACCTCTTCGGCCATGCGCACTGCGTCGTTGAAAGCCGCAGCCACCAAGTCTTCCAGCATGTCCTTGTCATCGGCCAGCAAGCTGGGGTCGATCGTCACGCGGCGCACGCTGTGCTTGCAGGTCATGAGCACCTTGACCATGCCGGAGCCGGCTTGGCCTTCGACCTCAACAAAAGCCAGCTCATCTTGGGCTTTTTTCAAGTTGTCTTGCATGGCTTGGGCTTGTTTCATCAAGCCTGCGAGTTGTCCTTTGTTGAACATGGGGTTTCCTTTGATTTGGATTGGGAAAAAAGGTTAAAAATCAGATCAATTGGATGCTGCCAGGCACAATTTTGGCCCCGAAATCACGCACCATGGCTTGCACCATTGGGTCGCTTTCAATCAGCGCCTTGGCGGCCAGCATTTGCTCCGCGGCTTTGTCAGCCAAGCGCCGGGCGGGGCTGTCGGTCACGGGACCTATTTCGATGCCGAGCTGAACATGTCCATGGCCTGCGGCCTGCAAAGCAATTTGCAAACGCTCACGACTGGCGGCATGGTTCAGGGTCTCGCGTTCCACACGCAGCTGCCAATGACCCGCGTCCCGGCCCAACAGTTGGGACTGCAAGGCCAGTTCGCGCACCAAGGCGGTGATGGCTTCTTGGCCCATCAGGCCTTGCACCACTTCGAACCATACATCGCCTTCGGGGGTGGCCTGCACAGCCGAGGGTACAGACAGCGTAGGCACATCGGCGCGCATCGAGGGCATGACTTCACGCACGGGCAAAGACCGTAAACCGAGCGCTGCATGGGGCACCTGTGGCACAGGTGCATTTTGGAGAGGCGCGGCCACTTGGAGGGTCTGGGCATCGGCATAGTCGGTGGTGTCGGGCCAGTCCTCCCAAGGGGGCGACTCGGCCTTGGCCTGCTCTGGCTCAGGCGGCACGGGTTGAAGCCGACTGATGACAGGTACGGTATTTGGCGCTGACACCAGCGGCGTAGCCACCGGCACAACCTTGGGTGGCTTCACCTCAATGGTTGGGGGTGCTACTGGCGCCGCGGGTCGGGTAGGCTCAGGGGTGACCCGGGGGCTGGTCAGCGGGCTTTTTTTTTCCGCCAATCCCGCTTGGGGCTTGAAAGCCAACAAACGCAACAGCACCATGGTCAGGGCAGCGTATTCATCCGGGGCCAAGCCCAGCTCGGTGCGTCCGTGCAGGCAAAGGCTGTAAAGCAATTGGGTTTCTTCGGCAGGCATGGCTTGTGCCAAATCGGCCAAGCCCTGGGTGTCGGGGTCATCACCGTCTTGCGCCATGCTGGGCACCATCTGCATCACGGCCATGCGCTGCAGCAGCGTGGCCATGTCTTCGAGCGTGGCCGCGGCCGACACCCCTTGCAGACGCAGGGCATTGACCTGGTTCACCACCGCTGCGCCGTCAGCCTCTGTCAGGGCATGGATCATGTGCAACACATGACTGCGGTCCACACTGCCCAGCATCTGGCGAACACCCGCTTCCAGCACCAAACCATTACCAAAAGCAATGGCCTGGTCGGTCAGGCTCAGGGCGTCGCGCATGGAGCCGCGTGCGGCGCGGGCGAGGAGGCGTAAAGCCAAGGGTTCCGCCGTTAATTGCTCAGCGGCCAAAACTTGTGTCAGGTGCTCAAACACCGTCTCCGGTGCCATGGGCCGAAGGTTGAACTGCAAGCAACGCGAGAGCACCGTCACAGGTACTTTTTGCGGATCGGTCGTGGCCAGCACGAACTTCAAATACTCGGGGGGTTCTTCGAGGGTCTTCAACATCGCATTGAAAGCGGTGTTGGTCAGCATGTGCACCTCGTCGATCATGAAGACCTTGAAGCGCCCTTGCACAGGCTTGTAAACCGCCTGCTCCAGCAGGCTTTGCACCTCGTCCACGCCCCGGTTAGAGGCCGCATCGAGTTCGGTGTAGTCCACAAAGCGCCCTGCATCGATGTCGCGGCAAGCTTGGCAAACACCGCAGGGCTCGGCAGTGATGCCACCCTGCCCGTCCACGCCCTGGCAGTTGAGCGACTTGGCCAAAATACGCGATACGGTCGTTTTGCCAACACCACGGGTGCCGGTGAACAAATAGGCATGGTGCAAACGTTGCTGGACCAAAGCGTTGGTCAAGGCCTGAACCACATGCTCCTGCCCCACCATTTCGGTGAAATTGCGAGGGCGGTATTTGCGCGCAAGAACGAGGTAAGACATGGGGCTTGATTCTATCGGGCTCCGCAAGCCGGCCCGGCTGAATGGGTCTGGATCTCTTTGCGCCCCATGGCGAGCCATGACGCGGCTCAAAGAAAGAGAGAACAGCCAGAGAGAAATACAGACTTTGGCGTTGGTGCAAGCCCAAGCTCGCCTACAATTGAACCCGACGGGCCTTCCCGCATGGTGAAGCGGCCAACCGGGTCAGGTGGGGAACCAAGCAGCCCTAACTGTGAATCCAGTGCCGGGGTCAAGGCTCGTCACCTTTTTTGTCGTTCAAGACCTGCGCCCAGGCCTTCCTTCTGTAACGACCCAACCCTCCGCACGCTCTGGCCGTGCAAGGGTTTTCCACCATCCCCTCAAGCCAAACGACGCCCCAAAGTGGCGAAAGAGCGCTTTTTGTCGTTGTTGACGCCGATGCGGGGAGCGGCTGTGCGAACAGCGCTGGTCAACATGTCTGCCACCAACACATCTGCACGGGCGTGAGGGCCGTGCCGGTCGGTTTCGAAAGCCAAACGGGTGGTATTGGCCATTTGGGCCACGAAATTTTGCGGGTAATCCCTGACGGAAAATCCACGCAGCGTCATGACTTTCATGAATGCGTTGGCGGCCTCTTCGATGGCACGCTGGTATTCTTGGCTGGCTTCTGGCGTCATGTCGACCTCTTGGGTTGGATTGAATGTTTGACCCATCCTCAACGCAGCAGTTCAGGCGTTCGATGACACGACATGTGTGAAATTGTTACAAATTTGTCAAAATACTTTGACCCGCCCGCCATCCGCTGGCCAAACTGGCCGTCAACAAGTAGCCCCCCGTCGGAGCTTCCCAATCCAACATTTCCCCTGCGCAGTAAACGCCCGGGCGGCTTAAGACCATCAATTCAGGGGTTAAAGCTTCCAAAGCGACACCTCCCGCCGTGCTGATCGCCTCCGCTATGGGACGCGCTTGTTTCAAAGGCAGCTTTAAACTTTTCAGCAACAAGGCCAACGCGTGTGGATCGGCCAACTGTTCTGCAGAACACAGCTCATGCACCAAACCCATCTTGACGCCGTCGATCCCCAGGCGACTCTTCAAATGGCTGGACAGGCTCCTGCTGCCTCGCGGCCAGCAAACCCCGGACAAGACTTGCTCGGGGGTTTTGTGGGGGAGTAAATCCAGCACCAGATGGGCTGCGCCTCGGTTCAAGTCTTCGCGCAAATGTGCGCCCGCAGCGTAAATCAGGCTGCCCTCCACACCCGTGTCGGTGACGACAAACTCACCTTGCCTGGAAAACCTGGGCGGTACATCCATGGCTTGATCGGGGCCCGCATCCACCCGCAAAACCACAGATTTCACAGGGTGGCCCGAAAACTTGGTTCTGAAAAAATCAGTCCAACCCATGCCCTCACGGCCCAGCACATCGAAACCACAATTGGCCGCTTGCAAGGGCACCACGGCCACCCCTTGTTCAGCCAAAACCGGGACCCAAGCACCATCGGAGCCCAAATGCGGCCAACTGGCGCCCCCCAAAGCCAACAAAGTGGCTTGGGCTTGAACGCGTTGAAAGCCTGTTGGGCCAGTGGGTTCAAACACCAATTGTTGACCTGCCCAACCTCGCCAGCGATGCCGCATGTGAAATTGCACGGGCACCCCTGCTGCCGGGTGCCGCAGGCGGTGCAGCCAAGCCCTGAGCAGGGGCGCCGCTTTCATCTCTTGAGGAAATACACGGCCAGAGGTGCCCACAAAAGTCTGGACACCCAAAGATTCAGACCAATCCCGAATTGCCTGCGCATCCATGTCGTCTAACCAGGTACCCACTTGCGATTGGCGTTGACCAAAACGCGTCCGAAACAGATCGCCGGGCTCTGAATGCGTCAGGTTCAATCCGCCCTTACCGGCCAACAAAAATTTGCGCCCCACCGAAGGCATGGCATCAAACAGATGCACCGAAACCCCTGCCTGAGACAAGACCTCGGCGGCCATCAGTCCTGCGGGTCCACCCCCCACAATGGCCACATCCACCTGCAGCAAGGGGGCCCCCACATCATCGGGGGTCAAACTTAAAAGGGTCATGGGTCTGCAACTTGTCCACCACATTCAAAGGAACGAACGCAGCAGCTTTCTGTCAAAATAGGTCAACTTTAGCCGCAACTACATTGTTCATAAGGAAAAGGCCATGGCCAGCGATCTGATCAAACACATTACCGACGCCACTTTCGAAGCCGACGTGCTCCAGTCCGGCCAACCCGTGGTCGTTGATTTCTGGGCCGAATGGTGCGGGCCTTGCAAAATGATCGCCCCCATCCTGGACGAAGTGGCCACGGCCTACGAAGGCAAACTGCAAATCACCAAAATGAATGTGGACGACAACCGCGACATCCCCGCCCAATTCGGCATTCGTGGCATTCCTACACTCATGATCTTCAAGGGTGGTCAACTCGCAGCCACCAAAGTGGGTGCCATGAGCAAGTCCCAATTGACCGCCTTCATCGACCAACAACTGGCCTGATGCGTTCAAATCGTCCGGCTTGACCTGACGAACCCCGCGCAACCGGGCCTTGATGGCCCGGTTTTTTCTTTTCAGGGCCGCACGAAAACCTGTCATAATTTCCAGCAGGCATCCCGAACACGGGACAGCGCCAAGACTGCCGGAAGCACAAGCCCCCAACCCCGGGCGGCATCCGGTTCAGACTATTCCACCCGGTTATCTTCTAAAACGGTTCACAACGAACCGATTCGCCACAGGCCCATTCCCATGCATTTGAACGAACTCAAGGCACTCCATGTGTCCGAACTCCTGAAGCAAGCTGACACGCTCGAAATTGAGAACACAGGTCGGATGCGCAAACAGGAGCTGATGTTTGCCATTATCAAAAAACGCGCCAAAGCGGGCGAGCAGGTCTTTGCCGACGGCGTGCTGGAAATCTTGCCGGATGGTTTTGGCTTTTTGCGCAGCCCCGATTCCAGCTACACCGCTTCTACGGACGATATCTACATCAGCCCCAGCCAGGTTCGACGCTTCAATCTGCACACCGGCGACATGATTGAAGGCGAAGTGCGCATCCCCAAAGATGGCGAGCGTTACTTTGCCCTGACCAAGCTCGACCAAGTCAATGGCGACTTGCCAGAGAACAACAAACACAAGGTCATGTTCGAGAACTTGACGCCTTTGTTCCCCAAAGAGCAGATGCGTCTGGAGCGTGACATCAAGGGTGAAGAAAACATCACCGCCCGCGTGATCGACATCATTGCACCCCTCGGCCGTGGCCAACGTGCCCTGATCGTCGCGCAGCCCAAGTCGGGCAAAACGGTGATGATGCAGCAGATCGCGCACGCCATCACCGCCAACTACCCCGATGTGCACCTGATGGTGCTGTTGGTGGACGAGCGCCCTGAAGAAGTGACCGAGATGCAACGCAGCGTGCGCGGCGAAGTCATCTCCTCCACCTTTGACGAACCCGCTTCGCGCCACGTCCACGTGGCTGAGATGGTGATCGAACGCGCCAAACGCTTGGTCGAGTTGAAAAAAGACGTGGTCATCCTGCTGGACTCGATCACCCGCTTGGCCCGCGCCTACAACAACGTGGTGCCTTCATCGGGCAAAGTGCTCTCGGGCGGTGTGGATGCCAACGCGCTGCAGCGCCCCAAGCGCTTCTTTGGCGCAGCTCGCAATGTGGAGGAAGGCGGCAGCCTGACCATCATCGCCACGGCTTTGGTGGACACCGGCAGCCGCATGGACGAGGTGATCTTTGAAGAATTCAAGGGCACGGGCAACTGCGAAATCCACCTCGAGCGCCGTCTGTACGAAAAACGCGTGTTCCCAGCCATCAACCTCAACCGCAGTGGCACCCGTCGCGAAGAGTTGCTGTTGCAGCCTGAAGTGCTGCAAAAGACCCGCATCTTGCGTCAATTCATGTACAACATGGACGAAATCGAAGCGATGGAAATGGTCTTGAAGAGCATGAAGGCCACCAAGAACAACTCCGAGTTCTTCGACATGATGCGACGCGGCGGCTGATACCCTATAATCTACGGTTTTGCGGAAAGTGCTCTCAGATAGGCTGAAGAGTGGCTACCGTAGCGCAAATAAAAGGATTTCCCCATGAAAGACGGCATTCACCCCAATTACCGTGAAGTTTGCTTCCAAGACATGTCCAATGGCTTCAAGTTCGTGACACGTTCATGCGCCAACACCAAAGAGATGATCAAAATGGAAGATGGCCGCGAGCTGCCTTGGTACAAGTTGGACACGACCAGTGAGTCGCACCCCTTCTACACCGGCACGCAAAAGTCGGTCGACAACATGGGCGGCCGCGTGGAGAAATTCCGCAACCGTTTCGGCAAGACCACCACCATCGCCAAGTAATTCGCGCATTGGTGTTCCCCAAAAGGGCAGCCCGGGCAACCGGCCTGCCCTTTTTGCATGGCGGCTTGCCGCATGCTGTCCAAAACAGGACGCATGGTTTTTAAAATATGCTCCACTGATCCAGCCATCACCCACCCGACTTCAGCCTTGTCCGTGAACCAAACCACCCCTGCCATCGTTGCCCAAAGTGCTGTACGGCGACTGCCACGTCTGGCTTTGTTGCTGCTGTGTGCGGCTTACGTGCTGTCTGGCTTTTGGGGACGCGAGCCTTGGAAATCACAAGACTTAGAGGCGCTGGGCTACATGCTCCAACTGGCGCAACCAGCGGCTGGCGAAATCGCCAATTGGTTCCGCCCCAGCTTGATGGGCCAGCACGACCCTCAATTGGCCCTTTTGCCTTATTGGCTGGGTGCTGTCTTCATGTTTGGCGCCCCCACCGGTTGGGAAGACGCCTTTGCGCGCATGCCTTTCATCGCCATGTTGGCGCTGACCTTGGCTGCCACATGGTATGCCGTGTACGCCTTAGCACGACACCCTGCAGCCCAACCTGTGGCCTTTGCGTTTGGCGGTGAGGCAAAACCAGCGGATTACGCCCGCGCCTTGGCCGATGGCGGTTTGCTGGCCTTGTTGGCCTGCCTCGGCTTGGCCAGATTGGCCCATGAAGCCACCCCTGCACTGAGTCAGCTGTGCTTTGCCTCCCTCATATTTGTGGGCTTGTCGACCCTGCCCCGTTGGCGTTTACACAGTGGCATTGCCATGGGTATCGGCATGCTTGGCCTCACGCTTTCTGGCGCGCCCAGCGTTGCCCTGTGGCTGGGCATTGGCGGCTCCGTATTGAAAGCCCTCGGACAAAGCGACCCCACGCAGGCGCGGCTTCGCATGCTCGATCTGGGCTTGTTGGCTTTGCTGTGTCTGCTGTGCATCACCACCGCGGGCTACCTCGATCTTTGGCGGTGGCGTGTTGTGCCACACACCTTGTTGGACCTGGATGTGCTGGCCAAACTGTTGGTGTGGTTCACATGGCCCGCTTGGCCCTTGGCCGCGTGGTCTTTGTGGCGGTGGCGACTCCAGCTGTCGCGTGGCTGGCGCTTCCCGCATTTGGCTTTGCCCTTGTGGTTCATCGTGGTCACAGTCGCTGCCACTTGGTTGACCGGCATGTCCGACAGGGCCCTTTTACTGGCGCTGCCAGGAATTGCCGCTTTGGCTGCTTTCGCTTTGCCCACGTTGAGGCGCAGCTTGGGTGCGCTGATTGACTGGTTCACACTCTTGTTTTTCAGTTTTTGCGCATTGACCATTTGGGTGGTTTGGATCGCCATGCAAACTGGATTTCCAGCCAAACCCGCTGCCAACGTTGTCAAACTGGCGCCTGGTTTTTTACCGGAGTTTTCCGTCCTCACGTTTGGTTTGGCTTTGCTGGCCACGCTGGCCTGGGCTTGGCTGGTGAAGTGGCGCATCGGCCACCACCGAGCAGCCATCTGGAAAAGCATGGTTCTGCCTGCAGCAGGCGCCGTGCTGTGCTGGCTTCTGCTCATGAGCCTGTGGCTGCCCCTGCTTAACTTTGCGCGCAGTTACGTCACCATGGTCCAAAAAGTACAAATGGTCACGGGAACTTCCCCTTGCTTGCAATATGCAGGCATCACGCAAGCACAAGGCGCTGCACTTTTATTTCACGCACAAGTCCGCCTCCAAGCGGCCCAAGCAGCCGGCAGTGACTGCCCATGGCTGGTGATCGACGAACGCAACTTGCCCCTGCTGGAGGACAAACTCAAAGCATGGGGGTGGGTCCAAGCCGCCAAAGCAAAAAGGCTCGGCGACCGCAGTGAAAGCTTGTTGATTTTTCGACCACACCCCGACAAGTTGAGTCAGGTTCCCAGCGCAACGGCATCGGTTAACCAATAAGCCATGTCTGAACTGCGAACCATCAGCCGTCACGCAGGCACCGTGCTGGTGGGCCAACTGGCCGTCATGTCCTTTGGCGTCGCGGACACCATCATCGCGGGCCGCTACAGCCCCCATGCACTGGCGGTGCTGTCCCTGGCATCGTCCATTTACATCAGCATTTATGTCGCGCTCAACGGCATGTTGCAAGCCTTGCTGCCGGTCTGGGCCGAATTGCACGGCGCCAACCGACCCCTCGACATTGGCCGCTCCGTGCGTCAAGCCCTGTACATCGCCTCGGGTGCTGCCGCTTTAGGCATGGCCGGCTTGTTGTTTCCAGATCCATGGCTGTCGTGGACCCAAGTGCCCCCTGAACTGTGGCCCGATGTCCGCTCGTATTTGCGCGTCTTGGCGGTCGCCTTGGTGCCGTCTTTGCTGTTTCGCATGTACAGCACCCTGAACCAAAGTTTGGGCTATCCCCGTTTGGTGACCTGGTTACAAGCCGGTGCATTGCTGGTCAAGATCCCGCTGTCCGTGGTCTTGACATTTGGCATGGGCGATCAGGCAGGCATGGGTGTGGTGGGTTGCGCCTGGGCCACCTTGGCGGTCAACACCCTGATGATGTTGACCGGCCTTTGGCTGCTGAAAACCCAAGACATTTACCGCCCCTATCAGCTGTGGCGATGGCCAGAAAAAGTGCAATGGCCTGTCATTCGACATTTTTTGCGCATGGGCATCCCGGCGGGCCTTTGCATCATGGTGGAAGTCACATCGTTTACTTTGATGGCCTTGTTCATCGCCCGTTTGGGCTCGGTCGCCTCGGCCAGCCACCAAATTGCAGCCAGTTTGGCGGCCGTGCTCTACATGGTGCCCCTGGCTTTGGGCATCGCCAGCAGTGCGAGAACGGGGTATTGGTTGGGCGCGGGCGATGCACGCCGTGCACGCCAAGCGGCCGGTATGGGCATTGGCCTGGCCATTGGCGCGGCGGTCTGCTGCGCATCTCTTTTGCTGCTGTTCCGCGACAGCATTGCCCAAGCCTTTACCAACGACCCCTTGGTGGCAAAAGCCGCCGTGGTTTGGCTGGGCTGGGTGGCCCTGTACCACCTGGCCGATGCGTTGCAAGCGGTGTGCGCCTACTTGTTGCGCTGCTACCGCATCACCATTGCGCCCTTGCTGATCTACGCCGCATTCTTATGGGGTTTCGGTCTTTATGGCGGGTACCTTTGGGCCTACGACAGCAGCGCCCTGGATGGTTGGTTCAGTTGGACGGCCCGTCCAGCGGTTGATGCCTTCTGGATCAGCAGCAGCTTGGCGCTGGCCACTGTATCTCTGATGTTTACCGCCCTGTTATGGCGCGCGACCAAAAACCCAGAAAGCCACATCTGACAGGCAAGCCCTTACTTGCAGCCAAACGTCTAAAAGTCATCAAAGGGTCACAATCAGAAAGGACATTAGTGATCAAGAACATAAGGGATCGCCATGTCTACATCCGATGCCATCAATGAAGTCCAAATGCGTCAACTGCGAGAGGATTTGCTCGACAGCATGGACGAGGAATTAGAACTCGAACTGGACGACAGATGGGGGGCTGACCAAGCCGCCAACGACGCCCAGGTGGGCGATCGGATTCGCTACTTCCGAGAGTTACTGCGCCTGCAATCCGAATTGGTCATTCTGCAAGACTGGGTGGTCAAAACCGGCCACCGGATGGTCGTCTTGTTTGAAGGCCGCGACGCGGCAGGTAAAGGCGGCGTCATCAAACGCATCACGCAACGACTGAACCCACGGGTTTGCCGAGTAGCCGCGCTGCCTGCGCCCAACGACCGTGAAAAAACACAATGGTACTTTCAGCGTTACATCTCACACCTGCCCGCAGCCGGTGAGATCGTTTTGTTTGACCGAAGCTGGTACAACCGCGCAGGTGTTGAAAAGGTCATGGGCTTTTGCAATGACGAAGAATACGAAGAATTTTTTCGATCAGTACCCGAATTCGAAAAAATGTTGGTGCGAAGCGGCATCCAATTGGTCAAGTACTGGTTTTCAATCACCGACGATGAGCAACATGCCCGCTTTCTTGGGCGAATCCACGATCCACTGAAACAATGGAAACTCAGCCCCATGGATTTAGAAAGCCGCCGCCGCTGGGAAGACTACACACGCGCCAAAGAAACGATGATTGAAAGGACCCACATTCCCGAGGCACCTTGGTGGGTTGTTCAAGCCGTTGACAAGAAAAAAGCACGCCTCAACTGCATTGACCACTTTTTAAACCAAGTGCCTTACCACGAAGTTGAACACGCTGAAGTCAAATTGCCGGGCCGCGTCCGTAACCCAGATTACATCCGCCACCCGGTGCCCAAGGACATGATCGTGCCAGAAAAATACTGAAACATTCATGGATTCAAAAGATCGACCTGAAGGGTATCACCGAACAAAGAAATCATAGGCCCAGCCCGGTCAGTGGGTACGTGCTGAAGCCGCTGATCGGCGTCTTCAATTACCGGGAGGGCTCAATCAACTCAAAAGAGAAAGAACCTCTCTTGACGTTGACCATCACAGCTCGAACATCGGACGCACCCGGCACGATCAAGCGAGTGACATTGCGCAAAGGTTTTTTCTCCAGTGTGAACGGTTGATCGATCTTGAATTGGTGACTGTCTCCGTGCACGACCAACACTGGCTTTCCCCAACGCTGAGCTAGAGGCAACAAGGTGCCACCGATGCTTTGACGAAAACCCGACCAGCCCGGGAAATCCTCCCAAGCTGTTTTTCCCTCCAAAACATCCGCCTGAAATGAAACAACCATCGCATCGGCCTGCATCTGAATCGCTTGCTCAAAGCTGGCCCGAATCCAAGCCACATTGGCGCTATCGCGTTCAAAAAATTCATGAACCGCTGCCTTATCGCGGCTCTCCAAATTGTTGTTGCTACCCACCACGTGCAGCGTTACGAACAACACCTTGTCGTGAATCCATCGCATGTTCTCAATGAACTTGCCATGCTGAGGATGCACACTGGACTGGTTGAGGACGGTGATGGGCTTGGAGCCTAAGGACAAGCCAGACGTGAAAAACATCTGCCGAATCGTGTCCAAGCGCTCCAATGGGTCAAAACTTCCATTGTTGACACGATGGCAGTCTGTCCATTCGTTGTCACCAGGTGTGTAAACCACAGCGCCTTTGAATTGCTGGAAGTGTTTTTTTTGTTGCGCAAACTCTTCATCACTGCAAAGTGATGAACCCGACTTGATGTCTCCCACATGAACAGAAAAAGCAGGCCCTATCTGGTTAATTCGGTCAATCAAGGCTCTGTAAGAAGGACCCGATTTTTCTGGTGCTCCATAAGGCAAATCTCCCAATGCCACAAAGGAGAAAGCAGATTGCCCAAAGCTTGCGGTTGAAGTCAACACCCAGACCAAAGACCCACAAATAAATCTCAAGATTTTCAACATGGCTGGATCAAATAAATAACTAAAACACAAAAATAGAAGTCATCGCATCGACAAGACAACCCAATTCAAATCGAAAAAAATTGACCCAAGGCTACGTCCCCATGGCCAGCTTAAGAAATGCTTGCTCAATGTCAAGTGCCGTCAGTCGCAGGTGCGGGTTACTCGATTCGCTGCCAGCGCGTCCCGCATCCAAATCCAGCTGAAACCCGTCACGCTCAGGCCAAACGGCATTGAGCATGTCGAATCCCGCATCAAAAATCATTGACTCTGCCTGCTCAATCAAGCGCTGAGAGCGCCCTGTTTTTGACAATACCAGCACAATCTTATTGCTGACTGAGCGTGTCTTGGCCAGCCGCCGGGCCAAGGCCAAAGTCGGGCGCAAGTCATCCAGGGAAGTACCCGTTGGCAAAAAGACCACATCGCTTTCTTGACTGACATCCTCAGTCAGCTCATCTGCCAAACCACGTGTGTCGACCACCACCAAGTCATAACCTGAAACTGTCTTGCGTAACTTCTTTAAACTTTTAAAAGCCCGGGCCTCAATTTCAGGTTCGATGCCATGACGCATCCGCAAAGCACTCCATTCAACGCAAGTCAATTGCTCCAAATCAAAATCACCGATCAACACTTTGTGCTTTTGACGGGCAGCAGCCACTGCCAAAACTCGCGCCAATGTGCTCTTACCCACGCCGCCCTTTTGTCCGATGAATGAAACGATTCTCATGGTGAATTCAGCTTTAAAAAAGGCAACCAACGGCCATTACACAGTCTTAACCAAGGACAAGGCTTGCAAGGCCACATCAAATGTTTTGGCTTTTCCCATGTAGTAGCGGTCTAAGCGCCACTCCTGCAAGATATCCATGGCCAATTGAAAATCCGCACTGTTCAGCAAGTAAAGATCTTTGACCGAAAAATCAACCTCTTCAACCAAAGACAAGATCAGGTGAGAAAAAATCTGCGCTGTTTGATCTTGTGGTTCTTGCTCAATCAGCAAACGAACTTTTTTGATGGCACGCATTTCAGGCTCTCTTAAAAAAATCCCTATTGTGAATGTCGTGAGTTCATTATTTATGAAACTATTGCGACCAAGGCGTGACAAAAGATGGGGAGATTTTCAATTTCCAAGCGCCTTCCTTGAATCTTAGTATTGGTTGCAGCTGGACACCTGCGTCATGCGGTTGACACGCTCAGTGCCCATGATCCCAAGAAATGAAAAGAGACCTGCAACTCATTTATTTCAACGCTGGAGGTGGCCACCGTTCTGCAGCGATCGCACTCCAAGAGGTGATGGCTCGTTCGCATCCCGAGTGGACGGTCCACTTGATCAACCTTTTCGATGTGATTGACCCCGAACACTACTATCAAAAATTGACGGGCTTTGCACCTGAGGATCTGTACAACCTCCGGCTGAAAAGAGGCTGGACAAGAGGACTGGCAACAGAACTCAAAATTTTCCAAGCCATGATTCGGCTTAGCCTGCCAAAGCTCAAAAATAAACTACAACTTTTTTGGCAAGCGACCCGACCCGACATGGTGGTCTCACTCGTTCCCAATTTCAACAAAGTCATGTACCAAGCATTGACAGAGGCGTTACCCAAAGTGCCCTATGTCACCGTCATCACAGACTTGGCAGACTACCCGCCCAACTTTTGGATAGAACCTGGCCAGGGCCAGCACATCATTTGCGGGACAGAATTTGCTGCGTCACAAGCTTTGGCTTCAGGCTACGAACAAAAATGGATCACCAAAACATCAGGCATGATTTTGCGGCCTAGCTTTTATCGAAAACAGGAAGTCAATCGACTGTTGCACTACAAAGAATTGGGGCTTGACACAGATCGCCCAACGGGTCTTGTCATGTTTGGTGGTAATGGGTCCAATGAAATGCTCAAAATCTCCAAAGAACTATCTGCCCATCAGTTGATATTCATTTCGGGACACAACACCGATTTGACCAAAAGAATTGAGTCACAAACCACACTGGCGAGACACGTTGCCATGGGGTATGTCAAATATATGGATCACGTCATGCAGTTGAGTGATTACTTTGTGGGCAAACCAGGACCTGGTAGCTTGAGTGAAGCCGTGCACATGGGCTTGCCGGTCATCACATTTCGCAGCGCTGCCACCATGCCTCAGGAACGCTACAACACAGTTTGGGTGCAAGAAAACAAGCTCGGCAAAGTCATACCCTCGATTCGAGAGTTGCGCTGTGCAGTTGAAGATCTTCTCAATGATCTACCGTTATTTCAACTCCATGTGCAAAAAATCAACAACACCGCTGTTTACGAGGTCGTTGAAGCCTTGAGTCGCATCATGCACAACAGCAGTGGGCAAGTTTTGAACAGCGATGCACCACAAAACTGATGTACTCAAACTGAACCACATAGATCACGAAAATTTCTTTCATCACGCTGTCACAGCCATCCGTGATATTGGGTTGATCACTTCAGTTGAAAGAAAGCATGACTGCTCCACTCAAGAAAGTACTGATCGTAGGAAGCGCCCCAGACGCAGTCAGAGCTTCTGAATGGGATACGTCCTTATTTACAAACACCCTTGTCATCAACAATGCTTGGAAAGCTTTTGCGTCATGGGATACGCTCATCTTTCCCGAAGATTTCCCCCAAGATAACCGTCCTGCATCGACTCAAATAGGTGGTAGGAGAATAGTGACCGCCAAAGAATTTGTACCTGCACAAAACGACTTTGGTGGCTTTGTTTATGCCGGCGGAACCATGTGCTTCACAGCAGGCTATTGGGCACTTGGTGCACTTCAACCCGATGTCATTGCCTACCTGGGGTGTGACATGGTTTACGAAGCACAAGCGGGCAGCCAGACTCATTTTTATGGGCAAGGCAATGCAGACCCCTTAAGACCCGATGTCACGCTGCAAAGTCTGGAAGCCAAGTCGCTGCGATTGCTTGCATTGGCTCAAGACCAGGGCTGTAGCGTTGTGAACTTATCTCAGCGTCCAAAGTCTCGATTGATGGTCCCCAGGGTCACGCTGCAAGCGCTTCAAGACCGTGACTACAAACCCAAAAAATTACCCATCAGCACACAGGCCGTCAAAGCTGCGCTGTTGGCTGAATCGCAACTGGGTTACTGGGTGCCTTCTGGAAAATACTGGGAGGAGATTGAAAGATTCGACAAACTCAAACTCAGTCACATCGACTCGCTTTGGCTGGCTACTGCTACACACACAGAATGCCAAGCCGCATAAACGCATGCACAGCACATCAACAGGAATCATGCAATGAGCACTTCAAGATCGATCGTTTCACAACTCAAGCTGGAACCTGAATCCATATTGGCAGATAACGGCCTGAGATACAAATTCAAAGGTGGTGGATCACCGTTCCAAGATTCCGCCAACATGTCCACCATGAGTTGCTACCGCTGTGGACTTCACAAATCTCGGGCACTGGGCGTCTTTGTACGCTTATTGAACCAACGCTCGTTTGTGTGTCAAGACTGCTGCAACAAGCCCCGTTCATCACCGGCTCAGTCTGGCATGCGCAGCAAAGACTGCCCCATTTGAATACGAGCGCCTAACGTAACCCCATCCGCTCACTTCAACCCGGCTGAAGCCATTGTTAAAGGATGTATGTTGCATTTTTTGAAAGAATCAAGATTTCATTTTTTGAAGGGCCAGTAACAAAGCTTGTCCCGCTTGATCTAGAGTTCCGTTGTTAGAAATCTCAATCACCCCCTGGGGCACCAAAAAGGCGCTTGCACGGACGATCCGTTGTTGGATTTGTTCGGGCGTTTCGCGCTGGCGCTGGATCAGGCGTTGCAATAGCGTCGCCGGGTCGGCGGTGATGTGCACCACTTGCAGGCCGGGGTGACTTTGCAAGGCTTGGGCCAAATGGCCGCGTGAGCCGTTGACCAACACCCAGAGTCCTTGTTGTAGGCCTGCCAACTCTGTCCGGCGTATGCCGTAATGCAAACCGTTGGCATGCCATGACAGGGCAAATGCGTCTTGGCTGCGCAATGTTTCAAATCCTTGCTCATCGGTCTCTTCATGCACTTCGCCTCCAGCTGCTGCGGGCCGTGTGATTGTGCGCCGGGCCCAATGCACAGGCATATCTTTGGGCAAGTGCTTGCGCAACCAAACAAGCACACTGTCTTTGCCTGCACCCGATGGGCCCATTACATAAATAAGTCGTGAGTTCATCCGAGCAAATCCATGGTCTCCAGTAACTCAAAATCGGCACCGGCTTGGGGTTCAATGAACAGTGCGATCTGCGCAAAACGGCACTCTGGCAGTGTTTCGAAACGCGCTTGTGCGGCTAGGAACAAGGCGGCTTTGACCTCAGGCGAGTACTTTCCGAGGGGACCACTCAAGGAGAGGTGAAACTGAAAGTGATCCAGCACCCACGGGTAGCCCCACGCCAGCAACAAGCGGTCTTGTTCGGGCGTCAGTTGCGCTTGACGGCGTCTTGCCAACTCGGCATCAGACAATGGCTGGGCCAGAGGGTGCAGCTCTTGCACGCAGGCGGCAGCAGTGGCGTTCAGCTGGGCCAAGTCACCTTGAGGGCGCAGGGCCAAAAAACCACCTTGGTCGCTGACCCGCAGCGGCGCCAGGTCAAATGCGGGCCAGCGTTTGGAAAGCGCTTGCATGGCGTTGCGCAGGGCATCCAGACTTTGCCCGCTGGCCAAAGTAAAAGGTGCTTTAAGGGTGGCGTGCCAGCCGTAGCGGCGCGGGTCGGCGGTCAGGGTTTGCAATTGGGCCGGGGCTACGCCAGCAATGTCAGGCAAGGCATAAGTCGCCCCGCTGGCCGCGCAGCGCCCAAGCCATTGGCTGCCCGCTTCCCACCAGTCGCCGTAGACCTTGGGCACAAAATACACCGCGCAGCGGTGGGGCAAAGGGAGTTCAGAGTTCATCGTTTTTCACCGTCAAGGTCACGCGGTCGCCTGCAAACCAAGCCAAAGCAAATTCAATGGGCACGCCCCCGGGGTCCACGTTCACGCTGCTGACCAGCAGCACTGGCCGCGTGTGCACTTGGCACAGCAGGGCCGCTACATCGGGGCTGGGCAGGCGGGCGCTGATGCGGCTTTCTTGTCGCTGGTAATCGTTCACGCCATGCTGAGCAAAGGCTTCGGTGATCGATCCGCTTTGGGCCACGGCATCTGCCAGTCCCGAAAAACGTGGCAACGGAAAGTAACGTTCGCTCACATGCAGGGGTTGCCCAGCGCCTTCGCCCAGCACTTGCAGGCACAGCAAGGGGCTGCCTACACCCACCTTGAGCGCTTGGGCTTGATCGGCCAGGGCCAGCACCGTGCGCGATTGCAAGATTTGCAAGCCCCCGCGCACACCCGCTTGGGCCAGGTTTTGCCGATAGCGTGTGCGCTTGCCCAGCGCCAAGTCGACCGCAAACGCCTCGACAAACGTGCCGCGCCCTTGTGTGGCGCGAACCAAACCGCGTTGACCCAAATGGGCCAAAGAGCGGCGAATGGTGTGGCGGTTGACGCCGAACTGCTCGGCCAAAACATGCTCAGAAGGCAAGCGTTCACCGGGCGTGTAGTGGCCTTGCCCAATCGCATTGGCCAATTGCTGTGCAATGCGCGACCAGTAACTGTCGCGCTCAGGTTGCGTAGCTCCCGCTTCTTCGTGATGCGGTGACTTGAGCGCTAAAGACGTGGCCAAAGAAGTCTCCAAAGAGGTCAACAAAAAAGATGCAGTTTTGTCATGAAAGCTACACATGGATTGTCTAAGCTCACAACTGTGTTTGAGTTGTCTAGACAAGCGACAGGGTGCCACAACGATGTTTCAATCATTTGACAATGCCCACATGCAACGGCCGACCACCCGTCCCGAGTGGATGGCTTTGCTGGCCCGAGCGCCGCAAAAACTGCTGGACGGTGCATTGCCCGCAAACACTGGCGCATCGCCGCAATGGCTGCGCAAACCCGAAACCGGTTTGATGATGGTGCAGGGCCGTGCAGGCGGCACGGGCGAGCGGTTCAATTTGGGCGAGATCACCGTGACCCGCTGTGCTTTGCGCTTGGCAGATGCAGATGCACAAGCCCCAGTGGGGGTGGCCTATGTGGTGGGGCGCAACCACCGACATGCACAACTGGCCGCGATGGCCGATGCCCTGTTGCAAGACCCGGCGCACCGCGAGGCGCTGGAAGAAAAGCTGTTGAAGCCGGTGCGTGAATACCTGCAAAAGCAGCAGTACTTGCGCCACGAACGTGCCCAGACCACCAAGGTCGACTTTCTCACCGTGGCCCGCGAAGCCGGCCATGGTGACGGCGTGGGAGAAGAAGCATGAACACCCCCATCATCAACGCCCCCGATTTGCAAAACATCGTGGCGGGGTTTGACCATGAGGCCTTTGGCAGCCAAACGGTGTTCCGTGTGGCGCTCGATGCTTTGTCGCATCCTGGCCGCGTGTTCGACATGCCCCTTGAAACCGCATTGCCGCGTGAGGGCCATGGCGCGGCAGCGGCCTTGTTATTGGGTTTGCTGGACGCCGACACCACCTTGTGGCTGTCCCCAACTTTGGCCAGCAGCGATGCGCCGGTCTGGTTGCGCTTTCACACTGGCTGCCAGATCGTGGCCGAGGCAGCGGCTGCGCAGTTTGTATGGGTGGCGCAAGGTGACGACATGCCCCAGCTGAGCAGCCTGCAATTGGGCAGCGACGCTTACCCCGACCAATCGGCCACTTGCGTGCTCGAAGTCGACAGCCTGCAGGGCGATGCCGGAGGCTGGCGCTTGCAAGGCCCCGGTATTCCGTCAGCGCGAAATGTGCACGTCCTCGGCTTACCCAGCGATTTCGCGGCGCAATGGACCGATAACCACGCCAGTTTCCCCAGGGGGGTGGACGTGTTTTTGAGCACCGCAACCCAAATGGCGGGCTTGCCGCGCACCACCCGCATCCTGATTGATTCGGAGTCATGACATGTACGTTGCCGTCAAAGGCGGGGAAACCGCCATCCTCAACAGCTACAAGTTGCTCGCCGCACAACGCCGTGGGGATCCTTTACAGCCCGAGCTCACCGTGAGCCAGATCTGTCAGCAGCTCAAGTTGTCGGTGGACCGCGTCATGACCGAAGGCTCGGTGTACGACCCAGAGTTGGCTGCGCTAGCCATCAAGCAAGCCAGTGGCGACTTGGTCGAGGCCATCTTTTTGCTGCGTGCCTACCGTGCCACTTTGCCGCGTTTGGGCAACACCTGCCCGCTCGACACCACGCACATGCAGCTGGACCGTCGCATCTCGGCCACCTTCAAAGACTTGCCCGGCGGGCAGGTCTTGGGCCCAACTTACGACTACACCCAGCGCCTGCTCGACTTCAGTTTGCTGGCCGAGGCGCAAACACTGGACAGCGCAGCAGGTGCTGAGCAAACAACGCCGACAGCGACCACGGCCCCCGTATCCGTTCCCCGTGTGGTGGACTTGCTCAACCAAGAAGGCTTGATCGAAAAATTTAACCCACTGGCGGGAGACCCCGCACCCTCCGATTTGACGCGTGAGCCGCTGCGCTTTCCGGCCGGTCGCGCCACCCGATTGCAAAACCTGGCACGGGGTGACGAGGGCTTTTTGTTGGCCATGGCCTATTCGACCCAGCGCGGTTATTCACACACCCACCCTTTTGTGGGCGAGGTGCGCTTGGGCCAAGTGGCGGTCGAGATTGAACCCGAAGAGCTGGGATTCGCCATCTCGATTGGTGACATCGAGATCACAGAGTGCGAGATGGTCAACCAATTTGGCGGCAGCAAGACCGAGCCCCCAAAATTCACCCGCGGCTACGGTCTGGCCTTCGGTCACAGCGAGCGCAAAGCCATGGCCATGAGCTTGGTCGACCGTGCCTTACGTTCCGACGAGTTGGGCGAAGCCATCGAGTCGCCCGCCCAAATGCAGGAATTCGTTCTCTCGCACAGCGACAGCTTGGAGGCCTCAGGCTTTGTACAGCACCTGAAGTTGCCGCACTACGTTGATTTTCAGTCTGAGCTGGAGCTGGTGCGCAAGATGCGCTCGCAGCGCCATGAGCAGCAAGTTGTGCCCACTCATGCCACCCCAGCCGACACCCGCCTGAAGGAAACCCCATGAATTCCCCCAGCGAATCGCCAGCAGTGGCTGACCTGAGCGAAGCCTTGCCGCAGCGCACCGCGCCTGACGTGAACTTCGCGTACTTGGACGAGCGAACCAAACGCATGATCCGCCGCGCCATCTTGAAGGCCTTGGCCATCCCGGGTTACCAAGTGCCGTTTGGTTCGCGAGAGATGCCTCTACCCTACGGCTGGGGGACGGGCGGTATCCAGGTCACCGCTTCGGTGATTGGCCCGCAAGACGTGCTCAAGGTCATTGACCAAGGCTCGGACGACACCGTCAACGCGGTCAACATCCGCCGCTTTTTTGAGCGCACAGCGGGCGTGAACACCACCACCCGCACGCATGAGGCGACGCTGATCCAGACGCGCCACCGCATTCCCGAAAAGCCCTTGACCGAGGGCCAAATCATCGTGTACCAAGTACCGGTGCCCGAGCCCATGCAGCGCCTGGAGCCACGCGAGACCGAAACCCGCACCTTGCACGGCTTGGCCGAATACGGCTTGATGCATGTGAAGCTCTACGAAGACATCGCCCGCTATGGCCACATCGCCACCACCTACGACTACCCGGTCACGGTGAACCAGCGTTACATCATGTCGCCCTCGCCGATTCCGAAGTTCGACAACCCCAAAATGCACATGAACCCGGCGCTGCAGCTGTTTGGCGCTGGCCGAGAAAAGCGCATTTACGCAGTCCCGCCTTACACCCCGGTTGAAAGCTTGGCGTTTGATGACTACCCGTTCGAGGTGCAAAAGTGGAACGCCGCTTGTACGCAGTGCGGCGCCAACGACTCGTTCTTAGATGAAGTCATCATCGACGACTCGGGCGCTCGCATGCATGTGTGCTCTGACTCGGATTACTGCCAAACCCGTCAGGACGACGCAGTCAACGTGAGACTCGCAGCGACGGGAGAGTTGGCGACATGAGCCTGCTGATACGAGAAGCCACCGAGGCCGATTTGCCCGCTGTGCTGGCCTTGTATGCCCAGCCTGCCATGGACAACGGCAAGGTGTTGACACTTGATGAGGCCAAATTGTTGCTAGCCCAGTTTCGTCAATACCCCAGCTACCGTTTGTGGGTGGCCTGTGAGCTTGCATCCGATTGTGCCAACGATGGCGCAGTGGTGGGTACTTATGCCTTGCTCATCATGCACAACTTGGCCCACCAAGGTACGCCCTCGGCCATCGTCGAAGACGTGGTGGTCTGCACCGAGCAGCAAGGCCAGGGCATTGGCCGACACATGATGCAGCACGCGCAGCAGCAAGCCCAGGTGGCCGGTTGTTACAAGCTGGTGCTGTCGTCCAACCAAAAGCGCGCTCGCGCCCATGCCTTTTACGAGTCGCTGGGTTTTCAGCGGCATGGCTTCAGTTTTGTGATCAGGATTTGATATGGATACCCTGGACGACACACTGACCCAATTGCCGCTTTTGCGCGTGCGCGGCGTGGGTAAAAGTTATGGCGATCGCATAGCCCTGCACAGCGCCAGCTTCGACTTGTGGCCTGGCGAGGTCATGGCCGTGGTCGGCGAATCAGGTTCGGGTAAAACCACCTTACTCAATGCGATTGCCGCACGCAGCCGCCCCGATACCGGGCAGGTTGAATTTTTAAGCCGTGACGGCCAATTACAAGACATTTACCGCATGACCGAAGCCCAACAACGCTTGCTGGCACGCACCGACTGGGGCTTTGTGCACCAAAACGCGGCCGATGGCTTGCGCATGGATGTATCGGCCGGGGCCAATGTCGGTGAGCGCCTGATGGGCCTGGGCGAGCGGCATTACGGCAAGCTACGCCATATCGCGCAAGAATGGTTGCAACGGGTAGAGATTGACCCGGATCGTATCGATGATGTGCCGCGCACCTTTTCAGGCGGCATGCGCCAGCGCCTGCAAATTGCACGCAATCTGGTCACCCAACCTCGTTTGGTGTTCATGGACGAACCCACATCCGGCTTGGATGTGTCGGTGCAAGCGCGGCTTTTGGATTTGCTGCGCCAACTCACACGCCAAATGCAATTGGCTGTGGTCATCGTCACGCACGACCTGGCCGTGGCCCGCTTGTTGGCACACCGCATGATGGTCATGCAAGGTGGCCAAGTGGTCGAAGCGGGGCTCACCGACCAGCTGTTGGACGACCCGCAACACCCCTACACCCAGTTGTTGGTGTCGTCCGTCTTGCAACCTTGAACTTGAGAGAGCTCTTTATGCTGCAAATGAAACAGGTGTCCAAGCGCTTCACGCTGCACCACCAAAATGGCGCGAAACTGCAAGTGCTGAGTCAAGTGGACCTGTCGGTGGGCTCAGGCGAATGTGTGGTGCTCGACGGCCCCTCGGGTATGGGCAAGAGCACTTTGCTCAAACTCATCTATGCCAACTACCGCGCCACCAGTGGTCAAATTGAGGTGCGCCAAGCCAATGGCCGCGTGCTGGACCTGACACAAGCTTCGCCCCGCGAGTTGGTGCGCATGCGCCGGGACACGGTGGGTTATGTCAGCCAGTTTTTGCGCGTGATCCCCCGGGTTTCGGCACTCGACGTGGTGGCAGAGCCCTTGATCGAAGACGCGACTGACCAGCCCGAGGCGATCGAATCCGCGAGAGAACAAGCCCGTGTATGGATGACCCGCCTGCGCATTCCCGAGCGCTTGTGGCACCTGCCGCCCGCCACCTTTTCTGGCGGTGAACAACAACGCATCAATATCGCCCGCAACATGATCAAGCCACGCCCCATTCTTTTATTGGACGAACCCACCGCTTCGCTCGATGCGGCCAACACCCAGACCGTGGTGGACTTGATCCGCGAGGCGGTCGGTCGCGGTGCTGCACTGGTGGGCATCTTTCATGACGCGCATGTGGGGGCCGCAGTGGCCACACGCCGTGTCGACATGGCCCAGTTCAGGAGCGCCACATGAGCGACGTCGTGTTCAAAAACGCGCGTCTGGTGTTGCCCACCGAAGAGGTGCTGGGCAGCGTCGCGGTCAAAGAAGGGCGCATCCAATCGGTGGACCAGGGTGCTGCGCTGGACGCGCAAGGCTGGGACTTGGAGGGCGACTACCTCATGCCCGGCTTTGTCGAGATGCACACCGACAACTTCGAGCGTCACCTGATGCCTCGGCCCAAAGTGCAGTGGGCCGAGATGCCCGCTTTGATCGCACACGACGCCGAAGTGGCGGCCGCTGGCATCACCACCGTGTTCGATGCACTGGGCGTGGGCGATGCCGACCCCGAAAGCCTGCGCGGCAGCACTTGGGACACGGTGATCAAGACGATCGAGCTGTGCACACAGCAAAACCTGCTGCGGGCTGACCACCATTTGCATGTGCGCTGCGAGCTGCCTGCGCCCAATACGATTGATTTGTTCAAGCCCTTTCACGGCCAGCCGCGCCTATCGCTGATCTCGTTGATGGACCACACACCAGGTCAGCGCCAGTGGGAAAACATCGACGTGGCGCGGGTTTACTACACCGGCAAAAAAGGTTGGTCTAATGAAAAATTTGAACGCCAGGTGAGTTTGTCGGCCGAATTGCAAGACCGTTATGCCGAGCCACACCGCGCTTTTTTTGTGGACTACTGCCGCAGCCACGGCATCGCTTTGGCCAGCCACGACGACACAACCGCGGCTCATGTTGAACAAGCCCACGCAGAAGGCGCGAGCATGTCGGAGTTCCCGACCACTTTATTAGCTGCACGTGCCGCGCACACGCATGGTTTGCTCAATGTGATGGGCGGTCCCAACGTGGTTCGGGGTGGCTCGCATTCGGGCAACGTGGCGGCGTCCGAGTTGGCCAGTCATGGCTTGCTCGACATTTTGTCGTCCGATTACGTGCCGGGCAGCATGCTCAGTGCGGTGATGCGGTTGGTGGACGAGGGCATCTTGAGCTTGCCCCAAGCGGTGGCCACCGTCACACACAACCCCGCGCAAGCCACGGGCCTGAAAGACCGGGGCCAAATCGCTCCAAGTTTGCGAGCTGATTTGATCCAGGTGCGCGTAGTAGAGATGGCCCATGGCCAACGCCATGGGGTGGTGCGAGCGGTGTGGCGAGAGGGCGTGCGGGTTCTTTAATGGCCTTGGGCTTTGAAGGCGACATGACTTGTCACGGTTATTTCATGCATCGTTCATAAACTGTCATTTTTCTTGAACGCCTTGCCCATGCACAACGATTTTCTACGCCCAAGCTTGTCACTGCTTGTATTGGTCTTGGCTTTTGGCTTGAGCGCTTGTATGCCGCGCCAGTTGCTGGTGAATGGCGCGGCCGATGCTTTGACGGTGCAAGGCCAAGCCGAAGAAGAGGACATCGGTTTGGCGCGTGAGGCCAGCGCTTTTTATCTGAAGTTGTCTGAGTCTTTGTTGCGTCAGACACCAGGGCACTTGGCTTTGGCTGAATCCGTGGCCTCCGGATTCACTCAGTACGCCTATGCGTTTGTGGCCACGGATGCCGAACGCATGATGAATACAGATGCCAAGGCCGCACACCAACTCAATGAACGCGCCAGGCGGCTTTACCTGCGGGCCCATCGGCATGCCATGTCCGCGTTGGCGCGATCCAACCCAGGCTTGATGGCGTCTTTGGCCAAGCCCTCGGCCACGCAACACGTTCTCCTTCAGCCTGACCAATTGGGCGTGGCTTTTTGGGCTGCAGCGTCTTGGGGTGCATACATTGCCTTGTCCAAAGATGACCCTGACGCCGTGGCCGACTTGCCCTTGGCGGTTCGGCTGGCTGAAAGCGTTTGGCGCACTTCACCAAGCTTTGGTCAAGGCGCAGCCGCCAGCCTCATGGGCAACTTTGAAGCCGCCCGGCCCGGAGGCTCCATGACCAAGGCTGCGGCTTACTTCGATGAGGCCATTCAGGCAGGGGGCGGAAAAAACCCAGGCCCTTTGGTGGCCAAAGCCGAAGCGATTGCTCAGCCCACGGGTGATCGCACAGCTTTCGAAGCGCTGCTGCAAAAAGCTTTGTCTGTGAGCGCCAAACGGTACGACTTGACCAGCCAGATCATGCGTCAACGTGCGCAGTGGCTGCTGGACAGTGTGGATGATCTTTTTTGAATGGATGGACCGATGCGTTGGATGCAACCCCCCTTCTGGAAAAAATGTACCAGCGTCGCTTTGCTGGGCTTGCTGATGCTGAGCACCTCTTGGACCCAAGCAAATGAAAAGTCATTGCGCATTGGTTCTTTGGTGCCGAAAAATTCCTTGTACCACCGACAGTTGCTCGACATTGCGGACAGCTGGCGCACAGCGCAAGGTGCGGGTGCTAAATATTTGGTCTATCCCGATGGCAGCCAAGGCGGCGAGGCAGAGATGGCTCGCCGCATGCGCATTGGGCAGCTGCAGGGGGCCTTGTTATCGGTGGTGGGCTTGCGCGAAATCGAACCCTCAATCGCCGCCTTGCAGTCCATGCCCCTGCTTTTTCGCAGCTGGGAAGAAGTCGATTACGTGCGCGAAAAAATGCGCCCGGCCATGGAAAAAAAGTTCCTAGAAAAAGGCTTTGTGGTTTTGGCTTGGGGCGATGCGGGTTGGGTACGGTTTTTTTCCAAAGAAGCAGCCATCAGGCCCGATGACTACAAACGCATGAAGTTTTTTGCATGGGGCTCCGAGCCGGACCAGCAATCCATCATGAAAAGCCTAGGCTACACACCCGTGCCTTTGGAGACGACCGACATCTTGCCCGCGATTCAGACTGGCATGATCAATGTGGTGCCTTCCACACCTTACTTTGCATTGGCCAGCCAGGTTTACAACTCCGCACCGCACATGCTAGAGATCAACTGGGCGCCGATTGTGGGCGCCTTGGTGGTGACAAGAAAAGCTTGGGACAACATGTCGCCATCTGTTCAACAGGCCGTTCGGGCTGCCAGTGACAAAGCCGGTGCGCAAATTCGCACCAAGGCTCGACAAGAGGTGGAAGAAGCGGTCGATGCCATGAAAAAACGCGGGCTCACGGTCCACAAACCCAACACCGAGCAAATGAAAGAGTGGAACGACTTGGCCGAGAAGCTTTACCCGCGCATCCGCGGCACGATGGTGCCCGCTGAAACCTTTGACGAGGTGATGGGTCACGTTAAAACCTTTCGCGCTGGCAAACCCAAGTGAAACGCTGGTTGGACGCCCTGAAGCGCACCCCAGGGTGGGTGCGATTGGATGAGACCATCGCCTCGGCAGCTTTGTCGCTGATGGTGTTGATTCCGGTCCTTGAAATTTTGATGCGGCCCTGGATGGGCAGTGGCATTGAAAACGCACCTGTGCTGGTGCAGCACTTGGGGCTGGTGTTGACCATGTGGGGTGCTTTGGCAGCGGAGCGTTACGGCCACTTAACGACCTTAGGCGGCAGCGGTTTAACAGACACAAACGCCCCCAAACCCTTGGCCTATGCCATGGGCAACGGCTTGGCGGCGCTGGTCTGCGGCATGTTGGCCATGAGCAGTTGGCTTTTGGTGGCCAGCGAGCGTGAGGTGTCACAGGTTTTGG
The DNA here is from genome assembly GCA_943331105.2 of Akkermansia muciniphila. Lineage (GTDB taxonomy): Bacteria > Pseudomonadota > Gammaproteobacteria > Burkholderiales > Burkholderiaceae_C > Limnohabitans_A. The sequence continues at coordinate 123,266 of CALQKH020000011.1, forward strand.
CCTACGGCATACCGACTTGGTGGGTACAGGCGAGCATGCCTTTAGGCTTTGCGCTGTTGGGGTTCAAATTAGGCGCACGATGTTCTGGCAGCACGTCTCTTCGCGGTTTATTGGGTGTGCTTTTGCCTTTGTGCGGTGCGGCTTTGGTGGCGCAGTTCGACGGCACAGGCGTGCCTTTATGGCCCTGTGTCTTGCTGTTGGTGATGGCCCTTTTGGCCGGCGCCCCCATTTTTGCGGTCTTGGGCGGCTTGGCTTTGGCCTTGTTTTGGCAAGACGGCACCCCCTTGGCGACCGTGGCTTTGTCGCATTACCAAATCACCGTGAACCCGTCCTTACCTGCATTACCTTTGTTCACATTGGCGGGTCTGGTGTTTGCGCGAACGGGGGCCGCGAAGCGCTTAGGGAACTTGTTTGTGGCTCTCATGGGCCAAGGCACCACGGGCACCGTGGTCGCCACAGCGCTGCTGTGCTCTTGTTTTACGGCCTTCACGGGGGGCAGCGGTGTGACCATCTTGGCCTTGGGGGGCTTGTTGCTGCCTTTGCTGCGCAACGCCGGATACCCTGAGGGACGCGGCATCAGCTTGGTCACGAGCGCCAGTGCTTTGGGGGTGTTACTGGCGCCGTCGGTGCCGCTCATAATGTACGCCATCATCGCCCGTGTACCCATCCACACCATGTTCTTGGCAGGCTTGGTGCCTGCACTGGTCATGGTGATGTTTTTGTTGGTATTTGGTGGCTACCTGCGCCGCACACCTGCGAACAACGCTGCGGTCTATTCGGTCCAGCCAGCGGCAAAGCCAGCACTGTTTTGGCCTGCCGTCTGGGCAGCCAAATGGGAAATTTTGGCGCCTGTGGTGGCCATTGGTACTTTGGTCAGCGGCTTGGCAACACCGACCGAAAGTGCTGCCGTGACCGCGTTGTATGCCATCTTGACCCAAGCCTGGGCGCACCGAGAGTTGGGCTGGCGCTTGTTGGGCAAATGCCTGAGTGAGTCGACCCAAATCATTGGCGGCGTCTTGTTGATTTTGGGGATGGCCTTGGCCCTGACGAATTTCCTGATCGACGCCGGGATACCGGATGCGGCCATTGAAGCGGTGCAAACGGCCATTCCCAACAAGTACGTGTTCTTGTTGGCGCTGACGGTCTTTTTGTTGCTGGCCGGAGCGCTTATGGAAATCTATGCCGCCATTGTGGTGCTGGTGCCTTTGCTCTTGCCTGTAGCCATGAGTTACGGCATCGACCCGGTGCATTTCGGCATTGTGTTCTTGGCAGCCCTCGAGATGGGTTTTCTGTGTCCGCCCGCGGGCATGAACATTTACTTCTCGTCAGCCATGTTTGGCAAACCCGTTCGCGAGGTGGCAGTGGCGGTGCTACCTGCTTTGTTGGCCATTTTCTTGGGCACGTTGGCCATCGCGTCTGTGCCATGGTTGGCCACTGGCTTGCCAGACCTATTGAAGGCATGACATTCAATCTTCCCAAAGGTGTCAAAGGCCTGTCACAAAGTCTATACAGACTCTCGGCCAATAGATATACGTCGGAGTTCAAATGGCCTTGCGAATTCAAAACCTCAACAAGCATTTTGCCAACGGCAAACATGCATTGCGCGACATCGATCTGAACATTGCCGACGGCGAAATGGTCGCTCTGATCGGTGCGTCGGGTTCGGGTAAATCCACCTTGCTGCGCATGGTGGCGGGTTTGTTAGTGGCCGATGCCGGGCCTGGCTCACTCATTGAAGTGAATGGCCAATGCGTTCAACGAGAAGGTCGCATCGTCAGCGACATCCGCAGCATTCGATCGCAAGTGGGTTTTGTATTCCAGCAGTTCAACTTGGTGGACCGTTTACCCGTTTTGACCAACGTGCTGGTTGGGCGCTTGCACACCATGCCTTGGTTGCGCGGTGTGATGGGCTGGTTCAATGCGCAAGAGCGTTCAGCCGCCTTGGCCGCTTTGGAGCGTGTCGGCATCTTGGACTGCCACAAACAGCGTGCATCGACTTTGTCCGGGGGACAGCAACAACGTGCAGCCATTGCCCGCACCTTGGTTCAGGGGGCCAAGTTGGTCTTGGCCGACGAGCCTATTGCCTCATTGGACCCAGATTCCTCACGCAAGGTGATGGAGATTTTGTCCACCATCCAACGTGAAGACGGCCGCACCGTGATCGTGTCTTTGCATCAAGTGGACATGGCCATTCGCTATTGCCCCCGAGTGATCGCGCTGAACCAAGGCCAAGTGATTTACGACGGCCCTGCTGCGGCCCTCACACCAGCTTTGCTGCGTGACCTGTATGGCATGCAAGCCGACGAGTTTTTGAGTGGCAGCGAGTTGTTGCAGTCTGCGCAGGCTCAAATACCCTCCCCTGTTTTGGCATGGTCCAACAATTTGGCACAAGCCGCCTGATTTTTTCTTTTTACAACCCATTGGAGCTTTCTCATGTTCAAGAAAACCCTCGCTGCTTTGGCCATTGGCCTCAGCTTCACCGCCGCCATGGCCCAAGAGATCAATTTCGGCATCATTTCCACAGAAGCCACACAAAACTTGAAAGCCGACTGGCAGCCCCTACTCGACGACATGGAAAAGCAAACCGGCCTGAAGGTCAAGGCCTTCTTTGCCCCGGATTACGCCGGCATCATCGAAGGCATGCGCTTCAACAAAGTGCAAATGGCCTGGATGGGCAACAAATCGGCCATGGAAGCGGTGGACCGCTCCAACGCTGAAGTGTTCGCCCAAATGGTCAACGCAGATGGCACACAAGGCTATTACTCGCACCTGATCGTGCACAAAGACAGCCCACTGAACAACCTAAACGACATGTTCAGAAACGCCAAAAACCTGAGTTTTGGAAATGGCGATCCCAACTCTACATCTGGTTTTTTAGTGCCTGGCTTCTATGTTTTTGCCCAGAACAAAGTAGATGTTCGCACGGCTTTCAAGGTTTCTCGCAGTGCCAACCATGAAGCTAATGCCTTGGCTGTTGCGAATAAGCAAGTAGATGTCGCAACAAACAACAGCGAGAACTTAGAGAAGTTCAAAGATCGTCAAGCTGCCAAATTCAATGACCTCAAAATCATTTGGACTTCACCCTTGATTCCGTTGGATCCCATGGTCATGAGCAAAAATTTGCCAGAAGCAACCAAATCCAAAATCAAAACCTTTTTTTATAACTACGCCAAAACCGATGCCCGTGAGAAAGAGATCGTGATGAAGATCTCCAAGTTGTCGGGCTTCAAGGCATCGACCAACGAGCAACTCAAGCCGATTCGTCAGTTGGATCTTTTTGCACAGCGCAACAAAATTGATGGTGACACCACCATGTCTGCCGCTGAAAAGCAAACCAAATTGTCAGACATTGACCAAAAATTGGCCGCACTGAAGTAATTTGGATGCGTCTGGCTGCGGGCTCCTCAGTGCATGTGTGTGTGTTGAGGAGTCGCATTGATTGGGGCTGCTGGTTTGGCCCACTTGTTTTGAATTGAGCCCTATGTCATCAGTCACCCACTCTCCATTGCACGACTTAGCCCATACGGCAGCACCCAAGCGCAGTCTGACTTGGTACATGTCGTGGGCCTTCTTGCTTTTGTTGCTGGCGGCTTCTTGGAAAGGTGCTGACATGCGCCCAGCCGAGTTGTTCCGTGATTCGGGCAACATGAGCCAATACGCTGCAGAGTTCTTTCCCCCGAATTTCCGGCAATGGCGGATGTACGTCGACGAGATGATCATCACTTTGCAAATTGCTTTGTGGGGTACAGTTTTGGCCGTGGTGACTGCGGTGCCATTGGCACTCTTGGCGTCATCCAACATCGTGCCATGGTGGGTGTATCAACCTGTGCGTCGTTTGATGGACTCGTTTCGCGCCATTAACGAAATGGTTTTTGCCATGCTCTTTGTGGTGGCGGTAGGCTTGGGACCGTTTGCGGGTGTGCTGGCCTTGTGGATCCACACCGCAGGCATTTTGGCCAAGTTGTTCTCTGAGGCGGTGGAGGCGATCGACCCCCAACCCGTGGAGGGCATTCGGTCCACCGGCGCATCGGCAATGCACGAAATTGTTTACGGTGTGTTACCGCAAGTCATGCCACTGTGGATCTCATTCACACTTTACCGTTTTGAGTCCAACGTGCGATCTGCATCTGTAGTCGGTATGGTAGGCGCTGGCGGTATCAGCGTTGTTTTGTGGGAAATCATTCGCGGTTTTCAATACGCCGAAACTTGCGCTGTGATGCTGATCATTATTGTGACGGTGAGCATTATTGACCTTGTGTCCGCTCGTATTCGCAAGTTCTTCGTATGAGGTGAACCATGTCACTCACATTGTCAGAAGTGATTAGTTTGCTTGAGCGCCGTGGACAAATTCAGTACGGCATGGAAGCAATAAACCAACTCGAGCACGCGCTGCAGTGCGCGGACCTGGCAGAAAATGCTGGCGAAACACCTGAAATCGTCGTGGCATCATTGCTTCACGACTTGGGGCACTTACTGGTTGAAACCCGTGATGAGCAACAAATGCAAAAGACAAAGCAGGATGACTTACACCAATACATCGCACTGCCATTTATCCGTAGCCTGTTTCCGGCCGCGGTATTGGAACCCATCCGCATGCATGTGGATGCCAAACGATACCTCTGCCTGATCGATCCAAGTTATTGGGCCAGTTTATCGGCCGCATCAAAACACAGCCTGGAGCAGCAAGGGGGGGTGTACAACGTGGCTGAAGCCTCAGCCTTTATTGCGCAGCCTTATGCAGCTGAATCTGTGCGACTGCGCCGTTATGACGACTTGGCCAAAGTGCCTGCAAAGGCAGTGCCTCCCTTGTCTTATTACAACTCCCACCTCAATAAAGTAGTTTTGAAATCTGCTTGAGTCTTGCGCCTGCTGTTGCAAGCCCCGTTCACCATCGGCTCAGTCTGGCATGCGCAGCAAAGACTGCCCCATTTGAATACGTGCACCTGACACCACGCCGTCGGCCCATTCAAACCCAGGTGGTACAAAAATCAAAATGGTGGACCCATGCTCAAACCAACCCATTTCTTGCCCCTTGGCATACAGAGCATCGCAAGGCATCTCGTTGGGCCCCCGGTAACGCAGATTCAACAACACATCCACCGCGTGTAAACGCATGCTCGCGACCAAAACAGCTGCTACGGGCACGATCAAAAATGGAACGCCGGTTTCTGTCTGCATGTGCAACACAGCCCGTTCATTTTTGCAAAACAACTCGGCCACCCGCTTGAGCGCTACCGGATTCACGTTCCAAGTGTCACCTGACACATAGGTCACATGCTTCAAATGGACATGGTGGGGCGCATGAAAACGGTGGTACATGCTGCTGGTCAAGCGCAACGTCACATAGGAACCGCCCTCCAGAACAGCGGGCCAATGCTGGCATCGTTCAGAGGCTCCCACCAGAGATTGCAACTGGTAAGGAAACCCCTTGGCCTGATACACCTGCCCTTGGGTGATGGTCCCGCACTCCCCCACGATCGCATCACAAGGTGACGTGAAACATGCAGGATCTAGATTGACGAGCCTCGCTCCAGGTTTGAGTTCACGCGTGAAACAAGCGTGCAGACTGTCAAATTTCTCATGTTTCGCATCACTCAAATCCAGATCACTGAACATGCGCCATACCGCCATGGACGATTTGACCACCCAAGGATGTCGGATCTGACTCCACCAGCCCATGAAACGGGTCAGTGTGATGCGCGGGATACGGTTGGTCAGCAAAAAGTTGAGGTCTTCTTGAATCATCCACTTTTGAAAAATTTGGCGAATCTTCATCATGTTGTCACTCAATTTGAATAGAAAGAAAGTTCATTGACTCAAGGAAATCAACGTGATCACCACTTGGATAGGACTGGGCGCTTTGGGCGCTTTGACCACTCTGGCGCCGGCCATACGTCAAAGAATTCAACTTTCGCGGGCCAAACACCGATCTTTGGCAGGACATTCGAAAATGGCCAAACGTCTGGCTCGGTTGTTGCCCGGCTACAGTTTTGACGACAGCAGTTTTTTTGCTTGTGATGGCGCACCCACGCAGGTTCAGGCCCAACGCCGAGCTGCCTTCATGGGTCTGGCCAACACCTTGCAAAATCGCCACCCACTGAGCATCCAAGCTTCGGCACAGGCACGGAGCAACATCTCTGACATGCAATTCATTTCGGCGTACCGGGTGCCTTTTCAATTCAGTCCCATGGTCAGAGAGCATCTGAAAGTCGGCTCTTTCTTGCAGTCTGCCCAAGGCGTTCAGGTCACCGATTTGGACGGCCAGGTTTTTTACGATCTGACAGGTTCTTACGGCGTCAACGTGTTTGGCGCAGACTTTTACAAAGAAACCATGCAACTGGGCATGGCCCGAACCCAAGAGCTGGGACCGGTTTTGGGCTCGTATCACCCTGTTGTGGCGAGCAACGCGGAGCGACTCAAAGCCATTTCGGGTTTGGACGAGGTGTCTTTTCACATGTCCGGAACAGAGGCTGTCATGCAAGCCGTCCGGTTGGCCAGGTACCACACACGTCGCAAAAACATTGTGCGGTTTTGTGGTGCATACCATGGCTGGTGGGAAGACGTGCAACCGGGCCCTGGCAACCCCATGCCACCTCGCGAAACCTTCACCCTGAGTGACATGAGCGAGCGAAGCTTGCAGGTGCTGCGCACGCGAAAAGACATTGCTTGCGTGTTGATCAATCCTTTGCAGGCTCTGCACACCAATGCCAATGCGCCCGGTGATTCGACTCTGGTGGACAGCAGCCGACGGGCAAGCTACGACCGCGAGGCCTACACCACTTGGCTCAAAGCATTGAGAAAAGTATGTACGGAGCGGTGCATTGCACTGATCTTTGACGAAGTCTTCTTGGGATTCCGTTTGGCAGCTGGTGGCGCTCAAGCTTATTTTGGCGTTCAAGCCGACATGGTCACTTACGGCAAAACACTGGGCGGCGGTTTTCCGGTTGGCGTTGTGTGCGGGAAGCACGAATGGATGCGCCGGTTCAACGAAAAACGTCCCGCTGACATTTGTTTTGCCCGAGGCACCTTCAACGCACACCCGGCTGTCATGGGTGCCATGTCGGCATTTCTGGACCAACTCGACACACCAGCAGTTCAAGCCATTTACCACGGCCTGGACGAACGATGGAATGCGCGTGCAGCCCTTTTCAACAGCACCATGACGGCGAATGGATTGCCCTTTCAAGTGGCCAACATGTCCAGTGTTTGGACGCTTTTTTACACACAGCCCAGCCGTTACAACTGGATTTTGCAGTACTACCTCAGGCTGCATGGATTGGCGCTCAGTTGGGTGGGTACGGGTCGAATGATCTTCAGCCTCAACTACAGCGATGAAGATTTTGACGCTGTCATGCAAAGGTTTGTACAGGCTGGTCTGGAAATGCAGCGTGACGGATGGTGGTGGCATGCACCCATGATCACCAATCAATCCATTCGCCGTCGCATCCTCAAAGAAACATTGTTTCGTTGACCCATCCTCAACGCTCAACCGCTGAAGGTTGAGCGTTGAAAAATCACTCAACGGCTGATGTGGAGATCTCTGTCGGCAAAACGCTCACCGCGCAACAGTTGCAACGGCGCTTTGTGGTACAGATAAATGTCGTGAAAAGGATCGGTCAAAATTTTGGTCATCCAGACCAAGCCTGTCTGGACATCATGCAAAAAGAACAAATGCACGGTGCGGAACAGCAAAGCGCCGATCCCCAAATAAAGCCAAGCGAATCCAACCGCCCGCATGTACTCCAACAAAGTCTCATGCGCTGGCAATATACCCATGAAGCCTGGATTCATGAATATGGCCAAGGGCAACAATGCCCAAACACTCAACAGCACAACTTTGCGGCGCAGGTTGTAGCCCACCTTGATGTCTTCTTTGAACTCGTTGGTTGCCTCGTTGACATGGTCATAGCCCAAGGGTTCAAAGAAAAAATGTCCCGCTTGACGTGATGTCATCGACACCAGCCAAGCCAATAAAGCCGCTATGGCTGGATCCACAAACATCAATCCATAGGCCACCACAAAGGCCGTCGCACTGAGCAGGTGCAAGGACTGATTGATCCGGCAATGGTGGTAATAGCGGTGATCGTCCCAGCGCTGAACACGCAATGATTCCAAAAATTCTTTCACACGTACCCCTCTTGATGAATGTGACCGAATGATGATCGCTGAGTGTTAAAAATCAGTGACAGCCTTTGTTGTCATCAAATTGTTAAATGCTTCACCCAATATCAGGGGATGTACGAATCAAATCATGACCCCTACTTGGTTGAAAACATTGAGCCGCTCAACCCCAGCTTGCGCATCGCAGTGGTCACAGAAACTTGGCCACCAGAGGTCAATGGTGTAGCGCTCACGCTCTCGCGATTGGTGCAAGAGTTGAGTTTGCGACAACACACCATTCAGCTCATTCGTCCCAAGCAAACACCAAGTGAGACCGGCACGAGCCGAGAGGGCTGGACAGAACTCTTGCTCAAAGGCATGCCTATTCCACGCTACCCTGAACTCAAGTTGGGATTTCCAAGCAAAAAATCACTCATTCAGGCATGGACACAAAAGCGGCCTGACATTGTTCACATTGCCACAGAGGGCCCTTTGGGTTGGTCAGCCTTGCAAGCCGCCAAGGTTTTGCGCCTACCGGTTTCCTCCGATTTCAGAACCAATTTTCAAAGCTACAGCAAACACTATGGCGTAGGCTGGCTACAAAAGCCGATCGTGGCTTACCTGCGTAAATTTCATAACCGCACACACTGCACGATGGTCCCAACACAGGCGATGCGCGAACAACTTCACCAACTGGGGTTCGACAATCTGCACACCGTTGGCCGAGGTGTCAACACCACTTTGTTTCACCCAGATAAACGCAGCCCCGATTTACGTCGGCAGTGGCAAGCCGATGATGAAACCATGGTTTTGTTGTCAGTCGGACGACTGGCTGCAGAAAAAAATCTGGACCTGACCATCAAAACCTACCAAGCACTTTTACAAAACAATCGGAAAGTCAAACTGGTTTTTTGCGGTGATGGCCCTTACCGCGCCAAGCTTCAAGCCGAATGTCCAGACGCGATCTTCATGGGCATGTCAACACAACCGCAACTGGCCGTCGCGTATGCCAGCGCTGACCTGTTTCTTTTCACCAGCCTGACCGAAACATTTGGCAATGTCACACTGGAAGCCTTGGCCAGTGGCACACCTGTGCTGGCATTTGACTGTGCTGCCGCCAAAGAGGTCATAGAAGACGGGCGCAACGGTTGGCTGGTACACAATGAAGACGCGCAGCTTTATGTCTTGCGCGCTTTGGACATCAGTCAGCACATTCAAAATTTAAAAGACACTCGAAAAAACGCGCACACCAGCGTCCTCAAGTGGGAATGGAATGAAATTGCCTTGCAAGTGGAGCGTCTTTTCCGCCAAGTTCTGTCCACCTGTTCACGCAGCTGAGGCGGGTGGCCGCAAAGACATCAGCCAAGGGGCTGCAGCCATCCACAAGGGCAGGCTCATCAACACCATGGTGGTGAACAACGACCACTCCCAAGACACCATGAAGCTGTATGCCGCCAACATCATCAGCACACTCAAATTTTCATTGAAGCCTTGCACAGCGATGGATCGGCCAGCCGACATGCTTTTTTTCCCACGTCTTTGCAACATCGCATTCATTGGAATCAACAGCATGCCACCCGACCAACCCGCCAAGACCAGAACAGGAATCACCACCCATACATCCCGGATGAACGCCAGGCACGGCATCAACACCGCCAAAAGCAAAGCCCATCGCAAGGATTTGCGTGACTTGAAACCCTCCCGCTTAAGTGCCGCCATGATGGCGCCACCCATCACACCCAAGGCCACCACCCCTTGAAGATATGCACCTTGCTGTAAATTCAAGCCACCCTGCGTTTGCGCCCAAACCAAAACGACAAATTGCAGCACCGCGCCAACACCCCAACTCAGAGTGGTCACACGCAAAGACACCCCTCCTAAAGTATCAGCCCACAGTTGTCGGTTATTTCTCCAAAATGGAAGCCATCGGACATCACGCCAGGCCAAAGCATGGGGAACCTTGGGCTCCGTGGGCAGAATCCCTGAATTGCTGATTGCAGACAACCCATACAACAACCCAACGACGGCCAAGCCTGAAACCAATTCGGTTTGCACCAACCATGCAGGCCTGTCTTGAATACCCAACAGATCCATCAAGCCCGGATTTGCGCTGCCCATGCCGATCAACCAACCCCCTAAAACAACGCCACCCAAGATGGACAGCACCATCGTGACTTCGACCCAGGCATTGGCCTGAACAAGCCGCGATGCAGCCACAGTTTCGATGACCAGACCATACTTTGCGGGTGCATAAACTGAAGCGGCCAATCCAGTCAGCGCGAAGGCCAACAAAGGATGCATGCCCATCAACAAGCTCAAAACGGCCAAGATCTTGAGCAAGTTCATCACCGACATGACGTCTCGCTTTGAAAAGCCATCGGCCAAGGGGCCCACCCAACTGGCCATCAAAACATACGACAAAGTGAAAGCAAACTTGAGTAACGGCGCCCAATAACCGGGGTAAGCCTGCTCTTGTAAAAAGCAAACGCCCAGCACCAGCAGTGCGTTGTCGGCTAATCCACAGAAAAACTGGGCCAGGATCAGCCAAAAAAAACCCTTAGGCATTCACAGCGTTACCCGGTGAATTTGCTTCCATGTCTGACGCAAAATCCAACCATTGCGCCAAATCATTTCGGCGACCCACACCTTGGTAGGCAATGCCCAATTCACTCAAAGCCTCAGGGTTGTAGAGATTTCTACCATCCAAGATGAAGGGTTTGTTCATCACCGCTTTCATCGCAGCAAAGTCCGGGTTGTGGAAATTTTTCCATTCAGTCAACACCATCAAAGCATCTGCACCTTCCAGCGCCTGCATATCGGTGGGCGCCAGTGAGAAGTTCTCCAAGATAGCGTTATCTGAACCCAAGTCTTGCTGCAAAGCCAAAAGAGCATGCTCACCCGCAATGGGATCAAAGGCACACACTTCAGCGCCAAGCTCCAAAAGCTGACGAATCACCATGCGACTGGGTGCTTCGCGCATATCGTCCGTGTTGGGCTTAAAGGCCAAGCCCCAAATCGCAATTTTTCGACCCCTCAAATCCATGCCAATGCGCTGGACCAAGCGGTCTACCAAAACCGTCTTTTGTCGCTCATTCACCAACTCTGTTGCAGAAACCACGGCCATCTTGTGACCATAGGCCTTGGCCGTACTCACCAAGGCTTGCGTATCCTTTGGAAAGCAACTGCCGCCGTAACCGCACCCGGCGTACAAAAAGCTGTGACCGATGCGGCTGTCGGCACCGATGCCACGGCGAACATGGTCAACATCGGCATCCAAGGCATCTGCCAAGTTGGCGATTTCATTCATGAATGAAATCCTGGCAGCCAGCATCGCATTGGCAGCGTATTTGGTCAATTCGGCACTGCGCACATCCATCCAAACTGTGCGGGCATGGTGACGGTTGAAACTGGCATACAGATCGCCCATCATGCGCTGGCTTCGTGCTTTGTGAGGGCCATCGTTCAGACCCACAACAATCCGGTCTGGGCGCATGAAGTCATCGATGGCCGCGCCTTCTTTGAGGAATTCTGGGTTAGAAATGACATCGAACAGGTCCATCGACATGCCGCGGTGGGTCAATTCATGCGAAATTGCCGCGCGAACCTTGTCTGCCGTTCCCACTGGAACCGTTGACTTGTTCACCACCAACTTGAAGCCCTTGATATGGCGACCGATGGTGCTGGCCACCGACAACACATGGCCCAAATCAGCAGAGCCGTCTTCCGTGGCGGGTGTACCAACCGCAATGAAAATAATGTCGCCATGCTCAATGGCCTCACAGGCATCGTGAGTGAATCGAATGCGGCCATCGGCCCTGTTACGGTGGAGCAGGTCTTTCAAGCCAGGCTCGTAGATCGGAACTTCGCCATCTCGCAAGAGTTTGATCTTTTCTTCATCCTTGTCCATGCATAAGACTTTGAAACCCAAGTCAGCCAGACAAGCGCCAGTGACCAAGCCCACGTAACCCGATCCAATGACTGTGATTCGCATGACAACACTCCTGAAATAAAAGGAGATGTTGCTGGCCACCTGTTAAAGAGGCGTGTCAAATCAATGATGAATTGATGAATCTGAGTTCAAGCCTGTTCAGGCAAAACTCTGGTGTGAGGGAAGGTCAACTGAAATGTCGATCCCCGTCCCAACTCGCTTTCAATGCGCAGCTCGCCACCATGACGCTGCATCACATGCTTGGCAATCGCCAACCCCAAACCCGTGCCGCCTGTTTCCCTTGAGCGACTTCTGTCAACGCGGTAAAAACGCTCAGTCAGACGCGGCAAATGTTCGGCTGCAATTCCGGGACCGGAATCTTTCACTGCAAAGACCCACCCCTCAGGCTTGTGCGTCCAGGTCAGTTCAATCAAGCCACCCAGTGGTGTGTAACGCACCGCATTGGTCACCAAATTGGACACAGCGCTCATCAACTCCGACCGTGAGCCCAGCAATTGCACATCTGGAACGGGCTCCAGCACCAAATGGTGCGCTGCTCCACCCAACTTGTTCGCCATACCCTCCGACAAGGCCGTCGAATCCATCACGACTTGGGACATCAACCAAGTCAATGACACCTTCTCGTGAAGACCGGGGGGCTGACTGCCCTCAAGCTGAGACAAAGTCAACAGATCAGCCACCAACGACTGCATGCGGTCCGATTGGACTGACATGTGCTGCAAATAATTTTGTGTCTGCTGCGTGTCCAGTGGCAATGATTGGAGGGTTTCGATGAACCCACTCAGTACCGTCAAAGGTGTTCGAATCTCATGGGACACATTGGCCACAAAATCGCGCCGCATGGCATCGGCCTGAGCCATAGCGGTGATGTCGCGCGTGAGCAAAAGCATGCGCCCTTCCCCGTAAGCATGCAAATGAACCGACAACTTTTGGGTGTTCACCATAGAGCTGCTACGCCCCTCAATGACCACCTCAGAACCATGAACAGACTGCGCAAAATAACGTGCAAAAACAGGATCACGCACCAAATGAACGATGTGCTGCATGCGGTCTTTGACAGCGTCTAAACCCAAGTGCGAGGCAGCTGTGCTGTTACACCAATCAATTCGGGCTTCTTCGTCCAACAAAATGACGCCGTTGGGGGAAGCTTGGATGGCCGACAAAAAATCGACCAAACGCCCCTCATGCAAAGCGGCTAATTTTTCTTGTTGTCGCAACAAACGAACAACACGCGTGGCCATGTCGAGCCAAAGACCTTGCCATGGCGGATCATGACGCAGAGTTCTGGCACTGAGCCACCGGTCGAATCGGTCAACCTTCCAGGAAAAGTTCAGGGCATATGCACCAACAGCCACCAAAGCAGCCAAACAAGCCCCTAACTCACCCCCCAAAAACCATCCAGGCATTGCAGCCAAGAAAACGATGAACAGCAATTCAATGATCGCAAAAACCATGCGCAACTCGAATTCAAACGGAGGGATTTGGGGTGAAGCGGTAACCAGCGCCTCGCACAGTTTCAATCATGCTGCCAGCATCGCTCAACGACTCACGCAAACGTTTGACGTGGACATCCACCGTACGTTCTTCGATGTACACATGGTCACCCCAAACTTTATCGAGCAAAGCACCACGGCTGTGTACACGCTCCGGATGGTGCATGAAAAAGTGCAAAAGCTTGAACTCGGTTGGCCCAATCTTCAAGGGCTTATCCGCGAGACTGACACGGTGGGTGTCAGCGTCCAACTGCAAGTCGCCCATTTTCACCAAGCCACCGGTTGCCTCTGGCACACGGCGACGCAAAACTGCCCGAATGCGAGCCAACAATTCGCGCGGCGAAAAGGGTTTGACGATGTAGTCATCAGCGCCCGCATCCAGTCCCGCCACACGGTCGGCCTCGTCACCACGGGCGGTCAGCATCAAAATGGGCACGGCTTTGGTCCGCGCCGAAGCGCGCCACCGACGCGCCAAAGTCAGACCACTTTCGCCCGGCAACATCCAGTCCAGCAAGATGACATCGGGCAAAATTTCGTTCAACTCACGTTGTGCAGTTTCAGCATCTATCGCCCAAATGGGCTGGAAACCGTTGTGCTTCAAGTTGACGGCAATCAGCTCCGCAATGGCGGGCTCGTCCTCAACGATCAGGATGCGGGGTAGTGTTCTCATTGAACCGCTTTTTCAATTTCTGTCAGGGCCGTGTGGCGAACATCAGCGCCCTTGACGACATAGATCACGAACTCGGCAATGTTTTTGGCATGGTCACCGATGCGCTCAATGGCTTTGGCCACAAACAACAAATCCAGGCTGGCCGAAATGGTGCGTGGGTCTTCCATCATGTAAGTGACCAATTTGCGCATAAAGCCGTTGAACTCGGCATCGATCAAATCGTCTTCTTTCAAAATGACCAGGGCTGTGGACACATCCAAACGGGCAAAAGCGTCCAGGGCTTTGCGCAGCAAACCGGTGGCCAAGTCTGCCGCAACGCGCAGTTCAGAAGCCGGTAGATTGCGCGGGCTGCCTTGCTCCAAAATCAACTTGACCATGCGGGCAATGCGCTCTGCCTCGTCACCCGCACGCTCCAGATTGCCGGTGATCTTGGAGATGGCCATCAGCAACCTGAGATCGCGCGCTGTCGGTTGACGGCGGGCAATGATAGATGCCAATTCAGCATCGATTTCAACCTCTAATGAATTGACTTGCTTTTCGGTGGCCACCACTTGGTCGGCCACTTCAGAGCTGAACTGCGCCAAGGCGTAAACCGCATGCCGCGTCTGTGACTCGACCAAACCGCCGAGTTCCAGAACGCGAGAGGAGACGCTTGTGAGCTCGGCGTCGAATTGGCTAGAAATGTGCTTGTCCATGTGTCTCTCCTGATCAGCCGAATCGGCCAGTGATGTAGTCTTCGGTTTCTTGCTTGACGGGCTTCATGAAAATCTGTTCGGTCACACCAAACTCCACCAACTCACCCAAATACATGTAAGCGGTGAAGTCAGACACCCGCGCCGCCTGCTGCATGTTGTGGGTCACGATGGCCACGGTGTAGTCTTTCTTCAACTCGCTCACCAACTCTTCAACTTTGGCGGTCGAAATCGGGTCCAGCGCCGAGGTGGGCTCGTCCAGCAAAATGACTTTGGGCTTGACCGCGACAGAACGTGCAATGCACAGACGCTGTTGCTGGCCACCGGACAAAGACAAACCGCTTTGGCTGAGTTTGTCTTTGACTTCGTTCCAGATGGCAGCCTTGGACAAAGCCCACTCCACACGGTCGTCCATATCAGAGCGGCTCAGGTTTTCATACAGACGAACGCCGAACGCGATGTTGTCGTAAATGGACATGGGGAACGGCGTGGGCTTTTGGAACACCATGCCAACTTGCGCACGCAACAGGTTCAAGTCTTGTTTTTTGTCCAAGATGTTGGTGCCATACAGGTTGATTTCACCCTCTGCACGCTGGCCTGGGTACAAGCTGTACATGCGGTTGAGCGTGCGTAACAGGGTTGACTTGCCGCAACCCGAAGGACCGATGAAGGCGGTCACTTTGTTCTCGGCGATGTTGAGATTGACGTCTTTCAGGCCCTTGAAGGTGCCGTAGAAAAAACTCAGATTGCGAATTTCAATCGCGTTCTTAAGAGGTGTTTGCGTGGTGTTGGGCATGTTGAAACCTTGTCTTTCGATCAAACTTTGACTTTTTCGCGGAAGAAAACGCGGGCCAAGATGTTCAGGGCCAGCACGGTCAGGGTGATGAGCAATGCGCCCCCCCAAGCCAACTGAATCCAGTTTTCATAGGGGCTCATGGCGAATTGGAAGATCACCACCGGTAAGTTGGCCATGGGCGCGCCCATGTTGGTGCTGTAAAACTGGTTGTTGAGGGCCGTGAACAACAAAGGTGCTGTCTCTCCGCTGATGCGGGCCAAGGCCAACAACAAGCCGGTGATCACACCGCTTTTGGCTGCACGCAAGGTCACCATGGTGGAAACCTTCCAACGCGGCGCACCCAAAGCAAAGGCCGCCTCGCGCAAGCTGCCGGGCACCAAACGCAGCATGTTCTCGGTGGTGCGCATGACCACCGGGATCGCGATCAATGACAGGGCCAAACTGCCGGCATAGCCCGAAAAATTACCCACGGTGGCCACCGCAATCGCATAAACAAACAAACCCAACACAATGGACGGAGCAGACAGCATGATGTCGGTCACAAAGCGGGTGAATTCAGCCGTTTTGCTGGTGTCGCCGTATTCGGTCAGGTAGATGCCCGCCAAAATGCCAATGGGTGTGGACACGGCGACTGCCAAGCCCACGATCATCAAGCTGCCCACAATGGCGTTGCGTAAACCACCGCCTTCAGAGCCGGGCGCTGGCGTATCGTTGGTGAACAAAGTCAATTCAAGTGCTGCCAGTCCATTGGAAAACAGCACAAACAAAATCCACAACAAAGCCACCAGCCCCAAGCTCATGGCGATCATGGACAAGGTCAAACCAATCAAATTGGTGCGCTTGCGGCTGCGGTAAAGGGGGGAAGATTCCATCAGCATGGTGTGGCTCGATTCAATGAAGTTTGAAGGTCCTGGCAAAAGTCGCGGGTCATCGGTTGCCTTTGGCTTTTTCGGTGCGGATGATCAGCCACTTGGCCATGGCCAAGACCACGAAAGTGATGCAAAACAAGAGGAAGCCCAAAGCGAAGAGTGTGTTGAAGTGCAAGCCCTCAGCCTCGCCAAATTCGTTGGCCAACACCGAGGCGATCGAAGTGCCCGGAGAAAACAAGGAGGTGGGCATGCGGTTGGCGTTGCCAATCACAAACGTCACGGCCATGGTCTCGCCCAAAGCACGGCCCAAGCCCAACATGATGCCGCCAATCACACCGGTTTGGGTGTAGGGCAACACCACCTTGCGCACCACTTCCCATGTGGTGCAACCCAAACCATAAGCCGACTCACGCAAGATGGGGGGGGTGATTTCAAACACATCGCGCATCACGGCGGCCACAAAGGGCAGCACCATGAAAGACAAAATGATGCCGGCCGCCAAAATGCCCAGGCCGTTGGTGGCACCACCAAACAACCAGCCCACCATGGGCATGCCGCCCAACACCGACTGCAAAGGCACCTGCAAATAGTCGGCATACACCGGCGCGAACACAAACAAGCCGAACATGCCGTAAATGATCGACGGCACAGCCGCCAACAACTCAATGGCCGTGCCCAATGGGCGACGCAACCAGACCGGGCAAGTTTCTGTCAAGAAAACAGCAATACCAAAAGCCAGGGGCACCGCAATCAGCATGGCCAAACCAGCGCTCAACACAGTGCCGACGATCGATATCGCGGCACCAAATTCTTGGTTGATGATGTCCCACTCCACGTAGAACAAAAAATGGGCACCAAACTTGGCAAATGTCGGCCAAGCGTTGACAAAAAGAGAAACGATGATGCCCACCAAGGCGATCAACACCAGCAAAGAAAACGACTGGGTGGTCCGGTGAAAAACAACGTCTTGCAAACGTTGACGCTTGGCAACAACGACCATGTTGGCACTGTGCGCTTCGGATGCAGTCGATGATTGTGTGGTGTTCATGGTCTTATCGGCAGACATACAAAAAATTGAACCTGATTTGAAAAACAAACCACCGACAGTCGTGAAGAATGTCGGTGGTCAAGGGTCAGTTCAAACAACCCTGCAAATCATCACTTGGTGTTGACCTGGTTCCAAACACGTTGACGGATCTGATTGGTCAAAGAATCAGGCAGTGGCACGTACTCGAGTTCCAGAGCCATTTGCTTGCCATTTTTGAAGGCCCAGTCAAAGAACTTCAACACTTCTGCAGACTGTGCTTTGTCAGCGGGCGTCTTGTACATCAAAATGAAAGAAGCTGTGGTGACAGGGTAAGACTTGGCACCAGGCTGATCCACGATGGACAGACCCATGCCAGGAACGCTGAACCAGTCGGCACCAGCAGCCGCAGCAGCAAACGTCTCGTCGTCAGGCATCACGTAGTTGCCGGCCTTATTTTGCAGAGCCATCACAGCAATGTTGTTTTTCTTGGCGTAAGCGTATTCCACATAACCGATAGAGCCTTTGGTGCGGGACACGTTGGCTGCAACACCCTCGTTGCCCTTGCCACCCACGGATGTAGGGGCTGGCCACTTGACCGCAGCGCCCTTGCCCACGGTGTCCAACCACTCTTTGCTGACGGTAGACAGGTAATCGGTCCAGTTGAAGGTGGTGCCAGAACCGTCAGCGCGGTGCACCACGGTGATGGTGGTGTCAGGCAAACGCTTGCCTGGGTTCAAAGCGGCCAACTTGGGGTCGTTCCATTTGCTGATCTTGCCCATGAACATTTCGGCCAACACAGGACCGGTCACGCGCAAGTCGCCCTTACCAAAACCGTCCAGGTTAAAGATTGGAACTGTGCCGCCGATGATGGCGGGGAACTGCACCATGCCGTCTTTGTCCAGGTCAGCACCGCTGACAGGCGCGTCTGTGGCACCAAAAGCCACCGTCTTGGCGCGGATCTGACGGATACCGCCGGAAGAGCCAATCGACTGATAGTTCAAGCCCACGCCAGTTTCTTTTTTGTAGGCTTCAGCCCACTTGGCGTAGATAGGGAAAGGGAATGTAGCGCCAGCGCCGGTGATGTCGGCAGCCCATGTGGTGGCTGCCACAGCGCTCAGACCGATGGCGGCCACGAGGGATTTAAATTTCAGCATTTCAGCTCCTGTTTCAGGTTCAAAAGAATTCTTATCAACAGCCTGTTTGCTGTTGATTGACCTGACTTTAGCCGCCAATTGTGACAAGTTTGTGTCAAAAAACCTTGATTTAAATGGCAAATAACGGGTACTCGAAGGGCCTGCTGGCCAAAAACTGAACTTTTTAGCCTTGCACTGAGCTGCTTTGCATCAAAACCAGAGCTTATGGCTTTGGGGCGCATGCTTCGCAGCCCCGTTTGCCCCAAGGTCAAAAAACTCATGGCTTTCTCGCTATGTGATCAGCATATCGCCGCCAGGCACCCAGGCCAGAGACCCAGGGTGGATCAGGCCCCTTGTGGTCACTGCGGTCGCCTCGTTCTTTGCCAGCGTGACTGTCGTTGAACTGGGCTTGGGGCAAGACTTTCATCCATTGCTCAAGCTGATCATCTGAATCAAAGACCTTTGGGCCCTGAATGTTCCAGATGGAAAACGAGCGCGTGTCGCGGCATGGGGTTTTATGTAAAAACCATTGAAAGGCACCGACGACCTGCTCACGGTCAGATGGCCCAGCTGGGCATCAGCGTCCCATCAGAACCACATGGGGTGGCGAGAAGACGTGCGCGGCTGCACGGATACAACAGCTTTATCCGCTGGATGGATGAAGAAAGTACGTCCATGAAACGCAACTTATTTCAAAAGAATAAACCTCTGCCCGTGTTGTTGCAGAAAGCGCAATGCCAAGATTATTTATTCAGCCCTTTTAATCGTCACACAAATGAAACAACCGCTCTGTAAATTGAAAGATCCTTAACTCGGAGCAACTTTTCATGTCTCACTCATTCGACCCCATTGACAACACATCCAACAATGAGCACTTCCAAGAAGTGCTTGACAATGCACTGAGCAGCCCTTCACGCCGTTCTATTTTGCGCGGCGGCTTGGGCCTGGCCTCCATGTTTGCTTTGCCCATGTTGCCCGGTTGCGGCGGCTCCTCCGCAGCAAGCAATACATTGCCCGCTTTGGCCAGCAGCACCTTGCTGAAGTTCACGCCGGTTGCCAAGAGCATTGCCGACCAAGTATGGGTTCCCGCAGGCTACACCGCCAAAGTCCTGCATGCCACTGGCGACACCATCAAAACAGGCGTTGCGGCCTACTCCAATGCAGGCACCGACGACGCTGAAAGCTGGGCCAACCGCGTGGGTGACCAGCATGACGGCACTGAGATTTTCTACATCGGCTCCAACGGCAAATCCAAAGGCAGCTACAGCTACGCATCCGGCGACAAAGCCGTGCTGGCCGTCAACAATGAAAGCTCGGCAGAAGCGCACTTGCTGCATCCGACCGGTCAGACCTCTGGCGCGGCTATCGGCAAAAAATTCGACCAATTCGGCACCTGGCCCTTAGGTGTTCGTCCCGCGTCCGAAGCCATCAAAGAAATTTTGTCCCACGGCGTCACGCTGGTGGAACTGAACTTGGATTCGAACGGCAAACCCACTGGCTACAACGCGACATCGGCGCTGAACCGCAGAATCAATCCTGAAACAGTCATGACGGTGACTGGGCCTGCTGCTGAGCTGGCCAATTTGAAAACCATGATGGTCACCAAGTTTGACCCCACTGGCAGCACAGTGCGCGGCACCCTGAACAACTGCGGCACTGGCGTCACTCCTTGGGGTACCTTGATCACT
>CALQKH020000012.1 GCA_943331105.2 Akkermansia muciniphila
ACCTGCAACCTATACCTGCAAAGCCGAGAGCAGGCCTACAAGGTGGTGCAGGACATGGCCTCGATCTTTCGGGGCATGGCTTACTGGTCGGGCGGTGCCATCACCGTGACCCAGGACGCGCCGCAGGATGCGGTCTACCAGTTCACGGCAGCCAACGTGATCGATGGCGAGTTCGCCTATCAGGGGTCCTCAGCCAAAGCACGGCACACGGTGGCCCTGGTCAGCTGGACCGATCCCGACGATTTCTACCGCCAGAAGGTGGAATACGTCGAGGACATGGCAGGCATTGCCCGCTACGGCGTGGTGCAGGCCGATGTGGTGGCCATGGGCTGCACCTCCCGTGGCCAGGCCAACCGGGTGGGCAAGTGGCTGCTCTACTCCGAGCAGTCTGAATCGGAAATCATCACGTTCCGCACGGGGCTTGAAGGCGCTGTTGTTCGTCCCGGCGATGTCATCAAGGTTGCAGACAGCAGCCGGGGTGGCCTGCGCTTGGGTGGGCGCATCGCTGCGGCAACCACGGTGAGCGTCACGCTGGATCAGGACCTGCCCGCCGGATCGTGGCGCATCTCTGTGCTGCTGACCACGGGAGCAGTGGAGGAACGTCAAGTCGGATCTCTGTCTGGCCGCACGGTTGGTGTGACCAGCGCATTCTCTACGGCACCTCAGGTGGGTGCCATCTGGGTGCTGGCCTCTACGCAAGTGGAGACGCAACTGTTCAGGGTGGTGCAGGTCTCCGAGAGCGAGCCGGGCATCCACGAAGTGACGGCGCTGGCCCACAACCCGAGCAAATACGACGCCATCGAGCAGGGCCTGGCTCTGCAGCCGCGTGACATCACGGTGCTTTCAACTACGCCGGTGGCCCCTACGGGTCTCACGGTCACTGAGAGTCTTTACCGGGTCAAGGATCAGGCGCTGGTGCTCATTCAGGTGGGCTGGGAGCAAGTCTTCGGTGCTCTGGAATACCAGGTGAGCTACCGGGTCAATAGTGGCAACACCATCACCTTGCCCCGCGTCTCCAGCACCTATCTAGAGATTCGTAACGCAGAGGCCGGGGACTATGTGTTCACCGTGCGGGCCGTAGGGGTGTCCGGCAAGCTTGGGGCATCGGCCACACTGAGTCAAACCATCCTGGGCAAGTTGCAGCCCCCCGATGATGTGCGGGACTTTGTGGTGCTGCGTCGCACGACCGATTTGCTACTTCGTTGGAGCGCCAATACCGATGCCGATCTGGCAGGGTACGAGGTTCGCGTAGGCACGGGCTGGGATGCTGGTGCATTGGTTGGGCAAACCGCTGGCACCCAGCTCGTGCACGATCAGAGTGAATCTGGTCAGTACAACTACTTCATCCGGGCCTTCGACACCTCGGGCAAGTACAGCCAGCACGTCACCACCTTTCTTCTGACCCTACTGGCACCTGCTGCGGTTCGTCAGTTCGATGTGGTGCAGTCAGCTAACCGGCTGGAGTTCCGATGGCTGCCCAATACCGAGCCGGAGGTGGTGGCATATGAGCTGCGCGAAGGCACGGCCTGGGACACCTCAATCTTCATTGCCGAGGTCAAGTCCAGCAGTTTCACGCTGCCCTCGGGCTTTGACGGTGAGCGCAATTTCTGGATCAAGGCGATCGCATCGCCCGGCATCTACTCGGAGGAGGCCACCTTCGTCTCCACCGTGGTGGCCCAGCCCCAGAACGCCAACCTGCTGGTCACCATCGATGCGCAAGCCACCCGGTTTCCCGGGGTGAAACACTTCGCCTCGGTCGAGTCGGTCAACAGTCTGGATGTGCTGCGCATGGACAGCGGTGTGGCGCAGTCTGAATACCTGTTCGAGGTGAATCTACCCACCAGCTACCGTGCGCAAAACACTCTGCTGGCCAGCATCGGGGCCACTTTGGACGACCGGGAGACCTGGTCTACGGCGAACTATGTCTGGAGCAGCAATGCTGCTAAACGGCAGTGGACCTATGACGGCGCTCTCAAAAGCATCGAGGCCCGCTTCCAGATGGCGCGGGAAGACACGTTGCAGGCGGGTGAGCTCTACGGCTGGCGTCTCAATGGGGCACTGGCTGGGTACGGCAACCCCGCCAGCGGTGAAGCCGTCGGTGTGAGCTATGGCGACGGGCGCTACGGCAGCGGCGTGCTCATCAAGGACACGACCAGGGTCTCCTGGGGCGTGAACATTCCGGGGGTGTTCCATGTGAGCTTCTGGTTCATTCCGAATCAGATCACCACCTCGGTCATCTGGATGGCGACGGGCACTGGGGTGAGCTTGCTCGTTGGGTTTGATGCGGTGACAGGCAGCTTCTTTCTGGAAGATCACCTGTTCAACCGGATCGTGGTGCCATACCCCGTCAACGTGAGCGATCGAGTTTGCATTGGCGTGTGTCAGACGGCCTCAGAGCGCAGGCTCTTTATCGGAAAGATGAGTGCAGAAGTTCAAAGCGCAAACAGCCCACTGCTCCCCACAGCCGGTTACACGGCACTCAAGCTTTACTGAACCAAAACTACAGTTCCCAACCCGGGCGTTGCATCGAAAGGTGCAGCGCCCGTTTTGTTTAAAGAAACGGAAAACTCCATGATTGAAGAAGGCATGAGCATCAAGGGCTCGATCACGCTGCTGCTTGCCAAGCCCACGGGCGAAGTCGAGGTGGTTCACAAGGACAACATCATCGTCAACGGCGGCTTCGACTTCGTTGCCGATGCCATTGGCAACTCAGCCAGCCGTCCAGGCGTCATGGGCTGGATTGCGGTGGGCACCGGCTCCACGGCCGCTGCCTCTACCCAGACGGCCCTGGTCACTGAAATCAAGCGCAATGCGGCCACCTACGCCCACACGGCTGGCACCAAGGTGTTCACCTTCACTGCCAGCTATCCGGCAGGCGACGCCACAGGAGCGCTGACCGAAGCCGGAGTGTTCAACGCAGCCTCGGCAGGCACCATGTTTGACCGGGTCGTGTTCCCGGTGGTGAACAAAGGGGTGGACGACAGCCTGACTGCCGTCTTCACTTTCACCATGAGCTGATCGGACGCTTAAGATGGCAGAGACCGTCAACGTCTCCAGCTCCCCGGGGGCGAACTACACCTGGACTTCGGGAAAGTTTGCCTGGAGCAGCGCCACGGCAGGCAAGAACTGGTCAACGGCTTACCCAGCTGTGTACGCCCTGAGCGTGGCCACGGATCTGAGCTTTGCCGAGCTGGTCCAGAAATTGGGCATCAAGCGCAGTTCCGAAAGCCTGACGTTCTCGGAAAAGCCCAGCCGGGCTGTGGCGCTCAACAAGTTCGAGACCCTGAACTTCGTTGAGACCTACACCGATCTGATTGCCTATGTGCTGCGCATCGTCGAGTCGCTGACCTTCTCGGAAAAGTATGCACGCTCCGGCACAAAGGCCGTGTTCGAGGTGTTTCAGGTGGGGGAGGGACTGGCGCGGCAGTTGGTCTGGCGCAAATACGAGACGCTGGCGCTGGCCGAGACCTACACCGACCTCATTGCCTACATCCTTCGGGTGTCCGAGAGTTTTAGCTTGGCTGAGAAACCTGCCAAGGCCATGACCAAGCCGCAAGGCGAGAGCTTTGGCGTGAGTGATGCGCTGGCCCGCTCACAGGTCAAACGGGTGGCGGAAGTTTTCTCATTTGCCGAAGTTCTGGGCAGGACGGTTGCATACCGTCGCTCGATCAGTGAAGGCTTTTCGATTGGCGAAGCGCTCAAACGGTCCCAGACACTCAGACTCAGTGAAGCCTTGGGCCTGGCAGAGCAGTATCGGCGCCGAGCCAATGGCGTCATCAGCGACATGATCGTGGCCAGCACCGAGATCACCGAGCAGGACTTCATGGACATCCTGGAGTCCGGTCATCCCCCCGGGTATACCAACTTCCGGGATTTCATTCAGGGTGACTATACCTACCAGCGGGCGCTTTTCAGGGCGATCCTTACTTCCAGCAATGCCGACCGTGGCTACATCGATGGCCTGCGCGTCACGGTGGACGTGCCCGATGTCTTTGATCGTGGCACAGCGCAGGTGATCACAGCCGCCAATGGCGTTGCCGTGGTCTTCACCAGGCAGTTCCGCGTGGCACCTGAAGTTACGTTGACTTTCAAGGGTGGCACCACCATCGCCGTCCCCCGAATCCTGGGTTCGGTCTCCATCACCGGCTTCACCGCTGTTCTTGAAAGCACCTCTGGCACGCGAGTGACCGGGGCCATCTCCTGGGTCGCACAGGGTTACTGAAGAGAAACCAAATGCAGAACTACACCGACATCCCATCCTCCACGACGCTCTCGGACTCCTTGTCCCAGATCCTGAACAACGACAAGACGGCGTTGTCGCTCTCCAGTGGCACATCATTTCCGACGGTGAACCTGCAGCAGGGCATGCCGTGCTTCCGGACCGATGAGCAAAAGCTCTACGTCCTCACCGTGGTCAGCCCCGCCACTTGGAAGATGGTCATTGATCTGTCGGCCACCGTGGGCAAAGTGGCCAATGCGGACCTGCTCGATGGCATTGACTCGACAGGCTTTGCGCTTGCTGGGCATAACCACGACGCGGCCTACGCAGCCTTGGGTCACAACCACAACGCCACTTACTTGGGGCTCACGGCCAAGGCGGCCGACGCTGACAAGCTTGATGGCTATGACTCCACAGCCTTTGTGCGCTCGGTCAATGGCTACGGGCCAGATGCGAACGGCAACTCCACTGTGCCGATCGATCTGTCCAGCCGAGTTGCCAAGACCGGAGACACCATGTCCGGCACGCTCACAGTGCCACGCCTGCAGATCTCCAGCACGGCCAACTACCTGGACATGGTGGACCAGGACTGGGGTACGCGCTACCTGCACCACAACCAGGGGCTCATGGGATTTCTGAAATCCGATGGCAACTGGGACATGTACATGAACAACAGTGGCCAGATGTGGACCGCCAATTACGGCTGGCTGCACGACTACTTTTTCAGCGCCGTTAGCAACTGCTTCAGAAGCTACAACCCGAGCGCGGGTTGGCAGGGTGCCCCCAACTGTGTTGCCAATACAGCCGATTACTACAACTGTGGGGATCAGAACCCATACGTTGGTTATTACATGTTGCGGCTTGTTGATGGCGGCTCGACGGTCAGCTTTGGTTCTCAGACCACGCGTTACAACTGCAATTGCGCCTGTGATTGCTGTTGAGGAGGAAACATGAAGCTCTACACAGGCAACAAAAACCCACCCTTCGCGCTGGATCTGGCACTTGACGGTACCAGACTGAGTTACAGCGTGCGTCCCATCATGCAGCGGGAGTTCGTCGGCGATCCGACCAAGGACCACCCAGGCGGCGGCAAATACTTCGACCAGTCTTTGATCACGGAGTGGCGTGGCGATTTCGGGGTACTTGGAGAGCCGATCTACCAGCGCACGCTGGACCTGCAGGCGTTCCAGCAGCACCCCGAGTTTTCTGATCACGCCAGCTTCATGCTGTACGCCCCTGTGGGCCGGATGGAGCGCTCGGCTGCACCCGAGGGTGTTTATGTCCAAACGCCCAACCTCTACGTGGCCACGCTGGCCTCCAAGATGGATGCGCAGGCTTACCACGCCTCGGTCCTGCAAACACATCCCTTGGGCCACATCCTGGTGCCATTCAGGGCCTCGCCCCTGGAGGACTGGAGTCTGGGATTCAACGTGTTTGATCCGGTTTTGATCAAAGCAGGGCGCGGCATCAAAGTCGTTCCGGCGATCACGCTGGCGCTGGTGCGCGAGGAAACGCTGCCCGTTGTCCGATTTGTCGGCGGCCATTCTGTCGAGGTTGCCGCAAGCGAAGAGCTCGCCATCGGGTTCCGTCTGGAAACGCCTGAGGGTGTGCCCATCACGGACAGGGATGCCGAGGTGTATCTCGAGGCGACGGCGGGCTATCTGGTCGGCCGACGCATCAAAACCGTCGGCGGCCAGGGTTCCACCAGCTTCAGGCCGGACGGCATGGCTGCGGGTGAGAACGCCAAGATCAAGGTCGGCTTCAAGTATTTCTCCGGCACCGATGACCTGATGGTGAATGTCCTATGAAGCTTGATCTCTTTCCGACGATGGCAGGCATCTGGGCGTTCAATCTGGGTGGCAGTTTTGATCTCTTCCTGTGCAAGGAATTGCTGCGGCTTCATGAACACATGAAAACCGGTGCCGAGATCTGGGACCGCAGGCCGCACGACATCTTTGACGGCTCAGTGAGCCTAGCCTCCATGCTGGCCAGAGAAGCCTTGCCCGTGCTGCAAAAGGACTTCATCGGCCCAAATGGACGGATCACAAGTCTGCAAGGACGCGAGGTGGTCCGCACACGTGGCGTGGAAATCATGCCGCACTCGGACGAGGATGAGTGCCATTTGCAGGCGGTGTACTTCCCCAATGGCCCGGAGCTCGATCCGGGGCAGAGCCTGCAGTCGCAGGTCAATCAATACGGACCGAATGCGTTTGCCATCTGCAATCCGGACTGGCGTTCATCGGGCTTTGGCAAATGCCTGATGCCCTGGGAGCAACACGCCAAGTACTGGATCAAGCCCCACAGGGGTTTGCTGGTGGCCTTTGACGCCCGGGCCGTTCATTTCCAGAAGCCCTATCCCGGTGATCCCCTCAGGGACGACCCGTTTGTGCAGGTGCTTTTGAACATCAAGGTGGAACGAATCGATGGCTAAATTTCTGATCACGGCATTGGACCCTCGCACAGACACTGTGGTGCCACTGCTCTACGACAACATGGACTCAAGCCTGACAGACCTCAAGGGCCAGTCAGTGATCCGCACGGTAGACCCCAGTCTTCAGGCTCCGCATCCAGTGGCACAGGTGACCTCCCGGGACGCACCGCTTGGGAAAACCTCTCCGCGCATCCTCAAGATCTCGCTGGGTCTGTCCTGCAACTACGCCTGCGAGTACTGCTCCCAGCGCTTCGTCGCACGCAACGACGAGACCAACCCAGAGGATGTGACGGGTTTCATGGCGTCACTGGACAGTTGGGTCCGCTCACCACCCGAGGCCATCGAGTTCTGGGGTGGGGAGCCACTGGTGTACATCAAGACCCTGCGGCCCTTGGCCGAGGCGTTGCGACTGAAGTATCCCCAGACCAGGTTCTCAGTAATCACCAATGGCTCGCTGCTGAACCTGCAAGTCAATGAATGGCTGGATGACCTGGGATTCACAGTCAGCATTTCCCACGATGGCCCAGGTCAGCATGTGCGTGGCCCGGATCCATTGGAAGACCCACTGGCCAGGCAGGCGATCCTGGAGCTGTACCGGCGCTTGGCACCTGAGGGGCGGTTCAGCTTCAACGCCATGCTCAACCGATCCAACCAGTCCCGAGCTGCAATTCACGCATTCTTTGCCGAGCTCACTGGCGACCCAGACGTCTTGATCGGGGAGGGCGGCTTTGTGGACGCCTATGACGATGGGGGGCGGGCACTGTCCCTCAAGCCAGAAGAGTTCCACGCTTTTCGGCGACTGGCATTTCAGGAGATCCGGCTGGGCAAGGCGGGGCGCATCTCAAGCGTCCGGGACCGGACCATGTCCTTCGTGAATTCCTTGAGGTTCAAGCGGCCAGCCTCAAGCCTGGGGCAGAAATGCGGCATGGACCGCACCGATTCCATGGCCGTGGACCTCAAGGGCAACGTCCTGACTTGCCAGAACGTGAGTGCGGCAGCTGTGGCGCCTAACGGTGAGCCCCATCGCATTGGGCATACCAACCAAATGCAGGACGTGACCCTCAAGACGGCAGCGCACTGGTCCCACCGGCAGGAATGCCCGGGTTGCCCGGTTCTTCAGATCTGCAAAGGGGCGTGCATGTTCCTGGAGGGGCCGCTGTGGGACGTGTCCTGTGACAACGCCTATTCGGATGCGCTCCCCATCTTTGCCGCCGGGATCGAGTTCCTCACCGGGCTAGTGCCTGTTCACATCGAGGGTGAACTGCGCGAGGAGCGCAAGGACATTTTCGGGTTTTCTGAGCAGGCGAGAGCACCTCGGGATAGCCCCACCAAGCCCTTCCCGATTGCGGTTGTTGCCGCCTGAACTGATCAAGCCCCTTTTATTGACCGCTGCCATGGTTCGCCCTGGCGGCTTTTCTTTTGGAGAAACGAATGCCAGAACCTACAAGCAGCGGGGTCGCCGGAGCAGCGGTGGCCTACAAAGCATTTGGTGGAACCGCAGCAGCGGCAGCCAGTGGAGCCACCCTGGCTGCAGTGGTGGTCATGTTGATGACGCCACCTCGCAACAAACGGGAGTGGGCCGTTGGGCTGATCAGCACCGTGGTGTCCAGCATCGGCGGTGGCGCCATCACTGTCGAGCACTTTGGGCTTCATCACTGGGCCTTCTCAACCATGGGGCTGTGCGCCCTGGGTGGGTTGATCTTTGCCTGTGGCCTGCCGGGATGGGCGATGGTACGTTGGACGTTTGCCTTCATCGATAAACGCCGTGACGACTCCATTGATGAGGTAGCCAAAGACGTGAAGGAGCTGCTGTGATTCCCAGTGAATTCATCATGCGGCTCACGCCGGGTGCTGTGGCATCGGCCAAAGCCACGGGTGTTCTGGCCAGCATCTCTATTGCGCAGGCTGCTCTGGAGTCGGCTTGGGGGGAGTCTGGTCTGGCCAAGACAGGCAACAACCTCTTTGGCATCAAGGCAGACAGCCTCTGGCGCGGACCAACACTGACCATAAACACCAAGGAGTTCATCAAGGGTCAGTGGGTGGTGGTGCCTGCTTTGTGGCGCAAATACCCAAGCTGGCAGGCCAGCATCGATGACCACGCCGCGTTCCTCAAGCGCAACCCCCGGTACAAGGCCTGCTTTGCATGCACCAGTGCTCCGGCATTCGCCAGGGCCCTGGCTCAGTCAGGTTATGCCACCGATCCCGAATACGCAAACAAA
This sequence comes from Akkermansia muciniphila, assembly GCA_943331105.2. Classification (GTDB taxonomy): domain Bacteria; phylum Pseudomonadota; class Gammaproteobacteria; order Burkholderiales; family Burkholderiaceae_C; genus Limnohabitans_A. The sequence goes on from CALQKH020000012.1 coordinate 8,870, forward strand.
TTGATTGCTGTGATGGACAGACACCAGCTTCAAGCTTTGGACGGAGGTGACCTATGAATGCCATTGCCCTGATCAGTGCACTTGGTGCTTGGCCTTGTTGGCGGTTGGTTCTGAAGCTGCTTCTGTGCCTGGCCATCTTCACCGCCGGATTCGTCCTGGGCCAACGGCATGTCCAGCAAGCCTGGAATGCTGAGCGGCTACAGCAACAGGCCGAGTCCTTACAGCAGTCCCTGCAGGCAGCCCAGATTCAAACCCAACAAGAACGCATCAACCAGAAGATTTCGATCGACTATGAAACCCAAAAATCCAAGCTGGCGCGCCGTCCCCCTGTGCTGCGCGATGGCTCTCTCAGCCTGTGCATCCCGCCCAGCAATCCAGCCGGTCCAATGCCCACCATGGCCGAGCCTCCCCCCAGCGCTGATGCCGCCCCCACCAACCTTGTACCTGATCCCGACCGAGATGCGGCCATCATCAGCTGTGACCAATTAGCCCGTGATGCGACCGACACCACGCTCATGGTGCTGTCGTTTCAGCGCTGGTATGCCGAACAAGCCAAAGCGCAGGCCACAGCACAGACCGTAGTGCCCGAACCTTGATCATTCCCAGACCCCGTCTGCGTCCATCATCCCCACTGGGGTGGTGAGTCGCAGACGGGGTCTTTTGTCGTTTCTGGCGTAGATCTGCCTGTGTTGCTTACAGGTCTGTGCAATCTGTCTGTTCCGCTTGACTTGTTCACCCGGCAGAGCGTTCATGCTGGCATGACAGACAAGATAAACAAAACATGACTCCACGGCTGCTGACGACACAAGAAGCTGCCGAGCGCTTGGGCCTGACCCCCGGCAGCTTGCAAGAGCTGCGCTGGAAAGACGATGGGCTGCCCATATTCCAGAACGGCCTGTCCGTTCACTACCGGTTGGAAGATCTGGAAGCATTCGAGCAGCGCGAGTTGCGAACCCTGCTGAAGCAGGTGCTGCAACGCGAGCGGCCACTGCCTCTAATCCGAGCCATTGCTCGCTCGCTCGACCTCAGTGTCAACACCCAAGGCGAAGAAAGCAACCCCGAGGTCTTCAAACTCGCCGAGCGGCAAGACTTGAAGCCAGCCCCCAAGGTCAAGGGTGCTGCTCCTACACCAACAGAGGAGCCTGTTCCGTCATCACCTGCCAAAGCCACGGCAGCCATTGACCTCAGCCTGCCACCTCAACACGCCTGGTACCTGGTCCACACCAAAGCCCGCCAAGAAGACACTGCCATCACCAACCTGCAGCGACAGAACTTCCGTTGCTACATGCCCATGCTGCATGTAGAAAAGGTCCGCCGGGGCAAACCGGTGGTGGTGGCCGAGCCCATGTTCCCCAGCTACGTGTTTGTGCAACTGGACACCAGCGGCCAAGGCCAAAGCTGGTCGCCTATTCGCTCCACGCTGGGCGTACGCGAGTTGGTCAAATTTGGCGGTCACCCGCCCAAGGTTGACGCCGAGCTCATCAACACACTTCACGAGCGCGAGCAACTGCAGCAGTCCAATCCTCAGGCCCTCTTTGCCGCCGGCGACAAGGTCGTCATCACCCATGGGCCCTTCGCTGGCATCGAGGCCATCTACCAAACAACCGACGCAGAGCGGCGTTCCATGATCTTGTTGTCCATGCTCAACAAGCCCGTGTCCATGCGCATTGAGCCTGGCCAGTTGCGTAAATGTGGCTGATCGCAAAAAAGTCTGCAAACAGGTCTAGAAATGACTTGATAGCTCTGCCGCTTCGAATCCAACATGGTCCGAACGAACAGAACCAAGCAGTCCACAAGTCCACATGACCTCAGAAGATCCACCCAAAACATTCCGTGCCGCCCAGTACGTGCGCATGTCCACCGAGCATCAGCAGTACTCCACGCATAACCAGGCTGACAAGATTCAGGAATACGCCGACCGGCGTGGCATTGAGATCGTGCGTACCTATGCCGACGAGGGCAAGAGCGGCCTGTCCATCGACGGCCGGGCCTCCCTGCAAAAGCTCATCGCCGATGTCGAAGCCGGCAATACCGACTTCAACCTGATCCTGGTCTACGACGTCAGCCGCTGGGGGCGGTTTCAAGATGCGGACGAGTCGGCTTACTACGAATACATCTGCAAGCGCAAAGGTATCGCGGTCGCCTACGTGGCCGAGCAGTTTGAAAACGACGGCTCACCCGTCTCCACCATCGTCAAAGGCGTCAAGCGCGCCATGGCGGGGGAATACAGCCGGGAGCTGTCAGCCAAGGTTTTTGCCGGCCAGTGCCGGCTCATCGAGATGGGGTTTCGTCAAGGGGGGCCTGCAGGGTACGGCCTGCGCCGGGTGTTGATTGACCAGACCGGCGCCATCAAAGGCGAGCTCAAAAACGGCGAGCACAAAAGCCTTCAGACTGACCGGGTCATCCTCATGCCCGGCCCCGATCACGAAGTGGCCATGGTCTTGCAGATGTTCGCTTGGTTCATCCAAGACGACTTGCCCCTGGCCGAAATTGCGAAGCGGCTCAACGACCAAGGCATTCGCACCGACAACCAGCGGCCCTGGACGTACAGCACCGTGCGCCAGGTGCTCACCAACGAAAAGTACATCGGCAACAACGTCTACAACCGCCACTCCTTCAAGCTCAAAAAGCTGCATGTCAACAACCCGCCAGCCATGTGGATCCGCAAGGAGGGTGCGTTTGAAGGCATCGTACCGCTGGACACCTTCCTCAAAGCTCAAGAAGTGCTGGCTGAGCGCACCCGCCGTTACAGCGACGAAGAGTTGCTGGCTCACCTCAAGCAGCTTTATGCCGAATGCGGCACCTTGTCAGGCTTCATCATCGACCAGGCCCCTGGGCTGCCGTGCGCCATTACCTACGCACACCGCTTTGGCAGCCTCACCCGGGCTTATGAGCTGGTGGGGTTCCACACCTCGCGCGACCAGGGCTTCATCGAAATCAACCGACGGCTGCGCCAGCTCCACCCCGAGATCGTGCGCCGCACCGAAGAGACCATTGCTGAGCTGGGCGGCAGTGTCCGCCGCGACGGCAAGACAGATTTGCTCACCCTCAACGACGAGCTGGTCATCAGCCTTGTGCTGGCGCGCTGTCAAACCCTGCCCAATGGCCAGCAGCGTTGGCGCATCCGGTTTGACACCGAACGCTTCAGTCCCGACATCACCGTCGCGGTGCGACTGGATGCGCAAAACGCCAATGAGCTCGACTACTACCTGCTGCCCCGCCTGGACCTGCCTGAGCAAGAAATCCGGGTCTGCAACCGCAACAGCGCTAATTTCGAGTGTTTCCGGTTTGACGACCTGAACTTTTTCTACGGCATGTCAGAGCGCGAACGCTTGCAGCGCAAGTTTTAAACCCACTCCACCAACCTGAAAGGACTTACCCCATGCTCACCACCCCAATCCAAACCCCACGGAGGCCTACATGATGACCGACACTCCTGAAAACGTGAGCTTGGTGCCCATTGCGCGCATCGAGGTGCTCAACTCCCGCGACCGCAATATGAAGGTCTTTGAGGAGATCGTCGAGAGCATCCAGCTCATCGGCCTCAAAAAACCCATCACCGTGGCCGAGCGGGCCGGTGAGGATGGCCAACCCAAATACGTGCTGGTCTGCGGGGAAGGGCGCCTGAACGCCTTCCGCATCCTGGGCGAGACGCACATCCCCGCCTTGGTGGTGGACGTGAGCGATGAAGACGCCTTCATCATGAGCCTGGCCGAAAACATCGCCCGGCGGGGTTACCGGCCGCTGGAGATCCTGGCTGACATTGAGCTGCTGCGCGAGCGGGGCTACACGGCCGACGTCATCATCCAAAAGACGGGCCTGTCTCCCAAATACGTGCGCGACATCGTCTTTTTGCTGGAGCAGGGCGAAGAGCGCCTGATTGAGGGCGTGCAGCGCGGCTCCATCCCGCTGACCACCGCGCTTGAAATTGCCCGGGCCAGTGCCAACGACCCGCAAAACGCCAACGGTGAGGGCGGCGAATCCAACCTGGGCGACCTGCTGCAAGAAGCCTATGAAAACGGCCAGCTCAAAGGCCGCCAAATCATCGAGGCCAAGCGCCTGATTGAAAAACGCCAAGAACTAGGTCCATCGTCACCCAACGCGGCGCAAATCAAGCCGCCCACCTCCAGCTACAGCTTGGTGCGCACCTACCAAAAAGAGGTGGAGCGCCAACGCAAGATGGTCCTCAAGGCCGAGCATGCTCATCAGCGACTGCTGCTGGTGGTGCAGGGCCTCAAAAAACTCTTTGCCGACGAAAACTTTGTCACTCTGCTGCGCGCCGAGGGTCTCGACACATTGCCCAAGTACCTGGCCGAGCGCATCAACCACTTTGAAGGAGCACCCGCATGAACCCCAGCAGCAACGCACAGCCCAAAATCGCAGAGATGTACCCCGGCATTTACAGGCCCACAAACCAGGGCGAAGGGGAGGGCGGCCCTGACCTGCCCATGCAGCCCCTCAACACCTTGCTGGGTTTTGACCTGGAAACCTACCAGGTGCCTCTGGACCATTTACTGCCCAGCAAAAAGATCATGGACGGCACCATGAGCACCCGCAAATACAAGCAGGTGGTCTCGTCCATCCACGAAATCGGGCTCATCGAGCCCCTGTCTGTCATCCAGCCCGACCCCAAAAAATCAGAGTTCCTATTGCTCGACGGTCACCTGCGGGTGTTGGCTCTCAAAGAGCTGGGCATGGAAACGGCACCCTGCCTCATGGCCAAAGACGACGAAACCTTCTCATACAACCACCGGATCAACCGTTTGTCTACGGTGCAAGAGCACTACATGTTGCGCCGCGCGATCGACCGGGGCGTCAGCCGTGAGCGTTTAGCCAGGGCTTTTAACGTCAACCTCAGCTCCATCAACCGCCGCATCAACCTGCTCGAAGGCATCTGCCCCGAGGCCATCGACCTGCTGCAAGACAAGCAGTTCACCCCAGATGTCACCCGCATCCTGCGCAATATGAAAGCGGCCCGACAGGTGGAAGCGGTAGAGCTCATGGTGGCCAGTAACACCATCACCGTGGCCCATGCCGAAGCCCTGCTTAAAGCCACGCCACCTGAGCAGCGCGCCGACCTTAAGCCTGCCGAGCGAGACAAGACCTCACCCATCGAGCAGATCGTCAAGCTTGAGAAGGAAATGAGCCAGGTACACACCCAGTACAAAGACGCCGAGCAGAACTATGGCTCCGATCTACTCAACCTGGTGGTGGCCAAAGGCTACCTCACCAAGCTGCTGGCCAACGATGCCGTCAAAAGCTATATCCAGCGGCACGAGCCCGAGATTCTGGAGCAGTTCGAGCTGGTGGTGAACACCGTCAGCATGGAAGAGGCTGTCCAGCAGCAGGCCGAAACCAGCCCGGCAGACGTCAGTGAAGCGTCAGAACCATAATGTTTTCGATAAATATTTTGAGCCTGACATACAAAACCCATCAGGAAAACCCTAAAATCATGCGAATTCGCACAAACGTTCCCCAGCGGAACAGCTCCTAACGCGCTTGCCGATCGTGACACGGCATGGCGGTAGCGTGGCCAAAACCTCATCCCATGACCAGCCGCCGATCCCAGCTTCAGGAAGACACCTATTTCCGAGTCTTGCGTATGCTGCAAGACAACCCCGACATGACCCAGCGCGAAATTGCTGAAAAATTGGGCATCAGCACCAGCGGGCTGAACTACTGTTTGAAAGCGCTCATCGATAAAGGCTGGGTGAAGGTGCATAACTTCAGCCAAAGCAAGAACAAGTTCGGCTACATCTATGCTCTCACGCCGCAGGGTATTGCAGAAAAGGCCCTGTTGGCAGGCAGATTCCTGAAGCGAAAAATGATGGAGTACGAACAACTTCAGTCTGAAATTGAAGCCCTTAAGCTCGAAATGAGCAGTCCTGGTGGGGATGCCCAGAAAGCGCAAAACGCATGATTCAAGTTACCCCTGTCATTCTCTGCGGCGGCTCTGGCACCCGCTTGTGGCCACTGTCCCGTACCGGTTTTCCTAAACAATTCCTGTGCCTGACCGGTAACGAAAGCCTCTTCCAGCAAGCTGCCCTGCGACTGAATCATTTGGGCAATGCAGACATTGCGGTTGCCAGCCCCATCATCGTCACGGGTGAAGACCACCGCTTTTTGGCCGCCGAGCAATTACGTGAAGCAGGCATTGAACTGGGCTTTGCTCTGCTTGAGCCTGTGGGGCGAAACACTGCACCAGCGCTTACTTTGGCAGCCCTGGCGGCCATGGAGGGTGACGCAGACCCTGTGCTGGTCGTTTCACCCGCAGATCAAACGGTGGTCAATGCAGCGGCCTTCACCGCTGCCATGCAACAAGCAGTGGGAGAGGCTGCAAACGGCACCATCGTCATTTTGGGTGTGACACCAGACAAGCCAGAGACTGGTTATGGCTATATCCAAATCAACCAAGCTGAGACGAATGCCGGCGTACATGCTGTCCGCCGCTTTGTAGAAAAGCCTGATGCCAACACAGCTCAGTCCTACCTGAACGAAGGTGGCTACTACTGGAATGCTGGCATGTTCGTGCTCAAAGCGTCGGTGTGGCTCAAAGCACTTGAGCAGTTCCGCCCAGACATCCTGCAGGCCACGCAGGCCGCCTGGGACAAGCGCAGCACAGACAACCAATTTATGCGCCCTGGCATGGCTGAATTCGCTGCCATTCCGTCCGAATCCGTCGATTACGCCGCCATGGAGCAATGCCCAGGCAGCAGTTTTCCCATCAAGATGGTCCCGCTGGATGCAGGTTGGAATGACTTGGGTGCATGGGACGCAGTCTGGAATGTTTTGCCAAAGGACGGAGCTGGCAATGCCCATTTGGGCGACGTACTGACCACTGACAGCAACAACACTTTGGTGCACGCCACCAGCCGACTCGTTAGCCTGGTGGGGGTTGAAAACCTGATCGTTGTGGAAACGCCCGACGCCGTGCTGGTAGCAGACAAAACCCGCAGCCAGGATGTCAAACACATCGTCACCCAACTACAGAAAACAAAACGCGAAGAGCATACGCTGCACCGTAAAGTGCATCGCCCATGGGGTTGGTACGACACCATCGACGAAGGCGGGCGATTCAAAGTTAAGCGCATCCAGGTCAAGCCCAAAGCCAGCCTCAGCTTGCAGAAACACCATCACCGCGCCGAGCACTGGATTGTGGTGACTGGCACCGCCGAGATTACTAACGGCGACAAGGTGTTGACCTTGACCGAAAACCAATCTACCTACATCCCACTGGGTGAAGTCCATCGCCTGGCAAACCCCGGCAGTATCCCGTTAGAAATTATTGAAGTTCAGTCAGGCAGTTACCTTGGCGAAGACGACATAGTGCGTATTGAGGATACATACGGAAGAAATGGATTAATTGGATAACGAGAATTTTGAGTTTCTGTACTAAGTTAAAAATTCATGAATAAAACAATCGCAATCATTGGCTTGGGATATGTTGGTTTGCCGCTAGCCGTCGAGTTCGGAAAGAAGCGTCCTGTGATCGGCTTTGACATCAACGAGGCACGGGTGATAGAGCTGGGCTCCGGCCGTGACCACACCCTCGAGTGCAGCCCTGAAGAGCTGGCAGAGGCCGCGCATCTTACCTACAGCCATCAGTCTGACGACCTGGCGAAGGCCCAGATCTACATCGTCACAGTACCCACCCCGGTCGACCAAGCCAACCGCCCTGACATGACCCCCTTGATCCGGGCCAGCCAGACGGTGGGTAAGGCCCTCAAGCGTGGCGACATCGTCATTTATGAATCCACGGTCTATCCGGGTGCCACAGAGGAAGTCTGCGTGCCGGTGCTCGAGCGTGTGAGCGGCCTGAAGTTCAACCAGGACTTCTTCTGCGGTTACAGCCCTGAGCGCATCAACCCTGGCGACAAGGAGCACCGTCTACCGACGATCAAGAAAGTCACGAGCGGCAGCACCCCGGCCATCGCTGATGAGGTCGACGCCCTGTATGCCGCCATCATCACCGCGGGCACGCACAAGGCCAGTAGCATCAAGGTGGCCGAGGCCGCCAAGGTCATCGAGAACACGCAGCGCGATGTGAACATCGCCCTGATGAACGAGTTGAGCCTGATCTTCCACAAGCTGGGCATCGACACCCAGGAAGTGCTGATCGCCGCAGGCACCAAGTGGAACTTCCTGCCCTTCCGCCCGGGCCTGGTGGGTGGCCATTGCATTGGCGTCGACCCTTACTACCTGACCCACAAGGCGCAGGAAGTGGGCTACCACCCCGAGGTGATCCTAGCGGGTCGGCGCATCAACGACAGCATGGCCCGCCATGTGGCGGACGAGACGGTCAAGCTGATGCTGCGCAAGAATATCCAGGTGCTGGGCGGCAATGTCCTGGTGCTGGGCCTGACGTTCAAGGAGAACTGCCCTGACGTGCGCAACACCAAGGTGGTGGACATCGTGAAAGCCCTGGGCCAGTACAACGTCCGCGTGGACATCTACGACCCCTGGATCGACGTGGAAGAGGCCCGTCACGAGTATGGCGTGCAGTGCTTGACTTCGGCCCCGGCGCAAGGCGCTTACGACGCCATCGTGCTGGCTGTTGGCCACCATCAGTTCGCCGCGCTGGGCGAGCAGGGCATCAAGGCCTTTGGCAAGCAGGGCGCCGTGCTGTTCGACGTCAAGGGGCTTCTTCCTCTGGGTGCGGCCGATGGCCGTCTGTGAGGGGGCAGGCATGAACCGGTATCAGCAAGTCAAGGAAACGCTCAAGGCCCAGCCACGCACCTGGTTGGTCACGGGAGTCGCGGGCTTCATCGGCAGCAACCTGCTGGAGAACCTGCTGCGCCTGGATCAGCGGGTGATCGGGCTGGACAACTTCGCCACTGGCCACCGTCGCAACCTGGATGAAGTGCGCAGCCTGGTCGACGCCCAGCAATGGGATCGGTTCACCTTCATCGAAGGCGACATCCGTGACCTTGACCACTGCAAGCGCGCCTGCGAAGGCGTGGACCACGTGCTGCACCAGGCGGCATTGGGCTCAGTGCCCCGCAGCTTGGGCGATCCGGTCACCAGCAACGCGACCAACATCTCCGGCTTCCTTAACATGCTCGTGGCTGCTCGCGACGCGCAAGTGAAGAGCTTCACCTACGCCGCCAGCAGCAGCACTTACGGCGACCACCCTGCGCTGCCTAAGGTCGAGGCCAACATCGGCAAGCCCCTCTCGCCGTATGCCGTGACCAAGTACGTCAACGAACTTTACGCCGACGTCTTCGCCCGAAGCTATGGCTTCACCACAATCGGCCTGCGCTACTTCAACGTGTTTGGCCGACGCCAGGATCCCAACGGGGCTTACGCCGCCGTCATCCCCAAGTGGACGTCCTCCCTGATCGCCGGCGAGCCGGTGTTCATCAATGGCGACGGCGAGACCAGCCGGGACTTCTGCTACGTGGCCAATGCCGTGCAAGCCAACATCCTGGCGTCAATGGCCACCGATCCGGAAGCCCGCAACCAGGTCTACAACGTCGCCGTGGGCGACCGCACGACTTTGAACCAGCTCTATGGCCTGCTCAGGGACGGCTTGGCGGCGGAAGGTGTCGGCCGTGACGCCCAGCCCACTTACCGTGACTTCCGGGCTGGCGATGTCCGGCACAGCCAGGCGGACGTCAGCAAGGCCCGCCGCTTCCTGGGTTACGAACCTTCCCACACCTTGAAGCAAGGCCTGGACGAGGCCTTGTCCTGGTATGTGGCGCATCGTTGAGCGACTGAGGAGAAAGCAGACATGAAGATCCTTCTCACCGGAGGTCGGGGCATGGTGGGCATGAACGTGCTTCAGCATGCGCGCGCAGCCCGGCATGAGTGGCATGCCCCAACGCGCCAGGAACTCGACCTAATGGACGCCGGGGCCGTCCTCGCGGCCATCGAGCGCATTCAGCCGGATGTCATCGTGCATGCCGCAGGCAAGGTCGGTGGCATCGAGGCCAATCGTGCGGATCCTTGGGGCTTCATGGTCGAGAACGTGACCATCGGCCTCAACGTGGTGACTTCTGCCCGCAAGGTCGGCGTGCGCAAGCTGGTCAACTTGGCCAGCTCGTGCATCTATCCGGCCAACCATGCGGGACACCTCACGGAGGACATGCTCCTCTCGGGCGCGCTGGAGCCCACGAACGAGGCTTACGCGGTGGCCAAGATCGCGGTGCTGAAGCTCTGCGCCTATGCCCGCGAGGCCAGCTCAGGGCTTGCGTACAAGTCCATCATCCCCTGCAACATCTTCGGGCCATACGACAACTTCCATCTTATCCGCGCCCACCTGCTGCCCGCGATCATCCGCAAGGTCCACGAGGCGCGCGAGTCCGCAGGCCAGTCGGTCGAGATCTGGGGTGACGGGTCGGCGCGACGTGAGTTCATGTACGCCGGCGATCTGGCTGACGCCATCATTGAGGCTTGCGAACGCTACGACGAGATGCCCTCGTTGATGAACGTCGGCACCGGTGTGGACTACAGCATCCTAGAGTATTACGAGGCCGCGCGCCGAGTGCTGGGTTGGGAAGGCGAATTCACCTTCGACCTCTCCCGTCCGACCGGCATGAAACGCAAGGTCGTCGATGTCTCGTTGCAGACCTCTTGGGGCTGGAGTCCCCAGGTCAGCCTCGACGAGGGCATTGCCCGCACGTACCAGTCTTTCTTGGAAGGGAAAATCCGATGACATTCAAGTTCCCCCTGGCGACCTTTACCTGGGACGCCGAAGAGTACGCAGCCATCCAGTCGGTGATCGACTCCAACATGTTCAGCATGGGGCCGCGCGTGGCCCAGTTCGAGCGGGAATTCGCGGCCTTCGCGGGCTGCCGCTTCAGCTTGATGGTGAACTCTGGTTCGTCGGCCAACCTCGCCATGATCGCCGCCTTGTTCTACACCAAGGAAGAGTCCCGCAGGCTGCGCCCCGGCGACGAGGTGATCGTCCCGGCGGTCTCTTGGAGCACCACCTACTATCCCCTGCATCAGTACGGCCTGAAGGTGAAGTTCGTCGACATCGATCTGCAAACCTTGAACATGGATGTCGAGCAAGTGCGGCGAGCCGTCGGACCGCGCACGCGGGCGATACTGGCGGTCAACTTGCTGGGCAACCCCTGCGACTTCCGTGCGCTCCAGGCCATCTGCGAGGAGCACAAGCTCCTGCTGCTGGAGGACAACTGCGAATCCATGGGCGCCACCCTGGATGGCCGCCAGTGTGGCACGTTCGGTCTGATGGGCACCTATTCGACATTCTTCTCCCATCACATTTCGACGATGGAAGGTGGGCTGATCTGCACGGATGACGAAGAGCTGCATCACATCCTGCTGTGCCTGCGGGCCCACGGGTGGACGCGCAACCTGCCCCAGCAGAACCTGGTGACCGGCACCAAGAGCGATGACCCGTTCGAGGAAGCCTTCAAGTTCGTGCTGCCGGGATACAACCTGCGTCCTCTCGAGATGGAAGGTGCCCTGGGCAGCGCTCAGGTCAAGAAACTTCCTGACCTGATCGCTGAGCGCCGCCGTAACGGCGCCCTGTGGACGGCCCGCATGGCTGACCATCCCGACCTGATGATCCAGCGCGAGCAAGGCGAGAGCAGCTGGTTCGGCTTCAGCATCGTGATCCGCCCCGGTTCTGCAGTGACACGTCCTCAACTCCTGGCGCGTCTGCGCGAGCTGGGCTTCGAGTGCCGTCCTATCGTGACGGGCAACTTCGCCAAGAACCCAGTGGTGCAGTATTTCGATCACGAAGTCGTGGGTTCCCTCGAGAACGCAAATCACATCGACAAGCACGGCCTGTTTGTCGGCAACCATCATTACCCTATCCCCGAGGCGGTTGAGGCCATCGCCGCTCTGCGTTTCTGAGGAATCCACCATCATGTCCAACACCCCTCGCAAAAAAGCGCTTGTCACTGGTATCACTGGCCAAGATGGCGCATACCTCGCGCAGTTCCTGCTCGACAAGGGCTACGAGGTGCACGGCATCAAGCGTCGCACCTCCCTGTTCAATACCGACCGTATCGACCACCTCTATCAGGACCCCCACACGGAAGATCCACGGTTCATCCTGCACTTCGGCGAGATGACGGATTCCACGGCCCTGATCCGCACGGTCCAGAAGGTGCAGCCTGACGAGATCTACAACCTTGCGGCCCAGAGCCACGTTGCGGTCAGTTTCCAGGAGCCCGAATACACGGCCAATGCCGACGGCCTTGGCGCCCTGCGCCTTCTGGAGGCCATCCGGATCGTGGGCTTGGAGAAGACGACCAAGTTCTACCAAGCCAGCACGTCTGAGCTGTATGGCCTGGTGCAGGAGATCCCCCAGCGGGAGACCACGCCTTTCTATCCCCGCAGCCCTTACGCTGTGGCCAAGCTCTACGCCTATTGGATCACGGTCAACTACCGCGAAGCCTATGGCATGTACGGGTGCAACGGCATCTTGTTCAACCACGAGAGCCCGATGCGCGGCGAGACCTTCGTGACGCGCAAGATCACCCGTGCCCTGGCCCGCATCTCGCTGGGTCTGCAAGATTGCGTCTACATGGGTAACCTTGGAGCCCTGCGTGATTGGGGCCATGCTCGGGACTACGTGGAGATGCAGTGGCTAATGCTTCAGCAAGACAAGCCCGAAGACTACGTGATCGCCACCGGAGTGCAATACAGCGTGCGTGAGTTCATCCGCCGTGCTGCGATGAGGCTGGGTGTGACGGTCGAGTTCTCTGGTGAGGGCGACCAGGAGATCGGCACGGTGACCCGTGTCGAAGAAGTGGCAGCAAAGTCCCTTGCCAAGTGCAAGCGCGGGGATGTCATCGTCCGTGTGGATCTCCGGTACTACCGTCCCACCGAAGTGGAAACATTGCTCGGCGACCCCACGAAGGCCCGCGAGAAGCTGGGTTGGACGCCCCGCACGACTTTTGAGGAATTGGTCAACGAGATGGTCGATGCCGACTTTGACTCCGCGCGACGCGACCATATGGTCAAGGCGGCTGGTTTTAAGATCTATCACCACCACGAGTGATTCGTCCTGGCTTCACTACTGCACCCTGCTGAAGCAGAAGATGGTACCTAGGTACTGCCTTTGACTAGATGATTTCCATTGCATCGTCCACGATACGAGCTACGGTCGTCGCTTTCCGGGGCAGGCTTGCTTCCGGGTTTTTGTGGAACCTGATCTCGACCTTTGCCTTCCAGGGCTCGGTCCTGATTACCGGATTGATTCTAGCTAGGGTCCTTGGTCTCAAGACTTTTGGTGTGTATGCACTGGTCACCATGACGGTGATGACTGTAGTAGGCGTCGCCCAAGGTGGTGTCGGAATTATTGGCACCAAGTTTGTGGGCGAATGGCTTCATGCCGAGCGTGATCGGATTAGCCGTGTGTTACACATTTGTGCAGTATTCACGTTGCTTACGGGCGCTGCAGCAACCGCCTTTCTTGGCCTTTCTGCCCCTTGGGTAGCGGATAGGCTGCTGAACAACCCTGACGTGGCCACAGCCTTGAGGTGGGTATCGGTCGGCACGCTATTTCAAGTGCAGACGGTTTACCTTCAGGGAGCCCTGCAAGGCTTTGGTGCCTTCCGGGCCATCAGTAAGGCAGGCGCCTGGGTCGGCCTGTTTCATGGTGCGCTTTCCGTTGCGGGAGCATTGCTCTGGGCACTGGATGGAGCGGTAATTGCATTCACATGCTCTTCGGTTGTGCGCTGGTGGCTGTTCCGCAATGCTCTCAATGAGTGCTGCCGAGAACATGACATCAGAGCCTCCAGCGAGACTCGTCCGGAGGACTGGGCGCTGATTTGGCGTTTCGCCTTGCCAGCAGGACTGGCTAGCTTGGTCACGTTGCCCTGTCTTTGGGGTGTGACCGCGCTGGTGGCTCGGCAGCCAGACGGGTTGGCCTGGGTGGGTCTGTTTGCAGTGGCTCATCAACTGCGACAACTAGTTCTGCAGATTCCCATCCTGCTTAATACGGTCGCCTCCTCAGTGCTCAGCCGTCTCAAGGGCCGGAACGAGGGCAGTGAATATTGGAAGATATTCCGAGCCAACCTGATCTTGGGAGTTAGCTTCTCGACATTCATGGTACTTTTGCTGGCATCGGTCTCGATCCCTGTGCTGAAGTTGTATGGCCCAGGCTTTCAGGATGGGCAGGGACTGCTGCTGGTGCTATTGTTGTCGGTGATCCCAGAGGTGATTGGCGTGACGGCCTATCAGTTGGTGCAGTCTTCTGGGCGTATGTGGCGCTCTTTGTTATTCATCGTCGCTCCACGTGATCTACTTTATCTAACCTTGGCAGCCTGGTCCTTGCCAATCTGGGGTTTGGTCGGCTCTGGCTGGGCCTATCTCACAGCCTATACGCTTGGTTGTGTAGCGACCTTGGTTGTGGGACTTGGTGGCAAGAAGCAACTTCCAACTGATAGGTGACCGTGGAAAGATCGTCAATTCATAAAACTTTAAATAGATTGCTCAAGGAACGATGGTGAATCTAGCGGCCGACTAGGCATAGAAACATGCGAATATCAGCTATTTTATGGCGCTTATAGCTTGTGTAATCACTCACCACGATACCCTTATTAGCCCGTAATTTATAACCTATATCAAATGCAGAAAAAGTTAATTAAAGTAGCGATACTTGGGCTTCGACTCGATGCAATTCGTGAACTTGGTCGCTTCGAAGTCCATGGCCTTCCATTGATTGAACTGAGTGGTTTGCGCCGCTCTTTTCGAGGACTCCTGCGCGACGGGCTTGGTAGTGTTCAATACGGACGAGCGATGCTTAAGGCTGAGTATGTCGACGATCTGTACCGAAATCGGAATCCTAAGTACATGGCTGCTGCACAGGCACTGTTAGATAGCCTAAGCGATTTCGACGTAGTTATATTTAGCACTTACAACCCGCTCCATCCTGAGCTTCTCGCTGACGGCTTAAAAAATAAAATAAAAGTACTCGGTTTTACCGATGATCCACACTCGACTTATGTGCGTGGCATTCCGTATCTTTGGGCATTTGATGCTGCTTACTATATATCGCCTGCATATTCCTCTCAGATGGGGTTTTCAGAACTCTTTGCAAAGATCGGGTACAAGCGAGTTAAATGGCTCCCCCTTGTCCAGCCTATTGATTACCCTCGGCTAACATTTGATGAAATTCGAAACCGATCCATTACTATGGCTTATGTGGGGGCTCCCACTGGTTCAAAAATCGATAGGTTAAAAGCTCTTGATCAAGCGTTTGGATCCGACCTAGCATTGTTTGGTCGCTGGCGGATGAAGGGCTATTATGGTTATGTCCGCCCCTTTCTTGGTGAACCTCCTTTTTTACGAACAGTTCGACCAATCACTCAAGCGGACAAATTGTTGCTGTACCGCAAAACAAAAATCGGCTTCAACATGCATGTGAGTAATATTCCTAGCGAGTGTGGGAATATGCGTACATATGAGGCTGCTGCCTTTGGAATGATGTTGCTGAGCGATCGTGCTGGATTGAACCTTCAGAGGGAAATCTTTGAAGAAGGTAAAGAGGCAATTTACTACGATAGTATCGAAGAGGCAATTGAACTAGCACGCTTCTACGCTAACAACACAGAGGAGCGGACCCGGATTGCACTAGCAGCGCATCGACGTGCACTCGCAGAGTACTCATGGGAAAAAGTGACTCATGATTTTTTAACTTGGCTTATTGACGGTAAGGTCTCTTCGAGTGCTGCGTCGAAATAACTTGCAAGATCAGGATCGCAACTCCGTAGTCAGATCCTGGTGGTTAACAGCATTCCAGTTCCTCATTTTGCTGTTTTTTTCAATGTTTGACTTTTATAAGTCAGGTGTTCGAATTTTTGATATTGCGGCATTTATTATTATTATAATATTTTTATTGATATATTTTTTTGATCTAAAGTCATTGCAGACAATACCGGTAATATTGCTCGCGGTAGCTGGAATCTATGCGTCCTTCGGCCTCCTTTCGAGCGAGAACTATCTAACCGTCTTCGCACTCTTCATCAACTGCTTTCTCTTATACCTGCTGTCTCAAAAAGAATTGAGGCCAAGTCAAAATCAAATAATTATAGTATTGTTAATTCATCTTGCATTTTTCTTTTTACAATTATTTTATTTTTATGCAGTTGGAGATGTGGTCAATTATCACTATTTTACTGATATTGATCCAAGATTGGAGAGTTCAATATTTAGACCGGCGGGATTGTTTTACGAGCCCGCGATTTATTGCTATGCATTATTTATATTAACGACGATGCTGGATCCTAAGAAGTCTAAATACGGTTTCCTAGAGGCAGTTGTCATGTTTTCCATGGTTCTATCTGTGTCGTTGTTGGGATTTTTGTTTGCTACTTTTATCTTCATTAGACTTGTGTTTAATAAAAAGTTTATTGCGCCAATATTATGCCTTCTGCCGATTATTTTTGTAAGTAAAGAGCAGTTCGAAATGATATTTATTTTTATAGAGAGTCGAGTTTTGGATTTAGGTTCCGACGCCTCTGCTGAAGGTCGATACGGAGACTTTTTTAATCTCTTCTCTAGCGAAAATTTAATCTATCACCTCGTTGGTCGAGGATTTGGTGCCAGCTTCGAACAGTTTGGCAGTTCGGGAGCATCGGCGGCTATTAGTGCGGTTGGCGTTGTGGGTGTTGTGCTCTTTGCGGGTTGGTTGTTTTTTAAATCACGAGAGTTACTAGTTGGTATATTGTCTTTGATTGCAATCATGATCTCCGCCCCGATTTTTAGTTATGGAATTTTCCCGTATTGGATCGCAAACATCATATGTCACAGCAATCGTTTGCGTAACGCTATGAGTGAACAAAAAATCAAAAAAAGCATGCACGAAGATATTGGTCAGTGAGTTTTCGATGATGCTGTATATATTAAAAATTGCAAACAATGAAGATTGTTCACATTATTAGCAGCCTTAGGACCGGTGGTGCTGAAACAATGCTTGCCCGGCTCATTCGAGGAATGCCTCAGCATAGCCATGTCGTGATCACACTGACAACAGTTGGCCCGTTGGGTGAGACATTAAAAGCGTCTGGTTACAAGGTTCATGACATTGGTCTAAGGGCAACAACCGCATGGTATGCCTTGCCTCGCTTGTGGTTTCTGGTCCGGCGCGAATCCCCTGATATTGTTCAAACTTGGATGTACCATGCTGATTTATTGGGGGGCTTGATAAGTCGCTTAGCGGGTGTGAAGCAGATAGTTTGGAACGTGCGAAATACAGAGATCCCGCAGGGTCGCACATCAATGACCGGCCTTATTATCAGGCTGTGCGCGGTTATCTCAACATGGCTTCCCAAGGCCATAATATGTTGCGCAAATGCCGGACTAGAAGTACATGCTTCTAAGGGTTACAAGCGAAACAAAATGCTCGTTATACCAAACGGCTACGATATTCATGAGTGGCAGCCAAATGGTGTCAGTAAATTGGAGATGCGCCAAGATTTTGGTCTTCCTGGCGACGCCTTCATTGTCGGAATTGTCGGGCGGTATGACTCGTTGAAGGGCTACGATGTATTCATCGAGGCCGCAGCTCTTATCGGAAAGGTTGTTCACAACGCCATTTTTCTGATGATTGGTCGCCACGTAGAGGCCAGCAATATTGAACTTCGTAGCTTGATCGAGAGCCGTGGAGGTGATGCTGTTTTCCTACTGCTGGGCGAACGCAGTGACATCTCCCAACTTATGTCCACCATGGATGTGTACTGTCTCTCCTCCAGAGCCGAAGGCTTTCCTAACGTGGTGGCGGAGGCCATGTTGATGCAGGTGCCCTGCGTTGTGACCAATGTGGGAGACGCGGCGCGGATCGTCGGGCAAACAGGCTATGTTGTTCCACCTGGCGAACCGGATGCTATCGCTAAGGTAGTTTGTTCATTTGAACGCATGGGTGAGGAGCTACGCCGCGCTGCCGGCGAAGCTGCACGCCAACGTATTGTCAATCACTATGGTATTGAGGTGGTCTCAAAGCAGTATGAGCAGGTTTATAAAAAGTATGCGAAGAAATTGGAGCTTGAATGAACAACGTCAATAAAGACTCTAAGACGGTCGCGGGATTCGGCGACGAATGGGAGCGTTTCGACCAGTCAGATCTCGAGGCCAATGAGCACGAAAAATTATTTGAAAAATATTTCAAAATTTTTCCGTGGGACGTTCTACCTTCGAATGCCGAAGGATTTGATATGGGTTGTGGAAGCGGGCGATGGGCAAAGCTTGTAGCGCCCAAAGTTGGCAAATTGCATTGCATTGACCCAAGCTCTGCAATTCATGTTGCAAAACGAAATTTAGAAGGGCAGTCTAATTGCCTGTTTCATCAAGCGGGTGTCGATGACGCCGCTCTTCCTGAAAGTAGTATGGATTTTGGTTATTCCTTGGGGGTGTTGCACCATGTGCCTGATACTCTCCAAGGGGTTCGTGATTGCGTGAGTATGCTTAAGCCTGGTGCACCTTTTTTACTTTATTTGTATTATGCATTGGACAATCGTTCAGTCGTGTACCGCTCCTTATGGAAAACAAGTGATTTTTTGAGGCGTTTTGTCAGCAAATTACCCCACGTGATGAGGTATGCAGCAAGTCAGCTTATAGCGGGATTTGTCTACTTGCCGTTAGCGCGTTTTGCAGCCTTGATGGAGAAACTGGGTATGTCGGCCGCTAAAGCTGCTTCTCTTCCTTTGGGGTTCTATCGAACCCTAAGTTTCTACACGATGAGAACGGATGCATTGGATCGGTTTGGTACTCGCTTAGAGCAACGTTTTACGCGCAAACAAATCGAATCGATGATGCAAGCCGCAGGTTTAGAAAATATTCGTTTTTCGGAAGATTCTCCCTATTGGTGTGCTGTGGGTACACGGAGAAAATAAAATATGTGTGGGTTTGCTGGCTTTCTAGTTTCAGAAAATTCCATCCAAAATATTGATGCTAATAGCGTGCTGCATCAAATGGCGGATGCTATTATTAAAAGAGGCCCAGACAGTGATGGCTATTGGGTAGACGATAGTGCCGGTATAGGGTTGGCGCACCGACGCTTGGCAATTGTCGATTTGAGTCCTGCAGGTGCGCAGCCGATGACTTCAAGAAGTGGGCGCTATGTTTTGGCCTTCAATGGCGAGGTTTACAACCATTTGGGCTTGCGCGCTGAGATTGAGCGATTCAGAGGTCAGCCCCACGCCTGGGGGGGGCATTCAGATACCGAAACGCTGTTGGCAGGCTTTGACGCGTGGGGTATCGAAGGCACTTTGCAGCGTGCAATAGGGATGTTTGCCTTTGCCGTGTGGGACAAACACACTCGCACCCTTACGCTTGCTCGTGACCGCTTGGGTGAAAAGCCGCTTTATTATGGCTGGCAAGGGCAGGGCGCGCATGCAGCCTTTTTGTTTGGATCTGACTTGTCTGCATTGCGTCGCCACCCAGCGTTTTTAGCGGACATCAATCGCGATGCCTTGGCCACGTTCATGCGCCACAACTGCATTGGTGGCGTCGATTCCATTTATTCGGGCATTCATAAGCTAGAGCCGGGGCACATGCTCTCAGTGTCTTTGGCTGCGCCTAAGCCAGTGGTGCGCGCCTGGTGGTCAGGGGCTGCGGTGGCTCGACAGAACGTGGCCCATCCGTTTGCGGGTACGCCCGATGAGGCGATTGATGCCTTAGAGGCTTTGTTGCGTGATGCGGTGGGCCAGCAAATGATGGCTGATGTACCGCTGGGGGCGTTTTTGTCGGGCGGTATTGATTCGTCAACGGTGGTAGCGCTGATGCAGGCGCAGTCCAGCAGACCGGTACGCACTTTCAGCATTGGTTTTAATGAGGCGGGCTACAACGAGGCTGTGCATGCCAAGGCTGTGGCTCGGCATTTGGGCACAGACCATACCGAGTTGTATGTCACGGCTCAGCAGGCTTTAGATGTGATTCCCAAGCTGCCCAGCTTGTACAGCGAGCCTTTTGCCGATTCGTCTCAGATTCCCACTTTTCTGGTCAGTCAGTTGGCGCACCAGCACGTAACGGTGTCCCTCTCAGGCGATGCAGGCGACGAGCTGTTTTGTGGCTACAACCGTTACCAAATGACAGCAGGGCTGTGGAGCAAGTTGTCGCGCATTCCACGGCCTTTGCGGCAGATGATGGCAAGCTTAATCACCACTGTGCCCCCCTCCGCATGGGACAAGTTGGGGTCGGTTCTGTCCATGTCTCGTGTGGGTGACAAGTTGCACAAAGGTGCGGCCGTGTTGGGCAGCCGTTCGGTGGCTGATTTGTACCGTGGCATGGTGTCTCATTGGGCGGACCCAGCCAGTGTGGTGCTGGGGGCCACAGAGCCTGCCAGTGTGTTATCCGGGGCCGCGCCCAATTTACAGGGGTTGAACGATGTCGAGCGGATGATGGCGCTGGACATGCTGAGTTATTTGCCAGATGACATTTTGGCCAAGGTAGACAGGGCCGCCATGGGCGTGAGCTTGGAAACGCGGGTGCCGTTTTTGGACCATCGGGTGGTGGAGTTCGCGTGGAGCCTGCCGCTGCACTACAAGCTGCGCAACGGTGTGACCAAGTGGCCGCTGCGTCAGGTTCTATACCGTCATGTACCGCGTGAGTTGATCGAGCGGCCCAAAATGGGCTTTGGCGTGCCTATTGACCAATGGTTGCGAGGGCCGTTGCGTGATTGGGCTGAAACGTTACTGAGCGAATCTCGCTTGCGGCAAGAAGGCTTTTTTGACCCAGCTCCGATACGGCGCAAGTGGGCCGAACATTTGTCTGGCCAGCGCAATTGGCAATATCACTTGTGGGATGTATTGATGTTCCAGGCTTGGCTGGAAGAAAACTAGTCACGATGAAAAAGCTGCTTTTCATTTTGAATGTGGATTGGTTCTTCCTCTCGCACCGTTTGCAGATTGCGCTGGCGGCTCAGAAGGCGGGCTTTGATGTGCACATTGCCACGGGCATTACCGATAAGTTGGGTGTTTTGCAGGCGCATGGCCTCAAGGTGCATCCCTTGGGTTTGGTGCGTGGTGGTGTGGGGCTGCTGAACGCAGTGCAAACCGCTTTTGACTTGCGGCACATCATCAATCATGTAAAGCCCGACGTGGTTCATTTGGTCACCATCAAACCGGTGTTGCTAGGCGGCTTGGTGGCGCGGTGGATGCGGGTGCCGGCCTTGGTGTCGGCGGTGTCGGGTCTGGGTTATGTTTTCACAGCTCATGGTTTGAAAGCTCGACTGCGGCAGAGACTGGTGGGGCTTGTTTACGGCTGGGCTTTGGGGCATCGCAATCAGGCGGTTATTTTTCAAAACCCGGATGACCGCGACACCTTGATGGCCGCGACTGGCTTGCCCCATTCCAAAGTGGAGATGATTCGTGGCTCGGGGGTGGATTTGGCTCAATACGCAGTGGTCCCAGAGGTGGCTGGTGTGCCGGTGGTGTTGTTTCCGGCCCGTTTGCTCGCTGACAAAGGGGTTTTTGAGTTTATGGCGGCAGCAAGGTTGCTGCGCGCAAAAGGGCTTTCTGCGCGTTTTGTGTTGGCGGGCTTGGTGGATACGGCCAACCCCACCAGCGTGACTCAGGAGAAGCTGGATGCCTTGCTGGAAGAGGGGGTGGTGGAGCATTGGGGTTACCGGTCTGATATGCCTCAGGTCCTGGCTAGTGCCAGTGTTGTTGCTTTGCCATCTTATCGTGAGGGCATGCCCAAGGCCTTGCTGGAGGCGGCAGCATGTGGGCGAGCTGTTGTTACCACCGATGTACCTGGCTGCCGCGATGCGATTGAACCCGGCGTAACCGGCCTGTTGGTGCCTGTGCGTGATGTAGCGGGTTTGGCGTACGCGATTGAGCAGCTGCTGACCCACCCCGAGCAGCGCAAGGCGATGGGTTTGGCCGGTAGGCGTTTGGCCGAGCAAGAGTTTGATGTGCACGCCGTGGTGGACAAGCATTTGGCCATTTACCAGAGGTTGTTGGCATGACGTTATCTATGGGCAAGGTATTGGTAACAGGCGCCACTGGTTTTGTGGGTGGGGCTTTGGTCAAGCGGCTTGCTGGTGAATACCCATCTGGTGATGTGCTGGCAGCTGTCCGGCTCAAAGGTGTTGTACTTCCCGAAAGTGTGACGTCAGTTTTCGTAGGGAATTTGCTGGCCACAACCGACTGGCGCGTAGCTTTGCAGGGTGTGAAAGCCGTGGTGCATTGTGCGGCGCGGGTTCATGTGATGCGAGAAGAGGGCGGTGACCCATTGATGGTTTACCGGCAGGTGAATGTGGAAGGCACACTTAATCTGGCAAGACAGTCGGCAGCTGCCGGTGTGTCCCGGTTTGTGTTTGTCAGTTCAATCAAGGTGAATGGCGAGGTCACCCCGCCAGGGCAGCCGTTTTCTGCGGAGGATGAGCCGGCGCCTCTGGATCCGTACGGCGTTTCAAAGCTGGAGGCCGAACAAGGATTGCGTGAGCTAGAAGCCAAAACCGGCATGGAAGTGGTGATCGTGCGGCCTCCACTCGTGTACGGCCCTGGGGTTAAAGCCAACTTTGCTTCTATGATGCGTTGGGTGGCGCGGGGCGTGCCCCTGCCTTTGGGGGCCATACAAAACGCCCGCAGTATGGTGACCTTAGACAACCTTGTGGATTTGCTGGTCACTTGCCTGAAACACCCCGCTGCAGCGGGGCAGACCTTTTTGGTGTCAGACGGGGAAGATGTGTCCACCAGCGAGCTGTTGCGCCGCACAGCACAGGCTATGGGTAAAAAGGCGTTGCTGTTGCCTGTGCCTGCGTTCGTGCTGGATTTGAGTGCATCCCTGCTGGGTAAGCGCGCGGTGGCGCAGCGCCTGTGTGGTTCTTTACAGGTGGATATTGAGAAAACCCGCCGGCTGCTGGGCTGGTTCCCGCCCCTGTCACTGGACCAAGGGTTGAAGAAAGCCGTGGAGGGCATGAAACCGTGAAACGGCTGTTCGATTTGGTGTTGGGGTTGACGGCTGCAGCCCTGTTGCTGCTGCCTATCGTGGTAGTGGCCGTGCTGGTGCGCTTGACATCTCCGGGGCCGGCCCTGTATTGGTCTGACCGGGTGGGCCGGTACAACAAGATCTTCAAAATGCCCAAGTTCCGCAGCATGCGGGTGGGCACGCCTGCCGTTGCCACGCACTTGCTGGCCAACCCCAAGGCACACCTTACGCGCATCGGCTCCTTTCTTCGCAAAAGCAGCCTGGACGAACTGCCCCAACTCTGGAGCATTCTGGTGGGTGACATGAGCTTCGTCGGCCCCCGGCCCGCCTTGTTCAACCAGCAAGATCTGATTGAGCTGCGCACTCAGAAAAACGTGCACACCCTGGTGCCAGGCCTCACCGGTTGGGCCCAGGTGAACGGACGCGACGAACTGCCCATTCCCCAGAAAGTGGCCTTGGACGCCGAATACCTGCATCGCCAGGGCTTTTGGTTCGACATAAAGATTTTATGGCTCACCTTTTTGAAGGTTGTACAGCGAGATGGGGTGTCTCATTGATGGCCAAGACTCGATTGCTGGTGGTCGGCGCGGGTGGACATGGACGCTCGGTAGCAGAGGCTGCTGAATTGTCTGGTCAGTTTGAGGTGGTGGGGTTTCTGGACGATGCACTCCCGGCCGGCAATTCGGTGCTCAATGTGGCTGTGTTGGGGCCTATGGTCAGCATGGGCCATCACAGGGCTGCGGCTGATCAAACTATTGTGGCCATTGGCAACAACGCCATTCGCGAGAAGCTGATTCAGCAATTGGCCGCAACGGGTTTCGCTTTAGCGACAGTCGTTCACCCTCGGGCCATCGTGTCGTCCAGTGCGGTGTTGAGTGAGGGCTCTGCTGTAATGGCCGGCGCCATTGTGGGTACTGAAGCCCGCCTGGGCATGGGTTCCATAGTGAACTGCGGCGCCGTGGTAGACCACCACGCCATCGTCGAAGACTTTGCCCATCTGGGTGTGAACGCCAGCATGGCCGGTGGCACGGTGCTGGGGCGCGGCGCCTGGATGCAGGCCGGAGCAGCGCTGGGTTACGGTGTGACGGTTCCGGCAGGGGTCACGCTGGCCCCCGGTGAGGCAGTGGATAGCAAGACCAACAAATACCAGAATGACTAATCAATCAAATTCAGATTTCGGGACTCGGGACTCGGGACTCGGGACTCGGGACTCGGGACTCGGGACTCGGGACTCGGGACTCGGGACTCGGGACTCGGGACTCGGGACTCTTGCGGGATTTCACATCATGGGTGAAATCATGATCCGCACTTTGAGTCGTTTTGCAGCGCCTGCCTTGGCTTTGCCCCGTGCGGTCAAGCGTGGTGTCGTGCTGGCTTTGGATGCGGGCCTTTGTATTTTGTCAGTTTGGCTGGCTTTTTACCTGCGCAGCGGTAGTTTCGCGCCACTGTCTGGCCCAGCCATTTGGCCAACAGTGGCCTCTGTTGCGTTGGCTTTGCCGGTTTTCATCACCTCGGGTCTGTACCGTGCCATCTTCCGCTACAGCGGCTTGCCTGCGATGGTGGCGGTAGGGCGTGCCATGCTTTTGTATGGCCTGGCTTTTGCGGCCATTTTTACCTTTTGGGGTGTGGATGGCGTGCCGCGCACGGTGGGCTTGATTCAACCCATACTGCTGTTGCTCTTGGTCGGTGCATCACGCGCTGCGGCGCGGGTGTGGTTGGGGGGGCTTTACCACCAGCAGTTGCGCAAGGCTTCTTTGCCGCAGGCACTCATTTATGGGGCGGGCAGCGCAGGCCGCCAGCTCGCCTCAGCCATGGCCAATAGCCCAGAAATTCGGGTGGTGGGTTTTCTGGACGATGACGACCGGTTGCATGGCCATGTGTTGAACGGTCTGCCCATTCACAACCCAGCCGATTTGGCCGAGGTGTTGAATGGCACCTCCATCACCGATGTGCTGTTGGCCTTGCCAAGCGTGTCGCGTCAGCGGCGTAACGAAATCTTGAATGAGCTCAAGCCCCACAAAGTGGCGGTACGCACCCTGCCAGGCTTGAGTGACATTGCCACAGGCAAGGTGAGCCTGAGCGATGTGCGAGAGCTGGACATTGACGACCTGCTGGGCCGCGAGCCGGTCAAGCCCAACGGCCTGCTGCTCAACCTGAACACCCACCACAAAACCGTGCTGGTGACCGGGGCGGGGGGCAGCATTGGCAGCGAACTGTGCCGTCAGATCCTCAAAACCAACCCCAAGCAACTGTTGTTGGTGGAGATGAGTGAATTTGCGCTCTATCAGATTCACCAGGAGCTGCAGGCATCGGTTGCTGGCGAAAGGGTGAACGTGAACGAGCCGGTGGAGGGCGATGCGGCTGATGCGCAAAAAGCTGATGCTGGGCCAGACATTGAAATCGTGCCTTTGCTGGCCTCGGTGTGCGATGAAGTACGCATGCAGGAGATCATGGACACCTGGAAGCCGAACACGGTGTATCACGCTGCTGCCTACAAGCATGTGCCTCTGGTGGAGCACAACCCGGCCGAGGGTGTGAGGAACAACGTGTGGGGCACACGGGTGTGTGCCGAAGCGGCCGCGCGAAACGGTGTGCGCAACTTTGTGCTGATCAGCACCGACAAGGCGGTGCGGCCGACAAATATCATGGGCGCGACCAAGCGCTTGGCAGAAATGGTGTTGCAGGCCCTGGCCGAGGTGAATGCGGCAGTAACCGCTCAAGGGGGTAGGGCGCCTACTGCAAAGACCACCTTCTCCATGGTGCGCTTTGGCAATGTGCTGGGCTCCAGTGGTTCTGTGGTGCCGTTGTTCCGCGAGCAGATCAAGAACGGCGGCCCCATCACGCTCACGCATGCCGACATCACCCGCTACTTCATGACCATTCCCGAGGCAGCGCAGCTGGTGATTCAGGCCGGTGCCATGGGGCAGGGCGGCGATGTGTTCGTTCTGGACATGGGCCAACCCGTCAAGATCATCGACCTGGCACGCCGCATGGTGGAACTGTCTGGCCTGACGGTGCGCGATGAGTTGAACCCCAGTGGCGACATTGAGCTGACCGTGACTGGCTTGCGCCCCGGAGAAAAGCTCTACGAAGAGCTGCTGATTGGCGACAACCCCAAGCCTACCCAGCACCCACGCATCATGAAGGCGCATGAGCAGTACCTCACTTGGCCTCAATTGGAGGGCAAGCTCAACGCCCTGAGCATGGCCATGAGCGTGAACGATGTGCCCGTCATCCGCGCCTTGCTCAAAGACCTGGTCAGTGGCTACCAGCCCAGTGGCGAAGTGGTGGACTGGGTGCACATGGCGCTGGAGCGCGAAGCGCTGGCCAATGAGTAAATTGGGCTGATGGGCGGACGATGAAAATCTTGTCAGACCTCGTCAACATGCTCATGCCCAGGAGCGATCCGTCCGTGCTCTACGTGAGCATTGACGAACTGCCCAACCCGCGCGATTGGGGCACTGTGGACTTTATTGCCGGCAACAAGCTGATCTTCAGCGAAGACATTGACTTGGCCGCACCCAACACCGACGCCATCGAGGCCTTGATCGGCCAGTATTGGCAAGAGATCCAATCCAGCGGTTACCAGCGGATCGAATACAAAAACGTGTCCGACTGGGTGCAGAAAAAGATCGAAGAGAAGCTGGCTTCTGGTCGGCGCTGACCCAAATCTGCCTTTTGGTCTGGCTCAGTTGACTTTGCGGATGCTGGCAGGCGGCACGGCCATCTTGACCTGCTTGCTCAGAATGTTGAGCAGCACCATCACCCGGCCTTCGGCATCGGCCATTTGGTAGATGGCCTCCACCCCCACAAACGGCCCATCTGTCACCACAACCTGTTCACCAGGCTCAAAGTGACGCAGTTGCACCTCGGTCGAATCGGTTTTGACCTGCAGCTGGGAAATCAGCTCGTCTTCAATCTTGGCGGGCGTTTGCCCAAACGTGACTAAGCGGCTGACGCCAATGGTGGAGCGGATAGGCGCCCAGCTTTGTGATTCCAGCCCAGTGCCCAGGCGGATGAACAGGTAACGGGGGAAAAGCGGCTCTTGCACCACCTGCAAGGCACCCCGACGCAGCTTTTCTACACGGATCAACGGCAGAAAACACGCAAAGCCTTGGCGCTCGAGGTTCTCCAGAGCAACCCGTTCTTGGCGGATCTTGGTGTGGATCAGATACCAGTTGCTCATCACAAGGCCTTTTTCTTACAGATTCGACAACGGATTCTACCGGTTTGGGTGACCGGTAACTGACAGGGAAGCCAGTAGCTGGGCCGTTTTCAGCTGCGCCGGTCAAAACCAGCGCGATCCCAAGGCCAGATGTCCTGGTTGTAGCGGTTGCGCACTTTGCGGACCAGTTTTTTGGAGAGGGTGTCGGTGATGCCGCTGACGAAATAGGCGCGTTTTTCTGCATACGCCCCCCTGCGCTCGGGGTCTTGTTCGTAGGTCAGGCCTTCGTGCTGTTCGGCCAGTTTGGCCCGCTCTTTGAGTATGGCTGCTGAGTTGAAGACCCAGTCCACAAAGTCGATTTCTTCAGGCGTCCAGTCGCAGCTAGGCGCATTCAGATACTCGGCTGCCCATTCGATACCGTACCGGTTGCTGGCGTGCCAGTACAGGTGCTCCGTCAACACCGTTCTGCCTGTGAGCCCCTCCGCAATGTAGGGGTTGGCCGCGATCCCGCGCCGGATGTAGGTGCAGGCAGACACGTAATCCCCACCCCTGAAAGCAATCTGCCCAGCCTGGTACCAGTGGGCCGGTGAGTCTGGTGAGTGTTCCAGAAAATGCCCCAGCGCTGAGCGGGCATCGCCCAGCATCATGCTGATGTCGCCCACCAGCATGCGAACGCCCAGGTTGTCGGCCGGACACCAGGCCAGCATTTTTTGGGCGAGCTGCTGCGCGGCTTTGGCATCACGACGGTCCATCAAGCCCAGCAGATAGCCGTGGGCCACCCTTAAAAATGGGCGGTTGTCGACTTCTGACCAGCTGATCTGACCCGAGTAGCCTTTGGGGATGAGGGAGCTGGCTTGCTTGAATGCCTTGGCCCAAACCTCGGTGGCTTCATCCCGCATTTCGAGCGTCCACAGGCGGTTGGCCAGGTAGTTCTGCAATTCCAGATTGCCGGGCGACTGGGCCAGCAGTTTTTGGGCGTGCAGCAGGGCCTGCTTGTCGTTGATGCGGCCGCAGTCTTGGTCGTTCATAAGCTGGTCCAGTGCTTCTTCCTGCTCCCAGTTGCGCGAGAAGCAGCCAAACTCGACGAGTTCGTCGGTGTCGAAGTCTGGCTCTTGGCGGATGGTGAAGGTCAGTCCTTGGCTGTTGGAATTTTTTTGGGCGGTGGGCTTTTTAGGCATCTTGAGTGCTTGGGTAGGACGGCTGAGGCAAGGCAGGCGTAGTAGTTGTGTAAACCCGGCCTTGCGTGGCGATGTAGCGGCGGATTTCTGGAGCCATGTGCTCTGGCACAAGCATGACACTCAGGCCCATGGCCTCTGTAATGCGCTCGATGGACGACAGGCGAGGATCGCGCTTGCCGCTCTCGATCTCGGACAAGTGCTGCGGCGACATGCCCGTGGTAGCCGAGACCGCCTCCAGTGTCAAATGCCGCTGGTTGCGCTGTCGGCGCAAGGCTGAGGGAATGAAAGAATCCATATGCGGTAGAGTAGCTCAAGTGTTTGGAATATTTTCATATGATCGTATGAATTCGATTTTTTCTTAATTTGTGAATGTATGGTTCAAATGAATTCGAGTGGTTGGTTACCTGATAAGGAGTTCGCAAAGGCGGTTAATGCTCTGCCACTGGTCTCGGTGGATCTGGTGCTGGTGAACAAGGCTGGGCAGATGCTGCTAGGCCTTAGAAGGAACGCCCCTGCGCGTCATTGGTGGTTCACGCCCGGAGGTAGGGTGCGCAAGAACGAGCCGTATGAGGCGTGCCTGGTTCGAGTGGCCATGGGAGAGTTGGGGCTAAAGGAGCGGGATGTTCAGGGCGCTCAGCTGATGGGTGTCTGGGATCACTTTTATGAAGACAGCGCCTACAGCCCTGAGGTGTCAACGCACTATGTGAATCTGCCGCATGTGTTCCAGCTGAAACAACCGCTGGAACTGGATGCTTTGCCTGCTGATCAGCACAGCGGTTGGCGCTGGCAGGATGCGAAAGATGCCGTTATTGCAGAGGATGTTCATCCGTACGTCAGGGTCTATGCTCAGTGGCTGTTTGACCACGGTTCTTATCGGGGTG
Source organism: Akkermansia muciniphila (assembly GCA_943331105.2). Classification (GTDB taxonomy): domain Bacteria; phylum Pseudomonadota; class Gammaproteobacteria; order Burkholderiales; family Burkholderiaceae_C; genus Limnohabitans_A. Next base: position 37,942 of record CALQKH020000012.1, read on the forward strand.
CTTGAAGTGCTGGTGATGCGTGTCGGTTGGTATTTGGCGATGGCGGCAGTGACGGTGCTGGCGCTGATGCCCATGTAGCATTTGCAGCTGCCGGTGTTTGAGTGGTGGGACAAGGCGCAGCACGCCCTGGCCTTTGTGGTGCTGACCGGCTGGGCCTTGCTGCTGTGGCCAACGCATGCATTGCGCGTGGTGTTGGGGATGCTGGCTTATGGCGCAGGCATTGAAGCCGCGCAGTGGGCCGTTGGCTGGCGCTTTGCCGAATGGGCCGATCTGGCGGCAGATGTCGTGGGTGTGTCAGTGGCTTGGTTGGTGGTCAACGGCTGGTGGCGTTTTCAAAGCTGCAAACAGGAGGGGGCAGTTTCATGAGCGCACGCGTTTTTACGTTTGACCAATTCGCGGGCTTGCACGATCAGGCCAAGGCTTCACCCCGGCTGCGACAGCACCTGAACACCCACGCCAGCCATGAAGCGCCGTTCCAAAGGCTATTCATTGCATTTGGTCTGGACAGTTATGTGCGGCCCCACCGGCATCACTTGGTGCCCAAAGACGAAACCCTGGTGGCAGTGCAAGGCTTGTTGGGTGTGCTGGTGTTCGACGATGCAGGTCAGGTTGTTCAGCAATTCAAACTTGGCACACAAAGCCACGCAGGTCCAGACGTCGGCCCCGTGGTGGACATGCCAGCCGGGACTTGGCACACCGTGCTGGCCTTGACGCCCGATGCTGTGCTGCTGGAAGGCAAGGCCGGACCGTTTGACCCGCAGGGGCCGCGAGAGTTTGCTGACTGGGCTCCGCAGGAGGGGACGGATGAGGTGCTGGGGTTGTTACGGGAGTGGCGGCGGCTCTTTTTGTGACAGAGGCATGCCGTTTGGGTGGAAGGGGTAGCAACTGGAAATAATTCGTGATTCAATAACAATTATTCATGCGGAGGTTGTTATGTCGAAAAACACAAAGCAGTCATCGGCTCAAATCGCCAAATTGGCGGCGGAAACGTTGCAGGACAAGCAAGCTTCACAAATTGCTCGAAGCCTTGCAGCATCAGCACTGTCCCAAGTTTCAGGTGACAAGCAAACCGGTGCACAGATGGAAGACAAGGCCGCCAAAGTATTGGCTAGTGATCATTATTCCGCTGCGACGAAGCAGCTTGCCGCGTCTGTCTTGGCTCAGGCCAACAAAGAACGGTGATGTTTTCAATGCCAGATCCCCAATGAGGAAGCCATGACGCCAATTTATGATGCCAACGTCCAACAGGTCGCATGGTTTGACGGAGAGAACCTGTTCGACCTAGGGCTAAACTGGATCGCCTTTCATAGCAGTGGGCACATTTTTTCAAGCAGTAACCTGAGGTGGCTCGGTCCTTTAAATGACGGTTCACTTCAAGACCGAAGTGGCAAGGTTGTAGGGTGGCTTGCTGGTTCGCAGCCCTCAAGTTCGCTGCGCCCCCTGACTCCATTGCAGCCGCTACGGCCTTTGAATCCGCTGCGCCCGCTGAATCCATTGCGCCCATTGCAGCCGCTTCGGCCGCTTAATCCTTTGGGTGGCTGGTCATCTACATCTTGGCAGCAGTGGCTGGCGTGAACGGGGGGATAAAAGACTGTTCGATATGGACAGTTGGTAGCGTTTCGCTGCGGCGGCTCAATTCCGACCACTCGGTCGCGATGTCAGGGCGATGATTGAAGTGGTGACCAATCAATCAGCACAGTCCGGGTGTGAAGATATCCACTGCGTATCTTCAGCAAAAGGGCTATACAAGACGGTCATAACCGGAGAGGCCGAGTCTAGCAATGCCATCTGTGCCTTGACCTTTGGAGGAGACGACCGGGTCAGTCGCTGCAAATAGGCTTGAATTTTGGCCCGTGATTCTTTGCCGCCGAGGCAAGCGGCCTGAATCTGCTCAAGGCTGGCTTCGCCTGCATGCCTTAGATACAGCAAAATTTCTTCGATGCCTGCGAAGTTGGAGCGGATGAGCTTTTCGTAGTCCTCAACGTCCGTCAGAGGGTACATGACCTTTTTGCCGAGCTTGAGGTATTCAGGCCCCACATTGATGGTGCGCCAGCGTTGCAGTGTTTTGGGGCTCATGCCCCAGCGGGCTGCCAGTTCGATTTCGTTCAGGGTTGTGGTCACGCCGGGCGCTCCTTGATGTCACGGAGCTGCATTCACGCGTACTTCGGCGCAGAAGTCGAGTGAATTTTGCTGCGCAGCCTGGGGATGACTGGCGCTACACAACCACCTCTGTTCCGCTCATTTCCTCTCTAGCGCTCGCTAGCCTGTTTGAGCGGGAATAGAATGGTCGTTGGTGGACATGCCACCACTACCAACAAATGGAAAAGCCACTGATTTCGGTCAGTGGCTTTTTTTATTCAACTAGCCTTCCGAGAACCGCATCTGAGCAGATTCAAAACACGGGCAATGAACGTGGAATGATGAATTGTCCCTCTCCCCATTTTTCTGTTTTTGTGACGAGCCCATTCGCTGTGTCCAGAACAGTCTGGAGCACTTGATTGCCTCCTTCGGCAAGGGACATTTCTCCTGTGATGAGGCTGCTGAGGTCGACATCAATTCCATCTGACCAGTGCTTCACGGTCTGAGGGTTTCCGCAGAGTTTGAGCGTGGGCGTCAGTGGGTTACCGGAAGGATTGAAAACGCCCATCGAAAACAGCGTGATCTGAGCGCCTGCCGCCACCATACCGGTGATGGAGCAAGGGCTGAAGAAAGGTGTATCCATGAAGTAAAGCCCAGGCCCTCCGGGGGATTGCCCGAAAGACAGACAGCCTTCAAAATGCGCGTTGCCAATCTTGCAAACCGCCCCCATGGTTTTTTCTATCAGGGTCGTGAGACCGGCCTCAATGTTCTCGGCTGTGGGATTCACGCCACGGTAATGGTCACCATCTTGGGCCATGCGCGCCTCGGTGATGGCGATGCAGTTGATGATGGCCTGCGCTATGTCTGGCGACTTGGATTGAGCCCGTACCACCTCTTCGCCGCCAATGAATTCAGCGGTTTCCGAGACGATGACGCGTGCGCCCTGTGCAATCGCAAGGTCCACAAACTGACCTACTGCAGGGTTTGAACAGACGGCACTGGAGGCATCAGAGCCGCCGCATTCCAAGGCGAAGGTCAGCGTTGAAAAAGGGCAGGGAACTCTTTCTTGACCACGTAGCTGTTGACTCAATCGCTCGAGCGCTTGGCTGGCCAGCGCAATGGAGTTTTCCACTCCCTCGCCGTCCATCACCGCGAGCACCTCAACGGGCTTGTGAGACACACGTTTTTGCCAAGCCTGAGCCGATCGCCGATCGTGGCACAAGACCAGCGCTGCGCCGATATTGGGATGTTCAATGAGTTGTTCAATAACTTGATTTTGTAATTGCGCATCAGCAAGTTGCAGGCCTCTTTGAAAGTCCCCTTTGATTTGCAATACGGACTCACCATGGCCTGCTTCGTGGCGCTGGGCTGCAAGTTCGGCGATACGGTTGCTCAGTGCAACGGTTGAAATGACCGCCAGGTGGTTTCGCACGCCTACGAGGCCACCTGGCCGGACAAATCCCATAAAGCTGAGGCCGCCATTCAGGGCGGAGGACAGCAGCTCAGCAGCAATTGTGGACATGAACGTGCTCCCCTGCCTGGATCGTTGTTGTGGCTTTGCCGATGGCCACGCCATACTTGATAACGGCGTGCCCTTGGGCAATGTCGTGGCGAGCCACTTTATGGCCAAAAGGAATCGACGCCTTCAACACGAGCCCATCTCGCGTGGTCTTCTCATCGGTTTGAAAGTCCAACAAGGTACTGACGTTGTCACTGGGATGAACGGTAAGGCTGATGCGGCTCATGTTGAATTTTGAGTGATAAAAATCTTTGGATTAGCTTGGATAAAGCGGCTCGGGAAAACCCTAAGTTTTAAAGTATGTACTATGGTACCATAGGGCTAGAAAAAGGGATTGGAGCGTTTTTACCATGCCTCGTTTGCGCCATTTGGGTCTCCTGCTGCTGCCTTGGTTTTTGTTGATTGCTTTGTGGCATGGCGTTGCAACTTCGGGCCTCGTGAATCAAGGTCTCATGCCAACGCCGGGACAGGTTGCTAGCAAACTGATCGAATTGTTGTTTGGTGGCAGACTGGGCATTGACATTTTGAAGTCGACCCAGCGTGTCACGCTGGGCGTCACATTAGGCATTGCGGTGGCTGTGCCTGTCGGATTTCTGATTGGGTGGTACAAAAATGCCCGAACGTTTTTAGATCCACTGATCAATTTTTTTCGGGCGTTGCCACCCATTGCGTTGATTCCTTTAGTCGTGGTGTATTTCGGCATCGACGAACCCGCGAAAGTCGTGATTCTCTTTTACGCCAGTTTCTTTGCGGGCGTGATTGTGATGTACGAAGGGGTTTCCCAGATCAGCCCCATCTACATCAAGGTGGCCCGCACCTTGGGCGCGACTGAATGGGAAATTTTCTCAAGGGTGATCCTGCCAATGACCACGCCCCACATACTGACCGCCTTGCGGGTTGCTTTGGGCGTGGCCTGGGCGACCTTGGTGGCTTCGGAGTTGGTGGCTGCACAGCAGGGGCTGGGTGCACTGATTCAAAGTGCTGGATCTTTCTTCCAGATTGACGTGATTTATGTCGGCATTGTTTGCATCGGTGTGGTCGCCATGTCGATGGACATGGGCTTGCGTTCCGTCACCCGTCGCATGGTCCGCTGGCAAGAACGAGTGGAGGTCCAATGACTGCACCGCGCATCCAGTTTGACAATATATCTTTTGATTTCCAAACCGACAATGGGCCCTTGAGGGTGGTGGACGATGTGTCCTTGGATATCCGTGAAAACGAGTTCATTTGCGTCGTTGGCCCCTCAGGCTGTGGCAAAACCACGCTGATGAACCTCCTTGCGGGTTTTGCCAAGCCGACCGAAGGACGTCTGACGCTGGATGGCAAGTCGATAGAAGGCCCGGGTCGCGATCGCGGTGTCATCTTCCAGGAATATGGGGTTTTTCCGTGGTTAACGGTAGAGCAAAACATTCTTTTTGGTTTGAAGCTGTCAGGCAGCAAAACCCCTGCTTCCGAGGCTGAATCGGTCTGCCGCAAGTATCTGGAATTGATGGGCCTGACAGATTTTGCGAAGGCTTTTCCCAAAACACTGTCTGGGGGTATGCGTCAACGCTTGGCGATTGCACGCGCCTATGCGGCCCAACCGGAGTTCCTGTTGATGGACGAGCCTTTTGGTGCGCTCGACGCTCAGACGCGTTCAAAGATGCAGAACTTGCTGCTGGAAGTTCTTCAGCGTGAAGGCAAGACAGTCATGATGATCACACACTCTGTGGATGAGGCGGTGTACCTTGCCTCCCGTATCGTGGTGGTCACCGCAAGGCCCGCACGCATCAAGGAAATCATAGAGATTCCGTTTGGCTACCCGCGCAGCGAAAGCCTGCACGAGACGGCCGAGTTCATCGCGATCAAGGCACATGTCCGCGATCTTGTGATGGCGGAGTATGAAGTGCAGCAGCGACTGGGTATCGCCGCGGGTTAAGGATTCAGTCAGGTCATTTTTTTCACTCACGATGCAAAGGAAAATCTCATGAGCAACAACATGCAAATTCGTCGTCGGGATATCGTCTTGGGCCTGGGCGCTGCGGGCTTGTCCAGCATTGGGGCACCGGCCATAGCGCAGCAGCGCACCAAAATCCGTGTGGGTTATGTCGATACCCTGGCGGTCACAGGCCAACTGTGGACTGGCGTTCACCGTGGGCATTGGGAAAAAGAGCGCATTGAATTTGACCCGGTCAAATTCAACACGGGTCTTGAGCTCTTCAACGCCATGATTGGCGGTAGCTTGGACATGTTGTCCACTGGCGCAGTGATTTCCAACTTTCCCGCGCGCGGGCAAGGCAAGGCTTTTTTGATCAACAACATTGAGTTTGCGACAGCGCAGCTGTGGATTCGAGAAGACCAAGGGGTCAAGACATGGGCTGACCTGAAGGGGAAAAAAATTGCCACCACCTTGGGGACCACGGCCCACGTGTTCCTGGATGCGGCATTGCGCGCGAATGGGCTGGACCCCGCCAAGGATGTGGAGCTCATCAACCAAGGCATGCCGGTTGCGGTCACTTCATTCATCTCTGGCGCTGTCCCGGCTGTGGCTTTGTGGGTGCCTTTCAATATGCAGGTCCGCCAGCGCGTGCCTAGCGCCAAAATGTTGGTGGATGCCTCGGCCTATTTCCCCAAGTCTGCGATCGTCGGCGGTTGGGCGACACGTGCCGATTATTTTGAAAAAAATCGCGCCGTGGTCGCACAAGTCGTGCGTGGATGGGCTGCGGCGAACGACGATTTGATCAAAAATTCGGCCAGCATCTTGCCTATCATTCAGGCCAAAAATTACGAACAAGTGCCATTGGCTGAATTACAGGAGCAGTTCAAGGCGTCCAAATACCACACGGCAGCCGAGTGGCAAAAGCTCTACCAAGACGGCACCGCCGTGGGATGGCTGCAGCAAGTGACCGATTTTTATGCCCGCTTCGGGGGGATTCAAAACCCAGTGCCCGCAAAGACGTATTTCGACACTTCTTTGCTGTTGAACAACGTCAAGACCTGATGCGGGGCATTATTTGAAACGTGTGTTCAACTGATCTGATGCTTGGGCGAGCGGCTCCAAGCCGCTTGATCCCCCTGTGCAGGCGTGTCAGCTCTGTTGGCACGCCAAAGAGAGGGCATCGAGGTCCGGTTCAACCCCAAGTCCGGGATCTTGCGTCAATGTGATGAACCCGTTGTCGATTTTTTGCAGTGCCGGTGCGAGCAGGGTTCGCAGTGGATTTTCATTGGCATCTACTTCGAGCAAACCGTCACCGCCGGCAGCGGCAAGCAGATGCGCTGATGCCATGAGTCCAATACCGGCGCCTAAATAATGTGGGCAGTAGCGTAGACCCCGTGAAAGCGTGTTTTGAGTGACGGCCCAGGTCGCAGAGATGCCCCCCCATTTGGCAATATCGGGTTGCAATACATCAAATGCTTTACTAGCTAGGGCAGACATGAAACTGGCGGATCCCAGCATGTTTTCGCCTGCAGCCAATGGAATGCGGGAATGCGCTTTGAGCGCCTGCCATTGATGCATCTCACTGTCACATCGAAGAGGTTCCTCGAGCCACCTCAATCCGTAAGGCTCTAATTTCGGTATGGTTTCTAGCGCTTGGGCCAGGTCCCAAGCTTGGTTGACATCGGCCATCAGTTCAAGTGAAGGGCCTAGCCACTCACGCACGGATCTCAGGTTGGCGATGTCTTGCTCGGTGTCAAATCCGATTTTCAATTTAAAAGCGCGAAAGCCTTCTTGGTGCTTCTTTTGGACAGTTTGCAATGAGCCATCGGGATTGATGCCGCTGGCATACACACCAATTCGCGCATTGGATCCTCCCAGCAATTGATACAAGGGTAGTTGGGCCCTTCTTGCGCACAAATCCCAAAGCGCTATGTCGACGCCAGCAATCACTTGTGCCACAGGTCCAAGTTCACCCGATTGGAGGGCAAGAACATGTGTTTTCGAACTCGCTTCTTCAAAGGCATAAGCAGGGTGGCTAAAGTCTTTGTTCAACAACAAAGGTGCCACAACGGTTTCAAGTAACTTGGCACGGTGCTCGGCACCACAGGCTGGAAAATTGCACCAAATTTCGCCCCACCCTACATGGCCATCGGCGCTTTCTGCTCTGACAAAAACTGCGGGTCGATCGTGCATGATGCCAAACGAAGTTTTCACCGGGACGGGGCTAGGGCACCGAAATACCAAAGCGTTCAGACTGATGAGGCGTAAATTCAGTGCGCTTGGAGCTGCTGATGAAGTTGGCAAAGGTAATAGTTTCATAGCAGGTAGTCTAAAGGTATGGCATATAATACCTTTGATGAAAAATGCAAGCAACTCTTTGGGTTTTGACTACATCATTGTGGGCGCAGGGTCCGCAGGTTGCATATTGGCCAATCGGCTCAGTGCCAATCCGAATTGTCGAGTGTTGTTGTTGGAAGCGGGTGGCCCCTCACAAGGTTTTTGGTTGCGATTACCGGTAGGCTACTTCCGCACCATCAATGACCAACGTTTTTCGTGGCAATTTCCTGTGCAGTCGCAGCAAGAGACGGCCAATCGTGCCATGACCTGGCCGCGCGGCAAAGTTTTGGGTGGCTCTAGCGCGATCAATGGCTTGCTGTACATCCGTGGTCAACGCGCAGATTACGACGATTGGTCTGCACTTGGCGCCAGTGGATGGTCTTACAACGAGGTCTTGCCGTTCTTCAAAAGCGCCGAATGTTATGAAGGTGGCGAGAGCGAATTCCATGGTTCAAAAGGTGAACTGGGCGTTTCCAATTTGCGCAATGACCATCCTTACTGTGAGGCTTGGCTGAAGGCTGCCCAACAAGCCGGCCATCCCTTGAACGAAGATTTCAATGGCGCACAATCCGACGGCATGGGCCGATACCAGTTAACTTTAAAAGGCCACTGGCGGTGCGATGCAGCAACGGCATTCCTCAAGCCCATCAAAGCCAGAACGAATTTGACCATCGTGACGCATGCTCAGGTCACCAAGGTCGTGGTTGAAAAAGGGCGCGCCTCTGGCGTTGAATGGCTTGCCCAGGGACAGCTGCAAAGAGCCAAGGCGGACACAGAAGTGGTTTTGTCGGCGGGCGCGCTTCAATCGCCGCAGTTGCTTCAATTGTCTGGCATTGGACATCCCGATTTGCTACAGCGCTTTGGGATCCCTGTCGTGGCGCAAGCGCCAGAGGTGGGCGAAAATTTGCAAGACCACTATCAAGCGCGCGTCATCGTGAAGTTGCGAAAAAAACATTCACTGAACGACGATGTGCGCAACCCCATTCGTTTGGCGCAAATGGGGGCGCAGTGGTTGTTTCAAAAGCGTGGTCCCTTAACAGTGGGTGCCGGCCAGGTGGGTGGACTGGCTTGCACCGAATATGCTGAAAATGGAAGAGCCGATGTGCTTTTCAATGTCATGCCGTTGTCGGTTGATAAACCTGGCGATGCTTTGCATCGCTTCTCAGGCTTTTCTGCTTCGGCTACCCAATGCCGGCCACTGTCGCGCGGTCACGTCCAAATCAATTCTGCAGACCCACTTGCTGCGCCCAGAATCTTGGCGAATTATTTGCAAAATCCGCACGATGCCAAAGTTCTGGTGGCTGGCTTGAAGCTGCTGCGTGAAATTTTTGCGCAGCCTGCTTTCAAAGAACTGGTCACAGGCGAAGAGCATTTTCCGGGTAATCACATCACCACGCCTTTGGCGTTAGAGCAGTTCGCACGCGAAAAGGGGGGCACGGTTTACCACCCTGTTGGCACGTGTCGCATGGGCGAAGACGCCAACGCGGTGGTCGATTCGCGTCTGAGGGTGCGAGGCGTGGATGGCCTGCGAGTCATCGATGCCTCTGTCATGCCGCGCATGGTGTCAACCAACACCAATGCCGCAGCCATCATGATAGGTGAAAAGGGTGCAGCCATGATGCTGGAAGACGCTGTTTAAACGCCGGACCGATGCCATACGTTGTAGGGCAAAGTTTTTTTATTTTGAAGTGAATGATCCATGTCCAACTATCCCCATGTTCAGCTTTACATCGATGGCCACTGGCGGGAGGGTGCTGCTGCGCGTAAATTGCCGGTGCGCAACCCTGCCACAGGCGAGGTCATGGGCGAGCTGGCTTGCGCCGAAACCTCTGACCTTGAAGAAGTCGCACAAGCCGCCCATCGTGGCTTTGATGTGTGGCGAAAAATCAGTGCCTTTGACCGCTACAAAATGATGCGCAAAGCTGCGCAGTTGTTGCGGGACAGAGTGGAAACGGTGGCCCAGCTCATGACTTTGGAACAAGGCAAACCCTTGGCCGAAGCCCGCATGGAAGTGATGGCGGGCGCTGACACCATTGATTGGTTTGCCGAAGAGGGCCGCCGAGCCTATGGCCGTGTTATTCCCGCGCGCCAAATGGATGTGTACCAATTGGTCATCAAAGAGCCGGTGGGTCCAGTAGCAGCGTTTACGCCTTGGAACTTTCCCATCAATCAAATTGTGCGCAAGCTTGCTGCCGCCTTGGCTGCGGGTTGTTCCATCATCGTCAAAGCGCCAGAGGAGACGCCAGCGTCACCCGCAGAACTGATCCGTGTATTCATAGATGCGGGCGTGCCATCTGGGGTTGTGAATTTGGTCTACGGCGATCCCGCGCACATCTCCACATACCTCATTGCCCATCCAGCCATTCGTAAGATTTCCTTCACGGGTTCAACGCCTGTTGGCAAACAATTGGCGGCCATGGCTGGGCAGCACATGAAGCGCATGACCATGGAGTTGGGTGGCCATGCGCCGGTCATCGTATTCAATGATGCCGACATTTCACTGGCTGCCAAGACCATGGCCGCCAGCAAGTTTCGCAATGCAGGGCAAGTCTGTGTGTCGCCCACGCGTTTCTTGGTTCAAGAAGGTGTTTTCAACGAATTTGTAGACCAATTTGTGATGCACGCAGAGAAACTCAAAGTGGGCAATGGCATGGAGGCCGACATCACCATGGGACCCTTGGCCAACCCGCGACGCGTAACGGCCATGCAAAATTTGGTGGACGATGCCGAGCAGCAAAATGCCAAACTCAAAACTGGTGGCAAGCGCTTGGGCAGTTCAGGTAACTTTTGGACACCTACGGTTTTGACTGAATTGTCCTTATCGGCTCGCGCAATGTCAGAAGAACCGTTTGGCCCTATGGCCTTGATCAATCCATTCCATACTTTTGACGACGCGGTGCAAGAAGCCAATCGCCTCCCATTCGGGCTGGCTGCTTATGCATGGACACGATCGGCTAGAACGGCGCAGCAAATTGCAGCGTCTGTACAAACGGGCATGATTACCATCAACCATTTGGGCTTGGGCATGCCCGAAACACCATTTGGTGGTGTGAAAGATTCGGGCTATGGCTCAGAGGGTGGCACTGAAGCCTTGGAGGCTTACCTCAATCCCAAGTTTGTATCTCAGGCGGGTTTGTCAGACGGCTTGTCTGGTTGAACGGGTTCGACATATGGAAACCTAGCGCGGGCCTTCACACTGGTGGGACCCGCGGTGCCAGAGCCGCGTATAAAGCGCTGGGTTTCATCCACAAACGGTTGGTACGCCCAGTTGGGTGTTTTGCTTGAAGCATTGGCCACCTCGGCCAAAAACAAGCGTTCCTTTTGGCTGGCCAAAATGCGGGCATGCATGGTGGCTGGATCCCAATCTTCTACCAAGCGCGCGTGCAACTGCTGCTGCACGTCGGCATGTTCAGCTTTTCCTGCCAAGTCGTGCAATTCGTCTGGATCTTTTTCTAGGTTGAAAAGCATGGGTGCCAAGCCGTGCGTGAAAATGTATTTCCAAGGTCCGTCACGCAGCATGCGTGAAGCGGCACTGACACCCTCCGAGCTGTACTCTGAAATCACACACCGATCATGGCCTGCATCTTCGCCGGTTAGCAATGGCACAAGGCTTTTGCCATGCAATGGTCCGACGGGTTCTGGTGCTTGATTGCTGTAGGCCAGGTCCATAAACGTAGGGAGCAGGTCGACCAAAGAAACGTGTGCTGAAACACGTGCCGGTGCGAAGCGTTGGGGCATGGACACAATCATGGGCACGCGCACAGAAGATTCGTAAAAGCTTTGTTTGAACCACATGCCGCGCTCTCCCAGCATTTCCCCATGGTCCCCACAAAACACCACCACGGTATTGTCATCTAGCCCTGTTTCTTTCAAAACTTCTAAAATTTTTCCAATCTTTTCGTCCACATAACTCACCATGCCGTAGTAGGCATGACGGGCATTCAAAACTTGGTCGTCAGATACGCTGTAAATGTCTTGGGCGTGGGCTACATAGAGCCATTGACTGTGTTCGTCAAGCTCTTCAAAAGGAATGGGCGGCACACGCGGTGCATCAATGTCTTCACTGCGGTACAGGTCCCAATGTTTTTGCTGAGCCACAAACGGCGGATGTGGATGCGTGTAAGACACCGTGAGAAAGAAAGGTTTGTCTTGCGGTGCACGTGCCAAGTCGTAAAGGCACTGAGCGCCCTTGTATTCCACCTCATCGTCGTAATCGATTTGCATGCTACGCACGCAAGGACCAGCTTCTAAGACGGGGCGCATGCTGACACCGGTTGGGCGATAGGCGGGGCCTTTGAGCCAATCGGGGGTCCAGGCAAAATCAGCAGGATAAATGTCTGTGGTGAGGCGCTCGTCGAAGCCATGCAATTGGTCGGGACCAATGAAATGCATTTTTCCGCACAGAATGGTCCGATACCCTGCATGCCGCAGGTAATGTGCCATGGTGGGCATTGCTGCTGGAAACTCAGAAGCGTTATCGTAAGCTGCTATGGAGTGGGGTAGTCTGCCAGAGAGCATTGAAAAACGTGACGGTGCGCAAATTGGAAAATTGCAATAGGCGCTGTCAAATACCACTCCACGCGCAGCCAGCGCGCTCAAATTCGGCGTCTTGACCAACGGGTGCCCATGAAAGGGCAAGGACTGCACGGCCAACTGGTCTGCCATCACCAGCAAAATATTGGGTTGCTCTTTGCTCATTGGATAAATTCTTGGTGTGGATTTATTCAAGTTTGATGCCGGCGTCTTTGACCACTTTGGTCCATTGCGTCAACTCTTGCTTAAAAAAAGCATCAAAAGTTTCGGGCCTGCCGGGCTTGGCACTGTGCATGCCGGCATTGACCAATGCCTGCCCGAAGTCGTCCATTTGCAGCACTTTATTGACTTCAGTGACCAGTTTGTCCACCACGGCAGGCGGTGTACCTTTGGGTGCCAACAGGCCCAACCATTGGTCCACTTCAAAATCTTTCATGCCTGCCTCTGCCATCGTGGGTATCTGCGGAATACTGGGCATGCGCTGTTGGCTGGTGACCGCCAGAGCGCGCAGTTTGCCGGCTTTAATTTGAGGCAGTGCAACCGCCGCATTGGCAAACTGGTAATCAATACGTCCTGCGATCTGATCCGTGATGGCTGCTGGTGCGCCGGTATAGGGGATGTGCACTACAAATAAATTCAGACGCGATTTAAGAAGTTCGCCAGTCAGGTGTGCCGGTGAACCTATCCCCGCTGAAGCGTAGCTCAGTGTGCCAGGCTTGGTTCGCGCGGTATTGATTAAATCTTGCAAAGATGTGATTTTGCTGCTCGATGGCACCACCAGAATCAGCGGGCCATAGGCAACCATGGCCACTCGCTCGAAGTCCTTGACGGCATCAAAAGGCATCGGCGAACGCATCGCGGTGTTCATGGTCAGAGCGCTGGTGGTAAAAAGTAAGCTGTAGCCGTCGGCGTTCGCTTTGGCCACTTGGTCTGCCCCAATATTTCCGCCTGCACCAAGTCTGTTTTCCACAACAAAGGGTTGGCCCAACATGGTTTGCATGCGGTTGCTGAGTTGTCGCGCCGCCACATCCACTAGGCCTCCTGCGGGCCAAGGTACGACCACACGCACTGGTTTGTTAGGGTAGTTTTGTGCTTGCGCGGATGAAAAAAATACTGTGACGGTAGCGGTGGCTACCAACAGTGTGCGCAGCACATATCGGCTGAAAAAGCGCGTGGTGGGCATGGCAGTGGCCTTGAAGTGGTTGTACAAAAAGTTAAAGCGTTAGCTGCATTTCGAATTGAATGAAGTCGCCCCGGTAGATAATCAGCCCGAAATAAAGCACGGTTCCGTCGCTCGATTGCACAATGCGCCGCACTTCCGCTACCGGCGATCCCACCGGTACCTGAATCAGGTGGGCAATCTCAACGTCGGCTGTCGAGATGCGCAAGGTCTGGCGGGCAGCGGCGATGTCCAATTTTGGCAAGTCCATCATCACTGGCACCACGGTCTCCTTGCGAAAGCGCTTGGGCGCCTGCCGAAACACCCGCTGGTCGATAAAGATGGATGCCGCGCAATATGCTTGGCCGGCGCGCGAATGCACCCGACGCATAAAGTGGTAGGCGGGTGCGGCCTTACCGTCCTGTGGTGTGAGTGGGGGTTGTACCCCGGCTTCTTCAAGCAAAGTGAGTTCGGGCTTGTCGTTGCGGTAAGACTCGGCAAGTCCGCGCAAAGAAGTTTCCAGTGTGAGAGAGCGTTGGGGGAGCACTTGCTCGGTGACAAAGGTACCGCGCCCGCGTTGCGGCAGTAAGAGGCCTTCCCGCGTGAGGATGTCGATGGCTTGGCGCACGGTGACGCGTGCCACCTTGAATTCGGCGACCAAGGCCTCTAGTGAAGGCACCTTGGTACCCGACTCCCACACGCCGCGCAGCACGCGCTGACGCAAAAGATCTGCCAACTGGGAATACAGCGGTACCGGGCTGTCAGGAAAAATGGGATGGGTCGAACTCTGCATTAAAAATCCGATAGTTCTATCTATAGTAACATAGCTTATGGGTCGTCTCTGTGTGCCAAACTCGCACCAACACCTAAGGTGAGAACCCGCAACAAAAAGCCATGCATGAAGACGATATTTGTTCTGTTTGACTCTCTGGTGCGCAATGCCTTGGAATGCTATGGCGGTAGTGCCGTGGCCACTCCGCAGTTCAAGCGTTTTGCTCAGCGTGCTGTGACATTTGACAATCACTATGTGGGTAGCCTGCCATGCATGCCGGCTCGGCGAGATCTGCATACTGGGCGTCTGAATTTTTTGCACCGCAGTTGGGGTGCACTCGAGCCTTTTGACCAGTCTTTCTCCGAACTGCTTCGGTCCCAAGGCACTTACACCCACCTGATTTCGGACCATTACCACTATTGGGAGGATGGTGGTGCCACTTACCACAACCGCTATTCATCCTGGGAATTTATACGCGGTCAAGAATGGGACAAATGGAAAGCCATGGTGCAACCACCCTTAGAGCGCTTTAAGCAGATGTACCACCCCCTGCAACAGCCTGAAGGTCCGAACGATGGTCGCTTGCAAACCATGGTGAATCGCGAGTACATGAAAAGCGAGGCCGACTATTGTTGCCCGCGCACCTTCCAGGCCGGATTTGATTTTCTGGATGCCAACCGCGACGCAGACAACTGGCTGCTGCATCTGGAATGCTTTGACCCCCATGAGCCGTTTGCTGCCCCTGCGCGCTTTCGCGAGCGCTACCCCACCGGTTACACCGGCCCGATTCTGGACTGGCCGCGCTACAAGCGCCATGAGGAAACCGCGTTAGAAGTGCAGGAATTGCGTGCTAACTATGCCGCCTTACTCAGCATGTGCGACGAATACTTCGGCCGATTGCTCGACTATATGGATCGCTACGATATGTGGAAGGACACCACTGTCGTCTTGAGCACAGATCATGGTTTTTTGCTGGCCGAGCATGACTGGTGGGGCAAAAACCGCATGCCATTTTTTAATGAGATTGCGCATATCCCGCTCGTGATTGCGCATCCGGCTTTTGCAGCCCAAGCCGGCCAACGCCGCCAGGCATTGACCCAAACCACCGACTTGATGCCCACCTTGCTGGATTTGCACGGCATGAAGCCGCCGGCCACGGTTGAGGGCCATTCCCTGATGCCTTTGCTAGCGCAAGACATGCCGCTGCGTGAAGCAGCTATTTACGGCATGTTTGGGGCGGCCACCAACATCACCGATGGGCGCTACACCTATTTCCGCTATCCGCATGACATGACGCGTCAGGATTTGTATGAATACACCTTGATGCCTATGCACCTGAAGTCCATGTTTGCAGTGGCCGATTTAGCCCAGGCTGAGTTGGCGCGCGGTTTTAATTTCACGCAAGGGGTTCCTCTTCTCAAAGTACCGGCACGGCGCAATGCCAAAGGTCAGCCGGTGGGTCACACAGGGCAGGGAAGCGGCTACGAGGACACCACTACGGTGCTATTTGATCTGGCCTCCGATCCGGCCCAGTTACAACCCATTCGGGACGCGGCAGTGGAGGCGCGCTTGCTGTCTCAAATTGGCAACCTGATGGCAAAAAATGATGCTCCGCCTGAAGCATTTTTAAGACTGGATTTAAGTGTGCCTGCCAAGTCCATGCGCGTCTAAAGCCAACAGAACGGCGCTGCAAGGTGACAGCCATATCTTCGCCAGCACTATTGGTTTAAATGACTGCTCAAATTGAGCTGAGGCCAACGGAGTCATTTTGTGTGGAAAAAGTGCAAGGGGTGGCGTCAAAGTCGGCGAAAACTAAGTGCATCGCGGGGCTGTGTTCTTTGACTCAACGTGTGTCAAACGCACATTAAAATTGGCACCAATAACAAATGCTGTAGCGTTGATTGACTCTGGCAGTGGCGATGCAAGGGTGCCTCTCTATGCCGCAAGATAAATGAATGATGATTAAAAAATAAGTATGTCTAAAAATTTTACGGTTCAAAATATAATGAATTTTAAATTTTATTTAATAATCGGATTTGCAATTTTTTTAAGTGGCTGTGAAACGCTTGATAGCAAGCAGGCTAAACATCTAACTTTTACAACTCACAAAGCTAAATCTCCTTCGCCAACAGTAATTATCGCTCACGGTTGTGATGGCCCCAACGTTTGGGGCGAGGATTGGAGGAGAAGACTAGTTTCGTGGGATTATAATGCTGTTATTGTTGAGCAGTTTGTAAAGCGTGGATTTCCATCAGGTGTATGCAATAGAGGAGCCTTGATTCCGCCTGATGAAAGAAATATTGATATTTCTGAACTTATCGATTGGATAAAAATACAAAAATGGCATAAAGGTGATGTCTCTCTTATTGGAATGAGTCATGGTGGAGCGGTTGCAATCGATGCTGCTATAAATGAAAATATTTATCCTAAATTAAAGGCCTCAGTTGCACTTTATCCAGGATGTATGCTTGTACGATATAATTATGATAAACCTAAAATCCCTGTTCAAGTGCATCTTGGAAAGCAAGATAATTGGACGCCATGTTTAAGTTCAAACTGGTCTAATTATGAGTCTTATGTGTATGAGAATGCAGGGCACTCATTTGATATGGACTTGCCTAAAAGACAATACGCTGGACACACAATTTGGTTTGATAAAGAAGCTGCAACATTTAGCCAGTCTCGCATTAAAGACTTCCTCGCTAAAAATCTAAAATAAATAAACTATGCATGGTTTTATAAGGCGTACCAATTAAAATATTATTATTTTGTAGAAAAAATAATATAAAAAAGCCCGCGCATTGGCGGTCTTTTTCATGGAGTCGTTTAAAGCAACAGCAGCGTTTAGGGGTTGCTGGCACTCTGCTTGCTGCGGACAATGGGCAGCAGTTGCCCCGTTCTGGCTGCGTTCATCTCAGTCAAAACGCACGTGTCTTTGAGACCTTTGTCCAATCACGAGATGTTGTTTGTGATCGATGCGTTTGCTAGGCGAATCGTGGACTGGCGGGTGAGCAGCTCGATGCGGACTGACTTTGTGTTGGTTGGCTTGGTGGATCCCTCACCGACTGTTCAGCTCGAATGGGTTCATTCCAACTCTTGAGGGTCAGTTCAAGCCCTGGGCTAAGGGGGGGGCATGGGCGGCTGAGGACTACCCAGGGGACAGTGATTCAGAGAGCTGACTCACCAATAAATTATTGGGTGTTATATAAATTTTGAAATTAAATTTTAATAAATTAGTTGATATTTGATCATAACTTAATAATTTTTAACAATTACTATTAAAATATATACTAAAAGTTACGTAGAATTTTCATCACACGAACCTGCAAGTCTTGAGGTGGTTCTCATGTCGTCGTTATTGATTTTTTGAATTTCATCAGAAATATTTAAAATTAACGCAAACAAAAAATGTTACTCGAAAAAATTTTCGCTTTGCATGAGTGGGAAATGAGTCATTTCCCATTTTTTCGAACCGCAACAGGCCGGCATATTTATGTCTGCCTTTTGAGAGATGTTTTTTCTTCGGAAGATAACCAAGATGTATCGGTGAAAAAATTATTGTCATCTAACTTTTTTTCAGACAGAGCTATTAGGCTAAAAATTCGAGAAATGGAGCAATCGGGTTATCTCAGATCAGAATCAGGTGTGCATGATCGCAGAATTATAAAGATCAAGCCCAGTGATTCCCTGAAGAATTTGATGAAGGAGCATTCTGCTATGTTGAATGAGCTGGTATCCAAAGATGTTATCTTTATTAAAAAGACTAATTAAATCAGAGTTAAATTTTTGGTAATTATTATATTATATTATTTATTTATTTATTTATTTATGGGTTGGCTTTTGATAATTCAGTAGTTGCTCAAAGCGAAATTTAAAATAATTTCGGATTCGAATAAAAATCATCCGAAGGTAACGCGCCATGTGGTTCCCAAATTAACCGGACTGGTCGGAACCCGTTTACCTGCACAACACTCAAAATCATTTCGACTTTTAAGAATGGTCTGAATAACTCTTGATAGGGAGTCGTAGGAAGCCACGACTACCCAAATGGCTTCTCAATCTTTTCTGTCAGCTGATCTATCCGAATGCTCTTGACAGCAGGGCGGCTGAGGATGCCTTGCTCGCTGGCTTTGCCGCACGCGTCCACTTCCTGACTGTGCATCAAGCAATAACGGAACCGCAAGATGTCACTTTGAAGGTGCAAGTGGTGCGTGCGCAACATGGTTGCCATCGATAGGGAGGCCGGCCTTTCTTGACCTGCGGGCAGTAAGGCGAGAACAAATCGATCAAAGCCAGGCACACGAGGGCGGAGCTTTGTGCAGATTTTCTTCGTTCAAAACAGGAAATTTTTTCCTACTTTATGCTGAAAAAACGCTAAATATAGTGTTTTTATTAAAAATATGAAATAAATATTATTAAAATATTGTTGCGAAATTTTGCAATTTGTGCACTCGCAGAAGAACTGAGCATCTCAGTAGGAACCATTTGAAATTTGAAGCCTGACAAGGAAATTTCCATGCTCCCGCACAACGAACCCCATTGCTTTGCAGTAGCGCTGCTTGAAGATGATCTTGATTTTGCAGATCAGCTAACAAAAGACCTGATTCCAATGAACTGCCAAGTCAGTCATTTCCACACCGGTGAAGACTGCTTAGAAGCATTGGAAAAAAATACATTTGATATTTGTCTTTTTGATCTCCAGTTGCCAAGCATAAGCGGTCTAGAGGTGATGACACGCCTAAGGACAGGAGGTCAGATGCCGCTCGTGATATTTTTGACCAGCAACGACAATGAAGCCGAAATTGAGCACACATTGCTGGCCGGTGCCGATGACTACATCATCAAACCTCACAACCCCAACATTCTGAAGGCCAGTATCAGGGCATTGCTACGGCGCACTCGCAGCGATGCAGCGCCATTCAAAGAGCAATTGGGCGCGTTAACTATCGATCACTCTGCATTGAGAATTTTTCTCAATGACCAGCCTGTCAACCTGACCAGCATGGAAACGACCTTGGCGTTTGCACTTTTAAGGCGCCGTGGACAAATTGTTTCACGTCAAACGCTCAATCAAACGCTGAACATTACCGACATGGCTGTAGATACACGCCGCTTGGACGTTCACTTGAGCCGTCTCAGAAGCAAGTTGGCACTGAACATCACCAACGGTTGGAAGCTGTCGTCAATTTACCGACGTGGCTATCGAATTGAATATTTCAATGAAAAATGAAATGGTTCCATCTCTGTTGGCCATAACAGCAGCGCAACCCTAAGGTTTCCGGACAACCCAAGCGGGTCCATCAGCCTGAGAGTGACGGCCACCTCCATGGATTCGAACTCACCCCAGATCGCCAGAGTTCATGCGCTCTGCGGGTGGGCACGAGTGTCCAGGTCAAATCGATAAAATCGATCCTTTCTGCCCATGGATATTGGCTTTATGAATATTAATTTATGTTAAAAACTTGTTTGTGATTCTCACGTTCGCGCTTCCCTGTTCGATAATCCGCAAAATTGAATATATCAATTCAATCAAATATTGGAATTCATCGAGGGGAAAAATATGATCAATGACAAGCATGAGTACATGACCACAGCAGAAGCTGCGCGTGACTTGGAATTGTCAATTGCCACGGTTCAGAATTTGGTGAAGGTTGGGGAATTGAACGCTCTGCGCACGCAAGGTGGGCATCGTCGCATCTTTGTTGATTCAGTAAGAAAATACCGTGAAAGGTATGGTTACCCCTTTCCTTTGAAAAAAAAGTTTAATAAGGTGTGCGTACTGCATCAAGGTGATAATTTTGATTTGATGTTTTCAGAAGTCAATGATCCAAAGCTTGTCAAGGTGATGTCTCATCCTTTGGATTTATTGAACATAGACGATACATTCGATATTTTATTTATAGATGCAAATAATCAATGGTTGAAATCCATTTCATCAAGCTTGGTAGATGCTTTGCAAAGCAAGTTCACGATCTTTATTTACAGTAGCGATGCGTTGTCAGAAGATAGTTATTTGCGTGGCTTGAGTGCCGTATTTAAGATTCCATACAAAATAAATTCACAATTTATTTCGGGTTATATTGCAGGCTTGAACACTGTATAAAAATCATCATTTTAATTTGTGAGGTCATAGATATTTTCGGAATGGTTATTTGAATCGCCCAGGTGGCTGCAACCGCCGCCTATAGAACGCTCGGCGGCTGGCCCACTGGCAAAACGGGTGGGCTTTTTTGTTTCTGACTCAAGTCGGTCTGGCGGCGGCTGAAGGGACCAATCCCCATTGGGTGGTGATGCAGTGCGCCTGGCGAATCGCATCCATGGTGGCCAGTGCTGCGGCCTCGGCCGCCATCACGGTGAGCAGCATCAGATCCACTGGGCCAACTTCGGTGCCGGTCGCCAAGGCAAAGAGCGTGTCGCCATCCAGCGTGGTGTGCGCGGGGCGGATGCTGCGGGCCAGGCCGTCGTGGGCGCTCATGGTCAGGCGCTTGGCTTGGGCTTTGGTCAGGGTGGCGTTGGTGGCCACCACGCCAATGGTGGTGTTGGTGCCTGCCAGGGGGCGGCTGCCGCGCTCGCCCTGAAGCAAGGCACGTTGGGTGTCCAGCAAGTTTTTCCCATCCGCGGTGCGGGCACCAGCCAGCACCTGGCCTGTGGTCGGGTCCATCACATCGCCTACCGCGTTGCAGGCCACCAAGGCGCCCACCACCCAGGGCCCCACGCGCACGCTGGCGTTGCCGATGCCGCCTTTCATGCAGCGCTCCAGGCCAAACAGCTTGCCCACGCAGGCTCCTGCGCCCGCACCCACATTGCCAGCAGCGGGCGGGGCTGCCGTAGCCGCTTCGCAAGCTGCGTAGCCAGCCGCAGCACCGGGTCGGGCCTTGGGGTTGTCCCCTGGGCGAACGACAGCCAAGTCAAACAACACAGCCGCAGGCACGATGGGCACACGGCCGTGGCCGGTTTCAAAGCCGATGCGATGCTCATCAAGCCACCTCACCACGCCCGTGGCCGCATCCAATCCGAAAGCACTGCCACCGCTCAGCACCACCGCGTGCACTTTGTCGACAAGGTTGGCGGGGTCCAGCAAATCGGTCTCGCGGGTCCCGGGGGCAGCCCCGCGCACATCCACTGCACCGACCGCCCCATCGGGAGCCAGCACGACCGAGCACCCCGTCAGCCGTTCGCTCAGTGTGTGGTGACCGACCCTCAGGCCCGATACGTCGACGATGGATCCATGGATGTTTGTGTTCGGCATACTCTGGGTTTCTCCAACAGGAATTGCGCGTGTCAGGGCTTTGAGAATAGCGCTTGATGAATGCCTGTGCCATCGGCGCTCTTGGTCCGCTATTTAAATGAGACGGCATCCAAGGAGCCCTCAAAAGCTTGCTATAATTCTCAGCATGTTGCGGCTGTAGCTCAGCTGGATAGAGTACTTGGCTACGAACCAAGGGGTCGTGGGTTCGATTCCTGCCAGCCGCACCAAAAATAAGAAAGCCCACAACGAAAGTTGTGGGCTTTTTCTTTGGGTCAACGACCATGAGCCACGCTACTCTCCCGGAATCAGACGATGAAGAATTGGCCTTGCCCGCCTTGCCGGCGGGTGCGCGCAATTACATGACCCCCCAAGGCTACGCGGGTATGCGAGCCGAGTTGTTTGCCTTGATCGACGATGAGCGCCCCAAGGTGGTGGAGGTCGTACATTGGGCCGCAAGCAACGGTGACCGGTCTGAAAACGGTGACTATCTTTACGGCAAGAAAAGACTGCGTGAAATCGACCGTCGAATCCGTTTTTTGACCCGCCGACTGGAACTGGCTGAAGTCGTTGATCCTGCGGTGCACCACGGCAGCGACCAGGTGTTTTTTGGTGCCACTGTGACTTATGCCGAAGCATCGGGCCGAGAGCGCCAGGTGACCATCTTGGGTATCGACGAGGCCGACAGCTTAAAAGGTGAAGTCAGCTGGGTGTCCCCGATCGCACGCACCTTGCTCAAATCACGCGAGGGCGACGAGCTCAAACTGCTCACACCATCAGGCGTGCTGCTGATCGAGGTCTTGAAAGTCACTTACCCCAGTCCCAGTTGAACCACGGCGTTCAATGGCTGGAGTTGCCTTTGTGGGTTAGCCGTTCAGCCTTGATGACAGAGGGGGTGCGTTTGAGGTGCCGCAATACCTGTTCGAGGTGGACGGTGTCGCGCACGGTAATCACAAACTTCAGTTCGGCCGTGTCCTGTGGTGATTCTTGCCCCATGTCGACGTGGACGATGTCCGTCTCGGCGCTGGCCATGGCGCCAGCAACCCGCGCCAGCACCCCTTGGCCGTTGACCACGGTGACGGTGAGTGCAGTTTCAAAGCTTCGGCTCAGTTCATCTGACCATTCGACGCCAATGAAACGTTCGCTGTCTTTGTGTTCGAGCTTGCGGGCGGTGGCGCAATCTCTGGTGTGCACGGCCAAGCCTTCGCCACGCCCCAAATAACCCACGATGTCGTCGCCCGGCAAAGGGCGACAGCACCTTGAAAACACCACAGAGGCGTTCTCGCTGCCGTCCAAAATGATCGCGCCTTGAGAAATGGACTCGTGCGCCGTGAAGCGCTCTCGCGTCATCAAGAGTGGATCGGGTTTTTGGCCCATTTCAGACAACAAGGCGGTCAGGCGTTTGGCCACGATGGTGGCAATGCGTTTGCCCAAGCCAATGTCCATCAACAGGTCCTGGCGATTGCGGTTGCCCGTGAAGCGCAGCAGTTTTTCCCAAAGGGCGTGGTGTGCTTCGTCGGGCGCAGGCAGCTGGTTGATGCCTTCTGCACGCAGGGCTTGCGATAAGAGTTTTTCGCCCAAGCCCACCGACTCGGTTTGGGCCATGGTCTTGAGGTGATGGCGAATTTTGGAGCGAGCGCGTCCGGTGCGCACAAAACCCAACCAAGCGGGATTGGGCGCTGAAACAGGAGCAGTGATGACCTCGACCACATCGCCGTTTTTGAGTTCGGTGCGCAGGGGGACTTGGTCGCCATTGATGCGGGCCGCCATGGCGCGGTCGCCCACCCGGCTGTGGATGGCATATGCAAAATCGACCACCGTGGCCCCGCGGGGCAAAGCCATGATCTGGCTTTTGGGCGTGAAGACATAGACCGCATCGGGGAACAGATCGACTTTGACATGGTCCCAAAACTCGGCCGCATCGCGGGTTTCTTTTTGAATGTCGAGCAGCGATTGCAGCCACTGCGTCCCCAAGCGTTCTGATTGGGCGCTGGCCGACTCGTGCTCTTTGTACAACCAGTGCGCCGCCACACCCGATTCGGCCACCAAGTGCATGGCCTCGGTGCGCATTTGAAACTCCACGTTCACACCCGAAGGCCCCACCAGTGTGGTGTGCAGCGACTGGTAGCCGTTGACTTTGGCAATGGCGATGTGGTCTTTGAACTTGCCCGGTACGGGCTTGTAGATTTGGTGCAAGCAGCCTAGCGCGGTGTAGCAGTCGATGACCGTGGGGACAATGACCCGAAAGCCGTAGATGTCTGTCACCTGCGCAAAGCTCAGGTGCTTCTCATCCATTTTTTTGTAAATGGAGTAGAGCGTTTTTTCGCGGCCACTGATGCGCACCTCCATCTTGGATTGGGCGAAAACAGTTTCGACATCGGCTTGAACTTTTTGGATCAAATCGCGGCGGCGGTTGCGCGCACGCGAAACTGCCTTGGACAGCACCGCGTAGCGCCAAGGCAGCAAGTGCTTGAACGACAAGTCCTGCAGTTCCCGGTAAATCTGGTTCAGGCCCAGACGGTGGGCGATGGGTGCGTAGATTTCTAGCGTCTCAGCGGCGATGCGGCCCCATTTGTTGCGCGGCATGTCGGACATGGTGCGCATGTTGTGGGTTCGGTCGGCCAGTTTGATCAGGATGACCCGCACGTCGCGCGCCATGGCCAGCAGCATTTTGCGAAATGACTCAGCCTGGTTTTCTTCCCGGGTATTGAACTCCAGCTTCTCCAGCTTTGTCAGGCCATCGACCAATTCGGCCACTGGAGAACCAAAACGCTCGATCAGCTCAATCTTGGTGATACCGCAATCTTCCATGGCATCGTGCAGCAAAGCTGCAGCCAGCGCTTGCGCGTCCAGCTTCCATTCGGTGCACAAACCGGCGACCGCGATGGGGTGAGTGATGTAGGGTTCACCGCTTTTGCGCATCTGCCCCAGGTGGGCTTCGTCGGCAAACTTGTAGGCTCGCCGCACCATGTCTGTCTCGGTTTCGTTCAGGTAGCCCAGTTGCGCTTCCAGCACAGCAAAGCTGGCGGCTGCGGCATTCGCAGCGGCCGGGTCCGGCAGCTTGACGCGGCTGGGACTGGCTTTGGGGGTTTTGGGCATCACGGCACTCATGGCATCAATGTAACGTAAGCCAGAAGGGGCTCGATAAAAGGCCAAAAAAAAGCCCCAAGACGGGGCAATTTTTTGAGTGGTCAAAACCGGTGTCAACCGGTCTTGGCCTTAGGGCTTATTTCAGGATACGCGCTTGAGCATCTCGATGCCGACTTTGCCAGCTGCGATTTCGCGCAATGCGGTCACGCCAGGCTTGTTTTTACTCTCAATGCGGGCAGTATGGCCTTGGCTCAGCATGCGTGCGCGGTAAGTGGCGGCCAAAACCAACTGAAAGCGGTTAGGGATTTGTTCCAGGCAGTCTTCAACGGTGATGCGGGCCATGATGTTTTCCTTGAGAATTTTTGTGCTGGGTTCAAGCCATTTTGAGAGCTTGAAAGGTTTCAGGCCGTGCCCGGCGCTGAACGTGGTACTTGAGACGCTGGGCGTGGACAACCGCTTTCAGGTCAAACAAGGCTCGGTCAAATACTTCATTGATTATAACGAAGTCAAATTCTGGGGCCTGTGCCATCTCGACAGCGGCGTTTTGTAAGCGCAGTTCTATGATTTCCGGGGCATCCTCACCGCGGCGTTCCAAGCGGGACCTCAGCTCTTCCCAGCTGGGGGGCAATATGAAAATGAGCACCGCATTGGCGTACATCTTTTTGATCTGTAGCGCGCCTTGGTAGTCGATCTCCAGAATCACATCGGCCCCTTGGGCCATGCGGTCTTCGATCATCTTTTTGGAGGTGCCGTAGCGCTGACCGTGCACATGGGCCCATTCGACAAAAGCATCGGCCGCCACCATGGCGTCGAATTCTTGCGTCGAGACAAAGAAGTATTCGCGGCCATGCTTTTCCTGGCCCCGGGGGGCACGGGTGGTGTGCGAGACGGTGGGTTGAACGCGTGAGTCCAGCTCCATCAAGGCTTTGACCAAGCTGGATTTTCCGGCTCCGCTGGGAGCGGCCACGACAAAAAGGTTTCCTGGGTAATCCATGCTGGGGCTCTTTATTCGATGTTCTGGACTTGTTCGCGCATTTGTTCAATCAGCACCTTCATGTCCACCGAGATGCGCGTCATCTCCAAGACCGCCGATTTGGAGCCCAGGGTGTTGGCTTCGCGGTGCAACTCCTGGATCAAGAAGTCCAGGCGTTTGCCAATGTCGCCGCCCTTGTTGAGCAGGCGGGAGAGTTCGTCCAGGTGCGAGCGCAGGCGGGTGAGTTCTTCGGCCACGTCGATGCGGATGGCAAAAGCTGTGGCTTCGGTCAGTGCCCGGTCTTGGGCGGCTTCGGGCAAGTGGCTGCCGTCGGCCAGAGCCATGGCGTCTTTCCAGCGCTCCAAAAAGCGCTGGCGCTGCTGCTCGACCAATTGCGGCACCAGCGGTACGGCCTGTTCGGCCAGGCCGCGCAGCTGCTCAATGTGGCCTTGCAGCATCTCGGTCAAGCGGGCGCCTTCACGGGCGCGGGCTTCGCGCAGCGCGTCCACCGCTTGGGTGGCCAATTGCATCCAGGCGGCTTCGTCGAGGGTTGCTTGGCCCGAGCTGCCAGTGCTCATGCGCAGCACGTCGGCCACGCTCAAGGACCGGGCACTGGGCAACCAATCTTGAATTTTTTCTTGCAGGGCCGCGATTTTTTGCAGGGCTTGGTGGTTAGGCGCTTGCAGGGCAGCGCCGTCGCCTGCGTCCTGGCTGGCGCGCACTTCGACTTTGCCGCGTTTGATCTGGCGGGTGATCAGCTCGCGCAGGCCGGGTTCGAGCTGGCGCAGCTCTTCGGGCAGGCGAAAACTCAGGTCGAGGAAGCGGCTGTTGACCGAGCGGATTTCAAGCCCCAATCGGGCTGTGTGGGCCGCGTTGGCAGAGGCGTCGCCGTCTGCGGCCAGCGGGCTGTGTTGCACGCTGGCGTATCCGGTCATACTGTAAACTGGCATCGATCAAGTCCCTTGTGACAGCGCTTGGCCCCATGGTCATGACACGCTGCTGATGCCCAGTTTGGCTGAGCATGAAACGAGGCATTATCTCAAACTCTTGTGTCCGCTCCGCCCGCTCATTGCCGGGCGCACAGCCAGGACCCAAGGGCCAACCACTTCAGCGCCACCATGAACACCACCAGCACCTACATCCGAACCGGTCGCCCCGCCGACGCCCTGCGCCCCGTGCGCATCACCCGCGGTTACACCGTGCATGCCGAAGGCTCGGTGTTGATCGAGTTTGGCCAGACCCGTGTGCTGTGCACCGCCTCGGTCGAAGAAAAAGTGCCAGGCCACAAAAAAGGCAGTGGCGAGGGCTGGGTCACGGCCGAATACGGCATGCTGCCACGTGCCACCCACACACGGGGCGACCGCGAGGCCGCACGCGGCAAGCAAAGCGGCCGCACACAAGAGATTCAGCGGCTGATTGGCCGATCATTGCGCGCGGTGTTTGATTTGAAGAAATTGGGCGAGCGCACCATTCACCTTGACTGCGACGTTTTGCAAGCCGATGGCGGCACCCGCACCGCCAGCATCACGGGCGCTTTTGTGGCGGCCCAAGACGCCGTGAACTGGTTGATGAAGACCGGCAAACTGACCGAATCCCCCATTCTGGACCGCGTGGCAGCCATCTCGGTGGGTTTGAAAAGTGGCAACGCCTTGCTGGACTTGGATTACCCAGAAGACTCGGCATGTGACACCGACATGAACGTGGTCATGACCGGTGCAGGCAACTTTGTGGAAGTGCAGGGCACAGCCGAAGGCGTGGCCTTTACCCGCGTTGAAATGGACCGCATGCTGGCCCTGGCCGAAAAAGGCATTGCTCAGCTGGTACAGCTGCAAAAGCAGGCGCACGACGCGCCCCAAACCCTGACTTTCAGCGCCTGAACCCGCCCCCACCATGAAAATCGTTCTGGCCTCCAACAACGCGGGCAAACTGGCCGAGTTGCAAACCCTGTTTGCGACTCTGGGCATGACGCTGGTGCGCCAGTCTGAGCTGAACATCCCCGAGGCGGCAGAGCCGTTCAAGACCTTTGTTGAAAACGCATTGGCCAAAGCTCGGCACGCGGCGCTCTTGAGTGGCATGCCCGCTTTGGCCGATGACGCGGGTTTGTGCGTGGACGCCTTTGGCGGTCAACCCGGTGTGGATACAGCGTATTACGCCACCCGCTTTGGCTACCCCAAAGGGGACGACACCAACGTGACTGCTTTGTTGGAACAAATGCAGGGTATCCAAGGTGCGGAGCAGCGTCGCGCCGCCATGGTCAGCACCTTGGTGGCGCTGCGCAGCGCCGACGACCCGGAGCCGCTGATCGCGGTGGGCCGGGTGGTGGTGCAGATCACGCCCGAGCGCCGGGGCAGCAACGGCTTTGGCTTTGACCCTGTGATGTGGCTGCCCGAATTTGGCAAGACCTTTGCAGAGCTGCCCCCTGAAGTCAAAAACGCCCACAGCCACCGGGGCCGCGCCGCACAAGCCATGCTGGCGCTGATGCGTGAGCGCTGGCTGGCTGGTTTTGCCGCGTGAGCCAACCATGAGCGACATGATGGACCCGGTGCACGCCATGCGACCAGGCGTGCTGCAACTGAACGCTTTGCCGCCGCTGTCGCTGTATGTGCACCTGCCGTGGTGCATCAAGAAGTGCCCGTATTGCGATTTCAACTCGCATGAATTCCGAGAGGGCGCTGACCCGGTGTCGATGCAAGACGCCTACATCAACGCGCTGTTCGCCGACCTCGAAGCCAGTCTGCCCTTGATCTGGGGGCGCAGCATCCAGACTGTGTTTTTGGGCGGTGGCACACCCAGTTTGTTCTCCCCCGAAGCGATTGACCGTTTGGTCTCTGGCATCCGCGCCCGCGTGCGCTTGGCCCCTGACGCCGAGATCACCATGGAAGCCAATCCCGGCACATTCGAAAAAGACCGTTTCACGGCCTTCCACCAAGCGGGCATCACCCGCTTGTCGATCGGGGTGCAGAGTTTTGACAATGAACACCTGAAGGCGCTGGGCCGGGTGCATGACCGTGATCAGGCGCTGGCTGCCGTGGCCGAAGCCGCCCAGGTGTTCGACACCTTCAACCTCGACCTGATGTACGCCTTGCCGGGCCAGACGCTCGACGGTCTGACGCAAGACATCCAGACCGCTTTGGATTTTGCGCCGCCGCACATCTCGATTTACCACCTGACGATCGAGCCGAACACGGTATTCGCCAAGTTCCCGCCCACTTTGCCCGAAGACGATTTGGCCTACGAGATGATGGACCGCATCACCGAGTTGACCGGGTTGGCGGGGCTGAACCGCTACGAAGTGTCGGCCTATGCCAAGCCGGGACACCCCTGCGCCCACAACCTGAACTACTGGCAGTTTGGCGACTATTTGGGCGTTGGGGCCGGTGCCCACAGCAAGCTCAGCTTTGCGCACCGCGTGCTGCGGCAAGTGCGTTACCGTGAACCCGCGCTTTACATGCAACAGGCTGCAAAGGGCGAGCCGGTCACACAAAGCACCGAGGTGTCGCGCCAAGACTTGCCATTTGAATTCATGCTCAATGCGCTGCGATTGCGTGAAGGGTTTGATTTGGCCGACTTTGTGGACCGCACGGGCTTGGCCATGACCAGCATCCAAAAAGGTCTGGCAGAGGCCGAGAAAAAAGGCTTGATTGCGCGTGACCTGCACCGGGTCTGGCCAACAGACCGG
Source organism: Akkermansia muciniphila (assembly GCA_943331105.2). Taxonomy (GTDB): domain Bacteria; phylum Pseudomonadota; class Gammaproteobacteria; order Burkholderiales; family Burkholderiaceae_C; genus Limnohabitans_A. The sequence continues at coordinate 67,247 of CALQKH020000012.1, forward strand.
GGCTTTGACTTTTTGAGCGATCTGCAAGCGCTGTTTTTATCCGGCAGCGTTTGAGCGTCCAAAGCTCAGTCGGTCAGGGTAGACCTTTTCGAGCTGATCCTGTCCAAGGTAAATTTGAAACCGTAGAGCATCAGCAAGGCCCCCAAGGCGTTGCCTATGAACATGGGCCAAACATCGACCATGCTGTTGACATTTGGCTTATCGAACAAGGACCAGAGCACCTGGTGACTGATGGCGCTGGCCGCAGAGAAAATCAAGGTCATTTGCAGCAAACGTTGGGCAGTCATGGTCAGGATGTGGTGCGCCAACCACCCTTTGTGCTGCAAGTACTTCATCACCACCCAAGGGGTCAAGCCGGACACGACGCCATTTAAAAATGGCAACAACCACGTGTCAGCCGAAAAAAGCGCGCTGTCGACGAACCAAGTGCCCAGCACCAGACCGACAGCGCCGGGCAAACCCAAAACCAGGACCAAAATCACCCGAAAGCCCTCAGGTAAAAAGACCCAACTGATGCCTTCGCTGTAGGCGAGATTCGCAAAAACCCAACCGTTGAGTTTAAAAAACAGCACAAACAAGACGGCGCTGCTCAAAGCCAGCGCCGTTTGCTCGACCCAATATCGAATGCTGCGGGTCATGCCACCGTTTTTTGATGGGCCTGCTGCATGGATTGACCCAAACTTTGGAAGTAATCCAGTGTGCGTTGGGTGGGGATCAAAAACTTGGCGCGGCGATCGCCTTCCATGTTCAGGTTGCTCAGCATGTCCTTTTCGCGCAGGCGGGTGATCCGTTTGTGCAGCGTGGCAGGCGAGCCCAGTTCGGTCAAGCCAATGGCTTCGCGCACGGTCATAGGCTGGTCTTCGTACCAATGCAAGACAACCGCTTGTAACAATGCTTTTTCGTTGGCATCCATGTCTTGCCCATCGGGCAGTGCTTGAATGACTTTGGCCAGCTGAAGAAACCGCAGGTAGGCGGAGACCATGGGGCTATTGGGATGGTTGGTATTTTCCATGCTGTTGAGTTTATCAATTTTAATAAATAAATAACAACTGGGGTTTGTGCGAATGGTTAAGCTAGACACCCATGGAGGAACACATGAGACATCGATTGGCGGTGATTGGTTTGGGCATCATGGGGCGGCGCATGCTGGAAAACGTGTTGGAACACCCCGCTTTTGAGGTTTCTGGGGTTTGGGACCCGTCTGCCGAGTCTGTGGCCAAGACACGCGAGGCCGTGCCCCACGTCGCCATCCAGTCCAGCGCCGAGACCGCCATGTTGGGTGCGGATGTCGTCTATTTGGCCTGCCCGCCGGGGCCCCGAAAAAGCTACGCCTTGCAGGCAGCGGCAGCGGGTCAAGGGGTTTTCATGGAAAAACCCTTGGGCACGGATTTGCTGCAAAGCCGCGACTTGGTAGCGCAGCTGCGCCAAGGGCGCTTGCCCGGGGTGGTCAACTTCACCCAAGCCGCTTCGCGCGGATTTCAGGAGCTGCAACGCGCCATGGCTGCGGGTGAAACGGGTGAAATTTTAGGCATCGACATTGTGGTGAACTACCCCGCATGGCCCCGCGCTTGGCAAAAAGACGCCGATTGGCTGCGCTTTCGGCATGAAGGCGGCTACACCCGTGAGGTGATCTCGCATTTCCTGTTTTTGGCGGGCCGTTTTTTGGGGCCTTTGACTTTGCAGCAAGCCAGCCCCCGCTACCCGCAAGACCCCGCCTTGTGCGAGCTCGACATGTTGGCCCGCTTGACCACGGCGCACGGCAAACCGGTGACCGTGATGGCGACCACTGGGGGCCAACAGCCCGACCGCCAAGAAGTCACCGTGCGTGGCACTCGCATGAACCACCAGTTTCGCGAATTTTTCCAACTGTGGCGCTCCGATGGCGGCCCCTGGGTGGAGGCCCTGGACTGGACCACCGAAGACCCGCGCAAAAGCGCCTTGCAGCGCCAATTGACCGAGGTGGACCTGTGGCTGCGGGGTCAGTCGCACAAACTGGCCACAGCCGAAGAGGCGTTGGCCGTGCAGGAGTTGGTGGAGGCGATGCTGGTGGGCCAGGCCTGAAAGCGGAGGGCAGTGCGCCACCCGGCAGAAGTTCAGCTGTGCTACACCTTGTTGGGTGGTTTTGATACGGACTTACCCTGTGAAGCTGCTGACGTGATTGACGGATTTTGCTCGCCGTGGCTAATATGAAAACTCAACTTTTTATAAAGATGGCGAAAAAAATCCAATGCTTGCAAGCGACCCAGGTGCTGACGCCATGAGTCCACCCAAACCGTTTGTGAACGCTGGCTTGAACGTTGGCTTAGAGAGGGCCATCAACATCGCGGATTTGCGGCGCATGGCCCAAAAACGTTTGCCCAAAGCGGTGTTCGAGTTCATCGACGGCGGGGCCGAGGACGAGGTCACTTTGCGCGAAAACCGCGCTGCTTTTGAGCGCACCCTATTGTGCCCTCGGGTGCTCAACGATGTCAGCCAACCCGACATGCAAACGCCTTGGCCTGGACGAACCGCTCAAGCGCCTATCGTCATTGCACCTATGGGCTCGTGCGTGTTGGCTTGGCCCCAGGCCGACATCGCGATTGCCAAAGCAGCCGCCTCTTTGGGGCTGCCTTACACCTTGTCGACCATGGCCACCACCAGCATCGAGGCCATGGCCGACGCCGTGCAGGGCGATTTGTGGTTCCAGCTCTACGTCTTGAAAGACCACGCCTTCAATGACCAGCTGGTCCAGCGCGCACAAGCCGCAGGCTATGGCACGCTGGTGGTCACGCTCGACCTGCAAGCGGGCGGCAAGCGAGAGCGTGATTTGCGCAACGGCATCACGGTGCCCTTGCGCCTGAACATGCGACAAGTGCTCAGTGGCCTGGCTCACCCGGCTTGGGCTTGGCAAATGATTCGGGGCGGTTCGCCCCAGTATGAAAACGTCAAAGGCTACATGGGTCAGCAATCGGCCGACCTGACCATTGCGGCCAAGGTCGGCCAAAGTCTGGACCCGGCCTATGACTGGGACGATCTGGCCCGGTTGCGCGATCGCTGGAAAGGTCAACTCATGGTCAAAGGCGTAGCCCATCCCGACGACGCCTGGCGCTTGGCTCAAATGGGCGTGGACACCCTGTGGATCTCCAACCACGGCGGGCGTCAGTTGGATGGGGCAGCCGCGACCTTGGATGCCTTGCCCGCCATTGCCCGCCGATTGGCGGGCAAGATGCCTTTGCTGCTCGACTCTGGCGTGCGCCGTGGGGTGGACATCCTCAAGGCCCACACCTTGGGCGCGCAAGCCGTTGCGGTGGGCCGTGCCGTGCTTTATGGCGCCGCCGCAGGCGGCGAGGCAGGAGCAAGACATGCCTTGCAAATTCTGATGGATGAGTTGCGTCTGTCGATGAAGCTCTCAGGCCTGGCACGCTGGGGCGATGCCGCGGATTTGGTCGCCCCACCCACCCTACCCAAGCCATCGACGCCGTCTTAAGCCAACCCGGTTCCCCCGTTGTCTTTTCTTTCAACCACAACCAGGAGACTTTCATGGAGCAACTTTTCTGGTCACAGTTCTGTGAGTCACCTTTTGGCAACTTCATGGACAGCACCATCAAGCGCGGTTGACTCGCGTGTGAGCGCCCAGGCCTGGTCTTGACCTTGGCGCCACTGGCTGCAGGCCCCACTTGGGATCTGCGGCTTTTTTGCATGCAGGCCCCAAGTGCGCGGGGCTTTTGTCCAGACAACAAAAAAGCGCCTGAGCGCTTGATTGGATGGGGTGACTGGCGGAAGCGGTGAGATTCGAACTCACGGACCCTTTCGAGTCGCCGGTTTTCAAGACCGGTGCAATCGACCACTCTGCCACGCTTCCTTGGGAAGTAATTGTAGCGATTTAAACCCCTGGATTCGGGGGGCAAGGGCGTGACGTGTCAAAAGCCATTCAGGCGCTGCCCAGCATGCCCCGTTTTTCAATGAAGGCCACCACCTCGGCCAAGCCATCCAGCGTTTTCAGGTTGGTCATGACCCATGGACGGGTCTCGCGGTTAGGGCGCATGCGGTCGGTGTCAGTGCGCATCACTTCCAGATCAGCGCCCACATGCGGGGCCAAGTCGGTCTTGTTGATCACGAACAAATCGCTTTTGGTGATGCCGGGGCCGCCCTTGCGTGGGATCTTCTCGCCTGCAGCCACGTCGATCACATAAATCGTGAGGTCGGAGAGTTCGGGGCTGAAGGTGGCGGCCAGGTTATCGCCGCCGCTTTCGATGAAGACCACATCGGCGTTCGGAAATTTTTCGAGCATGCGGTCAATTGCTTCGAGGTTGATGGACGCATCCTCGCGGATGGCCGTGTGCGGGCAGCCACCGGTTTCCACGCCCATGATGCGCTCGGCGGGCAGCGCGCCGCTCACCGTGAGCAAGCGCTGGTCTTCCTTGGTGTAGATGTCATTGGTGATGGCGATCAGGTCCCAGCGCTCGCGCATGTTTTTGCACAGCATCTCGAGCAAGGTGGTTTTGCCAGAGCCCACAGGCCCGCCAATGCCCACGCGAAGAGGCGGCAACTTGTGGGTACGATTTGGGATGTGGTGCAGTGCTGAATTCATGATCGGAAGATCCGGGAGTATTGGGTTTCGTGACGTGCTGACAAGATGGCCAGCATGGGATTGAAGGCTTGGCGGTCTTCGTCTCTCAAGTGCAAGGCGGTTTGCACCGCCTGCGGAATTTCGTGGGCCAGCCGTGCCAGCATGCGCTGCCCAGCGCTTTGGCCCAGAGGCACTGCCTTGAGCGCGGCTTGGGTCATGTTTTCGGCCCAGCCAAAGGCGCCCGCTTGCAGAGCCTGGTCCAGCGGGGCTTGCGCCAGAGACAAGGCCAGCGCCATGGTCAGCGGGTAGGTGGGTGGCAGTTGGGCGCAGCATTGCAGTTGTGCGTCGCTGGCTTGCTGCAGGTTGCGCAGCCAGTCGAGCAAGGACCGGCCCATTTGCTCGGCTTGCAAGCGCATTTCGGCGGTTTCTCGGGTGGCCATGACCCAGTCGTTGAGCGCTTGCAGGCGATGTGTGTCCATGACTTGCCAAGCGGGTATGGCTTGCGCCATGACGGCCATGTCGCCCCGCGATTGCGTCAGGTGCAGCTGGTCGACTACCCAGTCGGTAGCGCTGGCTTCGTGGTGCACCAGGCCTTGCTCAATGGCCGCTTCCAACCCTTCGGAATACGAGAAGCCGCCAATGGGCAGCGTAGGCGAGGCGAGCCAAATCAGTTGCAGCAGGGCCGAGGGCGCTGTTTCAGTGCTCATGACCGCAGCCGGGGCCGTGCACATGCGGTTCAGCAGGGGCTGCACGGACTGGGATGGCGATGCGCTTGCCTGGCGGTGTTGCTGCCGGTGCTGCTTGTTCGTGGCTGTGTCCATGTTCGTGACTGTGTCCATGCCCATGTGCAGCAGCGCCATGGTCGCCATAAGCCCCGTTTTCGGGCTCGAAGGATTCAGACACCTCGATCACCGTCATGTGCATGGCGCGCAGCATGTCGGCCAGCACATGGTCGGGCTCGATCTTGAGGTGGTCGGGTTGCAGCTCAATCGGCACATGGCGGTTGCCCAGGTGGTAAGCAGAACGCGTCAGGTCAAAGGGCGAGCCGTGCTCAGCGCAAGCGGTGATGCGCAGCACGGCCTGCGACGCGGCTGCCACCCGCACCAGCGAGCCGTCTTCGGCCACCAACACATCGCCGCCGCGCACCACGGCGCCACGGGGCAAGAACACACCCAAAGTGCGGCCTTGGCTGTCGGTGGCGTCAAAGCGGCTTTTTTGGCGGGTGTCCCAGTCAAGGGTGATGCTGCTGGCGCGTTGGATCAGCACACGGGCCAGACCGCGGCCTTGCGGCATGAGTTTGGAGCAAATGAGCAGAGCGGACATGGGCCTTTAGAACAAAAAGTAGCGTTGGGTCATGGGCAGGCTGGTGGCGGGCTCGCACACCAGCAGCTGCCCGTCGGCACGCACCGCATAGGTTTGGGGGTCCACCTCCATGTGGGGCAAGTAGGCATTGTGGACCATGTCTTGCTTGCGAATGCCCCGAATGTTGTGCGCCACAGACAACGGTTTTCTCAGGCCGAAACGCTGGTCAATGCCGGCTTGCCAACCTGCCTGCGACACAAAGGTCAGGGCATTGCGCGTGAGCGCGCCGCCAAAGCTGCCAAACATGGGGCGGTAGTGCACCGGCTGGGGTGTGGGGATGGAGGCATTGGGGTCACCCATGGCTGCCAGCGCAATGAAACCACCCTTGATCACCAGCGATGGCTTGACGCCAAAAAAGGCCGGTTTCCAGATCACCAGGTCGGCCCATTTGCCCACTTCGATGCTGCCCACATCGTGGCTGATGCCGTGGGCAATCGCGGGGTTGATGGTGTATTTGGCAATGTAGCGCTTGACGCGGGCGTTGTCGTGGCGATCGGTGTCGCCTGGCAGGCTGCCGCGCTGCTGTTTCATTTTGTGTGCGGTCTGCCAAGTGCGGATGATGACTTCGCCCACCCGCCCCATGGCTTGGCTGTCGCTGCTCATCATGCTGATGGCGCCCAGGTCGTGCAGGATGTCTTCGGCCGCAATGGTTTCTTTGCGAATGCGGCTTTCGGCAAAAGCCAGGTCTTCGGCAATTGCCGGATCCAGGTGGTGGCAGACCATCAGCATGTCCACATGCTCATCCAGCGTGTTGTGGGTGAAGGGCATGGTCGGGTTGGTCGAGCTGGGCAAAAAGTTCGCCTGGCCCACCACCTTCAAGATGTCGGGTGCGTGACCGCCGCCTGCGCCCTCGGTGTGAAAGGCGCACAGGCCCCGGCCACGGGCCGCTTCGATGGTGTTTTCGACATAACCCGATTCATTGAGCGTGTCCGAATGCAGGGCCACCTGAATGTCCGTCTCGTCGGCCACGTCCAGGCAATTGCTGATGGCCGATGGGGTGCTGCCCCAGTCTTCGTGCAGCTTCATGCCAATCACACCTGCGTTGATTTGCTCGTGCAAGGCGGCAGGCAGACTGGCGTTTCCTTTGCCAAAGAAACCCAGGTTCATTGGAAAGGCGTCGGCCGCTTGCAGCATGCGCTCGATGTTGAAGGGGCCAGGTGTGCAGGTGGTCGCAAAGGTGCCGGTGGCCGGGCCCGTGCCGCCGCCCATCATGGTGGTCACGCCGCTGGTCAAGGCCTCGTGGATTTGCTGGGGGCAGATGAAGTGGATGTGGCAGTCGATGCCGCCTGCGGTGACGATCAGGCCTTCGCAGCTGATGATCTCGGTGCCGGGGCCAATGATGATGTCCACGCCCGGTTGTGTGTCGGGGTTGCCTGCTTTGCCGATGGCCGCGATGCGGTTGCCTTTGAGGCCAATGTCGGCTTTGACGATACCCCAATGCTCAATGATGAGGGCGTTGGTGAGCACGCAGTCCATGGCGCCTTCAGCGTTGGTGCGCTGTGACTGCGCCATGCCATCGCGGATGGTTTTGCCGCCACCGAACTTGACCTCTTCACCGTAGCCACCGGCTTGCAAGGTGAAGTCTTTCTCCACTTCAATCACCAGAGCCGTGTCGGCCAGGCGCACGCGATCGCCCACAGTAGGACCAAAGGTTTCGGCATAAGCGCGTTTGTCAATGTGGGCCATGTCAGTTGCCTTGTGTTTTGTGCGCGTCGAGTGCGCCTTGGGTCAGACCCCGAAAGCCGAACACCTTGCGATCGCCCGCATAGTCCACCAGCTCCACCGTGCGTTGCTGGCCCGGCTCAAAGCGCACGGCCATGCCCGATGCGATGTTCAGGCGCATGCCTTGTGCGGCGCTGCGGTCAAAGCGCAAGCCCGCATTGGTCTCGGCAAAGTGGTAATGCGAGCCCACCTGAATCGGACGGTCGCTTGCGTTTTGCACCACCAGGGTGCAGGTGCGGCGGCCCACATTCAGGGCGTGTTGGCCGGGGTCAATCAGAAATTCACCAGGGATCATGGGGCGACCTCACTTGCGGCGGCCGATGACCCAGGCGCCCAATGCCAAGGCAATGACGACCGCAAACCCCAGGACGTCGGTGGCGTGCCAATGGCTGCCCCACAGGCCATGCCCTTCGTGTGCCCAGACGGGGGCATGCAGGCCGGCGAGCGCCAAGGCGGTAGTGACAGAGGATGCAAAGGTTTTCATGTTCGGGCTCTCTCGTTTCAAACAATGGGTTGGTGCACGGTGACCAATTTGGTGCCATCGGGAAAGGTGGCTTCGATCTGGATGTCGGGAATCATCTCGGCGATGCCGTCCATCACATCGGCACGGGTCAACACCGTGCGGCCCTCGCTCATCAGCTGGGCCACGGTTTTGCCATCGCGTGCGCCTTCCATGACGGCAGCGCTGATCAGGGCGATGGCTTCGGGGTAGTTCAGCTTCAGTCCTCTTGCCTTGCGCCGCTCGGCCAGGAGGGCGGCAGTGAAGATCAACAGCTTGTCTTTTTCGCGAGGAGTCAGTTCCATATTGGTGCGTGGTGAGCGTCTTGGTGCATTGAATGACTTGAATCAAGCAAATTACGTGCCCTTTATAGGGGCTTTGAAAAATCCCCTTAGAAACATGCGGTTTTCAGGGTTCTCCCTAGGGTTGGCACGGTGATTGCAATTGAAGGTGAGCGCTGTTTTTCGGTGCGTGTTTGAACAACCTTCTTTCCTGATTGGAGTGATCTCATGATGAATCGACGTGGCAACCTCAAAGCCCTTGCAACTGCCGCCGCCATCGCAGCGGGCAGCTTGACCTTTGCACAACATGTCCAGGCCCAAGCCGGCAACACCATCAAAGTCGGCGTGCTGCACAGCTTGTCGGGCACCATGGCGATTTCCGAGACCGTGCTCAAAGACACCGTGCTCATGGCCATCGACGAGATCAACGCCAAGGGCGGCGTGCTGGGCAAAAAACTCGAGCCCGTGATCGTGGACCCCGCTTCCAACTGGCCTTTGTTCGCCGAGAAAACCAAGCAACTGCTCGGTCAAGACAAGGTCTCGGTCATCTTCGGTTGCTGGACTTCGGTGTCGCGCAAATCGGTGTTGCCGGTGGTCGAAGAAATGAACGGCTTGCTGTTCTATCCCGTGCAATACGAAGGTGAAGAGCTGTCCAAAAACGTGTTCTACACCGGCGCTGCGCCCAACCAGCAGGCGATTCCTGCGGTGGACTATTTGATGAGCAAAGACGGCGGCGGCGCCAAGCGCTGGGTCTTGCTGGGCACCGACTATGTGTACCCCCGCACCACCAACAAAATTTTGCGCGCCTACCTCAAAAGCAAGGGCGTCAAAGACAGCGACATCGACGAGAAATACACCCCGTTTGGCCACAGCGATTACCAAACCATCGTGGCCGACATCAAAAAGTTTTCAGCCGGTGGCAAGACCGCAGTGGTGTCCACCATCAATGGCGACTCCAACGTCCCTTTCTACAAAGAACTGGGCAACGCGGGCCTGAAGGCCAAAGACGTGCCTGTGGTCGCTTTCTCGGTGGGTGAGGAAGAGCTGCGCGGCGTGGACACCAAGCCTTTGGTGGGTCACCTGGCCGCTTGGAACTACTTCATGAGCATCAAGAACCCGGCCAACGACGAGTTCACCAAGAAGTGGGCGGCTTATGCCAAGGCCAAAAACATCGCTGGTCACAAAGACAAGCCGCTCACCAACGACCCGATGGAAGCCACTTACATCGGCATCAACATGTGGAAGCAAGCGGTTGAAAAAGCCAAGTCGACCGACACCGACAAAGTGATTGCGGCCATGGCCGGTCAAACCTTCAAAGCGCCCAGCGGCATCGTGAGCAAGATGGACGAGAAAAACCACCACCTGCACAAGTCGGTGTTCATCGGCGAGATCAAAGCCGACGGCCAGTTCAATGTGGTCTGGAAGACACCCGGCCCCGTCAAAGCCAAGCCATGGAGCCCTTACATCCCGGGCAACGACAAGAAGCCCGACGAGCCTGCCAAGAAGTGATGGCTTGAAAGCGTGAATGTTTGTCGGAGCTCAAGCTCCGACAAACATGATTTTCAAGGAGGTCGGTGGCTTTTCTCCGACTGACGCGTTTGTGGGCGTTGAATCTGTGAGCCAAGCTGGGTCAGACTCAGAGAAGAGCAAGATGAAAAGATGGATGTTGAAAGCGGCGTGGATCGCCAGCGCCTTGTGGGGTCTGACGGCCGCACAAGCCCTGACGATGGACGAAGCCAAACGTATGGCCGTGGGCGACAGCGATGCCCGTGTGGAGGCCATCTCTCAAGCGGTGGCCCAAGGCAGCGACAAAACCGCCGCCTATTTGCAAGCGCTGGCCGATGACGTGGTCAAGATGGCGGGCGATCAAGTGATCGTGGTGCGCGACGGGCAAGGCCTGGACCCCGTCACCGGGCAAGCGGTTGCTGTGCCCCCCGATGCCGAAGATGTGATGCTGAACAACCGCCTGCGTGGTGAGATCGACACGGCCCTGGCGGCCCTGAAGTTGTTCAGCCCCGATGTGAAGCTGCGCAGGCAAGCGGCCTTGGCCCTGCTCAAAGAACCCGATGCCAGCCGCGCCGCACTGCTCGACAAAGCTTTGAAGGCTGAAAAAGACCTCACGGTGCAAAGCCTGGTGCGCCAAGCCCGCGCAGCGGCCCTGTTGAACAGCGAGGTTGCGAATGACCGATTGGGGGCAGCCCGCGAGTTGGCGGGCAGCAAACAACCCGAGACCCTGCTGCTGCTGAACCAGCAACTGACCCAAGAGCAAGACCCTGCGGTCAAAAAACAAATTCAGTCGGCTTTGACCCAAGTGCAAGACAGCCTGCGCTGGGGCGAGCGCTTGGGGGCCATGTTCACCGGGCTCAGCTTGGGCTCGATCTTGTTGTTGGTGGCGCTGGGCCTGGCCATCACCTATGGCCTGATGGGCGTCATCAACATGGCGCATGGCGAGTTGATGATGATCGGCGCCTATGCCACCTATGTGGTGCAGGCGCTGTTTCGCGAGCATTGGCCGGACGTGTTTGACGCCTACCTGTTTGTGGCGATGCCGGTGGCCTTCCTCTCAGCCGCCTTGGTGGGCGCGGTGATGGAGCGCACGGTGCTGCGGCATTTGTATGGTCGCCCGCTAGAGACCTTGCTGGCCACTTGGGGCATCAGCCTGGTGCTGATGCAAGGCGTGCGCAGCCTGTTTGGCGCGCAAAACGTGGGCGTTGAAAACCCCTCGTGGATGAGCGGCTCGCTGCAGCTGCTGCCCAATTTGCAGCTGCCCTGGAACCGGGTGCTGATCATCGTGTTTGCGCTGGCGGTGTTGGTCGGGGTGGCGCTTTTGATCGGCAAAACCCGGCTGGGCTTGTTTGTGCGCGGCGTCACGCAAAACCGGCCCATGGCCTCGTGCATGGGCGTGAACACAGCGCGCATCGACACCTATGCCTTTGCATTGGGTTCGGGCATTGCGGGCCTGGCGGGTTGTGCGCTCAGTCAGGTGGGCAATGTGGGGCCCGATCTGGGCCAAAGCTACATCGTGGACGCGTTCATGGTGGTGGTGCTCGGCGGTGTGGGTCAGCTGGCAGGCACGGTGTATGCAGCGCTGGGCCTGGGCCTGGTCAACAAGTTGCTGGAAGGCTGGACGGGCGCGGTGCTCGCCAAGATTGCCGTGCTGGTGTTCATCATCATCTTCATCCAGAAGCGGCCGCAGGGCATCTTCGCGATGAAGGGTCGTAGCGCTGAAGCGTGAAGAGGACCATGAACATGAAAAAATTTGAACTCCCCATCCCCGCGCCTTTGATGGGGCGCCAAGCCTGGTCGGCGTTTTTATTGGCGCTGATTGTGGTCGGCGTGCTGGCCCCGGTCTTCAACTTGTGGGTGCCCGAGAGCAGCGCCTTTCATTTGAGCGACTACGCCATCGCCTTGATCGGCAAGATCATGTGCTACGCCATCTGCGCGCTGGCCATGGACTTGATCTGGGGCTACACCGGCATCCTGTCCTTGGGCCATGGTTTGTTCTTCGCCTTGGGAGGCTACGTCATGGGCATGTACCTCATGCGCCAGATCGGCCAAGACGGCAATTACAAAAGCGATTTGCCCGACTTCATGGTGTTTCTCGATTGGAAAGAACTGCCTTGGCACTGGATGCTGTCGGACAGCTTTGTGGCCACGCTGGCGCTGGTGGTGTTGGTGCCGGGTGTGATCGCTTTTGTGTTTGGCTACTTTGCCTTTCGCTCGCGCATCAAGGGCGTGTATTTTTCCATCATCACCCAGGCCCTGACCTATGCGGCCATGCTCTTGTTTTTCCGCAACGAAACCGGGCTGGGCGGCAACAACGGCTTTACCGACTTCAAACGCATTCTCGATTTGCCCATTGCCACACCCGGCACGCGCATGACGCTGTTTGTCATCACTGGCCTGACCTTATTGGGTTTTTATCTGTTCTCACGCTGGCTGGTGGGCAGCAAGTACGGACGCGTGTTGATGGCGATTCGTGATGCCGAAACCCGGGTCATGTTCTCAGGCTATTCGCCGCTGCCCTACAAGCTCAGCATCTGGGTCATCTCGGCCGTCATGTGCGGCATTGCCGGGGCTTTGTACGTACCGCAAGTGGGCATCATCAACCCCGGCGAGATGAGCGCGGCCAACTCGATCGAGATCGCGGTGTGGGCGGCGGTGGGCGGGCGCGGCACTTTGATCGGCCCCATCGTCGGGGCGTTTTTGGTCAATGGGGCCAAGAGCTGGCTCACGGTGAGTGCGCCTGAGTTTTGGCTGTACTTTTTGGGTGCGCTGTTCATTGGCGTGACCTTGTACATGCCCCAAGGCGTGGTGGGCCTGGTGCGTAAAGTTTGGCGCAAACGCGAGACCGCGCAAATGCCCACAGAACCCGTGTCGGACGCCCAGGGTCATAAAGGCGGTGCCGCATGACGCCCGATCTGCTGCAAAAAGGCGCTGAGCGCTTGGCCCGCGTGGCCCAACAACGCGTTGAAGCCACTGAGTCTGGCGGCCGCAGCGCTGGCTATGGCCGCGTGGTGCACGACGCCAATCAAGTCGATGTGACCCATGGCCGCATCTTGTATCTGGAAGACGTGAGCGTGAGCTTTGACGGCTTCAAGGCCATCAACAAGCTGTCGTTGGACATCGCGCCCGGCGAACTGCGTTGCATCATCGGCCCCAATGGCGCAGGCAAGACCACGATGATGGACATCATCACTGGCAAAACCCGCCCGGACGAAGGCCGGGTTTTCTTTGGCAGCACCATCGACTTGCTGCGCCACAACGAACCCGTCATCGCGCAGCTGGGCATCGGCCGCAAGTTCCAAAAGCCCACGGTGTTCGAGCATCTGAGCGTGTTTGAAAACCTGGAACTCGCGCTGAAAACCCCCAAGGGCGTGAAAGCTTCGATGTTCTTCAAGCTCGATTCGCGCCAAAGCGACCGCCTGGCCGAAGTGCTGCACACCATCCACTTGGCGGACAGCGTGCGGGTGCAGGCGGGCACGCTCAGCCACGGTCAAAAGCAGTGGCTGGAGATCGGCATGTTGCTCATGCAAGACCCCAAGTTGTTGCTGCTGGACGAGCCCGTGGCTGGCATGACCGATCACGAGACCGAGCGCACCGCCGAGCTGTTCCTTTCGCTCAAAGGCAAGCACTCGCTCATGGTGGTGGAGCACGACATGGGCTTCATCCGCACTATCTCGGACATCGTCACCGTGCTGTGTGACGGCGCGGTGCTGGCCCAAGGCACGCTCGACCAGGTGCAGGCCGACGAGCGGGTGATCGAAGTTTATTTGGGACGCTGAACATGCTGGAAGTTAAGAACATTCATCAGTACTACGGCGGCTCCCACATCCTGCGCGATGTGAGCTTGACAGCCGAACAGGGCCAAGTCACGGTGCTGCTGGGACGTAACGGCGTGGGCAAAACCACGCTGCTCAAATCGCTCATGGGCTTGGTGGCGATCAAGAGCGGCAGCGTGGTGCTGGACGGCAAAGACCTGAGCAATGCCCAACCTTATGAACGCGCCGCAGCGGGTGTGGGCTATGTGCCCCAAGGCCGTGAAATCTTTGCGCGCCTGACGGTCGAAGACAACCTGCGCATGGGCTTGGCCACCCAGCCTGGCAGCACACCCATCTCGCCTGAGTTGTTTGAATTGTTCCCGGTGCTCAAGCAAATGCTGCACCGCCGAGGTGGCGACTTATCGGGCGGCCAGCAACAACAACTGGCCATTGCCCGCGCCTTGGCCGCCAAACCGCGTTTATTGATCCTGGACGAGCCCACCGAAGGCATCCAGCCCAGCATCATCAAAGACATCGGCCGCGTGATCCGCCAGCTGGCCGACGTGGGCCTGCAAGGCCAGCGCATGGCGGTGCTGTTGTGTGAGCAGTACTACGACTTTGCCGAAGAACTGGCCGATCAGTACTTAGTGATGGAGCGTGGCGAAGTCATCGCGCACGGGCCCGGCAGCGAGATGAAGGAGAAGAATATTCAGCAGCTGGTGGCGATTTGAGGAGCCGGATGTTGTAGCGCTGATGGTGTACGTCGGCTAAGCAGGGCGGATTCAACCGGTTGATGCAACGCATTCGCTGAACATCTCAGCGGGCGTATGGAAGCCGAGCGTTTTGCGCGGCCTCTCATTTGATCGTCTTCAAATTGATTTGAAAAACTGATGTGCCACACTCAGTTGACTCTGCCAAATTTCCAGAGCGTCGTGTTCTACCCACCCAGGTTGAGGGTCATGTTGAGTCAATGGCTTCTGTGCCTGAGCCATCACCTCGCCGCCAGGGTTAAAGACCAGCGCCCTGCTGGAACCAGTACCTTGATCGAGCGCAAGAATGAATTGATCAGAGTTGGCCTTGCGGTCTGAGGACATATGCTAGGAATCACCTAATCAACACAGATCTAAAGAAGATGGATGTGAATTGGTCTATTGGCTCCAAACTGCGCATAAGTTTTGACCTCAAGATCGCCCCTTCCCAACCGACCCAGAAAAAACGCGAAAGTGCTTGAGGATCTTGCCCAGGCGCCAGTTCTCCGATATCGATGGCCTCACTCAAGCAGTCTGAAACACGTTTCTCCCAAGACACCAAAACCCCCTCCAGCCGTTCACGAAACTGGGCATCTAGTGCAGCGAGTTCTTGACCAAGATTGCCGATAAGGCAGCCCCTCTTGAAGTCGAACTTCACCATGCCATTTTTTGCATTCACGGTGAAGTTCACTAACCTCTGCAACGGAGGTTGCGAAGTGTCGTCAAAAATCCGATCCATTTTTTTTGCGTAATAAGCTTCGTAGTTATCAATGACTGCGTGTCCAAAATGATCTTTACTTTTAAAGTAATGGTAGAAAGAGCCCTTGGGTACGCCAACGCGCTTGAGCACTTCATCAATACCCGTTATTTGGAACCCGCGTTCGGTCAAGAGTTCAGTTCCGCACCAAACCAAAGCGTTGCGAGTATCTGTGCGTGTGACGGCACGACTGCCGCTTCTGCTCGTGCTCGACGTAACATGACTGGTTTGGTTTTCTGACACGTAGGATTCTCCGGTTGGCATTTGATTTTTTCACAAAGGCTTATTGAGGCCAGTAGCGTTTTTTAACCAATTTTTTATAAAGCTTACCTGTAGGCAAACGAGGTAGCTCCAAGTCGAAATCTATGGATCTCGGACATTTAAAGTCTGCTAATTTTTCGCGACAGAATGCCTGTAGCTCATCTGCTAGAGCGGGGCCAATATCGGATGCGTCAACGGGTTGTATAACAGCTTTAACTTCCTCGCCCCAATCACTATTTGGGACGCCAACAACAGCTGCGTCCATCACTTTAGGGTGTTGCAGCAACACATTTTCAATTTCTTGAGGATAAATATTGACTCCTCCACTGATGATCATGAAGGCTTTTCGGTCTACCAAATAAAGGTAACCCTGATCATCCAAATAGCCAATGTCACCGAGAGTAGTCCAGCCCAAGGCATTGCGTGTTTGTGCGGTGCCAATTAGATCGTTGTGATAAAGAAATTGGGGGCCATCTGAAAAATAAACAGCGCCTGTCTGTCCTACTTCTAAAGGTAGTCCCTCTTCATCACAGATATGCAGCTTACCTTGTGAGGCACGACCCACCGAGCCTTTGTGCTCCAACCACTCAGCAGGTGTGATACTACAAAAACCATTGTTTTCAGTGCCCGCATAATACTCGTGCACGATTGGCCCCCACCATTCAATCATCTTTTCTTTCACATCAACGGGGCAGGGCGCGGCAGCATGAACAGCCATTTTCATGGATGAAAGATCGAATTTTTCGCGGGTCTTTCGATCAAGCTTGAGCAATCGCACAAACATGGTGGGTACCCATTGACTGTGGGTGATGCGGCACCGCTCGATGGTCTGCAAAGCCAGTAGAGCATCAAAGCGCTCCATAACCGTTACGGTTCCACCCATTTTTATCACCGTCATGCTGTGACGCAGTGGCGCTGCATGGTACAAAGGTGCGGTAGAAAGATAATGGCTGTTGACGTCATATCCAAACAATGGCGATAACAACTTTACCAACATAGTGGCTTGCCCCGCATCGGTTTTGGACAATGGCCACAGCACACCTTTGGGGCGCCCCGTCGTCCCCGACGAGTAAAGCATGTCACTGCCTTGCAAAGGTTGCGCAGTGGCAGAGGTGGGTTTTTTCGCGCATTGAGCAATCCAATCCCCGTGCCCACTTTGTGCACCCCTTGCACCCACGCTCATGCACTGCAGCGCCTTAGGTAGCTTGGTGAACAAGTCTGGCTCAATATTCTCCAACGCGGATGAATAAACAAATAAACGTGCACCACAGTCCCGAACGATGTAATCAATTTCGTCCATCGTCAGGCGCGTACTGATGAGCGTGTAATAAACACCACTTCGATCGAAGCCAAAGCAAAGCTCCAGCAATTCACGGCAGTTATTCATCAGCACGGCCACATGGTCACCAGGAAGGAGGCCTAAATCTGAAACCAGGTGGGCAACCTGGTTGGCACGGTCTTCAAGTTGTGCGTAAGTGACTTGCTCACCGCTTTCGCACATCTGAAATGCGACTTTTCCAGAATCAACGCTGACTGGCAGGATAGGAATTAGCATCAGACCCCCATTTTTTAATGGGCAATACAGACTTTGCCGAACTGAGCCCCACTCTTCAAATACGCCATGGCTTCTTTGAGCTCCTCGAATGCAAATACCTTATCGGTGACAGGCTGGATCTGGTGCTGAGCCATAGCGCGTAACATAGCCTCCATTCCATCCCGGTGTCCCACGGTCACGCCTTGAAGCCGCACTTGCCGCGTGATGATGTGGCCCAACGAAGTGTTGACACTGCTTCCCGACAAGATACCAATCATGGCCAAAGTACCACCTGGGCGAATGCAGCGCAGAGATTGAGGGAGTGTTTTTTCACCCCCTAATTCCAGGATCAAATCGTATCCACGCCCCTGTGTGATCTCTCTTGTGGCTTTGGCCCATTCGGGCTGTTCCCGGTAATTGATCACTGCATCTGCTCCCAAGGAAATGGCTCGATTCATTCGCTCTTCGCTCGAGCTGATCACGGTGACATGGGCGCCTAAAATTTTCGCGAACTGCAATGCAAACAAAGCCACACCACCACAACCTTGCACCAAAACCCGATCACCTGCCTTGACATGACCGTAGGTCACCACAGCACTCCAAGCCGTCAATGCGGCGCATGGAAGGCTTGCTGCCTGAATGTCGCTCAGGTAGTCAGGGACCACCACCACGCCATGTTCAGACAGACACATCATCTCAGTCATGGTTCCATCAATTGGCCCGCCAAGAGATTGTGTGAGTCTCTGCAAATCTGGCTCTCCCCCAATCCAGCCCTGAAAGTAAGTCGGACACACGCGATCACCGAGACGAACTCGCGTCACACCTGCACCAACAGCAACGACTTCTCCAACCCCATCAGAGATGGGAATCAAGGGCAATTGCCCGGTATAACTTCCGTAACCACGTTCAGGCACAACAAGGTCGCGGTAGTTGAGTGAAGAGGCTCGCATCCGCACCAACACCTGACCTGCGCTTGCTATCGGCTCCGGACGCTGGGAAAGTTTCAAGTGTTCAATGCCCCACTCCCCTTCAATTTGAAAGACGCGCATTCAGCTTGCTCCTGGTTTGAAACGAAAGTCCTGTGCGACACGTTCAAGCAGCATCGCTGTTGAACCGTCGGCCAAAGAAGCAGCGTGAGCTGCCGTGAGGTGCCTTAGAAAAGCATACTGGTCCAAAAATCCTTCTGCACCCATCGCATGAAGCAGCGAACCCAATTGTGTTTGAGCCATGCTGGTTGAATAAAGTTTGGCCTGCGCCGCAGCGGTTTGGGCTTCGCTGCCCTGATCAATCAGATCGCAGGCCGCGCTCACCAGCAACTCACCAGCTTGTAATGCGGTGGCTGCTTGGGCCACTTGCCATCGCCAACCTTGAAATTGATCCAAAGACTGGCCAAAAGCGGTACGTTTCTGACCATAAACGCGCACATCTGTCAAAGCTTGAGACACCATCGCACAACACATGGCGGCCACATAAGTGCGCGCTCGATTGATCGCACCCATGATGTCGACAAATGCTTTGCCGGGCTCATACAACAGGTGCGAAGCGTCGCAATAGACATTCGTCAGGCGTATTCCACCGATGCCCATACTGGTCAGAGCACTGTTGGTCGACACAGCAACACGCTCGAAGCCGAGGGATTCGGCACGGACAAAAAATGCCGCAATGCCTTTGACACCCGCACCTGCTTGGGTTTGGGCGTAAACCACAACACCGTCAGCGTGCGCGGCGTTGATGATCCAAGTTTTTGAGCCGTTAAGAATCCAGCCATCGCCATGTCGAATGGCCGTGGTTTGAATTTGGCCCAAATCCGATCCAGCATTGGGCTCGGTCAGTGCCGTGCAGGCTACGATGCGCCCACGCATCAAATCACCTGCATAAAGAGGCGACAACACATAGGGTGAAGACTTCACCAACTGCACCGCCACGTTGTGTGAATTCACCAATGCCATGGCCGCACTGAAATCAATTCGCGCCAGCTTTTGCAGCACCTTGACCTTGTCACCAAAAGACAAATCTGATCCACCAAACGCACGAGGAACTTGGAGACTCAACAAGCCAGCGTCTCCAGCGGGCTCAAATAAAGCCTGTCGCTCGAAAAGACCGCGACCCCATTGTGCTGCTTTCAGAACTAGATGGCGCTGTACAAAATGATCTGTTTCTTTGAATACCCTGTCCACAGGTATGGGCCGTCCCTCAGCGTCTGAGATCATTTTTTCATGCCTTGCTTGCTGCCTTGTTATCTTCTGCGACTGTTTTGCGCGTTCGCAAGCGCTGCCAAATGGTGACAACCAATGGCACAAGTCCTTTAGGCAAGAAGATAGTCGCTATGACCAATATCGATCCGTAAATGATGAGCCGAAAACTATCAGCGAAACGGAGCAGCTCAGGTAAAAATACGACTGATACTGCGCCAACAATGGGGCCTGTAAGCGTACCGCTACCACCTAAAATCACTGCCAAAATGATGTTCAATGATTGATCGACGCCAAATGGTTCAGGATTTAAAAAACCTATGTAATGCGCATAAAGAGTTCCAGCCAAGCCTGCAAAAATTGAACTCATAACAAAAGCAAATAGTTTGTACCGTGAAGTAACCACCCCCATAGCTTCTGCAAGATCTTCGTTTTGACGTATGGCCAACATCACCCGCCCAGCACGGGAGTGCAACACCAGGGCACAACAAGCGGTCGCCAAAATCGCTGCTGACAAGGCCAAAGCATAGTAGTTGAGATTACTGCGCCCTTCAAAACTGAAAACATATCCAAAAAGAGTCAATTCGCTGGGGCGTGGCACATCAGGTATGCCTGCCTCACCACCAGTGAGCGCCTTAAATGTCATCAACACAATAAAGATGACCATGTTGTACGCTAACGTGACAATTGAAAAGTAATGGCCTTTTACACGTAGGCTTGGATATCCAGCAATGATTGCCATAGCACCAGTCAGCAAAGGCGCAATCACTAGTGTTGCCCAAACCGAAACGCCAAAGTTCATTGTCAAAAGAGTAGATATGTAGGCACCAATGCCCATAAATCCTGCTTGTGCGATCGATACATAACCAACAAATCCTTGCGTTAAATTTTGGCCTTGTGCAAGCACAATCCAAATCAATGCCAAGGTCATCAAATGAATGTAATAGGGTGTTTTGAAGGCATGAGGCAACGCCAACGCGACTGCTACAGCCGCAAGGCTGAACATCAAGGGTTTAGTAAAAAAACGTCTCATTTTTTCCCCATCAAGCCTTGCGGCATGACCAACAAGACCAAGATCATGATTAAGAAGGAGATCACGTCTTTGTAAGCTGACGATATGAAGCCCGCTGCCAAAGACTCGCTGACACCCAGAACCAAGCCGCCCAAAATGGCGCCTGGCAATGATCCAAGACCACCCAATATCAACACGGCAAAACCCTTGACAGCAAAACTTTCACCTACGCCTGGTGCCAGCGCTAACAAAGCCCCAATTAAGGCACCAGCAGCGACCCCTAGAGCGGAAGAAATACCAAACACAACCGATGAGACAAAGTTAACATTTACGCCCATCAGAACAGCCGCATGACGGTTTTGAGCCACAGCGCGAACAGACTTTCCAGTTTTCGTTTTTAAAAGAAGTAAGGTCACCACTGCGACCAATGTGACAGCTGTCACCATCACCACCATTCGCAACTGCGCGACGAAGATCCCTCCAAAATCAAACACCTGCTGATATGGGGTTTGAATGATGACTTGATCGGCTCCAAAAATGAGCAAGTTGCCGCCTTCCAACATCATTGTTAGGCCCAAAGCAATGATGAAGGCATTGATGTGAGGTGCATCACGAACAGGTCGATATCCGAATCGCTCTATCAACATGCCCATGACCGCTCCAACTGGCATGGCCAATGCCATGCTGGCAAAGAAGGACAGCCCCATGGTTGTCGAGAATACAAAAGTTAAGTATCCCCCAAACATAGCTAATGAGCCATGCGCAAAATGCGCTATGCCTAAAATCCCAAATACCACGGTCAGTCCAAGAGCTACCAATGTGTAGACGGAACCAATGGCGAGTCCATTGAGAATTTGTTGCAGTAATTCGATCATCGCATTTCACCGTTCGGATATGCCATCTGTGTTTGACAGAGAACCACGCGACTCAAAGTGAGATTGAGTCGCGTGCTGTTAGCCAATTGAGCTCAGGACTTATTTGCGAATACTGCGCAAAAATTGTGAATAAGCTTTGTTATCAGATGGCAATTCGGACACGAAAACCCACTTGCCCTTTTGCCACTGAAAAGCGCCGTTGGTTGTGTATGCCTGACCGTTCTGGTCAAACATGGCATTTCCATCGTTGGCTATGTACTTCATCACGGCTTCCTTTGGAATTGGCAAGGTGCGAACTGCATCTGCGACTTTCTTGGCGTCCTTTGACCCACCAGCGCGCTCGATTGCATTTTTCAGTACGTAAACCTGGTCGTAGGCGTAGGGCGAACTAGGCGTGGGTGATTGGCCGAATTTTTTTCTGTAATTTGCATCGTATGCCTTAGCTTGTGGTCCCAATGCTTCAATGGTCAGCTCTGTTGGGCGAAGATCCCAAACGCCTTCCATTTGCGCACTTGTAACTACACGCAGAAACTGTTCTTCGCTGCCGCTGGTAAAACCATATCGCGGCACATTGAGGCCCAACTCAACTGCTTGACGATATACAAATGCAGCGGGTTCAACGTAACCTACGACCAAGATTGCATCGGGTTTAAGGCCGCGGATTTTTGTTAATTGCGGCGTCATATCACGGTCGCGAAGCCCGAATGCTTCTCTTGCAATGATCTTGCCCCCAACTTTATTCAACTCTTTTTCAAAGGCATCCACGTATTGGGTATAGAAACCAACTTCCAAAGCACCGATGACAGCGACGTTTCGAGCACCCCTTTGTGCCACGAATGTACCTGCTGCAGCGCCAGTAAAGTCTGCAGGTGGACGTGTGCGAAATACGTTAGGAATACCTTGCGCAGTGATAGTGCGTTCCGCAGCATTTCCGACCAACATGACGGCGTCTTCTTTTGCAATAAAGGAGGCAACCGCGCTTGTCGATCCTGAGCAACAAAAACCTAGCAAGTACTTAACCTTGTCACGGTCGATCAGCTTCCTCACACTATTGGTGGCCTCTGTTGGGTTGGCTTTATCATCCGATGTGATAACTCTAAGTGTGTAGGTGGTTCCACCGGCCTTGATACCGCCTGCAGCATTGATCTCATCGGCAGCCATTTGAACTGCATTGGCTTGGGGCAAGCCGTAAACGGCGCCACCACCGGTTAATGCATCGTTAACGCCAAGTACCAAAACTTCGTTTGATGCATGGACTGCAGGAGTCAATGCAGCACTGATGACCAGTGCAGCCAGAGTCATAGATTTTTTCAGTTTCATTTCTTGTCTCCAGTTAAAAGATTTTTGCGAACCCCACGATTGGGATACCGCCTCTGCTTCAATAGCCCAAATAGGCTTTACTCACTTGCGGGTCATTTTTTAATTCTTGCCCTGTCCCATGAAGCACCACTTCGCCCGCTTCCAAAACATACGCACGATCAGCCAAGCGCAATGCCATGGCTGCATTTTGTTCAACAAGTACGATGGTTGTTCCCATGGCCTTGATGCGCACCAAAATCTGCTCAACTTCTTCAACAATTTTTGGTGCCAAACCTAAGGAAGGTTCATCAAAAAGACAAAGTTTGGGTCTCGCCATCAGCGCCCGAGCTATGGCAAGCATCTCTTGTTCACCACCTGAAAGTGTGCCGGCCCTCTGCTTGGCGCGCTGACGCAATACGGGGAAGAGATCCAGCATTTTTTCGATATCACTTTTCTGTTCGTTGTCTTTGCGCGTGTGTGCACCCATTTCCAAATTTTCGACAACCGACATTTCTGCAAATACTTGTCTGCCTTCTGGGCACATGGTGATTCCCTTGCGGACAATGGCATGCCCACTCAAACCATCCAATCGTTCACCAATAAATTCAATGCTGCCAGAGCGCACTTCGTTAAGCCCACAGATGCAGCGCAAGGTGGTGCTCTTACCCGCTCCATTTGCTCCAATAAGGGCTACACATTCACGCTCATAAACATCAAGACTGATCCCATGCAAAACATTTACTTTTCCATAACCTGCTGTTAGGTTCTTAATATGTAGCATCAATGCACCCCGCCAAGATACGCTTCAATGACCGCTGAGTCGCGCTGGATTTCCTCAGGCCTACCTTCAGCGATCTTTTCACCAAAATTCAGAACCACAATGCGATCGCACACTTCCATGATCAGACCCATGTGATGCTCGATAACCAATACAGCCAATCCCCTTTTTCGAATCCGCAATATGACTTCGGCCAATTCTTTCCGCTCCTGTGCAACCATTCCAGCCGCCGGTTCATCGAGCAAGATCAATTTTGGATCTGCAGCCATCGCTGTAGCGATCATGAGAAGTCTCTGATGCGCCGACGAGATGGTCGAAGTTGGATGGCCCATTACTTCGCCCAGTCCAACAAATTCAACCAACTCTTGAGCTTTGGAGCGTTGTTCAACGTCTTGAACTCTGGCGTTTTTCGTTCGGAGCACTGATCGCCACGGCGATACGCTATAGCTGGTGTGACATGCCGTCAAAACTTGGTCGAGCACACTGACCTCTGCAAGCAAACTCGTGGTTTGAAATGTTCGCGCCAGACCCAAGGGTACTCGTCGACTAATTGGAAGTTTGTTAACAGTTTGTCCACGCCACACAATGTCGCCAGAGCTGGGTGGTACTGAACCAGATATCAAATTCACCGTCGTTGATTTACCGGACCCATTCGGGCCAATCAAACCTACGATCTCGTCCGATTTCACATCAAAGCTCAAATTCTTAACGGCTTGTACGCCGCCAAAATTTTTACAGACTTGATTCAAAGTTAGCAGTCGCTCTTGCTCAGGCATTTGAACGGTGTCTTTCCTGGTTGCAGTTGAGGTGTCTCTGTGATTTTTTTGTGCAAATGGGCTAAGCCTCATTTCACACTCGTGAAAGTCAGTTTATTATTAGACCGGTCGTCTACAATTGGGGTATTCCCTGTCAGTCCTACAACTGCCAAAAGTTGGGCTTGATCATGCCGGTCGACCGCTATGGGTCGGCTGCTGCCGATCAATGAACCAATACGGTAGTCCGCTCCCAGCCTTTCGCAGACACTCATCCCTCACAAACCTGCTGCATCAACTCAGGTAAACCACATCACGCCCACCGCGCCACCCGCCACCATGGCCACCAATCCCAGTCCGACTGCCAGACCATAGCGAATCCCGCCGCTGGCTATCGCCAAGGCGGTTTTTGCCACAGCGCTGGAGGCCAGCACGGCCACCAGTGACCATTGCGCAAACTTAGGCGTCATGCCGCCTGTCTGTATCAGTTGCGCAATGCTGGCTGCGGCGGCATGCACTTCCACCCAGGCCACACACAGCGCAGCCACCAGCACACCCACATCGCCAAAAACGTTTTGCAGCCAGGCGGCGAGCAAGGACATCAAGGCAATGATGCTGGCCATGCCCAAGGCATGGGTCAGTTTGAAAGCGTGTCCTGTTGGGGTCTCGGCACCATCGCCTTCGATGCGACGCAATGCGAGCAACGCCACCAGCATCAAGCCCAGGCCCGCCAAGACCAGTGGCCAGCGCATGGCCACCAGCAGGGGCGGTGAGGCAGCCCCCAGCACTCCGGCAAACAGCGTCAACGACGCCAGATTGGCCAGCAGGGCACAAGCCGCTGCGGGCAGTGCATCACTGTGTCCTGCCCGCACGCGCTGACCCGTGCTGACGACCACAGCAGTGGAAGACACAAAACCCGAAAAGAAGGCCGCCAGTGGCATGCCCCAACGACCCCCCAGCGCCCGCTGCGCGACATGGCCCAGCATGCCGACCGCCATGACCAACACCACGATGCGCCACAGCGTGGTGGCTTGCAACACGCCCCAAGGGTCCATTGCTTGGTCTGACAGCAGCGGCATCACCACCAGTGCTGCGGCAGCCAAGATCAGGGCGTCCTGCAATTCTTGATCGGTGATCAGAACACGGCTGATGCGCTGCGAAGCTTGCTTGGCATGCAGCAGCGCCGCAGCCAGAACGCCCAGAGCGGCAGACAAGCCCGGGTTTTGTTGCGCCAGCGCCGACAGCATCAGGGTCACCAGCAATGCCACCTCACCCGTCTGGCCAGGATCGCTTCGGGCGGTGGCCTGATAACCCCCGATCACCAGTGCACCGATCACCAAGACCGTGGCCACAAATGGCCCAGTGCCCAAACTCCAACTCACATAGCCGAGCATCGCCACCAGCGCGTGCGTCCGCGTGCCCGCCTTGGTCCTGGTGGGCTCGTGCCGGCGCTCACGCACCACACCGATCAGCAAGCCTACCCCCAAGGCGGTGAGCAAACCGATCCAATGCGCAGAGGTGTTCATGACAAAACAAACATCATCCGCATCTGAGCATGAGGGGTGGCGACAAGCATTGACTTTGATCAACTTGGATTCGAACAAGAACCTTGATGATTGAGTTTTTGCGGCGCCTCGACTGTGAGCGCGCCAACAGGGCTGAATACATATGGCTTTTTCGCCATGCCCTCCATCCAAAGCCTGATGCTCAAACTGGCTTGACAGGAGCCCTTCATGAAATGCAATCACGCTTGGAGCCAGGGGCTGCTGGTGTTGTCGCTCGGCCTTGCAGCCTTGCCCGCCTTGGCCGAGGACGATTGCAATGCCCCCCTCAACCGCTGGCAATCGCGCGATGCCGTGCGGCAGATGGCCGCAGCCCAGGGCTGGCAGATCGAGCGGCTGAAGATCGACGACGGCTGTTATGAAATTCGGTTCACCGATGCCCAGGGCCGCAGATTCAAAGCCAAGATCGACCCAGAAACGCTCAAGGTCTTGAAGCTCAAGCAGGACGAGCACCATCGCGAGCGAAAAAGCGAACGCGAAGCGTCATGAGTTTTTCATTCAACAGGCTTCACGGAAATACCACCATGTCCAAACCTCTTTTATCCCTTGTGGCCACGGCCTGCGCGCTGACCTTTCCCGCCTTGGCACACAGCCGCCCCGTGACGCTGACCGCGCAGCTCAAAAATTACGGCGGTGACGGTGCCTACTTGGCGGCCTACCTCACCGATGCCAAGGGTGCCTATGTGCGCACCCTCTGGGTGGCCGGTGGCAAGGCCAAGTACCACAAGCATTTGTCGGATTGGTACCGACTTTCGGCCGGTGATGCTCAGCGTTTGAATGGCGTCACCGGTGCCAGCGTCGGCGCAGGCCGCACCCTCAAGGTCACGGCCGATCTGGCGGATGCATTGATCGACGCAGGCTATGAAATCCGCATCGATGCCGCCGCCGAAGACATGCGCGACAGCCCGTCAGAGGTCCGCATACCGCTGACCCAAGCGAATGCGGGCAAGCCGCAGACCGGCAAGCCCTACATCCAGTCGGCGAGCTTCCAACTTCAATGAAGCGCCGCGCATGAGCTGGAAAGCGATTCATCGCTGGCTGGGCTTGACCGTGGGCACGCTGGCTGTGGTGCTGGGCATCAGCGGTGCCATTTTGGCGATCGACCCGGTGCAGCAGGCTTGGCAGGCCCGCGCAGCGCCTGGCGACTTGACTGTGGCCACCTTGGTCGAGCGCGTGACACGCACGGTGCCGGACGCCGAAGAAATCCGGCATCTGCCTTCGGGTGCCATCGTGGTGTTCAGCTTTGCTGGCGAGCAGCCGCAGGCGTCTTATATCGACCCAACCGATGGCCGGGTGCTGGGCCCTTGGCAAGCCTCGGTGCTGCCGCGCTGGGTGAAGAACCTGCACCGCTCTTGGCTGCTGGGTGATGCCGGGCGCTGGCTGGCAGCGGGCGTTGCGCTGGCCATGACGGTGCTGTGTGCATCGGCGCTGGTGCTGTTGCTGCGGCGCATGGGCGGCTGGCAGCGACTGACCAAGAAAGTGCGCGGCACGCTGGCGCAACGCACCCATGTGGTCACGGGTCGAGTGGTGCTGCTGGTCCTGTTGCTCACTTCGGTCACCTCGCTGACCATGAGCGCATCGACCTTGGGGCTGGTGGTGCTGGATGTGGGGACTGAGCCGGAGGTCCTCTCGGTGGTGTCCGGCCAGCCTGCCTTGCCCGGTGCGCAGTTGGCCCCGCTGCAAAGCCTGCTGGTCAAAGATTTGCGCAAGTTGAATGTGCCGGGTGCCACCGACCCCGAAGACACCTGGAAGCTCACCACCGCCCAGGGGCAAGGCTGGATTGACCGCTACTCGGGCCAGATGCTGGCTTGGCAGGACGCCAGCTTGGCGCAGCGCGTGGTCGACCTGGCCGTGGTGCTGCACACGGGTGAATCGGCTTGGCTGTGGGCTGTGGTGCTCGGTCTTGTTGGTGCCAGCGTGCTGTTGTTTTGGTTGTCGGGTTTTTTCATTTGGAGGCAAGCGCGCAACCAGACCCCCAAGATCACCGGCAACGTCCCCATGGCGCAGGCCGATGTGCTCATCTTCGTGGCCAGCGAGGGGGGTAGCACCTGGGGTTTTGCCCAAACACTGCAAGACGCACTGAGCCTGTGCGGCCACCGCGTGCACACCAGCGCTTTGGAAAATTTTCAAACCACCGCCGCCACAGGGCAGGTGTTGGTGCTGGCGGCCACCTATGGTGAAGGCCAGGCCCCGGCCCATGCCAGTGGTGCGCTTGCGCTGATTTCCAAACTCAAGGCCACCAATGTCCCGGTGTCGGTTCCGATCACGGTGTTGGGCTTTGGCGATCGGCAGTATCCGGCGTTTTGCGCCTTTTCCGAGGCTCTGGAGCGGCAGCTGCGTTCGCAAGGCTGGCCCGCGCTGCTGCCGCTCGAGTGCATCCACCAACAATCTGCGCAGCAGTTCGCACGCTGGGGCATCGCCTTGGCGCAGGCGCTGAACGAACCGCTGGTGTTGGCGCATGTGCCGCGAGTGCCACCGACCACGGTGCTGACCTTGATCGGGCGTCAAAACTTTGCCGTAGCAGGCGGTCAGCCGACTGCGATCTTGCGATTTGCATGGCCTGCTCGGGGTTTGCGCACTTGTCTGGGCACGCATGGTTTGGTGCGGTTTTCGGCGGGTGATCTGGTGGGCATCGTGCCACCCGGCTCCAGCGTGCCGCGTTTTTACTCGCTGGCTTCGGGCTGGCAGGACGGCTTTCTGGAAATTTGTGTGCGCCAGATGCCGGGTGGCCAGTGTTCCAAGCACCTGCTGGCCCTGAAGGCAGGGGACAACATCCACGCCTTCATCCGTCTCAACCCGGGGTTTGCGCTGCCCCAGACGCGCAAGCCGGTGTTGCTGATCGGCGCGGGCACAGGGGTGGCACCGCTGGCGGGCTTTATCCGCCGAAATGACCGCATGCGGCCCATGCACCTGTACTTTGGTGGGCGCGATCCGGCACAAGATTTTTACTTCGGCCCCGAGATCGAGCGCTGGTTGGGTGAAGGCCGCTTGACCAGCTTGCAGACAGTGTTCTCGCGCGTGCCCCAAGGGGGCGGATACGTGCAAGACGCCCTGCGCCGCGATGCCGAGCGCGTGCGCCACTGGGTCAGCCAAGGCGCCATCGTGCGGGTCTGCGGCAGCCGCGCCATGGCGCAGGGCGTGGCCGATGCGCTCGACACGGTGTTGGCACCCTTGCAGCTGAGCGTCGCCAAGTTGAAGTCCAAAGAACGTTATGCCGAAGATGTTTTCTGAATCTGCTGCCAAGTGCCAACGCATCACCTTGCATGGTCCGACCATGGGCACGCGCTGGTCGGCCACCTTGGATGCCGACGACAGTCTCGACATGAATGCCTTGCAGCAAGACCTGGCCACTGCGGTCGATCAGGTGGACCAGCAGATGTCGCCCTGGAAACCGGACAGTGAGCTCATGCGTGTGAACCGTGCGCCGGTGGACATTTGGGTGGCGTTGCCCGCAGAGATGCTGGAGGTCTTGGGCTGTGCCTTGGATGTGCAGCGGCTGAGCACAGGGGCCTTTGACCCCTGCGTAGGTGGGCTGGTCAATGCCTGGGGTTTTGGTGCGGTGTGCGATGCGCCCGACGCACACGCCATTCGCATGGCTCGCCAATCCCAACCGCTTGCTGCGCACGCTTGTTTGGAGCTGGACAAAGTAGAAGGCCAAGTTCGAAAACGTGTGCCCTTGCAACTCGACCTGTGTGGCATTGCCAAGGGCTACGCGGTGGACCGCATGGCCCAAGTGTTGCAAAAACATGGCGTTCGGCATGCACTGGCAGCGCTGGATGGCGAGTTGCGAGCCGTGGGGGGGCAGTCCGGCGGTCTGCCTTGGTCCGTGGCCCTTGAAAGCCCCGAGTTTGAACGCCGAGCAGTGCGCGGCGTGATCGAACTGGAGGATCTGGCGGTGGCCACGTCTGGCGACTACCGACGCTGTCTGGAAGTTGGCGGCGCGCGCCTTGCGCACACCATGGACCCGCGTCGCTGGGCGCCGGTGAACAACGGTGTGGCATCGGTCACTGTGCTGGCTTCAAGCTGCATGCAAGCAGATGCTTGGGCCACGGCCTTGTTGGTGGCAGGCCCCGATGAAGGCTTGGCTATGGCACAGCGCATGGGGGTGGAGGTGCTGTACTTGTTGCGCCGTGGTGAACGCCTGATCGAGCTGGGCTTAGGACGGTTTGGCCGAGCCGCAGATCTCAGGACTTAGACATGCCAAAGTCGAGGGTATGTGCCCTGCATTGCCCACATCTCTTGCCGCCAAGCCGCCCACACCTGCCGCAGCAGCAGCATCGCAGGCTCGGTCACCGGTGCCAGCACCCGCAGCACGATGACTTGTTTGTGCGGTGAGGTGGCCCCGGCTGTCAGGCGCAGTTCAGAAGCTTCCATCAAATCACGGGCGCAGGCCAAAGCCCTTTCGATGCGCTCATCGGCCATGGCGCAGCCCGATGCGAACACCAACGTGGCCATGCAGCGCTGGCCTGCCAGTCCCAGCGGGCTGTCCATCAGGCGGGTGTCCTCAGCGTTCAGGGTGCCGCGTTCCAGCCACACGCCAGGGATTTCCAAGTGTTGGCGAAATGTGCCTTGCACATAGGGCATGTCGGCCGCAGGCAGCCCGAACGCAGTGAGGTCCCAGGCCATCATTTCTGCGCCGGGGGCCAGGTCAAACACGGCGCGGTTCAGGCCATCACAGCCGTTGTAGGCTATGGCTTCCAAAGGCAGCCATTCCAGGCGGGCACCAGATTCAACCCGCGCGTGCACCTGTTGTGTGGCGAGGCCTGCTTCAGACCGGTAAAAGCGCGTGGCCCCGGGCGTGGTCACCAAGCCATGCGCCCCTGATGCGACTGTGACTTGCATGTCGAGGGTGTCGCCACCCACCAAGCCGCTGGGCGGGTGCACCAGCACGTTGTGGCAGACCGCATCGCCTTCGGGGTAGAGGCTTTGCAAAATGCGCAGCGGTCCTTGGTGCAGGTAGCGGGCGACGCTGCGCTCGGACTCCAGCGTGTAGTCGAGCTGCAGGCTGGCGTGCCAAGTCGAGTGTCCGGACACGTCTGCTGCACGCACCGCACTGACCTGGCTCACCTCATGCACCTCACTCGCCTTGCGAGCCGCGGTGTGCCCAGCCGGTGGTGCGCTTTTCGATGGCGCTGAACAGTTCGTACATGGCCATGGCCATGGCACCCACGACCACCAAGCCAGAAAACGCCAAGCCCATTTGCATGGCCGAGCCGGCGGAGATCAGCAGGTAGCCAATGCCTTCGTTCGACGCCGTCATCTCGGACACCGTGGTGCCTACAAAGGCCAAGGTGATGGCGACTTTGAGCGAGCCATAAAAGTAAGGCATGGAGCGGGGCAGGCCGACTTTGACCAGCACGTCCCAGCGCTTGGCGCCCAGCACCCGCAGCACGTCTTCCAGCTCAGGTTCCAACGTGGCCAAGCCGGTGGCGATGTTCACCATGATGGGGAAGAAACTGATGAGGAAAGCTGTGAGGATGGCGGGGCCGATGCCGATGCCAAACCAGACCACCAAGATGGGCACAAAGGCCGCTTTGGGCAGCGCGTTGAAGGCCGTCATGAGCGGGTACACGGCGGCATAGGCCAGGCGTGAGCTGCCGATGATGAAGCCCAGCAACACACCCACCACGATGGCGATGCCAAAGCCGACCATGGTCACCCAAAAGGTGCGCCAAGCGTGGCCCGCGATCACGTCGCGGTATTCGATGGTTTGCTGTGCGATGCGCGAGGGGCTGGGGAACACGAATTCCGACACGTTGAAGGCGCGGCACAGGCCTTCCCAAATCAGGATGCTCAGCACCAGCAAGATCCAGGGTGACCAGCTTTCGAGGGATTTTTTATTCATGAGGGACTCCCGATCATTGGTTGATGGCTGCACCGGTCTTGCGCATGGCACCGATGTGGCCGCGCAGCTCGTGCACGATGTTGGTGAATTCTGGGGTGTAGGTGATCTCGAGGTCGCGCGGGCGCGGCAAGTCGATTTCTTTTTTCACCACAAAGCGGCCGGGGCTCTTGCTCATCACGTACACCGTGTCGGCCAAAAACACCGATTCGCGCAAGTCGTGCGTGACCAGAATGACGTTGAACTTTTGCTCGGTCCACAGGTCGCGCAAGATGCACCAAAGCTCTTCACGGGTGAAGGCATCGAGCGCGCCGAAGGGCTCGTCGAGCAGTAGCATTTTGGGTTCATGAATCAAGGCGCGGCAGATGCTGGCGCGTTGCTGCATACCGCCGGACAGTTGCCACGGAAACTTGTCTTCGTAGCCACCCAAGCCCACGGTGTTCAGCAGTTTGCGGGCGCGTTCTGCGTACTCGGCTTTCTTTTCCTTGAAATTGGAGCGGTAGGGCTCCACGATTTCGAGGGGCAGCAACACGTTGTCGAGCGTGGTGCGCCAAGGCAAAAGTGAGGAGGCCTGAAACGCCATGCCGCTGATCTTGAGCGGACCGGTCACAGGCTGGCCATCGACCAGGATGCGGCCTTTGCTGGGCATCTTCAGACCCGTGGTCAGCTTCATGAAGGTGGACTTGCCGCAACCAGAGGGCCCGACGATGGCGATGAACTCGCCTTGCTTGACCTGCAGATTGATGTCTTCGACAGCGAAATGGTTTTGTGCCAGCAACTCGTCGTTGTAGGCCAGCCAGACATTCTGGAAATCAACGAATGATTCTTGGGTCATGGTGTGGGCTCTGAAATGGTGTTCGAAAGTGTATACAAAACATCCCCTTGAAAAGCCCACTGACTCGGGTGAGTTGGAGTGGGCTCAAGCCAGGGTGTGTGCACACCCAGAGATGACCAAAGTTTCGGCAGGCCATGGGCTTGCCGAAACGATGGGGGCTTATTTTTTGGCTTTGGGCAAGATGTCCAGTTCTTTGGCGGTGGGCAAGAACGAACCGTTCCAGATGTCTTCTGACTTGACGCGGGTCTTGGTGTTGAAGGCGTCAGACACTTGCGAGGCCATCAAGGACAAGCGAGGGCCATTGACTTGGCCAAAGCCCTCAGCGCGGGCCGATGGGCTGTTGATCACAGTGTCGATGGCCAATTGCAAACGGCGTGTCTCGAGTGCGGTATTGATGATGCCGTCGCGGGCCTTGACGGTTTCAATGGCTGCGGCTGGGTTGTCCATGACTTCCTTGGCGCCTTTGGTGAACGCGGTCAAGAAGGCTTTCACAGCGGCTGGGTTTTCTTTCAGGATCTTGGGTGAGGCGATGATGGCGTTGCCATACAGCTTGACGCCAAAGTCAGGGTACTGCATGACGACCACGTCTTCGGCTTTCACGCCACGCGCTTCGATGTTGAGCAGCGATGTGAAAGTGAAGCCAGTGATGGCGTCCACGTCACCGCGAACCAACATGGTTTCGCGCAGAGGTGGGTCCATGGCGGTCCAAGTCACGTTGCCGATGTTGTTGGATTTTTGGAAGATAGGGAATGCGCGGCGACCGGCGTCAAACACAGGCGCGCCCAGCTTCTTGCCAGCCAGGTCAGCCGGGGTTTTGATGCCGGACTTCTTCAATGCCATGACCGAAGCGGGTGTGTTGTTGTAGACCATCATGATGGCCACAGGCTTGCTGGGCGCATCGGGGTTGTTGGCGTGAAATTCCATCAAAGCGGCCAGGTCAGCGAAGCCCAGGTCATAAGTGCCCGAGGCCACGCGGGTGACAGCACCGCCGGAGCCGTTACCGGAGTCCACCGTCACGTCCAACTTGGCATCCTTGAAATGGCCCTTGGCTGCAGGCAGCAAGAAGAAAGCCGAAGGGCCTTCAAAACGCCAATCCAGTTGGAATTTGATGGGGGTGGTTTGCGCGTGCGCAGTACCAAAGGCGGCGACTGCTGCCAAAGCGGCCGTGGCCTTGATGAGGAAACGCTTGTTCATGGGGGACTCCAAGTTCAAATAAACGGTGATTTGTAATTAGCAATATCGGTGCCATTATCAAGCACTCTCCTGACAAGGATTGTCAGGTTGATCCCCTAGAAATGCCCGTTTGTGGTGCCGCTCATCCGGTCCTGCCGCACCAAAAAGGTTCTCCAGAGAGTGCGCTCCTTTTTTGTGTTCTCAACTGTATACACATTGAATCTGGGTGGGATCGGTGAAAACCCTGAAGCTTTCAGCGCTGGGCCTCCACCGCTTTGACCCGGACGCCGCCGATGACGCCAAGAACCAAGAAGGCAATGCCTGCCAAGGTCAGCGGCTCGGGCCATTGGCCGCGCAGCCAAAAGGCATAGGCCAGCGCGGCCAGGGTTTCAAAGACGATCAACTGGCCTGCCAGGGCGGTGGGCAACCGCTGGCTGGCGGCATTCCAGCACAGGGTGCCGAGCCAAGAGGCCAACAATGCAATGGTCATCATGAGGACCAAGAATTCGAGTGGGCGAGGCCCCAAGGGCATGGACATCGGGTTCTGAGTAGCGCTGGCCCAAAGCCAGAACCCGGCATAGCCCAGCAAGGCCAGGGGCAGTGTGGCGATGCCTTGCGCCGTGGCCCACACACGCGGGTTGCGGTCGGGGTGGCCGCGCAGCCAGTCGGCGTTTTTGAGGGGGTACCAAGTCCAGCAAACCATCGCGCCCACGGCCAACGCGGCTCCCGTGATGTAGCGGCTGGTGTCGGCTTGCGGGTTTTGCAGCAGGCCGGTCCATTCCACGTGGTTGACGCAGGCGATGCCGAGCAAAATCAGTACCAGAGGTGGGGCCAGTTTGAGCCACGGAAAACGCCCGTCGCGTTGGTGGTTGAGCACATTCGCCGCCACCGCAATGACCACCGGTAGCGTGCCGATGACCATGGTGGGCAGCGCACCGCCTGCACGCTGGATGGCGCTCGAGAGGAACAGGTAATAGAGCAAATTGCCGATGGCGGCGAGTTTCAGCGCCACCAGCCAGTCGGCGCGGGTCAGACGCCGGATTTCGGCGCGGTCCACAAAGGCCAAGGGCAGGGCGATCAGCCCGAAGGCCAGATAGCGGCCAAAGGTGTGCAGTGCGGCGGGGTAGTCGGGTAGCAGCAGTGGCCCTACAAATACCAGACCCCACATCAGGCCTGCGGCCAGAGCGAACAACACACCGATCAGCATGCTACGGCGCTGAGCGTGTGGTCGATAAAGGTTCGGGGGAGCATGAAAAACAACATGGTGCGCATTATCCTTGCACCTCCGACAGATACTGGCCAGTGTCAGGGCGAAAGCCAGGCCTTTTGAAACCGAGCTTGTGGGTCGTGGTCTTGCGCTTGCTTGACGGGGTTGAAGCGCCGGCCCACACGTGGGTCGGTGCCGCGCCCGCTCACATACAGCCAGTTGCCCTGGTTGCTGCAGACATCGAAGTCCACCAGCTGTGATTCGAACCAGGCCGCGCCTGCACGCCAGTCGCAAGACAGGTCATGCACCAGGAAGCTCGCCACGATCTGGCGCATGCGGTTGGAGGTAAAGCCCGTGGCCGCCAGCTCGCGCATGCCGGCGTCGACGATGGGCTCACCGGTTTGACCATCGCACCAGTGCTGAAAGTCTTTTGGAAAGTGTTTGGGTTTGGGCAAGTTGGACAAGCCCCTTGCCACATACAGTTGGCGGCCGTGCTGCAGGTGCAGCATGCGAAAGTTGTCGCGCCACAGCAGCTCAAACCAGAGCCAGTAGGTGCCGTCGTTGCTGCCGTGCTGTTGTTCATAGGCATGAAGGTCTGCCCAAATGCGACGGGCCGACACTGCCCCCGTGGCCAGCCAGGGCGACCAGTGGCTGCTGGTGTGCTGGCCTTGCAGGGCGTTGCGGGTTTGTTTGTAGCGGTCGGGCCAAGGGGGCGTGAGGTAGTTTTGCAGGTGGGCCAAAGCGCTGTTCTCGCCGCCCCGGCAATGCGCTTGGACATAAGGAAAATTCGAGCGTGGGTGTGTATCGCCTTCGGTGTGGGCTTGCAGCAGTGTGAAAGCGTTGTCTGTCCAGCCGGGCAAGCTGGTCCAAGTGATGGCGGGCTCATTCGGAGGCGCAGGCAACTGGGTGGGCGCGGGCAGCGGTGCCAAAGGTTGAAGCCGCGCCGATTCGATGCGCTGGCGAAACTCGGTGAAGACTTGCGGCATGTTTTCGGCCGCAAAGGGCAGGGCGTCGGGTTCGATCAGACTGGACTGCCACAAGGTCTTGACGTTGAGTCCAGCATGGATCAGCGCTTGCAGCTGCGCTTCTTCTTCGGGCGCAGCGATGTCTTCGCAAAACACGGTGTCGGCTTGCACCAGACGTGCACAGGCGGGCAACACCTCGGCCACGGGGCCGTGCAGCAACACCAGGCGCTGGCCCAGTGCCTGCAACGTGACTTGCAGCTCTTGCAGCGTGTCGGCCATAAAACGCCTGCGGTGCGCGCCCATGCGGCGAAAGCCCCAGGCGGTGGGCTCGTCGTGCACGGGTTCGTGCACATAGACCAGCAGCAGGGGTTGTTGATGCGACTGGGCATGCTCAATCGCTTGTTTCAAGGCGCGTTGGTCGTGCAGGCGCAAGTCGTTTCGAAACCAGAAAAGGGTGGTGCGCATGGATTAAAAGTCAAAGCCCAGCTGGTTGCTGGGTGGTGTATCGGCTGAAGTCGTCTTTGCCGCTTTTCGGCGGGAGGTTTTGGGGGTGTCGCTGTCGCGTGTGAACACGTCGCGTTGGTGGCCAGTGCCATGTTTGCGCGAAGCGTGTTTTTCGACGATGGCTTTTTTGCCTGCCTTCACACCGGGTTCGGCCCGGCGCGCATGCAGCGCGGCTTTGGACTGGCGCGTGGCTTCGGCCAAATCCACCACGGGCATTGGAATGTCGGCATCCGGCCCGCTGCCCACTGTCAGGCCGCAGTGGCGCTGCACCTCGGGCGGCATGAGCCAAGGCTCGAACAACCAGGTGTCGGGCACACGGCGCATGTGGGGCAACCAGCGGCGCACAAAAATGCCTTTGGGGTCGTGGTCTTGCGCTTGTTTGATGGGGTTGTACACCCGCGTGGTGTTGATGCCGGTGGTGCCCGACTGCATTTGCAACTGGCTCCAGTGGATGCCGGGTTCGTAATCTAAAAATTGCGTGGCCAGCCAATGGCCCACCGGCCGCCAGTCGAGCCACAGCGGGTAGGCCGCCACCGACACCAGCATGGCCCGCATGCGGAAGTTCAGCCAGCCGGTTTGGTAGAGCATGACCACGCAAGCGTCCACCATGGGCCAACCGGTGCGGGCCGAGGTCAGGGCGGCAAAGTGGGCGTCGTTCCAGCCGTCTTCACGCAGGCCGTCGTAACCCCGGTGCATGTTGCGCCATTCAATCTCGGGCTCACTTTCGAGTTTTTGAATGAAGTGGCAATGCCAGTACAAGCGGCTGATGAAACCGATCAGGCCGGCCCGGTGTCTGCCCGCTTGTGGGGGCAGAGTCTCAAGTGTGGCGCGGGTGCTTTGCACCACCTCGCGCAGGCTGATGCAGCCATAGGCCAGGTAGGCTGACAAGCGCGAACAAGCCGTCGGCGAAGACAAGGGGGATGAGATGCCGCCGCGGTAGCTCAGCGCACGAACGTCCAAAAAACTCTGCAAGGTCTCTAGGCCCCATCTGCGGCCACCGCGCTGGCGATCTGGCGGGTTGTGCTGCAAGCCGGGCGGCGGTGTCATGGCTTCGATGCCGTGAGTGGTGGTGGGATGAAAAAAGTGCAGGTCGTGCAGCACGGCTTGCGGAGCGGCCATGTGCGTTTCCCAGCGGGCTTGCCAGCTGTTGCGACTTTTCAGACGCCGCACCACGCCAAACTGCGCAAACTCCCTCCAGCCCACCCCCTCGCTGCGGCACCACGCGGCCACTTGCAGGTCGCGCTCGTAGGTGAACGCATTGCCGGTTTCTTCGTGCGCCACCAGTTCAACAAACGGCGCTTGTGCGTGCAGCGTGGCCAGCACCTGCACCGCCGGTCCCACGCGCACCTGCAAGCTGCCGCCCAGTGCTTGCAAGTCGTGGTGCAGTTCGGTCAATGACTCGCGCACAAATTCAAAGTGCTGCAAAGCCGCATCGGGCTGGGCCCACAGATCTGGCTCGGCGATGTAAAGGCACAGCACCGGCCCTTGGCTTGCAGCGTGCACCAGTGGCGCATGGTCTTGCAGGCGCAGGTCGCGTTTGAACCAAACAACGCGGTAGCTCATGGCTGGCTTTTGCCTTTGGGTGGCACGGGCCCAAGCCCGCCGGGCCCCGGACCGTACCGCTGAGGGTCAATGTCGATGCACTGCAGCAAGGCCTGCGGTAAATCGGGCGCTTGCTGGCGCAGGTAGCGGCGCACAAATTGGGCGCTGTTCCAGGGCGCTGTCGATCCGCTCCACACGGCTTGGTCCTGCACGCGCCATTGGCCATTGTTCAGCTGCAAAACCACCAACGCGGGCTTGAGGGTTTCAAAAGTCACCTCGGCCACGCTCCAGTTGCCCTGTAGGCGCATTTGCAAACCCCTTGCGCTTTGCGAGTCGGGCAGGCTGTGCTGCTGAATGACGGTCAATACGGCTTGGGCGGTGGGGCTGTCCAGTGGCAGCGGGGCAAAGGCGCGGCAATCGCGGCGCCATAAGAGTGCTTGTTCGGCTGCCCATCCCTGCACATCAAAGCGCTGTCCGCTGAGGTTTAACAAGCGGCGACCGTCTAGGTGTTCCCAGTCCACATGGCTGTCGATCACCACCGCAGTGGTGAGAAAAACCAAAACGGCGGCCACATGGCGTTTCATGTCGGCAAGCCTTTGCCAAAGGGTGTGAGCCTTCCAATTGGCTTGAATTTATGTAGTAATAAATGCAACATTTTCCGTAAATGAAAAGTTATTTGGAAATTATTAGTTGTTTTGTGACTGTATGGTCATAGAATATCTCATCGTTAACGGAGAAGACCATGATCCAGAAGAAAACCGTCAAAGCCCTTGACATCGCTGTGTTCATCACGTCCCGTTCAGTGGTCAAGCCCGTGACCACGGAGGAGATCGCCAATGGGTTGTCTTTGTCTTCTTCTTACACCGAATCTATCCTCAAAGAGCTGCGCGAAGCCGGCCTGATCCGCGCTCACCGTGGTCCGGGCGGTGGCTACCAAATTCGTGGCAACCCTGAAGACATCAGCCTGTGGGATGTGGTGAAGCACTTTGAAGAGGTGCACAGTTTTGAAAAACTGTACCCAGATGCCAACCACCCCATGAAAGCGCTCGAGACAGGCATCCAGGACAACATGCAGGCCTTACTGCAGGCACAAACATTGTCCGATGTGGCGGTTCCGTTCATGCCCCGTGATGCGCGTGTGACTTCCATGATGGGCCAGTTCCGTTTGAAGCCGCTGCCGCCACCGGTCATGCCCCGAGCACCGAACTCCGTATTTCAGCTCAGCATGATGATGTGAGCCAAGCCGATTTCAGTTCGGTACCCAAGCAAACTCGCGCAGTTGCTCCAAGGTCACATATTCAAGCGCTTTGTGGTGCGTGCTTTCTAAAATCACGTGGGGTGCAACGCCCGCTTGAAAAGCTTCAAGCCAGCGCATAGCGCACAGACACCACCTGTCTCCAGCCTTCAAGCCAGCAAAGCGGTGTTCAGGTCGAGGCGTCATCAAATCATTGCCGCGCGAGCGCGAGTAATTCAAAAAATCTTGGGTCACTTTGGCGCAGACCACGTGCGTACCCACATCTTCATCGCTGGTGTTGCAGCAACCGTCCCTGTAATACCCCGTGAGTGGGTCATAAGAGCAGGGGATCAATTCGCCACCGAGAACGTTCAAGCCGGAGCGAGTCATGTGAATCCAAGACAAGTGGTTAAAGGGATGGGTATTGTGTGATCCTTCGCAGGGGCTGTCTTCTATGCGCCAAATACGACTTCTGTGCCAAGGGTTTCTGGCATCATGATTGACGATTTGGATCGGCAGTGCACGGCGTGTGCACCTCCGAATGGCTCTATTTTTCAAAAGAAAGTGCCGCATGAAAGCAGCTTGGTACAGCGCCAACGGTGAAGCGCAAAACGTGATGCAGGTGGGCGAGTTGCCCACGCCCAGCCCGCAAGCCGGAGAGGTTTTGGTGCGTTTGGCCACTTCGGGTGTGAACCCCTCGGACGTCAAGTCACGCCGAGCCCGGCCCTTGTCAGACCCCTTGATCGTGCCGCACAGCGACGGCGCGGGTGTGATTGAAGCTGTGGGTTCAGGTGTACCGACTGCCCGCGTGGGTGAGCGGGTCTGGGTGTGGAACGGCCAGTGGCAACGTCCCTTGGGAACTTGCGCTCAATACATGGCTTTGCCTTCTGAGCAAGCGGTGCTCTTGCCCGAGGGCACAGACTTTGCGGCCGGAGCCTGCATGGGCATTCCAGGCTTGACGGCGGTGCAGTCAGTGATCTTGGCCGAGCGCATGGCGGGCGATTTGCAGGGGCAAACCGTCTTGGTCACCGGGGCGTCATCGGCGGTGGGCCACTACATCACGCAAATGGTGACCCTGGCCGGTGGGCGCGTGATTGGCACTGTGGGGTCTGAAGCCAAGGCCGCACATGCCTACGCTGCTGGCATGAAAGAAGCTATTTTTTACAAGACCGAATCGGTGCCCGAGCGAGTCAAGGCCCTCACACAAGGGCGTGGTGCCGATGTGATCATCGACATGGATTTTTCGACCACTGCACGCTGGGCTGCTGACGGCGCTTTGACGGCGCACGGCCAGGTGATTGGCTATGGCTCCAATGCTTTAGAAGTGCTGTTGCCTTTTCGCCCATGGCTGTTCCAGTCCATGGGGGTCAAGTTTTTCTTGGTGTACGACTTGACCCCAGCCGATCGCCTAGGGGCTCTGGCGCGTTTGTCTCAGATGTTGGTCAAGGATCAACTGCGGCACAGCATCGGCCAACGCTTTACGATGGACCAAGTGGCCGAGGCGCACCGCACGGTCGAGGCAGGGCAGGTGGTGGGCAACGTGGTGATCGATGTGTGAGCCGGGCCACTGGCCACACCTGCGTGTGCTGGCCAGAGGCGTTGAGGTTTGCCGTTATGCTTGAAGGGCTTTAAAGGCACCTTGTTGTTGCGTTGGTTTTTTTGATCGTTCATGGCTACTTCTCCCAAATCGCTTTCGGGCCTGTTCCCTTTTCTCAAGCCTTACCGCGTGGCCTTGGGCGTGGCAGCCTTGTTTCTCTTGTTGGCTGCAGGCACCACGCTGGCCTTCCCCTGGGTCTTGCGCCAGTTGATTGACCAAGGCTTGGCCAGTGGCGCACCGGCCGAACAGCTGTCGGGCAATTTTTTACAGTTGTTTGGCGTGGCAGCGGCTTTGGCTGTGTTTTCCGCGGGGCGTTATTACACCGTGAGCTGGCTGGGTGAGCGCATCACCGCTGATCTACGTAACGCGGTGTATGGCCATGTCCTGAAACAAAGCCCCGCTTTCTTTGAAACCACACAATCTGGTGAGGTGCTTTCGCGCCTCACCAACGACACCACCTTGGTGCAAACCGTGGTGGGCTCTTCGTTCTCGATGGGCCTTCGCAACTTGGTCATGGGTGCTGGTGCGCTGATCATGCTGGTGTGGACCAACCCGTTGCTGATGCTGCAGGTGGTGGCTGTGCTGGTGGCGGTGATTTTTCCCAGCGTTTATTTGGGCCGGCGCGTGCGGCGCCTGTCGCGCACCAACCAAGACCGGGTGGCCGATTCGAGTGCCATCGCGTCCGAAGTGCTCAACGCCATCAGCGTGGTGCAAAGCTACACCGCCGAAGGCCGCGAAACCCGCCGTTTCATTGACTCTACTTTGCGCGCTCTGAGCTCCGCTTTGGGCCGCATCCGCGCACGCGCGGTGCTGGTGGGTTTCATCATCATGGCCTCCAGTGCCGTGTTGCTTTGGGGCTTGTACATGGGCACACTGGCCGTGCGCGCGGGCACCAGTACCGCTGGCCAGCTGGGAGAGACGGTGTTTTATGTCATCTTGTTGGCCAGTGCCTTTGCGGTTTTGGGCGAGGTGTACGGGGACATGCTGCGTGCAGCCGGTGCCACTGAGCGCCTGATGGAGTTGCTGCACACCGAGTCGAATCTGAAAATCGCGGCCCAGCCGCAACAAGCGCCCTGGCCGCAAGGCGGCTCTGCCTTGCAGCTGGAGTCGGTCCGCTTTCATTACCCCTCGCGGCCCGACACTTGGGCGCTGGACCAGTTGACCGGCCAAATCCACCCTGGACAGACCGTGGCCGTGGTGGGCCCAAGCGGCGCGGGCAAAACCACTTTGTTCGATTTGCTGATGCGCTTTCATGATCCGCAATCGGGCCTCATCGTGCTCGATGATGTGCCAATCGATCAAATGGATTTGCATGCGCTGCGCGAGCGCATGGCCATCGTGCCGCAGGAACCCGTGATCTTTTCGGGCACCGTGATCGAGAACATCCGCTACGGCAGACCCGACGCCAGTCTCGAAGACGTCCACGCTGCCGCCGAAGCCGCTTATGCGCAAGAGTTCATCCGCGAGCTGCCCGAGGGCTTTGACACCTATCTGGGTGACCGGGGTGTGCGCCTGTCGGGCGGTCAGCGCCAGCGCATCGCGATTGCGCGGGCGATCCTGAAAAATCCACCGCTTTTGTTGCTGGACGAAGCCACCAGCGCTTTGGATGCGCAAAGCGAAAAAATGGTGCAAGCCGCCCTCGACAAAGCCATGGTGGGCCGCACCACCTTGGTCATTGCCCACCGCCTGGCCACGGTGCAACGTGCTGATGTGATCTGGGTGCTGGAGCGCGGCCGCTTGATGGAGCAGGGCACACACGCCCAGCTGCAAGCCAAAGGCGGCCTCTACGCCAGCCTGGCAGCCCTGCAGTTCAGCCCTTTGTAAGCGCCCATCTCGCGGGCGATGGGCGTGGCACACGCCCCGAAATCTTCAGGTACTTGCGCTTGACTCACGACTTTTTGTCTGTGGGGTCGGTTGCTTGCTGGACAGCCGCTTCCTGATCCAGTGCATCACGCCCTTCTTGGGCCGCTTTTTCCCGCGCCCGTTGTTGACGTGTTTGTTCTTGCGCCTTGCGAACATCGTGCATTTGCCAAAAAGCGAACACGAACACCAAGCCAAAAATCCCCAATTCCAACCAGATTCCCATGGCGTTGCCTCCAATTGTGGGTGTGTCAATAAAGGTTGACAGCTTCAATTATCAGGTTATATTGACACTCATGCCCGTCAGGTTAAGTTGACAGGGTTTTCTGTCGGAGGTCCCATGAGTCTGTTGACACGCGCTGAACAAGCCCTGAACACGCATTTTGAGCTGGCCGCCGGTGTGGGCGCTCCGCCTCGGCTGGTGGCGGCCATGCGGCATGCGGTCTTTTCGGGTGGGGCCCGCATCCGCCCGCAGCTGTGCATGGCTGTGGCCACCGCTTGCGGCGACAACGCGCCCCAACTCACCAATGCCGCCGCGGTGGCCTTGGAGTTGATGCACTGCGCTTCTTTGGTGCACGACGACATGCCGGCTTTCGACAACGCCGACACGCGCCGCGGCCGCCCCACGGTGCACAAGGCCTTCAGCGAGCCGCTGGCCTTGTTGGCTGGTGATGGCCTGATCGTCATGGCCTACCGTGTTTTGTTGCAAGCCGGTGTACCCCACTCTGATCGATTGATTCGATTGATGGACAACATGACCACCGGTGTGGGTTTGCCGCACGGTATCGTCGCCGGGCAAGCTTGGGAGTGTGAAACCAGCGCCGATCTGGGCCAATACCAACGCGCCAAGACGGGGGCTTTGTTTGTGTCGGCCACCTGTGCAGGGGCCCTGAGTTGCGGTGCAGAGCCCGAGCCATGGGCGCATTTGGGCAATTACTTGGGTGAGGCCTACCAAGTGGCCGATGACATCCGTGATGTGATCGCCGATGCCGCGACCTTGGGCAAGCCTTCAGGCCAAGATGCGCTGCATGCCCGCCCCAGTTCAGCGCAGGCGCTGGGGTTGGAAGGGGCCATTGCCCACTTTGACCTCCTGATTGACCAAGCCGCTTCTTCGATTCCACCTTGCTCATGCCGTGACATGTTGCGCCAGTTGGTGCAGGTCGAAGCCGAGCGTTTGGTGCCCAAAGCCCTGTGCGACGGTTATTTCAAGTCCCATCCTGAGGTGGCCACGCGCCGCGACAGTGCCCCGCATTGAGCGCTCAGACCGAAAAAAGCCAAGGAACCCCCATGTCCCAACCGCTGGATCTGGCCGCCCTGCAGGCCCCTTCTTCTGCCACCTCTTTCAAAGATGCGTGGCAAGCTCGTTTGGAGCGCTGGTATGCGCACCCCGGTTTGTACCGCTGGTCGC
This sequence comes from Akkermansia muciniphila, assembly GCA_943331105.2. GTDB lineage: Bacteria > Pseudomonadota > Gammaproteobacteria > Burkholderiales > Burkholderiaceae_C > Limnohabitans_A. Next base: position 110,859 of record CALQKH020000012.1, read on the forward strand.
TGGGCAACCCCTTCACGCGTTGGTTGACGCAACGGCGCACCCGCAAGTTGTTCGATTTGATGGCGGGCTTTGTGCATAGCCAAGTGTTGCTCGGTTGTGTGCGCTTGGACCTGTTTCGCACTTTGCACCAAGCCCCGGCCCAATTGACCGATTTGGCGCAGCGCACGGGCTTGGCGCCAGCGGTGTTGCAGCGACTGTTGCTGTCGGCCGTGGCACTGGGTTTGTTGGAGCACCGCAGCCAAGGTCGTTTTGGGTTGGGGCCGCTGGGCGTGCCTTTGGCGCAGCACGACGGCATTGCCCAAATGATCGAGCACAACCATTTGCTCTACCAAGACATGCAAGACCCTTTGCAGTTTTTGAGCAACGCCTGGAGCGGTGGCATGGCCGAGTACTGGCCTTACGCCCACGAAAAACCTGCTGTCGCCATGCCTGCGTCGGAAGTGGACAAGTTCACCCGCTACTCGCATCTCATGGCTGCTTCGCAAGGCTTTGTGGTGCAAGAGATCTTGTCGTCGTACTTCTTTGACGAGCACCGCTGCGTCCTCGATGTGGGGGCGGGCAAGGGTCGCTTTGTCAGCGAGTTGGCGGCCCACGCACCTCACCTGACTTTCAAGATGTTTGACTTGCCCCCTGTGTTGGCTCTGGCACGTGAAGGCCTGCAAGCCAAAGGTCTGAGCGAGCGCGTGGTCTTGCACCCCGGCAGTTTTCTGGACGACCCCTTGCCCGAAGGGGCCGATCTGATCACTCTGGTGCGTGTGGCGCACGACCATCCCGATGCAGTGGTCAAGCAAATTTTGCAAAAAGCCTTTGCGGCTTTGCCTTTGGGTGGGGTCTTGCTGTTGGCCGAACCCATGGCGCAGCCCGAAGAAGAAGCCGGGCAGCCCGAGGCATCGGTCGATGCCTATTTCCACTTTTACCTGTTGGCCATGGGGGCAGGGCGCCTGCGCACCCCCCAGGAGCTGCAAGCCATGATGGAAGAGGCTGGTTTCACCCATGTTGAGCAGGTGCCCAACGCCATGCCCATCCATGCGCGCATCCTTGTGGGGCGTAAATCTCAGTGTTTACCCTTAATTCATCAAAATAGTGTCAGTTAACATTGACATGTGTTGATGTAAAGCAAAAAATACAACCATGAAATCCCAAGCCGTCGTTTTCAACAGCCCAAGGCATTTGTCTCTGCAAGCGCTCGAATTGCCCGAATTACAAACTGGCCAGCTCGAAGTGGCGGTTGAGTTCAGCGGCATCAGCACCGGCACCGAGCGCATGCTCTGGGACGGCAGCATGCCTCCCTTTCCGGGCATGGGTTACCCCTTGGTGCCCGGCTACGAGACCGTGGGTCGGGTGGTGCGCAGCGCCAGTGACACGGGCATCCAAGCGGGTCAGCGCGTGTTTGTGCCAGGCGCCAATTGCTTCTCTGGGGTCAAGAGCCTGTTCGGTGGTGCCGCTTCGCATTTGATGGTCACCGAGCAAAAAGTAGTGCCGGTGGCAGAGCATCTGGGTGCCCAAGCCGTGCTGCTGGCCTTGGCAGCCACTGCTTACCATGCGGTCTCAGGTGGCGGCAAGCAAGAGCCTTTTGCCGCCCCTGAACTGATCATTGGCCACGGTGTCATGGGCCGTTTGTTAGCGCGCCTCACGGTGGCGGCTGGTTTGCCGGCCCCCACGGTGTGGGAAACCCAGACCGACCGATTTACCGGAGCCGAGGGTTACACCGTCATGCAGCCGCAAGACGACCCACGCCGTGACTACAACACCATTTATGACGTGAGCGGCGACGGTAGCCTGCTCGACAGCCTGATCCAGCGTCTGCGCCCCGGTGGCGAGTTGGTGTTGGCAGGTTTTTACAAACAAGATTTGAAATTTGCTTACGCCCCGGCCTTCATGCGCGAAGCGCGCATGCGCATCGCCGCCGAGTGGAAGCGCCCCGACCTGTTGGCCGTCAACGAACTGGTGCACACCGGTCGTTTGTCGCTCGACGGTTTGATCACCCACACCCAGCCATCGACACAAGCTGGTTCCGCCTACGAGACCGCCTTCGGAGATGCGAGCTGTCTCAAGATGATCCTTGATTGGAGTGCCACAGCATGACTACCGACACCACTGTTCAGCCCATTAAATTTGTTGAAGTGTTGCGCCGCGAGGCCGACGTCGAACCCGACGCCGTCAGCACTTCCGAAGTGACCAAAGAAACCCAAATCATTGCCATTTATGGCAAAGGCGGCATTGGCAAAAGCTTCACGCTGGCCAACCTGTCGTACATGATGGCCCAGCAAGGTAAAAAAGTGCTGCTGATCGGTTGTGACCCCAAGAGCGACACCACCAGCTTGCTGTTTGGTGGCAAGGCTTGCCCCACCATCATCGAGACCTCCTCGCGTCTCAAGCTCTCTGGACAGGCTGTGAGCATTGGCGACGTCTGCTTCAAGCGCGATGGCGTGTTTGCCATGGAACTCGGTGGTCCGGAAGTTGGCCGCGGATGCGGCGGACGCGGCATCATCCACGGCTTCGAAACGCTCGAAAAACTCGGTTTCCACGACTGGGGTTTTGACTACGTGTTGCTCGATTTTCTGGGCGATGTGGTCTGCGGCGGCTTTGGCCTGCCCATTGCCCGCGACATGTGCCAAAAGGTCATCGTGGTGGCCAGCAACGACTTGCAGTCGCTGTATGTGGCCAACAACGTGTGCTCGGCGGTGGAATATTTCCGCAAGTTGGGCGGCAACGTGGGCGTGGCCGGCATGGTCATCAACAAAGACGATGGCACCGGCGAAGCCCAGGCCTTTGCCAACCATGCCGGTATCCCTGTGCTGGCGGCCATTCCGGCCAACGAAGACATCCGCCGCAAGAGCGCCAGCTACGAAATCATCGGCCGCCCGGATGGCGAATGGGGTCCGCTGTTTGCCGAGTTGGCCAAGAACGTGGCCGAAGCCCCGCCCATGCGTCCAAAACCTCAAACACAAGACCAGTTGCTGGGTCTGTTCAGTGCCGATGTGGTGGGCCGCAATGTGGTGCTCGAGCCTGCCACCGTGTTCGACATGGTGGGCAAGCACGAAGACATCAAGCCTTCGCTCGAAGTCGTCTATGACGCGGCTTGAGACTTGATGCACCCCACATGCTGAAAACCCAGGACACGGCCATGACACGCACCATCCCGATTCACCCCAGCCCATCAGCGGCTGTGAACCCTGCGAGCCTGCAAGGTGATGGCATGGGTTGCCACGCCGGGACCGATGCCATGGTGGCTGCGGCCAAAGAGGCGGGCAAGTCAGAGGTGCTGGACCAATATGCCCGCGATTACCCGCGTCAGCCCGATGCCGGTCCGCACGACCAGCCGCAAAGCATGTGCCCGGCTTTTGGTTCGCTGCGTGTCGGTTTGCGCATGAAGCGCACCGCCACGATTCTTTCGGGTTCAGCCTGCTGCGTGTACGGACTCACGTTCACATCGCATTTTTACGGTGCGCGCCGCAGCGTCGGGTATGTGCCCTTCAACTCCGAATCGCTGGTCACAGGCAAGCTGTTTGAAGACATCCGCGAAGCGGTGCACGCCGAGGCCGATCCGAAGCAGGTCGACACGGTCATCATCATCAACCTCTGTGTGCCCACGGCCAGTGGCGTGCCGTTGCAGTTGTTGCCCAAAGAGATCAATGGTGTGCGCATCATCGGCATTGACGTGCCTGGTTTTGGTGTGCCCACCCATGCCGAAGCCAAAGATGTCTTGGCAGGTGCGATGTTGAAATACGCCCGTGAGGAAATCATGAGCGGCCCAGTGGCCGCGCCGCGTGCTGGGCGTGGTGACTTGCCCACGGTGGCCTTGCTGGGCGAGATGTTTCCGGCCGATCCGGTCATCATCGGCCAGATGTTGGCCCCCATGGGTTTGGCCGCGGGTCCGGTGGTGCCCACCCGCGAGTGGCGCGAGCTGTACGCCGCACTCGACTGCTCGGTGGCCGCTGCCATCCACCCTTTTTACACCGCCAGCGTGCGCGAATTCAAAGCCGCAGGTCGCCCTGTGGTGGGTTCGGCCCCAGTGGGCTTGGAGGGTACGCAAGAATGGTTGCAAAACATCGGGAGAGCCGCTGGCATCGCGCAGTCGCAGATCGATGTGGCCCGCAACCAAGTGCTGACACAAATGCGCGGCCTCTTGATGCAAAAACCGATCAATGGCCGCATCACCCTGAGCGGCTATGAAGGCTCAGAGTTGTTGGTCGGCCGTTTGCTCATCGAATGCGGCGCTGACCTCAGATACGTGGGCTCGGCTTGCCCTGCTACCGAGTGGAATGCGCAAGACATCGCCTGGCTGCAAGCCAAAGGTGTGCAGGTGCAAATGCGCGCCTCGCTGGAGCAAGACCTGAACGCCATGTACGAATACCGGCCGGATCTGGCCATTGGCACCACCCCGGTGGTGCAGATCGCCAAGCAAAACAGTGTGCCTTCGCTGTACTTCACCAACTTGATCTCTGCGCGTCCATTGATGGGTGTCGCCGGTGCTGGTTCGCTGGTTCAAGTGGTGCAGGCGGCCATGGGCAACCAAGCCCGCTTTGACGCCATGAAGGATTTCTTTGGCGATGTGGGCGCAGGACATGCTGCAGGCGTGTGGGAGTCGGTGCCCAAAGACCGTCCTGAGTTCAAGGCCGAGACCCGTCGCCAAATAGAAAAGCTCTTGAAAAAGCGCAAAGCCGAGGAGATGGGCTCATGAACCAAGTGTCTCCACCGCCCAGCACTGTGGCCAAGCCCAAGTCGCCACTCATCCTTGACCACGACCGCGCAGGCGGTTACTGGGGTGCGGTGTATGTCTTCACCGCCATCAAGGGTTTGCAAGTGGTGATTGACGGCCCGGTAGGTTGCGAAAACTTGCCTGTGACTTCGGTGCTGCATTACACCGATGCCTTGCCCCCGCATGAATTGCCGATTGTGGTGACCGGCCTGGCCGAAGAGCAACTCGGTCGTGAAGGCACCGAAGGCGCCATGAAGCGCGCCCACGCCACCCTTGATCCCGAACTGCCCGCTGTGGTGGTGACCGGTTCGATCGCCGAGATGATCGGTGGCGGCGTGACGCCCGAAGGCACCAACATCGCACGCTTTTTGCCGCGCACCATCGACGAAGACCAGTGGCAATGCGCTAATCGCGCCATGTACTGGCTGTGGAGCGAGTACGGCCTGCGCAAAGTGCCGGCTCGCAAGCCCTTTGAAGAACGCCCTGAAGGCGAAAAGCCCAGAGTCAACATCATTGGCCCTTGCTACGGCACTTTCAACAGTGCCAGTGACTTGGCTGAAATCCGCCGCTTGGTGCAAGGCATCGGCGCTGAGGTCAACATGGTCTTCCCGCTGGGCAGCCACCTGGCCGATGTATCGCGCTTGGTCGAGGCTGACGTGAACATTTGCATGTACCGCGAATTCGGCCGCATGCTCTGCGAGGCGCTGGAGCGACCCTATTTGCAAGCACCCATCGGTTTGCACAGCACCACGCATTTTTTGCGCAAGCTGGGCGAGTTGCTGCACCTGGACCCCGAGCCCTTCATTGAGCGCGAAAAGCACACCACCTTGAAGCCCATGTGGGACCTGTGGCGCTCTGTCACGCAAGACTTCTTTGCCACCGCCAGCTTCGCTGTGGTGGCGGGCGAGACCTATTCGCGAGGCCTGAAAAACTTCCTCGAAACCGAAATGGGCTTGCCCTGCCGCTTCAGTATTTCTCGCACCGCTGGTAACAAAACCGACAACGCTGCTGTGCGCGAACTGGTCAAAACCCAAACGCCCTTGATCATGTTTGGCAGCTACAACGAACGCATGTACTTGAGTGAAATCTCGGGCGGCAGTCCGATGCGAGCTGCTTTCATTCCCGCATCGTTTCCCGGCGCCATCATCCGCCGCCACACCGGCACGCCCTTCATGGGTTACAGCGGTGCGAGCTACCTGATCCAAGAGGTGTGCAACGCCTTGTTCGATGCCTTGTTCCACATCCTGCCTTTGGGCACCGACATGGACAAAGTCGAGGCGACGCAAGCGCGAGGCGTGGTGGCCCCCAACGCCAGTTGGCAAGACCAGGCCCAGCAGCGTTTGCGTGATGTGGTGCAAAGCCAGCCGGTGCTGGTGCAGATTTCTGCGGCCAAGCGTTTGCGCGATCAAGCCGAGCAACTCTCGCAGGCACAAGGCCAAAACGAGGTGACCGAAGCCCATGTGAACGCGGCCAGCCGCGAGCTGGGTTTGGGGGTGGCGGCATGAGCTACACCCGGAACAACACAACAGCAGGGGCCGACATGTTCGGTGCCTTGACCAGGATGTCGTGGCCTTTGGCTGCGGATGCCCATCTGCGCGGGCTGTGCGCACCCCGGGTCGCAAGGCCTTGTTAACAGGAGCAAAAAATGTCAACAAAGACATCTATATCCGGACTGACCGATGAGGAAGCCCAGGAGTTCCACCACTACTGGATGCAGGGCACAGTGGGCTTTACAGCAGTTGCTGTGCTGGCACACATCCTGGTCTGGGCGTGGCGTCCCTGGTTCTGATTCAGAGCCTGATTTTTCAACCATAGATTGACGGAGTCACTGTCATGCAAAACACGAGCCACCTCAATGAGACCCATTCGCGTGCGGATGAGTCTCCTGCGTACTGGTCCATTTTCCTCATCGGATTCGGATGTCTGTTCGTGGTCGTCGTACTGGCCAAACTGGTCGGCGTTCACTGGCGGGATCTGCTGCCTGGTGCAGAAGATGCCAAGAGCATGAGTCAGGGTGTGAAAGCTGCGGTGTACACCTTCATGTCCCACATCATTTAGGAGATTCACCATGTGGAGAATTTGGCGACTTTACGACCCTTTGCGTGCCATGGTGCTGCAGGGTATTTTCTTGTTTGGCCTGGCCGCGATGATTCACCTCATCTTGCTCAGTACCAACAAATTCAACTGGCTCGACGGCGCGAAAAAACCCGTAGCAGCATCGGCGCAAAACTCGCCGCTGCCCGCTGCTGTGGCTTCGCTCCCAGCGCCCAAGTCCTGATCCAGGACTTGCCGTCCAGGTGCTGTCATTGAACTCCGCTCAATGCAGCACCTGTTCATCCACTGAAGGCAGGAGGACCCAACCATGGCCATGCTGAATTTTGAGAAAAAGTACCGTGTTCGCGGTGGTACCCTGCTGGGTGGTGATTTGTTCGACTTTTGGGCCGGCCCGTTTTACGTCGGATTCTTCGGCGTCACAACCTTGTTCTTTTCGTTCCTGGGCACGGCGCTCATTTTGTGGGGAGCCTCACAAGGCCCGACCTGGAACCTTTGGCAAATCAGCATCGCACCGCCTGATTTGTCGTATGGCCTGCGCTTTGCACCCCTGATGGAAGGCGGCCTGTGGCAGCTCATCACGGTCTGTGCACTGGGCGCTTTTGGCTCTTGGATGATGCGAGAGGTCGAAATCTGCCGCAAGCTGGGCATGGGCTTTCATGTGCCTGTGGCTTTTGGTGTGGCGATCTCCGCGTATTTCACCTTGGTGGTGATTCGTCCCGTGCTGATGGGTGCGTGGGGCCACGGTTTTCCATATGGCATTTACAGCCACCTCGACTGGGTCTCCAACGTGGGCTACCAGTACCTGCACTTTCATTACAACCCAGCGCACATGATTGCGGTGAGTTTCTTCTTTGCCAGCGTGTTTGCTTTGTCCTTGCACGGCGGTCTGATCCTGTCATCCACCAACCCGGCGCCGGGCACCGTGGTCAAAACACCTGAGCACGAGGACACGTTCTTCCGCGACATCATCGGCTACTCGATTGGCACCTTGGGCATCCACCGTTTGGGTTTGTTCTTGGCCTTGGCTGCCGTGCTGTTCAGCGCCCTTTGCATCGTGCTCAGTGGTCCGTTCTGGAGCCGTGGTTGGCCCGAGTGGTGGAGCTGGTGGCTGAACATGCCGATCTGGTCCCAGTGGCCCGTCTGAGACGGTCTGAACGCACACAGCCCGAATCCAAAGAATTGAGGAGTTAAGCAAATGGCCGACTATCAAAACCTGTTCACCACGGTACAAGCCGTGGGTCCGGTGCACCAAGGGGTGCCACTCGGACACGGCAACAGCCCACGGACGGGGCAACCCCTGATCAACTACTGGGTGGGCAAGCTGGGCAATGCGCAGCTGGGTCCTATTTATCTGGGTGGTTTGGGTTTGATCTCGCTGATCTTGGGGTTGATCGCCTTTACCCTGATTGGCATGAACATGCTGGCTTCGGTCAACTACGATCCGATCCAGTTTGTGCGTCAGCTGTTCTGGTTGTCACTCGAGCCGCCTGCTCCCAGTTACGGCTTGAGCATGCCGCCCCTTAACCAAGGTGGCTGGTTCCTGATAGTGGGCCTGTTTCTCACAGCATCGGTGTTGTTCTGGTGGGCCCGCACTTACCGCCGTGCGGTGGAGTTGGGCATGGGCACGCACATCGCTTGGGCCTTCGCTGCAGCCATTTGGTTGTTCCTGGTGCTGGGCCTGTTCCGCCCCATCTTGATGGGTTCATGGGGCGAGGCTGTGCCCTACGGTATCTTCTCCCACCTCGATTGGACAGCGGCTTTCTCACTGCGCTACGGCAACTTGTTCTACAACCCGTTCCATGCCTTGTCCATCGTGTTCTTGTATGGCTCGGCCCTGTTGTTCGCCATGCACGGTGCCACCATTTTGGCGGTGACCCGCTTTGGCGGCGAGCGCGAAATCGAGCAGATCACCGACCGCGGCACGGCTTCTGAGCGCGCCGCTCTGTTCTGGCGCTGGACCATGGGCTTCAACGCCACGATGGAATCGATCCACCGTTGGGCTTGGTGGTTTGCAGTCCTGTGTCCCATCACAGGCGGTATCGGCATCTTGCTGACCGGCACGGTGGTGGACAACTGGTACCTGTGGGCCATCAAGCACGGTGTGGCACCACCTTACCCCGAAATTTTCCCAGGGATGGTTGACCCTGCGCTGAGCACTGGAGCCAAGCCATGAACATGACTATTTCCTTCTCTTCTGGCTGGACCGGCCGCATGGTCAAAGCTTTGGGACTGACACTGGCGGGTTTGGTGCTGGCCGGCTGTGAGCGCCCGATTCCCGAAAGCGTACAAAGCGGCTACCGGGGCACCGGTATGGCGCAGGTCTACAACCCTCGCCTGCTCGAAGTCAAAACCGAGCTCAACCAACCGCCAGCGGTCATCCCGTCACCTGGATCCGAAGGCCCCAAGGCTTCGCAGGCTTACAAAAACGTCAAGGTGCTGGGCAACTTGAGCGTGGGCGAGTTCAACCGGCTGATGGTCTCGATGACCAACTGGGTGGCTCCTAAAGAGGGTTGTGCCTATTGCCACGCCTTGCCTAACTTTGAAGATGACAGCAAGTACACCAAGGTGGTGGCACGTCGGATGGTCGAGATGACGCAACACATCAACTCGGATTGGCAGCCGCACGTTGCACAAACAGGGGTGACTTGCTACACCTGCCACCGCGGCGAGCCGGTCCCAAGTGCCATCTGGTTCAAAGCCAACCACCAGCCTTACGGATCCAACTTCATGGGTGACAAGGCGGGCCAAAACGAGCCCTCTCCGGTGGTCAATTTGTCCTCTTTGCCCAACGACCCGTTCACACCATTTTTGCTGGGCAATGAAAACATCCGCCTCAATGGTCCCACTGCGCTGCCATCGGGCAACCGCCAGTCGATCAAGCAGGGCGAGTGGACCTATGGCTTGATGACCCACATGTCGACCGCCTTGGGTGTCAATTGCACGTATTGCCACAACACGCAATCGTTCCAAAACTGGGAAATCAGCCCCCCACAAAGGACGACGGCTTGGCATGGGATCCGCATGGCGCGCGATTTGAACCTGACTTACATGGAGCCTTTGACCGAGGTGTTCCCGGCGCACCGAAAGGGACCGTTGGGTGATGTGGCCAAGCTCAACTGCGCCACTTGCCACCAAGGCGCTTACAAACCGCTCAATGGTGCACCCATGGCCAAAGACTTCCCTGAGCTACTCAAGCCCGCTTTGGCCGCTGCCAAAGTGGCGGCCAAGTAGTCTCACCAGCGCCAAACCGGACACTTGTCATGGAAGCCAGCCCTACACTTCATGACCCGCTGTCCGGCGTGGTGGTGGTGCTGCTGGCCGACTTTTTGCGACAACACCAAGGTTGGGGTTGGTTGCGCCTGGTGGCTGGAGCGACGCCTTATAAAGATGTACCCGGCTTGACCATGGTCAAGGTCATGGGCAGCGGGCATGGCGGGGGCTTTAGCCTCAGGCCCAGCGCCACGCACCAAGGTCTGATCTGCAATTTCAGCCATCTCGATTTGGCGCTTCAATTTTTGGACAGTCCGGCCGTGCAGGCCTACCGCAGCCGCGCCCGCGAGTGTTGGACGGGCGTACTGTCGGTGCAGTCGGCCAGAGGCCATTGGGACAAGCAAGCCTGGCAAACCAGCAGCCCAGAATCTTTGGGCCAACATGCCGACAGACAAGAGGATGGGCGTGCACCTTTGGCGGTGCTGACACGGGCCAGCATTGTGCCCACCAAGGCCATGGCCTTTTGGCGTTATGCACCTGCGGCACAGGCCGATCTGTCAAAAGCCCCTGGCTGTCTTTTGGCCATGGGATTGGGCGAAGCGCCCTTGGTGCGTCAATGCACCTTCAGTTTGTGGCAAGACACCGCCAGCATGCTTCAGTACGCCCGGCAAGGTGCGCACCAAGTGGCCAGTGCCGCTGCTTACAAACACCAGTTTTTCTCGGAATCGCTTTTTGTTCGCATGCAGGTTTTGCAAATGGCCGGCGTTTGGTTGGGCCGCAGTTATGAACCTCAGGTGATCAAAGTACCTTTCGACGCACCATCTGCTGCGCTGGTGCCTGAGCTGGAGCCCAGCCATGTCTGAGCACCGTGTGGTCATCGTCGGTGCCGGAATGGGCGGTTTGTGCAGTGCCATTTCGTTGGCGTATCAAGGTTTGCATGTGACCGTGGTTGAAGCTTCTGATGCCCCCGGTGGCAAAGTGCACAGCCGGGAGGTCAATGGCGCACACATCGACAGCGGCCCCACAGTGTTCACCATGCGCTGGGTCTTGGATGACTTGTTGCGCAGCGTAGGCACCAGTGTCGAGTCTGAAATGCGCATTGCGCCTTTGAAGGTCTTGGCACGGCATTTTTGGCCCGATGGCAGCCAGCTCGATTTGTCGGCCAACGCTCACGAAAGCGAAGCGGCCATTGCCGCTTGGTCCAGTGGCGATGAAGCCCGCCGTTTTCGTGAATTTTGCAAAACCACGCGCCAGCTTTACGCCACACTGGAAGGCCCCATGATCCGCGCCCAGCGCCCCAGCATGGGCGGCTTCATGGGCGACTTGGGCTTGCGTGGTTTGGGTGTTCTGGCCCAACTCGGTCCCATGCGCAGCCTATGGCAGCAGTTGGGTCAACAATTTTCAGATCCGCGTTTGCGTCAATTGTTCGCCCGGTATGCCACCTACTGCGGCTCATCACCATGGCAGTCTCCCGCCACTTTGATGTTGATCGCGCAAGTTGAGATGGACGGGGTTTGGTCGGTGGATGGGGGAATGGTCGGTATGGCCCAAGCGCTGGCCCGTGTAGCCAAACGCCATGGTGCGATGTTCCGTTACCAAAGCACTTGCCAGCGCATCGAGCAGCGCCAAGGCAAGGTGAGTGGTGTGCACTTGCAATCGGGTGAATTTTTACCTGCAGACCGAGTGATTTTCAATGGCGATGCAGGCGCTTTGCGCCAAGGTTTATTGGGCGATGGTGTGCGCCGTGCAGTGCCCTCTGAAGCCCCGCCGCGCTCTTTGTCGGCGGTGACTTGGTCCATGCACACCCCCACCGAGGGCGTCACCCTTGACCGTCACAACGTCTTTTTTCAGAGCACTTACGCCAGCGAGTTTGAAGACATCTTTGAGCGCCAGCTTTTGCCGCAAAGCCCCACGGTGTATGTGTGCGCTCAAGACCGACCCGCTCAGTTGGCGCCCGGCTTGGCCGAGCGTATTTTTTGTTTGGTCAACGCCCCCGCCTGTGGTGATGGCAACGGCATCACTGAGGAGGCTATAGAGCAATGCCAAACCCACACTTTTCAGCATCTTCAGAAGCTGGGTCTGTCACTGCAGCCCACGCCGGCCAACAGCATCCGCACGACACCGCAAGATTTTCATCAGCGCTTTCCGGCGAGCGGGGGGGCGCTGTACGGGCAGGCGACGCACGGCTGGACCAGTATCTTCAGCAGACCTGGCTCCACCACGCCCCTACAGGGCCTGTATTTAGCGGGGGGCAGCGTGCATCCGGGGCCGGGCGTGCCGATGGCAGCCTTGTCCGGGCAACGGGCGGCCGAGGCCGTGATGGCGAGCCTCGTTTCGACCAGAACGTTCCAGACGGGGGCTACCTTTGGTGGTATGTCGACGCCATGAGTGACGACGGCCAACACGGCATCACCCTCATTGCTTTTGTGGGCAGTGTTTTCTCGCCTTACTACGCTTGGTCGCGTGGCCGAGGCCAAGCCAATCCAGACAACCATTGCGCGCTGAATGTGGCCATCTACAGCAAAGGTCAAGGCCGCTGGGCCATGACCGAGCGCGGTCAGCGCCACTGTTCGCGCACTGAGCGCCAGTTCAAGATTGGACCTAGCCAAATGAGCTGGGATGGCGATTGCTTGAACATTGACATCGACGAAGTGTGTGTGCCTATTCCGCGCCGCATTCGGGGCCGCATCAAGCTCTGGCCACAGCAGTTGTTTGGATATTCCACACCGCTTGATGTGAATGGTCGTCACCGTTGGGGTCCACTTGCGCCATCTTCGCGCATCGAGGTCAACCTCAATGCCCCTGACTTGAAGTGGCAAGGTCACGCTTACCTGGATTCCAACGAGGGCGATGAGCCTGTGGACCAAGGTTTTCATACCTGGGACTGGTCAAGGGCCCGCTCGCGCGACGGCAGCACGGTGGTGTTTTATGACATGCAAGCGCCAGACACCGAAGACCGCGTGTTGTCGCTGCGCTTCAGCCCCAAAGGCCAGGTGGAGCCGATGACCACGCCTGCGGTGCAGCGCTTGCCCAAAACCGGTTGGCGCATTGACCGTCGCATGCGCAGTTCGAAGCCTGTGCAGGTGCAAGAACAACTTGAAGACACGCCTTTTTATCAGCGTGCTTTGCTGCAATTTGATTACGCCGGTGAGCCTTTGCTCGCCTTTCACGAAACCCTGTCGGTGCCACGTTTGGTGTCACCGGTGGTTCAAGCCATGCTGCCCTTTCGCATGCCAAGGCGGGCTTGAGATGAACAACCTTGAACCTGATTTCAAGGCAACCCCATTCCTGGCCGTGGTGGCCAAGAATAGCCCTCGTGCGGGCCGTGCACGTCTTCTGCAAGGAGAAAACTATGTCTAATTCAGACAAAGTCTGGCCAACGGGACTGACCCAGGCCGAATCGGAAGAGATTCACCGCAATCTCATCCAGGGTACGCAGATTTTCGGCATGATTGCCGCATTTGCTCACCTGTTGGCCTATATTTATTCACCCTGGCTCAAGTAAAGGGGACACCTCATGATCTATTCGAAAATGTGGTTGGTGGTGAAACCTTCGGTTGGTATTCCAGTGTTCATTGCTGCGGTGGCGATTGCTTCCTTCAGCGTGCACTTGGCACTGACCTTGAACACCACCTGGGTGAAGGGCTTCCTCAATGGTGGCGCCAAAGTCGTTGCAACCGCTCCGGCGGATGCGGCGGTCAAGAAGTAACGGGCTTGTCCCGCCGAAAGGCCAGGCGCGCAAGCGCCTGGTCCTTCCTCTATGAACAAAACAAACACATCGTGGACGCAATCGCTGGCCAATTTGGGGCCACGTTTTTTGCCTTTTGCCGACGCTGCAAGTGAAGATTTGCCACTGTCGCGTTTGCTGCGTCTGTCTTTGTTTCAAATTTCTGTGGGCATGGCGATGGTCATGCTCGTGGGCACCCTCAATCGCGTGATGATTGTGGAACTCAAAGTCTCCGCCACGCTGGTGTCTTTCATGGTGGCGCTGCCCCTGCTCATTGCGCCGCTGCGCGCACTGATTGGTTTTCGCTCTGACAACCACCGCTCGCAGCTGGGTTGGCGTCGGGTGCCCTACATCTGGATGGGCAGCTTGCTGCAGTTTGGTGGGTTTTCTATCATGCCTTTTGCGTTGCTGGTCTTGGCCGGTGCTGGACAGTCCAGTCAGGCCCCGGCCTGGGTGGGGCAAGTGGGGGCTGCAGGCGCCTTCCTGTTGGTGGGCTTGGGCATGCACACTGTACAAACCGCAGGCCTGGCTTTGGCCACCGACTTGGCCCCCCCAGAGCGTCAACCCCAAGTGGTGGGCCTGATGTATGTGATGCAGTTGGTCGGTATGATCGGCAGCGCTTTGGCCTTGGGCTATTTGCTGCACGACTACAGCCCCGGCCAACTCATTCGGGTGGTGCAAGCCGTGGCAGTGACCACACTGGTTCTGAATGTGATCGCGCTTTGGAAGCAAGAACCGCGCAGCCGATTGCGCAAACCCGGAACACCCATCGAACACAGCTTTGCGCAAGCCTGGCAACTGTTTTGCCAAGGCCCCGACACCGTTCGGCGCTTGCTGGCGGTGGGCCTGGGCACCATGGCCTTCACCATGGAGGACGTGCTTCTTGAACCCTATGGTGGCGAGATTTTGCACATGAGCGTGTCCAGCACCACTTTGCTCTCGGCCACACTGGCCTTGGGGGGCTTGCTTGGTTTTGCTTGGGCCTCTCGGGTGCTGGGGCGGGGGGCTGACGCGTACCAAATGTCCGGATGGGGCGCCTGGATCGGCTTGCCGGCCTTTGCGGCGGTGATTGCTTCGGCGCCACTGGCTTCGCCAACGGTGTTTGTGTTGGGCATCTTTTTGATTGGCCTGGGCGGCGGTTTGTTTGCCCACGGCACCTTGACGGCCAGCATGCAGTTGGCCCCACCCAGTCAGGTCGGCTTGGCCATGGGCGCTTGGGGTGCGGTGCAAGGCACCGCAGCGGGTCTGGGCATGGCCTTGGGTGGAATTTTGCGGGACTCCGTCGCCCTGGTCAGCAGCCCGGTCATGGGTTACTCGGCGGTTTACCTGATCGAAATCTTGTTGCTTGCGCTGACCTTGTGGGCCATGGGACCTTTGATGCGCGCTGCGGTGCGGCCCAATGCCAACTCTGCATAATCACCAACTTCACAACCCCTCACCTCGACCCACAACCCTAGGACTTACCATGGAAATCAAACACATTCTCATCATCATGTTCGCGGTTTTCTGCCTGTTCATGCTGGCCAACTGGTTCAACCGCCCACGCAAGTGAACCTCTGGCAGCACGGTTTGCGCCCATGAAAAAAGCCACCGCGAGGTGGCTTTTTTGTCCGCAACTGATTTGATCAGTTGCGAGTGTCGCGGTAACCGCTGCCGTAACCTGTGGTGGGTTCTTTGGGCTTGGAGATGTTCACCACGATGGAGCGACCGCTGACCGACATGCCATTCAGGCCAGTGATGGCGGCTTGGGCTTCTTCGGCGCTGGACATTTCCACAAAGGCAAAACCTTTGGAGCGGCCGGTGTCGCGGTCCATCATGACTTTGGCCGACAGAACGCCGCCAAATTCAGAAAAGTTTTGACGCAAGCTGGCGTCGTCGATGGTATAGGGCAAGTTGCCCACGTAAATTTTGCTGCTCATGGTTGAGCCTTTCAGAGAGGTGGCGTGGCAGCTTCATAACGAAGCCGACATGCAGGAAAAAGCGGTTTCTTGGCGATGCCGAGATGCCGCAGGGAAAAGCGCCAGGGGCCTTGAGGCCTCAGCGCATTTGTTCCGGGTTGGGGCTGTTTTGCAGCCAGTCGCGCGTGGTGTCTAGGACGCCGCGCGCAGCATGTTGGGTGAAAGCACAAGCCGAGCGGTGCAGGGCTGGCGTCAGGTCCAGGCCTTGCAGAGCAGGACGGGCTTGGCGCAAAGCTGTGGCAGCTGTTGTTCGGCCAAGGCCGGTGCAAAAAGGGTGTGTCGAGGGCGAAGCGACTGGGGAGCCCGTGCGGGTGTTTATCGGAGAGATCAAAATCAATCGGGTCGCCAACCATCCAGGGGTTTGCGCAGAGCTGTGTGAAAAATGCCGAGGCCTGCAGCTCAACAGGAGACGGTGTTCGAAGTCAATCGATGCCAATGCAAACGCCTTGTGAGCCTTCTGCGTGTTGTTCATACGGGTGGTGCAGAACAATTTGTGATTATATTCTCAATAGAAATAAAAGTCAAATTTTTTATTTCAATCAGTTTTAAAGACATCAGAGCCCATTCACAACGTGGCGCACCAACAGAAGCGACAGGACCCACATGGTCAGGCCGATCAGCGCGTCCAGCACCTGCCAGGCGCGGGGGCGGGCAAACCAGGGGGCCAGCCAATGGGCCCCAAAGCCCAAGGCGCTGAACCACAACAGACTGGCCACACTGGCCCCGGCCGCAAACCATCCTTGCAAAGGTGCAGGCTGCTGCGCGCCGATGCTGCCCACCAGCAGTACCGTGTCCAAATACACATGCGGGTTGAGCAAGGTGAAAGCTGCCGCTTGTGCCATCGCTGCTATTGGGCCCAGGCTTTGGCCTGACTCCGTCACATCCAGCGTGCTGGCCTGGCGCGCCCGATGCAGCGCTCGCCAACCATACACGGCCAAAAACGCCGCCCCGCCCAAAGCCAGCGCTTTGGCCAGCGCAGGCCGCTCACCCACGACTTGCGCCATGCCCAGCACGCCCGCCGTGATCAGCAGCGCATCGGCCAACGCGCAAAAAGCCACCACGCTGGCCACATGCTCGCGGCGCAGACCTTGGCGCAACACAAAAGCGTTTTGCGCCCCAATGGCTACGATCAGGCCCAAGCTCAAAAACAGGCCTTGGACAAAGACAGTACCCACGCCGGAAATGGTGTCGTTCAAGCTCATGGAGCGCGAGCTTGTCAGCCTTTGTGGATTAAGACAAACTGTCTTTCATTAATCAACTTTAGAAAAACTAATTTCATGCTCGACTATTTCTCATTGGCCGCACTGGCCGCTGTGGTTCGTGAGGGCAGCTTTGAACGTGCTGCACGCGCGCTGCATGTGACGCCCTCTGCCGTGTCTCAACGCATTCGGCTGCTCGAAGAGCGCGTGGGCTGCGTCTTGGTGGTACGGGGCCAGCCCTGCCAGCCCACCGACACCGGGCGTCGCCTGTGCCAGCACATGGACCGGGTGCGCTTGCTGGAACAGGAGCTACAAGGCAGCTTGCCCGCCTTGGCTCCGGAGGGGGTGACGCGCGTGGCGCTGCCCATTGCGGTCAATGCCGACAGCCTGGCCACTTGGCTGGCGCCGGCTTTGTCGGCATTTGCCGCCGAAGCCCCGGTGCTGATGAATGTGGCGGTGGACAACGAAGACAACACCACGGGTTGGCTGCGCAGCGGGGCCGTGCTGGCGGCTGTGACCGCCACGGCCAGGCCCGCCACCGGTTGCAACAGTCGCTCACTGGGCGCCATGCGCTACCTGGCTGCGGCCAGCCCGGCTTATGTGGCGCGTTATTTTCCCGAAGGTGTGACGGCCGGACGTTTGTCAGTGGCACCCAGCTTGGTGTTCAACCCGCAAGACGATCTGCAAGCGCGTTGGGTTAGGCGCTTGTGCCACCGGCATGTGGAGCTGCCCCGGCACAGCTTGCCCTCCACGCAAGCCTTCATCACTGCAGGTCTGGCCGGCATGGGCTGGGGCCTGCACCCCGAAACCTTGATCGCGCCGCACCTGAAGCACGGCACTTTGGTTGAGCTGGTGCCAGAAACTCCGCTGGATGTGCCACTGTATTGGCAAGAAACCCGCGCTGCCTCTGCCCTGCTGGATGGCCTGAGTCGTGCGGTGGTGCAGGCGGCGCGGGGGAGTTTGATTTAACGCTGCGAGCGTGAAGCGAATCGACAGATGCGCACGATATCGTCCATGTCAATGTCGCGGGGCCGGTTCATCGGATGACAGCGCCTGTGCTGTTGTTCATCCAGTATCTCTTGTAGGAATGGCTTTGAAGGCTTCGGGCATGCCCTGCCATTGCGCAAAAAATCCGTCTTGGGTGTGGGGCGCTGGCGGTGAGGCTTGTTTGAGCATGATTTCCAAGCCCGCCAGGGCACTGTCAATCAAGGGCAGTGGGACGTGCGGCTGCAAAAGTCGGGCGTATCCTGCCAAGCCTGCGCCGCCCAGGATGATGGCGGCCACACCTGACTGCGCTGCTTGCTGGCAAGCCTGAGTCAAACAGCGAATCGCCATGTCAGGATCTGCCTGGAGTGCCGCCCCGTTGGGCGCTACGGTCTCGATGTGCCGCAGTTGTGCCCCATAGCCTAGGCTACCCGCCAAACGGTGCAGCATGGGTTTCCAGCGCTCTCCGCCGGTCACGATGGCAAACGGACCGTACGATGCGGCCTGAATGAAGGAGGCCTCGGCCAGGCCAGTCACCGGGCAGCCACTGACTTCGCGCAGCGCGAACAAACCCGGGTCGCCAAAGCAGCCAATCAGCACGCCATTGAGCGAACCGGAGACGGCGCTTTGCTGGCTTACCCAAGCATCCAGGCAAGCATGTGCAGCCACTGCATGGCTGGCCTCGCAGGCGATGTACTTCGCACCAAAGCGGGCGGTTCGCACATCCAATTGAACGCCTTGCGGCAATAAGGGGAGCAAAACATCTTGCAGGCGCTGAGTGGTCAAGGCATTGGTGTTGGGGTTGATCAGCAAATAGCGGCGTTGTGCGGTGATGTCCATGATGCATATTCCTTTTCAGTGCCCGTGCGCAGGGTTGGCGGCCTTTTGGAGTGGCGTCAGCAAAGTCTCTGGGTCAAACCATTCGCCATGCCTGAAGTCCGTATGCAAGGGGTATGAGGCCGATGATTGATGGGTCATGGTGCTGGCGTTTGGACGATGAAAGCTAGATTCATTGCATACAAAGGGAACACCAAATTGGGGTGAGACTCCATAGGTGCAAACCAGAATGGTGCCAGAAAACACCATTTTTGTGCTTTATTTTCATAGCTGTATGGACCTTTCAATGCTTTGGCTTCTTTCGACAGACGGATGATTTGAACGTCATAACGGGCACGGTGATTGCATACAAAAAGTGCTTGCCAGACTTTGAAAGCGTATGTTAATTTAGCGAACCGATCTGTTGGTTCCTTAGGTCTGGTGCACATTTTTTCAACGCACTTTTTTCTGGAGTCTTGATGATGAAGCGGTCTATCCTTTCCACTCGTTTGCCCACATCTTGGGCGTTCACCATGGCTGTCGGGATGGGGCTCAGCGCCATCTCCATGGCGGTTCAGGCGCAAGAAAAAGTCTTGCGCATTGCCATGACGGCGGCGGACATTCCCCGAACGCTGGGGCAGCCTGACCAAGGCTTTGAGGGCAACCGGTTCACCGGCATCCCGATGTACGACGCCTTGACCCACTGGGACTTGTCCAAAGCCGATGCACCCAGTGTGGTCGGGCCTGGCTTGGCCACTTCCTGGACCGTGGGGGCGACCGATAAAACCAAATGGACCTTCAAGCTGCGTCCTGGTGTGAGGTTCCATGACGGTTCGGCTGTCAACGCCGATGCCATTGTTTGGAACGTGCGCAAGGTGTTGGACAAAGACGCGGTTCACTTTGACGCCAGCCAGGTGGGCGTGACCGCTTCGCGCATGCCCACGCTGCGCAGTGCCCGAAAAATCGACGACCTGACGGTGGAATTGACCACCAGCGAGCCCGATGCTTTCTTGCCTATCAACTTGACCAATTTGTTCATTGCGTCACCCAGCCATTGGCAAAAGAAATTTGATGCCGCTGCAGGTGCCACGCCTGCTGACAAATCCAGGGCAGCCTGGACTGCATTTGCCGCAGATGCCTCCGGTTCCGGCCCCTTCAAGATGGCCCGATTCGTGCCGCGTGAGCGCTTAGAGATGGTGGCCAACAAAACCTACTGGGATCCCAAGCGCATGCCCAAGGTCGATCGCGTGGTGCTCGTCCCCATTCCTGAGGCCAATGCCCGTACCGCTGCTCTGCTCGGCGGCCAAGTGGACTGGATTGAGGCGCCCGCCCCCGATGCCATGCCGCAAATTCGCCAGCGCGGCTTCAAAATTGAAAGCAATGCCCAGCCTCATGTCTGGCCTTGGCAGTTGTCATTTGCCGAAGGCTCACCTTGGTTGGACAGACGGGTTCGCCATGCGGCCAACTTGTGTGTCGACCGGGAAGGTCTGAAAACCCTCTTGGGCGGCATGATGGCTGCGCCCAAAGGCACCGTGCCACCGGGCCACCCATGGTGGGGCAATCCCAAATTTGACATCAAGTACGACGTGAATGCGGCCAAGGCCTTGATGACCCAAGCGGGCCACAGCGCCGCCAAACCCCTCAAAGTCAAGGTGCAAATTTCGGCATCGGGTTCTGGCCAGATGCAGCCTTTGCCCATGAACGAGTTTGTTCAGCAGTCGCTCAAACAGTGTTTCTTTGATGTGCAGTTTGATGTGATCGAATGGAACACCTTGTTCACCAACTGGCGTCGTGGTGCCAAAGACCCGACTGCCAACGGTGCTGACGCCATCAACGTGAGTTACTCCGCCATGGACCCCTTCTTTGGCATGGTGCGCTTCACCAGCACAGGCACTTTCCCACCGGTGTCCAACAACTGGGGTTACTTTGGCAATCCCGAGTTTGAAAAGCTGATTGCAGATGCCCGCACCCAGTTTGACGACAAGAGGCGCGACGATGCGCTGGCCAGGTTGCATGCGCGCATTGTGGAAGAGGCGCCCTTTGTCTGGATTGCCCATGACGTGGGTCCCCGCGCCATGAGCGCCAAAGTCAAAGGCTTTGTGCAACCCCGAAGCTGGTTTGTCGATTTGGCGCCAGTGTCGATGGACTGATCGTCCAGGTGTGGGCCTTCATGCCCACACCCCAGGGTGCGCAGCCAAGCCATGCTTGGCTGCGCATCGTTTTGAATGCAGTTTTGGAGTGATGGCATGCTCGGCTTTTTGTTGCGGCGTCTGATTTATTCCTTGCCCATCATGCTCGGGGTGGCGCTGGTTTGTTTTGGCTTGGTGCACCTGGCACCGGGTGATCCTCTGGTTTCGATTTTGCCGCCGGACGCATCGGCCGACTTGCAAGCGCAGCTGATCGAGTTGTATGGCTTCAACCGCTCGTACCCTGAGCAATTTGTGACTTGGGTCTGGCGTGCATTGCAGGGTGATCTGGGCACATCCATTGCCAGCAACCGCCCGGTGGCGACCGAGGTCATGACTGCCGTGGGCAACACCTTGCGACTGGCCATGCTGGCCACCCTGATCGGGTTTGTGCTGGGCTGTTTCTTTGGTTTTGTGGCGGGGTATTTCCAGAACTCATGGTTGGACAAGTTCGCTTCTTTGCTGTCTGTGTTGGGCGTCAGCGTCCCGCACTACTGGCTGGGCATGGTCCTGGTGATTGTGTTTTCTTCGATCCTGATGTGGCTGCCGCCCGGTGGCGCTGGGCCGGGGGGGTCCAGCCAATGGGTTTGGGACTGGGAGCATGTCAAGCACATGCTTTTGCCTGCGATCACCATGAGCGTGATCCCGATGGGCATCATTGCGCGCACGGT
The DNA here is from genome assembly GCA_943331105.2 of Akkermansia muciniphila. Classification (GTDB taxonomy): domain Bacteria; phylum Pseudomonadota; class Gammaproteobacteria; order Burkholderiales; family Burkholderiaceae_C; genus Limnohabitans_A. The sequence goes on from CALQKH020000012.1 coordinate 132,367, forward strand.
GCGGGCCTTGGTGGCCGACATCTTGGCGCAGGAGTTCATTGTCGGTTTGCGCGCCAAGGGCTTGACCAATTTGGGTATTTTTTGGCATGTGGTCAAAAATGCAGCGCCCACGGCGCTGGCGGTGATGGGCTTGCAGTTGGGTTACTTGCTCGGCGGCTCGATCCTGATCGAGACGGTGTTTTCTTGGCCTGGCACGGGCTTCTTGCTCAACTCGGCCATTTTCCAGCGCGACCTGCCTTTGCTGCAAGGCACGATCCTGGTGCTGGCGATGTTTTTTGTGGTGCTCAACCTCATCGTAGATGTGATCCAGACCTTGCTGGACCCTCGCATTGCACGCGCTTGATCTCGACCCCAAGGAATTGACATGACTTCATTGAATGCGGCTGCCAGCCCCGTGCTCCCGCTGGTGTACGAGCGCTCCGCTGGTTATTGGGAAACCGTGGGCCGTCGGTTTTTACGTGACAAAGTGGCCGTGGGTGCCGCCCTGGTGGTGGTGGTGTTGATGGTGCTGGCTGTGTTCGGTCCCTGGCTCGCGCCCATGGACCCTTACCAGTCCGCCATGCTCAAACGCCTCAAACCCATTGGCTTTGAAGGCCACCCCTTGGGCACCGACGAGTTAGGCCGAGACATGCTCACCCGATTGATGGTGGGGGCCAAGTTGTCCTTGTTCATGGGCATCACGCCCGTGGTGTGTGCTTTTTTCATCGGCTCCTTGATCGGTATCACCGCCGGTTACACCGGGGGCTGGGTCAACAGCGTGATGATGCGCACCATCGACGTTTTTTACGCCTTTCCTTCGGTCTTGCTGGCCATCGCCTTGTCGGGCGCTTTGGGGGCAGGCATCACCAATTCCCTCATC
>CALQKH020000013.1 GCA_943331105.2 Akkermansia muciniphila
AGAGTTTGTGGACGCCCTCACCAAAGCCGGTTGGATGGCTGCGCTGATCCCACAGGAATACGGCGGCTCGGGCCTGTCCATGGCCGAGGCCTCGGTCATCATGGAAGAGATCAACCGCTCGGGCGGCAACTCGGGCGCGTGCCACGGCCAGATGTACGTGATGAACTCCATCGTGCGCAGCGGGTCTGCGGCGCAAAAGAACACGCTTTTGCCCAAGATCGCCACCGGCGAATTGCGCATCCAGTCCATGGGTGTGACCGAGCCCACCACCGGATCGGACACCACCAAGCTCAAAACCACGGCCGTCAAAAAAGACGGCCGCTGGGTCATCAACGGCCAAAAGGTCTGGATTTCGCGCATCCAGCACAGCGATCTGATGATCTTGCTGGCCCGCACCACGCCCGCCGACCAGGTCGCCAAACGGTCTGAGGGCCTGTCGTGCTTTCTGATTGATCTCAAGAAAGCAATCGGCAACGGCCTGACGGTGAGGCCCATCTTGAACATGGTCAACCACGAGACCAACGAGCTGTTTTTTGACAACCTCGACATCCCCGAAGATGCGCTGCTGGGCGAAGAAGGCAAGGGTTTCAAGACGCTGCTTGACGGCCTGAACGCCGAGCGCGTGCTCATCGCGGCCGAATGCATTGGCGACGGTTACTGGTTCATCGATCGCGCCACCAAATACGCCAAAGACCGTGTGGTGTTCGGCCGCCCGATTGGCCAGAACCAAGGCGTGCAGTTCCCGATTGCCGACGCCTTCATTGAACTCGAAGCCGCCAACCTGATGCGTTGGAAGGCCTGCGAAAAAATCGATGCGATGCAAAACGCTGGGGCCGAAGCCAACATGGCCAAGTACCTTGCGGCCAAGGCCAGCTGGGAAGCGGCCAACGTCTGCCTGCAAACCCACGGTGGCTTTGGCTTTGCGTGCGAGTACGACATCGAGCGCAAGTTCCGCGAGACGCGCTTGTATCAAGTCGCCCCGGTCTCGACCAACATGATTTTCAGTTACGTGGCTGAGCACATCCTCGGCTTGCCCCGTTCGTTCTGATACAGGGTGAAAACGATGACAAGACCTCTGGACGGCATCACCGTCGTCTCTCTCGAACACGCGATTGCTGCGCCCTTTTGCACGCGCCAGTTGGCCGACTTGGGCGCACGCGTCATCAAGATCGAACGCCCCGGCGCGGGTGATTTTGCGCGGGCCTACGACACGCGGGTGCGCGGCCAGTCCTCGCACTTTGTGTGGACCAACCGCTCCAAGGAAAGTCTGACGCTGGACCTCAAAAACCCAGACGCCATGGCTGTGCTGAGCAGCTTGTTGCAAAGCGCCGATGTGCTGGTGCAAAACCTGGCCCCCGGCGCGGCCGCGCGCATGGGTCTGTCGTTTGAAGCGCTCAACCCCAAGTACCCCAAGCTGATCGTGTGCGACATCTCGGGCTACGGAGAAGACGGCCCTTACCGTGACAAAAAAGCCTATGACCTGTTGATCCAGAGCGAGGCGGGCATGTTGTCCATCACCGGCACGCCCGAAGACCCGTCCAAAACCGGCAACTCGATTGCCGACATTGCGGCCGGCATGTACGCCTACACCAACATCTTGTCGGCGCTGCTCTTGCGCGGCAAGACCGGTCAGGGCAGCCACATCGACGTGTCCATGCTCGAAGCCTTGGCCGAGTGGATGGGTTACCCGCTTTACTACGCCTATGACGGCGCGACCCCGCCGCCGCGCAGTGCGGCTTCGCACGCCAGCATCTACCCCTATGGCCCGTTTGTGGCCGGCGACGGCGGCACCGTGATGCTGGGCCTGCAAAACGAGCGCGAGTGGAAAGTCTTTTGCGATGTGGTTTTGGGCGACGCCGCACTGGCCAACGATCCGCGTTTTTGCACCAATGCATTGCGCAGCGAGAACCGTGCGCAGCTCAAGCAACTCATCGTGGGGATGTTCGCCCGCATGACCACGCCAGAGGTCGAGGCGCGGCTGGACCAAGCGCAAATCGCCAACGCCCGCATGAACGACATGGCTGGACTCTGGGCTCACCCGCAGCTCAAGGCGCGTGAGCGTTGGCAAGACGTGGGCTCGCCAGCAGGCGACATTCCGGCCCTGCTGCCGCCCGGGCGCAACAACCGCTACGACTACCGCATGGACCCCGTGCCCGCCGTGGGCGAGCACACCGAGGCCATCTTGCGAGAGCAGGGTCTGGGCGATGCAGCCGTGCATGCACTGCGCACGAACAAAGCCATCTGACCCAACCACTTCTAAAAATCTCCAACCGACCGCCATGACACACAGCACCGCATCCCACACTGTCCAACTCGCCGCTTTCGCTGCCAACCTTCGGTTTGAGGACATTCCCAAGCCGGTGGTTCGCAAAATCGAAGACCTGTTGGTTGACTGGTTTGGTTCGGCTGTGGCCGGGCACGGCACACGGCCCGTGGAGACCATCACCCGCTTTGCGCAGGCCATGGGCGCTGCCGAAGGCCCCAGTGAAGTGATCATCAATGGCGCGCGGACCAGCCCCTATTTGGCCGCCATGGCCAATGCGGCGGCCTCGCATGTGGCCGAGCAAGACGACGTGCACAACGGCTCGGTGTTCCACCCGGCCACGGTGGTGTTTCCGCCCGCCGTGGCCGTGGCACAAGCCCTGGGTGCCAGCGGCGCACAACTGTTGGCCGCATCGGTGGTGGGTTACGAAGTTGGCATTCGTGTGGGTGAATTTTTGGGGCGCTCGCACTACCGTGTGTTCCACACCACCGGCACTGCAGGCACCTTGGCCGCTGCTGCTGCTGTGGGCCATTTGCTGGGCTTGAACGCGCAGCAAATGCAGCACGCGTTCGGCTCGGCGGGCACGCAGTCGGCAGGTTTGTGGGAATTTTTGCGCACCGCCGCCGACAGCAAGCAGCTGCACACCGCGCACGCTGCCGCAGCGGGTTTGATGTCGGCGTACCTGGCCAAAGATGGTTTCACGGGTGCCGCCGAAATTCTGGAAGGCCCGCAAGGCATGGCCGTGGGCATGTCGAGCGACGCCGATCCCAGCCGCCTGGTGGATGGCCTGGGCACGCGCTGGGCCACGGCCGAGACCTCGTTCAAATACCACGCCAGCTGCCGCCACACGCACCCAGCGGCCGATGCGCTGCTGCACGTCATGCAGACCCACGGCCTTCGGCTCGAAGACCTCGCGAAGGTTGTCACCCACGTCCACCAGGGTGCCATCGACGTCCTTGGCCCCGTGGTGCGGCCCGTCACGGTGCACCAGAGCAAGTTTTCCATGGGCACGGTGCTGGCACTGGTGGCGCAGCACGGCCACGCGGGCCTGACCGAATTCGACCGCGACTTTTTGAGCCAGCCCACACAGGCCCTGCGTGACAAAGTCAGCATGGTGCTCGACGCCGAAGTGGACGGCGCTTATCCCAAACGCTGGATCGGCAAAGTCACGGTGACCACCACCGATGGCCGCGTGCTTCACGGCCGTGTGGACGAGCCCAAGGGCGACCCGGGCAACACCTTATCGCGCCAGGAAATCACCGACAAGGCGCTGCGCTTGGCCGCCTTCAGTGGCGGTGCCACCCCAGAAGCCATGCGCCAAAGCGTGGATGCGCTCTGGCAAGTGGCCAGCTGGCCCCAAGTGGGCCCGCTGCTGCCATGAGCGTGCCTTCACAGCCATCGCCGCTTGCAACGACATTGGCGCTGGCGCGCAGCTTTTTGTTTGTGCCCGGTAACCGTCCCGAGCGCTTTGCCAAGGCCTTGGCCAGCGGTGCGGATGCGGTCATCATCGACCTGGAAGACGCTGTACCCTTGGACGCCAAAGCCGCAGCGCGAGACGCCTTGCTCGCCGCTTGGCCTGACTTTGACGCCGACCAGCGCGCACGCCTGTTGGTGCGTGTGAACCAGGCGGGCGCGCCTTGGCACGAAGCCGACTTGGCCGCAATGGCCAGCCTGACAGGTCTGGGTGCGGTGATGCTGCCCAAGGCTGAAACGCCTCAGCAAATTGCGCATGCGGCCCAGACCACCGGCCGGCCTGTATTGCCCCTGATGGAGAGCGCCGAAGGTTTGGCTCAGATGGATCGGATCGCCCGCACCCCGGGTGTCTTGCGCTTGGTGCTGGGTCACATCGACTTGCAAGCAGATCTGGGTTTGAGCTGTGGGCCCGACGAAGCCGAGTTGGCCCCGGTGCGGCTGGCACTGGTCGTGGCCTCGCGCCGTGCCGGCCTGCCCAGCCCGGTGGATGGCGTGACCACCGCCACGCAAGACGCCGAGGTGTTGGCGCGAGACGCCCAGCGCAGCCGGCGCTTTGGCATGGGCGCCAAGTTGTGCATCCACCCTGCACAAGTGGCCGGCGTGCACCAGGCCTTGGCACCGACCGATGCCGAGTGCGATTGGGCCCGCCGCGTGTTGGCCGCCGAAGCGGCGGCGGGTGGCGGCGCGTTCAGTGTGGATGGCAAGATGGTGGACCCGCCCGTGCTGCTGTTGGCCCGCAAGTTGCTCCAGTTGCGCGAGCGCTGACCTGTTCGGAACATTTCCGGAACAAATAGGGCGCTCACCCCGCTGGCACAATCCCAGCATGTCTGTTCATTTCGATCTGGTGGATTTGCGCCTCATGGTGCGGGTGGCTGAGGCCAACAGCCTCACCAAAGGGGCCGAGGCTTCGTTCATCTCGCTGCCTGCGGCCAGCACGCGCATCAAGAACCTCGAAGAAAGCATCGGCGCCAAATTGCTCAACCGCCACAGCCAGGGCGTGACCCTCACGCCGCCGGGCCAGGCGTTTGTGCACCGGGCGCGGTTGGTGCTGGGCCAGATCGAACACCTGCGTGGCGACCTGCAGGAATACGCCAGCGGCATCAAAGGCCACCTGCGCGTGTATGCCAACACCACGGCGCTGGGTGAGTTCTTGCCCGAGGTGCTCAAGCGTTATTTGGCCACGCACCCGGATGTGAACATCGACCTGCAAGAAAAACTGTCAAATGAAATCGTGCGCGCCGTGATGGACGGCAAAACCGACATTGGCATCGTGGCCGGTTCGGTGCGCACCGAAAACCTGCAGACCCTGCCCTACCGCTCAGACAGCCTGGTGCTGGTGGTGCCTGAGGGCCACCCCGTGGCCGAATTGCCCAGCTTGCAGCTGATCGATGCGCTGGAGTTTGACCATGTGGGCCTGCACGAAGCCAGTGCGCTGCATGGCTTTTTGAACCGCGAGTGTGAGCAACTGAACAAGCCGCTCAAAGTGCGCATTCAGGTCAGCAGCTTTGAGTCGGCCTGTCGCATGATCGAAGCCGGTGTGGGCGTGGGCGTGTTGCCCGAATCGGCCGCCCGCCGCCACGCCCGCAGCATGGCCATTCGGCTGGTCCCCCTGTCCGACGCTTGGGCCATCCGGTCCATGCAAATTTGCGTGCGCAACTTCGACGAACTGCCGGGCTTTGCGCGGGACCTGATTGATTTGCTGGCAGAGGATGCGCGGTTGGCGCAGCCCAGCTGAGCAACCTCTTCAGTGTTTTGACGTGGTCGTATTTGGGCAGATGCCGCTATCAAATCAGCGCCAGAGACAACCAGGGGAAGGCGCAGACCAAGACCAGCACGGCCAGCATTGCCCCGAGAAATGGCATGCATCCTGCAAAGATGCTTTCCACCGAGATATTGGGGTCGTTCAAGGTGGACTTGACCGTGAACACCGAGATGCCAAAGGGTGGAGTCAGCAAGCCCATTTCGACAGCCAGCACGGTGATCACGCCGAAATGGATCAGGTCAAAACCGAAGCTGGCGGCAATGGGCGCTGCCACCGGCGTCATGATCAACAAGATGGAGCTGGAGTCCAATATCATGCCCAGCAGCAGCACGATGCCGATGTACAAGGTCAGAAATCCATAAGGTCCAAGACCCGCGTCACGCACCAGATCGCTGATGGCGACCGGCACACCCGCCACACTGAGCATGCGGCTGTAAAAACTGGCCGCCACCAGCAAGATGAGGATGGTGCATGACACGCTGCCGGTTTCGTGCAGAACCTGCCAAAGTTTGCCTTTTCCCAAAGACCGGCGCATCAAAGCAATGACCAGGGCACCAAAGGCGCCCACACCACCGGCTTCGGTGGGTGTGAAAAAGCCACCGTACAGCCCCCCCAACACCAAGGCCACCAGCGCGGCAATGGGCACCAGTTTGTTGACCATCTGCAGCCCGGTCAGGGTCACTTCTATCTGACGCCCCCGCAGCAATTGAGATTGGTGGTGAGGGTCAAAGACCTGGCCCGGCGTGAATCGCGCCATCATCATGATCATCACGGCGAAAACCATGGCCAGCAAGAAGCCCGGAATGACGCCAGCCACAAACAACTTGCCAATCGATTGTTCGGCCAACACGCCGTAAATGATCATCAGCAAGCTGGGCGGAATCATCATTCCCAACACCGAGCTGCCAGCCACGGTGCCGGTGGCAAAGGTGGTGCGGTAACCGTGTTTCACCATTTCGGGCACGGCCACCCGGGTGAACACCGCAGCCGACGCGATGGAGACCCCAGTGACCGCTGCGAACACCGTGTTGGCGGCCACTGTGGCCACACCCAGGCCGCCTTGGAGCTTGCGCAGCAGGACTTCTGCGACCGTGAACGTGTCCTTACCAACGTTGGAAATGCTCACCAGCAGTCCCATCAGCACAAACAACGGAATGGTTGCAAACACATAGTCGGCCACGCCGTTGTAGGCCGACATGTAAAACAATTTGATGGCCATGTCGAGGTTGTCTCGCACCAACCAAACGCCTGCAAAACCAACCGCTAATAAAGCCACGCCAATGTGAATGCCAAGCAGCACCAGAATGACCAGCACGCCAATGAGCAAGCCGCCCATGCCTAAATCGCTCATACGCCACCTCCCAAGGGATCGTCAGCAGGCCCTGTGGATCCTGGTTGTTTCAAGAGGGCAGGGATGCTCATCAAGTAGCACAAAGCACCGACTGCAGAGCCTGCCACGAGCAGGCCACGGAACGGCCAGGCCGGGACGCTGTAGACACCCTGCACGCCATAGAACTCGTTGCTGGTCCAGGAGTTGCTGAATTCAGACCAGCCAATCCAGGCCAATGCCGCAAACAAGCCAGCACCCACCAGGGCATTGAAGACATTGAGTGCCACGACACCTTTGGCCGAACGCTTGCCGATGAAGTTGAGCAAAAAATCACTGCGCGTCATCCGGTTGCTGCAAACGGCAGCAGCCAGTTGAAGGAAAACAATGGCGCCGACCGAGCGAGACGAGAACTCAGCCACCCCGGTGATGGGGCGATCTAAAAAATCACGACCAATCACATCGGCGACCACCAGAGCCATGATCAGGAAAATCCAGACCGTGCCAACAGAGGCCAGCAGATTGGCTGGAAAATCCAAGGGGTGCCGCTGTGAAGCAGGTGTTTCTGTTTGGGGATCGGCATGCAAGATGGGCTCCTCGTGTGGATGGGCAAATGGACTGCAGGGCCCTCCATTGGGGGCCCTGCAGCCATCAACGCGGTCAAGTGGTGGGTCAGCGGGCCGCTTTGTCCCAGTCACGCAGAGGCTTCACACCGCGAGCGCGCAATTCGTCAAAGTAAGCGCGAAGCACGGACTTGCCCGCATCGCCCGTGGTCTGCAGCCATGGGGTGACGATGTCAGGCAGGCCGTTGATCCATTTGGTGCGCTCAGCGGCCGGAAGATCGGACACCTGAAGGCCGGCGGCGCGCATGGTTTCCATCGCTTTCACAGCGGAGGTGGTGACATGTTTGCCGTGGGCGACCGATGTGGCCTTGCCAGCCTTGACGAAGGCCTCTTGAACTTCCTTGGGCAATTTGTCAAAGAAGCTTTTGTTGGCCGCAACGCTGCCCAAGTACATGGCACCCACATCCACGCGTGTCAAATACTTGGCCACTTCGTAGACCCGGGCAGGACCAATGCCGCTGGCAAAACTCAGGGCGCCTTGGGTCACACCCGTCTGAATGTTGGTGTAGTAAGTGGTCAAGGCGCCTTCAACGGGCGTGGCACCGGTATCGCGCATCCAGTTGGCCGATGTACCCGGCGCGTGGATTTTCTTGTTTTGCAACGCGGCCATGTTGGTCACAGGGAAGTTCGCGTAAATGTCATAAGTGTCTGTGATCAGAGACGACAAAGGCACCATGTTTTGCGCGGTCCAGCTGGCCTTGAGCGCGGGGTGCGTGTCGTTGAGCTTGTCGAAAATGCTGATCAGCATCTCGTGGTTGGTGGTGGCGAAAGGTGTGAAATAGGTGACGTTCTGCAAAGGCATGGAAGAGTTTTCCCAGACGGTACCGACCATGCCCACGTCCACAATGCCGTCCTTGACGGCCGCGCGTGTTTCAGAAAACTTGTAGAGCGTTCCGCCGTAATTTTCACGCCAACGCACTTCAAACTTGCCCCCGCCTTCTTTGAGCAGCCGGTCGACTTCGGGCTGGAACACCTCTTTCATGGCGTAGGCCCAAATGTTGGTGGTCGGATGACTTGCACCGATGTTGACGTTGATGCGCTGTTGGGCGACTGCATTGCTGGCAGCAGTTGCGCAACCGAGCGCGATCAACCCGGAAAGGGCCAACTTGTTGAGTTTCATGCGTTCTCCTTTTGGTTGAATAGCGGCAGTCCATTGCCGCGCTGTAATTGCCGCAACCGGTAGGCTGCAGCGGGGTGAAAAATTTTTCATGGATTCCGTTTTCTTGTGCCGCCAAGGGTCTTAGGGGCTGCCGAAGTAGGGGCTTGGCCGAACAATGTCTGACTGGCGATCAAATAGCCCAGCACGCGGTCATGCACAAGTGAATGGCAAAAACGTTCGGGGGCTTGATCGTTGGCCACACCTTGGCCGTAAATCCAGCGCCGCATTGCGATGTAAAAAAACCCGCCGTGCAACCCCATCAGCAGTTCCAACTCACGTTCGCTGGCTTTGGCCCTGCTGGTCAAGCCGCGAAAGCGTCTGGTTTCGCGGATCAGACGGGGGAACAGTCGCTGGCGAAGAAGCGAAAAGAACCTGTCGGTGATGTCGTGATCGGAAAGGCCCGAGAACACCAAGATACGGGTGAACTCGCGGTTCAGCGCTGAGTTGATGTAATCGTCGTAAAAGCCGGTGAGTTTTTCTTCTGGCGTTTTCTCGGGGTCATCCAGCAAGGCTTCCCAATCTGGGTTCCAGCGCCCCTCGAAAACCTCCAAGTAAACCCGGTCGATCAAGGCTTGTTTGGTGGGAAAGTAATGGTACAGAAGGGCGTGTGTGACGCCGATGCTGCGGCCCAAATCTCGCAGTTGAGCGCCGAATCCGTTTTGTGCAAAAAAGCCAATCGCGCCATCCAAAATTTGTCGTTCACGCTCGGCAACACACAACCGCCGCCGCATTCGGGGAGGCTCGGACGCTAACCCTGCAGCGGGGTCAAGCGCCCGCTCAGGGTTTGTCTGTATGGGCATGCTATTTACCGTATGGTCAATTTGGAATAGGATTATTGAACGCATGGTAAACAAAGCAACCCCGTGAAAACCCCAAAGATCACCCCATGGAATTGACAGGCGATGTTTTAATTAACGCGGCTCGAGCGCGTGTTTGGGCGGCGCTGAATGATCCGGCTGTTCTGACGGCTTGCATTCCCGGCTGCGAGGCTGTGGAGCAGGTGGGCCCCCTTGAAAAGACCGCTCGCATGATGGTCAAGGTGGGGCCGGTTCGCGCCAAGTTCAGCGGCCGCATTTTGATGACCGACGTGGTCGAGGCCGAAAGTTGCGCCATGACTTTCGAGGGGTCTGGTGGTGCAGCCGGAATGGCCCGTGGTCGCTCGCAAGTCGAACTCAGCGATGAGGGCGAGAGCACACGGTTGCATTACACGGTTCAGGCCTCGGTGGCTGGCAAGCTGGGCTTGGTGGGGGGGCGCATGATTGACGGGGCCGCCAAGCAGATGGCGGATCAGTTTTTCAATGCTTTCCAGTTGCATCTAGCGCCACCCCAACCGGAAGCCGACCAGCTACCGACAGCGCCTGAGACGCCTGAAGCGGCCCAAGTGAGCCCAGTGCTTGCACAGACCCGAAGCGCAGATTTGACTGGGGCTCAAGCGACTGTTGCGCACCCGCCCACCAGCAAATCGCCAGACGACACGGAATGGTTGCGTGTGAAATGGTTTGCCTTGGGGGTATTGGCCACAGCCGTTGGCGTGTGGCTCGGCGCTCAGCTCTGAGACGGGGCCTTGTTTGGCCGATATGGAACACAAAAACTGGAAGACCCACCGTGAAATCAGCTGCATTTGATTACGTCAAGCCCGCCGCGATGGCCGAGCTCTTCGCGCTGCTTCAATCCCACGGGGATGACGCCCGAATTTTGGCGGGTGGACAGACCCTGCTGGCCACGCTGAACATGCGTTTGTCCGAACCGAAACTGGTGATTGACATCACGGGCCTGAATGAGCTGCGGGGCATTCGCCAAGAGGGTGACCGTCTGTACATTGGCGCACTGACCACGCACACTGAAATTGAAAACAGCGCCCTGGTCAGCCAGCATGCCCCGATGCTGACCATGGCAGCCCCGCACATCGCCCACCGAGCGATTCGCAACTCGGGCACCTGGGGCGGCTCGATTGCTTATGGGGACCCTGCGGCTGAATGGCCGTGCTGCCTTTGCGCCATGGATGGGCAAATTCACCTGCAAAGCCCCACTGGCCGTCGCAAGATTTCGGCCACTGATTTTTTCATGGACCTGTACACGACCGCCCTCGGTCCTGATGAAGTCGTCGTCGGGGCCGATGTGCCTCTGGCGGGTCAGGCGGACTGGTTTGCTTTCGATGAACTGGCAAGACGCCATGGCGATTACGCGGTGGCAGGTCTGGCTGTGGCTGCCAGCTTCGCGGGCACAGTGGCTCAGCGTGTGAATCTGGCCTTCCTCGGTATTGGTGCGATCCCTTGGCGTGCACGCCGAACCGAAGCCCTGCTTGTGGGCAAGACGCTGGATTTGGCAACGGTGGAAATTGCGGTGGCTTCACTCAAGGCCGAGCTCGACCCCCTCCCAGACCTGACCCACAGCCCCGAAACCAAGCGGCATTTGGCCACCGTACTGGCGCGCCGTTTGCTATCGGCTGCACACGCCAGCCGCAGCGCGATCGCTGCCTGAACTATTCCGGGAGAAACTCATGCCATCTCTTCAAACACTTCACGTAGAAGTCAACGGTCAAGCGCAAGTGCGCAGCGTGGCACCTCGCCAGCATTTGGTGGACTTCATTCGAAACGAATTGGGTCTCAAAGGCTCTCATCTGGGTTGCGAACACGGTGTTTGTGGCGCATGCACCGTCGAGGTGAATGGACGCATCGTGCGCGGTTGCCTGACGCTGGCCGTTCAAGCCCAGGGCGGCAAGGTTCGCACGATCGAAGGCCTCAGTGCCGATGGTGATGTGCGTGATTTGCAGGATGCCTTTGTCAGGAACAACGCCTTGCAGTGTGGGTTTTGCACGCCGGGTATGGTGATGGCGGCCAAGGAGTTGCTGGAGGCCAAACCCGATGCGACCCGGGAAGAGGTGCGTGAGTGGATGAGTGGCAACTATTGCCGCTGCACCGGCTATCACGCGATTGTCGATGCCATTTGCGAAACCTTGGCCGAGCGCGCTAAGAATTCGTCCAGCCGTCCATCCGAAAAGGTGAGCGCATGAACACGATCACACAGAACATGTCGGGCAATGCGGGCCCTGAAGTGGAAGATTCGCCAAAAGTCGGCCATGAAGAGAAGCCTTTGCATGCATTGACCGAGGACCCCCGCTACATTGGCCAAAGCGTTGAACGCCCGAGTGCCCGCAAATTGGTCCAAGGTCAGGGCACCTACATCGACGACATGGAACTGCCCCGAATGGCCCATGTTGTTTACTGGCGTAGCCCCGTTGCGCATTGCAAGATCACCCACATTGACGCCGCTGCTGCGCGCAGCATGCCCGGGGTAATCTTGGTCGCCGATGGCCATGACCTGGCCAAAATATGCAAGCCATGGGTGGCGGTTCTGGGCCACTTGGCGGGCATGAAATCGGCGCCGCAGTATCCGCTGGCTTTGGACCGTGCCTGCTGGCAGGGAGAGCCGGTGGTGGCGATCGTTGCAGAAACGCGAGAGCAGGCCGAGGACGCGCTGCAGCTCATCCACGTCGAGATCGAACAACTGCCAGCGGTGGTGGACATGGAGACCGCACTGGACCCGGCGACGCCCCTCATCCATCCGGAGCTGGGTGACAACCTCTGTTTCACCCGCAAGCTGAATGTGGGCCAGGTTGACGAGGCTTTTGCCAAGGCCGATGCGGTGGTCGAGACCACCTTTGAATTCGGGCGACACACGGGCGTCACCTTGGAGCCCCGTTGCCAGATTGCCGATTGGAACCCTGCCGATCAAAAGCTGACGGTGTACCACTCATTCCAAGCACCGCACATGATGCAGGACCTGTACGCCAGGCAGTTTGACTTGCCTGAACACGCAGTGCGGGTGATTTGCAAGGACGTGGGCGGCTCGTTTGGCATCAAGGTGCATGCGTATCCGGATGACTTTGCCACGGTGGCCTTGTCGATGATGTGCCGTCGCCCAGTCAAGTTTGTGGCCGATCGCATGGAGAGTTTCACCAGCGACATTCACGCCCGTCACCACCGAGTCACGGCCCGCATTGCCGCCAACACGAGCGGAGAGATCCTGGCTTTCGAGATGTACGACTTGACGGGCATTGGTCCGTACTCCATGTTCCCGCGCACCAGCGCGATCGAGGGCAACCAGGTGGTCAATTTGGTGGGCGGACCCTACAAACACGCCAATTACAGGGCGCACTTGGACGTGGTGTTTCAGAACAAAACGCCCACTTGCCAGTACCGTGGGGTGGGGCATCCCATCGCTTGCGCAGTGACCGAAGGATTGGTTGATCAAGCGGCGCGAGCCATTGGCATGGACCCGCTGGAGTTTCGCAAGAAGAACGTGATTCCGGATGATGCTTACCCCACCACAGGGGCCAGCGGCATCAAGCTCGAAGTCTTGTCGCATGAGGCGTGCCTGAGCAAGATCGAGAAGATGATGGATTACCCGCGTCTCAAGGCGGAGATTGCCCAGCTGCGTGAACAAGGCATTTACCGCGGCATTGGCTTTGCGACATTGATTGAGCTCACCAACCCGAGTGCGGCTTTTTATGGGGTGGGTGGTGCGCGCATTGCCTCTCAGGACGGCTGCACCATCCGCTTGGACCCCTCGGGTGCCATCAGCGTGAGCGTGAGCGTGGGCGAACAGGGCCAGGGCAATGACGGCATTTACCGACAAATTTCGGCGGACGGTGTCGGCGTTGATCTTGAAAAAGTCCGACTCATCATGAGCGACACCGATGTCACGCCTTACGGCGGCGGCACTTGGGCCTCGCGCGGTGCGGGTGTGGGCGGTGAGGCGGTTTTGCTGGCCTCCCAAGCACTTCGCGCCAACATCCTCAAATTGGCGGCTGTCATCCTCAAGCGCAGCGAGGCCGAATTGACCGTGCGCCGTGGCCATGTGGTGGACGCCCAGACGCTGGCGTCGGTGCTGGACTTTGCCGAACTCGGCCGCATTGCCTACTTCCGTTCGGACCTTTTACCCCATGACTTCACGCCGGAGTTGATGGTGACGCGCCACTATGCCCAGCGCGACTACCCCTTTATTTTCACCAATGGTGTGCAGGCCTCTTATGTGGAAGTGGACCCGGACACCGGCTTTGTGAAGCTGCTCAAACACTGGGCGGTCGAGGATTGCGGCCGCGTGCTCAACCCCAAACTCGTGGACGAGCAAATTCGGGGTGCCATTGTGCAGGGCATCGGTGGCGCGTTGTTTGAAGAGTGCCTGTACGACGAAGAAGGGCTCATGCGCAACGCCAACATGGCCGACTACCTGGTGCCCATGAGCGGCGAAATGCCCGACATCGAGGTGGCGCACGTGCAGACACCTACACGCAGCAGCCAGCTGGGGGCCAAAGGCGCAGGCGAGGCAGGCACTGCGGGTGCACCTGCTGCGGTCATGAATGCGATCAACGATGCCTTGGCACCGTTCAAGGCGCAGCTCTGGTCGCAACCGATCACGCCAGAGAAAGTGCTGCGCGCCTTGGGTCGGGTGGCTTGAGCGTGTGATGCTTCAATCGCCCGAGGGCTCTTTTGAAACAGCGCCTCAGCGGTTGACGTTCACCACCACCCGCCCGCGCACCTGCCCTGCCAAAATCTCTGCGCCCAGGTCGATGGCGTCGGCCAGACCCACTTCGCGGGTCATGCGTTCCAGTTGCGCGGTGTCCAGGTCTTGCGCCAGTCGCGCCCAGGCCGCTTCGCGCACAGCGCGTGGGGCCATGACGCTGTCAATGCCCGCCAGCGTCACGCCGCGCAAAATGAAGGGCGCTACGCTCGACGGAAAGTCCATGCCTTGCGCCAAGCCACAAGCGGTGACCACGCCACCGTATTTGGTGCTGGCGCAGGCGTTGGCCAGGGTGTGGCTGCCCACGGTGTCCACCACGCCGGCCCAACGTTCTTTGGCAAGGGGTTTGCCGGGGGCAGACAGTTCGGCCCGGTCCATCACGTCGACCGCGCCCAGCTGGCGCAGGTAGTCGGCTTCTTGCAAGCGGCCGGTGCTGGCCACCACGCGATACCCCAGCTTGGCCAAGAGCGCAATGGCCACGCTGCCCACGCCCCCGCCCGCACCCGTCACCAAAATGTCGCCCTTGTCCGGTGTGACGCCGTGCTTTTGCAGCGCCATCACGCACAGCATCGCGGTGTAGCCCGCGGTGCCTATGGCCATGGCCTGACGCGGGGTGAAGGCGGCAGGCAGTTTCACCAGCCAGTCGCCTTTCAAGCGCGCCTTTTGCGCCAAGCCGCCGCTGTGGCTTTCGCCCACGCCCCAGCCATTGAGCACGACTTGGTCGCCCGCTTTGAACAACGGGTGCTGGCTGTCGGTCACGGTACCTGCCAAGTCAATGCCTGGCGTGAGCGGGAACTTGCGGACCACGGGCGACTTGCCAGTGATGGCCAAGCCGTCTTTGTAGTTCAGGGTGGAGTAGTCCACCTGTACCGTCACATCGCCTTCTGGCAGGGCCGTGTCATCGAGCGACTGCAAGGTACAGCGGTAACCGGTGTCGTCTTTGTGGATTTGCAGGGCTTGGTAAGTCATAGGGTTCTTTCAAAAAGCGAAACGTTCACGGGTGATGATGGGCGATCATTTGCGGTTGACCAGCACAATGCCCATGGCCACCAGCCCCAAAGACAGAGCCAGCGTCAGGGTCACGGCTTCGCCCAGCCAGAGCATGCCAAAGAGCAAGGCGAACAGCGGCGTTAAAAATACAAAGGCCGAAATCTTGGTGGCCGGGTAATGGCCCAGCATCCACATCCAGGCCAAATAGCTGGCAAACGCACCGATCACGGTTTGCACCACGACCGAACCGATGGCAAAGCTGCTCCAGCTGCCGCCCCAAGGCTCGCCCATGCCGTGTGAGACGCCCACCAACACCAAGGTGCTGATGGCCAATTGGTAAAACAGCAGTTTTTCGGCCGAGATGCGTGTCAGGTTGCACGCGCGGATGGCCACGGTGGTCAGGCCCCACAAAGCACCTGCGGCCAAGCCCATCAAATCGCCCATGGCGCCACCGCCGCCAAAGCCTTCGCGCAGCGCAAACACCACGGCTGCAAAAGCGCAGCCCATGCCCACCCACTGCAGGGGTTTCAAGCGTTCAGTTCGGATGAAAACGGGCACCAGTGCGGCCACCCAAAAGGGAGAGGTGTACAAAAACACGGTGAGCCGAGAGGCGGTGGTGAGTTGTAAGCCCATATAGATAAAGGCAAATTCGGCAGCAAACAAACAACCCACCAGCAAGCCAGCCCACAAGCTGCCGTCGCGCGCAAACAGGCGAACCCCCCGCCACTGGCACCACAGCCACAGCAGCAGCGTGGCCCCCAAGCCGCGCACTGCCGACACAAACACGGGAGGCAACTCGGCCACGGTGGCTTTGACCAAGACCTGCTGAAAGCCCCAAAACATGCAGCACACCAGCAAAATACCGACCGCCAGGGCGTCTAGGTTTTCTTTGCGGGGGCGGGTCGATGTGCTCATGACAATGATTGTGCCGTCACCAGCCCACACCCTCTGTCACCCGTGATAAGTGCGGTGTTTCTTGATAAACAGGGAGAATCGACCTCAAACCATGCCCCAAACCCTTTGAAGCCTTTGCCCATCATGTCCAAACCCAACGCGCCTTGGTCGCGCCGCGATCTGTACCGCATGGCGTTGGCTGCGGCCTTGGCCCCGTGGTGGACGCCTGGTGTGCAGGCGCAAAGTGCGCCGCCACGTTGGCAGACCAATCCTTTTGGTTTGGGTGTGGCCAGTGGCCAACCGCAGCCGGGCAGTGTGGTGCTTTGGACGCGTTTGCGCATTGACGACGCCGATGCCGCCAAGCGTGCGCAAGCTACAGAGGTGGTGTGCGAGCTGTTTGTAGACGAGGCTTTGCGCCAAACGGTGCGCCAATGGCGCCTGAGCGCCGATGCCAGCCGGGGCCATAGCTTGCACGTGCTGGCCGATAACCTGCAGCCGGGGCGGCACTATTGGTACCGCTTTGTCAGTGGCAATGCGGTCAGCCCGGTGGGGCGTACCCGAACCAGCCCTGCCTTGAATGAGGCCGTGCGCCGCTTGCGATTGGGTTTGGCGTCTTGTCAGCATTACGAGCAAGGCCACTATGCGGCGCACCGCCACATGGCCGCTCAAGACCTCGATCTGGTGATGTTTGTGGGCGACTACATCTACGAGAGCAGCAACAAGCAGCACAAAATCCGCGCGCATGAGAGCGGCATGCCGTTTTCTTTGGCCGAATACCGCGCCCGCCATGCCCATTACAAGTCAGACCCCGACCTGCAGGCCTGCCATGCGGCCCACCCTTGGCTCATGACTTGGGACGACCACGAGGTGGTCAACGACTACGCCAACGACCTGGACCGGAACTTCACCGACCCGGCGTTGTTCTTGAAGCGCCGAGCGGCGGCCTACCAAGCTTACTTTGAGCACATGCCCTTGCGCTTGGGACCCGACCCCCAGCAGCCCAGCCAAATGCGCATCCACGACCGTATGGCCTGGGGCAGCTTGGCGGACTTGTGGACCCTGGACTGCCGTCAGTACCGCGACCACCATGCTTGCCCCGACTTGATGCGGGGCGGGGGCCGTGTGGTCATGGGCTGCGATGCCCTGAACGACCCTGCGCGCAGCATGTTGGGGCTGCCCCAAGAGCAATGGCTCACGGCGGGCTTGACCCAAAGCCAGCGGCGCTGGAAATTGTTGGCGCAATCCACCCTGATGGCCACCAGCGGCTTTCAGACCCCTTTGGGCCGCAGCGCTTTCACCGACGGTTGGGACGGTTACCCGCACGCGCGCACGCGGCTGTTGCAAACCATGGCGGATGCGCGTTTGAGCGATGTGGTCATGTTGGGGGGCGATGTGCACGCCAACGTGGCTGCCCAGTTGCGTGTGCAGCCGGGCGATGAGCGCTCGCCCGTGGTGGCCAGCGAGTTGGTCACCACCTCGGTCAGCACTCGTGGCATGTCGCCTAAGGTCATGGCGCAGATACAGCGTGACAACCCGGACATTCGCCATGCCCGATCAGACGAACGGGGGTACACCCTGATCGATGTCCGGCCTGAACGCCTGGAGGCGCAATTCATGACCACGGCGCATCCTGTCATGCCCCATGCCGAGTTGGGTGTGCAGGCGCGTTGGACCGTGCGCCAAGGTGTGGCGGGGGTGGTGCCCGGCAGTTGAAAAGACCTGTTGGTATGCAAGGGTAACCCTTGAGTCATTTTTTGGGGTTGCACGGCTAAAATGAACCGATGCAAATCGAAACCCCGTCCGCGCCCAAAAAATCATTCAAAGTTCAGATGCTCGCTGCCCGCGAGGTCGCGATCATCCAGTCGGTCAACCGTTTGTTGGCTGAAAAAGGCTTTGATGCAATGACGGTGGACGAAGTGGCCGCCGAGGTGGGCATCGCCAAGGCCAGCCTTTACAAGCACTTCACCAGCAAAGAAGAGCTGGCCTGCGCCGCCATGGTCACCGCCATGCGCCGGGCGCAAGAAGTCATCCAAAGTACCGATGCCAGCTTGGCCCCGCTTGAAAAACTCAAATTCGTGACTCGCTGGACCATGACGCTCAAGCTGCAAGGCCTGATGCCCTCATTGCCCAGCCAAAACTCCAGCCTTCGCTCGACCCTGATGGGCAGCAAAGAGTACATGGATGGTTTGATGGAAGTCAGCGATGCCTTGGGCGGTTGGATCGAAGAAGCCCAAGCTCAGGGCCAGATCAACAAGGCTTTGCCGGCCGTGGCCGTGCTTTACACCTTGTTTGCACGGGCCTGCGACCCGGTGCTGGAGTTCCTCAAAATGGGCGAACAGCACACCGACGAGCAGATTCTCGATTTGGTCATGAGCACCTGTTTTGACGGTCTGAACGCCCGCTGAAGCCCGCGCTTCAGCGCACCAGCAGCACAGGCACTTTGCAGTTCGCCAGCACCTGGGTGGCGACCGAGCCCATGACCAGGTTGCCCAGCGTGCCGTGGCCGTGCGAGCCCATCACCACCAAATCAAACTTACCGCTGTCGGCTGTTTTGGAGATGGTTTCACCAGCGTGCCCGACTTTGGTCAGGGTTTTGGCGTCGATGTGGTGGCGCAGCAAGAACTTGGTGACTGGGGCCAATACTTTTTCAGCTTCTTCGCGGTGGTAAGCATCGACCACCTCTTTGCCCACGACGGCCCGCGCGCGGGGGGGCAATTGGGGGTTCACGGTCAACAGCGTATAGCTGTTGTTGCTGCTGAAAAGATCTTCGTGCGTGGTTAAGTAAGCCAGCATTTTTTTGGTGAATTCGCTGCCGTCGATGGCCAATAAGATTTTCATGAGGGTCTCCTGTTGCAAATCAAACAAGGCTTGACCATAAGACTTTTTTGACCTCGCGGCCTTGACTTGGGTCATGAAACGCGCTGTTTCGCATGGGGGGCCCTGGCCAAATGCGCCAAGCCTTGTGCAGCACTGTCAAAGGCTGATCAGGTCATGGGGTTTGAAGGTCTTTTGCTCGTTTTTGTGGGCATAGCCCAAAGGGTTGGCCACTACGCGGCAGCCATTCAGGGTGTAGTCGCTGGGGCAATGCAAATGCCCATGCAGCCAAAGCTGCGCCTGCGGCAGCAGTGCGTCCAGCGCATTGCAAAACCCGGCGGTGCCTGGTACCCGGCCGTAGCGCGGATCGGCACTGTGCAAGCTGGGCGCAAAGTGCGTGATCACCACGGTGGTGCCATCAAAGGGGGTGTTCAGTGCCTGGCTTAACCAATCTTGGCACTGCAGCGCTTGCGCGCGCAGCCCTTCGGCCAGCCAAGCTTCGCCCTGTCGCGTGGTCATGGCTTTGCGCAGGTAATAGTTGGCCGCCCTGAAAGCCTTGTCTCGGGCTTTGAGTTGGCGAGTGAACTGGCTGTTGGGGTGGCTGAAGTGCGCCGGAATTTTGTCCTTGAGCGGGTCGGGTATGGTTTGCCCAGCCAGCGGCCCCAGCGCGTCAAAGTCGGTCCACAGCGTGGTACCCACAAAGCGCACTTGGCCCATTTGCACCACTTCGCGCTCCAGCCAAGTGATGCCCAATCGGGCGCAGGTTTCTTGCAAATGGCTGTGGGCTTGGTCAAAGTCCAATCCGTCGTACTCGTGGTTGCCTGGCACGAATAGCACCGGGGTGGGCCAGCCGTGAAGGGGTGAAAATCGAGCCAAGCCAAAGTCGGTATCGCCTGTTTTGCTCAAGGCCGAGCCGGTTTGATAAGAGCCAATGTCGCCCGCCAGCACCAGCACATCCGCACCCGGTGCGGGGCTGGGCATGAAGTTGGGGTTGGACTCCAGGTGCAGGTCAGAAAGCAGTTGAATCTTCATGCGTGGTCCTCGGCGCGAAAGGCTTGTTGCGCCGCTTGTTGTAATTGGGCGCGCAGCCATTGGTGCGCGCTGTCGTGTTCGCGTTTTCTGTGCCACAGGGCGTGTACTTGGACGGGCGGCACGTCAAAGGGTAAGTCGTGCAGTGCCAATTCTTTGGCCATGCCGGTGGTGGGTACAAAGTGACGCGGCAGCACGGTGAGCAAGTCGGAGTTCACCACCACCCGCCCGGCGGTGAAGAATTGATTCACCGTGAGCACAATGCGCCTGCGCTGACCGATCACAGCCAAGGCCTCGTCCACAAAGCCATAGGCGCGCCCCGAAAAGCTGACCAGCAAATGGCGAGCATTGCAGTAATCCTGCAGGCTGATGGGGCGTTTGGCCAAAGGGTGGTCTTTGCGCATCACACACACGTATTCGCCCGAGTACAGGCGTTGGTGTTCGTAGGGAATGGCCTCGCCCGACTGAACCCGGGCCGTTAAGTCGGCCAGTACGGCCGGAAAGTAGCCCAGAGCCATGTCTGCGGCATCGTCACCCAACAGTTTCCGGGGGTCTCGGGTGGTCAAAGGCACCACGCGCAGTGACACGTCGGGTGCCTGCTCTTCCATTTGCTTGGCCAAGCCGCCCATGAGTTCGGCCGCGGTGGCGTCTGCCATGGCCAGCACAAAGGTGCTGTTGGCCAGCTTCGGTTCGAATGCGCTGGGCACGATGGCCGATTGCAGCTGTCGCAAGGCCTCGCGCACGGTGGGCCACAAAACCAATGCCCGGGGTGTGGGTTCAATGCCGTGGCCGTGCCGCCGCACCAGTTCATCGCCCAAGGCATCGCGCAACCGCCGCAAGGCGTTGCTCACGGCGGGTTGGGTCAAAGACAGGTTGTTGGCGGCCCGAGTCAGACTGCGTTCGGCCATGACTTCGTCAAAGACCCGCAGCAAATTCAGGTCCAGTGTGCGAAAGGCGGCAGGAATGGGGGTGTTCATGTTGGCCAACTTATCTATCACCATTATGAATGACCTGCATCATGAATATAAAGTTGAACAATATGCGTAGAAACCCTATGATGGAGGACAGATTTTAATCATTAGCAATGCCAAATTGCACAGAATCAATTCAAGGGAAAACACAATGAACACCGCTTCCAAAACCATGTGGGGTCAAACGACCCTGTTGCCTGCTGCTTCCGAAACGCCTGTTGCCCTGACCCAGTTCTTGGCCACGGTCTTGTTGGCTGCGGGTGTTTCCGCTTTATTGGTCCTGACCGACCGCTTGTTGGACGGTTGGGCCGAGTCCCATTTGGTGGCGGCTTGGCTGGCCTTATGGGCTGTGGCGGTGTTGGCCATGGTGTTGCTGCGCGGACTGACGCGTGTTTTGGCGCAGCACCTGATGACC
Source organism: Akkermansia muciniphila (assembly GCA_943331105.2). Classification (GTDB taxonomy): domain Bacteria; phylum Pseudomonadota; class Gammaproteobacteria; order Burkholderiales; family Burkholderiaceae_C; genus Limnohabitans_A. The sequence goes on from CALQKH020000013.1 coordinate 21,244, forward strand.
AGCATGGACGCATGGTCGGCGCAACTGGCCCGTCGCCGTGCTGACCAGCGCTTGTGGGACATGGCTCAAAAAGACCCACGTTTGATGCGCGATTTGGAAGTGGCCATGGACCGCGCATTCGAAGCGCGCAGCCCATTGCAGGGTTTTGAAAACCGCATGAACCGCCGCGCCGCCCGTTTGGTGCGCGATCGTCTTTATTACATTTGAGCCCCGGCGCCTTCAGCGCTTGGAGGCCAAGTAAATGCCCGGCAAGATCAGGGCGGCACCCATCAAGTGGTGCCAGCCCATGGCTTCGCCCAAGACGATCCATGCTGCCAAACCCCCATACAAAGGCCCCAGATACATACTGGCGGCGACGCGGCTGGCGCCCAACACCTTCTGGCAAAAGCCATAAGCCCAATAAGCGCCCAGGCCTGGCAGCAAGCCGGCGGCCACGACCAGCCAAGTGGCCTGCATCGTCCAAGCAGGGCGCTCAGGCCGCAGGTATTCCCAAATGCTGAAGGGCAGCAAGGCCAGCACGCCCCCCATACAAATGGCGGCCAGTCGCGCCGTCGAACCCAGTGGCGTGGGCCACTTTTTTTGCAACAAGGCAAAAGCGGCCCAAGCCACCATGGCCAGCACAATCCAGCCGTCCCCGGCCACCCATTGCACCTGAGCCAGAACCAACCATTGCCCTTTGACCACCACATGGAACACCCCGGCCATGGCCACGACCACGCCCAGTCCTTGGCGCCATGAAAAGCGCTCGCCCAGCCACAGCACGGCGCCCAGAGCAATTAAAACGGGCGAGGCGGCATAAATCAGGGCGATGTTCATGGCGGTGGTGGTCTTGCCCCCTTGGTAGACCCAGGCCCCGCAAATCAGCATGCCCAAGGCCCCCAGCACCAGATAACGGCCGCCGTCCGCCAGAGTGCTGCGCCTTTCTCGCCACAGTTCACTGCGTGCAATAAAGGCCAGGATCACGCCTGCCAAAGCCCAGCGCCCCAAGGCCAGCATGTGGGGCTCTACCACGCCTGGGGCTGAGCGCGCCACGATGTAGTTGACGGACCACAAGGCGGGCGTGACCCATATCAGCCATAAGGCGATGCGGGTTCTGGATTCAGCGGTTTGAAACAAAGACATGACACCGATTGTGCGGACCAGAAAAAACCGCCCCGGTTTGTGGCCGGGGCGGTCGCAGGCTCAGACGCCGGATGGGCGCAGAACCTGATCTTTAAGCCAGACGCGCTTGCAAAGCGGCTTTGGTGTCCAGCAAGGCCTGGGGCAGGTGGTAGCTCAGCTGTGCAAAGTGCTCGTCGTGCAGCTTGAACTCGGCCTGCCAAGAGGCCTTGTCGATGTTGGTCACGGACTTGAATTGCTCGGCGCTGAACGCGATGCCGTTCCAGTTGATTTCAGCGTAAGTGGGGGCAATGCCGAACATGGTGTCTGCGCCTTGGGCTTTGCCCTCCAAGCGGTCAATCATCCACTTGAGCACGCGCATGTTGTCCCCGTAGCCGGGCCAGACAAACGAGCCGTCTTCGCCCTTGCGGAACCAGTTGACGCAGTACATGGCGGGCAACTTATGGCCAGCGGCTTGCGCCTTGGCACCGGTGTCGAGCCAGTGCTGGAAGTAATCGCTCATGTTGTAGCCGCAAAACGGCAGCATGGCGAAGGGGTCGCGGCGTACCACGCCTTGCGCGCCAAAGGCGGCGGCGGTGGTCTCAGAGCCCATGGTCGCGGCCATGTAAACACCTTCGGCCCAGCTGCGCGCTTCGGTGACCAATGGCACGGTGCTTGAGCGGCGGCCGCCAAACATGAAGGCGTCAATGGGCACGCCTGCAGCATCGTCCCAAGCGGGGTCGAGCGCTGGGTTGTTGGTCGCGGACACGGTGAAGCGGGCGTTGGGGTGAGCAGCTTTGGCGCCGGTTTCTTTGGCGATCTGGGGTGTCCAGTCCTTGCCTTGCCAGTCGATCAAATGGTCGGGCAACTTGCCGGTGTCTTTCTCCATGCCTTCCCACCACACATCGCCGTCGTCGGTGAGCGCCACGTTGGTGAAGATCACGTCTTTGTTCAGGCTCAGCATGCAGTTGGGGTTGGTCTTCATGTTGGTGCCGGGGGCCACACCAAAGTAACCGGCTTCGGGGTTGATGGCGTACATCTTGCCGTCGGTGTGAGGCTTGACCCAAGCGATGTCGTCACCAATGGTGGTGACTTTCCAGCCGTCAAACGCAGCGGGTGGCACCAGCATGGAGAAATTGGTCTTGCCGCAGGCGCTGGGGAAGGCGGCTGCCACGTGGTACTTCTTGCCTTCAGGATTGGTCACGCCCAAGATGAGCATGTGCTCGGCCAACCAGCCCTGGTCGCGGCCCATGTTGGACGCGATGCGCAGCGCAAAGCACTTCTTGCCCAACAACGCGTTGCCGCCGTAGCCCGAACCATAAGACCAGATCTCGCGGGTCTCCGGATAGTGCACGATGTATTTGGTGCTGGGGTTGCAAGGCCAGCTGGTGCTGTCCTTTTGGCCAGCAGCCAACGGCGCGCCGACGGTGTGCATGCAAGGCACGAACTCGCCGTCGGTGCCCAGCACGTCAAACACCGCTTTGCCCATGCGGGTCATGATTTTCTGGTTCACGGCCACGTAGGCGCTGTCGCTGAGTTCGATGCCGATGTGGCTGATGTGCGAGCCCAAAGGCCCCATCGAGAAAGGCACCACGTACATGGTGCGACCGGCCATGCAGCCGTCAAAAAGTGGGTTCAAGGTGGCGCGCATTTGCGCCGGTTCCATCCAGTTGTTGGTGGGGCCAGCGTCTTCTTTTTTGGCCGAGCAGATGTAGGTGCGGTCTTCCACGCGGGCCACATCGGATGGGTCAGACCAAGCCAAATAAGAGTTGGTGCGTTTGGCAGGGTTGAGCTTTTTGAAGGTGCCCGCGGCCACCAACTCGGCGCACAGGCGGTCGTACTCTTCTTGGGAGCCATCGCACCAATAGATGTTGGCGGGCTTGCACAAGGCGGCCATTTCGGCCACCCAAGCGATCAATTTCGCGTTTTTGACGTACGCGGGCGTATCGAGGTTCAGGCCCTGCATTGCGGGTGAATTCATGGGGAGGCTCCAAAGTTTGAAAATCGTTTTTTCAAAAGCCCTGAAAGGGGACTTTGAAAAAACGGCTTGTGGGCTGAGATACTGAGCACAGGCTATCGGCAGTCCTCAGCAGGGTCTCGATTTTAGGGAGACCGCTCGTTTCTTGCTTGCCAGATCGCCCCAAAACCCCGTTAAATCTATGCAAAATAATCATGAAAGTATGCGAGACGATGGCTTGTCCATGAGGCACCAGCGGCGGCGTTACCTTAGGTATTCAGGAGCCCTGCTTTGGCCTTCTTGGGCCTTGGCGCAAGTTCGCATCAAAGTGGCCGCGGCCAGCAACTTGAAGTTTGTGCTTGCTGACTTAGCGGCTCTTTACAAGTTGCAAACAGGTGTTCAGGTGGACGTCAATCTGGGCGCATCCGGGAATTTGGCGAGGCAAATCCTGCAAGGGCTGCCCGTTGAACAGTTCATTTCGGCGGACGAGGCCTGGGTGGCTGAGCTGGTCAAATCGGGTCGAACAGTGGATGCGGGACAGCGCTATGCCACCGGTCAATTGGCCTTGGTGGTGCCTAAAAATTCAGCATTGCCATGGAATCAAGGCTTGGTTGCTGTGGTGCGCGCCATGAAGCCGAACGACAAATTCGCCATCGCCAACCCAGCCCTGGCGCCCTACGGCGTGGCGGCAGAGGAGGTCTTGCAAAGGGCGGGTGCCGGGCCGTTGGCGGCCTCGCAAAAAGTGTTGGGCGACAACATCGGCCAGGCCACCCAGTTTGTGGCCACGGGTGCAGCGCAAGCCGGTATCACGGCGCTGGCACTGGCCACAGCGCCAGAAATTGCCAGCGCATTGCAGGTCTTGCCTTTGCCCGTGCATCTGCATTCACCCCTGCACCAGCGCATGGTGTTGTTGCAAGGCGCCAGTGTGGCGGCTGCGAATTGGCACCGGTTTTTGCTCAGCCCGCCAGCCCAGGCTGTCTTTGTGCGCCACGGCTATGCCTTGCCGCAATAATCAGAGCCTCGTATACGCATTCTTCACCCCATGGATTGGTCCGCCCTTCACGTTTCCTTGACATTGGCTGTTTTGACCACCTTGGTGTTGCTCCCGGTGGGCTTGGCGCTGGCCCGCTGGCTGGCTGTGACCGCCTGGGCTGGGCGGCCGGTGGTGGAGGCCTTGTTGTTGTTGCCTTTGTTGTTGCCGCCCACAGTCATCGGTTTTTACTTTTTGGTGGCCTTTGGCCAGGGCAGTCCGCTGGGCGCGTGGCTGGCGGCCTCTGACATTCGTTTGGTGTTCACTTTGGAAGGCCTGCTGTTGGTCAGCGTCTTGGTCAACCTGCCCTTCATGGTGCAACCGATTCAGCGGGCCTTTGCGGCGGTGCCGCACAGCCTGCGCGAGGCGGCCTGGGTCTCGGGCTTGTCAAGTTGGCAGACCTTTTGGCGCATTGAATTGCCCCTGGCGTGGCCTGGTTTGCTGGCCGGCATGGCGCTCACGGTGGCGCACACGCTGGGAGAGTTTGGGGTGGTGCTCATGGTGGGCGGCAACATCGAAGGCGAAACCCGCACCCTGTCGGTGTCCCTGTACGACAAAGTGCAGGGTATGGACTTGCAGTCTGCCCATGTGATGGCGCTGGCGCTGGTCAGTGTGTCCTTGTTGGCCCTGACCTTGGTGTTGGCTTTTGACCGGGTGGGCCAACGCGGCCGCGCCTTGCAGGAGCGTTGATGACCGGCCTGCAAGTGCAATTGCGCTCGACCAGCCCGATCCGGCTGGAAGCCGAATTCGACTGCGGTGCCGGCGAATTGGTGGCCTTGGTCGGGCCGTCGGGCAGCGGCAAAACCAGCATGCTGCGCGCCATCGCGGGCTTGTGGACACCCGCCGATGTACAGGGTCATATTCGGGTGGCGGGACAAGCTTGGCTGGATACGGCATTGGGGGTCCAGCTCAGCCCGCAAGCGCGCCGGGCAGGCCTGGTGTTCCAGCAGTACGCCTTGTTTCCGCACATGACGGCCCACGCCAATGTGGCGCTGGCCGCCGGGCCGGGCTGGTCGGGCGCGGATGTGCAGACGTTGCTCGCTCGCTTAGGCCTGGCCGAGTTGAGTGAGCGCAGACCGTCCCAACTCTCGGGGGGGCAGCAGCAGCGAGTCGCGCTGGCGCGGGCGCTGGTGCGTGTCATGCCTAGGCCAACAGCAGACCATTCCTCAGCACCTGAAGCTATGCCCGGCGTCCTGTTGCTCGACGAGCCTTTTTCCGCGGTGGATGCGCCCACGCGCCAGACGCTTTACCGCGAGTTGGCCGCTTTGCGCCAAAAGGTGTCGGTGCCCATGCTGTTGGTCACGCACGATTTGGCCGAGGCCCGCCGCCTGGCCGACCGTGTGGTGATCGTGGACGCTGGCCAGACTCTGCAAACGGGTGAACCCGCCCGTGTGTTCGCCAGCCCGCGCAATGCTCGGGTGGCCGAGTTGGTGGGCATTCAAAACCACTTTGAAGGGCGCTTTTTCAAGGACCAAGCCGGTTGGGGGCGCTTGCAATGGACCGATGCGGCGTCATCAGACGCCAGTTTGGCACTGGCCGTCTTGGACAAAAACAAGATCGACGACGGCACCCGCGTGACTTGGGTGCTGAACGGGGAACAGGTGGACGTGCTGGCCGACGGCCAGCCGCACAGTGTGGTCCAACCGGGTCACACCCGCTTGCGCTGCCAGCTGCTGGAGGTCTTGTCGCTGGGCGAAATCAGCCTGTGCACGCTCAGGCCCGAAGCCCTGCCCGGTCAAACCATCACCCTGAACCTGACGAGCCGACTGCTGGGGCGTTTGGAGGTCGGCGCCGGAGGCTGGGTCCAGCTGTTGATCGCGCCGGCGGCCTTGCACATCATGCCGGTGCGCACAACCTAACGGGTCTGGCAGACCCCCCGGTGAGCGATGCCGAAAAACCAGGGCCTGTTGCTCAACTTGACATGCAAGAGGGTCTGGGTCGGACACAATGTCTTTTTTCCCCATCATGAAAGAGCCTGCAATGAACACCCCTGTCGTGCGACGCATCCTCGGTCTTCTGGCCTGCACACTGGTTGCCGTCAGCCCCTTGGCCCACGCCCAGACTGACAACTACCCCTCCAAACCCATCAACATCGTGGTGGGTTACCCGCCGGGCGGCAGCACCGACCTGACTGGGCGCGTGGTGGCCGCCGCCCTGGCCAAGAGCCTGAACGCCACGGTCGTGGTCGAGAACATCGGCGGTGCTGGTGGCGCCATCGGTGCGCAAAAGGTGCTCAGTGCGGTCCCTGACGGTTACACCCTGTTGGTGGGTGCCAACAACGAAGTGGCCATCAACCGTTTGGTGTCGCCCACCATCAAGTACAGCTGGCAGGACTTTACCCCCATTGGGCTGATCGCCTCGCAACCCCTGGTGCTGGTGACATCGCCCAAGATGGGTGTGAAAAACACCGATGAGTTCATCAAGCTGGCCAAGGCCAACCCAGGCCGCTTCAGCTACGGCAGCTCGGGCGTGGGCACTTCTTTGCACCTGGCCGGTGAAATGGTCAAGGAGCAGGCGGGCATCTTCATGACCCACATCCCTTACCGCGGTGTGGCACCTTTGGCCACCGACCTGATTGGCAACAACGTGGAGTTTGGCGTGTTCGTGCTCTCCAGTGGTCTGCCCCACATCCGCAGCGGCAAGGTGGTGGCCCTGGGCACCAGCGAAAAGAACCGCTCCAAGGTCACGCCTGAGATTCCCGCGCTGGCCGAGCACCCCGCACTCAAAAACACCGACATCAGCACCTGGTTTGTGTTGATGGCACCCGGCAAACTGCCTGAACCGGTGGCCGCCAAACTCAGAAAGGGCCTGGCCGATGCCCTGCAAAACCCGGAATTGCGCAGCAAGCTTGAAGCCTCTGGTTCGGCCGTGGCCCAAGGCGCGGTCGACATGAACAAGTTCCTGCGCGAAGAGACCGCCAAGTACCAGCGCATCGTTGACTTTGCCAAGATCCGCGAATGACAGCGCTTCCATTCGATCTGCCCTGCCCCGATATCTCGATGTGGCGCCAGGGCAATACCGGAACCGAAGGCGTCTGGCATTTCGACTCGGGCCAACCCGGTCGGCACGTCCTGATCAGCGCCCTCATCCACGGCAATGAACTGTGTGGCGCTTGGGCGCTCAAGGGCCTGCTGGAGGCGGGTGTTCACCCTGCGGTGGGTCGGCTGACCCTGATGTTGGCCAACCTGAGTGCATTTGAGCGCTTTGACGAGGCGAACCACGATGCGTCGCGTTTTGTCGACGAAGACATGAACCGCCAATGGATGGACGAGCGCATCGCCGAACCCCGCACGCTCGAGCGCCAGCGCGTGGCCGCGCTCGCACCCTGGGTGCAACAGGCCGATTGGGTGCTGGACCTGCATTCCATGCACGAACCTGGCGCGCCGCTGCTGCTGACCGGTATGCATCCACGCAACCTGCAACTGGCACGTCAGCTCGCCAACCCGGTCCACATCGTGGTCGATGCTGGGCACAAAGACGGCGTGCGCATGCGCGATTACGGACGCTTTGGCCTGCCCGATGACCAGGCACCCGAGACGCGCTCGCTGTTGATCGAATGCGGCTTTCATGGTGACCCGGCCAGCCGCGATGTGGCGCGCGACCTGTGCATCCGCTTTCTGGAAGTGTCTGGTGTGCTCTCGGCCTCTGCCTTGCAGGCCGCACTGCCTGGTTGGCGGCAGGCCGGCGCCCCTCAGCAATGGGCCCTAGAAGTGACCGGTCCCGTAGTTGCGCGCAGCGAGAAATTCCGTTTCGCCGAGCCGTTCACGGGACTGGAATGCATCTCCAAGGCGGGCACGGTGATTGGCGACAACGATGGCGAGCCTGTCACCACGCCTTATGACGACTGCGTGCTGGTCATGCCCTCGGTGCGACAAGCCCGGGCAGGCGTGACCGTGGTGCGTTTCGCACGGCGGCGGCTGCTCTAGCCGAGCCACTTCCCCGGCCCAGCCTGTGACCGGGCCGGTGCGCACAAAACAAAACCCGCAAAGCGCGAGCTGTTGCGGGTTTTGTTTTGAAGGTGAGGCTGAGCGATCAGCGCACCACCGATTTCAAGCAGCTTCAGGCCATGAAGATGGCAATGAACGCCAGCAAGAAAATCAGCACTGCACCAGCGGCTGGAATGACCACGGGAATGTGCTTGACCACGTTTTCCACGGGATCGTCGGATGTGTGAGAGTCGTTGTGAGCAGACATGGGGTACCCCGAAACAAGAATGCGCTTATTGTAGCCAAGCCCTCAAGTCATTCTTTTCGCAAGGCTGACAGGCCAGTTCATTCCGCCACGATCTTGCGCTCACGGATGACCCGGCCCCACATGGCACTGTCGGCGGCCATGTAGCGTGCCAATTCATCTCGGCTGCCCGGCATGGGGGTCAAACCGTGTTTGTTGAGCTGGTCCACCACATCGGGCGTGGTCAGCACTTTGACAAGCTCTGAGTTCCATCGGTCAAGCAGCGGCTTGGGCACCTTGGACGAGGCCACAAAGGCGTACCAGTTGGTGGCGTTGAAACCCGTTAAACCTGATTCGGCAATCGTCGGCACTTTGGGCAAGCTGGCTACGCGTTGAGCCCCTGTGCTGGCCAGCGGAATCAGCCTGCCCGATTCAATGTGCGGTGCGGCTGTAGCCATCGTGGCGTACCAACCGGTCACACGGCCACCCAATACGTCTTGAAGTGCAGCCGCACCCCCTTTGTAGGGCACGTGTACGGTGTCCAAATTGGCCATGTCGTTGACCAATTCACCCGCCAAATGGGAGGCAGAGCCTGGACCTGTTGATGCGAAGGTGATCGTGCCAGGGCTCTTGCGTGCGCTGGCCAAAAACTCCGAAAAAGTCTTGATGCCAGCACCTGCGTGAACCACCAGCACGTTCGGGAAGTTGACCGCCATGGTCAATGGCGCCAAATCTTTGACGGGGTCGTAAGGCAGTTTCATCAGGTGCGGTGCAATCGCCAAGGGGCCCACCGAGCCCAACAACAACACACTGCCATCGGCTGGGCCGCTGGCGGTGAATTGGTGCGCAATGTTGCCCCCAGCCCCGGCTTTGTTCTCCACGGTGACCGAAATGCCCAGGTTCTCGCCCAAACGTTTGGCGATGATGCGGGCGCCCATGTCGGCCGCACCCCCCGCCACAAAGCCCACCACCATGGTGATGTTCTTTTTGGGCGGGAATTCTTGAGCCAAAGCGGGGTTGGCCTGCAAGCCCCAGACACCTGCCAACAACCCAGCGCAGGCCAAAAGCCATGAACGCCGTGACTTCTGCCAGGCGACCGCAGTATCAAATCCGTGGTGTTTCATCTTCAAGCTCCAATCCAAAGAGCCACAAGCCTAACAGGCCAGACCCGAGGCTGCAGTCGCTTGCGTTGCCTTTGCCAGCGGTTTTTTGGGGGTCTGGTTGTTGCTAATAGACGGGGCTGACATCGTCTCTATACTGATTCAAAGTGGCGCTTATCGGCTCATGTCAGCGCGCTTCCAACTTCGTTGTTCAAGCGGTATTCATCGGTATGGCTTCATCGGTTCTTGTTTTGGGCGCGGGCATGGTCGGCATTTCCACCGCATTGCATTTGCAGCAACGCGGGTTCGAGGTGGTGCTGGTGGATCGGCGTGCGCCAGGCCTAGAAACGTCCATGGGCAATGCGGGTTTGATCCAGCGCGAAGCGGTCGAGCCCTACCCTTTTCCGCGGGAGCCCAGCTTTTTGCTGGATGTGGCTTTGGGGCGCGGTGCCAAGGTGCATTGGCACGCTCAAGGTCTGTGGCAAATGGGCAAAGAGCTGCTGGGCTATCTGCACCATTCGCATCCTTTGCGCCATGCCGTGGCCACTGCGGCCTACAGCCGCCTGATTGCCCACTCCAACAATGCGCATGCCCCATTGATCGCGGCCGCAGGCGCGCAGGATTTGGTGGGGCATGAAGGTTACCGCTATGTTTTTCGCACGCCCGAGGCCTTCGACAAAGCGGCACAACGGGCCGAAGATTTGCTGGCACGTTTCGGTGTGCGCTTCCAAGCAGAAAACGCCGCCCAGCTCGCGCAGGCCGAGCCTGCTTTGCACAGGCCACTAGCGGGCGCCGTCCACTGGCTCGACACATGGACTGTGAATGACCCGGGTGCTTTGGTGCAGCGCTATGCCGACCTGTTTGAGGCGCGTGGCGGCTGTCTGATGACGGGTGACGCGGCCAGTTTGCAGGCGCAAGGCGCGGGCTGGTCGGTGAACACCACCGATGGCCCGGTGCACGCTGTGCATGCTGTGCTGGCCCTGGGCCCTTGGTCCGATGGCTTGATCCGCACACTGGGCTACCGATTTCCTCTTTTCATCAAGCGCGGTTATCACCAGCACTACACACCACCCGCCCCGTTGCGGCAACCCGTGCTTGACGCCGAGCGTGGCTATGTGCTGGCACCCATGCAGCGTGGCTTGCGACTGACCACCGGTGCCGAGTTTGCGCCCATCGATGCCGCACCCACGCCGGTGCAACTGGCCAAGGCCGAAGCCTTGGCGCGGCAATTGATCGATTTAGGCCAGCCCCTGCCCGAGCCGCCTTGGCTCGGCGCGCGTCCTTGCGTTGCCGACATGCTGCCCGTGATCGGCCCGGCGCCGCGCCACCCCGGGCTGTGGTTCAACTTTGGTCATGCGCACCAAGGTTTCACCATGGGCCCGGTGTCAGGCCGCTTGCTCGCCGAAATGGTGTGTGGCGAGCCCATTTGCGTCGACCCAACGCCCTATTCGCCAAGGCGGTTTGGGTGATCAAGGCCAGCCCAAGGCCTCAGCACACCCGGTAAAAGCTCATGAACACCCCATCGGGCGCGCGGCGGCCAACGCCGATGAACTGGCTTTCGCTCAGCCAAGCCCATGGCGGTGAGGTGGCTTCGAGCTTGGGTTGGCAGCGGAAGTAAACCTCGTCCGGGTTGACGGGTTGGCCGTTCATGATGCGTCGAGAGTTCTCGAGCGAGGCCACGCGCAAAGCGGTGTTTTGCACAAACACACGGCTGCCGTCGTCGAGCTCGATGACATAGCGCGCATCCAAATGGGCCTGCGTGCCACCGCCCAAGATCAACTGAAAGTCGGCACCACCGGCCAGCACTTTGCCGTTGACCCGGGGGCCCGTCACGGTGCCGCCCGTGATGGGGATCATGCGGCGCAAGCCGGCAGGTGTTTGACCCACCTCCACAGGCGCAGCGATGGTCACGGCCAGATCGCACAGGTGTTCAAGTGTGGGGGGTGGCAAGGTCAAATTCATGGTCATCCAAAAATGGACGCCTTGAGGGTTCAAGGCGTCACCCGGTCTTTACCGAACCCGATCAGAAGGGGTAGTGGCGAGGCGTGGTTTGAATGGTGATCCAGCGCAATTCTGTGAATTCGTGGATGCCCGCTTTGCCACCAAATCGGCCGTGGCCACTGCCTTTGACGCCGCCAAAAGGCATTTGTGCTTCATCGTGCACGGTGGGGCCGTTGACGTGGCAAATGCCAGAGTCGATCTTGCGTGCCACGTTGAAGGCCCGGGCAATGTCTTTTCCAAACACCGATGAAGACAGGCCGTATTCGTTGTCGTTGGCGCAAGCGATGGCCTCCTCAACACCTTTGACGCGAACAATGGCCTTGACGGGTGCAAAACTCTCTTCGCGGTAGATGCGCATGGCCGGGGTCACATGGTCCAGCAGAGTCGCAGGCATGAGCGTGTCGGTCGATTTGCCGCCACACAGCAGCTTGGCGCCCTTGGCCAGTGCATCGTCGATCAGGCCGTTGCAATGATCGACGGTGCCCATGCCAATCACGCTGCCCAAGACCACAGGCTCGGGCTTGCGAGGGTCGCCAAGGGGCAAGTTGCTGGCTTTGTTGGCAAAGCGCTTGACGAACTCGTCGGCAATTTTTTCATCGACGATGATGCGTTCTGTGCTCATGCAAATCTGGCCGCTGTTGGCAAAAGAGCCAAATGTCGCGCCATTCACCGCGTCGTCGATGTCGGCATCATCCAAGATCACCATGGGCGCCTTGCCCCCCAGCTCCAGGATCACGGGTTTGAGGTATTTGGCGCAAGTTTGTGCGATGATTTTTCCGACCTTGGTCGACCCCGTGAAGTTCACGCGGCGAACCGCGGGGTGAGAGACCATGGCCTCCACCACGGCGCCGGCATCTGCAGGGGCATTGGTGATGTAGTTCACCACACCTGCTGGGAAGCCGGCTTCTTGAAAAGCTTCCACAATCAGCTGGTGCGTTTTGGGGCAGTTCTCAGACCCCTTGAGGATGACCGTGTTGCCGCATGCCAATGGGGTGGCGATGGCACGCACGCCCAAAATGACAGGGGCGTTCCAAGGGGCAATGCCCAGCACCACACCTGCCGGTTGGCGAATGCCCATGGCCAGACTGCCTGGCACATCCGAAGGAATCACTTCACCCGAGACTTGGGTGGTCAGTGATGCGGCTTCGCGGATCATGCCCGCAGCCAAAAACACATTGAAGCCCGCCCACATGCCCGTGGCGCCGGTTTCGGCGGGAACCGCTTCGATGAAATCCGGTGTTTTCGCTTCCAGTTTTTCGGCCGCTTTGAGCAACAAGGCTCTTCTTTCGTTGGGGCCTGTTTCACTCCAAGTTTTAAAGGCTTCGGCAGCCGCTTCAACCGCCATGATCGCGTCCGCTGTCGATGCAGCGGGTGCGCGGGTGGCCACGGTGCCATCCAAAGGGTTGCGCCGTTCAAAGGTGGCGTTGTTTTCGGCTGTGACCTTGAGGCCATTGATGAGCATGGACATATCGGACATGGAAATGCACTCCTGGAAAATGAAGAATCAGACGGAACGAACGGTTTTTTCAAGGGCTTGGGATGCGGAGCGTGTGTCGCTGGATGCCGCACCCAGATAAGCCTCACGGATGACACTGGAGCGCGCCAGCAATTGCGACGACCCATGCGCCACCAAACTGCCGCGCTCAATGACGTAGCCCCGGTCGGCCACCGCCAGCGCTTTTCTGACGTTTTGCTCCACCATCAAAACCGTGGTGCCGCTGTCGGCAATGCGCCGGGTCATTTGCAGCAATTCATCGACCATGCGGGGTGCCAAGCCCAAAGACGGTTCGTCCAGCATCAAGAGCTTGGGCGCGGACATCATGGCGCGGGCAATGGCCACCATTTGTTGTTCGCCACCACTCATCGTGCCGGCCAGTTGGTTGAAGCGTTCACGCAGTTTGGGAAAGTCATCCATCACAGCACTCATGCGGGCCTGGCGGTCCGCAGCCGACTGCAGCCAACCGCCCAGTTCAAGATTTTCTTGAACGGTCATTTGGGGGAAAAGTTGCCGACCTTCAGGGACCAAGGCCACGCCGGCCTGAACGATCTCATGGGCTTTTTCGGGCAAGTCATCGCCGTTGAACAAGACCTCGCCACGCATCGGAATTTGGCCGGACAGGGCGCGCAACAAGGTGGTTTTGCCTGCGCCATTCGGACCCAAAATCACTGTCAAGCCAGGCAAAACGTCAAAGTTCAAATTGCGAACCACTTCAAAGGGGCCATACCCCGCAGACAAACCGCGCACCTTGAGTTGGGCTTTTCCTGATCCACCCAAGACAAAGGGCTGAGGGCGATACCACATCATGCCAATCCCTCCGAAGCGTTGACCATTTCGTCACCCAAATAAGCTTCAATGACTTCTTTGTTCTGAACCACTTCCGAGGGCCTGCCGTCGGCGATCTTTTTGCCTTGGTGAAGAACGATCACCCGCTCGACATGCTTGAGCAATATCTTCACGGCATGCTCGATCCAGATGACCGACAAATCGAGTTCGTCACGCAGCCGACGAATCAGCCGGGCCATTTCTTCCACTTCAATTTCAGTCAGCCCTGCGGCCACTTCATCGAGCAGCAAAATTCGCGGACGTGTCGACAAGGCCATGCCGATTTCCAAGATGCGTTGCTGTGAGGGTGTGATGGCCGCTGCTGGCAAATCGGCCAGTTGCGACAGCCCGATCACCGACAAGATGCTGCTGACATCACGCAGTGCCCATGGCACGCCGATTTCTTCGCCCCAAAAAATGTATTTGCGCGGTCTGCGCCCTGCGAACTGCAAGCCAAAGCGGATGTTTTCGCTGACGCTCAAGTCGGCAAAGACGCGAGGGGTCTGAAAGGTTCTGGCCAAACCGCGTGCCGCAAAGCTGTGGGGTGCAGCACCCGCCAGGGATTTGCCCTCAATTGAAAGTTGCCCAGCTGTGAGTGGTGTGACACCCGAGATGGCATTGAAGAAGGTGGTTTTGCCAGCGCCGTTGGGCCCCATGATCCCCACCAATTCACCGGCTTGGATGTCCACACTCACTGCATCCACGGCGGTCAGTCCGCCAAAACGCACAGTGATGTCTTGTGCGCGCAGCAGTATGTTTTTAGGTGCCGACAATGCGTCTCTCCTTGGCGCGTTTTTTGTCTCGCGCTTTGTCCCCGCTCAAGTCGTAGCGCAGATCTTTCCACCATTGGCGGGTATCGGTGCGCCAATCTTTGAAGGTCTGCCAGCGCAGTGAAGCCAGGCCCCCAGGCAAATAAAGGACACTGAGGATCAGCAAAAAGCCGAGGGTCATCATGTAAATCTGAGGCGCTTGCAGGCGCAGGGTCTCGGCCAAGATGCTGAACACAATCGCGGCAATCAAAGGCCCCCAGATGGTCATGGCGCCACCAATCAAGGCAATCAAAACCGTTTGAAAACCAATGAACGGATTGAACGCCGTGTGCGGGTCAATGTAGGTCCAGCGCACCGCCATGGCAGCGCCCACGCCACCGGCCACCGCCGCAGTAAAGGCAAAACCGGCCACCTTGATCCACCGCGTGTTGACCCCCAAGGTTTGCGCCCGTTGCTCGTCCCCGCCAATGCCCAGCAGCGCCAAGCCAAAACGGGTCCGACGCAAGCCGATCGACAGGCCCACCGAGATCACGGCCAGCAACAAAACGGTGTGATAAATGGTGTTCATCTCGGGCACGGTGGTCAATACCCGACCCACGGTGCCATGCACCGACTTTTCGTAATAGCTGATGGCGTGGCGAATCAACTCGGCCATGCCAAAGGTCAGCACGGCAAAGTAAGTGCCCCGCAGGTGCAACACGCCCAGGCCCATCACGACAGCCACGGCCGCAGCCACACCCGAACCCAGCGCAATGGCACTGGCCCAAGGCAAGGTGTCCAAGTTCATGGCGGTGGTGTAGGCGCCCAAGCCAAAAAAGGCGGAAGTGGCCAAGGACAAGTAGCGCGAGGCGCCGCAGAAAAACCCCCAGCTGGTCGACAAGGCGACATACATGAGGCACGTCAGCGCCATCGACATGGCAAATTCGCTGCCATAGCCTGGCAATGCCAAGGCCCAGCCTGTCAAGCCAAACAGCACCAGCACATCACGCCACAACAAGTTCTTGGAGTTCATTTTGCAAAAAGCCCTCTTGGACGAAACAACAAAACACCAATGAAGACGACATAAGAAAGCAGGGCCTTGAGCGACGGGTTGGTGAAGTGCATGCCCAGCGCTTCAATCACGCCCAACATCAGGCCACCCGCCAGTGCGCCGCCCATGCTGCCAAACCCGCCCAAGGTGATGACGATCAATGCGGTCACGGTGTAAGGCTCGCCCATGGAGGGCGAGATGGTGTATGCCATCGAGAGCAAGCAACCGGCCAAACCAGACAGGCCCAGGCCGATGCCGAACATCAAGGGGTGCAAAGTGCGCGTGTTGATGCCCACCAATTGCGCACCCACTTGCGATTGCATCAGCGCCCGGACCCCTTTGCCCAGCAAGGTTTTCCGTAAAACGACCATCAAGCCCAGGCTGAAAACCAAGGCCATGGCAAACACCAGCAGCTTGTTGCCAGCAAATTGGGCACCCCCCATGGCCACCGGGTCGGTCATGAAGTCATAGCCCCGAAGCTCACCCCCCCAAATCGCCGAGACCATGTTTTGGATCAGGAACATCAGGCCAAAAGCCACCATCAGGCCCCGGGCTTCGAAGATGTCCAGGGTCGGCGATGTGGCATTGAGGCGCCTGAAGCACAGCCAGTGCACCACCAAGCCCACCAACATCAGCACCCCAAACGACACGGGCAACATGAGCAAAGGTGACAAGCCAAACTGGGTCTGAACCATCCAGGTGAGGTAGGCCCCCACCATCAAGAATTCACCGTGCGCAATGTTGAGAATGCGCATGAGGCCGTATTGAAGATTCAGCCCCAGCGCCACCAATGCGTAGATACCGCCAGTGATCAAGCCACTGGCAATGAGCTCCATCCAGGCGGTGATCGACACGGCTTACTTCCAGACGGGTTTGTTGGTGTTGAGCTTGGCTGTGGCCAATTTGGGTGGCCAGACCACCTCAAATTCGCCGTTTTGCCATTGGCTGACCGTGCCTGGTGTGGCCGTGTTTTCACTGCCTGTGAACTTCACGTCACCAATGATGGTCTTGTGGTTGGTGTTGGCGATGTAATCACGCAACGCCTTTTTATCGAGGCCCACTTGCTTGACGCCTGCAGTCAGGATCTCCAAGCCAGCCCATGTGTGGCCACTGGCCCAACGGTCGGGTTCTTTACCGCCATACTTTTTGGTATGTGCGTCAAAGTAAGCCTTGGCACCGGGGCTGGTTTTGGCGTTCCAAGAGCCCATGCCCAAGACGCCCTCAGCGCCGGCAGGGGTCATGACGTTGCGGTACAACTGGAAGGCGGTGCCCACCGAGGCGTAGAAAAACTTGGGGTTGAAGCCCACCTCTTTGGACTGGCGGCTGGCCAAGATGGTGTCGGGTGGGTAGGTGAAGCCCACGAACGCATCTGGGTTTTTGTCCTTGATGGCGCGCAAAACTGGCGACAAGTCTTTCACGCCGCCGGGGTAGCTTTTTTCTTCCACCATTTGGATGCCACTGCCTTGCAATGCAACCTTCAAGGCGGCGTAGTTTTCAAGGCCAAACAGATCGTCCACATAAATGCAGGCAATGGTTTTGACGCCGTTGGCCTTGAACATCTCGACCAAGGCATTGGTCATGGGTGCAGGTTGCTGCAGCAGCAAGAAGAAGTAGGGCAACTTCATCTCGACCAGTTTTCGGCTCAAGGCCGTGGGTGCCAAAAACGGGTAGCCAAAACGGTTGGCCAAAGGCGCCACGGCAAAGTTGGCGTTGCTGCCCCAAGGTGGCAAGACCAGATCGACTTTGTCCGATCCCATGAGCTTTTCATAAGTTCGAACACAGGTTTCCACATCGCTGCGGTCGTCTGAGCTGATCAACTCGATGGGGCGTTTGACGCCTTTGACATCCAAACCACCGGCTGCATTGACTTGTTCGGCCCAGAGCAGGTAGTTCGGCTCTTGACTGACTTGAGCGCCCCCAGTCCATGGGCCTGTGCGGGCCATGGCGTAACCGATGCGCACAGGCTTGGCCTGCGCACGCAGGGCGGGCGCCAGCGAAGCAGCACCCAAGGCTGCGGCACCTTGAATCATTTGTCGACGTGTCGTCATGTTTTGTCTCCTGATGATGGATCTGCTCAGACCCTGTTGAGTGAAAGAAAACCACGCCGTAACTTACAGGTTTAATCCCAAGCGTGCTGTGCAATTTGTGCACTGTTTTCATCTGGGCAAGCGCACGGATATACGGGTAATCCCTCAATCTTGGGCTTTGAGGGGAATTTCGTGCTTGTCCATAATGGTTTTTTGAGCCAAAACCCCATGTCCAAAACCCTGTCCATGTCCACCGACGCATTGCCTGTCAAAGACAGGATGGGCCAGTGGTCGGAATGGATCACGCAGCAATTCGGGGGCTTGCAATCCGACCTTTACGGCGACACGGTTTTCGATGGGCACATGCACACCTCCCGTGCGGGTCAAGTCATTTTGACCAAGCTGGAGGCTTCCAGGCACCGGGTGGTCAGAACCCCACAGATGGCCCGAACCAGTGAGGTGCCCTATTTGAAAATCGTGGCCCCCTGGCAGGGCCACGCGCAGGTGCATCAAATGCAGCGCGAAGCCAAGGCCGACGTGGGCGGCTGGGTGATCTACGACACCACCACCGCCTATGAAGTGGCCAATCCCAGCCGCGTTGAGCATTTGATTGTCATGGTCCCCAAAGACCAAGCGGCCCAAAGAGGTTTGCGCTTGGACGGTTTGATGGCCCGGCGTCTGGGCTCAGGCGGGATATCGCGCGTGGCCTTGGAGGCGATGCGCAACACCTACTTAGAGCTGCCCTACATGAGTGACAGCGCCGCGCAAGGTGCGGGCGACTTGATCATTGACTTGGTCAAACTCTCCTTGTCTGAATTGGCGGGTCAAGAAACCGCCATGACCCAGCGCGAGGCTTTGCGCGACAGGATCAGACAGCATGTTCACAAGTACCTCAGAGATCCTGACTTGAGTGTGGACGGCATAGCGCGAGCCCTCAATTGCAGCCGCAGGCACTTGTACAACGCCTTTGAGGGCGAGGGCGAATCGGTGGCGGCTTACATCCAGCGCATGCGCCTGGAGGCTTGCATCAAAGACCTTCAAGCCAGCACACCCAAGGCCCGCCCCATCACCGACATCGCGGTCTCATGGGGGTTTGGCAACCCCTCCCACTTCAGCCGATTGTTCAAAGAGCACACCGGTGCCAGCCCCAGCGATTTTCGCAATCAAAGCCTGGAAAAGCTGAGTGGCCATTTTTAGACCAGCCCGTTGTCGCTTGGATGGGGCTTGTCGTCCAAAACTTCAAGCCTCAGTCTGAGTTTGTCGGTTTGGTGTTGCCCATCCAGGCCGTCAATGAAGAGCGCATCGCCTCTTCCACCGACATGTCCAGCACTTGCACCCATTCACGCGGCACAAACACGGTGTAGCCACCAATCATGTAGCCCATGGGCAAGTAAACGGCCACGTGTTGGCGGGTGTGTGCGTCCAGTGGCAGGTCCGTCAGGTTTTGGCGTGTGACCAGACCGATGATCGACATGTCGCTGTCCGGCTTTTTCAGCAGCACCACCTGTTGTGCATCGCGCTCGTGTGGCGAAAAATAATCGGCAAAGCTTTTGAGCGAGGAGTAAATGCTTTTGACCAGCGGCAAGTTGGTGAAGGGCAGTTCCACCCAACCCAGCACCAGCTTCATGAAAGGCTGCGACACCAAAAACCCCAGCACTAAAATCAACCCGGTGCCCAGCACAATACCCAAGCCGGGCAGGTAAAACTCACCCGTGAACGGGCGCAGCATCTGCATGGCCAAACCCTCGACCCAGGTCACGAACAAAAAAAGCACGTAGACCGTGAGCCCGACCGGCAAGAAAGTGATCAGGCCGCGGAAAAAATAGGCGTAAAGGCGTTTCATGCGGTCCATTGTGACCGCACACCAAAGGGCCCAAATGAGCGGGGGAAAGTGACGAGTGAAAGTGGGCTTGCCGGCCCGTGGGGGCCGAGAAAGCGTGCCTGCGTTTTAATACGGGCTTGTTTTTCTGGCCCACCAAATTTTGCGCTGACTCAAACCCATGCTTCCCACCCAAGACAAAACCCGCATCGACGACACCCGAATTGCCTCGGTGCGCCCCCTCATGACCCCCGCCCTCCTGGAGGAGCGTCTGCCCGCATTGCCTGCGCACTTGGCCTTGGTGGAGCGTTCACGCTTGGATATTTCAAAGGTGTTGCAGGGTCAAGACGACCGCTTGGTCGTGGTGGTCGGACCGTGCTCTATCCATGACCACGACCAGGCCATCGCTTACGCTAAGCTGCTCAAGGTCGAAGCCGACAAGCACGCCCAAGATCTGCAGATCGTGATGCGCGTTTACTTTGAAAAGCCGCGCACCACCGTAGGCTGGAAGGGCTACATCAACGACCCGCACCTGGACGGCAGTTTTGCCATGAACCAGGGGCTGGAGATGGCGCGCCAATTGTTGCTGGACATCCTCGACGTCGGCCTGCCCGTGGCCACCGAATTCTTGGACTTGCTGAGCCCGCAGTTCATCAGTGATCTGGTGACTTGGGGCGCGATTGGTGCCCGCACCACCGAAAGCCAAAGCCACCGCCAACTGGCCAGCGGCCTGTCGTGCCCGGTGGGCTTCAAGAATGGCACCGACGGCGGCATCAAAGTGGCCGCAGATGCGGTGGTGGCGGCCAAAGCCTCGCACGCCTTCATGGGCATGACCAAAATGGGCCAAGCTGCGATCTTTGAGACACGCGGCAACCAAGACGTGCACATCATCTTGCGCGGCGGCAAAGCGCCCAACTATTCAGCTGCCGATGTGGATGCCGCGTGCAAGGCGCTGGAGGCCTCAGGCATTGCGCCGCAAGTCATGGTGGACGTGTCGCACGCCAACAGCAGCAAACAGCACGCCAAACAAATTGAGGTGGCGCAGGATGTGGCCGCTCAAGTGGCAGGCGGGGACCGCCGCATCATGGGTTTGATGATCGAAAGCCACTTGAACGAAGGCCGACAAGATCTGAAAGAAGGCCAGCCGCTGGCCCACGGCGTGTCCATCACCGACGCCTGCATCAGCTTTGCGCAGACCGTACCGGTGCTGGACGTGCTGGCGCTGGCCGTGCAAAAGAGACGGCTTGTTTGTGACTGATGACGCTTTAACTCGCTGCGCGTGCGGCGCCACCGCCACACAGTGAATGGACTGGCTATACTTGTATAGCAACCAATCAAAGGGAAAAAGTCATGCTTGCCATCCGCCTGCCCGAAAACATCGAAGCACGCTTGGGTCAATTGGCCCAAGAGACCGGAATGACCAAAACCGCTCTGGTGCGAGAAGCCATCCTCGAACACATCGACGACCTCGAAGACTATTTCTTGGCCGAGGCCCGCGCCCGCCAGAACCGCAACACCATTTCGCTGGAAGACGTGGAGCGCGAGCTTGGCCTGGCAAATTGAGTTTGACCCGGACGCTCTCAAAGACCTGCGCAAAATTGACAAGCCCATCCAAATCCGGCTGGTGGGTTTTCTGCGCACACGTGTCAGCAGCTTGACCAATCCACGCGACATCGGTGAGGCCCTCTCGGGTCAGCGCTTGGGCAATTATTGGAAATACCGCGTGGGCGACTGGCGGATCATCTGCGACATCCAAGACCAAAAAATCTTGGTGCGCGTGCTGCGCATCGGTAATCGGCGTGAGGTTTACCGTTAGGGGCGGAAGCGTCAATCCCTGAAAGGTTTGGCCTCAGGACAATCTGTAATTGCACGACTGGGCCAGCGCCGCCTGTGGCCATGGCCACTGCAAAACAAATGAGCGTCTACCCCGCAGGCGTCAAGCCTTATTGCTTGAAGTCCCATTGGTCGTGCGCCAGATTGACGGGTTGCCAGATTTGTCGTTGATCCAGTTGGCATACATATTCATGGCTGGGTAAAACAGTTCGCCTTTGACATCATTCCAGATAATGGTGTCATAACTGCCATCGAAGAGAATACGGCCTTGAATAGGAGGGAAGTTGTGATTTGTATAGAGTGCACCATTCCAGTCATTCCGAGGGTGCTGATCAAGCTTGATGGAGTACGCTGGTGCGTGTGCACCCATGACCTGGCAACGCGGGCCATGGA
Organism: Akkermansia muciniphila; assembly: GCA_943331105.2. GTDB lineage: Bacteria > Pseudomonadota > Gammaproteobacteria > Burkholderiales > Burkholderiaceae_C > Limnohabitans_A. The sequence goes on from CALQKH020000013.1 coordinate 42,795, forward strand.
CCGCTGTAACGAGAGCGGCCCTGACCCCGCCCGGTTCAGTCCAGACTCAACCCGATCTTGCGCGACACGGCGCCCCATTTGGCAAAGTCCTTGGCCACTTTGACGACCGCCTGCTCGGGCGTGCTGCCAATCACGATCTGGTCGGAGGCCTTGAGCCGCTCGGTGGCCTCTGGGTTGCGCAGCGCGTCGACCACTGCTTGGCGGAATTTGGCCACGATGTCATCGGGCACTTGTTTGGGGGCGATCAAGATCAGGCTGAAGTCGGCCTCGTAACCTTTCACCCCGGCTTCCTCGATGGTGGGCACTTCTGGCAAAGAGGGCGAGCGCGCCTGGCCCGACACCGCCAGCGCCGTTAACTTGCCCGAACGCACATGGGGCAGCACCGTGGGCCCGGCCAGCAAACCGCAAGGCACCTGGTTGGCCAGCACGTCTTGCATGGCGGGGGCTGGGCCTTTGTAGGGGATGTGCGTCATCTGCATGCCGGTCATGCTCAGAAGCAACTCGGTGGACAAATGCCCCGGCACACCGGCGCCGCCCGAGGCATAGCTCAAGGGCGAGGTTTTGGATTTGGCGATCAGCTCGGACACTGTTTTGACACCCAACGAAGGGTTGCACACCAAGGTTTGGCTGAACGAAGACAACACGCTGATGGGCTTCAAATCGTCGAGCTTGAAGGGCATGGATTTGTACACATGCGGGTTCACGGTGAGCAGGGTGTCGGTTGCGAACAAAAAGGTGTAGCCATCGGGCGCGGCACGCGCCACGTTGGCCGCGCCGATGTTGCCACCCGCGCCGGGTTGGTTCTCGATCACGATGGGTTGCTTGAGGTTGGCCAAAATCCTTTCGGCCGCTGTGCGCATGACCAGGTCACTGGGCCCACCGGGTGGGAAGGGAATCACGACTTTGATCGGGCGCTGTGGCCAGGCTTGGGCCAGGGCGGTGCTGCTGGCGGCCACAGCCACCATGACAGATGCGGTCAAGCCCACGCGGCGAAAACTCAGGGATGAAAACATGCAGAACTCCTGAAAAAATGGAAAGGCATCAGCCCAGCAAACCCACAAACACGTTTTGCACATCGTCGTTGTTGTCGACCGCGCCCAAAAAAGCTTCGACTTCTTCGAGTTGTTCGGCGCTCAGGTTGGCCGGGTCGACCGGGTTCTTGGGTTTGTAGCCCAGCTTGGCAGACACCACGGTGAAGCCGTGTTCGGGCAGGGCGCGGCTGACCAGGTCCAGGTCGGTGGCTTCGGTGATGAACACCGTCACGCCGTCTTCGTCGGCGGGCTCAAAATCTTGCGCGCCCGCTTCGATGGCGGCCAGTTCAGGGTCAGCCCCGGCTTGGGTGGGTTCGGCTTCGATCATGCCCACATGGTCAAAGTCCCACGACACCGAGCCCGAAGTGCCTTGCTGGCCCTTGCGAAACAGCACGCGCATTTCAGAGGCGCTGCGGTTCACGTTGTCGGTCAGCACCTCGATCATCACCGGCACTTGGTGCGGCGCGAAGCCTTCGTAAATCACGCGGTCAAAGCTCACGGCATCACCCAGCAGACCCGCGCCCTTCTTGATGGCGCGCTCCAGCGTTTCCTTGGGCATGGACACCTTGCGGGCTTGTTCAACCACCAGGCGCAGGCGCGAGTTGGCTGCCGGGTCAGCGCCGTTGCGGGCGGCGATCATGATGTCTTTGGCCAAGCGGCCAAACAATTTACCTCTGGCGTCTGCGGCTTGTGCTTTGCCTTTGGCTTTCCATTGCGCGCCCATGGGGTCTTCCTTGTGTTGGGATCAAAGTTGGAAGTTTAAGCGCTCGCCCGTCCCAGCTTTCGTCCAATGTGGGTCTCACAGGTCACAGGCGACAGGCCCTCACAGGGCAATAATGGCCTTCAGGAAAAAATACTGCCCATGAATCACCCCGCCTTGCCTTTGTTTCCCGGTTTTGCCCACCACCTGCTGGAGGTCAGCCCCGGCATTTCGATGTCAGCCATGGTCGGTGGACAGGGGCCCGGCCTGCTCTTGCTGCACGGCCACCCCCAAACCTTGGCCATTTGGCACAAAGTGGCCCCCACGCTGGCGCAACACTTCACCGTCGTGGCGGCCGATTTGCGTGGCTACGGTGATTCGTCCAAGCCCGAAGGCGGGCCAGACCACGCCGCCTATGCCAAGCGCAGCATGGCGCAAGACATGGTGGGTCTGATGCAGCGCTTGGGTTTTGCGCGCTTTGCGCTGCTGGCCCACGACCGGGGCGCCCGGGTGGCGCATCGGCTGGCCATGGACCACCCGCAAGTGGTCAGCCGCATGGCCCTGCTCGACATCGCGCCCACATTGGCCATGTACGAACAGACCACCGAGGCCTTTGCACGCGCCTATTGGCATTGGTTCTTTTTGATCCAGCCACAGCCCCTGCCCGAACGTTTGATCATGGCCAACCCAGCGGCTTATGTCACCGATGTGATGGGCAAGCGCAGCGCTGGGCTCGCTCCGTTTGATCCGCGGGCCCTGGCCGAATACCAGCGCTGCTTGGCCCTGCCGGGCGCAGCCCATGGGTTGTGCGAAGACTACAGGGCTGCTGCCGGCATTGACCTGGTCCACGATCGGGAGGACATCGGGCAGGGGCGACGGCTTCAGATGCCTATTCAGGTACTGTGGGGCGCGCAAGGCGTGGTGCAGCGCTGCTTTGATCCGATCAAGGAATGGCAGAAAGTGGCCCATCATGTCAGCGGCGAGGCCTTGCCCTGCGGCCATTACATCGCCGAAGAGGCACCTGAAACCTTATTGGCCAAGGCCTTGCCGTTTCTGCAAGGGCTGGCGGCATGAGCCAGCACAACCGGCGTGGCATCGTCACCATGACCGGTGCGATGGTGTTTTTTGTGGTGAATGATGCCTTGGTCAAATGGGTCAGCGCCGACCTGTCCACACCGCAACTGATCTTCGTGCGCGGCGTGATGACCACCGCGCTGTTGCTGACTTTGGCTGGGTGGATGGGTCAGCTGCAACACTGGCGCACCACATTGACGCGCTCGGTGCCTGCCCGCGCCGTGCTCGACAGCCTGGCGTCCTTCACCTACCTCACTGCGGTGTTTCACATCCCTTTGGGCAACGCCACGGCCATCAATCTCGCGGGGCCCTTGTTCCTGACCCTGATGGCGGTGTTCTTTTTGCACGAACGGGTCACGCTGGGCCGCTGGGGGCTGATCTTGCTGGGCTTTGCGGGTGTGCTTTTGGTGGTGCAGCCGCGCATGGGGGACTTCAATGCCTATGCCGTGCTGTGCTTGTTTGCGGCGGCGCTGCACGCGGGGCGTGATTTTCTGACGCGCCTGGTGCCCGCGCAAGTGCCTTCGCTTTTGATCACCTTGTCGACGGCGATCATGGTCACTGTGTTGGCCGGTGTGTGGAGTCTGTTTGAGCCCTGGAAGCCGATGGCGACGCGGCACATGTGGCAGCTGTTTGGCGCGTCGCTGTGTCTGGCTGCGGGTTACCACTTGCTCACGCTCAGCATGCGTTGGGGCGACATGAGCGTGATCGGGCCATTTCGCTACAGCGGCCTGTTGGTGGCGCTGGTGCTGGGTTACTTGATGTGGGGCGATGTGCCCAACCTGTTGGCTTGGTGCGGCATTGCCTTGGTGGTGGCTGCCGGATTGGGTTTGCTCCAGGCCGAGCGCATGCGCAAGCAGGCTGCGGCTGGTCTGTAGGTCGGCGGCCTCAGCCCCGACAACAAGCATTCACGAGCTCGCTTTGTCCAGCGACTGGTCGATGTCCCACAGGATGTCGTTGAGGTTCTCGAGGCCGACCGAGATGCGCACCATGTCCGGCGGCACCCCTGCGGCCAGTTGCTGGGCCTCGTCGAGCTGGCGGTGTGTGGTGCTGGCCGGGTGGCTGATCAGGGTGCGGGTATCGCCGATGTTGACCAAGTGGCTCATGAACTGGGCCGATTCGATGAACTTCACGCCCTGGTCCAGACCACCTTTGACGCCAAACGACAGCAGGCCCGAGGCACCGCGCATCTGGCGTTGCATCAGGGCGTGTTGTGGGTGGTCGCTCAGGCCGGGGTAGTTGACCCAGGCCACTCGCGGGTCGGCTTGCAAAAATTTGGCCACGCCCAAAGCGTTGTCGCAGTGCTTTTGCATGCGCAGTGGCAGGGTCTCGACGCCCTGCAAAATTTGCCAAGCGCTCATCGGGCTGAGTGATGCGCCAAACACGCGCAGGCTTTCCATCCGGCAGCGCATGGAAAAACCAAAGTCACCAAAGGTCTCGTAAAACTTCACCCCGTGGTAGCCCTTGGATGGTTCCGTCATGCCCGGGAACTTGCCGTTGTCCCAGGGAAATTTACCGCCTTCAACCACCACGCCACCCAGCGTGGTGCCGTGGCCCGCGAGGTATTTGGTGGCCGAATGCACCACGATGTCGGCGCCCAATGCAAGCGGGTTGCATAGCAAGGGGCTGGGCACGGTGTTGTCGATGATGAGCGGCACGCCATGTGCGTGGGCCACCTCGGCCACGGCAGCGATGTCCAGCACCACCATGCTCGGGTTGCCCAGACTCTCGGCATACACCGCCCGGGTGTTGGGGCGCATGGCAGCGGCAAAGGCCTCGGGTTTTGTCGCATCCACAAAGGTGGTCTCGATGCCGAACTTGACCAGACTCACGGCCAGCAGGGTGACCGAGCCACCATACAAAGCCCCAGCGGCCACCACATGGTCCCCCGCTTGCAAGATGGTCATCAGCGCCATGGTCTCGGCCGCCATGCCCGAGGCACAGGCCACCGCTGCGCGTCCGCCTTCGAGTGCGGCCACCCGCTCTTCGAGCACCGCCACCGTGGGGTTGCTCAAGCGCGAATACACATTGCCAAAGGTCTGCAGGTTGAAGAGCGATGCCGCGTGCTCGGCGCTGTCAAACACGAAGCTGCTGGTTTGGTAGATGGGCAAGGCGCGTGCGCCGGTGGCCGCATCGGGAATTTGCCCGGCGTGGATGGCCAGGGTCTCAGGGTGGAATGTGCGATCGGTCATGGTCTTTTTATACCAGCCGTCGCGCCGAGATGATGCCGGTGTTCACGCCCACCCAGTTCAGACCCCCAAACAGTCGGGCGTGTTCGATCTTGACGCAGCGGTTGGTGACCGAATCCATGCCAGCCTGCCGAGCCAAGGCGTCGGCCTCGGGGTTGGCGACGCCCAGTTGCTGCCACAGGCACTTCGCACCGACTTGCACCGCCTGCTCAGCAATCGGCAGCACGTCTTCGCTGCGGCGAAAAACATCGACCATGTCCACTTTGAAGGGGATGTCGCCCAAGCTGGCGAAGCAGGTTTCACCAAGGATCTCACCGCCCGCATAACGCGGGTTGACCGGCACGATCTTGAAGCCGTGAGACTGCATGTACTTGGCCGCGAAATAGCTGGGCCGATGCCACTCGGCCGACAAGCCCACCACGGCGAGGGTGCGGTAACTTTTGAGGATGCGCCGCAGCGCGTGCAAATCGTTGTGCATGTGGTCCTTCTTTTTTGCTCAATACCGGGCCTGCCCGCTGCGCTGCATCTGCCATGAGGCCCAGGTGGCCATCAGTGACAACACGCCGCACACGGCCATCACGCCCAGGTAATGCCCGCTGCTGTCAAATGCGGCCCCGGCCAGCACAGGCCCCAACAGGTTACCCAGGGCCGCGCCACTGTAGAGCGTTCCCACCACGCTGGCCACCGATTTGCCGCCAAAGTAATCCATGCAAATGGCGGGCAGCAGCGACACGATGCTGCCATAACTCAGGCCAAACCACAGGGCAAAAATCACCAGCATGCCCTGCCCGCCCGCCGCGCCCCACAGCGCATAAGTCGCTCCCATGGACAGCTGCATCAGCACCAGCGTCTGCGCCCGGCCCAGCCTGTCGGCCAGCAAGCCAATGGCAAAGCGCCCGATCAGGCTGCCTACACCGATCAAGCCCACCAGCCCCACGGCAAAAGCCTCGCCCAGGCCCAGATCGCGCGCCGAAGCCGACACGTGCGCGAACGGAATGAACATCACCGGCGAGGCCAGCACCGTGGCCAGATACAGCCAGCGAAACGTGGGGCTGCGCAAGGTTTCGCGCAAACTCAGGCCCGTGGCCGAGCCGCCTGCACCCGTGCTACCTGAAGCCGTTGCCGGTGCTGCAGGTGCAAGCCGCAGCAAGGCCGCTGCCAACAAGCCCAGCACCAACACACCCAAGGCCAGCAGCTGCATGGCTTCGCGCCAAGGCATGGGGCCAATCGCCATGGCCACCAGCACCGGCACCAGCAAGGTGCCCGCACCCACGCCCGAGCTGGCAATGCCCCCGGCCAGCCCCCGACGGGTGGTGAACCAGGGCTGCACGCTGGCAATGGAAGGCGTGTACACCAGCGCGATGCCCAGGCCCACCAACAAGCCATAGCTCACATACACCGCCAGCAAAGACGTGGCCCAACTGGTGGCCAGCAAGCCCAGCGCAATGAGGGCCATGCCCGCCGAGCACACGATGCGCGGCCCAAAGCGGTCGGCCAGCATGCCGCCGCCTGCGCCCAGAACAAAATAAACAAAGCCCGAGAGGCCAAAAATCCAGGACACATCCGCCCGCTGCGCCGAGAACTCGACGGCGAACGATTCAAAAAACGCCGCGAACGAATACGACACCCCAAAGATCACAGCCAGACACACAAATGTGGCCCAAACCACCACCCAGGCGTAGGGGGTTTCTTTCATGGTGTCTCCGGTGTTCGCATGTTGCAAAGCATTGTGCCTTGCACGGGATGGGCACACCCCTGAGGTCAAAAAGCCTGTGTCACACTGGCGCGCATGGACACCTCACTCGAACAAGCCCGCCAGGCCTTTCTGGATGGCGTTGAACAGTTTGAACGCCACCAATTTGAGGCGGCGGCATCCCTCTTTGAACGGGCATTGCAGCTGGCACCGGGCAGGCCGTCGGTGTTGATGAACCTGGGTGCCAGCTGCGTGCAGTTGGGTCGCTTTGAGCGGGCCGATGAATGCCTGCGCCAATCCTTGGCGGCCGATGGCCAGCAGAGCGATGCCTGGGTGGCTTGGGGGGTCACGCAGATGGCGTTGGGCCAATGGCCACAAGCCCTGCACAGCCATGAGAAAGCCCGTGCTTTGGGCGCGGATGGCGCCGAGTTTTGTTTGCGCTGGGGTCAATGCCTGGCTTATGCCGGGCAGCTGCCTCAAGCCGTGCAGGCGTTTGACCAAGCGCTGGCGCACGACCCCAACTTGGCCGAGGCTTTTAGCCAGCGTGCCCATGCCCAGCGTGACATGGGGCAAACCGAGGCAGCGATCGCGGACTACCAACGTGCGCTGGCGCTGGGGGCCGACCCTGAATTGCACCGCTATTACTTGGCCGCCCTGAGCCCGGATCAGCCCTCGGTGAACGCGCCCGCGGCCTATGTCGAAAAACTCTTTGACCAATACGCCGACGACTTCGAGGCGCACCTGGTCGGGCAACTGGGTTACCAAGGCCACAGCGTGCTGTTGCAGCACCTGCCCGCGGACTCGGCGGCCCGTTTTGAACGGGTATGGGACTTGGGCTGCGGCACCGGTTTGTGCGGCACCTTGATCCGCCCCCGCGCCCAGCATTTGACCGGTGTGGACCTGTCTTCGGTCATGGTGGCCAAGGCGCGTGCGCTGGGGGTTTACGACAGCCTGCATGCGCAAGAGTTGGTGGCCTTCATGCAGCACACCACAGAGCCAGCCGATTTGGTGCTGGCGGCCGATGTGTTCATTTATGTGGGCTGGCTGGAGGCGGTTTTTGAAGCCCTGAGCCCACGCGTGCGTTCGGGCGGCTGGCTGGCCCTGACCGTTGAAGAGGCCGATCCGGGTTTTGAAGTGCAACTGCACAGCAGCTTGCGTTATGCGCACGCCTTGACCTATTTGCAAAAGCTGGCCGCAGAGTACGGCTGGGAATGGGCCAAGGTGCACCGCGCGCCCTTGCGACTGGACCAAGCCCAGCCCCTCATGGGTGCTTATGTTTATTTGCAAAAAACCTGACAATGCTGAATCCTTAGTTATGACCCAGCCAGGAGAACCTCGCTCATGAACGCTCAGGAACGCGACCAGCTTCAGCAATTCTTGGCCACCTTGCGGCAGCAGCGTGTTCAGCCCAAAGATCCTGTGGCCGATGGCCTCATCCGGGATGCCTTGGCCTCACAAACCGATGCCACTTACCTTTTGGTGCAACGGACCATGGCGTTGACCTTGGCACTTCAAGCCATGCAAAACCGAGTACAGCAATTGCAAGCCTCATCGGCTGCGGCACTGCAAGCCTCAAACCCGCAGCCAGCATCGGACGCATCCAACGCTGTCGCCAGTGCCGTGCCCTCTCAGGCGCCATTGTCCCTGCCGGTTAGCGGCGTCAATGCGGCGCAACCCAGTCTGTGGATGCGCGGCTTGGTCGGGCAAGTGGGCGGTACGGCGCTTGGCGTGGCCACGGGCGTGGTGGCGGGCGGTGCCCTGTTGCAAGGCCTTCAAGCCTTGTGGGGAGTAGACGCGGCTTCGCCTGATTTCGCCCAAGGCTCCGTTGGGGGCTTGTCTACCGCTGAACCGGATGCGGGCGACGGCCTGTGGGACTTGGGCGACGACTGGGCCTGAGTTCAAGCGCCTCCTTCAGCGGCAGATTCAGCGGCTATAGGCCAAGCCCAGCGCCACGCCGCCAAACAAATCGCCCTCCACCACAGGCACTCCCACAAATGCGGCTTGCAGGGTCTGCTGGAACGTGCTCAAAGCCGACGATCCCCCCGTCAGGTAAATCGCATCCAGTGAAGCGTTCGTCAGGCCTGCGCGTTTCACGCACTCGCGTGCGCACCTCACGGTGCGGTCTAGTAAATCTTGCAGTTGCGCTTGCATGTCGCTCACGCTGAGCTCTGCTTGTAATCCGCGCTCGATCACCGACAGGTCAATGCCTGTGCTGGCACTGTTCACCGAGCAACGGATTTTGGCCTGCTCGACCTCATGGGCCATCAAATGGCCATACCGTTCGGTCAGCACGCACATCAGACGATCGTGCAGGCAGGGATCGCTGTAATTGCTGCGCAGGTTTTTGGCTTGGCTGATGGCTTTGGCTTGGTATTGCCAGTGGATCAAATGCCAAGTGGCCAAATCAAAAAACACACCACTGGGCACCTCGCGTTGTTCGGGGCCCATGTGTTTGTAGCCCAGCAGAGGCATCACCTGCGCCAAATTCAGTTGCCGGTCGTAGTCGGTGCCGCCAATGTGCACACCTGTGGTGGCCAAAATGTCTCGGCTGCGGTCGGCGTGACGCATGCGCTCTGGCCCCAAGCGCACCACCGTGAAGTCCGAGGTGCCGCCTCCCAAGTCCACCACCAACACCGTGCTTTCTTGGGTCAGGCGTTGCTCGTAATCCAGCGCGGCGGCGATGGGTTCGAGCTGAAACGACACCTCGTCAAAGCCCACCGACTTCACCGCTTGGCGCAGTGAGGCTTCGGCCTGCGCATCGCGCTCGGGATCGTCGTCCACAAAATGCACTGGCCGGCCCATCACCACGCGGCGCGGGGCACTGCCCAAGCTTTGGGTGGCGCGCTCGCGCAGGGCGGCTAAAAAGGTGGCAATGATGTCCTGAAAGCTGATTTGCTGATGGCCGATCTGCGTGGTCTCCAGCAGCAGTGGGCTGCCCAGCAGGCTTTTGAGCGAGCGCATCAAGCGGCCCTCTGTGCCCTCCAGGTAATGCCCGATGGCATCGCGCCCGAAGTGCGTGCTGTTGTCCTCAGCGTTGTAAAACACCGCTGTTGGCATGGCCAAGGCCTCGCCCTCAAGGGCCATCAGGCGGGCGTCGCCTTGGGGGCCGAGCCAAGCCATGGCCGAGTTGGAGGTGCCGAAATCAATGCCAAGCGTGCCGGCAGGAAAAAAGTTCATGGGGAGGGTAGACAAAAGCCGACAGTCACAGTGCAGGTGCCTGCCAAAGCGGGCAGGCCTTAAGGACCGGGCATTTTGCCACCAAGCGCTACACTGAGGCAGACACTAGTTACGCGCTCATTTATGAGTTGCTCTGAGCCTCTGTGGACAGCTTGGCAACGGTGCATTCATTGACGTCTTATCGCGGTCAGCGGCGGTTGAAATACTGCCGCATTTCAGCGAGAGTTTGAGACTCCTTGTACTTGACTGGAACGACTTTGGCCGTGCTGCTGGGAAAAACGTCCTCTTGCGTCAAGTTGTACTTTTCCATCACCGCCATGATCTGAGCGGTGCCCTGGTCCACCTCTTCTTGCCGCAATCGCGCTTTCTCCAAATCAGCGTCCATCTTTTTCAAGATTTCCAGCGACTGCGTGATTTTGAAATCAAGCTCTGCTTTTTGCTGCTCAAGCTGTTTCAGTGAAGGCATGGTGAGGTCCCGAAGAGTGAGTGAATAAGACGGTGGCAATCTAACAGTCACGCTGGTGTGACCGCACACCAAAAATCATGAAAACACACAGATGCTCACAGCTGAGGGGTTAAATGTTGTGCAGGGGCTGCATAAGCTCACAGTTGCTCTCACTTTCAACACATCATTTCGCTTGTATTCACATCCCTATGGTTTATGGCACCTCAAACTTCTATGATTTGAGACATCCATGAAACGCTTGTGTTGTCTGCTGTTGCTCTTGTTGTTCCAACTGTCCTTGTATGCAGGACAGGAGCGCTATGAAGTCGACACAGCTTTTTTCCACGACGATCAGCAAACGCACACACTGGAGAGCATCCAAGCGCAGGCATTTCAACCCTATCGGGGGCAACTTCGCCTTGGATTTACTCGGGGTGAAACCTGGATTCGGATTCAACTGAAGGACCTCCCAGCCAGTGCGGCTCCAGACCCGGGCCTTTCTTTGGTTTTAAGGGTGGATCCCTACACGCTGGACAAATTGGATTTTTACCAACAAACCTTCGGAAACTGGACGCACCAACTTGGGGGTGAGTTGCAGTTGGAAAAGAAAAATATTTGCATCGAGCTACAGCACTGTTTCGAATTCAATGCATCAAACGCGCGCAATCAGTTTGCATATTTGAAGGTGCAAACGACCGGTGTTCGCATAGTGCGCATGGATGTGATGGCTCCTGATCAGGTTTTCGAGTCATCGATTGGAGTGATCAAAAGCGTCAACACCGCTTTGAACCTTTCCGTCGCATTGTTGGTTCTTTCGGTGACGTTTCTGTTTTTTGAACGTTCACGCTTGCTGCTGGTATTTTGTGGATTTCAAACGACGGTTGTGCTGTCGATTTGCGCTTTTTCAGGTGCCTTGCAGGAATGGTGGGGTGTCATGCTGGAGGTTCAACCCAACACCATGACAAGCTTGGCGTTGGTGATGCGCATGGCAATGACGGTCCTTTTGGCATGGGCGGTTGTTTCTGATTACAAGCCCAGTTCGACCTACCACAAATGGGTCGCTGCTGTTCTGATGGCATGCGGTTTCAATCTTCTGCTTGTTTTATCTGGGTACGAAACCGAGGCAGGCTTGGTGAATTACGGACTTGGCTTTTTAATCCCTTATATCCAGATATGGGGTGCGCGCACGGTCAGCACACCCATGTCTGGTCGATGGATTTTTACAGCAGGATGGTTGGTCTTTCTACTATTCATTGTCTTGGGGTTTCCCTACAGTTTCGGCTACGAGGATTGGCGGGATCAATTTAAGCTGGTGCAAACCAGCGGGGACCTGCGGCTCAACGGCATCCCGATTGGCATCGTGATTTTTTGGTTGGTCGCTACAGAAAAGGCCAGCCGAAATCGGAAAAAATTCTTGGAACTGCAGGCCTTGAAAATTCAAGCCGCCGAATCCAAAGCTCATGAAGACGGTTTGAAAGAACGCCGAGATCTGATTGACATGCTGACCCATGAATTGAAGACGCCTTTGAGCACCATCAAGTTTGCGATGGCATCGCTCAAAAGAACCGTGTTGGTGCAGGGTGAGTCATCCGATAGGATGATGCACATCAATGCCTCGGTAGAGCGCATGGACGCCATGATTGAGCATGTTGCGCTCTCCAACAAAATTGAACGGATGGAGGCCCTCGGCACAGAGGAGACCGTCTCAGCACTCGAACTGATGAACGTGGTGATGCAGGAGTACCGTGAGCCTGAACGCTTTGAGCTTGACATTCAGGATGGGGTGGTTTTCCGAGCTGCCCCACATTTCCTGGCTTTGATCATCGAGAACTTGGTGAGTAATGCTGTTAAATATGCCCAAGACGGCAAAGTCAGGATCAGCATTCAAGACGAAGCTTCGAACATGACTTGTTTTCGCATCAGCAATCGTGTGGCGGATGATCACCATCCAGACGAGGCGCGTTTGTTTGAGCGCTACTACCGCCATCCCAGTTTCCAAGACAGCCCGGGCATGGGCATTGGCTTGAGTTTGGTCAATTCCGCGGCACAAAAAATGGGTGCGCATGTGCACTACCAAAAAATCGACCAAGACGTGGTCTTTGAAGTGAGATTTCCCCGTTGAACGACTTGCACCGTGACGCCAAAGAATCATCCGCGCCATTGGTGTTGGCCTTGGTGGAGGACGACCGCTTGCTGCGGGAAGAAATCGAGGTGCATTTGGAGGCGCATGGCTTTGAGGTGCATGCGGCCAACAGCGCATCGGGTTTGGATGAACTCAATGCCCGCATTGCCTTTGACCTGTATCTGATTGACTTGAATCTACCAGGGGAAAATGGTCTGAGCCTTTGCCGGCGTGTGCGGCAATCGCGTCCCGATGCGGGTATTGTGATCATGACCGCCCGAGTGGCGCTGCACGACCGCATTGCGGGCTACAAACAGGGCGGCGCAGACGTTTACCTGACCAAGCCAGTGTCGCCGGATGAGTTGGTTTTGGTGTTGCTGAGTTTGGGGCGGCGCCTGAAGCATTCGCAAGCGTCCAACCAGTGGTCGCTGAGTTTGCGCGATCGCACCTTGTTGGGGCCGGACCAAACCCTCAAACTTCGGCTAACGAGCAAGGAAAAAATCATTTTGTTGGCGCTTGTTCAGGCCAAGGACAACACGTTGGAGTCTGGTGTGCTCTGCGATTTGTTTGCCGAAGAGGACAACGATGCCTTGATGAGCAAGCATGCCTTGGAAGAGTTGATTGCCCGTTTGCGCAAAAAATTCAAAAGCGCACAGGCCGATGGCGATGAGCCAGCGATCAAGTCGGTTTGGGGTGTGGGTTACCAGCTGTGTGTGCGGATCCAATTTGTCCATTGAAGGCGTACCCTGCACATGGGGATCACGGAAACAGAAATGTCCCTCGGGTTTTGGTATAGATTCGGTAGCTTGTTCACAAGTTCAAAGCCATGACCGATATCTCTAAAGACGCAGCATCTCGTCCAGCACTTCCTGACCGCCTGGCTATCGACACCCGCAGCCCGCACCATGTGCGCGCCGTGTTCGAGCACGACATTGGCATCCGCTTCAATGGCAAGGACCGCAACGACGTTGAGGAATACTGCATCAGCGAAGGCTGGGTGCGCGTGCCTGCGGGCAAGACGCTGGACCGCAAAGGCCAGCCCTTGCTGATCAAGCTCAAGGGCAAGGTCGAAGCGTTTTACCGCTGACACCTCCGGTGGCGCTTAGCCGCTGATGCGCCGCCGCAATGTTTCAAAAGAGATCAACTCCCCGGCCAGCGCACTGGCCATCACGGTGGGTGGGCTGGCCAGCCAGACTTGGCCCGGGCCTGAGCGGCCCGGAAAATTGCGGTTGATGGCGCTCACCGTGACCTGCGCCGAGTCGGTCGACGAACCCGGTCCGCAGTTGGCACAAGCCCCGCAAGAGGGCTGCAGGATGCGCACACCCAAAGCGGCGAATGTCTTGTCGTAACCCTGCGCTGCACAGTAATCACGCACCGCAGTCGTGCCGTATTGCAAAAACACCTGCACACCCTCGGGCAGCTTGAGATTGTTGTTCAGACCCCAGGCCAACACCGCGTGGTAATGGTCAAAGTCTTCGCGCTTGCCTGCTGTACAGGAGCCGCCATAGGCGATGTCGATGCGCACGCGTTCTTGCAGCTCAGACAGCGCCAGTCCCAGACCCGGGTCACCGGGTCTGGCCACCATGGGGCAGAGGGTGTTCAGATGGACCGTCATGTTGTGGGCGTAATGCGCGCCATCGTCGCTGTGCATCCAGTCATCGATCACCGCGTCCACGCCCCGGCGTTCACGGATAAAGCGCAAGGTTTCGGCATCGGGTGCCACGATGCCCGTGAGCCCGCCCAACTCGGCGCACATGTTGGTGAGCGTCGCGCGTTCGTCGGTACTCAGGTGGGCGATGCCTTCACCCGCAAACTCAAACACCTTGCCCACGCCGCTGCCGCTGCGGATGTAAGGTGTGGCCAGCAGGTGCAGCATCAGGTCTTTGGCGGTCACGCCTGCAGGCAGCTTGCCTTGCAGCTCGACGCGCACACACTCGGGCAGCGTCACGCGCACTGCGCCAGTCACAAAGGCATTGGCCATGTCGGTGGTGCCTACGCCAAAGGCCACACAACCCAAAGCGCCACTGTGCGGTGTGTGCGAATCGGTGCCCACCACCACCTGCCCGGGCAGGGCGTAGTGTTCGGCCACCATGGCGTGCGAGATACCGGCCACATTGCTGCCGTCGTCTTGCAGCACTTCGGCATCGGTCAGGGTGCGGTGCATGCGCAGGCCGTGGCGTGCGGCAAAGTTGCGCTGTGCTTGGCTCATGGCGTGCATGTTGGCGATCAAGCCCCCCTGCACATGGGCGGGGCTTTCTTCGACGTAGGAGGTATGGTCTTCAAACACCACAATCTGCGCTGGGCTTTGTAAGGTGAAATCTTGCCCCAGTGCATTTTTCATCAAGGTATCGGCCATGCCGGTGTAGTACTCGTGAATAAAACGCCAGTCGGCCCGCACGAACAGACCATCGCCGGTGTGCGGCTGATCGGGTGTGTGCGGGGCTGTCAGGTGGTGGCGCTTCAGGATTTTTTCAAACAGCGTTTGAGGGCCGTTTGCTTTGATGGCGACCGTTCGCCTGCGGTCTTTCTCGTAGGAGCCCACCCCCGTGGGCGAATCCACGCTCGACAAAAACCGCCGTCCCCAGCGCAGCAACCCCCCCGCCCCCAAAATCGAAGCAGCCAGCGGCTCGCGTCCTTGCAACAGGTCCTCCAGCGTCAAAGCCTCACCGCGTTCCATGCGGTCCAACAAACCAAAATCGGTCGAGGTGAACAAGCCAATGTTGTCGGCGTTCTGGCGGTAGATGCGCTCAAAACTTTCGGCAATCACCAGTTGCACGCCCGCCAGCTTTTCGGCAGTGGGGCTGTGCTCGCGCGAAGAGCCCTTGCCATAGCGGCGGCCCGCCACCAGCACCTGAAAACCGGCTTGACGCAGGGCTTGGCGAGCGATGGGATTTTCTCCTTGGCAGCGCAGCCCAGTGTGGGCAAATTCGCCCAAGGTGTTGTCGTAATGGCTCAGGATGTGCACCGGCGTGATCTCGTCGGTCGAGACATCGTCGCGCAGCGGCCCGGCCTGCGCGCGGGTGATCGGCTCCCCTGAAAGTTGGCGGCTGATCAGGCCAGGGTCTTGGCTGAGGTAAAGAATCTTCCAGTCGGAGCTGTTCATGTCAGGGCGTGTGCGTGAGGAATGCTTCGCCCCTTTGGCAGAGGTCCATCTCAATTCTATGAGCGATCCGAGCCTTTAAACTCCTCGCACACCCCAGCAAAGGACATTGGACATGAGCACATTTCATTGGCCCCAGCGCGTGACGGTCCGCGAAGTGGGCCTGCGCGACGGGCTGCAAAGCATCGCCCGCACCTTGCCCACTGCGCAAAAATTGCAATGGATTCAGAGTGCTTACGATGCGGGCATCCGTGAGATCGAAGTCGGCTCCTTTGTACCGCCCAAACTCTTGCCCCAGCTGGCCGACACTGCCGAGCTGGTGGCCTTTGCCCAAACCCTGCCGGGCCTGATCGTGTCGGTGTTGGTGCCCAACCTCAAGGGGGCCGAGCGCGCCATGGACAGCGGTGCCGACTGGATGCTGCTGCCCTTGTCAGCCAGTCACGCACACAGCTTGGCTAACCTGCGCAAAGCGCCCGACGACGTGGTGGCCGAAATAGCTGCCATGGTGGAGGCCCGCCGGGCCCGGGGTTCGGCCATCCGCATCGAGGTTGGCATGAGCACCGCGTTCGGCTGCACGATTCAGGGTGAGGTCGCCGTCGATGAAGTGCTGCGCTTGCTCCAGTCGGTTGTCGCTCTGGGTGTGGACCGCGTGGGCTTGGCTGACACGGTGGGCTACGCCGACCCGCGCCAAGTGGGTGAGCTGTTTGCCAAGGCCCGCGAAGTGGCAGGTGACAAGCTTGGCTGCGGGCACTTTCACGACACCCGTGGTCTTGGCTTGGCCAACGTCATGGCTGCCCTGCAAGCCGGTGAAACCCGGTTTGACGCCTGCTTGGCCGGCATCGGCGGCTGCCCGCATGCCCCGGGGGCCAGTGGCAACGTGGCCACCGAAGACCTGACGTATTTGATGGCCAGCATGGGCATCAAAACCGGTATCGATTTCGGTAAGCTCATGGCTTTGCGCACCCAAGTGGCGCAGTGGCTCGCAGGCGAATGCCTGCATGGTTCGATCGCGCAGGCGGGCTTGCCCAAAATCCTGCAAATGCCAGAGATGACTGCATGAACACGTCCGACAAGAAACTCCCGCTCGAAGGCCTGCGCGTCGTCGAGTTCACCCACATGGTGATGGGCCCCACCTGCGGCATGGTGCTGGCCGACATGGGGGCCGAGGTCATCAAGGTCGAGCCCATCGAGGGCGACCGCACGCGGCATTTGTTGGGTTCGGGCGCGGGTTTTTTCCCCATGTTCAACCGCAACAAGAAGAGCATCCAACTCAACCTGCAAAGCCCCGAAGGCGCGGAGATAGCGCGGCGCCTGTGCGCCACGGCCGATGTGGTGGCCGAGAACTTCAAGCCCGGCTCCATGGCCAAGTACGGCTTGGACTACGCCAGTCTGTCGGCCCAAAACCCCAAGATCATTTACGCCAGTCTCAAGGGCTTTTTGCCGGGTCCGTATGACCACCGCACCGCGCTTGATGAAGTGGTGCAGATGATGGGTGGCTTGGCCTACATGACGGGGCGCCCGGGCGACCCGCTGCGTGCAGGCACCAGCGTGAACGACATCATGGGCGGCATGTTCGGCGCCATTGGCGTGCTGGGCGCGCTGATCCAGCGCGGCATCACCGGGCGCGGGCAAGAGATTCAGTCGGCCCTGTTTGAGAACAACGTTTTTCTGGTGGGCCAGCACATGCTGCAGTACGCCATCACGGGCAAGGCCGCCGAGCCCATGCCCAACCGCATCTCGGCCTGGGCGGTGTACGACGTGTTCACCGTCAAGGATGGCGAGCAGATTTTTTTGGCAGCGGTCAGCGACGCACAGTGGGTCACCTTTTGCGATGTGCTGGGCTTTGCCGACCTCAAGGCCGACCCGCGTTACAGCGACAACAACGCCCGTGTCTCGCGGCGTGATGTCATGATGCCCGAGCTGCGCAGCCGCCTTCAGGCCTTCACCGCCGCCGAGCTGACCGCGATTTTTGAGAAAGCCGGTTTGCCCTTTGCGCCCATCGTCAAGCCCGAAGAGCTGTTTGACGACCCGCACCTGAATGCCACCGGCGGTTTGGCCGATGTGCGCCTCACCGATGGCCCCAAAGCCGGGCAGACGGCCCGCGCCGCGCTTTTCCCCTTCACCATGGACGGGCAGCGACTGGGCGTGCGCCACCAGCCGCCCAAGCAAGGCGAAAATACCCATGAATTGCTGCAAGGGCTTGGGTTGAGCCTTGCGGAAATTGAAAACTTGCGTGCGCTCAAGGCGGTGGCCTGAGCCCATCCGGTGCCCTGTTGTAAATTAACCATCCATCTGAAAAGAAAGAGACAAAACCATGAAATCCCACTTCACTCGCCGCGCCGCCTTGGCCGCTTTGACATCGGCTGCCGCATCGGCCTTGCCAGGCATGGCGCTTGCTCAAGCGGACCGTCCCGTCAAATTCATTCTGCCCAATGCCACCGGTTCGGGTGTGGACGCCATCACACGCGCAGCAGCGCCTGCGATTGGCAAGGCTTTGGGTGCCAACGTGGTGGTGGAAAACCAAGCCGGCGCCAGTGGCGTGATTGGTTTGCAGGCCATGGCCAAGAACCCGCCCGATGGTTTCACCTTGTCGGTGGTCTCCAACAACGTGGTGATCTTCCCCAGCGTCATCAAAGGCCTGCCTTTTGAAATGCCCGGTGACTTCACGCCCATCGCGGTGTTGGGCAGCACCCCCTTGGTGTTGGTGGCAAACCCCCAAAAAGTGCCCTCAAACAATAGCCGTGAATTCATTGCCGCCCTGCGTGCCAAGCCGGACGGTTACAACTTTGGCTCGGGTGGCACGGGAACGATCTTGCACCTGGCCGCCGAGATGTTTGTGGACGAAGCCGGTGTCAAGGCGCGCCATATCCCCTACAAAGGCGTAGGCCCCATGGTCACTGACTTGTTGGGGGGTCAAATTGACTTTGCCGTTTTGGCTTTGCCCAGCGTACAGCAGCACATCCGAAGTGGTGCGCTCAAGGCCGTGGGCATGTGTGGCGACAAGCGAAGCGCCGCTGCGCCAGACATTCCTACTTTTGTGGAGCAGGGCTTGCCCACTTACGTGATCGATGCCTGGTTTGGTGTGCTCGGCCCCAAGGGCATGAGCGCTGCCAATGTGAAGAGGGTCAACGATGCCCTGGTGCAGGCCTTCAACGATCCGGCCGTCAAGGAAGTCATGGCCAAGCAAGGCAACACGATCGCCATCAGCACGCCCGAGCAAGCTCAGCGCGTCTTCCGAAGTGAAATGGAGCGCTTTGCTGCGCTGGTCAAGAAGGCGGGCATCGAGCCGCAATAAGGCCCATCGCCCATCCCTCGTCGCTTGACATTTGGCAGTCAGGCGACGACCATCGGCGCATGTCCATCCAGGTATTGATTTTCGGCATCCACCTCGCGCGCAGCACGCGGGGCAAGCCTTGCGCACCGCCGCAGGGCTTTTAAACATTCCCCCTGTTTCGTTTGACCGATTTCAATTCGGGCCGTGCTCACTTTGCAGCGCGGCCCTGCTTTTCACTGGAGACTTTCATGGCCGATTTGTTTGACAACCCCATGGGCCTGTGCGGCTTCGAGTTCGTCGAGTTCGCATCCCCCACCCCCAACACCTTGGAGCCGCTGTTCGAGCAGATGGGCTTCTCGCTGGTGGCCAAACACCGATCCAAAGACGTGGTGCTGTACCGCCAAGGCGACATCAATTTCATCGTCAACCGCGAGCCCAAAAGCCTGGCCGGTTACTTCGCAGCCGAGCACGGCCCTTGCGCTTGCGCGCTGGCGTTTCGGGTGAAGGATTCGCACAAGGCTTATGCGCGGGCGCTGGAACTCGGAGCCCAACCGGTGGATGTGCCCACCGGCCCCATGGAGTTGCGCCTGCCAGCCATCAAGGGCATTGGCGGCGCGCCTTTGTATTTGATCGACCGTTTTGAAGACGGCAAAAGCATTTACGACATCGACTTTGAATTCATCGACGGCGTGGACCGCCACCCGCCGGGCCACGGCCTCAAGCTCATCGACCACATGACGCACAACGTCTACAAAGGCCGCATGGCGTATTGGAGTGGTTTTTACGAAAAGCTCTTTAACTTTCAGGAGATTCGTTACTTCGACATCAAGGGCGAATACACGGGCCTCACCAGCCAAGCCATGATGGCCCCAGACGGTTTGATCCGCATCCCGCTGAATGAAGAGTCGGGCAAGACCGGTGGCCAGATCGAAGAATTCTTGATGCAGTTCAACGGCGAGGGCATCCAACACATCGCGCTCTTAACCGACGACCTCTTAAAAAGCGTGGACGCGCTGCAGATGGCCGGCATCCCGCTCATGACTGCCCCCAACGACATTTATTACGAGATGCTTGAAGAGCGCCTGACAGGCCATGGCGAACCGGTGCCCGAGTTGCAGGCACGCGGCATCCTGATGGACGGCTCAACCGCCAACGGCGAGAAGCGTTTGCTGCTGCAAATCTTCAGCCAAACCCTGTTGGGCCCGGTGTTCTTTGAATTCATCCAGCGCAAAGCCGACGAGGGCTTTGGCGAAGGCAATTTCAAGGCGCTGTTTGAAAGCCTGGAGCGGGATCAGATTCGGCGTGGGGCGATTCAGGTGGATATGCGCTGAGTCGTTTTCAGCCTTTGTGGGAGGCCTGCCCTCGCCAAGAAGGGCCCTTAGTGAGGGTCGCGCATGTGACTTTCGAGAGGAAATCGACGGCACTGTCGGTTGTTACCCGGTTGCACAAAAGGGGTCTTCTCGCCACAGTTGAAAGCTGTTGCTTTGAACAAAGGGTCCCCCGTCATGAAACTGAACGTCAACGGTAAAAACCGCAGCCTCGATGTCGAGCCCGAGATGCCCCTGCTTTGGGCCTTGCGCGATGAGCTTGACATCAAAGGCCCCAAGTTCGGTTGCGGCATTGCCCAGTGCGGTTCGTGCACGGTTTTGTTGAACGGTGAGCCTGTGCGCTCGTGTGTTTATCCCGTGTCGGGTGCCTCTGGACAAAAAGTCATCACCATCGAAGGCTTGGCCGACAAGGGCCGCTTGCATGCTGTGCAGCAAGCCTGGATCGACCACCAGGTGCCTCAGTGCGGTTATTGCCAAGGCGGGCAGATGCTCGCGGCCGTGGCCTTGCTCAAGAAAAAGCCCAAGCCGACCGACGAAGACATCGATGCCGCCATGACCAACATTTGCCGTTGCGGCACCTATGCACGCATCCGCACCGCCATCCACGCCGCCGCCAAGAAAGGGGCCCGCGCATGAGCACCCCAGATCTGACTTCCGGCATGGATCGCCGCCACTTCTTGAAGATCTCCAGCACCGCCACGGCGGGTTTGTCGATGGGATTTTTCGTTCCACAAAGCGCGCAAGCTGCCAACACGCCTCAGCTGAATGTGTGGGTCGAAATCGAACCCAACGACACGATTGTCATCCGCTACGCCCGTGCAGAAATGGGCCAAGGCAGTATGACTTCTGCGCCCATGATGATTGCCGAGGAGTTGGAGGCCGATTGGAAGAAGGTGCGCGTCGAGTACGCCACGGCGCATGAAAACCTGCGCACCAAACGCGCCTATGGCGACATGGCTTCGGTGGGCAGCCGCACCATCCGCAATTCGCAGGAATACCTGCGCAAAGCCGGTGCTACCGGGCGTGAGATGCTGATTGCCGCGGCTGCCCAGCAGTGGGGCGTGCCGGCCAGCGAGTGCAAAGCAGCGCTGAGCAAAGTCACCCATGTGCCCAGCAAGCGGGTGCTCAGTTACGGCAAGCTGGCGGCCACGGCTGCCAAGCTGGAAGCCCCCAAAGACGTCAAGCTCAAAGACCCCAAAGCCTGGACATTGATCGGCAAGTCCATCCCGCGTGTGGACATTCCCGACATCGTGACCGGCCGTGTGAAATACGGTATCGACGCACAAGTGCCTGGCATGTTGCACGCGGCCATTGCGGCTTGCCCTGTGTTCAACGGCACCATCAAAACCATGGACGCCTCTAAGGTGGAAAACCGCAGGGGCATCGTCAAGGTGTTGAACATGGGCACCTTTGTGGCCGTGGTGGCCGACAACTGGTGGCGCGCCAAAGAAGCGCTGCGCGATGTGGCGGTGGACTGGGATGTGGGCGAGCACGGCACCCTGAGCAGCGCCGCCATCATGTCCCACTTCAAAGCGGGTATGGAGCAACCAGAACTGGCGGTGGCCCGCAACGACGGCAACACGGCAGACGCGCTGAGCAAAGCGGCCAAGGTGGTGGAGGCCGAGTACTTCACGCCCTATTTGGCGCACGCCACCATGGAGCCCATGGTCTGCACCGCTTGGTTGCAGGGCGAACAACTCGATGTGTGGTGCTCGACGCAAAACCCCGAAGCCACTTTGGCCGTGGCGGCTGCGACTGCGGGCGTGCCACAGGCCAACGTGAAAGTGCACCCGATGCAATTGGGCGGAGGACTCGGGCGCAAAAGCCCGCAAGACTTCACGCGCCAAGCTGTCGCGATTGCCAAGGCCATGCCCGGCAAGCCCGTCAAAATGCTGTGGTCTCGCGAAGAGGAAATTCAGCACGGCTTGTACCGCCCAGCCAGCTTGATGCGTTTCAAAGCGGGTTTGAGTGCCACGGGCAAAGCCGAGGCGCTGCACATCCGTGTGAGTGCCCCATCCATCTTGGCCACTTTGCTGAAACTGCCCTTGCCCAGAGGCGTGGACGGTCAGGCGGTGGCCAGCTTCAACGACCACCCCTATGACATCCCCAACACCTTGGTGGACTATGCCCAGCGCAACACCAATGTGCCGGTGGGTTTTTGGCGCACCGTGGGGCATTCACAAAACCCGTTTGGGCGTGAGTGTTTCATTGACGAGATGGCCCAGGCGGCAGCGCAAGACCCGGTTCAATACCGCTTGGCCATGCTGCCTAACAATGAAAAAGCCAACCGCGACCGTGCCATTTTGTTGGCCGTGACCCAAGCGGCCGGGTGGGACAAAAAGCCTGCCCCGGGTGTGTTCCGGGGCGTGGCTGCCACCGACGGTTATGGCAGTTGGACGGCCTGCGTGTGCGATGTCTCCATCAATGCCAAAAACGAGGTCAAGATCCACCGCATCGTGATTGGCATTGACCCCGGCTATGCCGTCAACCCCGACAACATCGTTGCCCAGTTCCAGGGCAGCGTGGTGCACGGTTTGACTGCCATCTTCTGGGGTGAAAACACCATCAAGGACGGGCGTGTGGAGCAATCCAACTTCCACGATTACCGCATGATGCGTTTGAACGAAATGCCCAAGGTGGAGGTGGTGATTGCCCCCACGGGTGGCTTCTGGGGCGGTGTGGGCGAGCCGGCCCAGGCGCCTTTGGCACCCGCTGTGGCCAACGCCATTTCGGCCGCTTTGGGCAAACGCATCCGCAGCTTGCCTTTGAAAAACCATGGTTTGACTTTGGCACGGGCATGACGGTGCTGGGCTTTGCGCGGGTGTGGGCCTTGGTGTTCAGCGCTGGCTGTGTCGCAGCGCAAACGCCTGAGGCTCCCCAAGCCGGCTCGCCCGAGCGGGGCAAAGCCCTGCTCTTGCAAAGGCAAGACAGCGGCTGTGTGCTCTGCCATCAAGTGCAGGGTTTGCCTGTGGGTGGCGCACTCGGCCCGTCTTTGGTCGGTTTGGCCGAGCGCAGCACCAAGACCCAAGCCCGCGAGCGCATCGCCGATGCCCGGCGCTTTAACCCGCAAACCATCATGCCGGCCTATCTCAGCACCGAGGGTTTGAACAAGGTGGCGAGCCCCTACAAGGGTCAAACCATTTTGACGGCGCAGGGGCTTGAAGACATCTTGAGTTACCTGTTCTTGCCCAGCAAGGCCACGCCATGAAGTGGCCCACATTGACCCGTCGCGAGGGCTTGCGGCAAGCGCTGCGGGGCGGTCTTTATGGGCTGGCAGTTCAGCTGTGGCCCAGCCGCGCCCAAGACATGGCATCGGGCAAGTTGTTGAGCTTGGCGCAAATGACCGAGCCCCTGACCCAAGGCGCCCGTTTGTTGCAGCAAGACGTGAAGATCGTGGCCCCCGTACTGGCCGACAACGGCACTTTGGTGCCTGTCACGGTGCAGGTGCAAAGCCCCATGACGGCGCAAGACCATGTGACGCATTTGTACCTGTTGTCTCAGCGCAATCCGGTGACCCAAATGGCGGTTTTCCGTTTGGGGCCGTGGAACGGACGGGCCGAAGTCAGCACGCGCCTGCGCTTGGCGGGCACCCAGCAAGTGGTCGCGTTGGCGCGCCTGTCCAATGGCGAGTTTCGTTATGGCCAGATGGAAATCATCATCACCGAGTCGGCTTGCGTCGACGCCTCATGACCATGGCATTTGCACGCATCCAATGGCCTGAACGCGTCTTGGCGGGGGATGTGGTCAAAGTCCGTCTGCTGGTGCAACACCCCATGGACACGGGTTATCTGCAAGACCTGTTGGGCAAATTGGTGCCACGCAATGTGATCCGGTCATTGACTTGCACTTGGGGCCAGCAAGAGGTGTTCCGTGTGGAGCCTTCGTCGGGAATTTCGGCCAATCCCTTGTTCGAATTTTTTGTCCGAGCAGAACAAACGGCCGAGATGCATGTGGCGTGGATCGATGACCGGGGTGTCAAAGGCCACTTGCGGCAAACGCTGCCGGTCTTGCCCAAGAGCAACCCCTGAGCGCATGAGCAGCAGAGCGTTCGCATCGATGCCCGCAGCTGGGTGTGTGCGCACCGTGCTCAAGACGTTCTGGTTGGTTTTCATGCTGATCGCGTTGTGGTCGGTGAGTGGCTACGCCGCTGCGCAAACGGCAGCGCCACCCGCGCGCAGCTTGCCTTTGTCGCAGCTCAAATCGGGCCTGCATTATTCGGGCAAGGATGTGCAAGCCTTGCAAGCCGATGAGTTTGCCAACCCAGCGCAACTCTGGCTGAGCCAAGGGGCGCAAGCTTGGAGCCAAGCCAGTGCTGTTAACGGCAAATCGTGCGTCAGTTGTCACGGTGCAGTGGCCACCAGCATGAAAGGCGTCGCCTCGCGTTACCCCGCCATCGATGCCGCCAGTGGGCGATTGTTCAATCTGGAAGACCGCATCAACCAATGCACCATGCGCCACCAACAAGCGGCGGCCATGCCCCCTGAATCAGATGCCTTGCTTGGCTTGAGTTTGCTGGTGACGCAGGCCTCCAAAGGCATGCCCTTGCGGGTGGACATTGGCGGTGCGGCGCGCGGACACTGGCAAGCGGGGGCCACCTTGTATGCACAACGCCAAGGCCAAATGAATTTGTCGTGCGCCCAGTGCCATGACCAAAATTTTGGGCAACGCCTGTACACCGACCCGCTGAGTCAAGGGCAGCCCAATGGCTACCCGGTGTACCGTCTGGAATGGCAAAAACCTGGATCGCTGGAGCGGCGTTTTCGCAGTTGTTATGCCGGTGTCCGCGCCGAAGTTCCGCTTTGGGGTGCCCTGGAGATGCGGCAACTGGCGCTGTACCTGATGTGGCGCGGTGAGGGCTTGCCCATCGAGGTGCCGGCAGTGCGCAAGTGATCAAGCCGCCCCGTTGCATATGCGCCGCACTTGCCGCTTTTTGAAAGCCTGGAGCGTGACCAGATTCGGCGGGGGGCGATTGCGGTGGATGCCTGAAAAATGCCTGCACAGTCGGCGCGATGGTTGCTCGCTGAGCACGCAGGTGACAGCCGCTTGTTGGCGAGCGTTCCAGAATAATCCACCCCCTTCACTAAAGCAGAGGCTCACATGCAGCACATCGGATTTGTCGGCGCTTCGGGTTTGATGGGCCATGGCATGGCCAAAAACATCCGGGCCAAGGGCTTTGATTTGTCGATCTCGGTCCATCAGCGCACCACGCCTGTACAAGACCTGTTAGCCGCAGGTGCACGTCAGGTGGGCACTCATGTCGATTTGGCCGCCTGCGATGCGGTGCTCATTTGTGTGACCGGCTCGCCCCAGGTCGAGGCGGTGGTGGCCGGGCCGGGCGGCTTGCTGTCCAAGGCTCGCTCGGGTCTGGTCATCATCGACACATCCACCAGCGAGCCCGACTCCACTCGGCGCCTGGCCGCCCTGTGCGCTGAGCATGGCGTGATTTATGTAGATGCGCCGCTTGCGCGCACGCCCATCGAGGCAGAGGCGGGCAAGCTCAACTCCATGGTGGGCGCATCGCCCGAGGTGTTCGCGCGCATTGAGCCGGTCATCCGGGCCTACAGCGAAAACGTGTTTCATGTGGGCGACATGGGTTCTGCCCACGTCATCAAACTGCTGAACAACTTTGTGGCGCAGGCCATTTGCACCGCCACGGCCGAGGCTTTTGCGGTGGGGGCCAAGTCGGGCGTGGACCTGGACCAACTGGTGCAGGTCATTTCGGCTGGCGGGGTCAATTCGGGACTGTTCCAGTTGATGGCCAAAACCTTGCAAGGTGATTACGGCGCGATGAAGTTTGAGCTGAACAATGCGGCCAAGGATTTGCGTTACTACTCGCACCTGACGGAAAGCGTGAAGGTGCCCTCCATCATCGGCACCAGCGTGCACCAGGCCTTGAACACCGCTGTGGCATTGGGCTACGGCAGTGAGATGGTCCCCTCTCTGGTCAAGGCTCAGGCCCAGCTGAACCAAGTGAACATCACCGGGACCACCCAAGGTTGACGGGTGACGGTGACGGCATTCACCCTGGTCATCAAGCTGCCCCGTTGCACACCCGCAGCACCTGCGGGCCGTAGGCTTCAAGCTTTTTCACGCCCAGTCCGCTGATGCCTTGCAGCTGCGCCAGGCTTTGGGGTGCGGCTTCGGCAATCGCGGCCAGCGTCGCGTCATGAAAGATCACATATGCGGGCAGGTTGTGCTCTTTGGCCACTTCGGCGCGCCAGGCCTTGAGGTTGATGTAGCGCACCATCGCGTCTTGCCCCAGGTTGGCGGCGGCGGGTGATGGGGCGCTGCGGCTGCGTGTGCGCTTGTCGGCACGTTGGCTGGTGCTCTCGCGCAGCTGCACCGGCACATCGCCCTTCAGCACGGCGCGGGAGGCTTCGGTCAGGTGCAGGGTGCTGAAGCCTTCTTCGGTGTGCACATGCAGCGCGCCAATGGCGATGAGCTGGCGCATCACGGCGCGCAGTTGCTGCTCGCTGTACTCGGCCCCCACACCAAAGGTGCTGATGCTCTCGTGGCCGCGTTGCGCCACTTTTTCGGTTTTTTTGCCGCGCACGATGTCCATGGTGTGCGCCGCGCCAAAGCTGTGGCCGCTGGCTTGGTGGCAGCGGTACACGGTGGACAGCAGTTTGCGCGCCGCGTCGGTGCCGTCCCACACTTCGGGCGGGTTCAGGCAGTTGTCGCAATTGCCGCAATACGGCATGTACACGCCCTGGCTGCTCTCGGTTTGGCCTTGGTAGGTTTCGTCAAAATAGCTCAGCAAGCGCACGCGGCGGCAGTCGGTGGCTTCGGCCAGGGCCAGCAGCGCGTCGAGCTTGCCGCGCATCACTTGCTTGAATTCTTCGCCCGCCGGGCTTTCGTCGATCATGCGGCGCTGGTTCACCACGTCTTGCAGGCCATAGGCCATCCACGCGTCCGACGCCAAGCCATCGCGCCCGGCGCGCCCGGTCTCTTGGTAATAGCCTTCGATGTTTTTAGGCATGTCCAGGTGTGCCACAAAACGCACATCGGGTTTGTCGATGCCCATGCCGAAAGCGATGGTGGCCACCATCACCACGCCTTCTTCGCGCAAAAACTCGTTCTGGTGGCGCTGGCGCATCTCGGGGGGCAGCCCCGCGTGATAAGGGAGCGCATGGACGCCCGCCTCGCACAACATGGCGGCGATTTCTTCTACCCGTTTGCGCGATTGGCAATACACCACGCCCGCGGCTTCGGGGTGGTCGCGCTCAATGAAGCGCAGCAGCTGGGTACTGGCTTCTTTTTTCTCAACGATGGTGTAGCGGATGTTGGGCCTGTCAAAGCTGCTGATGAACAGCTCGGCGCTTTCCAGCTGCAGCCGCTCGATGATGTCGGCACGCGTGAGCGCATCGGCCGTGGCGGTCAGCGCCACGCGCGGCACGCCGGGGTAGCGTTCGTGCAGCACCGTGAGGCCCCGGTATTCGGGCCTAAAGTCGTGGCCCCACTGGCTCACGCAATGCGCTTCGTCGATGGCAAACAGGCTGAGCAGGCCGCGCTCTTGCAGCGAATCCATTTGCGCCAGAAAGCGGCCGTTGGTCACGCGTTCGGGCGCCGCGTAAAGCAAAGTGATTTTGCCGCGCAGCAAGCGGCGTTCAATGTCAGATGCTTCTTCGCTCGTCAGGGTTGAGTTCAAAAAAGCGGCGTTCACACCCGCTTCGTGCAGTGCGCCCACTTGGTCGTGCATCAGCGCGATCAGCGGCGACACCACCACCGTGATGCCGTGGCCAGCCCGCTGGCGTGCAATGGCCGGAATTTGGTAACACAGCGATTTGCCCCCGCCTGTGGGCATGAGCACCAGCGCATCGCCCCCGGCCGCCACATGGTCGATGATGGCCTGCTGCGGTCCGCGAAAGGCGTCGTAGCCAAAAACTTCGCGCAGGATGGGGAGGTGGGGGGACACTGGGGTTGGACGGCTGGTTAAGTGGGTGATTGTCCCCTATGGCGAGTGTCAATTTCTGGCGGGTGTGGTGTGGGTGGGCGAGGGCGTGCACAGGGTTCCTCATACGGCGGGGGTACGCCAAAATCGTCACCCTCTGCCCGCCCTCACCCACCCACAGCAGACCATGGGCTGCGCGGCATGCACACCCAGGGCCGTTGTTCATCACCCGTAAGGTTCGCGCGCTCTTCCAGCAAGGCTGACGACCACCACCAGCGTTTGGAAGGGGGCGGCGGCGGGCGACGATTTTGGCGTACCCCCGCCTCATGAGGAGCCCGCCGCCGGCCCCTTCCAAATGCGCCCAGCCGCGCCCAGCCGCGCCCAGCCGCGCCCAGCCGCGCCCAGCTGCGCCCAGCCGCGCCCAGACTCTGACAGCTCCCCCTGCATGGACAGCGTTACCATCCTTCCCCATGCACAAATCTGCCCTTGTTCTGTTTTCTGGTGGCCAAGACTCCACCACCTGCCTGGCCCATGCTTTGAGCCGTTACGAACGGGTCGAAACCCTGGCGTTTGACTATGGCCAGCGCCACAAGGTCGAGCTGGACGCCCGCCTGAACGTGCTGGCTGCGATCAAGGCGCGGTTTCCGGCTTGGGCCCCCAAGATGGGTGAGGACCACCTGCTGGACGCGGGCATCCTGGGGCAGATCAGCGAAACGTCTTTGACCCGCGACACGGCGATTGAGATGGAAAGCTCGGGCCTGCCCAACACCTTTGTGCCGGGGCGTAACCTGCTGTTCCTCACGTTGGCCGCCGCTTTGGCCTACCGCCGGGGCTTGCAGGTCATCGTCACCGGCGTGTGCGAGACCGATTTTTCGGGCTATCCGGATTGCCGCGATGACACCATGAAGGCCATGCAGGTGGCACTGTCCTTGGGCATGGACCGCAAGCTGTTGATCGAAACGCCCCTCATGTGGATAGACAAAGCGCAAACTTGGCAACTGGCGCACGACTTGGGCCAACAAGCCGACCCGGCGCAAGGCGGGCAGGCGCTGGTGGACTTGATCGTGGAGCACACCCACACTTGCTATTTGGGCGACCGCACGCAGCGCCACGATTGGGGCTATGGCTGTGGACAGTGTCCGGCATGCCAGTTGCGGGCAGCGGGCTTTGCGCGGTATGTGCAGCCCTGAGTTGGGCTTGCTTGTCAACTCCTTCAGGGCTCCTGATTCATGAAGGGAGTTTGTGCTTCGATGCGTCTGAGCAGAGACCAGAGTTGCTCGATTTCGGCCTCTGAAAACGTGGCCAACAGCCGTTCTTGCCGGGCCATGGCCGACTGGCAGAGTTCTTCATAAATCTTCAGGCCCTGCGGAGTGAGATGGGCCATGGCCGCACGGCCTCGGCTACGGGTTTGTTCCACCTCGACCAAACCTTGCAGCGTCAAAACCTTCAGACTTTTGCTGGCTGCAGCGTAATCCAGATCGGCCATTTCAGCGACTTCACGCACGATGCGGTGAGAACTTTCGCCAATCGCCATCATCGTGCGCCACTCGGCCATGCCCAGATTGTGTTGTTTGCGGTAATGGTTGGACGCACCGTTGGCCAGCCGATTGGCCACCCCCATGATGTAAGCCGCAATGAACCGGTTGACCACAGCCTTATGGCCCGCTACAGGCGGCGGCTTGCGCGCGGCACGTGCGGGTGCCGCGTCGGTTTCCGTCAAAGGGAGTGGTTTTTGGGGCATGTCGAGTTTTATAACCAATGACAACCGATTGTGAAGCATGTCGCGCAGGTGAAATTGATCATTGACAGTTCATTTATGGACATGTCAAGATAAACAGCATCCATGCACCATGCCCGCCATTTCAAGAATTTCAATGTCTCGCCCATTGCGCAGTAATTTTCCAAGAGGCTCGTATTTGTGGGCCGTTCGAAATGCCCAGTGGCAGGTGTTGGGTATTCCTGAAGAGGACTGCGAAAAACCCAAGATCGCCATCGTCAACAGCTCCTCGGGCTTGGCCGCCTGTTTTTCTCATCTGGATGGCATCGTGCCCGTGCTCAAAGAGGCGATTCGGGCGGCTGGTGGTGTTCCTTTTGAAATCCGTACCGCGGCCCCCAGCGACTTTGTCGTCGCGCCAGGGGCCAAAGGCGCTTACATGCTGGTGTCGCGGGATTTGGTGACCAACGACATCGATGGCGCCGGCCTGGGTTCCGAGGTGGCCTTGATCACCGATGGCCATTTGTCCGGGTTGGTCTGCAAAGGCCTGGTGGTGGCCGAGGTGTCACCCGAAGGTGCGGTGTGTGGCCCATTGGCCTTAGTCGAAGATGGCGACATGATCAGCATCGACCTGGACTCACAGCGTTGCGACTTGCTCGTGGACGAGGCCGTGCTGGCAGAAAGAAAGCGGCATTGGATACCACCTCCAAAACAGTTCGACAAGGGCTGGCTGCAGATTTACCGTCGCAACGTCAGTTCACTGGCCCATGGCGCGGTGCTCATTGAGCCCCATGCTTCAAGCCGCAAACAGGAAAGACAAGGCGTATGAAAGACAGCAAAGTCATCACCACCGAGCGCACGGCAGAGCGGATTTTGGTGTCCGACATTTTTGGCCGCGATGGCCAAAAGACGCAACGCCCGGATCACGGATTCTGGGAAGAAAAAGGGCGCCGCATCCCGATCTATCACCACTGCGATGTGCTGGTCGTCGGTGGAGGCCCTTCGGGCACAGCCGCTGCCGCAGCAGCGGCACGGGAAGGGGCGGATGTGACTTTGCTGGAGCGCTACAACCACTTGGGCGGCTTGTCCACGGGTGGGCTGGTGATTTGGATCGACCGCATGAGTGATTGGACAGGTCAGCTGGTCATCCGCGGTTTTGCCGAAGAATTGTTTGACCGTTTGCCTGCTGATGCTGTAGCCGGGCCAGGCCCGAGTGAATGGGGCTCGACCGACAGCAGCAAAACCGCGCATTGGTCGCAGCGCACCGCGTCTTACCACGGCGTGGTCACCTGGTCGCCCACCGTGGACCCCGAGCGTCTGAAGCTGCTGAGTCAGCAGATCATTCTGGAGCGCGGCGTCAAACTGGTCTACCACTCCTGGGCCGCATTGCCCATCGTGGAAGATGGCGCTGTTAAAGGCGTGGTGTTCGAGAGCAAGGAAGGCCGCATGGCGATCATGGCCAAGGTGGTGGTCGACGCCACGGGTGACGGCGATTTGTTTGGCCGTGCAGGTGCCGAGTTTGACACCGACATCGAAGAAGCCGATGTGCACCACAGCATGAACACTGCCTTCATGCTGGGCGGCGTGGACATGAACCGCTGGATTGCGTTCAAGGCCGGGCAGCCCGAGGCCTTCACCGCTTTCATGGCCAAAGGGCGTGCGCAATGCGGTTTGTTCGAGCGACCCTTTGTGTCCTGGCGCAACGATGTGGCCTTGTTCATGGGTCCTCGACAAACCGGCTATTCGGCACTCGATGTGGATGACCTGACCACGGTCGAAGTTCGCTCGCACCAGGCCATGGAGCAGCATCTGAATTACTACAAGCAATATGCGCCAGGCTTTGAAAATGCCTTCATGATGCTCAGCGCTCCGCAGATTGGGGTGCGCCACACGCGTCGCCTCAAAGGAGTGGGCGCGGTGCTGCGTTCGCAGTGGCCCGCTGGCGTGGCTCTGCCCGACGAGGTGGGCGTGTCGCCCGCCGTGTCGCCCGCATTTCCGAATATTTCCATTCCATATGGCGCCTTGGTGCCTGCCTCTTTGGACGGTTTGCTGGCCCCTGGACGGCATTTGTCATGCGATAAGAATTCGCATGGCTTCATGCGCGAAATTCCCCAGTGCTGGATCACCGGCCAGGCTGCCGGCGTTGCCGCTGCCTTGGCGGTGGCGCAGGGTGTGGCGCCGCGCGCGGTGGACATTGCGCAGCTGCAAGCGCGTTTGCAAAAGCAAGGCGTGTATCTGCGGCCACAAGCACCAACCAACGTGCGCCCAGATACCACCACGGCCACCGAAAGCGCCGCATGAAACTCTCGTCGCAAGAGCAAGCCATGTTCGATGGTGCGCAAGGACCGGCAGTTCAAAAAGCCATGGACTTGCTGGTGCGCTATGGCCGTGCCTTGGGTGCCGAGCGCCTGGTGGAAACGAACAACGTCGTGGCTTCGGTCAGTGCCACAACGCCCTTCATGCGTGACTTTGCCCGTCAGAACGGGGGCATGGACGCGGTGTTCTCGCAGTTCAGCTTGGACAGCGACGAGGTGGTGAAGATCCCCAAGATCAAGGCCTTCACCACCCACACGCAACTGGGCTTTGATCCGGAACAGGCCCCCCGCATGGGCGTGGACGAAGAGGCGGTGCATTTCTTTCGCAAAGGCGAGGCCTTCACCACGGGTCTGGGCATTCAGGCCACCAACACCTGCACGCCTTATCAGGTGGGCAACATCCCCACGCGAGGCGAGCACTGCGCTTGGATGGAGTCATCGGCAGTGGTCTATTGCAACTCGGTGCTGGGCGCGCGCACCAACACCGAAGGCCGGGAAAGCGTAGGCGCTGCCATGCTCACGGGCCGCATTCCGTATTGGGGTTATCACCTCGACGAAAATCGATTGGGCACTCACCTGATCGAGGTGGCCACGCCCATTGAATCCACCGCAGACTGGGGTTTGCTGGGTTACTGGATCGGCGACAAGTTGCAAGAAAAAGTGCCGGTGGTCACCGGCATTGGCAAAACGCCCAACTTGGCCCGGCTCAAACATTTTGGGGCGTCGGCTTCGTCTTCGGGGGGCGTGGAGATGTACCACATCGTGGGCATCACACCCGAGGCGATGACCCTGGAGCAGGCCTTAGGCCAGCGCAAGCCGACAGAGGTTTTGCGCTTTGATGCGCGTGAAAAACAAGTTATTTTGGACAAGCTCAACAGCACCGGAAAAGACACAAAAGTGGACTATGTGATGCTGGGTTGCCCGCACTACAGCATGGAGCAGTTGTGGGAGCTGACACAACTGATCGAGGGCCGAAAGGTCCACCCTGATTGCGAGTTGTGGATTTTCACGCCGCGCAGCACCAAGGCTTTGTGTGATCAAAACGGCTTCACCCACATCATTGAAGCAGCCGGTGGGCACATCCTCTCGGACAGTTGCTCAGCCATGAGCCGGGCCATGCCCAAAGGCACGCGCGTGGTGGCCATGGACTCGGCCAAACAAACCCATTACTTGCCCGCCATCTTGGGCGTACAGGCCTGGTTTGGCAGCACCGCAGATTGCGTGGAAGCCGCTTGCACGGGACGCTGGCAAGGGGGTCTGACATGAGTGAAATCTTGACCAAAATCATCTTGCGTGGTCGCTGCGTGGTCCCCGGCGTGAGCGAAGGCGAGGCGCTGGTTACCGGTCAGCAGATTTCGGGTTGGGGGGGCATTGACTCTCGCACCGGCACGATCGTGGAGACGCGCCACGAATTGCGAGACATCAGTTTTGCCGGCAAGGTGCTGGTTTTTCCTGGCGCCAAAGGTTCCTCGGGTTGGTCCAATGCTTTTCATTTGACGCGTACCTTTGGCGTCGCCCCCGCAGCCATGTTGTTCAATGAAATGACCACCAAAGTGGCGCTGGGCGCGGTGGTCACCCGTGCGCCGTGCATGACCGATTTTGACCAGAATCCGCTGGATGTGATCGAGACCGGCGATTGGGTTCGGGTCGACGCGGATCAAGGCGTGGTGGAAATCACCAAACGTCCATCTTCTCAACCCTAGGAGTTTTTGCATGCGTTTATTTCTTCGTTTTGCACCGTTGGTGTTGATGGGTAGTTGCTTGAGTTGGGGTCCTGCGATGGGTGCCGATTTCCCCTCCAAAACCGTGCGTCTGGTGGTGCCCTTTCCGCCAGGCGGTGCCACAGATGCCTTGGCTCGCCTGATGGCCGAAAAGCTCAGCGACAAGTGGAAGCAGCCGGTCATCGTGGACAACAAGCCCGGAGCCAACACGGCCATCGGGACCGATGTGGTGGCCAAATCTGCGCCCGACGGTCATGTGGTGGGCATCGTCACCGGATCGCATGTGACCAACCCCTTGTTGGGTGCCAAATTGCCATACGACACGCTCAAGGACTTGACGGGTGTGATGATGCTGACCCGGTTTCACATGGGCATTTATGCACATCC
This sequence comes from Akkermansia muciniphila, assembly GCA_943331105.2. GTDB lineage: Bacteria > Pseudomonadota > Gammaproteobacteria > Burkholderiales > Burkholderiaceae_C > Limnohabitans_A. Next base: position 76,953 of record CALQKH020000013.1, read on the forward strand.
TTCCTTGCCTGCCAACACGCCGGCAGAATTGATCGAACTGGCCAAGCAAAAACCGCCATTGGCCTACGCCGCAGCCACCACCCAGTCGTATTTGGGCATGAGCCTGCTCAACATGATGACCAAATCTCCCATGGAGTACGTCGCCTACAAGGGCAGTGCGCAAGCCATCAATGATGTTTTGGGTGGTCACATCAAACTGATGATTGATCCCGTCCTGCACAGCACGTTGCAGCACGTGCAATCGGGCAAGCTCAAACTGATCGGCACGCTCAGCACCAAGCCCGCAGATTTGACGCCCAACATCCCGGCTTTTGGCAAGCTGGTGCCAGGGTATGACTTTTCGGGTGTCTTTGGTCTGGTCGCGCGCGCGGGCACGCCCCCGGCCTTGGTCAGGCAAATACGCCAAGACTTTGCCAGTGTGATGCAGCAGCCCGAGGTGGCCGAGCGCATTCGATCCATCGGCCAAGAGGCAATCGCCTCTACCCCTGAGGAATACAACGCCTACATTCTTGAAGAAATGAAGAAATGGGCGCCTGTGGTCCAAGCCACTGGCGCCAAGATTGATTGACCTTAATCCCCTTGCACATCAGGAGACCCCATGACACACCCTATTTCTCGTCGTTCTTTTGGTTTGAGTGTGACGGCTGCAGCGGCAACGGCTGTCGCGCCGCAAGTGTTTGCGCAGCCCAGCTTTCCCAGCAAGCCCGTGACCTTGATCGTGCCCAACGCGCCGGGTGGCGCCATTGATATCCTGGCACGCTCGCTGCAACAGCACCTGCAGTCTGTGTGGGGCCAGTCCGTCATTGTGGAGTACAAACCAGGCGCTGGCACCGCCTTGGGCACTGACTTCGCAGCCAAGGCGACGCCCGATGGGCACACGCTGTGTTTGGTGGCCACCCCGCATGTGATCAATCCGGCTTTGCGTCAATTGCCGTTTGACACCGTCAAAGATCTCTCAGGCATCACCATTTTGGGAACGTCCAATGTCCTCATTTCAGCCACGCCCGCTTATGCGGCCAACAACCTCAAGGATGTGATGGAGCTGGTCAAGAAAAACCCGACCAAGTTCGCTTATGCAAGCCCGGGCAGTGGCAGCTCCATGCACTTTGCGATGGAGTTGCTCAAGCAACGCGCGGGAATCGAGTTGTTGCATGCCCCCTTCAAAGGCAGTGGCCCGGCTTACCCGGAGGTTTTTTCCGGGCGCATCGACTTTTTGGTGGATCCCTTGTTCTCCAGCTTGCCGCATGTTAAGTCGGGCAGGCTCAAACCGATCGCAGTGACAGGGCCGCGCCGTTCACCCTTGGCCCCCGAAATTCCCACAGTGGCCGAGCTTTATCCGGGCTTCAATGTGCAAAGTATGTTTGGCATGGTGGTGGCCAGTGGCACGCCGCGCAACGTGGTCCAAAAAATCTATGCCGATTTGATCACCGTCTTGAAAAAGCCCGAAGTGATTGAAAAAATGGCCTCTTTGGGTTTGGAGCCCAATCCCATCACACCTGAGCAGTTCGATGTGACCATCAAGGAAGACATCGAGCGCTGGACCAAGCTGGTCAAGAGTGCGAACATCAAACTGGATTGACCCCCAGCCCACCAGCAGATAGACAGGTCACAGCATGCACATTGAAAAACTCTCACCTTTTGCTGGGCGTGTCACCGGAATCGATTTGGCGCAGGTGTCATCTGCCCTGGCAGATGACATCCGGTCCGCGATGGACCAGCACGGTGTTCTGGTGTTTCCGGCGCAGCACTTGAGTCAGGATGCGCAAATCGCATTCGCGCAGGCCATGGGCCCACTGGAGCTGGGTTTTCGCAAAATCAAGACGGGTGCGCACCGCTTGAAATACAACGAGCTGGCCGATATTTCCAACGTCACGCCCGATGGCGAAATAGCAGCTCGCGAGCACACCAAGATCGTCAGCAACTTGGCCAATCAGTTGTGGCACAGCGACAGCTCTTTTCAGAAGCCGCGTGCCAAGTACTCCATGCTGTCAGCTTCGGTGGTTCCCGCATTTGGGGGGGAGACCGAGTTTGCTGATTTGCGCCTGGCCTATGACGCGCTACCGGACTGGCGTAAAGCTCAGGTGTCCGGATTGAACGCGGTTCATTCGGCCCTGCATTCGCGCTTCATACTGGGCGATACACAGTACACACCAGAACAAATCGCCATGTTCCCGCCAGTGGTCTGGCCCCTGGTGCAAACCGATCCAAGCACAGGGAGAAAGATCCTGTTTGTCGGCGCTCACATCCGTGAAATCCAAGGCATGGTCTTGGCCGAAAGTCGATTGTTGGTCATGGACTTGCTGGAGCACGCCACACAGCGGGCCTTCGTTTATTCCCACCAATGGCAAGTGGGTGACCTGGTGATGTGGGACAACACTGCCACCGTGCACCGTGGTCGTTACTTTGATTTGAGTGAGCGCCGTGAATTGCGACGCGCCACCACCCAAGAGGTACAAGCCTCGCCTGAGGCTCAGGCTTTACCCGGCTGAAAGTGGGCACGTTCAGAGGTTTTTACAATAGGGGCATGAACCCCCTGACCTACACCCGCGCCCAAGCGCTGCCCGAGATCCTCCAAAACCGCATCGCCATCTTGGACGGGGCCATGGGCACCATGATCCAGCGCTTCAAACTGTCTGAGGCCGACTACCGGGGCGAGCGTTTCAAAGACTTCCCCAAAGACGTCAAGGGCAACAATGAGTTGCTGAGCCTGACCCGCCCCGATGTGATACGCGACATCCATGAAGGCTATTTGGCTGCCGGGGCCGACCTGATCGAAACCAACACCTTTGGCGCGACCACGATCGCCCAGGCCGACTACGACATGCAGCACTTGACCCGCGAGATGAACCTGCAGTCCGCAAAATTAGCCCGCGCTGCTTGCGACAAGTTTTCTACCCCCGACAAGCCCCGCTTTGTGGTGGGCGCTTTGGGCCCCACGCCCAAGACCGCCAGCATCAGCCCTGACGTGAATGACGCCGGTGCCCGGAACGTGAACTTTGAAGAGCTGCGCGCTGCCTATTACGAGCAGGTCGAGGCCTTGGTCGAAGGCGGCTCGGATGTGTTGCTGGTCGAGACGATTTTTGACACGCTCAACGCCAAGGCCGCATTGTTTGCCATTGAAGAATTTTTTGACGCCAGTGGCGAGCGCCTGCCCCTCATCATCAGCGGCACCGTGACCGATGCTTCGGGCCGCATTTTGAGTGGCCAGACTGTGACCGCTTTCTGGCACAGCGTGCGCCATGCTCAGCCCTTGGCCATTGGCCTGAATTGCGCTTTGGGTGCGACGTTGATGCGCCCCTACATCCAAGAGCTGAACAAGGTCGCGGGCGATACCTTCATCAGTTGCTACCCCAACGCCGGTTTGCCCAACCCCATGAGCGACACCGGCTTTGACGAAACCCCCGAAGTCACCAGCCGCCTGCTGCACGAGTTTGCGGCCGAAGGCCTGGTCAACATCGTGGGCGGCTGCTGCGGCACCACCCCAGAGCACATCGGCGCCATTGGCAAGGCGGTCGCACCGCTGGCACCGCGTGGTGTGCACGGCGGCTTCTTTTACAAAGAAGCGGCCTGAGCGGTCACGCTCAGGCCGTTCAGGTCATTCAGGCCAGCGCGCCGAAAGCTTTGCTGAAAAAGTCTTCGGTGCCGAAGTTGCCCGACTTGAGGGTGATGTGAATCCCGCCAGTGGCTGATGGTGCATGGCACCACGGCACGCCGGGGTCGATCTGCGGGCCAATTTGCAGCTGCGCAATGCCCAGTGCCTGCACGCAAGCGCCCGAGGTTTCGCCACCGGCGACCACCAATTGACGCACGCCCAAACCCAGCAGGCCACGCGCCACGGCGGCCAGTGCGTGTTCGACCAAAGCCCCAGCTTCTGCCACGCCCAGTTGTGCCTGCACGGCTTTGACGGCATCGGGCTCGGCGGTGGAGTACACCAGCACCGGGCCGTCTTTCAAAAGCGGCGTGGCCCAGGCCAGCACCTGCTGCACCACGGCATCGCTTTGGCCATGCATCAGACTGGCGGGGGCGATGGCCATGGCGGGTCGCCCCGTGGCTTTGAAGTGCGCCACTTGCGCGTTGGTGGCCACCGAGCAGCTGCCCGACACCACCGCTTGTAGGCCTGATGCCGCAGGTAACTGGCTGGCTTGCAGCGAAGGCTTGAGGCCAAAGTTGGCGGGCAGGCCAATGGCCACGCCCGAACCCGCAGTGACCAGCGGCATGCCTTTCAAGGCAGGCCCGAGCAGGTGCAGGTCGGCGTTGCTGGTCGCGTCCACGACGGCCACGCCCACACCTTCGGCACGCAGCTCGGCCATGCGTTCGCGGATGGCCGCTTCGCCTTGCCCCACGGTTTTGTGGTCGATCAGGCCCACTTTGCGCTTCGTTTGCGCCTGCATCACGCGCACCAAATTCGGGTCCGTCATGGGCGTGAGCGGGTGGTTTTGCATGCCCGATTCGTTGAGCAGTACGTTGCCTGCGAACAGGTAACCCTTGAATACGGTGCGGCCGTTGTCCGGAAAGGCCGGGGTCGCGATGGTGAAGTCGGTGCCCAGCGCGTCCATCAGTGCTTCGGTCACCGGGCCGATGTTGCCTTCGGGCGTGCTGTCAAAGGTGGAGCAGTATTTGAAATAGATTTGCTGCGCACCTTGGGCTTGCAACCACTTCAAGGCTTCCAGCGATTGCGCGATGGCCTCGGCAGCTGGGTTGGTCCGCGACTTGAGCGCCACCACCACCGCGTCAACCTCAGCCACCAAAGGGGCTGTGGGCACGCCAATGGTTTGCACCACCCGCATGCCCGAGCGGACCAGGTTGTTGGCCAGATCGGTCGCGCCGGTAGAGTCGTCTGCAATGCATCCGAGTTTCAGTTTGCTCATGCTTTGCCCTTCGGCAACTCAATGCCCGGGAAAATTTTGATGACCGCGCTGTCGTCTTCTTTGGCAAAGCCTGCGGTGCTGGCTTGCATGAACATCTGGTGCGCGGTGCTGGACAGTGGCAGTGGGAACTTGCTGGCGCGCGCCATGTCGAGCACCAGCCCCAAATCCTTCACAAAAATGTCCACCGCCGACAGAGGCGTGTAGTCGGCCGCCAGCACATGGGCCATGCGGTTTTCAAACATCCAGCTGTTGCCGGCGCTGTGGGTGATCACCTCGTACAAAGCGGCGGCGTCCACGCCCTCGCGCAAGCCCAGCGCCATGGCCTCAGCCGCAGCGGCAATGTGCACGCCCGCCAACAATTGGTTGATGATCTTGACCTTGCTGCCCGCGCCCGCGCTGTCGCCCAGCTTGTAAACCTTGGCGGCCATGGCGTTCAAGAACGGCTCGGCCAGGGCATAGGCCTCGGGCTTGGCGGCGGTCATCATGGTCATCTGGCCACTGGCGGCTTTGGCCGCACCGCCTGAGATGGGCGCATCCACATAGCGCAAACCCATGGCTTCGAGCCGTGCCTCCAAGGCCACCGACCAGTTCGGGTCGACGGTGGAGCACATCACGAACACGCTGCCGGGCTTCATGCTGGCGGCGCAACCTGGGGCGGTGCCATCGCCAAACAACACGGTTTCGGTCTGTGCGGCATTCACCACCACCGACACGACCACATCACACGCCGCACCCAAAGAGGCCAGCGTGTCGTGCGCTGTGCCGCCCGCGTTCGTGAACGCCTCGGCCACTTCGCGGCGCACATCAAACACCTGCACGCTGTGCCCGGCGCGGCGCAACGAAGCGGCCATGCCCGAGCCCATGGCCCCCAAACCAATCAAACCGACTGTTGTCATCTCACGTCTCCATTTTCAATCGATGCAATTTAAATTTTGCAAACCGCGAGGCTCAATCCAAAGTGATCTTGGCAAAAGCGGCCACTTTTTTCCATTGCGCTGCATCTGCCTGCATGAAGTTGCCCAATCCTTGGGCATTGGCCCACGCGGGTTCGGCGCCAGCTTTGAGCATGGCGGTTTTGACCTCGGGCTGACTGGCTACGCGTTCCAATGCTTGTTCCAGTTTTTGCAGCACGGGGGCAGGCAAGCCTGCAGGCGCCGCGACACCAAACCAAGCGAACACCTGGTAGCCCTTCATGCCTGCTTCTTCCATGGTGGGCACGCCGGGCAAAGCGCTGCTGCGCTGGGGCGTGGTGACGGCCAAGGCTTTGAGCTTGCCGCCGTTGATCAGGCCCAGCGCCGAGGGCAGGTTGTCAAACATCATGTTCACTTCGCCCGCCATCAGGCCCGTCAGGCCCGCTGCTGCACCCCGGTAAGGGATGTGCGTGACGAACGCGCCCGACTGGCTTTTGTACAGTTCGGCGCTCAGGTGCAAAGAGGTGCCCTGTCCGTTGGATGCGTAGTTGAGCTGGCCCGGCTTGGATTTGGCCAGCGCCGTGAGGTCAGCCAAGGTGTTGATGCCTGCGCTTGGATTGACCATGAGCACATTGGGCACGCGGCCCAGCAGGGCCACCGGGGCAATTTGCTCAGGCTTGTAGGGCAGTTTGCTGTACAGCGCGGGGCTGATCGTCAGCGGGGGCGAGGCCATGAGCAAGGTGAAGCCATCGGCCGCTGCGCGCGCCGCCTCGGCCGCCCCTAGGTTGCCACCGGCACCCGGTTTGTTGTCAATGACGATGGGCTGGCCCAGCTCCAGCGCCAGTTTGGGTGCCACCAAGCGGGCCATGTTGTCGATCAGGCCGCCGGGTGGAAAAGGCACCACCAGCTTGATAGGCCGTGAGGGCCAAGCTTGGGCCACAGCGGTGGAGGCCAAAAAGGGCGTGACGGCCAGCCAAACGGCAGCGACCGTGGTCCAAGTTCTACGTTGCATGGGATCTGATTCCTGATTTGAATTGATCAGGTCATCATACAAATTTTGAGTGGGCTTGGTATCAGGGTGATCACGGCGGTGGCTGCTGATGACGCTGTGATTGGCCACCACCCCAATAAACGCGGGTTGGGTTGTGAACCATGATCTGCTCAAAGGATTCGATACCTATCCACTCATGGGCTTGGGCGATGAGTGTTTCAAAATTCGCAAATTCCTCATGGTTGGTGCAGGGCCAGTCGCTTCCCCACAGCAATGCACCAGCGCCCAGTTCGCTCAACAAAAGAGAAGACAAAGCTTCTGGATGGACGCCGCCCAATCGGTAAGCGCCACTCAATTTCACGTAGACCGGTGCAAGGCTGGCGTGCTTTTTTAATGCCATCAAAGTGGGGTCAGAGGCGTGGGCTTCCCAGGGTTTGGCCATGTGGTCCACCACAAGGGGTGTGTCAGAGGGTATTTGGCGCAACACTTGGGGCAGTTTCCCTTGATCGGTGTGGATCTCAAGATGCCAACCCAGTGTGTGGATGGCTTCCCAAATGTTGTCAGACAGCGTCCATTCTGGGATGTCATGGGCGATGCCCGACAAATTCAAGCGGATGCCCCGCACGCCAGATCGGTGCAGGGTCTTTAAAGTTTCGATGTCCACATCCGGGTTCACCACAGCAATACCGCGCAGCATGTCGGGGTGAGACTTCAGAGCATCGATCATCAGACGGTTGTCTGTGCCCAGAAAGCTCGGTTGCACCCAAACACCGCGCGTCACCCCCACATTTCGGGCCTGGTGCGTCCAATCGGCCAGCAAAGCGCTGTATTGCGGAACGTATCGGGCGCCTTCAACTGCAACCCCTGCGTTGAAAACATGGAAATGGGTATCGACCGCATTTTTTGACATGGCTGAATTCATGAGATACATTCTAGTCCTCTAGATGTCTAGAATCAATTCATGACAACACCCATAAAAACCTATTCACTTGGACAAAGTCGATACGGTAATTTAGCGACTGCTTTGCGCGATCGAATCCTGCAAGGTGAATGGGTTCCGGGTGAGGTCATTCCTGCCGAATCGGCTTTGGCGCAAAGCTATGGTGTGGCATTGGGCACCATCCGGCAAGCTTTGTCACTGCTGGTTCAAGATGGCGTGTTGCAACGACGGCATGGCAAAGGCACCTTTGTGACCAAGGGTGTTGATGGCGCCTCCATGATGCGATTTTTCAGATTTCGCGGCACAGACGGTGTTGCCAGCATGACCCCTCATTCCCAAATTTTGGGCAGTCGTTTGCGCAGTGCCAGCGTGCAAGAAATTCAAGCCTTCGGTATGGCCAAGGGTGCTCAAGTCCTCCAAATTGAACGCCTTCGAAGCCTGGAGTCTGAACCCTGCTTGCTTGAAACCATCGTTTTGCCACTGCCCCTCTTTGGCGCTTTGGCCGATTCCGACACCGGTGCATGGGACGACTTGCTCTACCCCATGTACCAGCAACGCTGCGGGGTTGTGATTCAAAAAACACAAGACAGTCTGAGCTTTTCACAACTCAATGCCAGACAAGCCAAGCGTCTCAAACTGGCTGCGTCACACCCCTGCGTTCTGGTGGAGCGTCAGGCTTTTGATATGGCGGGCCGCTGTGTCGAACTGCGCACCACACGTGGCGACGCGTTTTCTTTCAAGTACACCGCACAGGTGCAATAACAACTTCCTAGGAGATATTTCATGATTGGTGCTTCTCGACTCAAATCCATTGGCTGTATTGCATTCGTCACCTCTGCTCTGTGCGGAACAGTGACATCTGGTTTTGCACAAACGGCTTACCCCACCAAGCCGATCACTTTGGTGGTGACTTACCCGCCAGGGGGTGGCGCAGATGCCATGGCCAGACTGATTGCGCCCAAAATGGGTGAAGCACTGGGTCAGACGGTCGTCGTTGAAAACAGGGCAGGCGCAAGCGGACAAATTGGCGCAGCAGCTGTTGCCAAAGCCAACCCGGATGGGTACACCTTGATGCTGGATGCCTCCTCTTTTTCCGTCAACCCTTCGCTGTATCCCAAGCTGCCTTATGACAGTCTGAAAGCTTTTCAGCCTGTAGGCGTGGTGGCCTTGTTCCCGAATGTGGTCTTGGTCAACGCCAATTTCCCGGCGAAGAACATGGCAGAACTCACGGCAGCTGCCCGTAAAAGTAAGGATGCCGTGTCCTATGCGTCATCGGGCAATGGCTCGGCACAACATTTGGCGGGCGCATTGTTTGAATCTGCTGCCAAAGTGGACATGATTCATGTCCCTTACAAGGGTGGCGGCCCAGCACTCAACGATGTGATCGGCGGACAAGTGCCACTTTTCTTCGGCAATTTGGCGTCCACTTTGCAGCATGTTCAATCTGGCAAATTGAAAGCCTTGGCCGTGACGTCCGATAAACGTTCTCCCATCCTGCCCGATGTACCCACTCTGGGTGAGTCTGGCCTGAAAGGCACAGAAATTTACGAATGGAATGCGGTATTTGCCCCTGCCAACACACCTGAACCTGTGATGAAAAAACTGGCAGCTGCGTTTCAACAAGCGTTGGATGCGCCTGAGGTGAAAGCTCGCGTGGCTCAGCTGGGTGGCGAGTTGCAAAAAAGTTCCCCCGAGCAGGCCAGGACATTCATTGAGCAACAAATCAACCTCTGGGGTCGCGTGGTCAAAGAACGAAAAATCACCATTGAATAAGTGAGTGAAAGGGTTGGGCAACCACTGTGCGCGAGCCACGGGCCCATCCCAAAACGTGGCATGCTCGCTGTTTTTGGGGATGGTCCTTCGTGATGCAGTTATTGGCCCGCTGGTTCAGCCTTTTTGGCTTGTTGCTGCTGTCAGCTTGCAGCAGTGTTCCTGTTTCAACTTACGCCCCCAAGCTGGGCCAAATGGGCAAAGACGTGATGTGGCTGCCCACGCGCGACGAACTGGTGACCCAAATGCTCACCGCCGCGCAGGTGTCACCCGATGACGAGGTGGTGGACTTGGGTGCCGGTGACGGCAAGATCGCGATCGCGGCCGCACGGCAATTTGGGGCGCGTGCTTGGGGCATTGAGTACAACAAAGACCTCGCCGCTTTGGCGCAGCGCAATGCCGAAAAAGCCGGTTTGGCTGGCCGGGTGAGGATTGTGCAGGGCGACATCTTTAAAGAGGATTTTTCCAGAGCCAGTGTGGTCACGCTGTATTTGCTGGAAGAGTTGAACGAACAACTTCGCCCCACCTTGCTGGGCATGCGGCCAGGCACGCGCGTGGTGTCCAACACTTTTGGCATGGGCGATTGGGAGCCCGATCAGGTGATCCGGGTGGGCAGCAACACCGGGTATTTCTGGAAAGTACCCGCCCAGCTGGCGGGTCAGTGGTCGGTGCAAGGACTGGACCGCCGTGGACCAGTGCGGTTGGCCTTGACCCAGCGGCACCAGCGTGTGGGCGGCACGCTGGCCTGGGGTGACAAAGTGCAGCCCTTGTTGGGCGCCCGCATGGACGGTGCCGACCTGCACTTCAGTTTTGTCAAAGAAGACGGGCAATTGCAGGCGGTTCAAGTCCGGGTGCAAGGGGCCACCATGGCGGGCGAGTGGGTGGCGCCTTACGGCATGCTGGAGATTCAGCCCGCGGTGGTGAAAGTCAGCGCCCAGCGCTTGGGCAACTGACTTTGGCTTGTCGCCCTGTGCGCAGGTGACCCACGCCTCGCCCTGCTCAGGGCTGGGGACCCCAGGGTGCCGACATCATGAGCTTGTTTTGCTGCTCGGCAATCAGCGGACGGATTTTGGCGGCAAAGGCCATGAAGTCCGCGTCGCCATAAACCCCGGCCCAAAAGGCACGGCGATCGGCATCGTCCTCAAACTTCCAGATGTGGATCAACTGGTTCAACGCGCCCACATCGCCCGTGAAATAACCCACCAGCTTGGGCGGGTGCTTGGACAGCACGGGCCAGCCTTCGTTTTTGTACAAGGCGACGAGTTCAGACATTTTGCCGACGATGGCGTTGTAGGTCCGCAGTTCATAGATGGCCATGGAGACTCCAAAGATGTGTGAGAAAGGAGCCTCACTTTAGGATCTCAAGGCAAGCCGACGTGTCGGCAAGGTGACGCCTGGTGGTCACTGGGCCTGTAAGATCAAAAACGCCCTCAAAGGGCTTTTTTGATGGAATCGCCCATGAACGCCCCAATCTCGCCCAACGCCCTGGCTCCAGCCGCCACTGTCCAAGCCGCAGACCTGGCCGCATTGCCCCTGATCGAAAAATGGATCGCCTTTGCCACCGTCTCGCGTGACAGCAACCTGGCTTTGCTGGACTGGACGGAAGCTTATTTGAAGGATTTGGGCATCAGCTGCAGCCGTACCTACGACGACAGCGGCCAAAAGGCCAACCTCTGGGCCACGCTGCCTGCGCACGACGGCGAAACCAAAATCGGCGGCTTGGTGCTCTCGGGTCACACCGACGTGGTGCCTGTGGACGGCCAGCCTTGGGACACCGACCCCTTCAAGGTCGTGATCCAAGGCGACAAGATGTACGGCCGGGGCGTGACCGACATGAAGAGCTTTGGTGCCATCTGTTTGATGATGGTGCCCGAGCTGCTGAAAAGAAAACTCAAGCGTCCGATTCACTTGGCTTTCAGCTACGACGAAGAAGTGGGCTGCATCGGTGTGCGTCGCATGATTGCCGGCATTCAGGCGCAGGGCTTCAAGCCTGCCGGCTGCATCGTGGGCGAACCTACCGGCATGCAGGTGGTCATTGCGCACAAGGGGAAGCATTCGTACAAAACCACGGTGCACGGTTTTGAGGCGCATTCTTCGCTCACGCCGCTGGGCGTGAACGCGGTCGAGATCGCTTGCGAATTTGTTGCCAATCTGAAAAGCATGCACCGCGAGCTGGTGCAAAACGGCCCGTTTGACCCGATTTACGACGTCCCGCACACCACCATCCACACGGGTGTGATCGCCGGTGGCACGGCGCTCAACATCATCCCGCGCCAATGCGAGGTGACTTGGGAAATCCGTCACCACCACATGAACACGCCCGAAGAGTTGTTTGCCCGGGCCAAAGCCTTTGGCGAGAGCCTGGTGCCCGCCATGCAAGCGGTTGCACCCGACACCGGCATCACGCATGAACTCAAATCGGTGCTGCCCGGTTTTGCCACCGCAGCCGACAGCGAGATCGCGCAGTTGTGTTTTGACTGTGCCGAATTGGACCCTGCCAGCGGCGCGGGCAAAGTGTCGTTTGGCACGGAGGCGGCATTGTTCCACCAGGCCGGCGTGCCCACCATCGTGTGTGGCCCCGGCCACATCGCGCAAGCGCACCAGCCCAACGAATGGGTCACGCTGGAGCAACTGGCCTGGTGCGAGCGCTTCATGCGCCGCCTGGTTGACCGGGTCTGTGTGGGCTGATTGAGGACAGGCCGTGTGCCTCAGTGAAACACGTAGCCATCCATGGCGATCACATGGTCGCTGATGCCCCGGAAAAAAGCGCCAGGCTGTGCATCAGCGCCTGCTGCGCCCCAAGCGGTGAACAGCGGCAACAAGTGTTCGTCTGTGGGGTGGGCGCGCTGACCTGAAAGCTGCTGGCGGTAGTCCAGCAAACCGGCCACATCGCGTTGCACCAAATGGGTGTGAACCCAGTCGGCAAAGGTCTGCACATAGCCGGGTGTGCCACCGCCGTGCATGCGAATCGCCATCAAGTCCCTCAGGTTGTGGGTGATGTTGCCCGAACCCACGATCAGGATATTGTGTTCAGCCAGTGAAGCGAGCGCTTGGCCGACCCGGTAAGCGTGTGCAGGCCCCAAGTGGCTTTGTACCGACAGCGGCACGATTGGGATGTTGGCGCTTGGGAACATCTGACGCATCGGAATCCAGGTCCCGTGGTCCAGGCCGCGCTGGGCGTCTTGTGCGGCGGGCAAGCCCGCCTCTTGCAGGGCGGCCATGACCAGGGCGGCCACATCGGGGCTGCCAGGCGCAGGGTATTGCATCTCGTACAGCCGTGGGTCAAAACCACCAAAATCGTGAATGGTTTCGGGTCGGGTGGCAAAACCCACGGTGGCTATGGCCGTTTCCCAATGCGGACTGACCACCACGATGGCGCGGGGGTTGCCCAACTGCGGCACCAGCGCGCTCATGGCGGCGCCAGCCGCACCGGGGTGCAGGGCAAACATGGGCGAGCCGTGGGGGACAAACAAGACAGATTTTGGGGTGTGCATGGTCTTAACTGGACGATTCATGACGCCACTGTAGGGAAAAGCATCGGTCACCTGCTGCACAGCTCTCAATGTCAAGCTTCAAAGCCCCACTTGGCGGTACAGGTCGCTGGCGCGGGTCAAGTGGGCTGACATGGCTTGGGCTGCGCCTTGCGCATCGCCTTGCGCAATGGCGTCCACGATGCGTTGGTGCTCTGCCAGAGTGAGCGACTCGGCCCCCGGTGCCCGCACGATGTGGTGGTAGTACTCGCTGGCCCAGCCAAACAAGGCTTCCACGATGGCGGGGTAAATCGGGTTGCCACCAATGCGGGCGATCTCGCGGTGGAACTCCATGTCGCGTTTCAGAAACTGGTCGAGGGTGTTGAGCGAGTCTTGGTGTGCCGCCAGCCGCTCGCGCAGGCGCTGCACATCCTGTGGGGTGGCTTTTTCTGCCGCTTGCCGCACCATGCTGACTTCCAGAAACAGCCTCGCCTCTTTGAGGTGCACTAAGGTCTCGGGCTGCATCCGCAGTAAGTGGCGTGCACCTTCGGCAATTTGTGCAATCAGCAATTGGGCGGTGGGCACCACCACTTTGGCGCGTTCGCCATGCGAGATTTCGACAATGCCCGAGCGGGCCAACTCTTGCAGGGCCTCGCGCACTGCAACGCGGCCTACGCCATAAAACGCCATGAGCTCGCGTTCTGAGGGCAGTGGCTCGCCTGGTGCGATTTCGCCGGACGTGATGCGGGCCATCAGGCGGTCCAACACCTCTTGGTAGAGCTTGCGCCGCTGAATGTGTTCAGTCATCCCTTGGCCCTTCAAGCGACGCGGCCAGCACGCACATCACCATAAAAAGAGGGCTGGCCCAGCTGCCCGCCTTTGAGGGCGATTTCCAGGCCATCGCGGCGCGCATCGTCGGACCAAGCCCGGCACAGCGGCACACCGGGTGCCATGCCTGCAGCCACCGTGAACGCCTGAATACCCAAGTGGCTGGCCACCGCACCCGAGCTGTCGCCTCCCGCCACCACCACACGGCGCAAAGGCGTGCGGTCCAACAAGCGCCGCATGACCTCTGCCAAGGCCATGCCGATGCGTTCACTGGCCTGCGTTTTGTCCAGTCCCAAGCGTTGTGCCACAGCGTCAAAGCCTTGCACCGCCGGGTCGTCTGGCCCCCGGGCCGAATAAATCACAGGCGACACGCCTTGCCCAACGGCTTGGCTGGCCTGTTGGGCCAACCGTTCAATTTCTGCGTCGGCATGCACGGGGTCGAGGCACAGGGACACGCTCATGCGCAAGGTCAAAAAGCCATGGGCTTCTGCCCAGTCAATTTGGGCGGCGCTCATGGGCGAACAACTGCCACTGACCACTCCAATGCAGTCGTGGGCTTGGGCGATGGGCAAGCCGGGCCATTCAGGCAACCAGCCCCGGCTGCGCCAGTACTCGGCCAAGGCGTATTGCAAGCCAGATGACGAAGCACTGAAGACCCCCTGCCCGCGTTGATCCCAGACCAGCCGCCCGGCTTCACGTTGCGTGGCGGTATCGGCCACATCGAGCATCAGCACAGGTTGGTCTGCGCCCTGCAGGCTTTGCCACAACGCGTCGGATTGGCCTTGCGCCATGTGGGCCAGGTTGATCAGCCCGGTGCGGCGTGGGGTTTGTTGGGCCAAGTGCAAACGCAAATCGCTCTCGTGCATGGGGGTGACCGGGTGGCGCGACATGGTCGGGTGCCGGTCGATGCGCCAGACCTCACCTTGGGCCGCGGCAAACAAGTGGCCAAACACCTGGTAGCGCTGCAGTCGGGGCGCGCCCACCACCATGGGCGACCAGGGCGCGCGGGTGCAGCGCACCCCTAAGTCAATGGCTTGGCCGATTGAGCCCACTTCGGGCGACGAATCGAAGGTTGAGCAGACCTTGTATTGGACGATTGGGGCGCCCAAGCCCGAGAGGCTTTCAAACACCGCAGGCAGGTGGGCGCGCATCCAGGCAGGGCTTTTGCCCCGCGATTGCCCGGCTACGCCGACACAGCGCACGCCCGGAAAACGGGCCAAATCTTCGGCGCGGGGGGCTTGCAAAAACAGCACTGTGGGCACGCCAGCGGCGGTGAAGGCTTCAAGCACATCGGTGGAGCCGGTGAAGTCATCGCCGTAATAGGCCAGCCACAGCCCTTCGGGCAAGCTGCCTGGTTCGCACCTTGGGTTCATCTCAGTCACCAAAAACCGAGGGCGCTTTGCAAAGCTGGGCGCGTGGCGGCATAGACCTTGAGGTCGATGCCCGCTTGGGCAGCGTCCCAGGCTTCGCGCAGCGCAGCCACACCCGCAGCCACGCCTTGGGGGTGACCAAAAATGCCGCCCCCAGCGGTGCACAGCAAGTCGGCGTGGCCCAGCGCCTTGAAGGTGTCGTGCGCCTGCAAGCCGGTTTGGGCTGAGCTGAACACCGGCATGGCGGCCATGGGCAGGTCTTGAAACAGGGGCCGTGTCACGGCCCGCGCCGAGGCGATGACGGTGTCGTCGCTTTCGCTGAATTTGTTGCGCAGGCCGTTGACGTGCAGGTGGTCCACGCCCACCAGACGCCACACCGATTGCCAAGCTGCAAAATCCCAACCCAGTGCTGGGCTGCGGCTGAGGTAGCCCCAGCCCGCACGGTGTCCGTGGATGGGCAAGGCGCTGTGGCGGCGCAAAGCGTTCAGGCCCACCAGCCCCACCGATTGGACGCAGGCCATCACGCAGGTGCCGCCATGTTTCAGCACCCAGTCGTGGCGGTGGCGCATTTGGTCGAGGTCACCCGTCAGGTTGAAAGCCACCATCACTTTGCGCCCGGTGCGATCTGCTGCGGCGTTGACCACGCGCATGACGGCGGTGACCCGTTCTTCAAAAGGGCAGTGCGGGCCATCCGCTTGCAGTTCGTCATCTTTGATGAAGTCAATGCCACCGTCCACCAGCATCTTGACTTGCTCAGCGGTTTCATCGGGGCTCAGGCCGACGCTGGGCTTGATGATGGTGCCGATCAGTGGCCCTTGGCGCACGCCGCTCATGCGCCGGGTGCCGTCGATGCCAAAAGCCGGGCCCAAGTAGGCTTTGGCAAAGGCATCGGGCAGTTGCAGCGACAAAAGCCTGAGGCCCGAGACTTGGCGCAGTTCAAACAAATTGCCGGCCACGGTGGACATCAAGGTGGGCAAGCAAGGGCCCATGTTTTCAAGAGGCCACGACAAAGTGAGCAGGCAGCGTGTGTACCGCTCAGACACCATGCCGCCGGGCAGGCTGGGGCGGTCCACCACCTCGAGGATGTCCAAGGCCTCAATGCGTGCGCCTGAGCGCTCTTTGAGTTCAGGCGTTTCATTGGCCAGCTTCAAAAAAGTCCCGCTGGACTGCTCGCCTGCAATGGTCTCGGCGGCCCGCCAGGGATCGTCACCGGTTTCAAGCCAGTACTGGGCCACGATTCTGGAGGTCATGGTTTGGCCTGTTTCAGGTGATGCGCTGGATGCTGTCAGCAATTTCTTGGCGGTCAAAAATCTTCTTCCAGTCGTCGCGCATCAAACGGGGTTTGCCATAGGTGATGGCCTTGTTGCATGCGTCAGAAAACTGGCCTGGCACCTGCTTGAAGATAACGGCCGACAAAATCGTCATGTGGCCCAGCAAAAAGTCACGCGCAGCGTCTGGTGGCACGCCGCGTGCCACCACCTCATCCATGGCTTCGCGCATCACATCGAGCAAAGTGGCGCAGACCGTCTCGGACAAGCCGGGCTCCAGCAGCGCCATTTGTTCCACGGTGACCCGGTACGAGCGCTCGATGGGTTGGTAAATCAAGCGGGCAATCGATTCGCCCAAGTCATAAGAGGCTTCGGGGCCTTGCATCAGGGCATTCACGATGGATTGCGAAGCCCGGATGCCGCCGAAATAGTCCGGAGCACCGGCCACATGGACTTCGGGGTTGAAGATGTTGGGGTGGCAGGGGTGGGTGACGAAGTAAACCAAATCGTCCCGCTTGGGCAGATGTCCGGCAAAGGGGGCTGCGGCATCCAGGGTGATGACCATGGTGCCGGGTGCCAGTTGGGGCGAAATCTCGGCTGCGATGCGCCCGATCAGGGTGTCAGGCACGGCCAAGATCACGGCGTCTACACCTCGCAGGGCGTCGTCCAAACTGCAGCAGGCTATGCCCAGCTCGTCTTTCAGGCGCTGTTGGCCTGCGGCGCTGACTTCGACGTGGCGAATTTCAAACGCCGAGCCTTGGAGGTTTTTGGCCAAACGGGCGCCCATCTTGCCGCCTGCACCCAACAATGCAATAGAAGTCATGCTTTCTTTCTGAAAATGAACAAGACCGGCCGTGGCTGGTGAATGTGTTGGTCTGATGGTATGACGAGTTAATCGGGTGCTGGCCTACTGACTTACCCCAATACCGGCGTTTCAAGCCACAATCTGCCCACCTTTTGACCTCTGTTTTTCGACTGGAATCCGCCATGACTTATCCCAATACTCAACTTTTCATCGATGGCCAATGGTGCGATGCCGAAGGCGGTCGCACTTTGGCCGTGTTCAATCCCGCCACTGGCAACGAAATTGGCCGATTGGCCCATGCGGGCATTCCCGATCTAGAGCGTGCAGCGCAAGCGGCGCAAAAGGGCTTTGAGATTTGGCGCGATACGCCGGCCAACGAGCGCAGCGTTGTGTTGCGCAAGGCCGCTGCCTTGATGCGCGAACGCGCCCCGCAAATTGCCGAGTTGCTCACCCAAGAGCAAGGCAAGCCCTTGGCCGAAGCCAAGGTCGAGGCCATGTCGGCGGCCGACATCATCGAGTGGTTTGCCGAAGAGGGCCGCCGTGTGTATGGACGCATCGTGCCGCCACGCAACATCAACGTGCAGCAGCAAGTGCTCAAACAGCCCTTGGGACCGGTCGCTGCCTTCACGCCTTGGAATTTTCCCGTCAACCAAGCGGTGCGCAAGATGTCGGCCGCACTGGCAACAGGTTGCTCGATCATCGTCAAGGCTCCGGAAGAAACCCCTGCCGCGCCCGCTGAGTTGATCCGCGCCTTTCACGATGCGGGCGTGCCTGCTGGCGTGATTGGCCTGGTGTATGGCACGCCCGCTGAGATTTCGAATTACCTGATCGCGCACCCGCTGATCCGCAAGATCACGTTCACGGGTTCTACGCCCGTGGGCAAGCAACTGGCCGCCTTGGCGGGTCAGCACATGAAGCGTGTGACCATGGAGCTGGGCGGCCACGCGCCGGTCATCCTGGCCGAAGACGCAGACATTGCGTTGGCCCTGAAAACCGCCGGTGCGGCCAAGTTCCGCAACGCGGGCCAGGTCTGCATCTCGCCCACCCGCTTTTTGGTGCACCACAAAATTGCCGATGCCTTTGCTGAAGCATTTGCTGCGCAAGCGCAGGCGCTGAAGGTGGGCGATGGCATGATGGCAGGCACACAGATGGGGCCATTGGCCAACGAGCGCCGTTTGGCGGCCATGCAGTCCATCGTGCAGGACGCCCGCGCCAAAGGCGCCAAGGTGCTCACCGGCGGTGAGCGCATCGGCACACAAGGCAACTTCTTTGCGCCCACAGTGCTCTCGCATGTGCCGCTGGACGCCGATGTGGTGGTCAACGAGCCCTTTGGCCCCATCGCGGCCATCCGCAGTTTCGAAAACATCGAAGATGCGATGGCCGAAGCCAACCGCTTGCCTTTCGGCTTGGCCGGTTATGCCTTCACCAACTCGATGAAAACCATGCACCAGCTCAGCCAGCGCCTGGACGTGGGCATGCTGTGGGTCAACCAGCCCGCGGCGCCATGGCCTGAGTTGCCCTTTGGCGGCGTCAAGGATTCAGGCTACGGCTCCGAAGGTGGCCCCGAGGCGTTGGAGGCTTACCTGAACACCAAGACGGTGTCGATCTTCAACGCCTGACAGGCGCATCCTTGATGCGCATCCTGCTCACCGGCTTCGAGCCCTTTGGCGGTCAAAGCCTCAACCCGTCTTGGGAGGTGGCGCGTGCCTTGCACGGTCTGCCATTGCCAGGTTCGCAAGGTGCTCAGGTTACCGCGGCTCAGCTGCCCTGCGTGTTTGACCAAGCCCTGCCCGCTTTGCAGCAAGCGCTGACGCAGCACACACCCGACATCGTGCTGGCGCTGGGGCAGGCGGAGGGACGGTGTGATTTGTCGGTGGAGCGTGTGGCCATCAATGTGATGGATGCGCGCATCCCCGACAACGCCGGGGCGCAGCCGATTGACATGCCGGTGATCGCAGGTAGCCCTGCGGCGTACTTCAGCACTTTGCCCATCAAGTCTCTGGTGGCCGGTTTGCGTGCGAGTGGTTTCCAGGCTTCGGTGTCCCAAACGGCAGGCACTTTTGTGTGCAACCAGGTGTTTTATGGTTTGCAACACGCTTTGGCGGGTCAAGGTGTACACAGCGGCTTCATGCACCTGCCCCTGTTACCAGAGCAGGCCGCCCACTGGCCTGGCCCGAGCTTACCCAGTTGGCCCGCGAGCCTGCAAGTGGCCGGGGTGCGGCAGGCCTTGACGCTTTTGGTGGCCCACCGACAGCAGGGCCTGAGCGACTTGAGGCAAACGGGCGGTACCCTGAATTGAACGGCCTAGACAGGGCTGGGGGATTTTGATTTTCAGACCCATTTGGTGCGCCATCGCACAGACTGAA
Source organism: Akkermansia muciniphila (assembly GCA_943331105.2). Taxonomy (GTDB): domain Bacteria; phylum Pseudomonadota; class Gammaproteobacteria; order Burkholderiales; family Burkholderiaceae_C; genus Limnohabitans_A. Next base: position 96,540 of record CALQKH020000013.1, read on the forward strand.
ACCCTGAGTTTTTGGATGATCTGGCTCTTGCAAAACAACAGGAGCCTGTATGAACAAACAAAACATTTGTCACTGCGTCGTGGCCAGCTTGCTCAGCGTCACCGCATCGTCATGGGCACAAACATCGGTGGGTTTGGGCAGGGCCGATTTCAAAGACAACTGTGCCAGTTGCCATGGCCATTCTGGCCGAGGCGATGGTCCGGTGCAGTCTTTCCTGGTCAAGCCACCTTCAGATTTGACGACCATCACCCAAAGGCATGGCGGCAAGTTCCCGCAAGAGCTGATGTGGGAGGTGATCGATGGCCGTTGGTCGGGCGATGGCGGGCCCCACGGATCGCGTGAAATGCCGGTGTGGGGCCAAGAATTCAAGGCCCGCGCCATGACGCAACCGGGGGATTCGGCCACCATTGCCGAATGGTCGGCGCGCAACCGCATTGTGTCTTTGCTCAAATACCTGGAGACGATTCAGCGCCCGTGACGGTTGCATCGACCGCGGCTGTCCCAGTGTTAACCCGCGGCCTATGGCGGCGCCTGCATCCGTTGGTGGGCGCGAGCGGCCACACCCGTGTCGGCAAAGGCCCAGGCCAGCGAGGCGCCCATGCCTTGCAGGGCGGTGCGCACAGCGGTTTGTTCCAGTGAGCAGCGGCGTTCGCGCTCCAGCATGTCCAGCGCCCAGTCGGGCAGCATCTGCAAGGCGGCGCGCACGATCAGTGTGACCAAAGGTCGATCCAGGGGCTCGCAGGGGTAGTTCTCAATCAGGTGCAGTGTTTCGCGTGTGCGTTCGTCGGCCCGCAATTGCGGGCGAAAGTCTTGCAACTGCGTCAAGGCTTGGTGTCGGCTCATGGGCAAGCCATGTGCACCCAGGCGGTGACCCACCTGAGCCATTTCTGCAAAGTATTGGTCCTGCCGGTTTGCGCTCAGGGGCTGCAGCGACAGGTCTTGGTAGGCCCGCAAAAAACTGGTGGTTTCACCCAAGTGGACCCATCTGATCAGTTCGGGGTCGTTGGCCACGTAGGGCGTGCCGTCTGGCAACTGGCCACGAATTTGGGCGTGGATGCGGTTGACCCGCTCGATGCTTTGCAAAGCCGCAGCCGTGCCGCCATAGGTGGTGGTGGCCACAAACAAGGCTGTGCGTCCCAGCCGCGCCTGCAGTTGGGTGCGAAAACGCGAGTGGTCCCACACGGCGCCCAAAGCCTGCGGGTGCAGCGCTTGCAACATCAGCGATGACAAGCCTCCGGTCATCATGGCCACAAAGTGCGCGTGCACCTGCCAAGCCGCCGAGTCCGGACCGAACAAGCCAGGGTCGCCTGCGGGCTCTAAAAAGTCCCGTGCATCCCCTGTGGCCCCGGTCATGGACCGCACGCGCTGACCCAGCTGCTCTTTGAGCTGCGCCGACAGGTGCGCGCGCACCCGCTCAGCCATGTGAGAGCCTAAGCTGCACCGCGCTGGCGCCGGGTTGGCGGTTGAAGGCTGTACGGCCGTCAAGAGCGCCTGGATCAAAGAAGGTGGTGTCATGGGCCCATGGGTACTCAAAGAGCTGCCAGTGTGTGGTACTGCGCCATGGATTGCACGGCCACCCTGAAAGGCCGTGGGCTCAGGCTGGGTTTGGGTCTTTGGCGGTGACCAATAACCATGTGTCTATCAGGACCATTCAGAGTGAACCCGGCTTGGATGTCGGGTCATGCACGAACATGCGCACCTTAATTTGGAGACACCCGATGGCTTGGCTGGATTTTTTGAAGAATGGCAATGAACTGAGCGAACTCTTGATCGAGGGTCAAAATCCTTATGGTTCTCAGTTGCTCAAGCAAGCCGATGTGGACCAAATGCGTGACCACATCCAGCCCACCGAGCGGGTTTTGGCGTATGTATTGGGCCGTGTCGTGCTGGCAGGGCGTGGCCTGTGGTTGTTGACCGATCAGCAGTTGTTGGTCTCAGAAAGCGACACGGGCAACTTGGTGCACCACTTTGCTTTGAAAGACATCACCGAGGCCGAATGCGTCAAGGGCAAGTATGGCTACACCCTGCGTGTCACGGCGGCAGGCCAGCTGCGCAGCGTGTACGGTGCATCGGCCCATTTGGCGGCGGTGTTTTACCGGGCGCTGGGCCAAAAGGTGCGTTGCACGCCGGTTTTCAAGCCTTCGGCGCTGGACGCCAATGACGTGGCCGAAGTGGTGCACCACTTTTCAGATGCGGCTTTGCGCTTGCAACCCGTGGCCATGGTCAATGCAGACGCCCGCGCCTTGATCGCTCAACTGGCCCAAGATGCTGCGAGCCAAGGCTGGCTGCAAACCAGCGAGGCCAACCAGGTGCGCTTGGCCGAAGCGGCGCATTGAGCCCCATCCCAGCCAGACGTCCTCAAGGCTGGCTGGCTTCAATCCGTTTCAGGTCAAAGCCCAGCTTGTCCAGCTTGGCCAGCAAGCCTTGGTACGTGGCGGCAGGCATTTGGGGTGTGCGTGACAAGATCCACAAATAGTCGCGCTTGGGTTCGCTCACGACCACCCATTGGTAATCGGCGTCCAGATCGATGATCCAGTAATCGCCCCAGACCATGGGAATGAAGGACAGCCACGCTGGGGCAAAACGCACCTTCAGCTGAGCCGATGTCGGCCCGCCGATTTGCCGTGCGGCCCCCAAGGCTTCGGTCCACTCGCCCTTGGCTGTTTTGCAGCGGTTGAGCACCTGAAGTTGACCTTGCGGCTGCAGGCTGTAGTTGGCCTGCGTGCTGCTGGCGCACTTTCTTTGAAACCAGTTGGGGTATTTGGCGATTTCGTGCCATGTGCCCATGTAGCGGGGCACATCCACCGCAGCCACGGTTTTCAGGGGAGGCAGCTCGGCTTGCGCCGGCATGCTGAGCACACAGGCCCATGCCAGTGCCAGGCTTCGGCTTGCGGTCAAAATTTTCATACAACCATCGGGTTCAAAGCCCCGTCCATGCTCATGCAAATGCCGGTGACATAGCTGGCTTTGCTGGATGCCAAAAACAGAACCGCGTTGGCGATTTCTTCGGGATCGGCCAGGCGGCCCAGCGGTATTTTGGCCACCGATTGCGCCATGACTTCGTCGGGACTCAGCCCCTTCAAGCGGGCATCGGCCGCAAAGCCTTCGTGCAGGCGGTCGGTCAAGGTCAGGCCTGGATTGACCGCGTTCACTCGGATGCCTTGCGCGCCGTAGGCGGCGGCCAGACCGGCGCTCACCAGCATCAGCGCCGCATTGGCCGCGCCACCGGGCAGGTGGATCGGGCTGGCCACTTTGCCGCCATTGCCCACCACGTTGACCACCGCGCCCTGACCGCGTGCAGCCATTCGGTGGATGGTCGGTGTGATCATGTGGACATAGGTGAAGTACTTGGCCTGCATCGCATCGGCATAAGCCTCGGGCGTGAGTTCGGGGGCTGGGGTGCGCTTGGCCGCGCCGGCCGAGTTGACCAACACGTCGACCGGACCGAATGCGGTTTCGGCTGAGTCCAGGGCCGCGAGTGCAGCCGATGCGTCGCGCAAATTGGCGGCCACGGTGTGGACGCGTGCGCCGGGGCAGGTTGCCAGCAGTTGCTGTTGTGCCCGCGCCAGGTTGGCGCTGTCGCGCGAGACCAAGCTCACGCGGGCGCCTTCGGCCAAAAAGCCCTGCGCACAAGCCAGGCCAATGCCTTTGCTGCCGCCGGTGATGAGGATGTGCTTGTCGCTTAGGTGCAGGTCCATGAGGGGCTCTTCTGATGAAATCAATGTTCTGAATCTGTCCATTTAATCACTCTTGCAAGTGCCTGGTGTCATGAACAATAAAACCTCTGCGCTGTGTGCGCGTTTGAAGCAACCTGGCCTGGTGGTCGCCCCCGGCGTGTTCGACATGGTGTCATTGCGCCTGGCCGACAGTTTTGGCTTTGATGCGCTGTACATGACCGGCTACGGCACCGTGGCCTCGCACATGGGCTTGCCCGATGCAGGCTTGGCCACTTACAGCGACATGGTGGGGCGCGTCACGGCCATGGCGGGCATGGCCCGCACCCCGCTGATTGCCGACGCCGACACCGGCTACGGCGGCCTGCTCAACATGCGCCACACCATCCGGGGCTACGAAGCCGCAGGTGCTTGCGCTATCCAGCTCGAAGACCAGGAGTTCCCCAAAAAATGCGGTCACACGCCGGGCCGCCGTGTCATCCCCATGGCCGACATGGTGCGCAAAATTCAGGTGGCAGTGGACTCGCGCGAATCCAAAGATTTTTTGATCATCGCCCGCACCGACGCCCGCACCACATTGGGCCTGGACGAAGCCCTGCGCCGCGCCGAGGCTTATGCCAAAGCGGGGGCTGACATTTTGTTTGTCGAGTCGCCCGAGTCCGAAGAAGAGATGCGCCGCATCGGCCAAAGCTTGGACGTGCCCTTGGTGGCCAACATGGTTGAAAAAGGCCGCACCCCGGTGCTGACCCGCCCCGAGTTGGAAGCCTTGGGCTACAAGTTGGCCATCTTTCCGGTGACGGCCTTGCTGGCCGGTGTGCAGGCCATGACGCAGGTTTACCAGCAGTTCAAGGACACGGGCTCATCGGCGAAGGGCAGCACGCCTTTGTATGACTTTGCCGACCTGACCCAACTCATGGGTTTTGAAGACGTGTGGGCTTTTGAAAAGCGTTACGCTGAAAACGACTGAACGTCAGTCCCCAAAGCTATTTTTAAAAACGACCAGGAGACCTGCATGAATAAAACTGTGACCCCACTTCGCCGTCAGTGGCTCAAAACCACGCTGAGCACGGCTTTGATGGCGGCGACTTGCGGCGGCTTGGCGCTCAGCGTCACCACGGCCGCTGGCCAAGCGGCCTACCCCGCCAAACCGATTCGCTTGGTGGTGCCCTTTGCGGTCGGTGGTGTGACCGACACCAGCGGTCGCCTGATCGCTGAGCAGTTGTCAAAGCGGCTGGGCCAGCAGGTGGTGGTTGACAACAAGCCCGGTGCCTCGGGCAACATCGGCACGCAAATGGTGGCCGCGGCCGAACCCGATGGATACACCTTGCTGCTGGGCTTTGATGGCACCATGGTGATCAACCCCCATGTGTTCCCCAAGGTGGGTTTTGACACGGCCAAAGATTTTGCCCCGATTGGCAAAATCGGCGATGCCATTTTGATTTTGGTGTCGCACCCCGGCGTGAAGGCCAAGACGCTGCAGGAAGTGATTGCCCTGTCCAAAACCCAGTCGGGTGGCTTGTCTTATGGCACTTCGGGCACCGGCGGCACGCCGCACATCGCGGGTGAATTGCTCAAGCAGCGCACCGGTGCCAACTTGGTCCATATTCCCTACAAAGGCGGTGGTCAGGCTTTGACAGATGTGCTGGGTGGCAACATTCCCTTGGTTTACACCGCCGTGGCAGGTGCTTTTCCGCACGTCAAGTCTGGCAAGCTGCATGCGGTGGCCGTGTCCAGCGCCCAGCGTGCACCGTCTTTGCCGGATGTGCCCACATTCATTGAAGCGGGCTTGACCGATTTCGACATCAACTCCTGGGTGGGCTTGCTGGCCCCAGCCAAAACACCTCGGGCCATCGTGGAGAGGCTCAACAACGAGTTGAACGCGGTGCTGAACGATCCAGCCGTGCGTGAGCGTCTTGTGACCTTGGGCATCACCGCCAGCCCCGGTGGCCCTGAGAAGTTTGGCCGCGACATGTCGCGCGATTTGTCGCGCTATGCAGCGGTCGTCAAATCGGCCAACATCAAGGCCGAATGACCAGCCCGCCGGGCACTTGTCAGCCTGCCTGGTGGGGTAGCCACTCGGGCAATTGAAGACAGACTCTGGCCCCGCCGTCAGGGTCGTTGTCCATGTGCAAGCGGCCCCGGTGTTGTTTGGCAATCGATTGGGCGATGGACAGCCCCACCCCCAGGCCATCGGGTTTGGTGCTGAAAAACGGGGTCGCGACCTGCGCCAGCACGTCCGGCGTCATGCCGGGGCCGTTGTCCACCACCTCCAAGACGAGCGAGGTTTTCTCGCGCCGGACGGTGATGTGGATGCGCCGATCTGGCTGTCCATGCGTGGCCTGAATGGCGTTGCGCAAAACGTTCAACAAGATTTGGG
>CALQKH020000014.1 GCA_943331105.2 Akkermansia muciniphila
GGAAGGCCGGTCTGCTGGTTGAAGCAAAGGGGCATCTCAAATCAGCATCGGACAGGTTCAAAAGCTGAGAAACCTTGGGACGACTGACGGGATTCTGGCATTCGCAAGAGTATTTTTTGGGCTCATGTTGGTGTGCAGCATCGCATAAAAACGCGTGTAATCGGTACGGTTCAAATTCAGGTTTTGAACGGGCTAAGTCAAGAGGTTTTGAGCAGAAAGCCGTCTCAACAGTTCGATCACCCTTTAAAAGGGTGACTTTCTTCAAGATCGGGGAAAGCTTGAGAAGAAAAAATTCAATCAGATCAACAACTTACAAACAGGCGGTTGAAGGATTGAAATATTGAAAGAAGTCGCTGGCGGGGCAGAACATACCTCATCACAAACCGCCTAAGTTTTTGATGGGCAAGCAAATCAAGCACTTGGTGTCCGGTTCAAGTTTCTAAATGTTGAGACAGCTAATGGTTGCTGCATACTGCCAATTGGACTTGATCTTGAACTGCCTGTCCTTTCGCAGTGACTAAGAGTGAGCTTAGGCCCAAATCAAGCGAGGAACAACTTCAATCCAAAATGGCATGGCACGCGCAGGCTTCGCCATGGGCCGCAGACACTAACTCGGTCAAGATGCCGCAGGCGTGGGTCCCGCGCTCCTCAGTGCAACGCGCCCGAAGTTGCAATAACTGTTTTTCCAGTGCTTTCATGCTCTGCAGACGTGCTCGTACTTTAGCCAACTGCTGATCGACCAACAAATTAACATCCTCACACCCTTCGCCGGGCTGATCGACAAAACCCAGTAATAGGGCCACTTGGCTGAGGGACATTTCCAGTGCGCGGCAATGGCGGATGAAGGAAAGCCGCTCTAGGTGGGTGTTGTCATAGTCTCGATAGCCATTCTCTTTACGGTCAGGCTCTGGCAAAAGGCCCTGTTTTTCATAGTAGCGGATGGTTTCAATGTCGACACCTGTGGCACTGGAAAGCTGTTTGATCTGCATAGAACGCACTCCTCAAAAAGATCTTGACACTGTAGCAGCTACAGGGTTTCAAATGCTTACTTTGCAAAGGAAATCAAAATGTCAGGTCATAGCTGCGAACACGAAATGCCCGCACCCCATCAGATAGTCAACCTGGGGCGCTACCGCAAAGTGCTTTGGATTGCATTGGGTGTAAACCTGGCGATGTTCCTCGTGGAAATTGCGGCCGGCCTAGCGTCGCAGTCCCTGTCACTTCAGGCGGATGCCATTGACTTTGCGGGGGACGCAATGAACTATGGCGTATCACTAGCGATACTGACTTCAGCACTATCGTGGCGTGCCTACGCCGCGATTGGCAAGGCGATCAGCATGATGGCCTTTGGCCTGATCATCCTTGGACAAGCTTTGTGGGCCGTATGGCGCGGCAGCGTACCCGACGCCGCCGCCATGGGCGCAGTGGCCACATTGGCCCTCGTAGCCAACGTCGGCGTTGCTTGGATGCTTTACGCGTTTCGCGAGGGTGATGCCAACATGCGTAGCGTATGGTTGTGCTCGCGCAATGATGCAATCGGCAATTTGGCTGTAATTGCTGCGGCGGTAGGCGTCTTTGGCACGAGCCGCGCCTGGCCGGACTTAGCTGTAGCGAGTTTGATGGCCGCCTTGGCGCTGAGCAGCGGATGGACTGTATTACGGCACGCACGCCGCGAGATGCGGGGCAAAGCCGCGACCGATTTTGGAACTATGCAAACTAAAGAGACAACGGACCAAGGATTGCAGCAAACGACCTATAAAACGCTACGCACCCAAGCCCGCAAATGCACAGACCTTCCAGAGAAGTGGCTGTTACTGCAGGCTGCACACATCGTAGGACAGTGCTTTTTTTGGCTTCATATAGATAGCCACATCCAAATGCTGCAGCTGGCATTGCGAACGCGAGACGGGCGTGAAGCTTTGGGTCAAATTTTTCGCCTAAGCCTTGTCCCATTCGGACACCTATTGGGGCGTCTCCCCATTGGCAATCCCGGCACGGCAGATGTAAGTGCTTTTTCGACTAAGGAGATTCCTCACAGGTTGAGAAAATTGATTGCCAATGCCAAGATGCTGGCCGAATAATGGAAATATCAGGTTCAGGCCATCTCAAGAACACTTTTTTGAATGGTCACTATGGAGGGCCTGCATCAAATAAAACCGCGTGCAATCGGTACGGTTCAAATTTGGGTTTTGAACGCGCTTGGTCAAGAGGTTTTGAGCAGAAAGCCGTCTCAACAGTTCGAGTACCCCATCAAAGGGGGACTTTCTTCAAGAACGCGGGAGGCTTTGGAAGAAAAAATTCAATCAGATCAATCACTTGCAAACAGGCGTTTGAAGGATTGAAATATTGAAAGAAGTCACTGGCGGAAACGGAGGGATTCGAACCCTCGATGAGGCTCTACACCCCATACTCCCTTAGCAGGGGAGCACCTTCGGCCACTCGGTCACGTTTCCAGTGAATCAAATTATAACTTAGGCTTGATCCAGATCGAAGGCTTTGTGCAAGGCGCGCACAGCCAACTCCATGTATTTTTCATCGATCACAACCGAAGTTTTGATTTCAGATGTCGAGATCATCTGGATGTTGATGCCTTCTTCGCTCAAACTGCGGAACATCTTGCTGGCCACACCCACATGGCTGCGCATGCCAATGCCCACGATCGACACTTTGCAGATCTTGGCATCGCCCAAAACCTCGGCAGCACCCAAGGCTGGCAAGACTTTTTCCTTGAGCAGGTCAAGGGTCTTGGCGAAGTCGTTACGGTGCACGGTGAAGCTGAAGTCGGTTTTACCGTCCTTGCTCAGGTTCTGGATGATCACATCGACTTCGATGTTGGCATCGGCCACAGCGCCCAAGATTTGGTAGGCGATACCGGGCTTGTCGGGCACGCCCACCACAGAGATTTTGGCTTCGTCGCGGTTGAATGCGATGCCGGATACGACGGCTTGTTCCATTTGTTCGTCTTCCTCAAAAGTGATCAGGGTGCCGGATGCGGCTTCTTCGTTGATGTCGATGTCCCAAGGCGTGAAGCTGGACAGCACACGCATGGGCACTTTGTATTTGCCCGCAAATTCGACCGAACGGATTTGCAAGACCTTGGAGCCAAGCGACGCCATTTCCAGCATCTCTTCAAAGCTCACGGTGTGCAGGCGACGGGCTTCGGGCACCACGCGGGGGTCGGTGGTGTAAACGCCGTCTACGTCGGTGTAGATCAGGCATTCGTCGGCTTTGAGGGCAGCTGCCACGGCCACAGCCGAGGTGTCAGAGCCACCACGACCAAGCGTGGTGATGTTGCCGTTGTCGTCCACACCCTGAAAGCCGGTGATGATGACGACCTTGCCGGCGTTCAGATCGGCCATGACCTTTTCGTCATCGATCGACTGGATGCGCGCTTTGGTGAAGGCGTCGTTGGTTTTGATGGCGACTTGCCAACCGGCATAACTGACCGAGGGCTGGCCTTCGGATTGCAACGCAATGGCCAGCAGAGCTGACGAGGCCTGCTCGCCGGTGGAAGCCAGCATGTCGAGTTCGCGGCTGTAAGTGTTGTCAGGCTTGGCGGGGGCCAGCTCTTTGGCCAGGCCCAGCAGGCGGTTGGTTTCGCCGCTCATGGCGCTGGGCACCACCACGATCTGGTGGCCAGCGCGTGCCCATTTGGCCACGCGCTTGGCAACATTCCGAATGCGCTCGGTCGAGCCCATTGAAGTGCCGCCGTATTTGTGAACGATCAAAGCCATGTGTAATGCTGAAAAGAAAAATGAAACTGGTCAGCCAGAATTAAAAAACTGATTACCAGACTCGGAAAAACCCTCGATTGTACCCATCGGCCTGACTGTTTCTTGACCCCATATGCTTTGTGCCAGCACTGTGTTTGGCCAGTGAGTGTGTCGTGTGACCTTTTAAATCGAGGTCAAGCGCTGTGCCAAACCAAGTGCGCCGCGTCTCGCTCGACAAAACCCTGCCCGACTTTCAGGTGCAGCCGATGGCCTCGGGTGGTGCAGGCCTCGATTTGACCGAGCAATTCGTTCAACTGGGCGGTGCTGGGCGTGGTGCCATGCTCCTGCCGCAACCAGTGGCGAAGCACCAAGGCTTGACGGGCACGGCTGAGTTGCTGCACAGCCTGGATGCGGGGGGGGATACCGACCTCGGCAAGGTCTTGCGCAGCCACTTCGTTCAAAACTTCTTGCGCTTGAGCGGCGTGCGCTGCGCTCCGTGCAAAAGTTTCGCGGAAGGCGGGTAAGGCATGGGCCAAAGCAGGAACAACTTGTGCGCGAATGCGGTTGCGGGTGAACTTTTCATCGCTGTTGCTGGGGTCTTCGATCCAGTCTTGGCCTTGGCTGCGCAGCCATTCCCGCACCGCTGCGCCTGGCACGCCTAGCCAAGGACGGTGCCAATTCAGGCCCTGCCGCTGCCAGTGGACAGGCATGCTGGCCAGTCCCGGCAAACCGGCACCACGCGACAGCGCAATGAGCAAAGTTTCGACTTGGTCGTCAGCGTGCTGCGCCAAAACCACATCGCGCACTTCGGGCCAATCGGTGTCAAGGGCTTCGGCCAGTGCGGTGTAGCGGGCTTGGCGGGCAGCGTCTTCAGGGCTTTGGCCCGGAGCGTGCCGCGCTTGCACCCGACGAACGACAAGCGGTACGCCCAGCTGCTCACAAAGCAAGGTGCAGTGCGACTCAAAAACATCGGCGGCCGCTTGCAAACCATGGTGAATGTGCACCGCCCTCACCTGACCCGGCCAGCGATGGGCGCAAGCCAACAGCAAGGCCACTGAATCGGCTCCACCACTCAAGGCCACAGCAAAAGGAAGGCCAGGGCTGAATTGAGCCAAGGCCTGTTCGGGCATTTTTGCGGTGTGTGACGTCATGCTTGAAGCCTAAAGGCTCCGCAGCTTGTTTACTTGCCTGCTTTGGTATCGGTGAAACGGCCGTAGCTGTTCAGTCTCTCATAGCGGCGATCCAGCAACTCTTTGGGCTTCAGGTCGGCCACTTGACGCCATGCTTCACCCAGCGCACGTTTGAGAAAAGCCACCATTTGCTCGGTATCTCGATGGGCGCCGCCAATGGGTTCATTGACGATTTTGTCAATCAAACCCAAGGCTTTGAGTCGGTGCGCCGTGATGCCCAAGGCGTCTGCGGCGGTTTCGGCTTTTTCGCTGGTTTTCCACAAAATGGAGGCGCAGCCTTCCGGGCTGATGACCGAATACACAGAATACTGCAGCATCAAAACCTGGTCGGCCACCGAAATGGCCAATGCGCCACCCGAGCCGCCTTCGCCAATGATGGTGGTGATGATCGGCACTTCCAACTGGGCCATCTCGAAGATGTTGCGCCCAATGGCTTCGGACTGGCCGCGCTCTTCTGCGTCGATGCCCGGGTAGGCGCCCGGGGTGTCCACGAAGGTGAAGACCGGCAACTTGAACTTTTCGGCCGTTTTCATGAGGCGCAACGCTTTGCGGTAACCCTCGGGTTTGCTCATGCCAAAGTTGCGCATGGTGCGCTCTTTGGTGTCGCGCCCTTTTTGCTGACCCAACACCATGCAAGCTTGGCCATTGAAACGGGCCAACCCACCGACAATCGACAGGTCATCGGCGAAGTGTCGGTCGCCGTGCATTTCGACAAAATCAGTAAAGATGCCATTGATGTAGTCCAGTGTGTAAGGACGCTCCGGATGGCGAGAAATTTTGGTGACCTGCCAGGGGGTCAGGTCGCTGTAGATGTCTTTGGTCAGCTGTTGGCTTTTTTTGCTCAGTTGCTCGATTTCGAGGGTGATGTCCACCGCAGACTCGGTTTGCACGTAGCGCAATTCTTCGATCTTGGCTTCGAGTTCGGCAACGGGTTGCTCAAAGTCGAGAAATGATTTTTTGACCAAGTTTTACTCCTCAATTCATGATCAGACGGACGGCCAGCGTCCAGACCTCAATACGCGACCGGAACAGGATCCAGGGAGCGCCAAATATACCAAGTCGCCACGGTGGTGTAGGGGCTCCAAGCCTGCGCCACCTCGCGGGCATCGCTGCGGCTGACCGGCTCACCCGAAAAGTAATTGCGGCTGATGCCATTGATCAAACCCACATCGTCGAGCGGCAACACATTGGGCCGAAGCAAATGGAAGATCAGGAACATTTCTGCCGTCCAACGGCCAATGCCCCGGATAGCCACCAATTCGTCAATGATGGCTTCGTCGTCCATGTCTTGCCAGGCCTTAACGTGCAGCGCACCGGAACTGAAGTGAACGGCCAGATCGACCAAATACTCGACTTTGCGCACCGAAAGGCCTGCAGCACGCATGTCGTCTACTTTGAGCTTGAGAACGGCAGCAGGGGTCATGCGCTTGCTCAGCAAGGCAAAACGATCCCAAACCGTTTGGGCAGCTTTGACAGATATTTGTTGGCCTACGATGGACCGTGCCAAGGTCACAAAGGCATCGCCCCGAGTCTCAAGAATGGCGTTGCCAAACTGCGGAATCAGTTTTTTCATGACCCGGTCTTTTTTGGTCAGGTGCACACAGGCCTCCGCCCAATAAGCGGGCGTGACCGGCATCACCGTGGCGACCGAAGCAGCGTTCATGGCGCAGCCTCCCAAGTGGTACCGGAAGCCGAGTCTTTGAGCACAATGCCTTGCGCCAGCAAATCGTTGCGGATGCGGTCTGCCTCAGCAAAGTTTTTCGCCTTTTTGGCATCGGCCCGGGCCTGAATTTGCGCCTGAATGGCCACCTCATTCAAGCCGGCGCCCGCTTGGAGGTAGGTCGTGGGGTCGGTCTGCAGCAAACCCAGCAAGCCACCCAAAGATTTGAGCAGGCCTGCCCGCTCGGTCGAACCGCTGCGGTTGACTTCGCCTGCCAGCTCAAACAGCACCGCCACCGCTTCGGGGGTACCAAAGTCTTCGTCCATCGCCGCTTTGAAGCGTGCTGCCAGAGGATCAGCCCAATCCATGCGGACATCGGCAGGCGGTACGGCCTGTAGGGCGGTGTACAGGCGCTTTAAAGCGCCTTTGGCGTCGTTGAGGTGCACGTCGCTGTAATTGAGCGAGCTGCGGTAATGGCTGCGCACGATGAAAAAGCGCACGGTCTCCGCGTCGAATTCTTTGAGCACATCGCGGATGGTGAAAAAGTTGCCCAGGCTTTTGGACATCTTCTCGTTGTCCACATTGATGAAGCCGTTGTGCATCCAAAAGCGCGCCAGAGGCTGGCCGTTGGCGCCTTCGCTTTGGGCGATCTCGTTTTCGTGGTGCGGAAACTGCAGGTCAGCCCCGCCACCGTGGATGTCAAAGGTCTGGCCCAGCAGCTCGCAGGCCATGGCAGAGCACTCGATGTGCCAGCCGGGGCGGCCTGTGCCAAAAGGGCTGGCCCATTTCACGTCTTCGGGCTCGGAGGGCTTGGCACTCTTCCAGAGCACAAAGTCTAGAGGGTCTTGTTTGTCTGTTTCCACCGCCACACGCTCACCGGCATTCAATTCGTCCAATGACTTGCCCGACAACTTGCCGTATCCCACAAACTTGCGCACCGAATAGTTCACGTCGCCGTTGCCAGCGCGGTAAGCCAGACCATTTTGCTCCAGCGTGCCAATCATCCTGAGCATCTGGGGCACGTAGTCGGTCGCACGGGGCTCGTGTTGGGGCCGCTCAATGCCCAGCGCGTCGGCGTCCTGGTGCAGCGCCTCGATCATGCGGTCGGTCAAGCCACGGATGGTTTCGCCATTCTCCAGGGCACGTTTGATGATCTTGTCGTCGATGTCGGTCACGTTGCGCACATAAGTGACCAGGTAGCCGCTGGCTTTGAGCCAACGTTGAACCACATCGAACGCGATCATCGAGCGAGCATGGCCCAGATGGCACAGGTCGTACACGGTCATGCCGCACACGTACATGCGCACATGACCGGGCTCGGCGGTTGAAAATTCAGAGACAGCACGGCTGAGCGTGTTGAAAATGCGCAAACTCATGTTTGATGAAATGAAGTGGCGGTCAAAATCCGCACGGATCGCGAACAGCCCTTATGAATTCGGCGGATCTGCACCCAAATGCTCTGGTGAAGTCTGCGAACGCGGAACTGATGAGGGTTTGGGGCAACCAAAAAATCAGGGTGCTCCGTTACAATGGCCGCTCAGTATATCCCCGTGCCTTGGCGCCAGACGCTCTTTTGGAGTCAGGTTTTGCCTCCTTGACATTTGAGGCACACACCACTAACTTTTCGGGCTCGCATGCGTACTTGGCTGACCTTGATGGCTTTTTGCACCTTCTGGACCTTGGGTGCCAGTGCAAGAGCAGACATCTACACCGAAGTCAACGCGCTGGTCCAAAGCGGTCAGTGGCAGCCCGCACAGGCTCTTGCGGAATCCCGCCTCAAAACCACACCAACCGATCCGCAAATGCGGCTTTTGCTCAGCCACATCCAGACAGGATTGGGACAAACCCAAGCGGCCATGGACACCTTGCGGGCCTTGACCTTGTCTTTCCCTGAGTTGCCCGAGCCGCATAACAACCTTGCGGCATTGTTGGCTCGAGCCAACCGACATGAAGAGGCCTTGCTGTCATTGCAGGCTGCCGTTCAGGCCCGCCCGGATTACGCTTTGGCCCTTGAAAACATGGGCGACCTCTATTTGGCATTGGCGGCCCGAGCTTATGGACAAGCGCTCAGCTTGACCCCCTCCTTAAAACGCCTGCAAAACAAACAAGCGAACACCCAACAGGTTTTGAAAGCACCCTGAGTTGGCCTCGTCCGATCTGCCCGACATCCCTTCAACGTTATGACCACTTTCTTGAATTCTTCCCGTCGCTTGACCGGCGTTTTGCTCGCCATGGGTTTGCTTGCGCCCGTTGCCTCTTGGGCTCAAAACCCAGCACCTACCCCAGCGCCCACGAGCAAAGTCCGGATCACCACCTCCATGGGTGACATTGAAGCCGAGTTGTACGCCGACAAAGCCCCTAAAACTGTGGCCAACTTTGTGCAGTACGTGAACGACAAACACTACGACGGGACGATTTTTCACCGCGTGATCCCGGGCTTCATGGTGCAAGGCGGCGGCTATGACGCCCAGTACCGTGAGAAGAAAACCCGCGCACCAGTGGCCCATGAGGGCCGACAAGCCCTGGCTGCGGGCCTGAAAAACACCACCGGCACATTGGCCATGGCCCGCACCAACGATCCGCAATCGGCCACCTCGCAGTTTTTCATCAACGTGGTGGACAACGCGTTTTTGGACCCCAGTTTTCAGAGCTTCGGCTACACCGTTTTTGGCAAAGTCACGTCTGGTATGGACGTGCTCCAAAAAATCCGCAACACGCCCACGGGTGCAGGCGGCCCCTTCCCGACCGATGTGCCACGCACGCCGGTCGTCATTCAAACCATCACTTTGTTGAAGTAACACCATGAGCAACCCACAAGTCGAACTGCACATCACTGGCTACGGCGTCATCACCCTCGAACTGGACGCTGAAAAAGCCCCCAAGTCGACCGAAAACTTTTTGGCTTATGTGAATAAGGGCCACTACAACAACACGATTTTTCACCGAGTCATTCCCGGCTTCATGGTCCAAGGCGGTGGTTTTGAGCCCGGCATGGGCCAAAAACCCACAGATGCCACCATCGAAAACGAAGCCAACAACGGCCTGAAAAACGACAAGTACACCGTGGCCATGGCCCGCACCTCGGCGCCCCACTCTGCTTCATCACAGTTCTTCATCAACGTTGCCAAAAACGACTTTTTGAACCACACCGCCCCCTCGATGCAAGGCTGGGGCTATGCCGTGTTTGGCAAAGTGGTCAAGGGCACCGAAGTGGTAGACCAGATTGAGGGCGTGAAAACCGGCAACCGCGGCGGTCACGGTGACGTGCCCAAAGACGACGTCGTGATCGAAAAAGCCATTGCCCTTTGAGGGTTTGAGCCATGTCTGACCCGCGCACCACCTCGCCGATCTTTGGCAAGCTGACTGCGCCACAGGCATGGCAAACCGTGGATTTGATCTCGGACCTGCATTTGCAGGCTTCCGAGTCAACCACTTTTCAAGCCTGGCGTGACTACATGGCCAGCACCACTGCAGATGCGGTGTTCATCCTGGGCGACCTTTTTGAGGTTTGGGTGGGAGACGATGCCGTGGAGCAAGATCCATTTTTGGCATCCTGCGCCGAAGTTTTACGCCAAGCTGCTCACAGGATGCATCTGGCTTTCATGCCTGGCAACCGTGACTTTTTAGTGGGATCGACCTTTTTATCCAGCTGTGGCATGCATGCGCTCAGTGACCCCTGCGTACTTGAATGGGGTGCGAAACAAATTTTGCTCAGCCATGGCGATGCATTGTGTCTAGGGGATGTGGATTACCAAGCCTTCCGCGAGCAAGTCCGGGGAGATGCTTGGCAACAGGATTTTTTAGCCAAACCCCTGGCCGAGAGAGTGGCTTTGGCGCGCGCTATGCGTGCCCAAAGCGAGACACAGAAAAACTCGCAAAAGTTATACGCGGATGCAGACCCCACCATGGCCTTGAATTGGTTGAGCCTAGCGGCAGCCGACACTCTGGTGCATGGCCATACGCACCAACCCGCTGACCATCCACTGGGCACGGGGATGCGGCATGTGTTGAGCGATTGGTCGCTCGACCACGAACCCCTCAGGGCTCAAGTCTTGCGGCTCGATCAATCAGGCGGCTTGCGCCGCCTGGACATCACGAACGCAAAAGGTTTTTGAGCGCGTTTTGCAAACGACGCGCTGTCGCCTCTTCATGAGGACCGGACAACACCTGTGCCACATCTTGGGCCCATGTTTCTTTGGGGCCTGGCTGGTTGCGTTGGGTCAGCAACTGAAGTTGCAGTGCACGGCGCGCATTCAATTGATCGGCGGGTGTTGGCACTTCGGCCGCCATTTCAAGGCGCAACAACGCGTTATCGGCAGGCGCCTTGGCCTCGGCGCCAACTGCTTGAACCCAAGCCTGACGGATCGGTGCAGGGACAGCTTTGCCCAATTCTTGCGAGGTCGGCAATGCATCGGCCTGACGCTCTTGCCATGCCCCCATCAAACGGGTCAAGGTTTCGCCATGCGCTTGTGCAGCGAGTTTGCGCAGCGACATTTCGGCGCGCTCCATGGCCTCTCGCTGGGCGCGGAAGGCCGCGTCACCCAAACGTGGGCCACGGTCTTCGCGGAAATCGCCACGCGGCGCACGGTCAGCGAATCGGTCACCGCCACGGCCGGGGCCAGGGCCACGGTCGGCTCCCGGTCGCACACCACGCTCGCCTGGGCGTGCGTCTCGGCGACCGTCACGACCGGACGGGGCCTCTGTACGCTTTTGCCCAGGTCGGTCGTCACCACGAACCGCGATCACAGGTTTGGCGGGCTTGATCGCAGCCGCTGGGGCTGGCACTGGCGTCTGTTCACTGACTTCATCCGTTTTGGATGGGTCAGCGCCATTTTGTGCTTCTTCGGCAGGCGCCACATCGGAAGCATCCTCCGCAGCCGAATCTTTGTCTGTGTCAAGAACAGGCTCTGCGGCAACGACCTGCACCGCTGGCGCGGAGACCGGAGCCGACTGCCCAGCTTTGGCCTGCAAGGCTTGCCCGCGCAAAGCAGCGTCTAAAGCGGCCATGGCAGCGCGAATTTGGGACACATCGCCACTCGCATTGGCGGCATCAAGGGCTTTGGACGCTTCAATGACAGCACGGTCGTGGTCACTGACCGGGGCAGCAGTTTGTGGGCGGTCAGCGCCTTTGCGCTGAAAAGCTTCGTCCAATGGGGCACGGAAGACTTCCCACAATTTTTGTTCTGTTTTGCGGTCCAAAGGCACCGACTGCGCCTCAACCTGCCAGCGTTGCTGCAGCGCTTTGACCGCGTCGATGCGCAAGGCAGGGGCAGCACCCACCTCTTGGGCTTCCTGAATCAAGGCATGGCGTCGCTCGATGCTGGCCTTTTGGGCCGCCTCAAGCCGAGCAGCCGCCGCTTTAAAAATACCTTTCCACTGGCTTTGCATTTCGCCAAAGGCTTTTTCGCTCAAGTGACCTGCGTTGCGCCACCGGTCGGCAAACTGGTGCAGCGCTCGCAACTGGGCGCGCCAATCGTCACTTTCGACATGGGCAGCGGTCCATGCCTTGACTTCGTCCATCAGAGCAACGCGCTGAGCTCGCTGATCGGCCGAGTCCTTTTTCATCTGCTCAAGCCAAGCCAGCACGGCTTTATATGCCTCGTTGCATGCTGCATCGAAACGCTTCCAAAGAGCATGGTTGGGCAAGCCACCTTGGTCGATCTGCTTCCAACCGTCACGCAATTGACGCAACTTGTCTTGCATCTTGCGTCCACCCACGGTGGGTACTTTGTGATCGTCCAGCAAAGCTTCGGCTTGGGTCACCAAGTCAAGACGAACTTGATCGGCCAACCAGCGCTGCCAGCCCTCAGCATCACCTGCGGCCTTCAGGGCCAGGTGCAGGCGCTCATCCAAACTGGTGTCCAGATTTTTGCCATGCGTTTTGAGTGCGTTGCGCAAAGCGATGCAAGCCTCGGGCAGCGCAGCGCCTTGGTTTTCGGTGATTTGTTTTTCAAGGCTTACCAGCTCGTGGGTCACTGTTTGGAGCGCCAGCTCCCGCATGGCTTGGCGTTGGGCTGGGTCAATCTTGGGTTTGACTGTTTTTTCCGCTTTATCCGACTTTTCGGCTCCGGGCTGGACCGGGTTGGAGGTGGTCACCGCAGGGGCATGGACCGCTTCACCACGCTGACGGCGAATCTCGTCGGCCCAAACAGGTACGGGTGGTAAGGCTGAGCTGGCGTCGGACAAGGCCAGATTCGCCAGTGCGAGCGCAGCAGAAAAACCATCCCAAACCGCTTGCATCTGCTTACCAGCGGCATCCAATTGGTTGGGGTATTTGAGGTCAACGCTCGGCCAAACGGCACTGACAGTCAACGATTGGGCCTGAGTTTGCCACTGTGCCACATCATTTAGCAATCCGGCATGCCCATGTTCGGCTTCGGCTATTGGCTTGGTCGACAAGACCTCGATGCGCTGCGCCAACAAGACTGCCGATTCGCGTTGCACCATGACTTGATGTTGCAGGTCTTCAACACCTTTAACCACCTCAACCAACTTGACTTTGAGGCTGGCTAAGGGCTCGCGCGACAAGGGCGCCCCTGCTTTGGCAGCGTCGCGCTGCCAAGCCAATGCATCGGCCATATTGAGTCGAGGTGCCGACAAAATCAGCTCCGCTTTTTGGGCCCAATCACTGGCCAGTGCTTCCTGTCCGTGGCTGCGCTTGATCTCGTCAATTTTTTCCTTGAGCTGTTTGGCCACCCCTTTGTCTTTGGACGACAACTCACGGTAAACCTCATGTAACAAGGCTTCGTTAGGCCCAGTCTGGAGCCACTCGCGCAAACGAGCACTTCGATCGCCCGAGGTGGTGGCTTGAAAGATCCCGGCAGTCAACGGGTCGAGGTTGGCGAGATCGAGGGGCTTGGAGGGATTGGTCACGGTAAAGGCTTTAAAACACAAGGCATGCCGGGCTGGCAACACGCTCGACCAAATCTTGCGCACGCGCTAAGAGATCTGGACAGACATAAAACGCATATTTTCGCCGGTATTTCATGCCCGGCGTGTGTTGAACCACTTTCCTTTGCAATCTCTGTTGATTATTGACCCGCCGCATACCCTTTATTCCAAAAAATACATTTAATTTCACATTGATATTCCAATTTAAAAGTTTATTTACCCTAGAATCGCGCATCCCAGAAATCTAGGGATAACCCGCAATGGTCGCCAATACGGCGGCTTGAGCCCAAGTGATCAGCACTTGTGGCCACCGACCCATCCACCCACTTGAATGAACGCCCCTGAGTGCGTGGTGAGTTCTTGGCATAAGAGTAACAACGTGATCTACCCACTGAAAAAGAATCCTCAAGAAAGTCACCTCCACAAAGGTCTTTTGAGTTTGACCCGCCACGGCTTCGCCCTGCTCGGCTTGGCGGGCTTGGCACTTGTTTTTGTTTTTTTGAGCCAGCCCGATTGGCGATACAGCGCCAGCCACAGACTGATCAACTGGCTTGACGCTAGGCAGGACGCAGCAATGGAACACCCCAGCGCCGCACACGCCGATCTCGTCCCAGTGTCTTTGGATACTGCAAATACCGTGGCTTTGACGGAAGAGCAACAAGCTATCACCCTTTGGTTGAGCCGCAGGTACAAGCTCTCACCAGAACCCTTGGGTGGCCTGGTCTCTGAGGCATGGGCGCTGGGAGATCGCATTCAGATTTCACCCACTTTGCTGTTGGCAGTGATGGCGATTGAATCTCGATTCAACCCCTTTGCCTCTGGCCCCCAAGGCGGCATGGGCCTGATGCAAATCGAACCACTGGCTCAGCAAAGCGCTTTGTTACCTTTTGGAGGCCACCTGGCAGCGTTTGACCCCTTGACCAACTTACGCGTTGGCGCTCGTCACCTTCAAACGCTCATTGAGAAAAGCACCTCGGTCGAATCGGCTTTGCATCTGTATGCCACAAGCTCTGGTCAGCCCAACGGAGCCGAATACGCCACCCGGGTATTGGCCAAGCAACAGCAGCTGGAAACCATGTCACGCACATCCAAAAGCATGGAAGTGGCACAAAACAGCCGTCTCCAGACCCCAACTGGAAGCAATTTCAGGCACTGACTGGGCTACACTCCTCGGGTGCGCGACTGGCGATAGGAGCCTGTTTTGAACCCAAAACAGACCACTCTGACGTGGAACGTGGCGGCCAATTTGGACCGCCCCAGAACCACTGGGAAGCGCACAGCCTGCCTGGATTGCATCTTGCCCGGCACGGTTTCAAGCCGTTCGCCTGGGCAGCCCTTGTCGGTCACCCTCACAGGTCACCTGCCAAGGTTCCATCACCCGAAGGACTGCCATGTACAACCGCAACACACTCATTGAACAAACCGATCCCGAGCTTTACGCCGCCATCCAATCTGAGAACGCCCGTCAAGAACACCACATCGAACTGATCGCCAGCGAAAACTACGCCTCGCCCGCCGTCATGGCTGCTCAGGGTAGCCAGCTCACCAACAAATACGCCGAAGGCTACCCCGGCAAGCGCTACTACGGTGGCTGCGAGTACGTGGACGTGGCCGAACAGTTGGCCATTGACCGCATCAAACAAATCTTTGGTGCAGAAGCCGCCAATGTGCAGCCGCATTGCGGCGCCTCGGCCAATGAGGCCGTGTTCCTGGCTTTCTTGAAACCCGGTGACACCATCATGGGCATGAGCCTGGCCGAAGGCGGTCACCTGACCCACGGCATGCCGCTGAACATGTCGGGCAAATGGTTCAACGTGGTCTCCTATGGTTTGGACGCCAACGAAGCCATCGACTACGACGCCATGGAAGCCAAGGCCCGCGAAACCAAACCCAAGCTGATCATTGCAGGCGCTTCAGCCTACTCGTTGCACATCGACTGGGCGCGCTTTGCCAAAGTGGCCAAAGAAGTCGGCGCCATCTTTTTGGTGGACATGGCCCACTACGCGGGTTTGATTGCCGCAGGCGTCTACCCCAACCCCGTACCGCACGCCGATGTGGTCACTTCGACCACCCACAAGAGCTTGCGTGGTCCCCGTGGCGGCATCATCCTGATGAAGGCCGAGCACGAAAAAGCCATCAACAGCGCGATCTTCCCCGGCCTGCAAGGCGGCCCGCTCATGCATGTGATAGCCGCCAAAGCCGTGGCCTTCAAAGAAGCCATGGCGCCTGATTTCAAGGCCTATCAAGCCCAAGTCATCAAAAACGCTCAAATCATTGCCGAGACTTTGACGCAGCGCGGCCTGCGCATCGTGAGTGGCGGCACGCAAAGCCACGTCATGCTGGTGGACCTGCGGCCCAAGGGCATTACCGGTAAAGTGGCCGAAGCCGCTTTGGGTAACGCCCACATGACGATCAACAAGAACGCCATCCCGAATGACCCTGAAAAGCC
This sequence comes from Akkermansia muciniphila, assembly GCA_943331105.2. Lineage (GTDB taxonomy): Bacteria > Pseudomonadota > Gammaproteobacteria > Burkholderiales > Burkholderiaceae_C > Limnohabitans_A. The sequence goes on from CALQKH020000014.1 coordinate 15,904, forward strand.
GTTTGTCACCAGCGGCGTGCGCATTGGCACCCCGGCCATGACCACCCGTGGTTTCAAGGACGAAGAAGCTCGAGCCACGGCCCACCTGATTGCCGACGTGCTGGACAACCCGCTGGACGAAGCCAACCTGGCCACTGTGCGCGCCAAGGTGCACGCCCTGACCAGCCGCTTCCCGGTTTACGGTTGATCGAGGCGCACCATGAAATGCCCATTTTGTGGTCACCTCGAAACCCAAGTGGTGGAGACGCGGCTGGCCGAAGACGGGGACTTCATACGTCGGCGCCGCCAGTGCGGCGCCTGCGAAAAACGCTTCACCACCTACGAAAAGCCCGAGGTCAGCTTTCCGGCCATCGTCAAAAAAGATGGCCGGCGCATCGACTACCAACGCGACAAGTTATTGGCCAGCTTGCGCTTGGCCTTGCGCAAGCGACCGGTGAGCATCGAACAGGTGGACGGGGCGATTGAGCGCATCGAAGAAAAACTCCTCAATCTGGGCATCCGTGAGGTGGCATCGCACCGCATTGGCGAGTTGGTCATGCGCGAATTGAAAAAACTCGACAAAGTGGCCTATGTGCGCTTTGCGAGCGTTTACCGAAACTTCGAGGACATCGACGCCTTCAAGACCTTGGTGGACGAAGTGCAGCGCTGACAACCCTCAGCCCTCACGAGCAAAGCTGCACCTCGTAAGCCTCAATTCTGGGTCGGCCCAGTGCGTTCACCACAACTTGCCAGCCCTGATTTGAACCTGCTCTGCAAAAGCGCCAAGTTCCGGCCATGAACGCACCGTTGGCACTGGCACTTCGACCTTCTGCGTTATAAGAAAAATAGGTTTTCACCGTGTTGCTCACCACCACCTGCATGGCAAGTGGCACTGCGGGTCTGGCCTCTATCAGCACTTCCCCTGAATCCCGCAGGCCATTGTGGTTGGCATCGGCAAACACCAGCCAGCCTTGATGCCAGCGACCCAGCGTGTCGCATTGGGCTTCCAAGCCTTGAGCGCAAAGGCTCACCCGTTGCTGTCTTCGCAAAGCCTCCGAGCGGGCCAAGACCAAACTGTTCAAAAAAGCCTCTCCTTGGCCTTGCAACTGCTGACGTGCCTGCAGCCCCGACAGGGTTGGGGCTGCCAAGCCCACCAAAATCCCCAACAAAGCCATCGCCACCAAGGCCTCCAGCAAGGTAAAGCCATGCCAATGGGTTTGGCTTTGGGGCGAGGCGGAATCCAGCACGGAAAGCGGCATGTTCAGGCAACAGTTTTGGGGAACGTGGTCTGAAACTGTACAAGATGAATACAAAAAGCCACAATTGAATCAACTCAAGAGGTGGTCACGCCATGCAACGGTTAAACGCCAAGCCCCAAAAACTGAGCTCTGTACCCCAAGCATTTAGCTTTCGAGCGGCCGATAACCGAGGCTGGACCTTGACCGAAATGCTGATTTGTCTGGCAGTGCTCGGCATACTGGCCGCGATGGCCCTGCCCGCTTACCAAGAACAACAGCGGCTGGCTCGCCGCAGCGACGGTCAAGCGGCCTTGCTGAAGCTGCAAACCGACCAAGCCCGTTGGCGCAGCATGCACGACAGCCATGCCCAAACCCTGCAGGCCCTGGGTTGGCCGAGTGACCTGTCTCCCTTGGGGCATTACCGCATCCGCTTGGTCGAAAGCACGGCGAACGCCTTCACCGCACAGGCCATTGCCTTAGGTGCTCAAGCCGCAGACCACCCCTGCACACCCTTGCAGTTGCGCTGGCAAGGCAGTGCCCATGTGGTGCTTGGCTCAGGCGCATCGCCTGACAGCGATGTGGCGCGCTGCTGGCGACGTTAGCGCCATGGCCAAAAGGGTTGAAAAAGGGGAGACCTTGATGGGCCTGATGGTGGGCTTGTCGGTGGGATTGGTCGTGCTGACCGGTGGCAGCAGTCTGCTGAGCCAGCATTTACGCGGGCATCGGATGGCCTGGCAAGACAGCCATCTGAACCATGAATTGCGCGTCGCCGCAGATTGGATGGGGCGCGAACTGCGCAAAGCCCAATACACGGCCAAGGCTTGGGAAACCCGCTCCCCTACCCTTTGCGATGACACTTTTTGCGATGGCTTCGAGGACTTCAGCATCGAAGGCAACTGGATTGATTTCAGCCACGACCGAAACCACAACGGGGAGCAAGACAACGACGAATGCATGGGCTTTCGCCTCTCGGGCACCACATTGCAAGCCAAAAGATCTTGCAACAGCAGTGGCGATTGGCAGGCAATGAGCCACAGCCAAACCGTGCACATCACCGACTTGGCCTGGCAACTGCAATGCGACCAGCACCAAGGCTGGCTGCGCCGCAGCGTGCAGATGACCCTCAAAGCCCAATGGCCCAGTGATGCGTCTCGGCACATCACCCTGTCCAAAATCGTGCACTTGCGCAACGACATACCTGCCAGCCAACAAGCGCTGTTTTGCCCATGACCGCTCATCCCTTTTGTCCGAGACAAAATGGCGCTGTCACTTTGATGGTGGCCGTTGGTTTGGTGCTGTTGGCCAGTCTGACCAGTTTGTACAGCGCGCGAACAGTGCTGTTCGACCAACTCGCCAGCCACAACCACGCGCGCGCCGCACAAGCGCGCTTGGCTGCAGGCATGGTTCTGGCCCAAGCTCAAAGCACGGTCGCGAGCACGCCTTTGCTGGACTTGTTGGCGATTCAATCGACCTGCCCCTCTGGTGTATCGGGTTTGGGCTGGCAATGCAGCGATATGGGCACTGCTGAGCATCCAGACATGCCGGGGGTACAAGGGCATGCCACCGCCGTGCGCGATTTGCTGATGTCGCCTCATGTCATCACCTTGCATGCCAGCGCCAGCCACAGCGGGCAAGGCAGCCAAGCCCACATGCGCGAGAGCCTTTTTGTGCCCGCCGTGGCACCCGCCCCCAGCTTGGCCAGCCCAGCGGCTGTGGTCACTCAAGGCTGCATCAGTGAAGCACTTGGAGCCCAGCTGCGGATCTGCCCCTTGGTGAGCCGAGGAGAAAGCTGCAGCGGTACAGCCAAAGCCCCGGTGGTTCAAACCCATTTTGTGGTGGACACCAACGGCAATGGCCTCATCAACACGGCAGAGAGAAACGCCTGTCTGGCACTGCGCACGGTCAGCATGCCTGGCGGGGGCACCCGCACTGGCCCCAGCACAGCCGGGACGCGCAGCCCTTGTCTGCGCAAAGCCTGGGCCAGTGTGTTGGGCTCCATTGAAGACGCACAGTTGAAAGCTTGGTCCCAGGCTCAGGAGCGCAAGGGCCTGACCGCGCAAACCTCTCCTCCTCGCTCTATTTATTGGATCGACAGCCCTGCGGACTGGCACACCAGTGTGGGCACCCCTGAGATTCCGGCTTTGTTGGTGTTTTCAGCCCTGGCCTGCGCCCAGCGGTGTCCTCGCATCGGTTCAGGGGTGCGCATCATGGGAAGCGTGTTACTGGATTCGGGCTGCAACGACGAGAAAATGCGCGGCTGGGAAGGCGGCCAAATAGAAGGCCAACTGGTGGTTGAATCGGGCATGCCCGAGTGGCGCTCGGGCACGGTTATTGCCACCCCACAAGGCCGAGACGCTTATATTTTGAATTGGCCCGAAGGCATCGATGCCCGCCGAATTCAACGCATCAACGGCAGTTGGAGCGAGGGTTCGCCATGAAACCCTCATGGGGCGCATGGCGGCCTGCACAGCAGCAAGGCATGGCTTTGGTCGAAGCGCTCATCGCCTCAGCCGTCTTGGCCATCGGTTTGATGGGCGCCGCTCAACTCTCGCTCAAATCACAGCAAACGGCCACCGAAAACCTGCAAAACACCGTGGGCCAAATGCTGGCACTCGAGGCCATGGATTGTCTGCAGGCTCAGGCCCATAACCCAACCGCTTGTCCGGCGCAGCAAAGCATCGTGGTGCAGGGCGTCCGCTACACCCGGCAAGCCCAGATTTTGCCTCGAGGGCAGTCCACCGATCTGCTGGTGCAGGTGACTTGGCCCAACAGACGATTGAGTGGTGCCTCAGCAGATGGGTTAAACGCCAACTCAAGCGCCCATTCGGACCCACAGATCTCTTGGCGCAGCAGCGTGAGCACCTTGCCTTCTTGGGTTGGCGTATCCTCGCCTTGATGCCCTTGCGCTGATGACACTGCGCTGAAGCGCTTTTCTTGATTTTTGAACCCAACGACCGTGCCCCCAACCCCAAGTCCCATCCCACCCACCCCGCCCATGCAGCAGGCGCTGGCTTTGGCCGCCCAAGCCTTGTGGCTGACCTCACCCAACCCCCGCGTAGGCTGCGTGATCACGGCCCCTGACGGCACTGTGCTGGGCCAAGGCCACACGCAGCGCGCTGGCGGGCCCCACGCCGAAATCATGGCCCTGAGAGATGCGGCAGAGCACGGGCACAGTGTGCAAGGCGCCACCGCTTGGGTCACGCTCGAGCCCTGCGCCCACCATGGTCGAACTGGGCCGTGTTGCGATGCCCTGGCCGCAGCCGGCATCGTCCGCGTGGTCTTGGCCATGGTCGACCCCAACCCATTGGTCGCTGGACAAGGTATGGCCAGACTGGCCGCATCAGGGGTGCAAACCGAGTTGCTGGATGCGCAAAGCGAAGCCGCACTTCAAGCCCGCGAACTGAACATCGGTTTTTTCAGCCGCATGGAACGTGAACAGCCTTGGGTGCGCATGAAAATGGCCACCTCGCTGGACGGACAAACCGCTTTGCAAAATGGCCAAAGCCAATGGATCACCAGCCCCGAAGCCCGCGCCGATGGCCACGCTTGGCGTGCACGCGCCTGTGCGGTACTGACCGGCATTGGCACGGTGCTTGAAGACGATCCTCAGTTGAACGTGCGCGGATTCGATGTGCCGCGCCAACCGCATCTGGTGGTGGTCGACAGCAAGCTGGACATGCCCCTGAACGCCAAACTGCTGGACACCCAAGGCTCGGGCGAGCAAGCACGCCAGATCTGGATTTACACCGCCATCGACCTCAACAACCCACTGCAAGCCGAAAAACGCGCAGCCCTTGCCGCACGCGGCGCCACCGTGATCGACCAGCCCAGCCCCAACGGCAAGGTCGATCTCGCCGCGATGCTGCGCGACTTGGCTCGGCGAGAGATCAACGAACTGCATGTCGAAGCGGGGTACAAACTCAACGGATCTTTCATCCGAGGAGGACTGGTGGACGAATACCTGATCTACACCGCCCCCCAATTGCTCGGTCCCGGCCAAGGTATGGCCAACATGCCTGCGCTGACAGCGCTCAAAGACTCGGTGAAACTGGCGTTCCACACCGTGGACCGCATCGGTCCCGATCTTCGCGTGTTGCTGCGCAAAGCCTGAAAGACCTGGGCGAGACAGCCTGAAACTGACCCCTCAAGCCACAATGACAGCTCTTCTTTGTCGGAGCCCGAATTGAACCTCGCCCACCTGCTGCAACGCCAAGCCCGCATGGCCCCCGAGCGTCCCGCCATTTTTCTGGGCACGCAGGTGGTGGCCACGCACGGGCAATGGGCCAAACGCTGCCAGCACCTGGCGTCGCAGTTCCAAGCTGCAGGCTTGCAGCCTGGCGACCGGGTGGCGCTGTTCATGCGCAACCATGCGCGCTACCTGGAAGTGATGTTTGGGGCTTGGTGGGCCGGGCTGGCGGTGGTACCCATCAACGCCAAACTTCACATGCGCGAAGCCCAATGGATCATCGACAACGCACAGGCCCGCTGGGCTTTTGTTACGGCCGACACCACCAACGAGACCGGTGACACCTTGCACAGCCTGGAGCGCGTGATCGATGTGGACAGCGACCAGGCCGATGCGCTGTGGCTCGGCGCTGACAACGCAGCCGACACACCCATTCACGAACGGGCCTCAGATGATCTGGCTTGGTTGTTCTACACCAGTGGCACCACAGGTCGACCCAAGGGCGTGATGATCACCCACCGCAACCTGATGACCATGGGTCTGACGTATTTCACCGATGTGGATGCAATCAGCCCGCTGGACTGCATCGCTTATGCCGCGCCCATGTCCCACGGCGCAGGCATTTACGCAGTGCCGCACCTGATGGCCGGCGCCCAGCACATGGTGCCACCCTCGGGGGGCTTCGATCCGGCGGAGCTGTTTGAGTTAGGCCGACACCTGGGTTCTTTGTCCATGTTTGCGGCGCCCACCATCGTCAAGCGCTTGGTGGACCATGCCGAATCCGTTGGACTGTCAACTGAGGCTTGTGGGCAGTCGTTCAAGACCGTGGTGTACGGTGGCGCCCCGATGTATGCCGCCGATATCCAGCGTGCGCTGCGCGTCATGGGCCCGCGCTTTGTGCAAATTTATGGCCAAGGCGAAAGCCCCATGGTGGGCACAGCCTTGTCACGTCATCACCTTCAGGACATCACCCACCCGCGCTACGCAGATCGCTTGGCCTCTGTGGGGGTAGCGCAAACGCCTGTGCGCATCCGCGTGACCGATACCCAAGGCCGCGACCTGCCAGTAGGGGAGGTGGGCGAGGTGTTGATCCAGGGCGATAGCGTGATGGCGGGCTACTGGCGTAACCCCGAGGCCACCGCCAATGCCATCCAGAACGGCTGGTTGTTCACGGGCGACATGGGTTGCCTGGATGCCGATGGCTTTTTGACCCTGAAAGACCGCAGCAAAGACTTGATCATCAGCGGCGGCTCCAACATCTACCCCCGCGAGATCGAGGAAGTATTGCTGCACGCCCCGGGCGTGGCCGAAGTGGCGGTGGTGGGCGCACCCGATGCCGAATGGGGCGAGGTGGTGGTGGCCTTTGTGGTGCCTCTTGAAGGTCAAAGGCTCGACACGGCGGCGCTGGATGCGCTGTGTCTGCAAGAAATCGCCCGTTTCAAACGTCCCAAACGCTATGAAATCGTGGCCAGCTTGCCCAAGAACAACTACGGCAAGGTGCTCAAGACCGAGCTGCGGCTCAGGCTGAACTGAGACGCCTTCAAAAATTCAGCGTCTTCACGCCTTCAGAGGTGCCCAGCAAGCACACTTGGGCTTTTTGATGGGCAAATACCCCGACGGTGACCACGCCGGGCCACTGGCTGACCTCTGATTCAAAGGCAACCGGGTCTGTGATTTTGAGACCCTTCACATCGACGATGTACTGGCCGTTGTCGGTGACCAGCGGCTGACCGTCTTGCATGCGAACCACCGCACTGCCGCCCATGGCTGCGAACTGGCGCATCACCCGGGCGGTGGCCATGGGGATCACTTCTACCGGCAATGGGAAAGCGCCCAAAGCCTGCACCAGCTTGCTCTCGTCCGCGATGCAGACGAATTGTTTGGACTGTGCAGCGACGATTTTTTCGCGGGTTAACGCAGCGCCACCGCCTTTGACCATATGACCTTGGTGATCAATCTCGTCCGCGCCATCGATGTAGACCGATAGGCTCTCGACTTCGTTGCTGTCAAGCACCGGTATGCCCAGAGCCTTGAGGCGCACTGTGGAAGCTTCGGAGCTGGACACTGCGCCCTTGATCTGGTCTTTCATGCTGGCCAGCGCATCGATGAATTTATTCACCGTGGAGCCCGTGCCCACGCCCACAATCTCGCCAGGCACCACGTATTTCAGGGCGGCATGGCCCACCAGGGCTTTGAGTTCGTCTTGGGTCATGAAAGCAGCTCGGTTCGGGAATCAAAAGAAACAGGCCGGGGTTTGCGACAATCAAGGCCATTCAGCCCAACGCCGCAGTATCCTGCACAAGACCGGAATTATCCAATGTCCCTGATCCCTTACGCCCTCGCCCGCTCCTTTTTGTTCAAGATGGACCCCGAAGAGGCACACGACCTGACCATTGAGGGCTTGGCCCGAACCCAAAACACCCCGCTTGACCGCGTGTACCGTCAACCCTTTGTGGCCCAGCCCATCACCTTGGCGGGTCTGCAGTTTCCTAACCGCGTGGGCTTGGCTGCCGGTCTGGACAAAAACGCCCGCTGCATCGATGGTCTGGGCGCCATGGGTTTTGGCTTTGTCGAAGTCGGCACCGTGACGCCCAAGGCGCAGCCGGGCAACCCCAAACCCCGCATGTTTCGCCTGCCTGAAGCGCAAGCCTTGATCAACCGACTGGGTTTCAACAACGACGGGCTGGATGCTTTTGTGGCCAACGTCAAGCGCTCCAAATTCCGGCAACAAGGGCGCCTCTTGGGCCTCAATATCGGCAAAAACGCCGCCACACCGATTGAGAACGCCACCGATGACTACCTCATCGCCCTGGCTGGTGTGTACCCGCATGCCGACTACGTGACGGTGAACATCTCCAGCCCCAACACCAAAAACCTGCGCGCCCTGCAAAGCGATGAGGCATTGGACGGCCTGCTGGGCGCCCTGGTCGCACGGCGCGAAGAACTGGCCATCGAATACGGCCGCCGCGTGCCGATGTTCCTCAAAATCGCCCCCGATCTGGACGACACCCAAGTCGGCGTGATCGCCGCCACCTTGCAAAAGCATGGCATGGACGGCGTGATCGCCACCAACACCACCCTGGCCCGCGACGCCGTGAGCGGCCTGCTACATGCCGAAGAAATGGGCGGCTTGTCGGGTTCGCCTGTTTTGGACAGCAGCAACCGGGTGATCCGTGGCCTGCGCGCCGCGTTGGGCAAAGACTTCCCCATCATCGGTGTGGGCGGCATCTTGAGCGGACATGACGCGATTTCAAAAATAGAAGCCGGGGCCGATGTGGTGCAGATCTACACCGGCCTCATCTACAAAGGCCCAGCGCTGGTGACAGAAGTGGCGAGTGCGCTGCAACAGATGAAGCGCTGAACGGTCAATCCTTGAAATACACCAGCTGGTGCGTGCTCGCCAGCAGCTGGCCTTCGGGGCTCCACAACTCGCCGGTCTGGTCAAAGTAACCGTGGCGGTAGTTGAGCGCTTTGGCCACGCCCAGCACATGGCGCGTACCGACCTGCGCCATCAAGGCGCTGTCGGCGTGGAAATAGGTGGTGAGGGACACCGTGCCGATCATGGCGCGGCGGCGACGGCGAATGTAGATGCGCGGAAAAAAGCTGTCGCTCAAGGCCGCCAAAGAGGCAAAGTCCAACGCCCGCTCAGGCTCGTCGCGCACCCACAGTGTCGAGCGCGAATGGGTTTGCTCTTGCTCATCAAAGGCCAAGGGGAAAGCGCCTTCAACAAAACGCATGTCGTAGCGCTGCGGCCAAGCGGGCATGCCTTGGACCGGCATGCGGGGCACGGCGTCGGGCGCGGGCACGTTGGCTGGCATCACGGCCTCCACATCCGACCAGGTCTCGCGCCGCACCGCAAACACCGCTGTGGCGGTGGCCACCACGCCCTCCGTGTCATGGGCCGTTTGATGCGCCTCGATGATCCAGTGCTGGGTCGATCGGTTGGTGCGCACGGGACGGGCCACAAAGCGGATCTCGCCATCGGCCACCGGGGCTGCAAAGTTGACCGTCAGGGCCACGGGCTCGCCCAGGCGCTCTGGATGCAAAAGAGCGGCCTGCAACAACTGCGCGGCTGTGGTGCCCCCAAAGGGCCCGACCATGTTGGCGTAGGCAGGATGGGTGGCACCCGTGAATTCGTGAGGCAAGTCCAGACGCTCTGTGACGCGCAGGGCGATGGCTTCGTCAAGAGGGTGCATTCGGTTGCCGGGAGTGATCATGATGACTCCACCCGCGACACCCGGTTCGGCTTGAAGCCCAAGTCCGCCACTTTGCCTTTTTTGGCGCGGGCGGTTTTGGCGTTGTTCAGGCTGCGGATTTCCAGCGTTTCTTCACGGTCCTTACCGCCCCGGCCAATGCCCGCGATCTTGACGCTGCGGGTATAGGCCGCCGCACCTGCCAGGTTGTCTTTGGCTTCCAGGTCGATGAGCATCAGGCCCCGACCGCCTTTTTCCATGGTTTTGAGCTCGCTGATCTCAAAGGTCAGCACACGACCGCCCGTGCTAGCGCAGCAGACGCTGGTGGCCGCGGGCATGGGCTGCTTGTCGGCAGGCACCGTGGCGCTGGAGCCGCTCACATGGCTAGGAGCGCAGACGGTTTCGCCCTCGCCCAGGCTGATGAAGGCCTTGCCTGCTTTGTTGCGAGAAATCATGTTCTCGACCGAAGCCATGAAGCCGTAGCCGCCCGAGCCGCTCAGCAGCAGCGTGGCGTGGGTCGGGCCGGCAAAGTAGTGGGCGATTTGCGTCGTGGCTTCCAGCTCAATCAGCGTGGTCACCGGTTGGCCGTCACCGCGTGCGCCCGGCAGTGTGGCCACGGGCACGCTGTAGATGCGCCCGTTGCTGCCAAAGATCAGCAGCGTGTCCACCGTGCGGCATTCGAAGGTGCCATACAGGCCGTCGCCGGCCTTGAAGGCAAAGCTGCTGGCGTCATGGCCGTGGCCGGTGCGGGCACGGACCCAGCCTTTTTCGGACACGACCACCGTCACCGGTTCGTCCACCACCTTGACTTCGGCGATGGCTTTTTTTTCTTCCTGGATCAGCGTTCGACGCGGGTCGGCAAATGTCTTCGCGTCGGCTTCGATCTCCTTGATCATCAGGCGACGCAGGGCGGCGGGGCTGCCCAGAATCTCTTCGAGCTTGCCTTGCTCTTGGCGCAACTCACTCAGTTCTTGCTCGATCTTGATGGCCTCCAAGCGGGCCAGTTGGCGCAGGCGAATTTCAAGGATGTCTTCGGCCTGACGGTCACTGAGCCTGAAAGCTTCGATCAGCGCGGGCTTGGGCTCATCGCTGTGACGGATGATGCGGATCACCTCGTCGATGTTGAGCAACACCAGCTGGCGGCCCTCCAGAATGTGGATGCGGTCCAGCACTTTGTTCAGGCGGTGCTGGCTGCGGCGGGTGATGGTGGCCTGGCGGAAACTGATCCACTCCACCAACATTTGGCGCAGCGACTTCTGAATCGGTTTGCCGTCGATGCCCACCGAGGTCATGTTGATGGGCGCAGACGTTTCCAGACTGGTGTGCGCCAGCAAGGCGGTGATGAGTTCGGTCTGTTCAATGCGGCTGGTCTTGGGCTCGAACACCAGGCGAACAGCGGCGTCTTTGCTCGATTCGTCACGCACCACATCGAGCACATTCAGGATACTGGCTTTGAGCTGGACCTGATCGGTGCTGAGCGCTTTTTTACCGGCTTTGACCTTGGGGTTGGTCAGTTCTTCGATCTCTTCGAGCACGCGCTGCGAGCTCACACCTTGCGGCAATTCGGTCACCACCAGTTGCCATTGGCCTCGAGCCAGGTCCTCGATCTTCCAGCGGGCACGCACTTTGAGGCTGCCGCGTCCCGTGCGGTACGCGTCGGCAATGTCACTGGCCGGGCTGATGATCTGACCGCCACCGGGGTAGTCGGGGCCGGGGATGATGGCCATCAGCTCGCTGTCGCTCAGCTTGTCGTTGCGGATCAAAGCAACGCAAGCATCGGCCACTTCGCGCAGGTTGTGGCTGGGGATTTCGGTGGCCAGGCCCACGGCGATGCCGCTGGCACCGTTGAGCAGGCTGAAAGGCAAGCGGGCGGGCAGCTGGCGCGGCTCTTCGGTGGAGCCGTCGTAGTTGGGGATGAAATCCACCGTGCCCATGTCGATCTCATCCAGCAGCAAGCTGGTGATGCGCGACAAGCGCGCCTCGGTGTAGCGCATGGCCGCCGCACCATCGCCGTCCCGGCTGCCAAAGTTGCCCTGGCCGTCGATCAGCGGGTAGCGCTGAGAGAAGTCTTGCGCCATGCGCACCAGCGCGTCATACGCCGCCGTGTCGCCGTGCGGGTGGTAACGGCCCAGCACGTCACCCACCACACGGGCGCTTTTGACGGGCTTGGCGGCGGTGTTGTTGTTGGGGCCGCTGTACGACAGGCCCATGCGGTCCATCGAGTACAAAATGCGGCGCTGAACGGGTTTTTGGCCATCGCATACATCCGGCAAGGCACGGCCTTTGACAACGGACAGCGCGTATTCCAGGTAGGCACGCTGAGCGTAGGCTCCAAGGTGATCGCCTTCAGGTGCGGCTGCGGTTTCGGGGGTCAACAGGTCAATGGTCATCGGGTTCTTTCAGGGTAGGAGCCTGCCTGCGGGCGTTAGATCTGCTCAGACATTTCGCCCACGGGGTGGGCTCCTACGGGGAATTCGTCACACGTCAATTTCGATGCTGTCGCCATGCAGCTCCATCAGCTCGCGGCGGGCAGCGGCTTCGCCTTTGCCCATGAGCTGGGTCATGAGGTTTTCGGTGCCCTCGTTGTCCAACGGGCCCAGCTCGATGGGCAGCAGGCGGCGCGTGTCGGGGTTGAGTGTGGTGTCCCAGAGCTGCTCAGCACTCATCTCGCCCAAGCCTTTGAAACGGCTGATGCTCCAGCCGCCTTCTTTCACGCCATCTTTGCGCAGCTTGTCGATGATGGCGGTCAACTCGCCCTCGTCCAGCGCATAGGCTTTGGAGGCGGGCTTTTTGCCGCGTGCGGGGGCATCGACCCGGAACAGCGGCGGCCTGGCCACATACAAATGTCCCGCTTCAATCAATTTGGGGAAGTGGCGGAAAAACAGCGTGAGCAGCAGCACCTGGATGTGCGAGCCGTCCACGTCCGCATCCGACAAGATGCAGACCTTGCCGTAGCGCAGGTTGCTCATGTCGGGGTTGTCACCCGGGCCATGCGGGTCCACGCCGATGGCCACCGAGATGTCGTGGATCTCGTTGTTGGCAAACAAACGGTCACGGTCCACCTCCCAGGTGTTGAGCACCTTGCCGCGCAAAGGCAAGATGGCCTGGCTTTCTTTGTTTCGGCCCATTTTGGCGCTGCCACCGGCCGAATCACCCTCCACCAAAAACACCTCGTTGTGCAGGATATCTTTGCTCTCACAATCGGTCAGCTTACCGGGCAGAACGGCCACGCCCGAGCTCTTGCGTTTTTCGACCTTTTGGCCAGCCTTTTGGCGGGTTTGCGCAGCCTTGATGGCCAGCTCCGCCAGTTTTTTGCCGTAGTCCACATGCTCGTTGAGCCACAACTCCAGCGCCGGACGCACATAGCTGGAGACCAGCCGCACTGCGTCACGCGAGTTCAGGCGCTCTTTGATCTGGCCCTGAAACTGCGGGTCCAGCACTTTGGCGCTCAGCACAAAGCTGGCGCGTGCGAACACGTCTTCAGGCATGAGCTTGACACCCTTGGGCAGCAAGCCATGCAGCTCAATGAAGCTTTTGACGGCGGTAAACAGGCCATCGCGCAGGCCACTGTCGTGCGTGCCGCCCGCGCTGGTGGGGATCAAATTCACGTAGCTCTCACGCACCGGCGCGCCGTCTTCGGTGAAGGCCACAGCCCACGAAGCGCCCTCGCCTTCAGCGAAGCTGTCGTGGTTGGCGTCGGCATAGCCCTCGCCTTCAAACAGCGGGATCACCGGGTCGCCGTTCAGGGTCTGCGTGAGGTAGTCGCGCAGACCGGCTTTGTATTGCCACTGCTGGGACTCCTTGGTTTTTTCATTCACCAAGGTCACCGTCACACCCGGCATGAGCACGGCTTTGCTGCGCAACAGGTGCGTCAGCTCGTTCATGGGCAGGGCGCTGGATTCAAAGTATTTGGCGTCGGGCCAGGCGCGAACGGTCGTGCCTTGCTTGCGGTCCCCCTCGCCTGAGGCGCGTTTGACCAGTGGCTCGGTCACGTCGCCACCCGAGAACACCAAGCTAGCCACCTGGCCCTCGCGGTAGCTGGTGGCCTCCAGTCGTTTGGACAGCGCGTTGGTCACCGAAACGCCCACGCCATGCAGGCCGCCCGAGAAGCTGTAAGCCCCACCCTTGCCCTTGTCAAACTTACCACCCGCGTGCAAGCGGGTGAACACCAGCTCGATCACCGGAGCGTTTTCTTCGGGGTGGAGGCCAAAGGGGATGCCCCGGCCATCGTCTTCGATGCTGACCGAGCCATCGAGGTGCAAGATGACCTTGATCTTTTTGCCGTAACCCGCCAACGCCTCGTCGGCGGCATTGTCCAGCACCTCTTGGATGATGTGCAGGGGGTTGTCGGTGCGGGTGTACATGCCCGGGCGTTGCTTGACGGGCTCTAGGCCCTTCAGAACGCGGATAGAGCCTTCAGAGTACTCGTTGGAAGTTTTGACAGTTGATTGGGTGACCATGGAGGCGAATTGTAGAGTGATTTCAGGCGAACCACTGGATACAAACACAGTTCACGACGCCTTGTTGCTTCAGGATCTCTCGGAATGAGCACTGGCTGGCCGTAGCCGCCAGCCCCATTGCGATCCCCAGCCCACGACCGACCCCACCACCCAGAACACAGGCCCCACCCCCGCCACCGCACCAGCAGCACCAAAAAGAACCGGCATGAGCACGCTGGAAGCGTTGATGCTCATCAGCCTCAGCGCCAGTGCCTCGCCATGTCGGTGTGGCGGAGTGATCTGGTGCAAAGTGCTCATGATCATAGGCTGCGCTGTGCCCAAGACCAGCCCCAACATGACCGAACACAAGCCCATCGCCCAAGCTGTGGGCATGAAGGGATAAAGCCCAAACAAGACTGCGGTACACGCCATTGAGCCCGTGATGATCTGGTACTCCTTGACATGGCGCGAGATGAAAGGCAAACACACGCGAATGAAGGTGGCCGCAATGGCAAAAGCACCCAAGATGGTGCCCACCACCGAAGCGCTGTAACCACGCTCATGCCCCAGCACCGGGACCACAAAAGTATGCACATCCCAACAAGAGGACAACACCCAATTGACCCCCAGCAAACGGCGCATCATGGGCTCGGCCAGCAAATCCATGGCTCGGCGGGGCTGAACCTCACCGGGCGCTGGGGGGGCATGCAACTCGGGCACTGCCCGCACCCAAAACCAAGTGCTCAAAGGCAACATGGCCAACAACAAAAAAGCCCACTGAAAGCCTGCGATGTGGGCCGGTTGCGGTCCGGCAAAGTCAATCAACAAACCCGCCATCACCGGGCCCAAAAAATTGGAGATGGCAGGGCCGATCGACAGCCAACTGAAGGCCACACGCAGTTCAGCGGGGTTTTGGGCCATGCGGCCCACATGGCGCTGCAAGGCGATCACCGACATGCCCGTGGCACCGCCTGTGGCCAAGGCACTGAGGCACAAGACCGGGAAAACCGGCCAAATGGCCGACAAACTGGCCCCCACAGACGAGATGGCCACACTGATGAGCAGCGGTTTTTTGAGGCCCGTGCGGTCAACGTACCGGCCTGCAGGCAAGGCCAAAAAAACCTGGGTCAGGGCAAACAAAGCCAACAAGGCGCCCACAGCCAGAGGGCTGTAGCCTTGCTTCAAAGCCAGTAATGGCGTGGCCATGCGCATACCGGCCATGCAAGCGTGCAAGAAAATTTGGCCTGCGATCAGTTGAGGGAGTGTCTTCATGTCAGGTCACCCCCGGCTTTCACTGGACGGATCAGTGCTCGCTGCCGGGCAACAAGGCCTGGGCCTCGGGTTCGGGCAAGGCATCCACTTGGCGCAATGCTCGGTTCATGACATTGCTGCGGGTCTGGGCCTGGTCCAGCGTGTTGAGCACCGTTTGGGTCTGGTTGCGCACCTTGTCCAAGACATCGCCAAACTTGCCAAACTCGGTCTTGACTGCGCCCAAAACCTGCCAGACTTCGCTGGAACGCTTTTCGAGCGCGAGGGTTCTGAAACCCATTTGCAAAGCATTGAGCATGGCCATCAGGTTGGTCGGGCCCGCCAACGTGACGCGGTGGTCGCGCTGCAGGGTCTCCATCAGGCCCGGACGGCGCAAAACTTCGGCGTAAAGCCCTTCAGTGGGCAAAAACATGACTGCAAAGTCGGTCGTGTGGGGGGGCTCCAAATACTTTTCTGCGATCGACTTGGCTTCAAGCTTGATGCGGGTCTCCAGCGCTTTGGCGCACAACTCGGCCTGCACCGGGTCAGCGCGACCTTGAGCCTCCAGCAAGCGCTCGTAGTCCTCGTTCGGAAACTTGGCATCGATCGGCAACCAAACCGGCTCGCCATGGTCTGAACGACCTGGCAAGCGGATGGCAAAGTCCACCCGATTTTTGTCACCCGGGCGCGTGGCCACTTGCACCGCGTACTGCTCGGGCGTGAGCACTTGTTCCAGCAAAGACGCCAATTGCGCCTCGCCAAACATGCCCCGTGTTTTGACGTTGGTCAGCAGGTGCTTGAGATCGCCCACCCCTTGTGCCAAGGTGTTCATTTCGCCCAAGCCCTTGTGCACTTGCTCCAAACGATCAGCCACTTGTTTGAAGCTCTCGCCCAAACGGGCTTGCAATGTGGCTTGCAGCTTCTCGTCCACGGTCTGACGCATTTCGTCAAGCTTGGCGGCGTTGCTTTGCTGCAGCTGGGCCAATTGGGTTTCCATGGTGCCGCGCATCTCGGTCAGGCGCCTGGCATTGGCTTCAGACAAAGCGTTGACTTGCTGGGCCAAGCTGTCGGTCAGGCTTTTTTGCAACAAGGCCAATTGCTGGGCCAGCGCGTCGATTTGTTGGTTTTGGGTACGCGTGGCTTCGGCGCCTTGCTGCAGCAAAGACTGCTGGAACAAGCTGAGGTTCTGCATGGCCTCTTGCCGCCCCTGCACGCCAGACTGGCTGATTTCGGTGCGCAGTTCGCGTTCAAGCCGCTCCGACTGGACTTGCAGATGGCCAAACTGCTGTTGCAACCAAGCGGTTTGTTCGGCCAACAGCTCAGCAGTTTCCTGCGCTTGCTCAGCGGGCGGAGCGTTGCGACGAAGCAGCAGCCAGGCCAACAACAACAGGTTCAGCCCCCCCAGGGCCAACAGGGCCCAATCGATCATGCAGCAGGGCCTGGCAGCTTGTTCAAGGGGGTCAGGGCTTGGCCACGGGTCAGGTAAGCCACCAGGTTGTCAGCGGCCAGTTGGGCCATGGCCTTGCGGGTTTTGACCGTGCTGCTGGCGATGTGCGGAGTCAGAACCACATTGGGCACCTTGAGCAAATCGGGGTGCACCGAGGGCTCACCCTCGAACACATCAATGCCTGCTGCAGCGATTTGGCGCGCTGCCAGTGCTTTGGCCAAGGCCGCATCGTCCACAATGCCACCCCGCGCGATGTTGACCAGTGTGGCGGTGGGCTTCATTTGTGAAAGCTCGGCCGCGCCGATCGTGTGGTGCGACTCGGCACTGTAGGGCACGACCAGCATCACATGGTCTGCGCTTTTCAGGAGTTCTTGCTTGGAGACATAGGTGGCTTTGCAATCGGCTTCCAATTCAGCGCTCAAACGGCTGCGGTTGTGATAAATGACCTTCATGCCAAAGCCATGCGCCGCACGACGAGCAATGCCTTGACCGATGCGGCCCATGCCAATGATGCCAATGGTCGAGCCATGTACCTCAGCCCCCGCAAACATGTCGTAGCTCCACTTCGTCCACAAGCCTGCACGCAGGTAATGCTCACTCTCAGTCACGCGGCGGGCTGTGGCCATGAGCAAGGCAAAGCCAAAGTCGGCCGTGGTTTCGGTCAAGACATCAGGGGTGTTGCTGGCCACCACCCCAGCGGCGGTCATGGCAGGCACATCAAAGTTGTTGTAACCCACAGCCATGTTGGCAACGATGCGCAACTGTGGGTTGGCCTGCAGCAACGCAGTGTCGATGCGCTCGCTGCCGGTGGTCAATGCGCCCACTTTGCCTTGCATGCGGCGTGTGAGCTCGTCAGCTGACCAGACTTGATCCGCCTGGTTGTTTTGCACATCAAACACCTGCTCAAGGGATTGCAGGACCTCGGGGAAGATGGCGCGGGCCACCAAAATGGAAGGTTTTGACATCATTTGAACCAGATAAAACTCATCACCACAAACAAGGGCACCAAAATGCCACCTGACCACAACATGTAGCCAAAGAAGCTGGGCATTTTGACGCCACGGTCTTCGGCGATGGCCTTGACCATCAAATTGGGTGCATTGCCAATGTAGGTGTTGGCGCCCATGAACACGGCTCCGGCCGAGATGGCTGCCAAGGTTGGCGCCAAGGTGGTCATCAAGACTTGAGGGTCTCCACCTGCTGTGTTGAAAAACACCAAATAAGTGGGCGCGTTGTCCAAGAACGAACTCAGTGCACCTGTGATCCAGAAATACATCAACACGTCGGGGCTGCCATCGGGCTGGGTCACGGCCTGCACCACCGCACCAAATGGCCCGTTGACACCCGCTTTGAGCATGGCGATCACTGGGATGATGGTGAGAAAGATGCCCGCAAACAGCTTGGCCACCTCGGCCATGGGAGCCCAGCCAAACTGGTTATCGGCGTGCACCTGACTGGGCGTGATTTTGAGCGAAACAAGCGCGACCACCACCAAGCCGATGTCACGCAAAATGCCAGGCAAGCCCACCTCAGTGCCATAAATGCTGAACGAAACCGGCGACTTCCAAAAGCCGCTCATCAACACCAGAGCCACCACGGCGCCAAGCAACACAAAGTTGATGCCGCCATCAAAGCCAATGGCCTTGGAGTCGGGCGTGGGGTCTTTCGGCAACAACTCTTCACGGCGGTGGTAGAACCAAGAGTCGATCAGGTAAAAAATGGCCAACAGACTGCCCACCATGAACAAGGTTTCGGGCAAGAGTGTTTTCACAGTCCAGAAAAAATCCACCCCCTTGAGAAAGCCCAAAAACAAAGGCGGGTCGCCCAAGGGCGTCAATGCACCACCCGCGTTGGACACGATGAAGATGAAGAAAACCACCACATGGGCCACATGTTTGCGGTTGTCATTGGCACGGATCAAGGGACGGATCAGCAACATCGAAGCCCCCGTGGTGCCCATGAAACTGGCCAAAAAAGCACCGATGGCCAAGATGGCAGTGTTCAAACCAGGACTGCCATGCAAATTGCCACGGATGAAAATACCCCCGGACACGGTGAACAAAGCTGTCAACAAAATGATGAAAGGGATGTATTCGGCAAACAGCGCATGCACCATGTTGACGCCCGCTGCTGCAGGGCCAAACACCACGGCAAATGGGACCAAAAATGCCAAACCCCAAGCTGCGGCCACTTTGCCGTAATGGTGGTGCCAAAAATGCGGGACCAGCAAAGGCATCAGGGCAATCGACAACAAAATGCCAGCAAAAGGCACACCCCAAACGGCGGACAATTGCGAACCGTCAAAATCAGCCGCAAAAGCCCCACTGGACATGGCCAGCAACATTGGCACAGCCAGCCAAGCGTTCCATCTCGTACCCAATCGCGTCATCGGTGCAACTCCTGTAAAAAGGTGGCGTATGTTAACGGGCGCCTTAATCCTTTTCAGACCGCTGAAGAAATTTCAAACACTTGGCTCAAATAAGCCAAGTACTTCTCGTCTTCACACATGCCTTTGCCGGGGGAATCTGACAATTTGGCCACAGGCTGACCGTTACACCGGGTCATCTTGATGACAATTTGCAGCGCTTCATAGCCCAGATCGTTGGTCAGGTTGGTGCCCACGCCAAAAGCCAACTGACAACGGCCCCGAAATTGCTCAAAGAGCTCAATGGTGCGCGGCACGGTCAGGCTGTCACTGAAAATCAGTGTCTTGGTCTTGGGGTCGACCCGATTTTGCTGGTAGTGCGCGATCATGCGCTCACCCCAAGTGAAAGGGTCGCCGCTGTCGTGCCGTGCGCCGTCAAAAAGCTTGCAAAAATACAGGTCAAAGTCGCGCAAAAAGGCATTGAAACCGTACACATCGCTCAGCGCAATGCCCAGGTCTCCCCGGTACTCTTTGGCCCAAGACTCGAAAGCAAACACCTGGCTGTCGCGCAAACGGGGGCCCAACGCCTGAGCGGCCTGCAGGTACTCGTGCGCCATGGTGCCCAAGGGCGTCAGGCCCAGCAAATAAGCGTAATAAACATTGCTGGTGCCCGCAAACTGGCCCTCGGGGCCGGTGCCTAATCGGGCCGACAACACGCGCAAGACTTCCTCGTGCCAGGCCCTTGAAAAACGCCTGCGCGTGCCGTAGTCGGCAATCTTCAAGGTTTCAAGGCCAGTGGCCTGCAACTGGGCGATTTTGGTGTCCAAACGGCGGCGACCTTCCATGAGGTCGGGCACTTTTTGGGTGTTTCGAAAGTAGACCTCATTGACAATGGCCAGCACCGGGATTTCAAACAAAATCGTGTGCAACCAAGGGCCGCGAATCGTGATGTCGATCTCACCTGTGGGCAGTGGCAAGACCTCGATGCATTTTTCGTTGAGCTTGAACAGACCCAAAAAATCTACAAAGTCGCTTTTGATAAAGCGCAGCGACCGCAGGTAATGCAGCTCCGTCTCCTTGAAGCTCAGGCTGCACAGGGAGCGTATTTCCCGGCGAATCTCTTCGGCAAAAGGCGCCAGGGGCACACCCGGGTTGCGGCACTTGAACTTGTATTCGACCTGCGCCCCCGGAAACTGGTGCAGCACGACCTGCATCATGGTGAATTTGTACAGGTCGGTGTCGAGCAAACTGGTGATGATCATGGTGGGTGTTGTCTCTGACGGCTGGTACCGTTTGTTCTTGTGGATCAGTGTAAGGGATGCCTGACCTCGGACAAATCTGGCTCAAACCAACGTTTGCAGGCGTCCACTGGTCAAGACGAGCACGCGCTGGGCATGTCCCGACAAAATATTGTTTTGCTCGGCCACCAGCATGGCCACGCCCTCACGGGCCAGCTGCAACAGGGCGTCACGCATGGCCGCCACCAGCACCGGGGCAATGCCCTCGCAAGGCTCGTCCAGCAGCAACAGGCGCGGGGCGATCATCAGGGTGCGTGCCAGTGCCAGCATTTGCTGCTCGCCCCCGCTCATTTGGCTGGCCGGGCGGTGCAGCATGGTTTGCAGCTGTGGAAACAAAGACATCACACGGTCAAAGCGCTGCGCGGGCGTGGCCTGGGCATTTGAACCCGAAGGTGCGGCGATCCACAGGTTTTCTTTCACCGACAAGCCGGTGAACAAGCGCCGGTCCTCTGCCACGAAACCCAGACCCGCTTGGGCGCGTCGGTGCGCGGGCCAAGCTTGTATGGGTTCGTTTTGCCAGGTGATTCGGCCTTGCGCCCGCGGGCCAATGCCGATCAGGCTTTGCAGCAGGGTGGATTTGCCAGCGCCGTTCAGGCCTTGAATGACGACCAGCTCGCCCTCGCCCACCGACAAGCTCACCTCGAACAAGGCCTGGGCTTGACCGTACCAAGCGTTCAGACCTTTAACGGTGAGCATCGCGCAAACCTTTCAGGTCGAAGTCGAGCCCCAGGTAACGCTCGCGCACCTGCGGGTCCTGGGCCACCACTTCAGGCAGGCCATCGGCCACCAAACGGCCTTGCATCAGCACCAGCACCCGGTCCGCCACGCCAAACACGGCGTCCATGTTGTGCTCGGTATAGAGCACCGTCACGCCTTGCAATGCCACCTGGCGCACCAGCGCCATCATGTCGGCCCGCTCGGCCAGGGCCAATCCGGCAGCAGGTTCGTCCAGCAGCAGCAAGGACGGACTTTTGGCCGGCTCCCCATCGGCTGCCACAACAGCGTCTGCTTCAGGGAGGCCCGCCAGGGCCATGGCCAGCTCCAAGCGCTTTTTGGCACCATAGGGCAAATCAGTCACCGTGGCATGCGCCTGGGTCTGCAGGCCCGCTTGAATGGCCAGTTGCATGGCACGCTCGGGTTGGCGTCGGTCAAGCCTGTCCCACCAGGCCAATGGCGCCGAAGTGCGCAGCACCAATTGGATGTTTTGCAGCACGGTGAGCGCCTCAAAAGTTTGCGCCACTTGAAAAGTGCGCGCCACGCCCAGGCGTTGGCGCTCGGCAGGTGGTTTGCCCAAAAGGGACTGGCCCTGCCACATCACCTCACCCGCCGAGGGCACTTGCTGGCCCGCCAAGCAGGCAAAACAGGTCGACTTGCCCGCGCCGTTGGGGCCGATCAGGGCCACGCACTGGCCTGTGGACACCGAAAAGTCCACGCCATCGAGCGCCCGCACGCCTCCAAAGTGCTTGGCCAGGGCTTTGACTTGCAGTGCCACGGAGGTTTGGGGGCTCATGCAGCAACACCTTTGCTTGGGCGAAAGCGTTGCAACAAAAGCTGCAGCCCACCCAACACACCACTGGGGGCCAGCACCATCACGAGCATGATCACCACACCCAACACCCCGCGCCAATACTCCAGCCCCCGGCCGAGTTCGGCCCCGCCCCACACCAGCAGCGCACTGCCCACCGCCGAGCCCCACAGCTGGTGCACGCCGCCCAGCAAAATCACCAACAGGGCATCGACCGACATGGCCACCGAAGCCACCGACGGGAATACCGCGCCTTTGAAGGCGGCCCACAAGCCACCGGCCAATCCAGCCAAAGTGGCGCTGCCCACAAAAACCTGGTATCGCAGCGCCTGCACCGGCAAACCGCTGGCGGCCGCCCGCAGCGGCGCATCCCGCAAAGCCTGCAAAGCCGCACCCCGGCTCGAGCGGGCCGCGCGGGCCATGGCTGCCAAGGCCAAGAGCATGAAGGCGCACAGCACAGCATCCGCCAATGCCCGCGATTCGGGCGCGATCAAGCGCAAACCAATCAAGCCGTTGTCACCGCCCGTCAGGCCCACCCATTGCGTGGCACCTGCCCAAATCATTTGCGCCAGCGCCAGCGACAGCATGGCCAAGTACACCCCGCTGCTGCGCACCACCAAAGCCCCAAAAGCCAAAGCCACGGCAAACGCCAGCGCCATGCCTGCCGCCAAAGCGGTGAGCAAACCTGCGCCCCCATGCAGGTGCGCCAGTGCAGCGCCATAGGCACCTAACGCAAAAAATGCTGCATGGCCAAAACTGACCAAGCCGCCCAAAGCCATCATCCACTGCAGGCTCAGGCCAAACAGCATCATCACCATCACATCTTCGGCCAGGCTGCGGCCGTAATCGCCCTGCCCCCAAGCCAGCAGCGTCAAGCCGACAAAGCTGGCCACAAACAGCCAGCGACCCACCATGCCCACCGGCCAAAGTGCAAACACCGGCACGCTCTCACGTTGCTCGGCATGCGCGGACGACCCCGCCAAGCCCTGCGGCCGCCAAACCAGCACCACCGCCATGGTCAAAAACACCAGCACCAAAGTCGCTTGCGGAAAAAAACTCAAGCCCAAGGCGTGGATCACCCCAATCAGCACCGCCGCTGCAAACGCCCCGCCGATGCTGCCCAACCCCCCTGTGACCACGACCACAAAGGTCTCGACCACCACGTTCACGTCCATTTGCAAATGCGCAGGTTCTCGCGGCAACTGCAGCGCACCGGCCAGACCCGCCAAACCGCAGCCCAGCACGACCACGCCCAGCATGAGGGGCGCCGGGTTCACACCCAGGGCGCCCAGCATCTCGCGGTCTTGCGTCGCGGCTTTCACGCGCTGGCCCCACAGCGTGCGCGTCAGCAACAGGTGCAAGCCCAGCCAAACCAAAGGCCCAAGCACCAGGGTGAACAGTTGCCAAGTTGGAAAAAACGACTCGCCCAGCTGGATGGCACCCTTGAGACCCGGAAAGCGCGGCGCGAACACCTCTTCAGGGCCAAAGAACCAGCGCATCGCATCGTGCAGCGCGAGCGTCAAGCCAAAGGTGGCCACCAATTGGTAAAGCTGAGGCGCGTGGCGCATGCGCTTGAGCAGCAGCACCTCGGTCACAGCCCCCAGCAAGGCCGCCACACACGCGCCCATCAAGATCACCGCGCCATAACCCCAGGCGGTGCCCGCCATGTCGGGCCACCAGTGGGTGACCGCGTGGGCCGACCACAAAGCGCCCAGCATGAAAAAACTGCCGTGCGCGAAGTTGACGATCCGGGTCACGCCAAAAATCAGCGTCAACCCGGAAGCCATTAAGAACAAAGTGGTGGCGTGGCTCAGGCCGTTGAGCAGTTGCAGCGCCAGTGCTTCGAATCCCAATTCAGGCCCTTGTCTTTAAAAAAAACGGGTTGGGATCAAAGTCAGTCCACCCAGTGGGTGAAGTCTTGCGCTGGCACCCGTGTGGTCTGAAAGGTGTTGACCAGCGCTGACTCATCGGCATAGCCCAGCGACATGCCGCAGACCACCATTTCGTTCTCACCCGCGCCGATCAGCGGCAAGATGATTTTGGAAAACCCGTTCCAAGCCGCTTGCGGGCAGGTGTGCAGACCCCGTGAGCGGGCGGCCACCATGATGCTTTGCAAGAACATGCCGTAGTCGAGCAAACTGCCCCGTCCCATGACCTTGTCGATGGTGAAGATCAGGCCCACAGGCGCGTCGAAAAAGCGGAAATTCTTTTGGTGCTGGGCGTGCATCATGGCTTTGTCGCCCTTGCCAATGCCCAGCACGCCATAGAGGCCAAAACCGCACTCGCGGCGGCGATCGATGTAGGGACTGACCCATTTTTCAGGGTAGTAATCGTAGGCCTCGGCGTAATCAGAAGCCAGGGCCGGATTCGCGCTGATGGCGTCGTGCGCAGCGCAGGTCTTGGTCACCAGCTCGTCGCGTTTGGCGCCTTGCAGAACATACACCTTCCAGGGCTGGGTGTTGGTGCCGCTGGGTGAGCGGGCGGCAATGCTCAGCACCTCTTGCAACACATTGCGCTCCACCGCTTGGGGCAAATAGGCGCGGGCCGAAAATCGGCTCAGAATGGCGGCGTCTACGCTCGCGGGGTCATTCACGCGGGTGCTGACCTGGGGTCCGGTGGTTTTCATGTCAAGGTCTCCAAAAATGCTTTGAGTGCGGCTGGCAGGGGCACGGGGCGGCGGGTCTGACGGTCCACGTACACATGCACAAAGTGACCCCGGGCGGCGGTCAGATCTGCGCCTTGGGCGAACAGGCCCACCTCGTAGCGCACGCTGGACGTGCCCAATTTGGCCACACGGATGCCCGCGTCGATGGTTTGCGGAAAAGCCAAAGGCGCGAAGTAGAAACACTGGGTTTCAACCACCAGGCCGATGGTGCTGCCCGCGTGGATGTCCAGCACACCCTGCTCGATCAGGGTGGCGTTCACTGCTGTGTCGAACCAGCTGTAGTACACCACGTTGTTCACATGGCCGTACACGTCATTGTCCATCCAGCGGGTGCTGATGGCGCGAAACGCTTTGTAGCTGCTGCGGGCGTCAGGTTGCGCCTTGGCGGGGGCTGTTTCAGAGGTGGTTGCAGGGGTGTTCATCGCCCGAGATTGTGCCAGCGTTGCCAATAGCCCAAAGCGACATCCCAGGTCTGCATTTGCACCTGCACTGTGGTCTCGATGTCATGACCGTAGCCTCCGCCCATGCACATGACCACCGGCAGCTTGCGTTGCCAAGCCCAGTCCATCACCACCCTGTCGCGGGCCTGCATGCCGTCCATCGAGAGTTTGAGGCGTCCCAAACGGTCCCCCTCGTGCGGGTCGGCTCCGGCCAGATAAATGACCAACTGCGGATCGAACCTGTCTTGCAGCGTTTGCAAGGCTTGATGCAGCGCGGCCAGATACGGCTCGTCGGTGCAGCCATCCGGCAGACCCACGTCCAGATCGCTCGGTTCTTTGCGAAACGGGAAGTTCTTTTCACCATGCATCGACAGGGTGAACACGCTGGGGTCTTTGGCAAACACATGCGCGGTGCCATTGCCTTGGTGCACGTCCAGGTCAACCACCGCCACCTTCAATGTTTGCCGATGGTGCCGCCAAGCCTCGGCCTGCATCAGGCGGGCCGTTACGGCAATGTCGTTGAACACACAAAAGCCCCCACCCTTGTGCGCATAGGCATGGTGGGTGCCCCCGGCCAAGTTGCCCGCCACCCCTTGACTCAGCGCATCGCGGGCGGCGGCGACAGTGGCGCCTACCGATCGCCTTGCCCGCTCGGCCATGGCCGGGCTCCAGGGAAAACCAATCTCGCGCTGCAGCGCTGGCTCCAAGCTGCCCGTGGCCACGCCCTGGATGTACGCGGGCGTGTGCACCAGCGCCAGCTCGCCGTCACTGGCGGCCGGGGCCTCACGCATGACAACGGCCGGTAACTCTTGCGTCAAGCGATCCCGCAGTCGGCTGTACTTGCGCATCGGAAAGCGGTGACCTTCGGGCAAAGGCAGGACAAAGTGGTCGGCGTAATAAGCGTGCATGGATTGATTCAGAGCAAGGTGATTCTAGAAAACACTCTCTAAACTGAGCCAAGAGTGGGCTCAAGTCCTTGCAATGCTCGGTAGTCAACCTAAAATTCAGCTTATGCTGCACTGCAACAAAGTTGTACGGTCTCGGCCAGTTACGGCGCAGTCCTCTTGAAATCAAACCCTTCTCTGGAGCCTCTCATGATGACACCCGAACAAATCGTCGCCTCGCACAAAGCCAATGTTGAAACCCTGTTTGGCCTGACCGCCAAAGCCTTTGAAGGCGTTGAAAAGCTGGTCGAACTGAACCTGAACGCCGCCAAAGCGGCCTTGGACGAATCGGCGCACAACACACAAGCTGTTTTGAGCGTGAAAGATGCCCAAGAGTTGCTGGCCATGCAAGCCAACCTGTTCCAGCCATTGGCTGAAAAAACTGCAGCTTACAGCCGTCACCTCTACGACATTGCATCTGGCACAGGCAGTGAATTCACCAAAGCTTTTGAAAACCAATCGGTTGCCGCCCAAAAACAGTTCAGCACCTTGGTGGAAACTGCGACACAAAACGCGCCAGCTGGCTCTGAGCAAGCTGTGGCCATGATGAAGGGGGCCGTTACCGCCGCCACCTCAGCCTACGAGTCGGTGCAAAAAGCGGTCAAGCAAGCCACCGACATGGCCGAATCCAACATCGCTGCAGTGACCCAAACGGTCACCGCCGCTGCTCCTAAAGCCGCCAAGAAAAAGTAATTCACGGCCGTTCAAGTCTTGCTGACTTGAACAGTTGGTTGCAAGTTGTCTCCTCGGATCCTTTTGAATTTCATCTGGGAAACAGGGATCCCTTCCAGGGCTGATCGCCAGATCAGCCCTTTTTTTGTGCTTCAAAAGCCCTCTTCAACGGCCCGCTTCAAAAGCAGCCATTCGGACTTTGAGGCCGGGCAGCGCCTCCCGCATGGCGGCCCTGCCCGCTTCAATCGAGCGCATGCGGGCGCTGAAGTCGGCGCTTTTAACCCCAGTCAAAGCTGGTCGAACCACCCAGTCGGCATCTTTCAAGGCCAGTTGGTTGATGCTCTTGCCCATGATGGCAAAGGTCTGCATGAGGATCTGAAACGTGTCGCCAGAAGGGTTGCCTTCGGGATCGCTGGAAATATCGACCGCAATCACAAAGTTGGCCCCCATTTCGCGGGTCTGACGGACCGGCACAGGCGCCACCAACCCGCCATCCACGTATTCACGATCGGCCACGCGCACCGGCTGAAACACCCCCGGCACCGCACTCGAAGCGCGCACCGCAGCGCCCGTATTGCCCCGCCTGAATGTGATGGCATCGCCATTGCCCAAGTCGGTGGCCACAATGCCCACGGGGATCCTCATTTGCTCCAATGTTCGTCCGCCCACTTGGGTGTTCACATACCGGGCCAAAGCTTCGCCGCGCAAAGCGCCTCGGTTCAAAATGGGCAGCATCCAGTCGGTGATCTCGGCCTCTTGCATGCTTTCGGCAACGCGAATCAGCTCAGCGGGGGTCTTGCCACTGGCGTACAAAGCGGCCACCAAACTGCCAGCAGAAGTCCCCACCAAATAGGCAGGTCGCAGACCGGCCTCTTCGAGCACCTGAATCACACCCACATGCGCGAATCCCCGCGCTGCGCCACCGCCCAAGGCCAAGCCCAAACGCAACTCTTTGCGCTCCACACCTGGCACGGGCACGACCGAGGGCGTTGTGGGCGGCACACTGGTGCAAGCGGCCAAAATCACCGCCAGACCCAAGAGCGCCAAACGCTGGCCCCAAGCCTTCAAGTCCATACCCGATCGCCTGCCAATGTGGCTGTTTTTTTGATGATGATCCCTTGAAGCCATTTTTCTCTCAAATCTTGTTGATAATGATTCGCATTTGGATTAAACTTTACCCACCGCAACCGACCACGACTGAAACCATGCTTTTCACACGATCCATTCTGAGCTTGGCTTGCCTGATGACTGCCGCGTCCAGCATGGCTCAAGACAAAATCTTGAACATCTATTCAGCACGCCATTACCCCAGTGACGAGCTCATGTACAGCGAATTCACCAAAGCCACTGGCATCAAAATCAACCGTGTGGACGCTGACGATGCCGGTATTCTCGCCCGTCTCAAGGCCGAAGGCACCGCCTCCCCCGCCGATGTGATCTTGTTGGTGGACGCTGCACGATTGTGGCGAGCTGAAGTCGATGGTTTGTTCCAACCCATCAGGTCAAAATTGCTAGAGGATGCCATCCCCTCCAATTTGCGCGCCAAACCTGCTGCCAACGGCGGCACGGCCTGGTTTGGCCTGTCCACCCGCGCCCGCGTCACGGTCTTTGACAAAACCAAATTTGATCCCTCCGATGTGGACAGCTACGAGAAACTCGCCGATGCCAAATTCAAAAACAGACTGTGCATCCGCAGCGGCTCCCACCCCTACAACCTGAGCCTGTTTGGTGCCATGACCGAGCACCTCGGCCCACAAAAAACAGAAGTTTGGCTCAAAGGTTTGGTGGACAACATGGCCCGCAGCCCCAAGGGTGGCGACACCGACCAAATCCGGGCTGTGGCCTCGGGTGAATGTGGTGTGGCCGTGACCAACACCTATTATTTGGCCCGACTGATGCGGTCAAGCAAAGCCGAGGACCGCGTTGTGGCCGACAAAATCGGCGTGGTGTTTCCCAACCAATCGAGTTGGGGCACACACATGAACGTCGCAGGGGGTGCCGTCGCCCGAAACGCAAAAAACACCGAGAACGCTGTCAAGTTCCTCGAATACTTGGCCAGTCCATCTGCGCAAAACCACTTTGCCAACGGCAACAACGAATGGCCAGCCGCCAAAGGTGTGAATTTTGACAATCCAGCCCTCAAAGCCATGACGGGAGGAAGCTTCAAAAGCGAATTGCTCCCGATCAGTGCCGTGGGCATGAACCAGGTCAGGGTTCAACAAATGCTGGACCGAGTTGGTTTCAAGTAATCAAGCCACGGCGGCTTCGGCCACCTCAGCGGGCACCGATGGCAAGCGAATCAGGTGGTCAAAGGCACTCAGGGCGGCTTTGGCGCCTTCGCCTGCAGCGATCACGATTTGCTTGTAAGGCACGGTGGTGCAGTCGCCGGCCGCAAAAACGCCCGCCACATTCGTGTGGCCTTTGGCATCCACCACGATCTCGCCAAACTTGCTCAGTTCCAAAGTACCTTTGAGGAATTCGGTGTTGGGCACCAGACCGATCTGAACAAACACGCCTTCGAGCTCCACCCAGTGGTCATCACCCGTGGTGCGGTCCTTGTAGCGGATGCCATTGACCTTGCCTTCGGCACCGGTGATTTCGGTGGTCTGAGCGCCGGTGTGCACCGTCACATTGGGCAAACTCTTGAGCTTGCTCACCAGCACCGCATCGGCTTTGAGTTGGTCGGCAAATTCAAACACCGTGACATGCGCCACGATGCCCGCCAAGTCAATCGCCGCTTCGATGCCGGAGTTGCCACCGCCAATGACGGCCGTGCGCTTGCCCTTGAACAGCGGACCGTCGCAGTGTGGGCAATACGCCACGCCCTTGTTTTTGTACTCGGCTTCGCCGGGCACGTTCACATTGCGCCAGCGGGCACCGGTCGACAGGATGACCGAGCGGGCTTTCAAGGCGCCCCCATTGGCCATTTGCACCTCGATCAGGCCACCGGGCACAGTGGCCGGGATGATTTTCTCGGCACGCTGCAAATTCATGATGTCCACTTCGTAGAGGCGCACTTGGGCTTCCAGAGCCGCCGCAAACTTGGGACCATCGGTCTCCAGCACCGAGATGTAGTTCTCGATGGCCATGGTGTCGTTGGTCTGGCCCCCAAAACGCTCAGCCGCCACACCCACGCGGATGCCTTTTCGGGCCGCATAAACAGCGGCCGCAGCACCGGCAGGGCCACCACCCACGATCAAAACGTCGAAGGGGTCCTTGGCGGTCAACTTGGCTGCGTCGCGCTCACCGGCGTTGGTGTCGAGCTTGGCCACGATTTCTTCGACCGACATGCGGCCTGAGCCAAACACTTGGCCGTTCAAGAAGACCATGGGCACCGCCATGATCTGGCGCTCTTGCACTTCCTTTTGGAAGGCACCGCCCTCGATGACCACAGTCTTCACATTCGGGTTCACGATGGCCATCAGCGACAAAGCCTGCACCACGTCGGGGCAGTTGTGGCAGCTCAGCGACATGTAGACCTCAAAGTTGAAGTGGCCTTCCAGCACTTTGACGCTGTCGATGACTTCAGCCTCGACCTTGGGCGGATGACCGCCTGTCCACAGCAGGGCCAGCACCAGCGATGTGAACTCGTGGCCCAAAGGCAAACCCGCAAAACGCACGCCTTGCGTTTGACCTTCACGCGCCACCACAAAAGATGGCTTGCGGGCATCGTTGCCCGAAGTGTCGAGGCTGACCTTGTCAGACAAACCGACAATGGTTTCCAGCAGGTTCTTCATGTCGACGCCCGTCTCGCTGTCGTCCAGCGAGGCCATCAGGCGAATGGGCTGGCGCAGCAAGCCCAAGTATTGCTGAAGTTGGGCTTTGAGGGTGTCGTCGAGCATGGTGATCTCCGGTTTACAGGGTGCAGTGAACATGAACCCGCACTTGTGGCGCAGGCCAGGGAACATGGGGACTTGGGTGTATTCGTTGAGCGCAAGGCACGCAGGCTTGTGGCCCGCATGCGCTGAACTCAGCGCCCTGACCAGCAGGGCACCCGAGATTTAGATCTTGCCGACCAGGTCGATGGAAGGCGCCAAAGTCTTGGCGCCTTCTTTCCACTTGGCGGGGCACACTTGGCCAGGGTTGGCGGCGGTGTACTGAGCTGCTTTGAGCTTGCGCAGGGTCTCGGACACGTCACGAGCGATCTCGTTGGAGTGCACTTCGGCCGTCTTGATCTTGCCTTCGGGGTTGATGATGAAGGTGCCGCGCAGCGCCAAGCCTTCTTCTTCGATGTGTACGCCAAAAGCGCGTGTCAGGGCATGTGTCGGGTCGCCAACCAAGGGGAACTTGGCCTTGCCCACGGCAGGCGATGTCTCGTGCCAGACTTTGTGCGAGAAGTGGGTGTCGGTGGTCACGATGTAGACCTCGGCACCGGCTTTTTGGAACTCGGCGTAGTTGTCAGCAGCGTCTTCGATTTCTGTGGGGCAGTTGAAGGTGAAGGCTGCAGGCATGAAAATCAGCACGGACCACTCGCCTTTGAGGGTTTCGTTGGACACTTGCACGAACTTGCCGTTGTGGAAAGCTTGGGTTTTGAAAGGCTGAACTTGGGTATTGATCAAAGAGGACATGGTGTTTCCTATGGGTGGTTTAAAAAAACTATCGAATGAGGTAACTCATTGGTCGCAATCATAATGCAGCCTAGGGTTTCTACTCATAAGTAGTTTTTATGGCCCCGATAGGAAAAACCTTTAGAACCGACCCATCCTGATTGGGGCGGACCCTTGAGAGAGGGCAAATCAAGCCCTTGTTGAACGGGGCGTTTTTAAAAACCCCAACCCCAAGCTCAGCCAAGCCAAAATCCAAGCCATGCCGCCCCACGGCACCCAAGCACGCATGGCATCCCAACCGAACACATGGCGGGCATACAGGTTGAAGCTGAACAAGAGCAAACCGACCAGCATGAGCCAACCGGCCGCCTGCAGCCAACGCCATGGCCCACCGATCCGGAGTGCCAGGCCCGTGAACAACAATCCCAGCGAATGAAATTGCTGCTGACTCAATGCGGTTTGCACTGCCGCGGGCACACCCCCGGCAAACACCGGCAAATGTGCAAATGCAGCGCTGAACACCACGCTGGCGCAGGCGCTGATCGCTCCCAGCGCCAGAAACCACCGAGCCGACAGGGGCCAAACTTCAGGTGAGGAATTTGAAGTGAAAGCAAAAGGCTGGTTGGACATGGTGTGTGGGCACAAGACAAAAATGGGACCCGTGCATTGGAGCATGTTCGGGAGCCCCATGCGCCACCAGGAATGCACGCTCACATCAGCGGCCTTCGGTAACCACCAGCCTGTCCGCCAGGAGACAGGACCACCTGCCACAGCTGGTTGTCACGAGAGCGGAAAGTGCCTGCACAACACAGCAGGTAATAGCGCCACATGCGGTAAAAGCGCTCGCCGTAGCGTTCCCGAAGTAACGGCCATGCGGCTTCGAAACGCGCATGCCAAGCCATCAGCGTCTTGTCGTAATCCTCGCCCAAGTTGTGCCAATCCTCCATGACGAACTGCTCTTCGCTATAGAAAGAGATTTCAGAGGCAGCGGGCAGCACGCCGTTAGGAAAGATGTATTTTTCAATCCACGGATCAATGCTCGCACCTGCCCGGTTTTTGCCGATGGTATGCAATAAAAACAAACCCTCATTGCGCAGGCTGCGCCGTGCCATTTCAAAGTAGGCGCGGTAGTTTTTGTGGCCCACATGCTCAAACATGCCCACCGAAGCAATGCGGTCAAAGCGTTGGTACCCCTCGGGGTTGAACTGCCTGTAGTCAGCCAACTCGAAGCGCACCGGCCAGCCCTGCGCTTTGGCGTTACCCAGCCGCGCCTGCTCTTTGGAAATGGTCAAACCCACACAGTGCACGCCATGGCGCTTGGCCGCGTGCAACATCAAACTGCCCCAGCCGCAGCCAATGTCCAGCAGTGTCATGCCAGGCTGAAGTTGCAGCTTCTGGCAAACCAGCTCCAGCTTGGCCTCTTGCGCCTGCTGCAGCGTTTGGGCAGCTGGCCAGTAAGCACAGCTGTAGGCCATTGACGGGTCGAGCATGGCTTCGTACAAATCGTTGCCCAAGTCGTAATGCAGCTCGCCCACCTGCCAAGCCCTGTGGGGAGATTGCAAGTTGGTCAAACGGGCCTTGAGCGACGCCCACAACCAACCCGCTCGACCCACCTGCTCGTCCAGCCGCGCCCTGAGGATTCGGGCGATGAACTCGTCCACATGGTCGCAGTCCCACCAGCCATCCATGTAGCTTTCGCCCAAACCCAAACTGCCGCGCGTCAAGATGCGGTCAAAGGTGTCGGGGTGGCGCACCCGCATGTCCCAAGGCCTGCCGCCCCCAACCCGTATATCGGCCGTGGCCAACAAATCGCAGGCGCGCCGCCAGTTGCTGTCGGTGTGCAACAAAGCCGATTCGTTCTTATCCCACTTGAGCTCTATAGCCATCCGGTTCTCCTGTTGATGCACCCACCCGGACCGGTGGCCCGGGGTGTTGTCCATGCTAGGCCGTCTCTTGGCCCAGATCCATTCAGCAAAGCCGGTAGCCCTGTACCGTGTTATCGGTAAGGCATGGCGGAATGGATCGGGTGCATGGCGTCCTTTTGCGCAGGCCATCTGTGCATAATTGACGTTGACGTAACGTCAATCAAATTCAGGAGTTGAAATGGACATACAAGGCAAAGTTTTCATAGTCACCGGCGGCGCATCGGGCTTGGGCGAAGGCACGGCCCGCATGCTGGCGGCCAATGGCGGCAAGGTCGTGATCGCCGACATGCAGGCTGAAAAAGGCGAGGCCATCGCCAAAGAACTGGGCGGCGCATTCGTCAAGTGCGATGTGAGCAACGAAGCCGACGGCCAGGCCGTGGTGGCTCAAGCTGTGTCGATGGGCAAGTTGGTGGGCTTGGTCAACTGCGCGGGCATCGCCCCCGCCGAAAAAACCGTGGGCAAAAACGGCGCACACAACCTGGCCGTCTACACCAAGACCATCATGGTCAACCTGGTGGGCACCTTCAACATGATCCGCCTGGCCTCGGAAGCCATGAGCAAAAACGAGCCCGAAGCCACTGGCGAACGCGGTGTGCTGATCAGCACCGCCAGCGTGGCCGCCTACGACGGCCAGATTGGCCAGGCGGCCTATGCTGCATCCAAGGGCGGCGTGGTCGGCATGACCTTGCCCATTGCCCGCGACCTCTCGCGCAACGGCATCCGCAATATGACCATTGCCCCCGGCATCTTTGGCACCCCCATGCTGTTTGGCATGCCCCAAGAAGTGCAAGACGCGCTGGCCGCTGGCGTGCCCTTCCCCAGCCGCTTGGGCACACCACAAGACTATGCCAAGTTGGCCAAGCACATCATCGAAAACGACATGCTCAACGGCGAGGTGATTCGTCTGGACGGCGCGATCCGCTTGGCGCCGAAGTGAGCGCCCAGCAGGCCCGCTGACTCAGGCCACCATGCCCATCCAACTCAAGGCGAACCAAGCCGCGATGTAAACGCTGGTGAAAGCCAGCACAGATGGCATGGCAGCCTGACCGCCGATGCGTTCGGCCAAGAGTCCAGACAGTGGGATGAATTGCTGGGCATGAACGGCCAAAAAATGCGCGGGGCGCACGTCTTGCCAGGTGTGCCAACCCACCACAGGCCAACCCACCCCAGCAGGCGGCTGCCTGCCGCCCAACATGAAACCACTGACGGTGGACAACACAAAGGTCAGGACCAAGCCCAAAAGTACCGCCAAGAGGGTGGGCGTGAGGACAGTTGTCCCCAAAGCTTTCCAAATGACCCATGCCAGCCAGGCCTGAGATGCCACCAAGCCCACCGCAGCAACAGCCATCAGACCAAACAGGATCGCCCGCACAGGGTCGCTCGTGTTGTAGTGCGAGCCTTCACCAAGCGAGGCTTGGTATGTGATGTACACCACTTCGAACAAAGAGGTGACGATGATCAAAGCAGCGATCCACTGAAAGCTTGGGTCGTGGCCTACCTGACCGGGCACCAGCGTGGTCAACCAAATGGTGGTCAAGGCAAACAGCGCCGTGCCTGCCATGAACTTCATGGGCTTGGCCCAAATGCCCACCTCGCGCAGTGTGCGCGCATCGACCCAAGACAGCGCATAAGTGGGCAACAGCACCGCCGCCATCAGAACACCATAAAGGCACAAAGTTTTTTGCGATGCACTCAGTCCGTGCCAGCCCAAGGCCGAATCGGCCCATCCCTGCACCGTGTTTAAAAACGACACGATCGCCCCTAAAGTTGACGCCGTCTACAAGTGTCGCTTAAACTGTTGACACTGTCAACATTAGCCCAAGTCAAAGGCCAAATGGTCAAAACCATTCAGGAACTAGATCTGAAAGAAGCCTGCATCCAAGCGGCCCGCGAGGTGATTGCCGAGCAAGGCGTGGAAGGCCTGAGCCTGCGCGATGTGGCGCGCAAACTCGGTGTGTCGCACCAAGCGCCCTACCGGCACTACCCCAGCAGGGACCACTTGCTGGCGGCAATCATGCAGAGGTGCTTTGAGGATTTCGCCGCTTTTTTGGACCAAGCCTCCAAAGCCCATGCCAGCGATGCACTGCTGGGCATGGGCCAGGCCTACATGCTTTTCGCTGCAGAACACCCGCTGGAATACCGACTGATGTTCGGTATACCCTGGCCCAAGCCTGCAGCCCATCCCGAATTGGTGCGCCATGCGGTGCATGCTTTTGACCTGTTGCGTCACCATTTGCAGCAGCAATTGCAACAGCGCGCAGACACAAAACAGAGTGACATGCTGGCCTTGTTGGCCCAAGCGGAGTTGCAAGCCCTGTTCATTTGGTCAGCCCTGCACGGCATGGCCAGCATCCAGCAGGCCAACGTCATGCATCACCTGATGCTCTCACCCGGTGTTTCTGAAATGGCCGAGCCCTACTTGATGGGCATGATGAAGACCGCCTTGACCCACGGCCCGGCCCAGGCCTCCCCAGCCAGCCCGGCATCGGCCAAGGACCGCCATGAAGGCTGAATCACACCGCCGCTGGGGCTTGGCCGCCCTGCTCATCGCCGCGGGGACCTCCGCGGCCTGCGCCCAGTTCAACCACGCACAACCCAACAGCCCCGTGGCCCTGAGCGCCGTGCCCGCTATCTCGCCCGCACCGCGTGTGGCGCTGGTGCTTGGCAGCGGCGGCCCCCGAGGATATGAAGACGGTGACGAGTCCTTGCCAGTGGCGGTTCGCGCCGCCCGCCAAGCTGGCGCCAAGTTTGTCATCGCCGTCGACGTGACCGCCCGCCCGGGCAACGCACCTGACGGCACATCAGCCGCACGCCTGGAACGCGAAGCCCGCAGACGCGCACGCATCGACCCGGGACTGCAACACGCTGATTTTGTGATCCACCCCGACATGGGTTTTGCCACCCGCCCCACACCCGCTTTTTTCAGAATGGCCAGGCAGTCAGGCGAGATGGAGGCACTTCGGCTTTTGCCTCAACTTAAAGTGGCGCTCCAACATTCACAAAAATTTTGAGTGGAATACCCAATTTAACCCTCAGTCGACCGCCAAGCCCAGCGGCAAAGGCATGCGCCCAATGGGTGGGCGCTCCTTGGCCCGCTCCATGGCTTTCCACAAATCACTCTGGGTTTGCAAAGCCAGCCAATACCCTGGGTTGGTGCCCAAAGCCTCGGAGAGCCTCACATCCATATCGGCCGTTACCGCCGCATGGCCATGCAGTACACGGGACAGCATCACACGGCTGATGCCCAAATGACCTGCAAAAGCGGTCACGCTCGTGTTCAAGTCTTCCAGCCAGCCAGCCAGCATTTCACCGGGGTGGGCCGGGTTGTGCATCTTCATGGTTGGCCTTTCAGTGGTAGTCCAAAGAATCCAGCAATTCAACGTCTTGCCCCACAAACCGTAAGTTCAGCCGCCAGTTGGCCTGAACCGTCACAGCATGAAAACCGGACCGGTCTCCCGTCAAAACATGCAAACGCCATGACGGGCGATTCAAGTCAGTCGGGCCTTGCGCCACGTTCAGCGCGGTAAGCAATTCACGCAAACGCTTGGCATGAATGGCCTGGATGCCAGACATGCGACCCGTCTTGAAATAAAGCTCAAGACCTTTGTGTCGGATGCTCAGGATCATAAACTGTAAATCATGACTTTACGAATAGCTCAAAACTGGCGTTCACCTGATGGCTGATCGGATCAACGCCTCGAAGCAAAATTCAAAATTGACGAGGCAATTATGAATACATTGATACCCACTATTGACCTGTAAACCTTGACAAAATTCTTGCCATCGGATCACTTGGTGCTGACCTCCAATGCCGCTAGCATGCTGAGAAGAGTTACGACACATGAACACACACTTACCTTGGAGCCTGATCGTGCTGACGCTGTTGAGCGCCTGCGCGTCCGGGCCCACATCACCAACACCCGCCAACGCCTTGCGCTACAGCGTGCCCGATCTTGTCGTTCAACCCGAAGCGGCCAGTGGCCGCAGCGCCAAACCCGGCTGGGCCTTCTCGCGCCAGGCGGTGGCCGCCGCCAACCCGCTGGCCACCGATGCGGGGCACCAGGTGCTTCGCGCGGGCGGCTCAGCGCTGGATGCGGCCATTGCCGTGCAAATGGTGTTGGGCCTGGTGGAGCCGCAGTCGAGCGGCATTGGCGGCGGCGCGTTTCTGTTGCACTTTGATGGCCAAAAAGTCACGGCGCACGACGGGCGCGAAACCGCACCTGCTGGCGCCCGGGGCGATATGTTCATGGACCAGGGCAAACCGCTGCCGTTTGACGAAGCCGTACAAAGCGGCCATTCGGTGGGCGTGCCCGGCGTGGTGCGCATGCTGGAGGCGGCGCACCGCCAACACGGCCGCTTGCCTTGGGCGCAGCTGTTGGCGCCCGCCATCACGCTGGCCGAGCAAGGCTTTCGGGTCAGCCCCCGCTTGCACACCCTGCTGCAGGCCGACCCCCACCTGAAAAAAGACCCACTGGCTTTGCGTTTTTTCTACAACGCCCAAGGGCAAGCTTGGCCCGTGGGCCATGTGCTGCGCAACCCCGAATACGCCCATGTGCTCAGACGCATTGCCACAGAGGGTAGCCGCGCCTTGCATGAAGGACCGGTGGCCGAGGCCATGGTGGCACGCACAGCGCAAGCACCCCGCCCCGGCACCTTGAGCCTGCAAGACTTGGCGAGTTATCAGCCCAAGGAAAGACAAGCCTTGTGCTTTGAACACCCGGCGCCTGCACGCGAGGTCCGCGTCTGCGGCTTTCCCCCGCCATCGTCTGGGCACATCGCCATCGGGCAAATCTTGGGGCTGCTGGCCCACACCCAGCCGCAGGGCCCCGAGCTGGTGGGTGGTTTGCCCTCGCCCGATTTTTTGCACCGCTACACCGAGGCCTCGCGCCTGGCTTTTGCCGACCGGGCGCAGTACCTGGCCGACCCGGATTTTGTGCCTGCCCCGGGCGGCGACTGGCGCAGCCTGCTGGCGCCTGACTACCTGCGCCAACGCAGCCAAGGGATTGGCCACCAGTCCATGAAAGTGGCCAAGCCCGGACAACCGGGCACCAGCCAAAGCAGCTTTGCCCCCATGCCCACTCAAACCGAATACGGCACCAGCCACATCAGCGTGGTGGATGCGCAAGGACGCGCCGTGGCCATGACCAGCACCATCGAAGCCGCTTTCGGAGCGCGCCGCATGGTGACCACCGACCCCGCGCGCCAAGGCGGTTTTTTGCTCAACAACGAGTTGACCGACTTCAGCTTGTCCCCAAGAGACGCGCAGGGCCGTCCGATCGCCAACCGCGTCGAGCCCGGCAAGCGCCCGCGCTCTTCGATGTCACCCACCCTGGTGTTTGACAAAGCCACAGGCCAACTGCTCATGAGCGGTGGCAGCCCGGGTGGTGCCTTCATCATCCATTACACGGCCAAGCTGCTCGTGGGCACTTTGCACTGGGGCCTGAACGCCCAGCAAGCCATCGACCTGCCTAACTTTGGCACGCTGAACGGCCCCTCCTTTCTGGAAGCCAAGCGATTTGACCGAACCACGGTCGAAGCCCTCAAAGCCCGAGGCCACGATGTGTTGGAGATCGACATGACCAGCGGCCTGCAAGCCATTGAACGCACGCCAAGCGGCTGGTTCGGCGGAGCCGACCCCCGGCGCGAGGGCGTGGTGATGGGCGACTGAACACGCGCCGAGGGGTGTAGTCCTTGGCCAGTCACGCAAGCGACCCGCTGCCGACCTGGCTGCAGGTTTGCCCCCTTGCTGATTAAGCGGTCTTGCTTTTCAATGGGATGATCCATTTGAAAAAGGAGAGCAATTTGAAAACCCAAGACACATCACGACGCAGCTTTGTTCAGGCCACCGCCGCCGCCGCAGTCACGGTCGCATTTCCCACCCTGGCGCAAGCCCAGGCCTTTCCAGCCAGGCCCATCAAGCTGATCTGCCCATGGCCTGCGGGCGGCTCTACGGACGCCGTCATGCGTGCTTTGGCCGAGAGCGCCACCAAGGCTCTGGGCGTGCAAGTGGTCATCGAAAACAAACCCGGCGCCAGCGGCATGCTCGGCCCCAACGAACTGGTTCGCGCCCAACCCGACGGCTACACACTGTCGCAAATCACCATCGGCGTCGCGCGTCTGCCGCACATGCAAAAAATGCAGTTCGACCCGCTCAAAGACTTCACCTACATCGCCTGCCTGACCGGCTACACCTTTGGCGTGGTGGTCAGGGCCGATTCGCCCATCAAGTCTATTGCCGACTTGGTGGCTTTTGCCCGAGCCAACCCGGGCAAGTTCACCTATGGCTCCACGGGCAACGGCACCACGCCGCACCTGGCCTTTGCAGAATTTGCCAGCAAAGCCAAGATCGACGTCACCCACATTCCCTTCAAAGGCAGCGCCGATGGCGTGCAAGCGGTGTTGGGCGGCCATGTCATGTCACACAGCGATGCCACAGGCTGGGCCCCACAGGTCGAAGCGGGCACCATGCGCTTGTTGGCCACCTATGGCAGCAAACGCACCAAGCGTTGGCCCAACGTGCCCACCCTCAACGAACTCGGTTTCGACACGGTGTCCGACTCGCCCTTTGGCATCGGCGGCCCCAAGGGCATGGA
Organism: Akkermansia muciniphila; assembly: GCA_943331105.2. GTDB lineage: Bacteria > Pseudomonadota > Gammaproteobacteria > Burkholderiales > Burkholderiaceae_C > Limnohabitans_A. Next base: position 55,608 of record CALQKH020000014.1, read on the forward strand.
CCCGGCCGTGGTCAAACGCCTGCACGACGCCTTCAGAAGCACGCTGCAAGACCCAGCCGTGCTGGCCAGCTTCGACAAGTACGACCAGTCAGTGATCTACATGGGCACCGAGGAATACACCCGGTTCATCAACAACATGTTCCAGTCCGAAAAAGCGACCATCGAGCGTTTGGGCTTGGCCATGAAAACCTGACGCGGGTCAGCACCATGACAAACGGCAGCCGAGGCTGCCTTTTGTTTGGCATCGCTGCCAAGGGCAGCAAGCCCTTGACCGATCGGATCCGATCAGTAAGCCTGACCCAGCTGACCCAAAATGGCTGGGTTTTCCAATGTCGAGATGTCTTGCGTGATCTCTTCGCCTTTGGCCAAGGAGCGCAGCAAGCGGCGCATGATCTTGCCCGAACGGGTCTTGGGCAAGTTCTCGCCAAAGCGGATGTCTTTGGGCTTGGCGATCGGGCCAATTTCCTTGGCAATGTGGTCTCGCAGTTGCTTGGCAATGGCCTTGCCTTCGTCGGTGTTGGGCAACGAACGCTTGAGCACCACAAAGGCGCAAATCGCCTCACCCGTGGTGTCATCAGGACGGCCCACCACGGCGGCTTCGGCCACCAACTCGGTGCAACTGACCAAGGCCGATTCGATTTCCATCGTACCCATGCGGTGACCGGAGACGTTGAGCACGTCGTCGATGCGACCGGTGATGGTGAAGTAACCGGTCTTTGCGTCACGGATTGAACCATCGCCTGCCAAGTAGTACTTGCCCTTGAAGTCTTCTGGGTAGTAGCTCTTCTTGAAGCGCTCAGGGTCGCCCCAAATCGTGCGAATCATGGAAGGCCATGGGCGCTTGACGACCAAGATACCGCCTTGGCCATTGGGCATGTCTTTGCCGGTCTCGTCCACGATGGCGGCCTGGATGCCGGGGAAAGGCAGTGTGCAAGAGCCGGGCACCATGGGGGTGGCACCAGGCAGCGGCGTGATCATGTGACCGCCGGTCTCGGTTTGCCAGAAGGTGTCGACGATGGGGCAATTGCCGCCACCCACATGCTTGTGGTACCACTCCCACGCGGCGGGGTTGATCGGCTCGCCAACCGAGCCCAACAGGCGCAGGCTCGACAAGTTGTAGCTCTTGGGGTGCACAGCGTCGTTGGCTTCCGCGGCCTTGATGAGCGAGCGAATGGCGGTGGGCGCGGTGTAGAAGATCGAGACCTTGTGGTCTTGGATCATCTTCCAGAAACGTCCAGCATCGGGGTAGGTGGGCACGCCCTCGAACACGATCTCAGTGCCGCCCAAAGCCAAGGGGCCGTAGGTGATGTAGGTGTGGCCCGTGACCCAACCGATGTCGGCGGTGCACCAGAACACGTCGTCGGCTTTCAAGTCAAAGGTCCATTGGGTGGTCAAGGCTGCGTGCAGCAAATAACCACCGGTGCTGTGTTGCACACCTTTGGGTTTGCCGGTGGAGCCGGAGGTATAGAGCAAGAACAGGGGGTGCTCGGCACCGACCCACTCGGGCTCGCAGGTGGTGGCTTGCTGGTCGGCCAACTCGGCCATCCACACGTCACGACCAGCGGTCATGGCGATGTCAGCGCCCGAGCGCTTGACCACAAGGACGTTCTTGATGGAGCCGCAGCCGCCCAAATTGATGGCGTCGTCCACGATGGATTTGAGGGGCAGCAATTTGCCACCGCGCACTTGGTTGTCGGCGGTGATGACGGCCATAGCGCCGGTGTCTTCGATGCGGTCGCGCAGCGACTGGGCAGAAAAACCACCGAACACCACCGAGTGGGTGGCGCCGATGCGGGCGCAGGCTTGCATGGCGGCCACGCCGTCGATGGACATGGAGATGTAGATGACCACGCGGTCACCCTTTTTGATGCCCAGGCTCTTCAAGGCGTTGGCGTACTGGCAGGTCTTGGCCAGCAACTGGCTGTAAGTGACCTTGGTGACTTCGCCGCCGTCGGCTTCAAAAATGATGGCGGTCTTGTCACCCAAGCCTTTTTCGACGTTGCGGTCCAAGCAGTTGTAAGAGGCGTTCAGCGTGCCGTCTTCAAACCACTTGAAGAAAGGGGCGTTGGACTCGTCCAGCACCTTGGTGAAGGGGGTTTTCCATGTGATCAGCTCTTTGGCCAGACGGGCCCAATAGCCTTCGTAATCGGTTTCGGCTTCTTTACAAAGCGCCTCATATGCGGGCATGCCCGAAATGTGGGCGTTTTTGACGAATTCGGCGCTGGGTTGGTAAATGGGGCTGCTCATGGCGTCTGTCTCCTGTGGATCAAGTCAAATTTTAAACTGGGGCAAATGTCGTTCTTGGCTCTTACAAAGCACTGACTGACATCAAACTTGCACATCCGCAAGCTCAGATACAGGCTCTTCAGCCTAAAATTACGGGTTGCATGAAGCGACGCTTTGTGAACCTCAAAATTGGAAAATCATGCCACGCCCCCTTGTCAAATCCTCAATTACCCACATCAACAGCTTTATTTTTGCCAGTCGCTGGCTGCAATTGCCGCTGTATTTGGGTTTGATCGCCGCGCAAGCGGTCTATGTCTTTCACTTTTGGGTCGAACTGGTTCATTTGTTGGAAGCGGCCTTTGGCAGCCAAACCGCGCTGCAAGCCCTGATTGGCAGCATTGGCTACAAAACCGATGCCCCCATCACCGGCCTGAATGAAGTGGTCATCATGCTGGTGGTGCTGGGCCTGATTGACGTGGTGATGATCTCCAACCTGTTGATCATGGTGATTGTGGGTGGCTATGAAACCTTTGTCTCGCGCTTGAACCTCGAAGGCCATCCCGATCAACCCGAATGGCTGGACCACGTCAACGCGTCAGTGCTCAAAGTCAAACTGGCGACGGCCATCATCGGCATCAGCTCTATCCATTTGCTCAAGACCTTCATCAACGCCGCCAACTACACAGAGCAGGTATTGATGTGGCAAACCATCATCCACATTGCCTTCTTGTTCAGCGCCATCGCTATTGCCTATGCAGACCGCCTGATGTCTCACCATGACAAAGCCGACCACTGATCTTGTTTTTCTCTGAATCCTCACTGACGCTCGCACCATGACCACCCTGATTAAACAAGCCGACCTGATCGAATCGATTGCTGCAGCCCTGCAGTACATCAGCTACTACCACCCGGCCGACTTCATTTCTCATTTGGCCAGCGCCTATGCACGCGAACAAAGCCCCGCCGCCAAGGACGCGATTGCGCAAATTTTGACCAACAGCAAGATGAGCGCCATTGGCCACCGCCCGATTTGCCAAGACACCGGCATCGTCAACGTATTCCTCGAAGTGGGCATGGACGTGAAATTTGACGGTTTTACGGGCAGCTTGGAAGACGCTGTCAACGAAGGCGTGCGCCGGGGCTACAACCAGTCGGACAACATGCTGCGCGCATCAGTCGTCTCTGACCCGCACTTCAACCGCAAGAACACCAAGGACAACACGCCCGCCGTGATCTTCACCAAGATCGTGCCCGGCCACCATGTGCATGTGACCGTGGCGGCCAAAGGCGGCGGCAGCGAGAACAAGTCCAAGTTGATCATGCTGAACCCCGGCGACAGCATCGTGGATTGGGTTTTGAAAACCGTGCCCACCATGGGCGCAGGCTGGTGCCCGCCCGGCATGCTGGGCATTGGCATCGGCGGCACTGCCGAAAAAGCTGTGCTCTTGGCCAAGGAAAGCCTGATGGACGACCTGGACATGTACCAGCTGCTCGAAAAATCCAGCCAAGGCGAAAAACTCGACCAAGTCGAAGAAATGCGCCTTGAGCTTTACCACAAGGTCAACGCTCTGGGCATTGGCGCACAAGGCTTGGGTGGCCTGACCACCGTGCTGGACGTGAAGATCAAGATGTACCCCACCCACGCGGCCAGCAAGCCTGTGGCCATGATCCCCAACTGCGCTGCCACGCGCCACGCCCACTTTGTGCTCGACGGCTCTGGCCCCACTTACCTGGAGGCGCCTTCGCTCGACCTGTGGCCCAACGTCAACTGGACGGCCGACACCGAGAAAAGCAAACGCGTCGACCTGAACGCTTTGACGCCTGCCGAAGTGGCCAGCTGGAAACCTGGCCAAACGCTCTTGCTCAACGGCAAGATGCTCACTGGCCGAGACGCTGCTCATAAACGCATTCAAGACATGCTGGCCAAAGGCGAGAAACTGCCGGTGGATTTCACCAACCGGGTGATCTACTACGTGGGTCCGGTCGACCCTGTCGGGGACGAAGCCGTGGGCCCCGCCGGCCCGACTACATCCACCCGCATGGACGGTTTCACAGAAATGATGCTGGCCCAAACCGGCCTGATCGCCATGATCGGCAAAGCCGAGCGCGGCCCGGTCGCCATTGAAGCCATCAAAAAGCACAAGAGCGCTTACCTGATGGCAGTGGGCGGCGCAGCCTACCTCGTGTCCAAAGCCATCAAGCACGCCAAGGTGGTGGGCTTTGCCGACATGGGCATGGAAGCCATCTACGAGTTCGACGTGGTCGACATGCCTGTCACCGTCGCGGTCGATGCGGGCGGCACCAGTGCCCACACCACCGGCCCCGCTGAATGGCAAAAGCGCATCGCCACCGGCGAGTTCAAAGGCATTGGCGTCAACGCCGGCTGAACGTGAACGCCCCCATTGGCGTTTTTGACAGCGGCATTGGCGGCCTGAGTGTGCTGCGGGCCTTGCAAAAGGCACTGCCACACGAACGCTTTGTTTATCTGGCCGACAGTGCACATGCGCCCTATGGGGAAAAAACCGAGGCCTTTGTCAGCCAGCGGACCCAAACGATTGCCAAGCATTTGCTGGCGCAATACCAAATCAAAGCACTGGTGGTGGCCTGTAACACCGCCACCGCTGCAGCCATCCACGCACTGCGTGCTCAGTACCCCCAACTGCCTCTGGTCGGTGTCGAGCCCGCACTCAAACCAGCCTTGGCCCTGAGCCGAACAGGCCATATCGGCGTGATCGCGACACGGGGCACGGTGGGCAGTGACAAATTCGCTCGCCTGTTGGCCAGTGTGCAAGGCGAGGCGCATTTTGTGGTTCAGGCCTGTAACGGCTTGGCCTTGGCCATCGAGCAAAGCACCCTGCCCGATCAAGCGGAGGCTGCGCAAGCGCAAATCTCGCACTTGCTGCAGACTTATACCCAAGCCATGGGCCTCTTTGGTTCCGGGTCTCACGCCATCGACACCTTGGTGCTGGGTTGCACCCACTATGTGTTTGTCGAAAACGATTTGCGCCAACTGCTCGGAACCGATGTGCAACTGCTTTCGACAGGCGAGGCGGTGGCGCGTCAAACGCAGCGTTTGTTGGCTGCGGCTGATGGGCTGAACACGGCAGCTCCCCTTGAGGCTTCGCAGTCCATGCGCTTGTTGACCACGGGTGACTTGCAAGGCCTGCAAGCCGCTGCGATGCGTTGGTTGGGTTTGCCGCCTGAGTTGTGCCAAGCAGTTCCTGCCACACTGCAAGCCTGAATCGTCAGGCGGACTTTTGCGCCGCCAAGCGGCCGCGCTCAACGTCCACGGGCATCAAGAGCAGCAAGCCCAAAATGAAAAGCAAGGAGGTCGCCCCGATCGCCAAACGCTGGTTGCCGTCGCTCAACCAAGTGATCAGGCCGTACATCAGCGGCCCGAGGATGCTGGCCAATCGAATGGCAAAGGTCCACAAACCAAAAAACTCACCCAAACGGTGGGCTGGCACCATCAAGCCCGCCATGGCACGGCCCGAAGACTGGCTGGAGCCCATGCAAAAACCAGCAATGGCTGCAGCCCACCAAAACGTGGCCTTGTCGGTCGACAAAGCCGCGATGAAACAGGTCGCCACCCAACCCAGCAAAGTCAGGGACAAAGTCAGCTTGTGGCCCACGCGGTCTTGCACGTAACCCAACAACAAAGCACCGGCAAAAGCCGCCAGATTTAGCACAAAGATCAGCACCATGGTCTCTTGCGGCTGAAAACCAATCACCTGCTCGGCATAAATGGCCGCCAGCGTGATGGCCACGGCCACCCCGCCCTGGTAAGCCACCGCACAGGCCAGCAAACGGGTGAAGTCTTGGTAGGGCATGGCATCACGCAATGTCTGGCGCAGGCCACGCAAACTTTGAACGACCGACACCGCCGGGGCATTCGGTTGCGGCGGCGTGTGCTCGCGCAGCAAGGAGAAAGTCACCAGAGCCGCAGCGCCGTACATGGCCGCTGTGATCCACATGGTCACCGGCACAAACTGCGAGCCCGACTCGCCTCGCGCTTGCGCCGCCAGCACATAAGCCAAGCAAATACCCAAAGTCAGCATGCCGCCGATGTAGCCCAAAGACCAGCCCCAGCCGCTGACGCGGCCCATGGCATGGGGCTTGGCCAGTTCAGGCAAAAACGAGGCAGTCAGCGACTCGCCATAAGAAAAGAAGGTGTTGGACAGTACCAGGATGAACAAACCCAGCGCCACTTGGCCGGGCCCCACCAGAGACAAGGCCGCCGTGCTGAGTACGCAACCGGCGGTGACCCACATCAACATGCGTTTTTTGCCCGCCACCCGGTCGGCCCAGGCGCCCAAACCGGGCATGGTCAACATGACCACCAAATAAGAAAGGCTCAGGCCAGAAGTCCAAGCCAAAGTGGCCCAGTCGGCTCCGTCGGCAACGCCACCCACAAAGTAAGCGGCAAACACCGCTGTGATGACCACCGTGGAGTAGCCCGAGTTGGCAAAATCGTACATGGCCCAGCCAAAGACCTCGCGCAAACGCACGCCTGGATTGAGTGCAGAACGAAGACCTGAGGCATTCATCGGGCGGCTCCAATCAGTGCAAGTGGCGTGGACGGCGACCACCTCCGCCGTGGCCGTTGCCACCACCGGGGCCGCGTGGTGGCTTGCCAATATCAAGTGAGCTGACCAAGCTGTCAAATCGCAAACCGAACAACTTGTCGATTTCAGCCACCACACCCGACAACTCGGCGCCATCAAAATGACGCTCCATCATGTTGACGACATCGTGCACCAGCAAATCGCGCTGTGCTTGCATGATGGCCCCTGGGTCAGGACCGACAAACAGCATCACAAAATCGTCGCGCGACTCGGCCCCATTGGCCTCGTCTTCGTCGTCGAACTCGGTGTCGTAAAAAGTCACCTCAATTTGGGTGCCCGCTGCAGACAATTCGTTGAGGTTCATGCACAGGTCGTCCATGACCAGACGAAAATCTTCGTCACCCCGAACCGTCCAGCACAGTTGCAAGCGGTTGGTGGCTGGGTCAAAACGGATGCCTGGCTCTTCTTCGTAGAGGCTGATCGCGCCTTCTACCAAACTGCGCGCGCCGGCATAGCGCCACAAAGGCTTCAAGGCCTCTTGAATGGCAGCGGTGTCGGTGCCGGTTTTGATGGGCACATCACCATGCACGTGAATTTCAAGCGCTGCGTTGTCTTGGGTCATGATGGTGCTTAGAGTACATTGGTGCCCCGAACCGGAATCGAACCGGTACGCCCCTGTTACGGAAGCAACGGATTTTAAGTCCGGTGTGTCTACCAGTTTCACCACCGGGGCAGAGGTCTTATTGTGCCTTGTTAACCAGGCTTTTTGGCATCACCCTGGGTGCAAATTCAGCATCGCCATGGCGAACAGTGCCAGAACCACCACATAAGCCCCAGACCACACCATGGTGCGCCATTTGGCTTTGTCGGTCACATAAAAGAAAACATAGGCCACCCGCAAAGCGATGAACAGCGAGGCCAACGCATCCACCCAGTCGGGTTCTACCCCGGTGAGCAGCGCCAAAACCACACCGACTGCAAAAAATGGAAAGGCCTCGAAACAATTGGCTTGAGCAGCGTTAGCACGGGCCCTGAAGCCGGTCTGACGGGACAGCCAAGCGCGGGGGTCGCTGTTGTCGTAACCCTTGAAACCTGATTTGGCGATGCCTGCACACACCACCGGCATGAGGCCTGCCACCAACACGGCACCATAAGAAATCAACATTCAGCTCTCCTTGATATGACCCGTTTGGCCTGGCCCAAAGCACGCCAAAAAGTCGAAAAAAAAGCCACTGAGTTGCTCAGTGGCTGGGCACTGGCACCGGCATGGTGCCGAGCGTACCGCGATCAACCGCCTTTTGAGGAGCGCTTACCGGGGTTCTTTTTGCTGCGTGTGGCCACGCCGCGCTCAAGGCTGACGCGCTGACCGCGACCGCCTGTGCGCAAGGTCACGCCTGGCAATGTTGGCAGTGGAGGGGTGAATTTACGATCTGCTTCGGTGACGATTTTGTTGCCCATCTGTGGCTCCGGATAAAAAATGCAAAACGATATTAAGCCACAAGAATGGGTCGTTGAGCCCAAGCTGAGCACTTAGAGGGCGAAATGCTCATGCACACGCACTTCCCTTGAACTAGGCCTGGACGAGTCTTAAGTCTGTATCAATCGCGGCGCAAGGCCACAGCAAAGCCCTTTTGTACGGCTGGCCGGGCCATCAAACTTTGGTACCAACGCTGAACATGTGGAAACTGCGCCAAATCGACCTGGTGACGCGGGTGGCGCCACACCCAACCCAAAATGGCAAAGTCAGCGATCGACAAATCACCCGCAAAAAACGGCTGCTCAGCCAAACGGCGGTCCATCACGCCATAAAGGCGCAGGGTTTCGGCCATGAAACGCTGCAAGCCATAACGCTTGTCAGTCTCGTCCTTCAAAGCCACAAAGTGGTGGACCTGGCCCGGTGCGGGGCCAAAGCCCCCCATCTGAAACATCAACCACTCCAGCGCGGCCACGCGGCCAGCACCACGGGAGGGTAAAAATTGCCCGGTTTTCTCGGCCAAATAAATCAGGATGGCACCCGATTCAAAGACCGTTTGAGTTTGCCCATCGAAACCATCGGTATCGACCAAGGCCGGAATTTTGTTGTTCGGGCTGATTTTCAAAAAATCAGGCGCAAATTGCTCATCGCGCGTGATGTCGACCACCTGCACCGCATAACTCAGGCCCATTTCTTCCAAGGCCACAGTGACCTTTCGAGCATTAGGGGTGTCAAAAGCAAACAAGGTCAAAGCCATGACCAAACCTTTCAAATGAACAAGCTGCGAGTTTAGGCAAAGCCCAGCGCAATCTGCGACAGCTTGGCGACTGTACCGGCATGCCAAGAGCCGTATCATGGGCTTTTTCACAGCCAAGGCCCGAACATGAACCGCGTTTTAGCCCAAACCGGGGCCACCTACCCCATCTTGCAAGCGCCCATGGGCTGGATTGCCAGAAGCGCTTTGGCCTCGGCGGTGTCTCGGGCTGGCGGCTTGGGGATCATCGAGACCTCCTCGGGTGAAACCGAAAACTGCCAACGTGAAATCTTGACCATGCGCCAAACGGGTTTACCTTTTGGCGTCAACCTGCCGATCCGGTTTTTGAAAGACGACGCCATGCTGCGCTTTGTCTGCGAATCAGGCGTGCGGTTTGTCACCACGTCCGCCGGCAGTCCAGCCAAATTTGTCGCGCCGCTGCAATCGGCGGGCATCGCTGTCTACCACGCCGTGCCGACCTTGGAGGCTGCCCTCAAGTGCGCCGATGCAGGCGTAGACGGCTTGGTGGTGGAAGGCTCTGAAGGGGGTGGCTTCAAAAACCCGGAGGAAGTCAGTACCCTGGTGCTTTTGCAAGCCATTCGTGAAAAGACCGACCTGCCCCTGATTGCCGCAGGCGGCATCGTGGACGGGCGCGGCATGGCCGCCGCCTTTGCACTCGGGGCCGAGGCCATTCAAATGGGCACCCGGTTTGTAGCCAGTGCCGAAAGCCCGGTGCACGCGCACTACAAACAAGCCATCTTGGACGCCAGCACCACCGGCACTTACATGCTCAACACCAAATCGTCGCCCTGTATTCGCGCCCTGAAAGCCCCTTTCACCCAGAGCCTGCACGAAGCTGGCCTGATGGGGCCTGACGCGTTTCAGGGCATCCAAGAGGTCTACTTTGGCGGCAACATGAACGCCGCGCCCGCCTTGGCTGGCCAATCGGCTGGCTTGGTTCACCAAGTCCTGACGGCGAAACAGATCATCGATCAAACGGTGGCCGAGTTCCGCAGCATCACCGCGCGACTGGGGCAGTTGGCACAAGAACATTCTTTTGGCTAAGCTCTCGCAATTCAACCCACCCTGCCCCACTTGCTATGAAAACCTTTTTCACCCTCAGCAGCCTGACTCTCTGTCTTTTGAGCGCTTCACCGGTCTGGGCTTCCAATGCGGTCACTGCCGCAGCAGCCCAAGAAGCGGGGGCCAGACTCACCCCCTCGGGCATGGTTTACCGCGCCCTCAAAGAGGGCACGGGCGCCAGCCCCAAAGCCTCGGACAAAGTGAAAGTGCACTACCGGGGTACGCTGCCCGATGGCAAAGAGTTTGACAGCTCGTACAAGCGCAACGAGGCGATTGAATTTCCCCTGAACCGGGTGATTCCCTGCTGGACCGAGGGCGTCCAAATGATGAAAGTGGGCGGCAGCGCTAAATTGACTTGCCCGCCCGCCACCGCCTACGGAGAACGAGGCGCAGGCGGCGTGATCCCACCCAACGCGACTTTGATGTTCGAAGTCGAACTGCTCGCCATCAATGGCAAATGATCAGGAAGCACACATGACCACACCGACCTTGGAATCCTTCACCGCCCAATCCATGGACGAGGGCTTTGACGAAATTTTGGTGCGCCAATGGGACGCCAACCTGAAACTCGACACCCACACCCACCCTTTTGACGTGAGCGCTTATGTAGTTCAGGGCGAATACTGGCTGACCGTAGGCGACGACGTCAAACACCTCAAGGCAGGGGACTTTTTCAGGCTGGCACGCAACGTGGCCCATGCCGAGCTGTATGGCCCGCAAGGCGCCACGGTCTGGGTGGCGCGGGCCAACTGATCGCCAAATCAAGCCATCGATTCAACCACTTCGGTCACGCTGCGAAACGCATCGATGGCGGTGGGGAAGCCACAGTACACGGTGGCATGCAGCATCACTTCGCGCAGCTCTTCGGGCGTAGCCCCGTTGTGGATGGCGCCGCGCACATGGGCCTTGAGTTCATGCTGCTTGCCCTGCGCCGCCAGCATGGCCACGGTGATCAGGCTGCGGGTTTTCAGTTCCAGGCCCGGGCGTTGCCACACGTTGCCCCAGGCGTTGGCCGTGATGAACTCTTGCATGGGCATGGTGTAGTCGGTGGCCGCGCCCAAAGCGCGCTCCACATAGGCGGGGCCCATGACCTGGGTACGGGTGGTCAGGCCCGCCTGGAAGGCCGCATCGTTGGGGCGGGCGTCTCGGGCTTGCTCAATGGCTGAAGTTGAAGGTGTTTGGGACATGACAGGCTCCTGTAAAAGCCTTGAGCATAATCAAAGGCAGGCCCACCAGGAGACACCATGAGCACACCCACCCCCACGACCCACACCCCTCGCTACCCCGCACCCGAAATCAAAGACCTGCCCGACGACATCCGCGCCAAAGTGCTGGAAGTGCAAGAGAAAGCCGGTTTTGTGCCCAACGTGTTTTTGGCCTTTGCCCGCCGCCCGGCCGAGTGGCGTGCGTTTTTTGCGTACCACGACGCACTGATGGTGCCGGAGTCGGTGGGGCGCGAGAGTGGCCTGACCAAAGGCGAGCGCGAGATGATCGTGACCACCACCAGCGCGGCCAACAACTGCCTGTATTGCGTGGTGGCGCACGGCGCTATCTTGCGCATTTACGAGAAAAAACCACTGGTGGCTGACCAGGTCGCCATCAACCACCGCAAAGCCGACATCAGTCCCCGCCAGCGCGCCATGCTGGACTTCGCGCTCAAAGTCTGCAACCACTCCGATCAGGTGGAAGATTCAGATTTTGCGGCCTTGCACGCCCACGGCTTTGACGACGAGGACATCTGGGACATCGCAGCCATCACCGCTTTCTTTGGCCTCTCCAACCGCATGGCCAGCTTCAGCGGCATGATGCCCAACCCCGAGTTCTATTTGATGGGACGAGCGCCCAAAGTCAAACCGGCCGCTTGATCGGCCTCAGGCCTGGCCAGCAAAGCCCAAACCATTTGGGTCAACGCCTGCTCAAACGCGGAACTACCCAACAGGGGTGACTTTTCCAGACTGGCACTGCGCAAGGTGCCGATCACCGAGCGGGTCAGCACAAACATTTGGGCCGTGCTGGGCGTTTGCAGGGCAGGGTGGTCAATCCGCTCAAAAAAGATGGCCAGACGATCGGCCACCTGTCGCACCGCGCTGGCCGTTTCTTCAGGTTTTTCCAGCGTCCAGCACAGGTGAATCAGGCTTTGGCTGAGGCCCTTGCCCGTCGCAAAACCCCGCACCAAGATGCGAATGGCTTTGGCCAACAGATCGCGTCCGTCCAATTCGCGCACATCGGGCAAGTTCTCCAGCTCACTCAGGTAGCGCCCCAACTCCTGGAGCACCATGCCCTGCCCTTTGGCCGCCATGGCACGCACCAGCACCTCTTTGCTGGGAAAGTACTGGTAGAGCGTGCCGATCGAAAAACCGGCAGCTGCGGCAACTTTGTTGGTGGTCAAACCGGCCTCGCCTTCTTTGTCCAAAATCTGAGCAGCCGCCTTGAACAAGGTTTGCATGGTTTGCTGCGCCCTGGCTTGCGAGGGCTGGCGACGCAGGCTGGCTATGGCTTGCGGCTGGGTTGGTGTCTTGCTGGGTTTGGTAGTGGCCATGAAAAAGCCCTTCAAAAAATATGAGCAGATCGCGAGTTGCAAGGTCTTTGCAAAACCTGAACAATGCTCATATTCTGTCTGATCACTTACAAAGCACGCCATGAGCACACCCGCTGCCCCCACCGAATTGACCGTCCGTCGCCTGAGTGTGGACCTGAGCCAAGGTTTTTCTCGCCACTGGAACGGTGGCGACGCGTTTTTAACAGCCTATGCGAACGCACTTTCGATGAGCTTTCCAGTCGGAGAGCAGTCCTTCATCGACGCGGTCAAAAACGGGGCGAAGAACCTGCCCGATACCCCAGAAAACGCCGAGCTCAAGCAAATTGCCAAGGGCTTTGTAGGTCAAGAAGCCACCCACCGTCACCTGCATGCGCTTTACAACGCCCACTTGGAAAAGCAAGGCTTTGTCAACCATTGGGGCCCCCGTGCTGAGCAACGCCTCAAACAAGGGCGCGAAGAATTTTTCAGCAAAAGCGACAAGGGTTACCTGCATGAGTTGGCGATCACCGCCGCTTTTGAGCACTACACCTCGATCTTTGGTGACCTGACCTTGGACCGCATGGACCAGCCCGGCGACTGGTTTGCCAAGGCAGAGGAACCCCTCAAAACCCTGTGGCGCTGGCATGCAGCCGAAGAGTCCGAGCACAAATGCGTGGCCTTTGACCTGTACCAACGCCTGGGCGGCAACCACCGCTGGCGCATGCGCTGGTTCTGGTATGTCACGATCCAGTTCAGTACCGATGTGTTTCGCCAGACGGTCAACAACCTGTGGCACGACAAAACGCTGTTCAAACCATCCACATGGTGGTCAGCGTCCACGTTCTTGTTCGGTCGCCACGGCATGGTCTGGCGTGTGGCCAAGCCCATGTGGGCCTACACCCGCAAAGACTTTCACCCCATGCAAGTGGGCAGCGCCACGCTGTCGCAAGACTGGCTCCAAAGTCACGCCGACCAGTGGCGTGCGGTGGGTGGGGCGGCTCCATCGACCCCTTAAGGCTTTCGCGCACGGGGGGCGCACTCCTCCCAAAAAACAACCCTCAGTCGCTGACCAAGGCCCGCACCCAGTCGGGCAAGGTCACGGCTTTTTGGTTCGGAAAGTCCACCCAAATCGTGGTGGCACCTCCGGCCGCAAACACCACGCCGGGTTGGTCGGTTCGCTCCAAGGTGCACCAACTCTCAAACGTGGTGCGGCCCGGATCGCTCACAAACATCTTCGCCAGGATGTCGCCTGGAAATTCAAACTGTTTGTAGAAATTGCAAAACGCGTTCACGATCACCGGCCCCTGCCCTTGCGGATTGACCTGACACCCGATCGCCTCAAACCAGTCGATGCGCAGCGTCTCCATGTAGCGAAAGTACACCGTGTTGTTGACGTGCCCCATGGCGTCCATGTCACCCCAGCGAATGGGGATGACCAGCTCAAAAACTTGCTTTTTGTGCTCTGGCAATTCCAGCTTCATGGCCTGGCCCTCACACCGCAAAACCATCGTCGGCAGACACCACAGCACCATTGATGAAATGGCTCTGGTCGCTGGCCAGTAGCATCAGCAAAGCGTCCAGGTCTTGTGGCTGGCCCACGCGTTTGCGCGGCAGCATGCTGATGAGCTTTTGGCCTTGCTCGGTTTGCCAGTGGTGGTGGTTGATCTCGGTGTCGATGTAGCCGGGGCAGATCGCGTTCACGTTGATGCCAAACTTGCCCCACTCGACTGCAAAGGCTTTGGTCATCTGGATCACAGCGGCCTTGCTCATACAGTAAACGCCAATTTGCGGCAAGACCTTTAAGCCTGCCATCGACGCAATGTTGATGATGCGCCCGCCTGTGAAGCTGCCCGGCGCTGCACCCTTGGCCCGCGCCAGCATGCGCTTGCCCACCTCTTGCGCCACAAAAAACGCACCCCGCACATTGGTGTTCATGATGAAGTCGTAGTCTTCCTCCGTGACGTCCTGAATGCGCTGGGTGGTGCTCACCCCCGAGTTGTTCACCAGAATGTCGATGCTGCCCATCTCGGTCTCGGCGTGCGCCACGGCTGCCGCAATGCTGTGGCGGTCGGTCACATCCATCTCGACCACATGGGCGTCGCCGCCTGCGGCCTCGATCTCAGCCCGCAGGTCCTTGAGCTTTTCCATTCGGCGACTGGCCAGCACCACACCCGCGCCTGCTGCAGCCAGGGTTTTGGCAAATTGCGCCCCCAAACCACCGGACGCTCCCGTCACCAAAGCCACGCGGCCGGACAAATCGATTTCATAAGCCATGACAACTCCTCTGAGAATGAACCCCTATGGGGCAAAAAAGCTTGATGCCATTGTGCAGGGCAAGCTGCAAAGAGCCGCATAAAATGAGTCACACGCCCGACACCCATTGGACAACATGGTTCGCGGGCATTTGTTTTGACCCCCTTGCATTTGAAGAGACGCCCATGAGCCCCGAAGACATCCTGATCACCTACGGCCCCCGCGAATCCATGGAATACGACGTGGTCGTGGTCGGCGGCGGCCCCGGCGGCCTGTCGACTGCCATTCGCCTGAAGCAACTGGCCGCCGAAAAAGGCCAAGACGTGTCCGTGGTCGTCCTTGAAAAAGGCGGTGAACCTGGCGCGCACATTTTGTCCGGCGCGATCATGGACCCGAAGGCCTTGACCGAACTCTTACCCGACTGGAAAGAACGCGGCGCGCCCCTGAACCAACCTGTGACAGACGACGCCTGGAGCTTTTTGAGCGAGACCGGTGCCACACGCACGCCCGGCATCTTTTTGCCCGAGTGCGCACAAAACCACGGCAATTACATCATCAGCCTGAGCAATTTCACCCGCTGGCTGGGCCAGCAGGCCGAGAATTTGGGCGTTGAAATTTTCCCTGGTTTCACCGCAGCTGAAGTGCTCTACAACGATGACGGTTCGGTCAAAGGGGTGGCCACCGGCAACATGGGTGTGGGCAAAGACGGCGAACCCACCGACAACTTCCAGCTGGGCATGGAACTGCACGCCAAGTACACCGTGTTCGCCGAAGGCGCGCGCGGCCACCTGGGCAAGCAGTTGATTGCCAAATACCAACTCGACGAAGGCCGCGACCCGCAGACCTACGGCATCGGCATCAAAGAAGTGTGGGAAATAGACCCCTCTCGCCACACCCCCGGCTTTGTGATGCACACCGCCGGCTGGCCCATGAACAACGACACCTACGGCGGCGCGTTCATGTACCACATGGAAGACAACAAGATCGCCATCGGTTACGTGGTCGGTCTGGACTACGCCAACCCCTGGCTCAGCCCGTTTGAAGAGTTCCAGCGCTGGAAAACCCACAACAACATCAAGTGGTACTTCACCAACGACCAAGGCGAAGTCAACGCCAAGCGCATTGGTTACGGCGCCCGCGCCATCACCGCAGGCGGCCTGATGAGCCTGCCCAAGACCGTGTTCCCCGGTGGTGCCTTGGTCGGTTGTGACGCCGGTTACCTGAACGTGAGCCGCATCAAAGGCAGCCATGCCGCCATCAAGACCGGCATGCTGGCCGCCGAAGCGGCTTATGACGCGCTGCAGGCAGGCCGCCAGCACGACGAATTGGCCGCTTATCCTGCGGCTTTTGAAGCCAGCTGGCTTTACACCGAGCTCAACAAGTCGCGCAACTTCAAGACCTGGTTCAAAAAAGGCCTCACTGTCGCCACCCTCATGAACGGTTTTGAGCAGTTTGTTCTGCGTGGGCACATCCCGTGGACACTGCGCCGCGACAAGGCCGACCACACCTACCTGAAGCCAGCGGCCGATTGCCCCAAGATCGACTACCCCAAACCGGACGGCAAGCTCACCTTTGACCGTTTGAGCAGCGTGTTCATCAGCAACACCAACCATGAAGAAAACCAGCCTGCGCACCTGACCCTCAAAGACGCGTCGGTGCCGGTCGGCATCAACCTGGCCCAATACGCAGGCCCCGAAAGCCGCTACTGCCCAGCTGGGGTGTATGAGTACGTGAAGAACGAAGACAACTCAGACCGCTTGCAGATCAATGCGCAAAACTGCGTGCACTGCAAGACCTGCGACATCAAGGACCCCACACAAAACATAGTATGGGTCACGCCAGAGGGCGGCGGCGGGCCCAACTACACGGGCATGTGACTTCACTCCAAAGAGGCCCTCTAGGCCTCTTTTTTCAAAGGCCATTGATTGTTTTCAAGCAGGGTCTCCAAGGCATCATCACCCCCGCGAAAACCCTAGGCGAAACGCTGACGCCAAACACCATAATCCGATTTGTATGACAAGTTGATTCCCACCTTGTTGTCGTCCACCGAATCATGAGGAGCTTTTGAATGAAACTGAGCAAATTGATGTTGGGCCTGAGCCTGGCTGTAGGTATCGTGGCCACGGCCTCCGCACAAATCACCATGCGCAACAGCATTTCTGTTGGCCAAAACTCTCACCAAGGCGAGGCCATCGACACCTTGTCCAAGGAAGTTGAAAAGCGCACCAACGGCCGCATCAAAATTCAAAACTTCTACGCTGGCGCATTGGGCGCAGAGCGTGAATCCATCGAATCGGTGCAACTGGGCACGCAAGAGCTGACCACAACCTCCACCGGTCCAGTCCCCAACTTTGTGCCCGAAACACGCATCTTGGATGTGCCCTTCTTGTTCCGGGACAAGGCGCACGCACGCGCTGTGTTGGATGGCCCCATCGGTCAAGAACTGCTGACCAAGTTCGAAGCCAAGGGCTTCAAAGCCTTGGCCTGGGCTGAAAACGGTGTGCGCCACATGACCAACAGCAAACGCGCTGTCAACGGCCCGGATGACCTCAAGGGACTGAAGATGCGCACCATGGAAAACCCCGTGCACGTGACCGCTTACAAGAGCTTGGGCATCGTGACCACCCCCATGGCCTTCACAGAGGTGTTTACCGCTTTGCAACAAGGCACTGTGGACGGCCAGGAAAACCCCCTGTCGGTGATCATGGCCGCCAACTTTGACCAGGTGCAAAAGCATTTGTCGCTGACGGGTCACGTTTATTCGCCTGCTGTGATCTTGATGAACAAAGCCAGCTTTGACAAACTCAGCGCTGCCGACAAGCAAATCTTTTTGGACTCCGCCAAAGAAGCTGTCAAAGCCAACCGCGCCCGTGTTGACAAAGACGATGCCAACGGTGTGGCCGAGTTGCGCAAAAAAGGCATGAACATCATCGAGAACGTGGACAAGTCCAAGTTCATTGCCACCATGGGTCCAGCCATTGCTGAATTCGAAAAGCAGTTCGGCAAAGCCAACTTGGACCGCATCCGCAATTTCAAGTGATTTGAGTTTGCCCATGACGCCCGACCGGCTCAGGCTGGCGGGCGTTTTTCAATTTGGCCGAGAAACTCCCCATGAAACAATTATTTTTACGCCTTGAGCAACGGACCACCGCCTTCTCGATGATGGTCGCCTGCGCGATGATGGCTCTGGCCTCGGCATTTGCCATTCACCAAATCGTGACCCGCTTCATCCTGGAGTCTCCGGCAGAGTGGACCGAGGTGTTGATCCGCTTCAGCCTGATCTGGATGGTGTTTCTCGGCATTCCCACCGCTTTTCGCACCGGCTCCATGGTCAGCGTGGATTTGCTGTACCGCTTGAGCGGCCAACGCATGCGGCGGGTTTTGGATGCTGTGGTGGCCATCTCGGCACTGACGCTGTGCTGCATCATTTTGTGGTGGGGCTGGGACTATGCCAATCGGGGCAGCGTGCAGTCCATGATTGGCCTTGAGGGCGTTTCCATGTTCTGGGCCTACTTGGCTCTGCCAGTGGGCGCTGTGTTCAGCATCATCGGCATCATCGGCTTTTGGCTGGATCCCCAGCGCATGGAATTGGAGAACGCACAATGAGTTCAGTCATGCTTTTCACGATGCTGTTGTGCTTTGCACTGACAGTGTCAGTGGCCGTTTCGATTGGTTTGTCGGCGATTGTCGGCATCCAGATTGCCAACGCCAACATGCTCATTTCCGTCAAGGAAATGTTCAACTCTCTCAACAAATTTCCGCTGGCCGCCATTCCCTTCTTCATTTTGGCGGGCAACCTGATGGAGACCGGCGGCATTTCTCGCCGCTTGGTCGAGTTTGCCAAGAGCATCGTGGGTGGCATCCAGGGTGGCCTGCCCATCACCTGCGTGCTGACTTGCATGATTTTTGCTGCGGTTTCAGGCTCCTCAGTGGCCACCACCTTTGCCATTGGTGCCATCTTGATTCCCGCCCTGATCAAACACGGTTACCCCCGCCCCTGGGCCACGGCCTTGCAGGCCACCTCGGCTGAGTTGGGGGTGATCATTCCCCCATCTATCCCCATGATTTTGCTGGGCGTGAGTGCCGAACTCTCGATCGGCGAGCTGTTTGTGGCGGGCGTGGGGCCTGGCCTGCTGATTGGCTTTGCCCTGATGCTGTTTTGCTGGCTGTATGCAAAGTACAAAGGCTGGGGCAAAAACGACGGCGAGGGCCGCCTGAGCTTTGGCAAAGCCACTTGGCAAGCCAGCTGGGCTTTGCTCATGCCGGTGATTGTGCTCGGCGGCATTTATGGCGGCGTCTTCACACCCACCGAAGCGGCTGCCGTGGCGGTGCTTTACTCCTTCATTGTCGGCACCTTGATTTACCGCGAAATCGGTGTCAAAGACATGTACAACATCCTGCGCAAATCGGTGATTTCAAGCGCGGTGATCATGTTCATCATCGCCAACGCCGGGCTGTTTGCCTTTTTGATCACCCGTGCCGGTGTGCCCGCGGCCATTGGTGCCTGGCTGCAAGAGGTGCTGCAGTCACCCGTATATTTCTTGCTGGGCGTCAATGCGGCCTTGTTCATCATCGGCATGTTCATCGAGACCAGCGCGGCCATCATCGTGCTGGCCCCGATCCTGGTGCCGGTGGCGATCCACTTTGGCATCGACCCGATTCAATTCGGCATGGTGATGATCGTCAACCTGGCTTTAGGCATGATCACCCCGCCTTTTGGCGTGAACCTGTTTGCCGCGTGTACGGTGGCACGAATATCGCTGGACAGGATCATCAAAGACCTGATCCCCTTCATCGGGGTCATCTTGGGCTGCCTGATGCTGATCAGTTATGTACCAGAGGTATCACTGACCTTGCGCGACTGGATTTACAACAAATAAAGCTAGAATCAACCTCTGTCAGGAGAGTGCCTGACTTGTCTTCCCTCATGAAACAAGTCAGACCGCCGAAGGCGCAGGCGGTTTGAAAAACTGCTGAACGCTCAGGCAAAAGGACTGACAAAACGCTTTTCATCAAAGCGTTACCTCACTGGAGAGAGGTGCTGGGATATCGATCCACGGCATCCACCGAAGGAGCAACCCGCAGAACGTTTGGCTTTTAGGCTGAATGTCCCCGGCGAATCTCTCAGGTAAAGCGGACAGCGAGGGCAAGCGCTACAGCATGTGCTGTGGTTTTTCATTGCCCTTGGAGTTTTTGTGACCGCTGCTGCCGACTTGCTCACCACCCCTTTGAATGCACTGCACACCGAGCTGGGCGCCCGCATGGTGCCTTTTGCCGGTTACAGCATGCCCGTGCAATTCCCGGCAGGCTTGGTCGCTGAGCACCACCACACTCGCAGCGCGGCTGGCTTGTTCGATGTCTCGCACATGGGCCAGTTGTGCCTGAGCGGACCGGATGCTGCAGCCGCCTTCGAGAGCCTGATGCCGGTGGACGTGATGGGTCTTGGCCTGCACAAACAACGCTATGGCCTGTTGCTCAATGACGAGGGCGGCATCATCGACGACCTGATGTTCGTGAACCGCGATGTGGCCAACGGTGGCGACATTTTTGTGATCGTCAACGGCGCTTGCAAGCACGGCGATTTGGCCCACATCCAAGAGCGGATCGGCAGCCGCTGCACCATCACGCCGCAATTTGACCGCGCCTTGCTCGCCCTGCAAGGCCCGCAAGCGGTGATCGCTTTGCAACGGTTCTTGCCGGGTGTCGAAAAGCTGGTGTTCATGACCGGCGCAGCTTTTAATGTGGATGGCGCAGACCTGTATGTGACGCGCAGCGGCTACACCGGCGAGGACGGTTTTGAAATTTCTCTGCCCGCCCACGCTGCCGAGGCTTTTGCCCGCCGCCTGCTGGCCCAGCCCGAAGTCAAGCCCGTTGGCCTGGGCGCCCGCAACTCATTGCGCTTGGAAGCCGGGCTGTGCCTGTACGGCAACGACATCGACACCACCACCACCCCGGTCGAAGCGGGCTTGAACTGGGCCATGCAAAAGGTGCGCCGCACCGGTGGTGCGCGTGCGGGCGGCTTTCCGGGTGCGACCAAGGTGCTGGCTCAACTCGATGGCACAGCCCCAGCGCAACGCTTGCGCGTGGGCCTCATCGGCCTAGAACGTGTGCCGGTGCGCGAGCATGTCGAGTTGCACAACGACGCAGGTCAGAAGGTGGGCGAAGTCACCAGCGGCCTGCTCGCTCCCACCGCCGACCAGCCCGTGGCGCTGGCCTATGTGCAGGCAGAATATGCAGCGTCGGGCACACGTCTGAACGCTATGGTGCGCGGCAAAGCCGTGCCCATGCAAATCAGCCCCCTGCCCTTCGTGCCCAACCGCTATTACCGTGGTTAAAGCCTCACTTCATCGTTAATTGGGGTCAGATCCCAATTAAATGTCACCAATTCAACACTCAAGGAGCCCCCTCATGATCAAGTACACCGAAGACCACGAATGGTTGCACATTGACGGCGACACCGCTGTCGTGGGCATCACCCACCATGCGCAAGATGCGCTGGGCGATGTGGTGTTTGTCGACCTGCCCGAAGTGGGCAAGTCCTTTGCAGCAAAAGATGTTGCGGGCGTCGTCGAGTCGGTCAAAGCCGCCGCCGATGTTTACATGCCTGTGGACGGTGAAGTCACCGAAGTGAACGAAGAACTGCGCGGCGACCCATCACTGGCCAACACCGACCCACTGGGCAAAGGCTGGTTCTTCAAGGTCAAGTTGTCCAACCCGGCACAAACCGATGCTTTGCTGGACGAGACGGCTTACAAAGCGTTTTCTGCAGCTTGAAAGATTAAACGGAGCCACGCATGCTGATGTCCACCCTCAAGCCCTTGGGCGAACTCGAAAACCCATCCGAATTCATCGCCCGCCACATTGGCATCAGCGCTGCCGACGAACAGCACATGCTGAGCGTGATCGGTGAGGCATCGCGCCGGTCGCTGATCGAATCCATCGTGCCGCGCAGCATCGCCCGCGCCCAGGACATGGTCTTGCCTGCGCCCCTCACCGAAGCAGCCGCTCTGGCCGAACTCAAAACCCTGGCGCAAAAAAACCGCCTGCTCAAAAGCCACATCGGTCAAGGCTATTACGGCACGCACACGCCGGGCGTCATCTTGCGCAACATCCTGGAAAACCCCGCTTGGTACACCGCCTACACGCCCTACCAGGCTGAAATTTCACAAGGTCGCATGGAAGCGTTGGTCAACTTCCAGACCATGGTGTGCGACCTGACGGGCATGCCGATTGCCAATGCCTCGATGCTGGACGAAGCCACTGCGGCGGCCGAAGCCATGACGCTGGCCAAGCGCTCGGTCAAAGCCAAGGGCAACCGCTTCATCGTCGCAGGCGACGCCCACCCGCAGACCATCGAGGTGATCCGCACGCGCGCAGAGCCTCTGGGCATTGAAGTGGTGCTGGCCGAGAGCGAAGCGCAGTGGAACGAGTTGCTGGACGGCGACGATTATTTTGCAGTGTTGGAGCAGTACCCGTCGACCACCGGACGCTTGGGTCAAGACACTGGGGACACCCTCAAAGTGCACGCCAAGAACGCGGCTTACATCGTGGCCGCTGATTTGCTCGCGCTGACCCTGCTCATGCCACCGGGCGAATGGGATGGTGGCGGTGCCAACGGTGCCGACATTGTGGTGGGCACCACCCAGCGCTTTGGCATGCCCATGGGCGCGGGCGGTCCGCACGCGGCCTTCATGGCCTGCCGTGACGAATACAAGCGCTCTCTGCCTGGCCGCTTGGTGGGCGTGAGTGTGGACGCACACGGCAACCCGGCATACCGCCTAGCTCTGCAAACCCGCGAACAGCACATTCGCCGCGAAAAAGCCACCAGCAACATCTGCACCGCGCAAGTGTTGCCCGCCGTGGTGGCCAGCATGTACGCCGTCTACCACGGTCCGCAGGGCTTGAAGCGCATTGCGCAGCGCGTGGCCAGCTACACCGCAGTCTTGGCCAACGGACTCCAGCAGATGGGCTACACACGGGTCCATGAGAACGCTTTTGACACCCTGAGCCTGCAAGTCGGCGCAGATCGCGCGCGTGAATTGGCGCAACGGGCTGTGCAGCGCGGTTTGAACATCCGGGTGGTGTGGGAAGAATATGTGGGTCTCTCGCTCGACGAAACCACCACCCGCGATGACATCCAACGCCTTTGGGAAATATTCGCCAGCAGCGGTCAGCCGCTGCCGAGCTGGGAACAGTTTGAAAAAGGCGTCGCCCCGCTCATTCCCGATTCCCTGCAGCGCACCAGCCCCTTCCTCACGCACCCAGTGTTCAACCGCTACCACAGCGAGACCGGCATGCTGCGCTACATCCGCCAGTTGTCCGACAAAGACCTGGCGCTGGACCGCAGCATGATCCCGCTGGGCAGCTGCACCATGAAGCTCAACGCCACCAGCGAGATGATCCCCATCACCTGGCCCGAGTTCGCGGGCGTCCACCCCTTTGCCCCGGCCGACCAACTGGCGGGCTACCAACTTTTGGACCAGCAGCTGCGCGACTGGCTGTGCCAGGCCACTGGCTACAAAGGCATCAGCCTGCAGCCCAATGCCGGATCGCAAGGCGAATACGCAGGACTCTTGGTCATTCAGGCCTACCACCGCGCCCAAGGCCAGGGCCACCGCAACATTTGCCTGATCCCTTCCAGCGCGCACGGCACCAACCCCGCCAGCGCCCAGATGGTCGGCATGACCGTGGTGGTCACCAAGTGCGACGACAACGGTAACGTGGACATGAACGACCTGCAGGTCAAGTGCGAGCAACACAGCGCCAACCTGGCTGCGGTGATGATCACCTACCCCAGCACCCACGGTGTGTTCGAGACGCAAGTCAAAGCCTTGTGCGAATTGGTGCACCAACATGGCGGGCGCGTTTACGTGGACGGCGCGAACATGAACGCGCTGGTGGGCGTGGCCGCACCCGGCGAGTTCGGCGGCGACGTGAGCCACCTGAACCTGCACAAGACCTTCTGCATCCCTCACGGCGGTGGTGGCCCCGGCGTCGGCCCCGTGTGCGTGGTGGAAGACCTGGTGCCTTATTTGCCGGGCCACGCCACGGGCGGCTTGCCAGTCAATGGGGTGGGCGCAGTCAGTGCTGCCCCCCTGGGCAATGCCGCTGTGCTGCCCATCAGTTGGATGTACTGCCGCATGATGGGCGCCCAAGGCCTGAAACACGCGACCGAGGCGGCAATTTTGGCGGCCAACTACATCAGCAAGCGCTTGGCCGACCATTACCCCACCCTGTACGCCAGTGAAAACGGTCGTGTCGCCCACGAGTGCATTTTGGATTTGCGCGGCTTGAAGGACACCAGCGGCGTGATGGCCGAAGACGTGGCCAAGCGCCTGATGGACTATGGCTTTCATGCGCCCACGCTGAGCTTCCCTGTGGCCAACACCTTGATGGTCGAGCCCACCGAGAGCGAAACGCTGGAGGAGATCGACCGCTTCATCGACGCGATGATCGCCATCCGCGAAGAAATCCGCCTCATCGAAAACGGCAACTGGCCGCAAGACAACAACCCACTCAAAAACGCGCCACACACCGCGGACAGCCTGCTGGGCAACGAATGGAACCGTCCTTACAGCCGTGAAATCGGTGCGGCCCAAGCCCAGCGCCTGCCCGGCAGCGTGAAGTACTGGCCGCAAGTGGGCCGCGTCGACAACGTGTATGGTGACCGCAACCTGTTTTGCAGCTGCATTCCTGTCAGCGACTACACCTGATCCAAGCCCAAAGGACCCTTTGCATGCCCCCCATGCCCACCGCCACTGTCTGACCATGCCGCTTCAAATCCTGCCGGTTGACTACCAAAACCCCTCACACCGGACTGCGCTGGTGATGTTGCTGGACGCCTATGCCCAAGACCCCATGGGGGGTGGAGAAGGACTTGCGCAGGAAGTGAAAGCGCGCCTGTGCGATGACCTGGCTGGCCGCACCGACACGGCCAGTTTCATCGCTTGGCTTGGCGATGCACCCGTGGGCCTGGTCAACTGCATCGAAGGCTATTCGACCTTCAAGGCGCGGCCCCTGATGAACATCCACGACATCGCCGTGCTGCCCGGTCACCGGGGCGCTGGCGTGGGTCAAGCCTTGCTTGCGGCTGCAGAGCAGCATGCCAAAAACCGCGGCTGCTGCAAGCTCACGCTGGAGGTGCTGACCGGCAATGCGCCAGCTCTGAAAAGTTATCTGGGCTTTGGCTTTGCGCCCTATGCACTGGACCCGGCTGCGGGCCAAGCCAGCTTCATGCAGAAGTGGCTTTAGCCAACTGCCACTGCTCTTTGAGCCAGCGTTTGAGCTCCGCCTCGTTCTGAATGCGGCGCAAATCCGCCTCCAAGCTGTCGGAGATGTGGCGCTGATCGGCCTGAAGGCGCTGCAGTGATTGCGTCATCAGTGCCACGTCAGCTTCTGCCTGCACGGGCACGCACAGCTCCAGGCTCAAACGGGTTTGCAACTGGTCTAAATCTTCTTCCAACGCTGCCAACTGCTCCTTGAGCAGCATGCACATGGCGATCAATTTGTCGTCGGCCAAGTGTGATCCGCTTTGATGATTCCCCTGCGTCCCTTGCATTTGCAAACGAAGCAAGGTGGTCAGGTCGTTTTTTTCATAAGCGGCGTTGACCTCACTCATCAGCGCGGTTTTGCGCAGGCGCTCTTGTTCATCAGGCTCACGGTCAGGGTGCAAAGCACTGGCCAGTTGCCGAAAAATCGTGCGGATCGCGCTTTTGGCGTCAAGCTCACGCAGCATCGCGGGCGGCACATCGCCTTTTTCGGCGGCGGCACTTTGCTTTTGGGCTTGTTTTTGCGCTTTTCGGGCGGCACGCTTGGCCGCCTTGCGTGCCTCGTTGGCCTCTTGCTGCTGTTGCCACTGGCGCATGCCCGCCTGCATCATCTCCTCAGGGGTCTGGTACTGGCTGGGTTTGTGAAGGGGCTGACCCAAGGCTTCTTCGATGCGCTCACGCAAGGCTTGAGCGGCTTGAGCCTGCTCGTCTGCGGCTTCTTGGGTGTCCTCTTCGCTCACATACACCTCGGCCAAGGCCTTCACCTGCGGGTCGGCAGTGGCTGACAGTTGGTCGATCAGTCCACGCAGCAGCCCCCGAGCCATGCGATGCTGCCGATCGGTCAAGTCTGCGGTTTGCAAGCGGTCGTGCACAAACAGCAAGAGGCTTTTACGGTGGACCTGTGCTTGCTGCACTGAGACTCTCAACGCTTGGATGTGCGCGTAACGGTGCTGGTCTGACCAAGCCTCCAGCCGCTGGATCAGGCCCGACAGTTTTTCAATTCGGGCGAGCAAATCATTGAAGCGCTGCTGTGCAGGGCTGAGCCGAGCTTGTTCGCCGGGCTGGACCATCAATGCGGACAGGGACAAGGCAGCGTCTTGAAGCGCTTCGGGCGAAGGGGTCATCTGAAAAAAATGGCAGGGCAAGGCTTAATGGGCAGCTGGATGTTAACGCCCTTGCGCCCGTTGATAATCCCACCACCGATCCGACCATTGCCCGCCTGATGCCCAGTCTCACCCCGATCAAAGTGCTCAGCCTCATCCCTCCGATGACGCAGCTGAACACGCCCTACCCGTCCACGGCCTACCTGACGGGTTTTTTGCGTTCAAGGGGCATCGATGCGGTTCAAGAAGATTTGGCACTGGCCACCGTACTGGCCTTGCTCAACCGCAAGGGACTAACGGACTTGCGCGACACGGCATTGGCTTTGCCGGTCGAAGAACGCTCGGGGCCGGTGAACTTTTTCTTGGACCACTTCCAAGATTACGCCATCAGCATCGATCCAGTGATCGCGTTTTTGCAAGGCCGAGACAGCACGCTCAGCCACCGCATCGCAGGCCGGGGATTTTTGCCCGAAGGCCCGCGTTTTGAGGCGCTCGACGCCTATGAGGACGATGGCACTGGCGACCCGATCGGCTGGGCCTTTGGCTCACTGGGCCAAACCGACCGGGCCCGGCACCTGGCCACGCTGTACCTGAACGACCTGGCCGATGTGCTGCGCGACGCGGTGGATGAGGGCTTTGAATTTGTGCGCTACGCCGAACGCCTGGCCGCCAGCCAGCCCAGCTTTAACGCGCTGGCCGAGGCCCTGGCCGAGCCGCCCAACCTGATCGACAGCACACTGGAGCGCTTGGCGCTGGATGCGATTGAACACCACCAGCCCACCCTGGTGTTGTTGTCCGTGCCCTTCCCCGGTTCGGTCTATGCGGCTTTTCGCATCGCCCAATGCATCAAACGCTCGCACCCGGATATCCGCATCGCCCTGGGCGGCGGCTTTGTGAACACCGAGCTGCGCGAACTCAAAGACGCGCGGGTGTTTGACCATGTGGATTTCGTGACCCTTGACGGTGGCGAGCGCCCCTTGCTCAGCTTGATTGAGCACCTGCAAGGCCAGCGCAGTGCGCAGCGGCTGCAACGCACCTTTGTGCGCAATGACAAAGGCCAGGTGCAGTACATCCACCTGCAAGAGCCCGACGTCCCCTTTGAAGACGTGGGGACGGCCACTTGGGACGGCTTGCCGCTCCACAAGTACTTGTCGCTTTTGGACATGCTCAACCCCATGAACCGGCTGTGGAGCGACGGGCGTTGGAACAAGCTCACCGTGGCGCACGGCTGCTACTGGAAGAAGTGCAGTTTTTGCGACGTGAGTCTGGACTACATCAGCCGCTACGAAACCGCCCAAGCCAGCACGCTGGTGGACCGCATCGAGCAGATCGTGGCCGAGACGGGCCAGACCGGCTTTCACTTTGTGGACGAAGCAGCACCCCCCAAAGCCCTCAAAGCATTGGCCGAGGAGCTGCTGCGCCGGGGTGTCCAAATCTCTTGGTGGGGCAACATCCGGTTTGAAAAAACCTTCACCCCCGAGTTGTGCGAATTGCTGGCTCAAAGCGGTTGCATTGCCATGTCAGGCGGCCTCGAAGTGGCGTCTGACCGCTTGCTCAACCTCATGAAAAAAGGCGTGTCGGTTGAGCAGGTGGCACAGGTCACCAAAGGCTTTGCCGATGCAGGCGTGCTGGTGCACGCTTACCTGATGTATGGCTTTCCGACGCAAACCGTGCAAGACACGGTGGACGCGCTCGAGTACGTGCGCCAGTTGTTTGAAAACGGCTGCATCCACAGCGGCTTTTTTCACCGCTTTGTCTGCACCGTGCATTCACCCGTGGGCCTGAACCCCGAGGCTTACGGCGTGACGCTGCTGCCGCTGCCCGAGGGGACCTTTGCCAAAAACGATGTGGGCTTTGTGGACCCCACCCCCATGCCTGCTGGCGTTGACCACGACCTGCTGGGCCAAGGCCTCAAAAAAGCCATCTACAACTTCATGCACGGGGTGGGTGTGGAAAACGACGTGCGCCAGTGGTTTGAACTGCCCAAGGGACAGTGCCCCAAAAGCACCGTGCCGCGGCACAAGATCGCCAAGGCGTTGGGCTGATCTCGCCACTCAGCCCTGGCGCATCACCAAGGGATGTGCTGCCCTTGGTGGTCCACAAACTGCGCACGCCCGGAGGGCTGCAAGCCATCGAGCGTGGCCAGCAAACGCTGGGCTGACTCGTCGGGGTGCAGGGCATCCTGACCCACAAAGGGCTGACTCAGGGCCGACTGCACCGTGCCCGGCTGCAAAGCGGCCACCACCAGCAGTGGCCTGCGCCGCGACAGCTCAATGGCCGCGGTTTGCAGCAGCATGTTGAGTGCCGACTTGGCTGCCCGGTAGCCGTACCAACCGCCCTTGCGGTTGTCTTCAATGCTGCCAACCCGCGCCGACAGCTTGCCCCAAATCACCCTCTGCCCAGACGCCAGCAAAGGCGCGAAGTGCTTGAGCAAGAGGCCAGGGCCCACGGCGTTCAGGTGCATTGCGTGGAGCAAATGCGTGGCATCGAGCTCCTCTAGGCGCTTTTCGGGGCCGCGACCGTTCACTGTCAAAGCCCCCGTGGCATCGAGCACCAGATGAAACGGCCCACGCTCCGCCAAGGCCTGG
Source organism: Akkermansia muciniphila (assembly GCA_943331105.2). Taxonomy (GTDB): domain Bacteria; phylum Pseudomonadota; class Gammaproteobacteria; order Burkholderiales; family Burkholderiaceae_C; genus Limnohabitans_A. The sequence continues at coordinate 84,440 of CALQKH020000014.1, forward strand.
GCACAGGCCTTTATGCTGGGCTCACTGAGCAGATCCAACCCGGGTGCGCTTTGGCGCGACACACCCACCACCGCAGCGCAGCGTGGGTCAGCCCGAAGTTGCTGCAGCAAGGCCCCGCCAATCGCCCCAGTGGCGCCCACCACCAAGGCCCGGAAGCCCTCAGGCAAGGAATGCATCATGGTTTGGCTCTGGCAGCACCGGACACGTTGGGTGTCAGGTCATACACGCAGCGAAAACCAATGTAAACCGCCAAAAAATCAGCCGGCTTGTAGGCCTGCACATCGGCCTTCATGTTGAAAGCGCCGTACCACCAGGAGCTGCCCACCGTGCGCCTTTCGTTGCCCCGGGCATCGGTGGTCCACTCCCAGGCATTGGCGCCCATGTCATACAGGCCATTCACACCCTGTCGGGTTGCCCCGGCAGGTGCGGCGCGTGGCCACGGGTCGGGGTCGCTGGTGTTGGCGCCCTGTGGGCTGTCGCCCGTGCTCCAGGCATAGGTGCGGCCCTTGACCCAAGGTGCAGGGGGTGATTCGCGCAGCTCGGTGAAGCCCGCTTTTTGCCATTCGGCCCCGGTGGGCAAACGGCCCCCGGCCCAGCGGCAGTAAGCCTGCGCTTCGGCAAAGTCAATGTGCACGGCAGGCAGGTCTTTGTTCGCCGGCACGCCATCGGGTTGGCGCCAAGACCAGCCCGGACGACGCTCCCAGCCTGCGCCATATTCAAAACCACCGCCTTCTTTCTCGGCGCGGGTCACGGTGCCGGTCGCACGCACATAACGCTCAAACTGGCCGATGGTCACTTCCGTCCGGTCGATGGCCCAAGCGCCCAAAGTCACCTTCTCTCCAACTGGGCTTGGCGCTTGCGCGACAGCCTGCGACACACTCAAACAAGCGAGCAAGCTGGCCGCAAGCACGGGCTTTGCGCTGGCCCTCGAAACTTTGGTCATCATGGTCTCTCCTCACCCAAGCCGCGCCTGACCCACTTTTGCAAAGTGGGCCGCAGCGGCAAAAACAAACGGTAAGCGGCCTCAAACAGCCACGACAAAGGTGGCCAGGCCGACAACCAGCCCAGCCAGCGCCATCCTGGAAACATGCGCCACATCTGCGAGAACGCTGCTGCGCCGCTGTACAAGCGGCCGTGGCGGTCGCGCACATGGAATCGGGCCATGGCCTGCGCACAGCTGAGCGTGGCGCCCAATTCGGCCCCGGCGCTCACATCCACCCAATCGATGGCGGCCGCCTGGGGCAAACGCCGGTAAATGGCGATTTCGCGGCGGCACATGGGGCACGAGCCGTCAAAGTAAACGGTCAAACTGTGCAGGCTGCTCATGGGGCCAAAGCCGCTCTGGCCAGCAAACGGCCTTGCCGGTCCACCAAAAACCCCTCGCCCATGCTGGGATAAGCGCCGGTCAAGCCGGTCATGATCACTTGGTGCGTGACCCACACCTCGGTGCGCCCTTTGGGCAATCCCCGCAAACGGGTCAACAAGGCTTTTTGCTGAGCCGCCGGATCGCCTTGCCCCGCAAAGGTGCTGTTCAGGGCTGGCCAGTCTTCGAACTGGCCAAAAGCCAGCCGCGCTGTGTCCTGGCAGCGGCACCACTGGCTTGTCAGCACCGCCTCCGGCTGGAAATTTTGCGCCTTCAGCCACGCGCCCAAAGCCCGCGAGGCTTGCCTGCCGTCCTCGCTCAAATTGCGCTGAGTGCGGCACTGCCCTAACGCAAATTCAGGCGGATCGCCCAAGCCCGCTTCGGTTGCGGCATGGCGAATCAGCAGCGCACCGCCGCTTTGACGCCAAAGACGCAACAATTCGATCTTGGCAGCGTTGACTTCTGGCTGTGCGAGCACTGCGCCCGGAACACCCACCCACGCCAAAGCCGCAGCCCCGCCCCATTGACCCAGCCACTTGCGGCGCGTTGTGCAGGACATGCTCAAGAGACCTCGCCCAAAGCGATGCGGCGCAAGGCTTGCTCAAACACCTCGGCCGGCTGGCCGCCCGAGATCAAATGGCGGTCATTGATGATCACAGCGGGCACCGATCGGATGCCCGCTTGGGTGTAGAACTGTTGGCGCTCACGCACCTCCTCAGTGTGCGCGTTGCTTTGCAACACCTCGCGGGCAGCGGCCACATCCAGGCTTGCTGCGGCCACGCCCGCCAGCAAAACCTCGGGGTCTTCCATGCATTCGGCTCGGCCTTGGTAGGCCTCCAAAAAAGCTTTTTTCAAGCGGTGCTGGGCGCCAGGCCCTTGGGTTTCGGCCCAATGGAGCAAGCGGTGCGCATTGAAGGTGTTGTACACACGACCCCGGCCGCCTGGGTGAAATTCAAAACCCACCTCTGCCCCGCGTGCGGCGATGTTCTGGCGAATTTGCGCCTGCTGCTCTGCGGTAGAGCCGTATTTTTGCGTCAGGTGTTCGCCCAAATCTTGGCCACCGGGGGGCATGTGCGGATTCAGCTCAAAGGGCTGAAAGTGCAGCTCAGCCTGCACTTCTGCGTTCAGCCGCTGCAGCGCTTGCTCCAGCGCCCCCAAACCCACGGCGCACCAGGGGCAGGCAATGTCAGACACAAAATCGATTTTTAGAGGGGTCATGGCACACTTTCATGCAAGGCCTTGGATATTGCCGCAAATCACCGACAATCGCATCCAAGCCATTCAATTCCCATGATCCTTCGAGCGATAGAGCCCCACCATGAAGATCCTTGTCCTGCACGGCATCAACCTGAACATGTTCGGCAAACGCGACCCAGCCCAGTACGGCACCGTCACGCTGGATGAAATCAACGCGCAAGTGACCGCTTTGGGCCAGACCCTCGGCGCCCAGGTGGAGTGCTTTCAGACCAACATCGAAGGCGAGATGGCCGAGCGCATCCACCGGGCCCACAACGATGCGGTGCAAGCCGTGGTCATCAACGCAGGGGCCTGGACGCATTACAGCTACGGCATCCGCGATGCTTTGGCCATTTTGAAGTGCCCCATCATCGAAGTGCACATGTCCAACATCCATGCCCGCGAAGCCTTTCGCCACCAATCGGTGATCGCCGACATTGCCAAGGGCCAGATTGCCGGTTTTGGTGTGGACAGCTACCTGCTGGGCCTGCGCGCGGCGGTCACGGCCGCCCGCGCTTGATTCAAGCAGGCACCGAGCCCAACACCCGCTGCAAGGCCTGATCAAAGGCCTGTGCCGCCTCGTACTGCACCCAATGCCCGGCACCGGGCACGGTGTGCCACTGTCCCCAACGTTGTGCCAAACGAGGCATGGCCGCTTGGAGCTCTGACAAGCGTTCACGGTACAAAGCATCGTGCTCGCCAAAAATGGCACTCACAGGCACCTGCAATTGAGGCAAGGCACGCGCCACGATGTCGGTCGATGACAAGCGCCGCCTTGGCATGCGGTCGCGCTGGACATTGGCGGCATGCAAACTCAGCGCCAAACTATCCATTGAGGTGATGGATTCGAACATGAGCGCCATCAGGTTGTGACGGTGCACACCTTCTTGCGCTTCGGGCGTGGGCAAATGCCGCCAGCCTTTGAGCGGCACCCGCTGCGACGTCGACAGGCCCATACCCGGCGCGCCGACCAACACCAGCTGTTCGGCATCTTGCGGGTGCGCGGCCAGCCACAAAGCGCCCGCCATGCCACCAAACGAAAAACCCACCACGCGCACAGGGCCGCTGCACACCCCGTTGGCCTGCAATTGCTGCAGTCCTGCATGCAGGTGTGCAGGCAATGCGTCGACATCGGTGCAGCCCTGCGGCAGATCCGAGTCGCCAAAGCCGGGTAAATCTGGTACCAGTACACGCCAGCCTGCGTCACGCAAAGTGGCGATGTTGCGCACCCAATGGGTCCAGCTGCCGCTGCCGCCATGCAGCAAAACCAGCGCAGGATGGTGCGCAGGGCCCCAGACATGCCAGACCGTGTGGGCACTCATCAGCTGGGTGTCAAGGCGCTGTCCATCGCCCAAAGCCTGGGCCAGTTCAGGCGGTAAAAATTGCAGCGGTAAAAAAATAGTTGACACAAGCAATCTCCATCACATCGCGGCCGACCTGCCGAGGTGGTGCAAACGCCACACCTTGAAAGCTGCGGCCGTGGCCAGCAAACTGATCAGACAACTGGCCACGAACACGCTTTGCAGGCCCCAGCGCTCACTGATGACGCCGCCCAGCAAAGCCCCCAACACGCCCGGAAACCCATAGGCCACCACGGTGTACAGCGCCTGACCGCGACCACGCAAAGGGCCCGAAAAATGCTTTGAAATCAAGGCGATACACACCGTGTGATGGGTTGCAAAGGTGATGGCGTGCAGCGTCTGGGCCAACAACAAGACCCACAACACGTCGGCCCATCCGGCGGTGAGCACCATGCGCAACAGCATGACGGCCGAGCAAGCCACCAACCAAGCGGTCAGCGGCAGCCGGGGTAACCAACGCGATTGGGTGAAAAACCACACCACCTCCACCGCCACCGACACCGCCCAGAGCAAGCCGATCATGGTTTTGCTGTAGCCCAAGGAATCGAGGTACAGGGAGAAGAAAACATACACACCAATGTGCGACAACACATGAAAAAACGTGGACGCAAAAAACCAGTGCACGGGTGGTTGACTCAAAACCGGCACGACCGAGGCATGCACGCGCACTTGAGGCGCCGACTCTTTGAGGTCGGGCATCCACCAAACGCTGATCAACACCGCCCCCAAGGTGAGCACGGTCCAGCCCGGAAAGTGCTGCATGCCAAAGGCCTCGAACCAGGCCCCGGCGGCAAACACAGTGACCAAAAAACCCATCGAACCCCACAGGCGCACTCGGCCATAACGCTTGGTGTCAAAGGCGCCATCGCGGCTCACCAAATGGGCCATGGCCGCCTCGCTCATGGGCATCATGGCGCTGGTATGGGTGAACATGAGCAACAAAACCAGGCCCAAACCCACCGGGCTCCAGTCCCAAAACAGCAAACAAGCTGTGGCAAACGCCACCCCAGCCCCGATGCGCAACAACTTGACCCGCTCGCCCGTGCGGTCGCTCAAGGCGCCCCAGGCATAAGGGGCAAACAATCGGGTGGTGGCCTGAACGGCCGTGAGCACGCTGATGGTGAGCAGGCTCAAGCCCATGTCTTTCAGCCACAGCGGCAAATACGGATTGAAAAACCCGATGTGTGCAAAGTAACTGGCCGACAAAGCGGCAAAAGGCCAAAGCTGACGGCGTGGCGTCATGCCTTATGGCTTGGCCGCAGCAATCGGGGCCTGCGCGTGCTCGACATCGCCGCATTGGGCGCGGTGCTGCAAGGCGTGCTCCATCACCACCAGCGCCAGCATGGCTTCTGCAATCGGCGTGGCGCGGATGCCCACACACGGATCATGTCGGCCTTTGGTGATGACCTCGGTCGGCTTGCCGTCAGAATCAATCGAGTCGCGGGCAATCAGGATCGAGCTGGTGGGCTTGATGGCGATCGACACCTCGATGTCCTGCCCGGTGCTGATGCCGCCCAGCACGCCGCCTGCGTTGTTGCCCACAAAACCCTCGGGCGTGAGCGTGTCGCCAGCGCTGCTGCCCTTTTGCGTGACGCAGCCAAAGCCCGCGCCGATCTCCACGCCCTTGACAGCATTGATCCCCATCATGGCAAACGCAATGTCAGCGTCGATCTTGTCAAACAGCGGCTGGCCCAAGCCCACGGGCATGCCCCGCGCCACCACGCGCAGGCGCGCACCACAAGAATCGCCCGATTTGCGCAGAGTGTTCATGTAGTTCTCCAGGGCCGACACATCGGCCACCGGGGCAAAAAACGGGTTGTTCGGCACATGGTCCCAGCTCTCAAAGCCAATCGGCACATCGCCAATTTGGGTCATGCAGCCCACAAAGGTGGTGCCAAATTGTTCCTTCAGCCATTTTTTGGCCACCGCGCCTGCGGCCACCATGGGGGCCGTCAAGCGGGCCGATGAACGGCCACCGCCACGCGGGTCGCGCAGGCCGTATTTGCGCCAGTAGGTGTAGTCGGCATGGCCCGGGCGAAAGGTTTGCAGAATGTCGCCATAGTCCTTGCTGCGCTGGTCGGTGTTGTTGATCAACAGGCAGATGGGGGTGCCGGTGGTCAGGCCTTGGAACACGCCCGACAAGATTTGCACCGCATCGGGTTCGTTGCGTTGGGTGACGAATTTGCTGGTGCCGGGGCGGCGGCGGTCGAGGTCGGGCTGGATGTCAGCCTCACTCAAAGGCATGCCCGGGGGGCAGCCGTCAATCACGCAGCCAATGGCTGGGCCGTGGGATTCACCAAAGTTGGTGACCGAGAAGAGATTTCCGAATGTATTGCCGCTCATGGGTACGAATTATCCCAGAGCGGGCTCACTCCGCTGGGAAAAGCTTCACTGCTTGGCGTTTCCGGCTTCTGAAGAGGAAGCGTCGGGCCAATCCCGGATGTAGGCTTTGAGCATGGTGTTTTCAAAATTCTGGCTGTCCACCACAGCTTTGGCCACATCGTAAAAACTGATCACACCCATCAACATTTGGTCGTCCATCACAGGCATGTAACGGGCATGGTGTTCCAACATCATGCGGCGCACCTCGTCGATGTCGGTAGCGCCAGAGCAAGTCTGCGGTTGGGCTTCCATGGCCTCTCGCACCTTGGTGCTGCCCACTTGCCCACCGTTTTTGACAATTCGCTGTATCACTTCGCGAAAAGTCAACATGCCCACCAATTGGCCCCGGTCCATGACCACCAAAGAGCCGATGTCCTTTTCGGCCATGTCGGTCATGGCCAAAGACAGGGGTTCGTCAGGCTGAACAGTGAACAAGGTACCGCCCTTGACGCGGAGGATGTCGCTGACTTGCATGGTGTGTCTCCTTGGGGTCGAAATCGGTATCGGTGAGAATTCAATATAGCTCACAATGAACACCGACGGACAAGCCAAAACCCTGTCCAACGTTTTCTTTTTTCGGAGATCTCTCATGGCCGGTTACGGTGACCCTGGTTTTGACACTTTGGCCTTGCACGCAGGCGCAGCGCCCGACCCGACCACTGGTGCTCGCGCAGTCCCCATTCACCTGACCACCTCTTTCGTTTTCGAGTCATCAGACCAAGCCGCTGCCCTCTTCAACCTCGAGCGCCCAGGCCATGTCTACAGCCGGATCAGCAACCCCACCAATGCGGTGCTGGAGCAGCGCGTCTCGGCCCTTGAAGGCGGCATCGGCGCGATCACCACCGCCAGCGGCCAAGCGGCGCTGCACCTGGCGATTGCCACGCTCATGGGTGCGGGTTCGCACATCGTGGCCTCTTCTGCTTTGTACGGCGGCTCACACAACCTGCTGCACTACACCCTGAGCCGCTTTGGCATTCGCACCACTTTTGTCAAACCCGGTGACCTGGACGCCTGGCGCACCGCTGTTCAACCCGACACCAAACTCTTTTTTGGCGAAACCGTGGGCAACCCTGGCATGGACGTGCTGGACATCGAAGCGGTGAGTGCCATCGCGCACGAAGCGGGGGTGCCACTGCTGGTGGACTCCACCCTCACCTCGCCTTGGCTGATCAAACCTTTTGACCACGGAGCCGATCTGGTCTACCACTCGGCCACCAAATTTTTGTCAGGCCACGGCACGGTGGTGGGCGGCGTGGTGGTGGATGGCGGCAGTTTTGACTGGGACAAATCGGGCAAGTTCGCCGAGCTGAGCCAAGCCTACGCAGGCTTTCACAACATGGTGTTCAGCGAAGAAAGCACCGTGGGTGCCTTTTTGCTGCGCGCCCGGCGCGAAGGCCTGCGCGACTTTGGCGCTTGCATGAGCCCGCACACCGCTTGGCTGATTTTGCAAGGCATCGAAACCTTGCCCCTGCGCATGGCGCGCCACATGGAAAACACCGCCAAAGTGGTCGAATTTTTGGCCGCGCACCCGCTGGTCAGCCGCGTGGGCCACCCCATGTTGGACAGCCACCCTTCGCACGCTTTGGCGCAAAAGCTTCTGCCACGCGGCGCTGGCTCGGTGTTCAGCTTTGACATCAAGGGAAGCCGCGCCCAAGGCCAAAAGTTCATCGAAACCCTCAAGGTCTTCAGCCACCTGGCCAATGTGGGCGACTGCCGCAGTCTGGTGATCCACCCGGCCAGCACCACGCATTTCCGCATGACGGACGAAGCCTTGGCCGCAGGCGGCATTGGCCCCGGTACCATCCGACTGTCGATTGGCTTGGAAGACCCGGCCGACCTGATCGACGACCTGAAAAAGGCACTCAAAGCGGCCGAGAAAGCAGGGGCCTGACCATGAAGATCTCCGTTCAAGGCCACGAGCTTTACGCCTACACCGGCGGCAAGCCCTTCAACCCCGCCCAGCCCACCGCCGTGTTCATCCACGGCGTGCTGAACGACCACAGCGTCTGGATTTTGCAAACCCGTTATTTGGCGCACCACGGCTGGAACGTGCTGGCGCTTGACCTGCCCGGGCACTGCAAAAGTGAAGGCACACCGCCCCAAAGCGTGGAGCAAGCCGCCGACACCGTCATCGCCTTGCTCGACGCCCTGAAGATCGAGAAAGCCGCGCTGATCGGCCACAGCTTTGGCTCGCTGATCGCGCTTGAAGCCACAGCACGCGACGCCGCAGCGCACCCTGGGCGCGTGAGCCATTTGGTGATGGTCGGCACCGCCTATCCCATGGCCGTGTCGCCCACTTTGCTCGACTTATCGGTCAGCGCCCCGTTCAAGGCCATCGACATGGTCAACACCTTTTCGCATTCCACATGGGCCCCACCCCCTTCGGCCTTGGGCCCCGGCACTTGGCTGTACGGCGGTAGCAAGGCGCTGATGCGCCGGGTGCTGGCCAGCAACACGCAGGTCAATGTGTTCCACACCGGCTTCAAGGCCTGTGACGACTACCGAGGCGCAGAAGCCGCCATGCCGCAAGTGGCCTGCCCCACCCTGTTTGTGCTGGGCAACGCCGACCAGATGACGCCGCCCAAAGCGGCGCAAAACCTGATCGACCTGTGCCAACAGCCCAAGGTGGTGAGGCTGGCCGCAGGCCATTCGCTCATGACCGAAGCGCCCGAAGGCGTGTTGCAGGCGCTCAAGGATTTTTTGAAGCCGTGAGCTTCACGACCCTTTGCGCACAGGCTTACGCACCTGCAACATGAACACACTGGCTGCACACATCACCCCGCCTTTGTCGGCTGACAGAGCCCAGACAATCGCCCACTCGCTGGACCTGCGGGCCTTGCCACGCGACTTTCTGGACAACCCGTATCCGGTCTATGCCGCACTGCGCGAGGCTGAGCCTTTCAAGCGCATGCCCGATGGCTCGTTCTTCCTGACCCGCCATGCCGATTTGGTGGCGGTTTACCGAGATGCCAAGGTGTTCAGCTCCGACAAGCAAGTCGAGTTCGGCCCCAAATACAACCACGCCCCGTTCAACCAGCCGCCCTTCGCCACAGCGAGCGGTGTCTCCCCGCTGTTCGAGCACCACACCCACAGCCTGGTCTTCAATGACCCACCCCTGCACACCCGGGTGCGCCGCCTCATCATGGGGGCACTGACCCGCCGGGCCATTGAAGCCATGGAGCCGGGGCTGGTGCTGCTGGTGGACAGCCTGCTGGACAAGATCGAGGCCCATGGCGGCGGCGATCTGATCGAGCACTTTGCATCGGCCATTCCGGTCGAGATCATCGGCAACCTGCTGGGCGTGCCGCACGCCGAGCGAGAGCCTCTGCGCGGCTGGTCGCTGGCCATTTTGGGGGCGCTTGAGCCTGCCCTCACCCCTGAGCAGGAAGCGCTGGGACACCGCAGCGTGACCGAGTTTCTGGCCTATCTGCGCGCTCTGGTGGCGGATCGCCGCCTGCACCCGGGTGATCCAGAACACGATGTGTTGACCCGGCTGATCCAGGGAGAAAAAGAAGGCGACACGGGTGGCGATGCCCTGAGCGAAGTGGAGCTGCTGCAAAACTGCGTGTTTTTGCTCAATGCCGGACATGAGACCACCACCAACCTGATCGGAAACGCGCTCATCAGCCTGCAAGAATGGCCCGAGCAGCGCCTGCAGCTCTTGGCCGATCTGAGTCAAGCCAGCGATGAACAAGCCCAGGCCAGCGTATTGGGCTTGGCGGTGGACGAGTTTTTGCGCTTTGAATCGTCCAACCAACTGAGCAACCGACGAGCCCTGCAAGCCACGCAGGTCAACGGCTTCGATCTGCCAGCGGGAGCCTTGGTCACGCTGTGCATCGGCGCGGCCAACCGTGACCCGGCCGTTTATGCCAACCCCGAAAAGCTGGACCTGCGCCGCACCGGCAACAAACACCTGGCTTTTGGTTTTGGCGTGCACCAATGCGCAGGCTTGAGCTTGGCGCGTTTGGAAGGTCGCATCGCGATCGGCCGGTTTGTGCAGCGCTTTCCCAATTACCAACTCACGCAAGCCCCCGTGCGCGGCGGCCGAGCCCGGTTTCGGGGCTTTTTGCACGCGCCATTTTCAATCGAATAAGCACCCGGAGACACACCATGAATCCCGCTGAAACACCTGCACCCCGGCACGCTAGCTTTGCAGAGTTCTACCCCTTTTATTTGAGCGAGCACAGCGACCGCACCTGCCGCCGCATGCATTTTTTGGGCAGCAGTTTGAGCCTGATGTGTCTGGCCATGTTGGCCGTGACGGGCAAGCCGCAATACTTTTTATATGCCTTGCTGTGCGGCTATGGCTGCGCATGGATCGGGCATTTTGTGTTTGAGAAAAACAAGCCCGCCAGTTTCAAACGCCCGCTTTACAGCTTCATGGGTGACTGGGTGATGTACCGTGACATGTGGCGAGGCCGGGTCAGTTTTTAAGAAGCTGCGCCAACCGGATCTGGTCTAAGCCCGTTTGCAGCCACAGCGGGTCGGTGGCTGAACCCCGCAACACCAGCAAACGGTCAGCCAGAGGCGCCACACTGGCCATGTGAGGGTCCACCAACAACACTTGCCGGGCTTGGCCTGAATCGTTTTGCTCGGTCAAGCGGCCTACCCAATCCAGACTTTGCAGCACCCCCAAGACCTGACGCAGCTCGTCGGTTTCCACCCGCAAGCGCACCGCCAGTTCGTCGGCACTAAAGCCCCGTTGATCGGTGGCTCTGGCCGCATTCAACTCGGCCAACACCTCCAGGGCCAAGCGGAATGACCACCCAGCACCTTCGGGTTTGCGCCAAGCCTGACGCCCCAACTCGGGCAAACTAGAAGCCAGCACCGCACCCAGCAAAACCAGCAACCAAGTCACATAAATCCAGACCAGCAAAATCGGAACGGCTGCAAATGCACCGTAGACCAGCGAATAGGTGGGCACCTCGAGCAGGTAAAAAGCCATCATTTTTTTGGCCACTTCCAGCGACCCCGCCACCAAAAAGCCAGCCGTGATGGCGTGACGCCAACGGACCCGGGTGTAAGGCACATAGAAATACAAACCACTCACACAAGCGGTGAGCATCAAAAACTCAAACCCGTCCAACAACCAGCGGGTTGAGCCCGGCAAGACATTCACAACGTCGCGGGAGGCCGTGACCACAAAAGAAGTGACGGCCAAACTGCTGCCCAAAAGCAAGGGCCCCAGCGTGATGGCCGACCAATACAACAAGACCCTTTGCGGCAAGGGTCGTTGACGCTGCAAACGCCAAATTTGGCCCAAGGTGCGCTCGATCGTGACCATCAAAAAAACCGCCGACAACAGCACAGCGACCAATCCGGCCGTGCCCAGCCGACTGGCCTTGAGCGAGAACTGGGTGAGGTAACTGAGCACTTGGCGTGCAATGCTCTCGGGCACCAGACTTTCGATCAACCAGCGCTGGATCGTGTCCTGAAATTTGCCAAAAACCGGAAAAGCTGAAAAAACCGCCAAACCGACTGCAAACAGCGGTACCAAGGCCAACACGGTGGTGAAGGTGAGCGAGCTGGCGCTGACACCCAAACGCGCATCGCGAAAGCGCTCGGCCAAGACCGCACCCATCTGTCGCCAAGGGAAAACCGACACCTCTTGCCACCACAGACCCGTGTGGTCGCGCAAAGAGGTCTTGTTCAAGTTAGATTGCATGCCCGGTATGATGCCACCGCAATGAACACGAACACTGAAACAAGCACCCCCTCCACCGAAGAACCCGCTGCGCCAGCGGGTCTCGATAGCACCCGCTGGCTGGCCGTGGGCAGCTTGCTGGGCCTGATTGTTCTGGGACTGGCCTGGGAACTTTGGCTGGCCCCACTGCGCGAAGGTGGCTCATGGTGGGCCATCAAGGTGCTGCCTTTGTGCATCCCCATGGCCGGTTTGCTGAAAAACCGCATGTACACCTACCGCTGGGTCAGCATGCTGGTTTGGCTGTACTTCACCGAAGGGGTGGTGCGGGCTTGGGGCGATGCCTGGCCCTCTTCGGGCTTGGCCATGCTGCAAACCTTGCTGTGCACCACTTTGTTTGTGGCTTGCGCTCTGCATGTACGCATCCGTTTTAAAGCGGCCAAAGCCACGGGCAATTTTGTGCCCGTCCCAAGGGACTGAACACCATGAGCCAAGTTTTGCCCCCAGCTCTGCTCGAACAGCTGCGCCAAATTTGCGGCCCGGCCAATGTTTTGACGCACGAAGACCCTGCCACCGACCTGAGCCCTTGGGAGCAAGACTGGCGCAAACGGGTGAGCGGTCGGGCCTTGGCTGTGGTTCGCCCGGGTAACACTGAAGAAGTGGCATCCGTCGTGAAGGCCTGTGCGCAAACCCGCACGCCCATCGTTCCCCAAGGCGGCAATACGGGCTTGGTGGTGGGCGGCATCCCCGACAACACCGGACAGCAAATCGTGCTGAGCATGACCCGCATGAACGCGGTGCGCGCCCTTGACCCGGCCAACCTGACCATCACCGTGGAAGCCGGCTGTGTGCTGCAAAACCTGCAAACGGCTGCCGAGCAAGCTGGATTTTTATTCCCTTTGAGTTTGGGCGCTGAAGGCAGCTGCACGATTGGCGGCAACCTTGGAACCAACGCGGGCGGCACCCAGGTGGTGCGCTATGGCAACACCCGCGAGCTGTGCCTGGGCCTGGAAGTCGTCACCGCACAAGGCGACATCTGGCATGGCCTGACCGGCCTGCGCAAAGACAACACCGGGTATGACCTGCGCAACCTGATGGTTGGCAGCGAAGGCACACTGGGCATCATCACCGCCGCCACCATGAAGCTTTACCCCCAACCCGCTGCGCAACTGACGGCCTGGGCCGCGGTGCCGAGCATGGAAGCTGCGGTGCAATTGCTGGGCCTGGCCCACCAACGCTTGGGGCCGGGCTTGACGGGCTTTGAGGTCATGGGCCAATTTGCACTGAGCTTGGTGGACAAGCACTACCCCCATCTGCGCGTGCCGATTTGGCAAGACACCCCTTGGTGCGTGCTGCTGGAAAACTCTGACAGCGAAAGCGAGCAACACGCCCGCGGCCAGTTTGAGGCCCTGCTTGAAACGGCCATGGAAGCAGGCTGGGTGAGCGATGCCGTCGTCGCCGAAAGCTTGACGCAAGCCAAAGGCCTTTGGCACATCCGCGAAAGCATCACTTTGGCCCAAGTGCAAGAAGGCCAAAACATCAAGCACGACATCAGCATTCCGGTCTCGCAGATCGCCCACTTTGTGCAGGAGACCGATGCCCTGCTGACCCGCGAAGTAACCGGCGTGCGCTTGGTTGACTTTGGTCACTTGGGCGATGGCAACTTGCACTACAACGTGCAAGCACCCGAAGGGTCTGACAGCAAGGCCTTTGTGATCGCTTTCGAGGACAAGATCAACACCCTGGTGTTTGACCAGGTCAAACGCTATGGCGGCTCCATCAGCGCCGAGCATGGTGTGGGCGCACAAAAAGTGAACAAGCTGCCCCACTACAAAGACCCCACAGCCATGGCCATGATGCGGGCCGTGAAACAGGCGCTGGACCCCCACAACATCTTGAACCCGGGGCGCGTGCTTGCCTAACCCCTTTGACCTGAAAACCAAGACCATGAACGCCACTGTCGCCACCCTTCATCGCCCAGTACGCAGCCAGTACGAAGACTTCATGCGCCATGTCTACACGACCGGCGTGCAAAAGGGTGACCGCACCGGCACGGGCACGCGCAGCGTGTTTGGCCACCAGATGCGGTTTGACCTGAACGAAGGTTTCCCGCTGGTGACCACCAAAAAGGTGTTTTTACGGGCCATCATCGTGGAGTTGCTGTGGTTTTTGCGGGGCGACAGCAATGTGAAGTGGTTGCAAGAGCGCGGCTGCACCATCTGGGACGAATGGGCGCGCGAGGACGGCTCGCTCGGCCCGGTTTATGGCGTGCAGTGGCGCAGCTGGCCCACGCCGGGCGGCGGCCATATCGACCAGATGCAGCAGGTCATGGACACGCTCAAAAACAACCCCGACAGTCGCCGCATCATCGTGAGTGCATGGAATGTGGCCGAGCTCGACCAGATGGCGCTGATGCCCTGCCATGCGTTCTTCCAGTTTTATGTGGCCCCGCCGCAAAAGGCGGGCGACAAGCCCCGCCTGTCCTGCCAGCTTTACCAGCGCAGCGCCGACATCTTTTTGGGCGTGCCCTTCAACATCGCCAGCTATGCGCTGCTGACCCACATGGTGGCCCAGCAGTGCGACATGGACGTGGGGGATTTCATTTGGACCGGTGGCGATTGCCACATTTACAGCAACCACCATGAGCAGGTCGAGCTGCAGCTCAGCCGCTCGCCCATGGCCTACCCGACCCTGAACATCAAACGCAAGCCTGCTTCGATCTTCGATTACGAATTTGAAGATTTCGAGGTCGTGGGTTACGAATGCCACCCTGCCATCAAAGCACCGGTCGCTGTTTGAGGCGGAGCCCGATGAAGTTGCACATGATTTACGCCCGCGCCCGCAATGGTGTGATCGGCAAAGACAACCAAATGCCCTGGCATCTGCCTGAAGACCTGGCGCACTTCAAGCGCATCACCCTTGGCCAGCCGGTCATCATGGGCCGCAAGACCTGGGATTCGTTGCCCGCACGCTTTCGCCCACTGCCCGGGCGCCTGAACATCGTCGTGACCCGCCAGAGCGACTGGCAAGCCGAAGGCGCTTGGCGTGCAGCCTCCATCGAAAACGCCATGCGGCTGTGCGGCGATGCGCCTGACGCCTGGATCATGGGCGGTGCCGAAATTTACCGTTTGGCGCAACCCTTGGCCAGCTCAGCGGTCGTCACCGAGATCGATGCCGATTTTGAAGGCGATGCCTTCGCACCCGAGCTGTCGGCTGGCTGGTCTGAAGTGCAGCGCGAGGCCCATGTGGCGGCCAACGGCTTGCACTTCAGCTTTGTGACCTACCAAAACCACAGCACCTGCACGCCATGAAAATCGCCACCTGGAATGTGAATTCGTTGTCGGTGCGCCTGCCGCAAGTTTTAGACTGGCTGGCAGCGCAAAAAGCGTCCGGTGGCATCGATGTGCTCGCCCTGCAAGAACTCAAGCTCACCGACGATAAATTTCCCATCGCCGCCCTGCAAGAGGCCGGCTACCAAGCCCATTGGTTTGGCCAAAAAACCTACAACGGCGTGGCGCTGATTTCCCCTGCCACGGGCACCGATGTGGTCAAAAATATCCCAGGCTTTGAAGACGATATGTCGCGTGTGATCGCCGCCACCTACCCCGACGGTGCGGGCGGTTCGGTACGGGTCATCGGTGCCTACTTCCCCAACGGCCAAGCACCCGACAGCGACAAGTTTGTCTACAAAATGCGCTGGTTGGACGCGCTGCGCGATTGGGTGGGCAGCGAGATGCACAAACACCCGAACCTGGTGCTGCTGGGTGACTACAACATCACCTTTGACGAATTGGACATGTGGGACCCGGTGGGCCTCAAAGACACGATCCACTGCACCGTGGCCGAGCGTGAAAAGCTGCAAGCCTTGACCGATCTGGGCCTGACCGACAGTTTCCGACTGTTTGAACAAGCCGAAAAAAGCTACAGCTGGTGGGACTACCGTGATTTTGCGTTCCGCCGCAACCGGGGCTTGCGCATTGACCACATCTTGATTTCTGAAGCCTTGAAATCTCGTACAACGGCCTGCGTGATCGACCGCGCTCCGCGCAAGAACGAGCGACCCAGCGACCACGCGCCTGTGGTGTTGACGCTGGACTGATTCAAGCGGCCTGCGGCATCAGAAATTCGCGGCTGATGCGTCCACCCAACACATTCACCCGCTCCAAAAACTGCGTCAAATAGGCATGCAGGCCGGTCGCCAAAATTTCGTCGATGCGCCCAAAAGCCAATTCGGCACGCAAGCGACCGGCGTGGCGCAGTGTGTCGCTCTCGCGGTCATGTGACACCAGCGCCAAATTGGCCACCACTTCGTTCA
>CALQKH020000015.1 GCA_943331105.2 Akkermansia muciniphila
GGCGGTGGCGTGCGGCGAAATGTCCAATGCGCCACGCAGCTTTCGGATCAGCCATTCGTCGTCCAGCCTCCAACTGCGCTGACTGGCCGGATCCAGCGCAAACGGGCCACAATCCGGACACTGCACCATGAGCCCATCGTCCGTTCTGAAGATCGGGCCACGGTAGAGGCCGCAGAAAGCACAAAAGGCATCCTGGCTGTTGACGACACCGGGCACAACGGCCTTCACCTGTTTGAGAACCTGTAGGGCCGCAATTTCTTCATCGTGCAGGCTGCTCTCAAAGGATGCATTGCCTCGCACGAACATCAAAGCGGCCAAGCTGATGGCTTGCTGATTGAGGGTCAACTCCATTCACACCTCACTCGAACAAGTTGCCGTCCATGGTCGCAGGCTCGTCCTGCTCCAATACTGTCTTGAGGACCTGCTGCGCCTTCAAAATGCCCAACTGGACCAGATAGCCCTCAAGTTGGGCACGCAGCTTCTCATCGAACTTGTGCAGGTTCAGTCGCCCGTTGCTGGTGATCTCCACACTGACCACCTGGCAGCGGCTTTTGCCCCGGATCGGTGCCAGATAGAAGTTGAGAACAGCAGCCTGAATCGTCCAGCCACGAGCGAGCGGGTTCTCAGCAACGAAGTAGTCCTGCAGCAGTTCCGTCACGCAGCGTTGATCGCTGGACGCACTGGCCGTGCATTCCATCTTGAGTCGTCCGCATCCACTGACCACGGTCACACTCTTGACCTGCAATCCGACGAATCCGTCATCAATCGCCTGCGGAATGTTCAACCCTAAGCGCAACGTGGACAGGTTCAGGCGCGGCGTCTGGATCCGCTGTGCATCCGCATCCACACCAAGCAGGTGCCTAGCGAAGGCCTCACACAACATGGCGTGGTACTTGGCGCCGCCACGAATGATGGTACGGGCCACACCGGTGGCTTGGGCGTATTCAAGCACCATGTGGATGTTCGGACTGCCTACCCTACGCTGCAGCTGACTGCCCTCAAACTCCAACTTGGCCGTGGCCAGGTCCTTGGCGTGAATGGAGACCAGCTGCGTACCGCGCGCCCGGTCCAACACATTGACCACGCACACCTCGCCACACCCCAACTCCCGCTGGTAGAAGCCTTTGATGGCATCACCGAATGCAGCGATCGACTCCTCGTCACGCTTGATGGTCCCCTTGAGACCCAAGTCGTGCTGCTGAGCTTGTTGACCGTGGTGGTCCAGGTATTCGATCTCGGCCGCCGCCTCAAACAACGCCGGATGATGGACGTACAGCCAGAAGGCCCGGTGCAGGTCGTTCTTGCAAGCGATGAGTCCCATCAACTCGGTTGGTCGGTCATGCGCGGCCTGAAACATGGCCTGCTTGCCCAAAGGGTGAGCCAGCAGCGTACTGGCATGCAGCCCGGCCACGATGCGGTCACGCATGGCGACATTTGGATGCAGCTGAATCAACCCAACCAGGCTCTTGGAGGCTTGGATCGAGTCATGCCAGATCCAGCCCTCGGGCATAGGCAGTGTGTGGCGCTCGATGAAGGTTTTGAGGGTGTCGTCGACAGGCAGGTTCAGCAAGATGTCGGCGTAGGTCTGAGTGCGGCTCATTCGTTGTCTCCTTTGTTGTTTGTTTTGGCAATGAGGCGTCTCACCCCCCGACCTGAAGACCGGGGGCTTGGGATGAGTTTCGCCTAATTGCTGGATAAATATACAGCTTTTAACGGTTTCATCAAATCCCAAAAATAGTAGTTTTTGAGCTATTGGTATCGGCTGCTGAAAGCGCTGCTGCCTAAGACATTCCAGTTCTTGGCCCCCATTGGCCCGCCAAAACACGTTACCTCTGGAAGGGTTGTTTTTTAAGATTTCAGGCTAGTTCTAGTCACCCAAACCACCTGAATGAACCACCTCCAAACCGTCACTGCAAGAACTGCAAACGAGCCGGCCGAAAAAAGCGGCTACCTCACCCTTCGCGAGATTGCTCACCTGATTGCACAAGCCATGGTCAGTAAGCACCAGGAACTCGCTATGGCGCACCGCAGTCAGGTTTACGCGACAGATAGAGACGAGTTTCTCGACTTACATGCCAACCAGAGCGTGAATACGAACCCGTCTATCAACTTAGGAAAACAGCCTTGAAAACCACCGCCCCACCGATCCAGGACAGCATGCGTGCTGGTCGAATAACAGAACAGATCGCCGAACTCTCCACCAAAAAAATGTCCGAACTGTGGGCACTTTGGGACCGGTATTTCCCGCACCGCCCGTCGCACCCGAACCGCAAATTCATCGAGTCAAGACTGGCCTACAAACTGCAAGAGATGACCTATGGCGCTTTGCCAGAAACCACTCGCGCTATGTTGGCCGACTACGGCGAGAGACTTTCTGCCATCAAATCCGGCTCTGCTCCCACGCATGCCGTGTTGCCCGGCACAACGCTGCTGCGCGATTTTGCGGGTCAGCAATACAAAGTCACAGTGCTTCCGGATGGTCTGTATGAATTCGACGGCAAGAACTACAAGAGCCTGTCTGCCATTGCCAAACTGATCACTGGCACTCAATGGTCCGGGCCTGCCTTTTTTGGGTTGAAAGGCAAAAAGTCATGAGCGTCGTCATCGAACAACCTATCCTGAAGCGCTGCGCCGTTTACTGCCGCGTTTCCTCGGATGAACGCCTGGACCAGACCTTCAACTCCATCGATGCTCAACGTGAAGCCGGTGCCGCATTCATCGCCAGCCAACGTGCCGAGGGCTGGACGCGGGTGGACGACAGCTACGAGGATCCTGGGTTTTCTGGTGGGAATATGGAGCGACCAGGCCTCAGGCGCCTGATGCGAGACATCCAGGACGGCAAGATCGACATCGTGGTGGTCTACAAGATAGACCGCCTGTCTCGATCGTTGGCGGACTTTGCCAAGATGGTTGAG
The DNA here is from genome assembly GCA_943331105.2 of Akkermansia muciniphila. Taxonomy (GTDB): domain Bacteria; phylum Pseudomonadota; class Gammaproteobacteria; order Burkholderiales; family Burkholderiaceae_C; genus Limnohabitans_A. Next base: position 2,916 of record CALQKH020000015.1, read on the forward strand.
ATCTTTGATCAGCACAAGGTCAGCTTCAGCTCCGTTACGCAGCAAATCAATTCGGCCACGTCAATGGGCAGGCTGATGCTCAACGTCCTGTTGTCATTTGCCCAATTCGAGCGAGAAGTTACGGGTGAACGTATCAGAGACAAGATTGCCGCGTCAAAGCGCAAAGGCTTGTGGATGGGCGGGCCAGTGCCACTGGGCTATCGGGTCGAATCTCGGCAACTGATGGTGGTGCCAGAAGAGGCGCAGTTGGTCCAGCAGATTTTTGCGTCTTTCATCTCATCGCGTTCGACCACCAAGATGGTCAAGCAATTGGCCGAACAGGGTGCCAAAAGCAAAAACGGGAAGGCCTTGAGCAAGCAAACCATTTACAAAATCCTCCACAACCGGATGTACCTGGGCGAACTTGGCCACAAGGGTGAGTATTTCCGGGGGGAACATGAAGCGCTGATCGATCAACTCCTCTGGGACCAGGTGCAGGCCATCATGGCTGAGAGCAGTCGAGCTCGGGCGCGCGACACCTGGGGAGAAAAGTGCCAGTATGGATTTTTGCTACGAGGAATGGTTTTCACTATGGACGGCGACCTTTACCTGCCAATGGCCACTCGAAAGCCCAGCGGCAAGGTGTATCGCTATTACGTGGTCAACAAGAACCAGAACATGGGCGCAGGCACTGTGCCTTTCAGTAATCTGCCCGCTGGTCAGATGGAGAAAGCCGTGATGGAGCAGGTTCTGGAAATCTTGCGATCTGGCCAGATGGTGCATCAGTATTGGCAACAGATCTCTGTGATCAACCCTGATCTCTCCGAACCTGAAGCCATGGTCCTGTTCTTCAAGAACACCGCTACGATTTGGAACAAGTTGGCAACGCAAGCCAAGCAGGACATCGTGCGAACCCTGATAAAACGGATCACGGTGACACCTGACGGCATCGATTTGCAGTGGCGTTACGAAGCCTGGGGGGCACTCATGGGCAATCCACCCCCAAATACGATCGGCCATGAACTGCTCGAGCTGGAGGCTGCGTGAACTATTTCTATTTGACTGGCACGCCGGTCACGACGTTCGATTGTGAAAAACAGATCAGCACATTCATCCCGCTGAAGTTCAACAAGCGATCAGGGCGCTGCATTGTCACCACTTCGGAAGACGCAATGAAAGCGACAGAACCGCATAGTCCACTGCCTGACACGACCATGATGAACGCTCTTTCAAAAGCGTTTCACTGGCAACGGTTGCTTGATCGAGGGATTGTTCACAGCGGCACCGAGATCGCCCGCAAAGAGAACACGGACTTGACCACTGTCAATGAAATCCTACGGTTGACATTACTCGACCCCGGAATCGTTGAAAGCATCCTTCGTGGTCGGCAGCCAGAGGGGCTAACGATGAATTGGTTCAACTCGAACCCCATTCCTTGGGAGTGGAAACAACAACGTCGAAAGATTAAAGGTATCGATAGGAATCAAACTGATTAGGATCGGATCTCGGATCGGTCATTAAACCGGCTGCTTCGCAGCGGTTGCTGCCAGTTGAGTTGTTGGCCCTGTAGGGCAGGTCTTGTATCCGGGATCAGACGTTGACCATGCTCAGCTTCGCCGCAGTGCGGATGGAGATCGGGCGCTTAAAGTTGTCGTTTAGTTCGAAGATGCAGGCGCCTATCAATCGCCGAGCGCGCACAGTAGAATCAGGCACCGAAGGACTATGTAAATGCTTCCCTCGAAGCCTCGGTCAGAAGTAACCGACCGTCTGTCGAGATGTTGCATAGCACCCTCGAGGCACGTTCAAGCGTGATATAAGGCGCCCCCGTTCCTCGATAGGCAGACGCAAAGGTAGGCCAATCGGCGAGCACCATTTTCCTTAACAACTCAACCTCGGTCTCCGACTCGCAAGCCACTCCAAGAACACAGTCCGACAAGGTCACTCGTCGTCCTTTGCTGAGCACGCACAACTTCCCTGGCGTGACGAGTCCGACACGAGGGAAGAGGAGAGCCGGACCAGTGAGGACAGCCCCCACGACATACACCCCGGAGCTCGTCACGGCGCCATTCTGCAAATGGTTCGTGTGGATCAACGGTTTACCTATACGGGACGAGACTACTTTGCGAGAGTGCATCTGGACGCAGCCACGCACAATCGCAAGCGCCGTTGGACTTGCAACATGCTCGGTGGCAGGCAAAGGCATGCTCAACTTCGTCATACGAACGAGGCATGTGCGTGCCCTTACGCCCTGGAATGCAGACCGCGCGTTGTCGCGAATCACCTCGACTTTGAACTGCTTGCGCAGAGCCCTCCACACAGGCTCGTCATGCTTGCTCACCAGGCAACCGTCAGGTAAAACTGCCAGGATGGCGCCATCCGGCCGTAGGAACGGAATGCTGTTGACGACAAACGCCATCGCGATGCTGGCGTGAAACACTTCATCTCCAGCGGCAACCTCGAACGTCTGTCGGGTTCTGCGCGAGAACGGAGGGTTCAGCAGGACAAGGTCGACGCCTGCAAGGTGCTTCCGGAGCGACGACGACAGCACAGAGCGCGGATTCAGGAAGTCCGAACATGCTGTCCGCCACTTCGGTCGGCTCTTTCGCAGGCCAGCCACCGACGCGGCAGAGACGTCATTGGCAATCATCGAAGCCGACGGCCAGCGACGCTCAGCGGCCAGCAACAGACTGCCTTCGCCACATGCAAAGTCGGCAATCGAAAGCTTGCGGCGTCGCGGCGTCGCGAGGCCGACCAGCGCGTCGGCAAGCTCGGGCGATGTGTAGAAGCTGTCCATCAGCGCCGCCCTGCTCCGGTCGTCATCGAGCTGCCGCCTGCACCCGCGGTGATGGCCCCAACGTGATAGACCATGAGCTTATCTAGGCCGTCAGTGCGGCCCTCCTTGCGAATCGGGTTGTCATAGATGAGCTCAATGCGGCTCGGCGACGTCAACGCGAACATCACGGCGCCCAGTGCGTGCGGCTTCGTGCCAATCATGGCGACCTTCAACGTAGAGTTGGGATGGCACCGAGCCAATTCCTGCAGAAGGTAGAAGCAGCTGAAGGGGCAGTTCGCCGGCACGAACTCGATGTGGTGCCAGGCGCTCGTCTCCTCTAGCGTGGCCCTGTTCCCCATATAAGTCTCGAAGATGTACCAGGGTTTGAAGCCCGGGATGCCCACCACCGGCACTATCCGCTCGTGGCTTGGCTGCACCTGCTCGATGACATGACGAAACCTTGCGCCCTCGAACCCCAACAGCGGCACGAAGACGGATTCTTCGGTCGTGGAAATAGTTGCGAAGCCCGGCATTGGCGAGATCCCAGCGATGCGTGCACTGAGGTCGTAGATTTGGCCTTCAAGCGGTGCCGCGCTTCGCTTGTACCGATAAGGTTCCACGTATACAGCACGCACCTCCATCTTCGCGGCGATGGCAGCCCGGATGAGTGCAGCCCAGGTCGGATGGCTTAGGCCGGTGATGTCTATGTATAGGGTTCGACCTACTCCCAGTGGAGTAAGCAGCCTCGAAAGCGATGCAGCGCTCCGCAGGAAGAACTCCTCATCGATGCCGGATACCTGGAAACCAGAGACAGATTCGGTGGCGACCTCGATGAACTGAACATCCTTGCAGCTCTGTCGCCACTTTCCGGTGTGCCCGCTGCGGTCTTCATTGCTGACGCGATAGATGTATACGCTTCCGGGCGCGGGCGTAAACAGACTGACCGACTCAAAGGTGTCGGTCAGAATCGGCTCGCGCTTCAACTCACGCATAGAAGTCGCCAAATAGTTGCATCTGGTCCGGAAGGTCCGGTTTGGACTCTCTATGGTTGAGCTCCAAGACGGTTTCGATGCCCTCTCTCGGCTTATCCACCAGGCTCAGTAGGTTCAAGGTCGAAAGCAGAATCTTTCGCTTCTTTCGGTGGCTAAAGACAAAGAAAGGCGCAAAGATGGGGTGAATCATGTAGTCGTAGGCCTTGGTATCCCGCTCGTCCAGCAACTTGCTGCCGGCATACCTAACCAGCGCCAAATGCATCACCGAGTGCTTGAGCAGGTCCATGGCCTTCCCATCACTGTCGGACTCCTGCTCTTCTCGAAGGTGGAATTGATTCGCCTCCGGCGTGTGTCCAGCAGGCGATGCAGCCAGAACGCCAAAGACTCGGCCGAGACTCAAGAGCAGCTTCGTCAATCGTGCGCCGTCGACGCTGAGGCCCTCCAGCTCGGATAGGTTCTTACGTCCGACCGCCTGCGCAGCTCGGGTCTGAACTTCGGCGCTGATAGGCGAGAGCGGCTCACCGCCTTCTTCATCATGAAGGAGAAGTGCCGAGTGCACCAGCTCGAGAAGGTAGCGGATGTTTCCTTCGCAGAGCGATAGGTAGACGTCCCAGCCGCTGTAGTACTTCCGGATGCCCCGCTTACCGTTGCGGATGGCGAACAACGATGCATGGAAGTGGTTGTTGAAGCGGTCCTTGCTAGAAGCACTGCCCGTAAGCCACGCATCAATCTCCTGGGAGAGCGTAGTCGTCCCCTTATGGGAACTCGCCCAATAATCCAAGAAGTACTGAACGCCAATCGGAAGTGCCTTTGCAGCTTCGAGCTGCGCTGGCGAGCTCGCCGCCTCAATCGCCTTGCGGATACGAGCTTCTTGACCCTTTTCAATCAGACGCGCGGCCTCATCGAGTTCGTCCAGCTTGGGGAACAGCGAAGGGAAATTTGCTACAACGGCAGTACCCTCAACCGTCCCTTGGTATCGTGCCGACAGAACGCCCTCGGCAAACGACTTGAAGCGAGATTCCGTCAGCATCTCTGCGATGGAAATGCGTGCGTAGTCCGCCGGAGAGGTCAGTTGCTCGTTCCCATTCAGCGTTGAACGCTCGCGCCATCCTAGCTCTCGTACACCGACCTTAAATGTGTAGGCGCCCTGCGAGTGCTTGATGATGGTGTTGAGGATGCGTTGCTGATAGTCCTCAAAGTTCTCGAACTCGTCGATGAGGAAGAAGAACTGCTTGCCGGCCAGCTCCTTCGTGCCGATCAACGCTGAGGCAAGCGCATCCACCGGCGCACCCTGCATCGACAGAAAGGTCGGCGGCGCGTCAACGATGCTGTTGATAGACGCTTCGAACGCCAACATCTGAAGTCTGACTTCCTGAGCCAGGTCGGCCAGGCGGCGGTCAGACTTAAGGCCGAGGGTCGCGCGAAACGCTGCAAGGTCATTCGGGTCCAGAGACAGGTCTCGGTCCGTATGAAGCTCGTACCAGCAGGCGAACTCCAGGAGCTGCGTGCAAAAGACCAAATTCAGATAGTGGCCAAAGCAGGCGCGCCACCTTTCCTCAGACAGCTCCGGTCCTCGGAAAGCCGTCACGCGGTTGGTGTTGACGCGGTGGTAGAGGCCAAAGAACTGCCAAGTGTCAATGACACTCTTGTCAGATTTGGCGAAGGCGAACTGACCTTGGTACGACAGGCCCTGCAGGACAGTAGTCTTCCCAGTGCCTCGCCCCCCAATGAGTACACACGGCCTATTCGTCTTCAACAAATCGAAGTAGCCCGGTATGGTGAACAAGTCGAACAGCTGCTCGCGAAGCCATTCCGCCTTATAGAGGCCAAGCGCTGTACTAAGCTTTTCGATGGACCCGTTTTGGCTCGTCATAGTTACTTCTTCAGTAGCGGCTTCCAGCCGTTCTTTTGGTGCGTGAAGATAGGCAGCACAGCATCTGGCCATCCATGTTCGAAAGCAAGTGCCAAGCCGAGTTTTCCGTAGCCCATCCAGCACCCCTCCTGTCCATCGCGAAATGGGATGCCGGCCTTTACGCTCGCGCGCTCCACAAAGAGGGGCCCCTCGACCTTCATGTCGTCCCGCCAAATCACCGAGCTGCTGGACAGGGCGCTGTAAGTCTCCGGAAGAGCGTGCGCAGACACAAGCTTCACCAACGGGCACTTTCGTGCAATGTAGTTACGACCAACATCGGTGCAAATCAAGGGGCAGTAATAGAAGCCCACCGCGCCTGACCCGATCGTGGCTACCAGAGACTTGAACGACGCCGCGCCCAGATTAGACAGCTGGTGAATCTTTGTCCATGTGTCCTCGAACTGTTCGCCGGAACCGACAAAGTCGTCGACAAAGATCACGTTGCCGCGAGGGGTTGCCTTCAGCTGGTCGAGTGCCTTCGCTGGCGAGAGCAGCTGTTCCTCCTGCACTCCAAGCTTGTCGCGAGCCAGTCGGGTGAAGATAAAGCCGCTGTCTGCATCGCTGCTGTAATTGCCCTCAGCTCGGACGACGATGGCAGACTCCAGGAACTGGGTCCACTGCGAGCTGGCCGAGAAGTAATTGTCCTTGTTCTGGACCACCAACTGCGACAGGTTCTGGAAGGCACCCTGGAACAGCGCGCCCACCAGCTCGTCAGCGAAATAGGTGAAGCCCTCCAGCAAGCGGATGGCGTACTTTTGGTCGGCCGCATCGAAGTTCTCAAGCCAGCCCTTTGGGTCAAAGCGGGCAGCGCGCGGCCACAGTTGCGCGTTGACGAAGAACTTCCAGTTGCCGGCAACCGTAGGCGGCAGCTCAACGGCCATGCACTACCTCGGCATACTTCTTCGAAAGCTGGCCGTAGAGCTCAGACGCGAAGGTGTTCGGGTTCTTGTCCAGGCCTGCAGCAAACTCCACCAACCACACATTGTCCTCGCGGTCGTCCCAGGTCTTGATATATGTGCCCGCCTTGTAGCCATTGTCCTGCCGGAATCCGTTGAGCACGTTCTTCCCGACGTACATCTCGTAGAGCATTTGCTCTTCCAGACCGACGGCACTGGAGAGCTCGCAAAAACCAGACAAGTCGAAGCGCCTCGTCGTCAGGACGGACGTCGCGAAAGCCTCCACTTGGGCGATGCGCGTCGCAGAGTCGACAACACCAGTGCCGCTGCGCTTTCCGTAGACGACGTAGGCGCCGAGGATCTGCGTCGTAGCGGCGTCCGCCGTCCCGTGCTGCTGCAGAAGCTCGCTCAACCCGAAGTGGAAGATGTCGACCAACTCCAAGTGGACCTGGGGGAGGTCTGGCGATTGATGCTTCCACCACTTCCAGCCGACATGGTCCACGAGCTCCGCACACTCCGTCCAAATCGCCCGGAACCAGGCGTTATTCGCGTCGCGCCAGTCGGGGCGAATCTTGCTGTTGATGCCATCCTGAAGCTCGAGCATGGACTGCAGCCTGCTCCTGAACATGACGTCTTTTACACCATTCATATCGTTATGCCTAACATTTGACCTAGGCATTTTAAGTGGTAACCGAGATATGAAACCCTGTGACTATTCCGAATTTCGACGGGCTTAGCTACTGCCGCTTCGATCGATAGCGGCCAGCCGAAAAGCATGCTGCGAACGGCTGCAATCAGCCAATTCTGTTGAAAAACTCGTGCCGAAGCGTTGAACAAGTTGGCGTTGCTGATCTTTTTTGAGGATGCAGACGCCATCTTCGGCGGCAAATCAGCCTTCGCACCGCCTCACGCGGCCATCAATCCCGCTTTTCCGCTGATTGGCATCAACGACTTGGCCATTCTTCTCAAGTTTTGCGCCGTTGCGGCCAATATGAACTCGTCTTGTGCACCGACCAAGCCCCGCAGTCGTAACCGGTCGAGCTTGAGAATTCGCTTGAGGTGAGCGAACAGCATTTCAACCTTCTTGCGTTGTTTACCAGACTGCTTGAAAGCATCGGTTCGTGCAATCTGTCGTGCCACGGCGCGCGCACCCTCATGAATGCTGCGCGCGATCTTGCGATGCGGCGTGTTTGGGCAACACTGCGACTTGCGTGAACAGGCAGTGCAATCATGCTGGCTGGCTCGGTACACAACGGTGTCTGCTTGTGTCACATGATTGCGTGGAGTTTTGAAGGGACGCCAGTTGGATTTCAAGGGATGCCCTTCTGGGCATGTGTATTGATTGGCTTCCTCATTCCAATCGAAATCCGCAATAGAAAGAGTTTCATCTTTGCGCTGCGTCTTGTCCCACACACGAACGTGGGGTGCAATGTTTTTTTCGTTGACCATCCAGTGCAGCATTGAGGCAGTACCGTGGGCCGTGTCGCCAACCAGGCGGTTGGGCTTGATGTCAAAGCGGTCTTCGACCCGTTGGACCATGGTCTTGGTGGATTCCACCTCTTGCGTGCGATGGGCCTGTGTGGCTTCAACGTCCATGATGATGCCCGCGTCCAGGTCAATCAGATAGTTGGTGGAATAAGCAAAGAAAGCCGGACCGCCAGGAGCTGCGGTGTATCTGGCTTGAGGGTCTGATAGAGATATCGTCCTGGAGGGGACAATGGCACTTGCATCTTCTCCAATCGGATTGGCTTCATCCAATGCGGCCAGGTAGTCGCGTACGGCACGGCTTGGGTTATCCCCGCCTGGCCAAGCTTTGGGCTCCTCGGGGGTCGTTACGTTGGCTCGATTGGCGTCGGCCTTGATGACGCTAGCGTCCACGGCAAACCCCTCACCTCCAACCAACCCCTCCGTCATGCATCGGCGCAAAACGCTCTCGAAGACATGACGGAATGTTTCGCTCTCTCGGAAGCGCCCATGGCGGTTCTTTGAGAAGGTGGAGTGATTGGGGATTTTGTCTTCCAGGCCCAACTGGCAAACCCATCGATCGGCAAGGTTGAGATGGACCTCCTCGCACAGCCGGCGCTCTGAGCGAATGCCAAAGCAATATCCAATGATCAGCATCCGAATCATCAACTCGGGATTAATGGAGGGGCGGCCAGTGTGGCTGTAAAACGGTGCCAAATGTTGGCGCAACGTACTGAGGTCAAGGAACCGATTTATGCCGCGCAGCAAATGATCACGCGGGATGTGGTCCTCGAGGTTGAACTCATAAAAGAGCTGATCTTGGTTCGCCGTTTGACCCATCATGGCTTGCACCTCCGTCTACGCAGAAGCATACGCAAGCCACAGGTCAATTTCTAAAAAATCGGGAGTTTTTCAACAGAATTAGCCTGCAGCCGACATCGACATGGCGAAGGTCCGAACTGCAGCGGTTGCTGCCGATCAGCCCTTGGCTGTGCCGGTCTGCAATCGGCCATCGGTCGTTGTTCAGGCGGAAATGCAGTCGTTCAACTAGGGGTTAGATGTCGCTTTCACAGGCCTAAGCGCATTGTCGTGATGCTTACTGGCTGCGCTGATCGCAGGCGCGCCCCGATGAGCACCTTCCCTTCTTCAAGCAAGGGCTTGGCAAGGATGTCCCAGCGTAGCTCGCCGCTGTCTTGATCCTGTATCACTTCGCTGAGCTGACCGCTTTTATTTCCGAAGTCATACGCTGTCGCCTCCCCAATTGGCTGAGAGTCAAGCGCCCGTAGCTCCTGTACGCCGCGCAGGCAAAGTTCTTCTTCGCCGTAGTTCAGTTCTACAACTAGTTCAGCTTTTGTGATGGGAATTTCCCCGCCTTTTGCAATCAGATAAGCGTTGATATCGATCAGTTGAAGCTTAATGAACTTCGCCTTTGAGAAGTCGTCGACATACTTCGGTAGTGCGCGTATGAAGTTCGGGTTCATCCACACCTGCACAAGCTCAGCGAGATTCAGGGGACCAGGTGCAAGCTTGTGGAAGAAGATCGAATCATCGCGAATTGGGGTGAGGCATTGAGTCTGAATCTGCACGCTGTGAACGGTTGGTGCGAGATACCGTGCTGTCAGCCAGAGCGAGTTCAGCAAGGCGGCCATTTCTTGCGGTAGCCTGGAGGAAAGGCGCGCAAGGAGCACGCCGTGCCGGAGCGCCTTGATTCGAGCCGGGCTGGAAAAGCTGGATGCTGTGACCGCGATGAGCACGTTAGCTCCAACGCTCTTCTTCTTGGAGATCAGCTGTTCGATTCATTCAACGCTCTGCTGAGCCCGCCGATCTCGGCATTCGATGGCGATGAAGGTCTCTCCGTTTGCGGTTGGAACGTGAATGCCGATGTCTACTTCTCGTCGCTCACCCGTGTCGACGTCAGCGATGAAGTCCGGAGAGCGCACAGAGGCATTGGGCGATTGGTGCTGCTTGATGCGCATCAGCAGTAGCTCAAGGCTTCGCCCAAGACGGCGCGCACGTGTGGTCGATTGCGACATCTAACGTTTGAGGGATGGGTTAGACACCACTACGCCAGCCGCCGGGCAAGTTGCCATAGTTTTTCGGTCAATACGGCCATATAGATGGCCAAAACCATGGATAGCAACGAGACAAAGCAGTACGCAGTGCGGACCGCATCGTACAGTTTGAGGGCGTCGAGTCCCGCTGTTCTGTAGGCCTTAAGTGACTCAATAGACAACTTCACGGCGTCCGGCAGAAAGATCAGCGCAACAAGCAGGGCCGTCAGGGTAACAGGAATAGCTTTCGCGTACAGGACGGCTCGGACTGTAGAAAGTTCGCGAATGTTGTCTTCGCTGTGCCTCTTCGGAACAATCTCTAGTGCTTTCGCGATCTCGGCGTACCAGAGGCTGAACAGAATGGCTGCTATGGCCATTAGCAGGCTTGAGGCAGACAGCAAATCGCCCATGATTAAGGCTTAGGCGTGACGCCGAGGCGGCTGCAGAGTTGGTTGTAAGAGGACGGTGCGAGTTCGTATGTCGAGACGCTTCCCTTCCTCTTCGCAACGGACGCCAAGTTGCCATCGATGTCTGCTAGAACCTTGTTGAGCTCGTCAACAACATTTTGACTATTGATGACGACGGAGTAATGGTCGCCGGTGTTCTGGCGATCCGCTGCGGCAAGGCATGTGCGGATCGTGGCATCAATGTAGGTCTTTAGCTGATACTGGTACTTGGATATGACAGCTCGAATAAGTGAGCGACTCTCTGTGAGAGTGGTCTGGAACAGACTGCTGACAGTGCGTTCGTCTGGAATCTGTCCGTTGAACGCGGATTCAATGAGCAGAAATAGTCTGTACTCGAGCATATCGCTGCCGCGCTTAAACACTCTCTGACCTCGAATCATCGACAGGTACTCCTTGGTCGATGCAGTCATGTACTCGTTGAGCTTGGCATTCAACTGTCCTGGCTGGCAGCCGAGAATGGAGGAGATCTCTATTTTCTCTGCTGCCGACAAGGGGATCGTAGCTGTGATGTCCAAGAGTTCCTCCCTGTGGTGCCTAACGTAATGTATTCTCTGCGGGATATTCTGGTCACTCCAAACTCCAGAAAACGCAATCAGATCTAAGGGTTAGACGCCAAGACCTGATTTATATGCAAGTGCAAATTAAACCACGAAATCCGGCATCCACTTTCAGCCAATGACAGCTTCGCTAAGGGGCCTTGCATGACCGCAACGGGTCGGTTGCAGCCGAACGCTCGTACCTAGGCGGAAGTTCCGCTCCCAGCCTTCTGCCGACATCAACGAAGTTCCGAATGCAGCTAAGCGTCAACGGAAATCAAGCTTGAGGACTTCGCCATAGAAGGCACAAGGTGGATCGGAATGAGTTGTTCAGTCAACCATGCCACCCATCAGTCACATCAAACCATCAAGCTGCAACCCGCATGAATCCTAAATTTTTCTTGAGGAGGCATCCTCAAGAAAACAGAGAAAACGTAGAGAAATTCGAGATCTCGGTGCTGAAAAATGAAACTTTTTGGGAAGAATTGACGCGAGGCGTCCTCAAGACATTTGCGAGGAATGGTGCCGTTACTGGGCTACAGCACGATGGAAAAAGGGGACAGAGAAAATCTGTCCCCTTTATGAATGGTGGAGCTGGGGGGATTTGAACCCCCGTCCATAAGCCTTTTTCGTACAGTTCTACATGTGTAGTCGTCTGATTTGAGTCTCGCCAAATGAACCGCGCAGCGACACGCTGAACACCCAGCCAGCACCCTTTTTTCTCACACCACCCCAAGGTACCCGAGGTGGTGCCAGCCCATATGTTTTACCTTGCAGCCTGGACAGTCTTGCGACCGCCCTTGCCCAGCCTATCGGCCAACTGTTGCAAGGCTCACCGGATTAAGCGGCGAGTGCGAAACGTTCGTCGTTTGCAGTTAGTTTTTTTTCCGAAGATTAACGAGGATCAGAACCTCGACATGCCCTGCCACGCGTCCGAACCCATGTCGAAACCAGTGCAGCCCCTCAGGACCTATTTTAGGCGCTCTTGAGAAATTTCAAGAGGTCCGCCGGAGAATCAATGTTCACATGGGCATTCCAGCGCGAAATATCGGTCTGTTGGCCCAAATAACCGTAGGTGGCGGCCACGGTGCCCATGCCTGCGGCAAGACCAGCGACGATGTCGCGCTCGTCGTCACCCACGTACACACACCGCTTTGGGTCCACCGACAAGCGCCGTGCGGCCTCGAACAATGGCTCGGGATGCGGTTTGGCATGAGGGGTGGTGTTGCCGCTGACGATGGCACCGGCCGAGGCAAACAAAGGCATGGCTGCTGTGAGGGGGTCGGTGAATCGGCTGGATTTGTTGGTCACCACACCCCAGGGCATGCCCAGCGCGACCAATTGGGCGATCATGTCGACCACGCCATCAAAAATGCGGGTGCGTTCGGTCATGCAGTTTTCGTAGTTGACGAAAAACTCTTCTTTCATGGCCTCAAAGTCGGGGTGGTCAGGCGTCATGCCAAAAGCGATGCCCAGCATGCCGCGCGCTCCAGCGCCAGCCATATGTCGGTAATGATCCAGTGGGTAAGACGACAAACCACGGCCAACGCGCATTTTGTCTACAGCAGCGCCCAAATCCGGGGCGCTGTCAATCAGGGTGCCATCCAAGTCAAACAAGACGGCTTGTGCGTGGTGAAACATGGTCAGGCTTTCCGGCAGGCCAGCATGTAGTTGACGCTGGTGTCTTGGCTGAGCCAATAGCGCTTGGTGAAGGGGTTGTATTCCATGCCTTTGAAGCCTTGAGCGTCCAGCCCGGCTTCGCGCGCCCAAGCGGTGAGTTCGCTGGGTTTGATCAAGCGGGCAAACTCGTGGGTGCCTTTGGGCAACAAATTGAGGATGTATTCCGCGCCGACAATGGCAAACAAGAAAGATTTGGGGTTGCGGTTGAGTGTGGAGAAAAACACCCAGCCACCGGGCTTGACCATTTGGGCACAGGCCCTGACCACAGCGGCCGGGTCGGGCACGTGCTCTAACATTTCCATGCAGGTGACCACGTCAAACTGCTCTGGCTGTTCGGCAGCCAGCTCCTCGGCGCTCGACTCGCGGTATTGCACGCCCTGAGTGCCCGCCTCAAGCGCATGCAATTGAGCCACTTTGAGCGACTTGGTGGCCAGGTCAATGCCCAGCACCTGAGCGCCTTTGCGCGCCATGGCATCGGCCAGGATGCCACCGCCACAACCGACGTCCACCACCTTCAGACCGGTCAAAGGCACCAAACCGTGGATCCACTCGAGGCGCAGCGGGTTGATCTGGTGCAGGGGACGAAATTCGCTTTCAGGGTCCCACCAACGGTGGGCCAGGTCAGAAAACTTGGCCAGTTCGGCCGGATCGACGTTGGAATTGCTTGTAGTCATGGGTTCCAATTGTCGGTGAACAGGCCCACACATCGAACGACAGACGAAAAAAAGCCCCATTGCTGGGGCTTTTTTGGAAATCCGGTGAGGGATTAGCGGTTAGGGCGTGTGCCGACCACTTCGATTTCAACGCGGCGGTTCTTGGAACGGCCAGCGGCTGTTTTGTTGTCAGCAACGGCTTGCTTCTCGCCCTTGCCTTCGGTGTAAACGCGGTTCTTTTCAATGCCCTTGGTCACCAAGTAAGCCTTGACAGCGTCAGCACGCTTGACAGACAGCTTCTGGTTGTAAGCATCAGAGCCCACGGAGTCGGTGTGACCCACAGCGATGATGACTTCCAGGTTGATGCCTTTGACTTTGCCAACCAGATCATCCAACTTGGCTTTGCCTTCGGCCTTCAAGACAGACTTGTCGAAGTCAAAGAAAGCGTCAGCAGCGAAAGTGACCTTGGTGGCTGCTGCGGGTGGCAGAGCAGGAGCGGCAGGAGCTGCTGGGCGAGCGGCAGGTGCGGGCGCAGCGGCTGGTGCTGGTGCTGGTGCTGGTGCTGGACGTGCAGCAGGTGCTGGAGCGGCAGCTGGGGCTGGGGCGGCTTTAGGAGCCACGATAGCACCATCGCAACCAGCGCCAGCAGTGGCGGGTGTCCAGTTGGCATTGCGCCAGCAAAGTTCGTTGGTACCGTTTTTCCAAACCGTACCGGAGCTGTCACGCCAGTTGTCAACAGTTTGCGCGCCAGCGGCGGTTGCGAGAGCTGCGGAGGCCAACAACATCGCCACTTTGTTCAGTTTCTTCATGGTCTTCCTCTTAAGGGATAAAGCCGCAGACTCGCTGCGTGAAAATGACACATCAAGTGACCGTCACCTGATGCGTTGCGTTTTATTGTGCCATAGACCGTGCACTGGTCTGTCAAATGCCGGACTGACAACAAAGCTCTCATGCAAATGAATCACAAATGTTGCATGGACGCCACAGTGCCGTGCAACTAAAATGATCGCTTTCCATTGCGTCACTCTTTCCCTTATATATGACTCAGTTCGCCAAAGAAACACTGCCCATCAGTCTGGAAGAGGAAATGCGGCGCAGCTACCTCGATTACGCCATGAGCGTGATCGTTGGCCGGGCACTGCCCGATGCGCGTGACGGTCTCAAACCGGTCCACCGCAGGGTCTTGTTCGCCATGCACGAGCTGAACAACGACTGGAACCGCCCTTACAAAAAGTCAGCCCGTATCGTGGGTGACGTGATTGGTAAATACCACCCACACGGCGACCAGTCGGTGTACGACACCATCGTGCGGATGGCACAAGACTTCTCCATGCGCCACATGTTGGTGGACGGCCAAGGCAACTTCGGCTCGGTGGACGGTGACAACGCTGCGGCGATGCGGTACACCGAAATCCGCTTGGCCAAGATCGCTCACGAGATGCTGGGCGACATCGACAAGGAAACCGTCGACTTCGGCCCCAACTACGATGGCTCTGAAAAAGAGCCGCTGGTGTTGCCATCGCGCCTGCCCAACCTGCTGATCAATGGCTCGGGCGGTATTGCGGTGGGCATGGCCACCAACATCCCGCCGCATAACCTGAACGAAGTGGTTGACGCTTGCCTGCACCTGCTGCGCAACCCCGAAGCCTCGATTGACGAGTTGATGGAGATCGTGCCCGCGCCCGACTTCCCAACAGGCGCCATCATTTACGGCATGACCGGCGTCAAGGACGGCTACCGCACAGGTCGCGGCCGCGTGGTCATGCGGGCCAAGTGCCACTTCGAGGACATCGACAAAGGTCAGCGCCAGTGCATCGTGGTCGATGAGCTGCCTTACCAAGTCAACAAAAAGACCTTGCAAGAGCGCATGGCCGAGTTGGTGCACGAGAAGAAAATCGAAGACATCAGCCACATCCAAGACGAATCGGACAAATCGGGCATGCGCTTGGTGATCGAGCTCAAGCGGGGCGCGGTGCCTGAAGTGGTGCTGAACAACCTGTACAAGCAAACGCAGCTGCAAGACACATTCGGCATGAACATGGTGGCCTTGATCGACGGCCAGCCCAAGCTGTGCAACCTGAAAGACCTGATCCAGGTCTTCTTGCAGCACCGCCGCGAAGTGGTGACACGCCGCACCGTGTTTGAGCTGCGCAAAGCGCGAGACCGTGGCCATGTGCTGGAAGGCTTGGCTGTGGCTTTGGCCAACATCGACGATTTCATCGCCATCATCCGCGGCGCACCGACACCGCCTGTGGCCAAGGCCGAGTTGATGACCCGCGCCTGGGACAGCCAGATGGTGCGCACCATGCTGACCCGCGCACGCGACGATGGTTCGGTGGTCAATGCCGACGATTACCGCCCAGAAGGTCTGGAGCGCGAATATGGTTTGGGCCAAGACGGTTTGTACCGTTTGTCAGACACCCAAGCGCAAGAAATTTTGCAGATGCGTCTCCAACGCCTGACCGGTTTGGAGCAAGACAAAATCGTGGCCGAATACAAAGAGGTCATGTCCGAAATCGAAGACCTGCTGGACATCTTGGCCAAGCCAGAGCGCGTGTCCACCATCATTGGCGACGAGCTGGGTACCGTGCGCCAAGAATTTGGTCAGACAAAGATTGGTGCCCGCCGCAGCGAGATCGAGCACAGCGCGCAAGACCTGTCGACCGAAGACCTGATCACGCCCACCGACATGGTGGTGACCTTGTCGCACAGCGGTTACATCAAGAGCCAGCCCCTGTCCGAATACCGCTCACAAAAGCGCGGTGGTCGCGGCAAACAAGCCGCAGCCACCAAAGAAGACGACTGGATCGACCAACTCTTCATCGCCAACACGCACGACTATTTGCTGTGCTTCTCGAATCGTGGCCGATTGTATTGGCTGAAAGTCTGGGAAGTGCCTGCCGGCTCACGCGGTTCGCGCGGCCGCCCCATCATCAACATGTTCCCTTTGCAAGAAGGTGAAAAGATCAACGTGGTGCTGGCCCTGACCGGTGAAGCCCGTACCTTCCCCGACAACCAATATGTGTTCATGGCCACCTCCATGGGCACAGTCAAGAAGACCTCGCTCGATGAGTTCAGCAACCCACGCAAGGGCGGGATCATCGCCGTCAACTTGGACGAGGGCGACTTTTTGATTGGTGCAGCCCTCACGGACGGCAAGCATGACGTGATGCTGTTCAGTGACGGCGGCAAAGCTGTGCGCTTTGACGAAAACGACGTGCGTCCACTGGGCCGAAGTGCCCGTGGCGTTCGCGGCATGATGATCGAGGACCACCAAAGCGTGATCGCCATGCTGGTTTCGGAGCAAGAAAACCCCGATGCATCCGCAGAAGAGGCCAAAGCCCGCGCCAGCGTGCTCACCGCCACAGAAAACGGCTATGGCAAGCGCACCAGCATCACCGAATACACCCGCCACGGCCGTGGCACCAAGGGCATGATTGCCATCCAGCAGTCCGAGCGCAACGGCAAAGTTGTGGCCGCCACCTTGGTGCACGCAGATGACGAAATCATGCTGATCACCGACACCGGTGTTTTGGTGCGCACCCGTGTGTCTGAAATTCGTGAGTTGGGTCGCGCTACGCAGGGCGTGACTTTGATTGGTCTGGACGAAGGAGCCAAGCTTTCTGGCTTGCAACGCATCGTAGAAAACGACGCGAATGCATCTGAAGGTGATACCGAGGCACCCACGGACGACAGCGCACCTACAGCGGAATAAGTGATGGGGCGCGCTTTCAACTTCTCGGCGGGTCCCGCCGTCATGCCAGAGGCCGTGTTGCAGCAAGCCGCGTCTGAGATGCTGGACTGGCATGGCTCGGGAATGAGCGTGATGGAGATGAGCCACCGCGGCAAGGAGTTCATCAGCATTTACGAGCAGGCCGAAGCCGACTTGCGAGAGTTGTTGTCAGTGCCCGCCCATTTCAAGATACTTTTCATGCAAGGCGGCGGTTTGGCTGAAAACGCCATCGTGCCCTTGAACCTGTCGCAAGGCGGGGCCATGGACTTTGTGCTGACAGGCAGCTGGAGCCAAAAATCGCTCAAAGAAGCTGGCAAATACGGGCAAGCACGCGTGGCGGCTACGGCGCAAGCCGACGGCTTCACCACCCTGCCCGCGCCAGCCACTTGGCAAATTGGCGCTGACTGCCGCTACGTGCACATTTGTGGCAACGAGACCATCCACGGCGTGGAATTCCATGAGTTGCCAAACCTGAAGGCTCTGGGCTGCGACGCACCCTTGGTGGTCGATTTTTCCTCGCATGTGGCCTCGCGCCCAGTGGATTGGTCCCGCGTGGGCTTGGCGTTTGGTGGTGCACAAAAGAACTTGGGTCCTGCGGGTCTGACCTTGGTCATCGTACGCGAAGACCTGATCGGACATGCCCTGCCCTATTGCCCCAGCGCCTTTGACTACAAACTGGTGAACGACCACCAGTCCATGTACAACACGCCGCCCACTTTCGGCATTTACATCGCTGGGCTGGTGTTCCAGTGGCTCAAACAACATGGCGGCATTGCCGCCATGGAGCAGCGCAACATCGCCAAGGCACAACTGTTGTACGACTTTTTGGACAGCTCCAGCTTGTTCGAAAACCGTGTTGCCAAAGACTGCCGCTCGCGCATGAACGTGCCTTTCTTTTTGCGCGATGAATCGCGCAACGACGCTTTTTTGGCGGGCGCCAAAGCGGCCAACTTGCTGCAGCTCAAGGGCCACAAGTCGGTGGGTGGCATGCGGGCCAGCATCTACAACGCCATGCCACTTGAAGGCGTACAGGCGCTGGTGGCTTACATGCGCGAATTTGAAAAAAAACAGGCCTGAAGCCCCACAACCAGGCCGCCAGAAAGAACTCGAGACATGAGCCAACAACCCATTCAGTCGCACGCCTTGGGCGCTTTGCGTGTGCAAATCGACGCACTCGACAAACAACTGCTGAGCCTGCTGAACCAGCGCGCCCATGTGGCCGAACAAGTGGGTGAGATCAAACGCGCTGAAGGCTCGCCTTTTTTCCGGCCCGATCGGGTGGCCCAGGTCATCGACAAGATCACCAGCGCCAACCCCGGCCCGCTCAAAAACGAACACGTCGCCACCATCTGGCGCGAGATCATGTCGGCTTGCTTGGCCCTCGAAGCGCCACAGCGCGTGGCGGTGTTAGGCCCTCAGGGCACGTTTTGCGAACAGGCCGCGATCGAGTTTTTTGGCAGTGCAGCCAACTTGATTTATTGCGCCAACTTCGACGAGGTGTTTCATGCCACCGCTGCGGGCACGGCCCAGTACGGCGTGGTGGGCATGGAAAACTCCACCGAGGGCGTGGTGGCCCGATCGCTTGATTTGTTCTTGCGGTCGCCCGTGCATGTGGTGGGCGAAGTCAGCTTGCAGGTGCGCTTCAATTTGCTGCGTCAACTCAATTCAGATGCGAACATCGAAGTCGTGATGGCCCACCCGCAAGCGCTGGCCCAATGCCAAGGCTGGCTGTCCAAGCACCTGCCGCATGTGGAGCGCCGTGCCGTGTCGAGCAACGCCGAAGGGGCCCGCTTGGCGGCCACCAACCCGGCTTGGGCGGCCCTGGCCAGCGAACGTGCCGCCAGCCAGTTTGGCCTGCACATCGTGCACCACGCCATCCAGGACGAGGCCTTCAACCGCACGCGCTTTGCCGTGATCACCCTGCCCCAGACCTTGGCCACACCACCGGCTTCGGGCAAGGACTGCACCAGCTTGGTGGTGTCTGTGCCCAACCGCCCGGGTGCGGTGCACGATTTGCTGGTGCCACTCAAAAGCAATGGGGTGTCCATGACACGTTTTGAGTCGCGTCCGGCCAAATCGGGCCAGTGGGAGTATTACTTCTACATCGACCTGCAAGGCCACATCAGCGAGCCCCATGTGGCTGCGGCCCTGCAAGAGTTGCAAGGCCTTTGTGCTTTTTACAAGGTGCTGGGGTCTTACCCTGTACCAGAGTGAGCGCAGTGAAGTTCCAACGCCTGGCCCTGATTGGCTGCGGCCTGATGGGCGGCTCCTTTGCGCTCGCCTTGCGCCAGGCCGGCCTGGTGGAGCACATCACCGGTTTCAGTGCCTCTGAAAAAACCCGCCAACGCGCCGTCGAGTTAGGTGTCATCGACCAAGGCTGCAACAGCTTGGCAGAGGCGGTGGTGGGTGCTGATTTGGTTTTGTTGGCGGTGCCCGTCGGTGCCATGCACAGCAGCTTCTCTGTCCTGCGCGGCAGCCTATCGCCCACAGCCTTGCTGATGGACGTTGGCTCCACCAAGTGCGATGTGATCGCAGCGGCAAAAGCCGCTTTAGGCGAGCGCCTGAACTGCTTGGTGCCCGCGCACCCCATTGCAGGCAAAGAGGTGGCTGGCATTGAACACGCTGAAAGCACGCTTTACCAAGAGCGCCGCACCATCCTCACGCCTTTGTCACAAAACACCATTCGCCAAATTCAAACTGCAAGCGCGGTGTGGACCGCCATCGGCAGCCATGTGAGCCACATGACGCCCGAGGCGCACGACGCCACCTTCGCCGCGGTCAGCCATCTGCCTCACCTGTTGGCCTTTGCCGCGGTGAATGCCCTTGCCGCACAGCCGAAAGGCGCGGCATTTTTGGAGATGGCAGGCCCGGGCTTTAGAGACTTTTCTCGCATTGCTGCCAGCGACCCCGCCGTTTGGCGCGACATCCTGAGCGCCAACAAGGTGGAAGTGCTTTCACAAATGGCGCACTTTCGGGCCGCGCTCGACAAGTTTGAAAACACCTTGAAGCAAGGCGACACCGCATCGCTGCAGCAATTGATTCAACACGCCAGCGAGGTGCGCTCGGCCTGGACGCTGCAAGCGGGCAACGCTTGCAACACCGCTTCTGAAGACTGACCCATGTTCTCAACCGCCTTCCTAGACCTTCCCCCGCTGCAAGGCGCCTCTGGCACGGTCACCCTGCCCGGCTCCAAAAGCATCTCCAACCGCGTGCTGTTGCTTTCGGCGCTGTGCCAAGGCACCACCGTGGTCCACGACCTGCTGGACTCGGACGACACCCAAGTCATGCTGGCTGCGCTGCGCCAGTTGGACTGCGGCGTTCAGGTGAATGGCACCACGGTGACCATCACCGGTTTGGGTGGACGCGCTTGGCCAACTGAAGCGATTGAATTTTTCATGGGCAATGCGGGCACGGCCATGCGGCCGCTCACGGCTGCGCTGGCGGTGCATGGTGGTGACTTCACACTCAAAGGTGTGCCGCGCATGCACGAGCGCCCGATTGGTGACTTGGTCGACGCCCTGCGTGAGCTGGGCTGCACCATCGACTATTTGGGGAATGAGGGCTTCCCACCCTTGCGCATCGGCCAACCCCGGCTGCAACTGGATAAAGCCATCCCCGTGCGCGGCGATGTGTCCAGCCAGTTCCTCACGGCTTTGTTGATGGCGCTGCCCTTGGCGGCACAAGACCGCGCCATCACCATCGAGGTGGTGGGCGAGCTCATCAGCAAACCCTACATCGAGATCACGCTCAACCTGCTGGCGCGCTACGGCATTGACGTGGAGCGCCAGGGCTGGGAACGCTTTGTCATCCCGGCTGGCAGCCGCTATCAGTCGCCCGGCACGATCCACGTCGAAGCCGACGCGTCTTCGGCCAGTTACTTCATCGCTCTGGGAGCCATCGCCAGCGGTGATGGCATCCGCATTCAAGGTGTGGGCGCCGATTCCATCCAGGGCGACATCCGCTTCATCGACGCCGCCGCCCAAATGGGCGCCCAGATCACCAGCGGCCCCAACTGGCTTGAGATTCAGCGCGGTGCATGGCCCCTGCAGGGCATCACGCTCGATTGCAACCACATCCCCGATGCCGCCATGACATTGGCCGTGATGGCGCTGTATGCCGACGGACCCACCACGCTGCGCAACATCGCCAGCTGGCGTGTGAAAGAAACTGACCGCATCGTGGCCATGGCCGCCGAAAGCCGCAAGCTGGGCGCCACAGTCGAAGAAGGCCCGGACTGGATCACCATTCACCCACTTGCGCCAGGCCAGTGGCAACGTGCCAGCATCCACACTTACGACGACCACCGCGTGGCCATGTGTTTTTCGCTGGCGGCCTTCAACGCCGACCAAGTTCCGGTTCGCATCGAAGACCCCAAGTGCGTGGCCAAGACCTTCCCCGATTATTTCGAGGCGCTGTTCTCAGTGGCACACACCGAGGCAGCAAACATCCCGGTGATCTGCATCGATGGCCCCACCGCCTCCGGCAAAGGCACACTGGCCAGCCGTGTGGCTGCTAAGTTGGGCTACCACTACCTGGACTCGGGTGCGCTGTACCGAGTCACTGCCCATGCGGCCCTGCAAGCGGGCCTGACGCTTGAGCCGGTTGACGAAACGGCCATTGCCGACCTGGCCCGCAGACTGCCCGTGCGCTTTGAAGGTGAGCAGGTTTTGCTGAACAACGTGGATGTGACCGACGCGATCCGCAGCGAGCAAGGCGGCATGAACGCTTCCAAAGTGTCTGTGTTGCCAACTGTGCGCGAGGCGCTGGTGCAGTTGCAGCACAGTTTTCAGCGCCTGCCTGGCCTGTTGGCCGACGGACGCGACATGGGCACGGTGATCTTCCGGAGCGCCCCCTTGAAGGTGTTTTTGACCGCCAGCGCTGCCAAACGCGCCGAAAGACGCCATAAGCAGTTGATTTTGAAGGGTTTTTCGGCTAATATCGACAGTCTTCGCGCTGATTTGGAAGCGCGCGACGCCCGGGACATGTCCCGCAGCGTGGCGCCCCTCAAGCCCGCACAAGATGCTTTGCAACTGGACAACTCGTCTTTGACCATCGACACCTCGGTGGACCAAGTGATGATCTGGTGGCACAGCCGGCAAGTTTTCGGTCAACCAACCTGGCTTAATTGACCGAAAACGGCCACCCCAGCTTGCCCTGTGCAGGCTGACCTGAAGTTCCACCTGGCTCTCTTCGTGCAGCTTGCACACTGGCCAGATGGTTTTTTATAACCAACCGCGGCTCACGCCGCAAACCAATCGCCACTGTCAGCTCCTGGAAACGACGCATGTCGCGCTCGTCAGTCCTGAATTTGTGGATGAGGAAACACCATGTCTGAATCATTTGCCGCCCTGTTCGAAGAATCTCTGACGCGCACCGAAATGCGCCCAGGCGAAGTCATCACCGCTGAAGTCGTGCGCATCGAGCACAACTTTGTGGTGGTCAACGCTGGTCTCAAATCCGAGTCCTACGTTCCCCTCGAAGAATTCAAGAACGACCAGGGCGAAATCGAAGTCCAAGTAGGTGACTTCGTGTCCGTGGCCATCGGCTCCATCGAAAACGGTTACGGCGACACCATCTTGTCGCGTGACACCGCCAAGCGTTTGGCTTCCTGGATGTCTCTGGAAAAAGCCCTCGAATCCGGCGAGTTTGTCACTGGCGTGACCAGCGGCAAAGTCAAGGGTGGCCTGACCGTGTTGGTCAATGGCATCCGCGCTTTCTTGCCCGGCTCTTTGGTCGACACACGCCCCACCAAAGACCTGTCTCCCTATGAGAACAAGACCCTCGAATTCAAGGTCATCAAGCTCGACCGCAAGCGCAACAACGTCGTGTTGTCACGCCGCGCTGTGGTGGAAGCCTCGATGGGCGAAGAGCGCGCCAAGCTGATGGAAACATTGCGCGAAGGCTCCATCGTTCACGGTGTGGTCAAGAACATCACCGAATACGGTGCGTTCGTGGACTTGGGCGGCATCGACGGCTTGCTGCACATCACCGACATGGCGTGGCGCCGTGTCCGTCACCCTTCCGAAGTGGTGACAGCTGGTCAAGAAATCACCGCCAAGATCCTCAAGTTCGACACCGAGAAAAACCGCGTGTCCTTGGGCCTCAAGCAAATGGGCGATGACCCATGGATGGGCGTGAACCGCCGCTACCCACAAAGCACCCGCATGTTCGGCAAGATCACCAACATCGCCGACTACGGCGCGTTTGTCGAACTCGAGCCAGGCATCGAAGGCTTGGTGCACGTGTCTGAAATGGACTGGACCAACAAGAACGTGGCCCCTTCCAAGATCGTGGCTTTGGGCGACGAAGTCGAAGTCATGGTCCTCGAGATCGACGAAGACAAGCGCCGCATCAGTTTGGGCATGAAGCAGTGCCGTGCCAACCCATGGCAAGAGTTCGCTCAAAACACCAAGCGTGGCGACCGCGTCAAGGGCCCGATCAAGTCGATCACCGACTTCGGCGTGTTCGTGGGCTTGGCTGCCGGCATCGACGGCCTGGTGCACCTGTCTGACTTGTCTTGGAATGAAACCGGCGAAAACGCTGTGCGCGAATTCAAGAAGGGTCAAGAAGTTGAGGCTTTGGTCTTGGCTGTGGACGTGGACCGCGAGCGCATCAGCTTGGGCATCAAACAGCTCGACTCCGATCCTTTCACCACCTTCGTGTCGATCAACGACAAAGGCCAAACCGTTACCGGCAAGGTCAAGACAGTGGATGCCAAGGGCGCTGAAATCGATCTGGGCGAAGACATCATCGGCTACCTGCGTGTGTCCGAAATCTCGCGTGACCGTGTAGAAGACGCCAGCCATGTGTTGAAAGTCGGCGACGAAGTGACCGCTGTGGTGGTGAACGTGGACCGCAAGACACGCAACATCCAGTTGTCGATCAAAGCCAAAGACGCTGTGGACCAACAAGAAGCCATGGCCACCTTGTCCAGTCAGGCCAAGAGCGAAAACGCTGGCACGACCAGCTTGGGCGCATTGTTGCGTGCCAAGTTGGACAACAACTGATCTGTGATCTGAAGACGCTTGCTGTCTGAAAAGCCTGCCCCTGTCATGGGGGCAGGCTTTTTTCAGGTCGGTGCCTGGCACCGGCAAGTGGCTCGAACAACGAATTGCACCCATGACCCGCTCTGATCTGGTTGAAGAACTCGCCGCCCGCTTCGCGCAATTGACCCACCGTGACGCCGAATTGGCCGTCAAAACGGTGCTGGACGCCATGAGCGACGCGCTGGTCAAAGGCCACCGCATCGAAATACGCGGCTTTGGCAGCTTCTCCATCAACCGCCGCCCGCCACGCGTGGGCCGCAACCCGCGCTCGGGTGAGAGTGTGAAAATTCCCGAAAAACGCGTTCCCCATTTCAAACCCGGCAAAGCCTTGCGCGAGGCCGTGGATGCAGGCACTTTCGCCCACGCCCAAAAGGCGGCTGACTCCAAGGAATGAAGCCCTTTCTCGGCCGTTATGGCTCTGGTTTCCTGGCACGGTGACAGGTCGTTAGAATGAATTCATCTCTCGAGGTCACGCCATGAAACGTCTGCTTCGGCTGCTGCAGTGGTTACTGAAAGCGGCTGTTTTTTTCACACTCTTTGCTTTTGCGGTGAACAACCAGCAAGAAACCCGTGTGAACTTCTTTTTCAGCACTTATTGGTCTGCGCCCACTGTTTTGGTGGTCTTGTGCGCTTTTACTTTGGGTGTGGTGGTCGGCGTTTTGGGCATGGTGCCCCGTTGGTGGCGTGAGCGTCAAGCCGTGAAACAAATGGGCCCTGCTGCTGCCAGTGCCGCCCAACCGGACACCCCTTCGACGACGCCAGAGGTGCCCCGTGGAATTTGACTTCACTTGGATTTTGTTGGGCTTGCCCATTGCCTTTGCCTTGGGCTGGATCGCCTCGCGCCTCGATCTGCGCCAAATGCGTTTGGCCAACCGTCAAGCCCCACGCGCTTACTTCAAGGGCCTGAATTACCTGCTGAACGAGCAACAAGACCAAGCGATTGACGCTTTCATTGAGGCCGTGCAAAACGATCCCGACACCTCCGAGCTGCATTTTGCGCTGGGCAATTTGTTCCGTCGCCGCGGTGAGTACGACCGTGCGGTCAGGGTGCACGAACACCTGTTGTCCCGTGCTGACCTGAGCAACGCTGACCGGCAAAGGGCTCAACACGGCTTGGCGCTGGATTACCTGAAAGCCGGCTTGCTCGACCGCGCTGAAGAGGCGCTGCGCAAACTCGAAGGCACCACTTATGAAGGCCAAGCACGGATGGCCAGAATGGCCATCTACGAACGCTCTCGTGAATGGCCCGAAGCAGCGGCAGTTGCACTCTTGCTTGAAACAACAGGCGAAGTGGACTTCAGTGTCCGCATGGCGCATTACCAGTGTGAACAGGCCAGAGAATGGGTCCAAAAAGGGGACCCGACAGCCGCCATTGAGCTGCTGCAAGCGACCCTTCAAAGTCACCCCCATGCCGCGAGGCCCCGCATTTTGTTGGGCCAATTGCAATTGAACCAAGGACTGTCTCGCGCAGCCTATGACACCTTGGCGGTTCTGTTTGAGCACCACGACAACGCTGCACCTTTGGCTGCGGCCAGCTTGGTGAAAGCGGCCAAGGCTTGCGACATGGGCAAAGATGCCTACCGCTTGCTGGAGGCCCATTACCAAAAGGCGCCCTGTATCGATGTCCTCAACGCCATCACCGAAATCCATCAAACGGGCACAGCCACCAACAGTGCTGCAGATTCAGCGGCGCTAGACCGCTACCTCGGTCATTTGCAAAAGCAGCCCTCCTTGATGGCTGCAAGCCGATGGTTGACTGGCGCACGGCCGGGCCAGCCATCGCTTCCAGAACCCGTGCAAAAGGCGCTGGAACATGCCACCAAGCCCTTGGCCAGATACCGCTGCGCCGCTTGCGGCTTCGAAGCCAAAGAGCATTTTTGGCACTGCCCCGGGTGCCAAGCTTGGGACAGCTACCCCCCCAAGCGCGTCGAAGAAATCTAAAAATTAACACTTTTATTTTAGAAATTCAGGGTTATCACCCTTCATCCCGCGCCGTGTGCTTTTCACAATGCACCTTGCTGCACATTTTTGCAGTCAACCCAAGGAGCGCAGACATGTTGAAAAAAATCACAGGTGCCTTGCTGGCTTTCGGATTCGCAGGCCTGACCTGGGCCCAACAAATTGATTTGAACAAGGCCACGGAGGTCGAACTCGACGCCCTCAAGGGTGTCGGGCCGGTGCTGACCAAGGCGGTGATGGACGAGCGCAAAAAGGCCCCGTTCAAGGACTGGGAAGATGCCACCAGCCGGGTCAAAGGCTTAGGCCCCCAAAAGGCCAGCAGCCTGTCGGAGCAAGGCGTGCGCATACAGGGCAGTGCCTACACCAGCAAATCGGCCGTCAATACAAACACCAAAGAAACCAGCAAGGACGCAGGCAAACCGCCTGCAGCCAAGCCAGCCGATGCAGCGACGGCCAAGCCTGCACCCGCAAAAAACTGACATCCATCATGCAAAAGGGGTTGAGCAGGTCAACCTGCCTCAGCCACCTTTCAACTTTTAAGCCTGACCGAAACCACCGCCGCCAGGCGTGTGGATCTCAAACACATCACCCGCTCGCATTTCAACCTGGCCAATATGGGCCAGCTCTTGCACCGTGCCATCGGTTCGCACCACGCGGTTGATGCCCGCTAAGCCACTGTGCCCGCCCGCCATGCCAAAGGCCGGCTGAACCCGTCCATTGGACAAAATACCCGCCGTCATCGGCTCCAAAAAGCGCACGCGGCGCACACCGCCATCACCGCCGTGCCACCGCCCCGCGCCGCCTGAGCCGTGACGGATCGCGTAACTCTCCAGCCGCACCGGAAAGCGGAACTCCAGCACTTCGGGGTCGGTCAAGCGTGAATTGGTCATGTGGGTTTGCACGACCGAAGTGCCATCAAAGCCACCCACCAAATTGCCTTGCGCATCAAATCGCCCCCCCGCACCACTGCCGCCAGAGATGGTTTCGTAGTACTGCACCCGCGCATTGCCAAAGGTGAAGTTGTTCATGGTGGGCTGGCTGCCTGCCATCACACCCAAAGCGCCAAACAGCGCGTTGGTGATGCAGGTTGAGGTTTCCACATTGCCCGCCACCACCGAAGCGGGCGGATTGGGGTTGAGCATGGAGCCAGCCGGAATGATGACCTTCAGCGGCTTCAAGCAGCCCGCATTCAGTGGGATGTCATCCTGAACCAAGCTGCGAAACACATACAGCACCGCCGCCATGCACACTGCCCGGGGCGCGTTGAAATTGTTCGGCAACTGGGCGCTCGTGCCAGTGAAGTCGATCTCGGCCGTGCGCTGCTCCGCGTTCACGCGCACTGCCACTTGGATCTGCGCGCCATTGTCCAAGGGCAAGGTGAAAACGCCGTTTTTCAGGCTGGTGATGACGCGGCGCACAGACTCTTCGGCATTGTCCTGAACATGCCGCATGTAGGCCTGCACCACATCCAAGCCAAATTGGGCAACCATCCGGCGCAACTCCTGCACGCCTTTTTCATTGGCGGCGATTTGCGCTTTCAGGTCGGCCATGTTTTGCGCCGGATTGCGCGAGGGGTATTCACCGCTTTGCAGCAAGGCCACCATCTCGGCTTCGCGCAGGTGGCCTGCCTCGACCAGCTTGACGTTGTTGATCTGCACGCCCTCTTCTTCGATGCGCGTAGAAAACGGTGGCATGGAACCCGGCGTCAAACCGCCCACATCGGCATGATGCCCGCGTGAGCCCACATAGAACACCGGCTCGGCGTGACCGTCCAGGTACACCGGGGTGATGACGGTGATGTCGGGCAAGTGCGTGCCGCCGTGGTAGGGGTCATTCAAGACGAACACATCGCCCGGCTGCATGCGGCCTTTGTTCTCTTGGATGACGGTCTGGATGCTTTCACCCATCGAACCCAAGTGCACCGGCATGTGCGGCGCGTTGGCAATCAAATGGCCTTCGGCACTGAACAAGGCACACGAAAAGTCCAAACGTTCCTTGATGTTGACCGAGTAGGCTGTGTTTTGCAGCTGCAATCCCATTTGCTCGGCGATGTTCATGAACAGGTTGTTGAACACCTCCAAAAGCACCGGGTCGGCCTGCGTGCCTGCGGCATGCTGCACCGCGCGCGCCTGCACGCGCACCAGCAGCAAGTGGTCCAGCGCGGTCAGTCGCGCTTGCCAGCCGGGCTCCACCACGGTGGTGGCATTTTTCTCGGCAATGATGGCCGGGCCGTCGATCACATCCCCCGGGCGCATGTCTTCGCGCACCACCAGCGCAGCGTCCATCCACTCGGCCACGCCTTGCACGTTGGCGGCATACACACGCACCGTGTCACGGCGCGGCACTTCGCGCTCAGGGTGCAGGGCATGGACGGCTTCTTCGGGTGCGTCGCCAGACAGCACGGCTTCGACCGATACGGCTTCAACCACCAAGGCTTTGCCCTGCATCAAAAAGGCAAACCGCTGGCGATACGCCGCTTCAAAACCCGCCACCAACTGGGCCTGATCACCCCAAGCCACCACCAGCGCCGAATCGGTGCCTTCGTAGCGCAGGTGCACACGTTGGCGCAGCTCGATGCGCTCGGCGTTGGCCACGTCCCCGCCCATTTGCGCCAGCAAAGCCTGACGGGTGGATTCGCCCAAAGACTGCAAGCGCTCGGCCATCAAAGGCATGGCG
Source organism: Akkermansia muciniphila (assembly GCA_943331105.2). Taxonomy (GTDB): domain Bacteria; phylum Pseudomonadota; class Gammaproteobacteria; order Burkholderiales; family Burkholderiaceae_C; genus Limnohabitans_A. The sequence goes on from CALQKH020000015.1 coordinate 31,733, forward strand.
GCCGCATCCAGTCGCCGCTCCATGCTTTCCTCACGCATCACGTTTTGGTCGGCCAAGCCCATGCCATAAGCCGAGAGCACGCCCGCCAGCGGGTGCACCATCACTTGCGACATGCCCAGCGCATCGGCCACCAAACAAGCATGCTGCCCGCCCGCGCCGCCAAAGCACTGCAGGGTGTAACGCGTCACATCGTAGCCCCGTGCCACTGAAATTTTCTTGATCGCGTTGGCCATCTGCTGCACTGCGATCTGGATGAACCCGTGCGCCACGTCTTCGGCTGCGCGCCCGGTCTGCACGGCCAGTTTTTGGAAGTGCCCATGCACCACCTCAGCGTCCAGCGGCTGGTCTGCGTCCGGCCCAAACACCGAAGGGAAAAACTTCGGTTGCACCTTGCCCACCATCACGTTGGCATCGGTCACAGCCAGCGGCCCACCCCGGCGGTAACTGGCCGGGCCCGGGTTGGCCCCCGCGCTTTGCGGGCCGACGCGAAAACGCGCACCGTCGTAGGCCAGCAGCGATCCACCACCTGCCGCCACGGTGTGGATGCTCATCATGGGCGCGCGCATGCGCACACCGGCCACCTGGGTTTCAAACTCGCGCTCGAACTGCCCGGCAAAGTGCGACACATCGGTGGATGTGCCTCCCATGTCAAAACCAATCACTTTGTCGTGCCCCGCCAATTGGGCCGTGCGGGCCATGCCCACAATGCCACCGGCCGGGCCACTCAAGATGGCGTCTTTGCCTGCAAACACTTGCGCGTCAGTCAGGCCGCCCGAAGACTGCATGAACATCAGTTTCACGCCCGGCATCTCACTGGCCACTTGGTCCACATAACGGCGCAAGATGGGTGACAAATACGCATCGACCACCGTGGTGTCACCCCGGCTGACCAGTTTCATCATCGGGCTGGTCTGGTGCGAGGTACTGATTTGCGTGAAACCCACTTCACGCGCCAAACGCGCGGCCGCTTGCTCGTGGGCTGTGTGACGCCAGCCGTGCATAAAAACCACCGCCACTGAGCGTACGCCTTGCGCATGCACATTCACCAATTGGCTGCGCAAATGCACCTCATCGAGTGATTGCAAGACCTCACCCTCCACCGTCACGCGTTCGTGTGCCTCCACCACGGCGCTGTACAACAGCTCGGGCAACACAATTTGGCGGTCAAACAAACGCGGGCGGTTTTGGTAAGCGATGCGCAACGCATCGCCAAAGCCCTGCGTGGTCACCAGCAGTGTCGCTTCGCCTTTGCGCTCCAGCAGCGCATTGGTGGCCACCGTGGTGCCCATCTTCACGCACTCGACCTGCTCGGGCGTGACCGGCTCGCCAGGCTTCAAGCCCAGCAAATGGCGAATGCCCGCCACCGCTGCGTCCCGGTACTGCTCTGGGTTTTCGCTCAGCAATTTGTGCGTGACCAGACTGCCATCGGGGCGCTTGCCCACCACATCAGTAAAGGTGCCGCCCCGGTCGATCCAGAATTGCCAACGGTTTGGACCAGCGGATGTGATGTGGGATTCGGTCATAGGACGTTCAACAATCAGAATTCAAAAATCAAGATCACAAAGAGGCCGCCGCACGCGCAGCCTGGTCGTACATGCCGGAGAGCACGCGCAGCAACCGGGCCAACTCACCAATGTCTCGGTTCAGGCCATCGTCGGCTTTGAGCGCATCTATCAAACAGCTCTCCCGGATCTCGCGGTAGCGCTGCACATAGGCGCGGCCTTCATCGGTGGCCGCATAGGTCACGTCTTTGCCGTTTTTTTGTGACACCACCACGCCAAGGCCTTGCAGCTTTTTCAGGGCGTAGTTCACCAAATGTGTGTCTTCGATGTTCATGATGAAACAGATGTCGGCCAGGCGCTTGTCGCGGGCCCGGTGTGTCACATGGTGCAACACCAGCACATCCAGCGGCGTCAAATCCTTCAGCCCGGCGGCAGCCATGCAGTGGATGATCCAGCGGTGAAAGGCGTTGCCCGCCACGATCAAGCCGAATTCGAACTCGCTCATCTCAGCGCTGTCGGGCGAGACCAGGTGAGCCGAGGACACGATGGGGCTGGTGACAAGGGGTGCGCAGGGCGCCGACATGCTGAGGGAATTTTTGCGTGGCATGGATTCCATCACGTTGAAAAAGATGAGAAAGTCTATGTCCGTTACCAACAATTTGCCAACAATTTGTTGACATTAAGGGAAAACACCGAGCACAAATCGGCACCAGCATGCCTACAGTGGTCATCTGACAGATGCACCCGATGCGCGCGTGAAGCGGGCACCTTTCTTGCACTGCCCAGTGAACCGTTCATCACCATCTTGTACAGGAGTTCTCATGCAACGTCGCGCCCTTCACCTCAGCCTGCTGGCTGGCCTGCTCGCTGTTTCCGGCTTCGTGTCGGCCCAAACCAAGTGGGACCTGCCCGCAGCCTACCCGGCCACCAACTTCCACACGGTCAACATGACCCAGTTTGCGGCCGATGTCGACAAGGCCACAGCGGGCAAGCTGAAAATCACGGTCCATGCCAACGCCTCGCTGTTCAAGGCGCCCGAGATCAAGCGCGCTGTGCAAGGCGGGCAAGCCCAATTGGGCGAAATTTTGCTGGTCAACTTCCAGAACGAATGGCAACCCTTTGGTGCGGACGGCCTGCCCTTTTTGGCTGACAGCTACGACGAGTCCATGAAACTTTACAGGGCGCAAAAGCCATTGCTGGAAAAGAAACTGGCCGAGCAGGGCATGATGCTCTTGTATTCGGTGGCTTGGCCACCTCAAGGCATTTACAGCAAAAAGCCCCTCAACAGCGTCGCCGATTTGAAGGGCATCAAGTGGCGTGCCTACAGCCCCACAACCGCGAGGATCGCGGAACTGATCGGTGCTCAACCAGTGACGGTTCAAGCCGCAGAGTTTTCGCAAGCCTTGGCCACGGGCGTAGTCGAGTCGACCATGACATCGGGCGCCACCGGCGTGGACAGCAAGCTGTTCGAGCACCTCAAGTTCTATTACGACGTGCAAGCTTGGTTGCCCAAGAACGCGGTGATCGCCAACAAGAAAGCCTTTGACGCACTGGACAAGCCCACGCAGGACGCTTTGCTCAAAGCGGCTGCTGCAGCTGAAACCAGGGGCTGGACCGAATCACGCAAGGTCAACACCACCACACTGGAAACCCTCAAGGCCAATGGCATGACGGTGGCCCCTCCGTCGGCGCAACTCAAAGCCGACATGAAAAAAGTGGGCGACACCATCATGAAAGAGTGGCTTGAGAAGTCCGGTGCCGAAGGCAAAGCCATCGTCGACGCTTTCAACCGCTGATGGCATGAGAAGACTGCTCAACGCCATTTATGACAGCAGCGCTGCCTTGGCAGCGCTGTGCATGTGCGGCCTGCTGTTCATGGTGCTGTTGTCGGTCTTGAGTCGGCAGTTCCATGTCCATGTGCCCGGCACCGATGCCTATGCCGGTTACCTGATGGCAGGTGCTGGCTTTTTGGCGCTGGCACACACCTTGAAGCGGGGCGAACACATCCGCGTCACCTTGGTGCTGGGCTTGTTCAAGGGCACTGCCCGACGGAGCTTCGAGATCTTCAGTTTAGGCCTGGCCAGCTTGCTGGCGGGTCTGTTTGCTTTCTACAGTTGCCGCCTGGTATGGCAATCCATTGAGTTTCACGACATATCAACCGGCAACGATGCCACGCCGATGTGGATCCCCCAGTTGGTCATGGCATTGGGCACTGTGATTTTTGCTTTGGCCTTTGTCGATGAACTGGTGCTCGAAATCCGAGGACTGCGCACCGCCCCTGACAGCGGCGAGATGCTGCGCAACGAATGACCTGCCATGAATGACATGATGATCACAGGACTTTTGGTCCTGACCTTGTTTTTGATTTTAGGCAGTGGGGTGTGGATTGGTCTCACGCTGTCTGGCGTGGCTTGGGTCGGCATGCAAATGTTCTCCGCCAGACCCGCCGGTGACGCCATGGCCATGACCATCTGGGGTTCGGCCTCCAGTTGGACTTTGACGGCCTTGCCACTGTTCATCTGGATGGGCGAAATTCTGTTTCGCACGCGTCTCAGCCAAGACATGTTCAAGGGCCTGGCGCCCTGGATGCAGGCACTGCCCGGACGCTTGCTGCACACCAATGTGGTGGGCTGCGCCATCTTTGCGGCTGTTTCAGGGTCGAGTGCAGCCACTTGCGCCACGATCGGCAAAATGACCCTGCCTGAGCTGCAAAGACGCGGCTACCCCGAGAACATGGTCATCGGCACTTTGTCGGGTTCAGGCACGTTGGGCCTGCTCATCCCGCCATCCATCATCATGATCGTGTATGGCGTGGCGGCCGACGTGTCGATTGCCCAACTGTTCATTGCTGGGGTCTTGCCCGGCTTGCTGCTGGCCGGGTTATTTTCGGGCTACATCATTTTTTGGTCCTTGCGCCACCCAGACCAAATCCCACCCCGTGACGCCCCCATGAGTTTCATGCAAAAGCTGGAGGCCTCGAGCAGCCTGATCCCGGTCGTCTTGCTGATAGCGGCGGTTTTGGGCTCGATTTACACCGGTTTTGCCACGGCCACCGAAGCGGCCGCAGTGGGGGTGGTGGGATCTTTGGTTTTATCCACGCTTCAAGGCACCATGAGTTGGTCGGTGTTCAAACAGGCCTTGATGGGGGCCACGCGTCTTTACTGCATGATCGCATTGATCTTGGCAGGGGCCGCATTTCTGACCTTGTCCATGGGCTACATAGGTCTGCCGCGCCACCTGGCCGAATGGATCGGTGGCTTGGGCCTCAGCCCTTTCGCCCTCATCATGGCCTTGATGGTGTTTTTCATCCTCTTGGGTTGCTTTTTGGACGGCATCTCGATGGTGGTGCTGACCATGGGCGTACTCATGCCGACAGTCCAAAAAGCGGGCATTGATCCCATCTGGTTTGGCATCTTTGTGGTGTTTGTGGTCGAGATGGCCCAGATCACGCCACCAGTGGGCTTCAACCTGTTTGTGCTGCAGGGCATGACGGGTAAGCAACTGCCCTACATCGCACGCGTGTCGATGCCCATGTTCTTCCTCATGGTGGGCGCGGTGTTGCTGATTTACTTTGTGCCGGGCATCGTGACCTGGCTGCCCACCCAGATGAAACTCTGAGCGTCAAGGTCGGTTCATCCCCTATGATTCAACCCGTCCCCAAAGGACGGGTTGTTCATTTGGGCAGTAAGGATTGTTTGTGTTCAAAAATGTGATGGTTTACCGCATCGGCGAGGGCTTTGCGCCCACTTTGGCCGATGTGCAGGCGGCACTCGCGCCGATGCAGTTTGTGGCATGTGGCGCCAGCCAAGACAAGTCGATTGGCTGGGTCCCGCCCCGGAGCGAAGCCCACGGGCCCTTGGTTGAATCGGTCTCGGGCCAATGGATCATGAAACTCATGATCGAATCCAAAGCCGTACCCGGCAATGTGGTGCGGCGCAAAGCCGATGAGCGCATTGCCGAAATCGAGGCAGCCACAGGCCGCAAGCCTGGCAAAAAAGAAAAACGCGAGCTGATGGACGACGTGCTGCTGTCGCTGTTGCCGCAGGCCTTTGCCCGCGAATCGACCGTGCTGGTGTGGATGGACCTGGAAAACCGCCGACTGGTGCTGAGCGCAGGCAGTCAAGGCAAGGCCGACGAGGTCATGTCGGCGCTGATGAATGTGATGGGCGGCTTGTCGGTGTCGCTGATCCAGACCGAGACCTCTCCCCAAGCAGCCATGACGCAGTGGCTGCTGGCGCCCACATCCGACGAATGGCCAGCAGACCTCACGGTGGAGCGCGAAACCGTGCTCAAGTCCAGCGGAGAAGACGCAGCCAGTGTGCGCTTCACCCGCCACCACCTGGCCAATGACGATGTGCGCAAACACGTACTAGAAGGTAAGCTGCCTACCCAACTGGCCCTCAGCTGGGACGGCCGCGTGGCCTTTGTGCTGACCGACACCCTGCAGCTGAAAAAAGTGCAGTACTTAGACGGTGTGATGGACGAGTCGGGCACCGACAAGAATGAAGACCGGTTTGACGCCGATGTGGCCCTGTCCACAGGCTTGCTGGGGCCGCTGATCGACAGCCTGATCGCCGCCCTGGGCGGCGAGATGCAACTGGGCGCAGCGGCTGCCGACGAAGATCCGCCGTTTTAACCGTCGGTAAAACTCCAGCGAAAGGACCCACGCCATGCTCACCGTGATCGCCATTTGCATCGGAGCTTGTGTGGGTGCGCTGTCGCGCTGGCAGCTGGGCCTGTGGCTCAACCCCAGCCCTGCAAGCAGCAGCCTCTTGCCCTGGGGCACGCTGGCGGCCAACTTGATCGGCGGCTACTTGGTGGGCGTGTGCGTCGGGGTGTTCCAGCAACTGCCCGAGCTGGACCCAGTCTGGCGACTGGCCTTGGTCACGGGATTTTTAGGGGCTCTGACCACCTTCTCCAGCTTTTCTGCCGAAGTCGTGGCCATGCTGCAGCAAGGCCGCTTTGCGCTGGCCGCAGGCACCGCATCACTTCACCTGTTGGGCTCTCTGGCCCTCACTGTGTTGGGTCTCAAAACCGTAGGTCTGCTCTGGGCGCGGTGATCCGGAAAACCTTCATTCGTGTGGAACCGGTTGAAGAGCTTTTAGCCTCTGCGCTTGAAATCTGAGATCCAAACTGACATCTGCTTGGGAAATGTGAGGCGGGTGAGCCGCGACCTTGCCAAACAGCCTCTTTCCAGAAGGCCTATTCATCTTGGTCTGAATCGAACGGGACACCTCGGGTGATAGCATATTTGCGGGTGCTGCATGGATATTCATGCATCAGGTTGGGTGAAGGTCGGGCCGCCTCACCGCACGGCCTTGGCCGTTGGAGTCCTCCTGATGAACCACCCATTCCTGCCCTGGATTGCTGCCGCCATTTTTGCCTTGGCTGTTCTGCACACTTTCAGCACCAAATACTTTGAACACCTGGCCCACAAGCATCCGCGCCATGCCGGCGTATGGCATCTCTTGGGCGAGGTCGAAGTGGTGTTTGGCCTGTGGGCCATGGTGCTGGCCATCGCCCTCTTCGCATTGGCGGGCAAGGCGCCCACCCTCGAATACCTCGAATCTCGGAACTTCACTGAACCGCTCTTTGTATTTGCGATCATGGTGGTGGCAGGCACACGGTCCATCCTGCAGGTCTGCGGCCTGCTCGTGCAGCAAATCGCACGCCTGACGCCATGGCCCAAAGCGATGGTCAACTATTTTCTTTTGTTGTCGGTGGTGCCCTTGCTGGGCTCCTTGATCACCGAGCCTGCAGCCATGACATTGGCCGCGCTGATGCTGCGTGACTCGGTGTTCTCTGCCAGGGTCAGCGAAAAACTGAAGTACGCCACTCTGGGCGTTCTGTTTGTCAACATCTCGATTGGCGGGACGCTGACTCCCTTTGCCGCCCCGCCTGTGCTGATGGTTGCGGCCACCTGGCAGTGGGACTTGGCCTTCATGATCCAGACCTTCGGCTGGAAAGCGGCTGTGGCCGTGTTCGTCAATGCAACCATGGTGACACTGTTGGTGCGGCGTGAACTGTTGGGCTTGGGCGAGCCCACGGCTGCGCGCATGACAGTGCCGCCCATCGTAGTGGCCGTTCATTTGGCCTTTCTCCTGGGCATTGTTCTTTTTGCCCACCATCCGGTGGTATTCATGGGTCTGCTTTTGTTCTTCATAGGCTACGCAACGGCCTATGCCGCACACCAGGACCGTTTGATTCTTCGCGAGGCTTTGTTGGTGGCATTCTTCCTCGGCGGCCTGGTGGTTCTGGGTGGGCAGCAGTCGTGGTGGCTTCAGCCTCTGCTGATGGGCCTCAGCGCTGATGCCGTTTTTTACGGAGCCACCGCATTGACGGCCATCACCGACAATGCCGCGCTGACCTACCTGGCCTCGCTGGTACCAGGCTTGAGCGACGAATTCAAGGTGGCCATCGTCGCCGGGGCGGTGACCGGTGGAGGCCTGACCGTGATTGCCAATGCACCCAATCCGGCAGGCGTGGCCATCCTCAAGGGCAAGTTTGAAGAAGGGGTCGTCAATGCGGGCAAATTGTTACTGGCGGCCCTGCCACCAACTGTTGTCGCTGCGATGGCGTTCCGGATTCTCTGAGACAAATTTTTGGCACTCTGGTGGTGGCTGTTGTCGTGCAGGCCACTGGCGTGATGACGAACGCATCGCCGAGATCGAAGCAGCCACGGGCCGCAAGCCTGGTAAAAAAGAAAAACGCGAGCTGATGGAAGACGTGCTGCTGTCGCTGTTGCCGCAGGCCTTTGCCCGCCAATCGACCGTGCTGGTGTGGATGGACCTGGAAAACCGCCGCTTGGTGCTCACCGTGATCGCCATTTGCATCGGAGCTTGTGTGGGTGCCTTGTCGCGCTGGCAACTGGGCCTGTGGCTCAACCCCAGCCCCGCCAGCGGCAGCCTCTTGCCCTGGGGCACCTTAGCGGCCAACCTGATCGGTGGCTACTTGGTGGGCGTGTGCGTCGGGGTGTTCCAGCAACTGCCCGAGCTGGACCCAGTCTGGCGACTGGCCTTGGTCACGGGATTTTTAGGCGCACTGACCACCTTTTCCAGCTTTTCAGCAGAAGTGGTCGCCATGCTCCAGCAAGGCCGCTTTGCACTGGCAGCAGGCACAGCGTCATTGCACCTTTTGGGTTCGCTGGGCCTGACACTGCTGGGGCTCAAAACAGTGGGCTTGTTCTGGGCGCGCCATTGAGCGACTGAGGCCTTTCAGAACCCCAACGCCTGTCGCAAGACCTGCAAGGCCTGCCGATCGTCCGGCCCTCGCCAAGCAACCACTTGGTCCGGGCGAATCAACACCCAAGGCGCCTCGTACAAAGCCAGCAACTCTGGGGCGCTGTGGTGGACCCGCTTCAAGTCAATGCCCAAACTCGAGGCCGCAGTCTCAAAAGCCGTGCTGCTCGCACTGGTGGGCCCCAAATGCAGCAAAGTCCACTCGGTGTGAAACGTGTCATAGAGCGAGCGGCCATCGGCCAACCAAGCGTGCGGTGGCCGCCCCCCTGGGCAGGCACTGGGCTGGTAGCTGTTGGCGGCATCGGGCGGCGGCACGCTGCCATCGGTCACCACAATCGGCGAGGCGTCATAACGACCGCCAAACGTGACTCCGGGAATATTGAACTCCAGGCGCACATGCGCGTTCAGATGTTCTGACGCCATTTGACGCCTGAGATCGCCCCGCTCTGACGCCTCTTCCAATTCAGGGGTGGCTGCAAACAATCCCACCGAGTCGGCAAACTGGCGTGCATAAGCGGTGTTGCGGTGCGCCAAGGGCATGCGCTCCTGGGCATAACTGTCCAGCAAGCGCGCAGGCGCCATGCCCCGAACCACGCTGGCCAGCTTCCAACCCAAGTTGACCGCATCCTCCACGGCCGTGTTGTAGCCCAGGCCGCCGGTGGGCGTGAACAGGTGCGCGGCGTCGCCCCCAATGAACACGCGCCCTTGCTGAAACGATTCGGCCACCAAAGCATGCCCGGCCATCCAGGTGCCGATCGACAGCACCTCAATCGGCACATCGCAGCCCATGGCTTGGTTGAAGATGCGCTGTGCATCCTCGGCGGTCCAGACGTCGGCATCTTCGTCCTCATGCACCGCCGCATGGAAAGCAAATTCACCTGCACCATCTACTGTGGCCATGAAGGCGCGGCGCTGCGCGTTCACCGTGACATACATCCAGGCTTTGCTGTGTTCAAACAGTGGGGCAAAGCCCGGGGCGCGCAAATAAACGGCAAACATCTTGCCCCCCATGAACCCGCGTTTGGCCCCGGTGCTGCCACCCCAAGCAATACCCAATTGGTGACGAACCGGGCTGCGCGCACCATCGGCCCCCACCAAATAGCGGGCACGCACCTGGACGGTTGCACCCCCATCGACCGGACTGATCCAAGCATCGACACCGGCCTCATCTTGTACAAAGTGGGTGAGCGTCCAGCCGTAGCGCAAATCGTTCGCGGTGCAAGCTTGGGCATGTCGAAGCAAGGTTTTTTCGACAAATTTTTGCGACACCCGGTGCGGCAATTCGGCGGCACTCCACGAGCCCTGCATCGTCTTGATGGCCTGTGTCGCTTGCGCAGCTGTAGGCAACTGCAGACGAGCCAGTTCATGGCCCGTGAAACGGGTGAAGTAAGCGATGTCAGTGGGGTGGTCAACAGGCAGGCCCTGCGACCTGATTTCGGCTGCAAAACCCAAACGCCTGAAGTGCTCCATGGTGCGCGCCTGGGTGGCGTTGGCTTGGGGGTTGAAAGCCGTGCCCGCTTTGGGGTCGACCAACAACGTCCGAACGCCACGTCGGCCTAATTCAATCGCCAGCATCAAGCCAAAAGGCCCACCCCCTGCAATCAGGACATCGACCGTCAGCATGGCTCAACCACCACCGCGCTGCATGCACAGATCAAAAGGTCGCATGAAGGCGTAACGCTCGCCGGCATTCACGCCCTGAAAATCAAAATTCACCCGCAGCACCGGCATACGCATGAGCGCAATCACGCGCGGCGGCATGACTTGCCATTGCACATTCAATTGACCTTGTCCGATGATGGCCACCATGGTGTGGCCTGAGCGCTGCCAAACGCATTGGCCCATGGCAACTGGCAACCACCCCAGCCACTCCGCCTCGGTGCATCCCATGTCGCGCTGAAATTGCTCGGCGTAACTCGATTGCATGAGCCGAGTCAACCACCGGCCACGGGCGGCCAGATGGCCAGCACATCGCCTTCGATCAAAGTGGTGGTGCCGCGGTCTTCGGCCTTGATGTATTTGCCATTCACCAGCACCAAATGCACGAGCTTGGGCGGTATGCCATAGGGCTCAATGATTTGGCTGATGCTGGTGTCAGTCCCAACATCCAAGCTCACTTGGTTGCTGCGACGGGCCTCGGCGGGCAAAAAGTCAGTGAGCGTGGCAAACAGTTTGAATGTGATGTTCATGCGCAGATTGTCACCTCATCGGCGACGCGCATCGGCTGCACCACTCCAACGCCCCTGGCCCTGAGCACAGTCCAGATATGCATCCATCAGTTTGGTCGGGTCGTGCATCAAGCGGTCTTTCCAGTCACCCAAATGGACCTGGCCTTCGACCAAGCCGCGCATCACACCCACATGCTCTGTCCAGCCCACACTGTTGCAGCCCACCATGACATCGTCCTTGAACTGGAGGCTCAGGTGGCGCCCAGCGGCTTTGTCGGTCAACACGGCCGACTGACCGCCTGCCACGCCTTCCCAATTGCCAAAACTGGTCGAGATCAAACCCAGGGTGTCGAGTACGTTGATTTGTGTGACGCCTTTGAGCTCGGTCTTTTGACCCAGCATGTTGAGCGCCGCCACTCGGGCCTGCTCGGCGGCGTTGGGCTGGATGGCACTCACAATTGTTTTGCCACTGACCATGTCAAAAGCTTCAGCACAGTCGCCTGCGGCATAAATGCCGGGCACATTGGTTTGCAGGTGCTGGTCGGTCAACACGCCTTGCAGGCAGGTGATGCCGCTATCCTTCAAAAACCCAATCGCCGGGCGCACGCCCGTGGCGCTGATGACCAGATCCGCCTCAACGGTTTGGCCGTTGGACAAACGCACCTGCAGCGCACCGCCCGCATCGCCAGAGGCCAGGCCCACCGCTGAAGCCAGCTTGCCGAGCAAGCCTTTTTCAGCGCCCTGACTGATGCCCTCGACTTTGGTACCGGTGAACACCTGCACGCCTTTGGCTTCGCACCAGTCTCGGATCATGCCGCCAGCCACTGGGCCCATCATGCGGGGCACCATGCGGTCGCCCATCTCCACCACGCTGAGCTTGACGCCGCGCGCCGCCAGCGCTTCCATGATGATGCAGCCAATGAAGCCTGCGCCCATTTGCAGCACACGGGCACCGGGCTTGGCCAGCGCCTGGATGGCACGGGCGTCTTCCAGCGTCCAGCACGGGTGCACGCCGGGCAGATCCATGCCCGCAATCGGTGGGCGCACCGGGTGCGAGCCGGTGGCGATCAAGAGCTTGTCAAATGCCAGCGACTGGCCGTTGTCCAGGTGCACGGTTTTGCCCGCAGCGTCGACGCGTGCGACTTTGGCCTTGACCTGGGTAATGCACAACTCATCAAAGTGCGAAGCACTCTTACGCAAGTAAGTGCCACTCTCGTCGATGTTGCCAATCAACAGGTAAGGGATGGCCATGCGTGAATACGGCGCATCGGGCTCGTCACCGACCAAGGTGATGGTATCGTTGGGGGTATGTTTGCGCAGGGTCTCAGCGGCAATCACACCGGCAGGGCCTGCGCCCAAGATGACGTGGTGGGTCATGAATCGGACTCCAGAAACAGGTAGCGGCCCGCAGGCCGCTTGGATTCCTGTAGAAGCGCACCCCTACGGCGAAGGCTTCACGAGCAGGGGCTCGCTCCTACAGGGGCAAACTCACAAACCCAGACGTTCCCGTGTGGCCGATGTCGGACGGCCTTCGCCATCCCAGCCGCGGGCGTCGTAGTACTTGGGCAGCATTTCATCCAACTTGCTGACCATGCCTTTGCCGGGGCCGGTTTTGGCGGCTTCGGTCATCAGGCGCTTGGGCAGGTTGTCATCGGCCTTGGTGAAGCCAGCGGCGTTGTTGAAGTCGCGCTCCATGTTCCAGATGCGCTCGCCGATGTGGTTCAAGTGCTCCATGGTGAACTCTTCACCACAAGCGGCTTGCACCTGAGGGGCCACATCAGCCAGGGTCCAGGCAAAGCTGGTGAAGACGCAAATGCCGGCCGAGTCAAATGCGGCTGTCGCGTCCTGGAAGGCCTTGACCAATTCTGGCTTGCCTTCACTCTCGGTAGGTTCGGTCTTGACCGGAATGCCCAACACTTCAGAGGCAATGGTGTAGCCGCGCAGGTGGCAAGCACCACGGTTGGAAGTGGCGTAAGCCAAGCCAATGCCTTGGATCACACGACCGTCATAGGCCGGGAACTCTTGGCCCTTGACACTCATGGACAGGTCGGGGTGGCCATATTTGGCAGTCAGGCGCTTGGAGCCCATGCCAATTTCCTTGCCAAAACCGATGCCCTTGGCGGTCATGTCGACAAACTCGCACAAGGCTTCGGCCGAACCAAAAGGTGCTTCCACACCGATTTGCTCTTTGGTCAACACACCCATTTCATACAGCTCCATCACGGCACCGATGGTGGCGCCGAAGCTGATCGGGTCAAAGCCTTCTTCGTTGCAAATCATGTTGGCGTATTGCAGGGCTTCGAGGTCTTTCACGCCGTTGGCTGCGCCCAGCGCCCAAGCCGCTTCGTATTCCAAGCCGCCGTTGGCGCCCCAATACTCGGGCTTGTTCTTGACCGAGAAGTGACCCTCGTCCATCTTGCTGATGCGACCGCAGGCGATGGTGCAACCAAAGCAGGCTTGGTTGGTCACCAGGTGCTTTTTGCCATCGGTCTCACGGGGCGTGACCATGGCTTCAGCCGAGATGTCTTTGGCGCCTTCAAACTGCACATCGCGGTGGTTGCGGGTAGGCAAGCCGCCCACTTCGTTGATCACGTTCATCAGCACCTGGGTGCCATAGGCGGGCAAGCCCTGACCTGTCACGGCGTTGTCGGCCAACACTTTTTTGGCTGCCTTGGCTGCGGCCATGAAAGCCTTGGGGTTTTGCATGTTGCCCACGCCTTTGGTGCCGCGCACCGCGATGGCTTTCAGGTTCTTGCTACCCATCACGGTGCCCACGCCCGAACGGCCAGCCGCGCGGTGCAAGTCGTTCACCACGGCGGCATACAGCACGCCGTTTTCACCGGCCTTGCCGATGCTGCAAACGCGCAAGAGTGGGTCTTGCAAGCTGGACTTGAGGATTTCCTCGGTCTTCCAGACGCTTTGGCCCCAGAGGTGGCTCGCATCGCGCAACTCGGCTTCGTCGTCGTTGATGTGCAGGTACACCGGCTTGGCCGATGCGCCTTCAAAAATGACCATGTCCCAACCGGCCATTTTGAGCTCAGCACCCCAATAGCCGCCAGAGTTGGAGCAGGCAATGGCACCCGTCAGCGGGCTCTTGGTGATGACGGTGTAGCGGCCGCCGGTAGAGGCCATGGTGCCGGTCAGTGGGCCTGTGGCCCAGACGATTTTGTTGTCGGCTGACAAGGGGTCGACTTTGGGGTCGATCTCGCTGATCAGGTATTTGCTGCCCAGACCGCGTGAGCCAAGGTAGGCTTTGGCCCACTCCATGTTCAGCGGTTCGGATTTGACGGTGCCAGCCGTGAGGTTGACGCGGAGAATTTTTCCAGCCCAAGACATGTTGATGCTCCTTATGGGGGGATTTAAGAGGCCGAGGGCTGATTGCCCAATTTGTCAGCCCACTGCTTCATCTTGTCGATGCCGGTCCAGTTGGCATCCACAAATGTGATGGCGCCAGTCGGGCAGGCGTCGGCGCAAGCCGGGTCACCGCCGCACAGGTCGCACTTCTGCACCTTGCCGGTCTCTTGCACATAGTTGATGGTGCCGAACGGGCAAGCGATGGTGCAAACCTTGCAACCCACACAGGTGGACTCGTTGACCACCTTGGCGCCCGTGGCTTTGTCCACGGTGATGGCTTCCACAGGGCAAGCGTGTAGGCACCAAGCCTCGTCACACTGCGTACAGGTGTAGGGGACTTTTTTGCCGGTGTGGTGGAAGTCGAACACCTTGATGCGCGATTTGGAGGTGGCGTATGTGCCGTAGTTCTCAAATGAACAGGCCATTTCGCACTGCAAGCAGCCGGTACATTTGTCCGGGTTGATGTGCAGGACTTTCTGCATGTGTGTCTCCTGTGAAGTGGAAGGCTTTTCAAGCCCGCGCGTATGAATCAGAATGCATAGCTATTGTTGGTGATGACTCCTGCAAACCGATGCGGATTAACCCTAGGTTTCTCATGGTTGTCCTCAAAAATTCTCAGCTTGATACACATCTGACATGCCCCTGACTGCCCATCCCTCAGACCGTTTGCAGCGGATTGAACAAGCACGTGATCAGGTGTTTCACGGCCGCACCGTGGCATCTGGCACGGGCCTGTCGCCCTGGATCGCCCAGTCCTGGCAGCGCTGCTTGGGCATGGGCCTGCAGCCGGGCCAGACCGTGGGTTTTGACGCCATCTCGGCCCAACAAATGCGCCGGGTGCAAGAAGCCAGCCGCCCACTGGTGCAGGCGGCACAACCCGTGCTGGTGGAGCTGGCCCGCGCCATTGCAGACATCCGCTATTTCGCCATCCTGACCAATGCACAAGGGATTGTGGTCGATGTGCATGGCCCGGTGGACCGGCAAGACCGCCGCGCCGACCTGATTGCCCGTGTGGGGGTCGATCTGTCCGAAAAAGCCGTGGGCACCACCGCCATCAGTGCTGCACTGTCTGAACTGCAACCCGTTTGGTTGCACCGGGGTGAACACTTCTTTCAGGACAACGGGGTTTACAGTTGCGCGGGTGCGCCCGTATTCGGCCCGAATGGCCTGTGCGCGGGCATGCTGGACCTGACGGGCATTGAAACCACCGAGCGCCCAGCACTCAAACACCTGGTGCGCCGCTCGGCCCGCAGCATCGAAAACAGCTGGTTGTTGTCAACTGAACACGCCTTGGTTCTGCGACTGAACTGGCCCGGCAACCAGCCCGGCGACGACAGCGACGGCTTGCTGACCCTGGACACCGATGGTCACATCGTGGGGGCCAACCCGACCGCGCGGCAGATGCTGTCTTTATCGTCCTCCCCGCACGGACAGACGCTTCACGCCAGCGAGGTATTTGCTTCGCCTTGGGAGAACCTGTTTGATGCCGCCAACCGCCAGGGTCAAAGCCAAGAGTTACCGCTGTGGTCTGGCCTGCGCATGCAAACACAGGCACTTCGAGCGGGCACCTCAGCCCCAGCCTTACAGCCCAGTGCCCCAGCACAACGGATCAGCGCTGCGGCCAAACCCCTCAAGGACGTGCAGACGGAGATGATCCGCGAAGCCGTGAATCAGGCCAGAGGCAATGTGGCCGAAGCCGCCCGTGCCCTGGGCATCAGCCGCGCCACGGTCTACCGCAAGCTGGGCGTGCCCAAAAGCTGATCACTTGCCGGCATTTGGAAAGAACAACTGCTCACCGCCGATTTTGTAATCGGCAATCACGCCCTGACCTGCGGCAGAGGTGATCCAGTCCACAAACTTCTGCGCATCGGCCAGCTTGACGTGGGCGTGCTTGGCAGGGTTGACCACCATCACGCCGTACTGGTTGAACAAGCGGTTGTCGCCCTCCACCAAAATGGCCAGATCGGCGCGGTTTTTGAAGTTGAGCCAGGTGGCACGGTCGGCCAGCACATAGGCGCCCGTGGACGCTGCCATGTTCAAAGCCGGGCCCATGCCACAGCCGCACTCACGGTAAGCCGAACCTTTGGCGGTCTCTAGGTTGGCTGTTTTCCAGTAACGCAGTTCGGCGGCATGTGTCCCGCTCTTGTCGCCCCGCGATACAAAAGGTGAATTGGCCTTGGACAGCCGAATCAGCGCCGCCACAATGTCTTTGCCCTTGGTGGCTGCCGGGTCGGCCTTGGGGCCAATCAGCACAAAGTCGTTGTACATCACAGGCAGGCGCTTGATGCCAAAGCCATCGGCCACAAATTTCTCTTCCGCCACCTGGTCGTGCACAAACACCACGTCGGCGTCACCGCGCCGCGCCATGTCCAGCGCCTGGCCCGTGCCCAGGGCCACCACTTTCACATCCAGCCCACTGGCTTTTTTGAAGGCGGGCAACAAGTGCGCGAACAAGCCCGATTGCTCGGTCGAGGTGGTGGACGACATCACGATCGACTGGGCTTGTGCCCAGACCGAGGTGGTGGCCAAAACCGCGCACACCAGGGCGCGACGTGTCATGGAAGGGTTGAAGGTCATGAAAGCTCTCCTTGAACAAAAGCATGGGCTGCTGGGCTCTGCGCCGCCAGCAGCTCAATGTTGAAAAAATCGGCTACGGGCAGGTCGGCCAGCACACGCCCCCCCTCTAGGTAAACGACGCGGGTGGCCAGACGCTTGACCTGGCCCAGGTTGTGACTGGCCCAGACCAGAGTCAATGGGCGATCTTGGTTGCTCGCAAAGTCGGCCATCAAGGCTTCGACCTCGCGTTTGGCATGCGGGTCCAGGCTGGCCGTGGGTTCGTCCAACAACAAGACATCGGGCTGACGCGCCCAAGCGCGGGCCAAGGCCAGGCGCTGTTGCTGCCCGCCCGACAACTGACGGCCGTTTTGCCGGGCCACAGACTGCAAGCCCACACGTTGCAAGGCCTGCAGCGCCAACACTTTGGAGCCCGACCAGTTCAGGCCCCGAGCGCGGTCCAGCCACAAGCCCAGCGCCACGTTGTTCAATGCCGACAGGCGCAACAAATGCGGCCTTTGGAACAGCATGGCCTGGCGCACCCCCGGCGCTTGCAGCACCTGGCCTTGCGTGGGTGGCACCAGCGCATGCAAGGTGCGCAGCAAAGTGCTTTTGCCCGAGCCATTGGCCCCAACCAGCGCCACGCGCTCGCCCGCCACAATATGCAAGCTCACGCCCGACAAGGCCGTTTGCGCCCCCAGTTGCACGCTCACCGCGTCCAGACCGATCTGAGTCGCCGTCATGAGCGCAACCCTTCCAAAGCCTGGACCGTTTTGGCTGCTGTATACCGCCGCTCACCCCATTGGCGCAGCCCCGCCACCAGCGCATTGAGCAGCAGCACCACTGCCAGCAGCACCATGCCCAGGCCCAGCGCCAGCGGCAAATCGCCCTTGCTGGTCTCTAATGCAATGGCGGTGGTCATGACCCGCGTGAAGCCGTCGATGTTGCCACCCACAATCATGACCGCGCCCACCTCAGAAATGGCGCGGCCGAAGGCTGTGACGCCGATCATGAGCAAGGCCAAACGCTCATCCCAGGCCAAGAGCAAACCCCGCATCCAGGGGCCTGCGCCCAGTGAGGCCCATTGTTCGCCATGCTGGCGCTCGACGTCCTCGACCACCTGGCGCGTCAGGGCCGTGACCACAGGCACGACCAAAATGAACTGGGCCATCACCATGGCCTTGAAACTGAACATCCAGCCCAGAAAACCCAAGGGCCCGGTTCGTGAGAGCAGCAAATACACCACCAAGCCCACCACCACCGAGGGCAGGGCCAACAAAGTGTTCAAGCCCACCAACACCGCGCCCCGACCACGAAATCGCGACACCGCCAACCAAGCCCCCAGCACCACGCCCACGCCATAGGCGAGCAGGCAGGCTGTGGCACTCACGGCCAAAGACCGGGTCACCACCACCCACAGGGCAGGATCGAAAGAGGTAACGAGATTCAGCGCCGTCAAGACGCTGTCGGAGAAGGTGTTCATACAGCGCTGTGGATGCTACGGCACAAGCCCCCAGTCAGGCATGAGGGGTGTCCACTATGAACCGGTTTGCATAGGTCAGCGCCATGAAAAAAGCCCGGCGAACCGGGCTTTTTATAGGGCGATAGTGATTTACTTCTTACCTGCCTTCATCTCGGCTTCAAGGACCTTGGCGGGGTCCTCGGCCGGAGCGTCTGCAGCGGGCTTCATGTCGTCCATGTTCACCACATCGTCTTTGTCAGTGTCTTCGCCTGCTTGGTTGAGCATTTGCTCGAATGCGGCATCGGCGTCGATCTTGACGCCTTCCTTGAGGCCGCCTGTCACCAGGTTGGGGAAGACGATGATGGCAGCCACCATGATCAACTGCAAAACAATGAACGCGATCGAGCCTTTGTAGATTTCAGCGGTCTTGACCGAGGGAATGTTCTCACCGGTGATGCGGTCCTTGTAATCGTTCTTGGGTGCCACACTGCGCAAATAGAACAGGGCAAAGCCAAACGGCGGCGTCAAGAACGAGGTCTGCAGGTTCATGGCCACGATCACACCAAACCAGATCATGGCTTGGTCGGCGGTCATGCCCGGCACCAAGCCGGGCAAGATTTTTTCGGCCACGGGGGCCAGGATCGGGATCACGATGAAGGCGATTTCAAAGAAGTCGATGAAACAGCCCAAGATGAAAATCAGGATGTTCACCACGATCAAGAAGCCGATCGCGCCGCCGGGCATGTCCAAGAACAAGTGCTCCACCCAGATGTGGCCATCGGCCGCATTGAAGGTGAAGCTGAAGACGGTGGAGCCGATCAAGATGAACAGCACAAACGACGCCAGCTTGGCTGTGTTTTCCAGCGCTTGGTTCATCAATTTCTTGTCCAAGCGCTTTCGGCTGATCGCCAAAATCAAGGCCCCCAAAGCACCCATAGCGCCGCCCTCTGTGGGTGTCGCGACGCCCAAGAAAATCGTGCCCAAAACCAAAAAGATCAGGATCAGGGGCGGCATCAGCACAAAGGTCACTTGCTCGGCCAAGCGCGACAGCAAGCCCATGCCGGTGATCCGGTTCACGATGGCCAAGGCCAAAGCCACCAAGGACGCCACGGTCAAGGACATGATGACCATTTCATCGCCGGGCGACTCCTGCGTGCGGTCAAGCCAAGCGGTCATGATGGCATCGTGGGACGAAGCCCATGAAAAACCAACCACCGTGCAAACGATCAACAGGAACATCAAGGACACATGGCCTGATTTGCCATTGGGCTCACGGTAGATGCGGGCCT
Source organism: Akkermansia muciniphila (assembly GCA_943331105.2). GTDB lineage: Bacteria > Pseudomonadota > Gammaproteobacteria > Burkholderiales > Burkholderiaceae_C > Limnohabitans_A. Next base: position 51,299 of record CALQKH020000015.1, read on the forward strand.
CGGGCGGCAGGGCCGGCACCAAAGCCGGTTTGAAAATGGCCACCACCACGATGAACAAGATGTACAGACCCACCAGCAACAGACCGGGCACCAAAGCACCGGCGTACATGTCACCCACCGAACGGCCCAACTGGTCGGCCAACACGATCAACACCAAAGAAGGTGGGATGGCTTGCGCCAAGGTGCCCGAAGCCGTGATGGCCCCGGTGGCAATGACACGGCTGTAGCCGTAGCGCAACATGATGGGCAGGGAAATCAAGCCCATGGAAATCACGGCTGCAGCCACCACGCCGGTGGTGGCCGCCAGCAAGGCCCCCACCAAAATCACCGCAATCGCGACGCCGCCGCGCACAGGGCCAAACACCTGGCCCACTGTTTCAAGCAAATCTTCGGCCATGCCGGATTTTTGCAAGATGATGCCCATGAAGGTGAAAAACGGAATGGCCAGCAAGGTGTCATTTTGCATGATGCCGAAAATGCGCAACGGCAAGGCCTGGAACAAGGAGGGCGGGAACAACCCGGCTTCCATGCCAATGAAACCAAAGCCCAAACCGCAAGCGGCCAGCGCGAACGCCACCGGAAAACCGGTCAGCAGCAGCACAAACAAACCGGCAAACATGATGGGCACAAAGTTCTGTGCCAAAAAAGTCGCTTCCATCAACGTGCTCCCTGCGCTTGTTGCGCAATTTTTTCAAGTTCCAGCAGTTCTTTCTCTTCGTCCGACATGGTGTCTTCAGACGACAAGGGGTCTTCACCCGTGCCGGTCAAGAAGGAAAGGCGCTTGATCAACTCGGACACGCCTTGCAGCATCAACAAGCCAAAGCCCAGAGGCACCAAGGCGTACACCGGCCAGCGGATCAGGCCACCTGCGTTGGACGACATTTCACCGGTGTTGAAGGCCTGAACAAACAAAGGCCAAGACAGGTAAATGCACAAGAAACAAAACGGAAACAGTGCCAACACAATGCCGCCCACATCGATCCAGTTGCGGGCGCGAGCACTCAGCTTGCCCGAGATGAAGTCGATGCGGACATGGGAGTTTTTGAGGAAGCCATACCCTGCCCCCAACAAAAAAACGGCCGCGAACAGGTACCACTGAATTTCCAGCAGACCGTTCGAGCTGACATTGAAAGCCTTGCGGACAATGGCATTGCCGGCGCTGATGAGCGTCACGATCAAGATCAGCCAGGTGGTGAATTTGCCCACCCCCTTGTTCAAACGGTCGATGCCGCTTGATAGTTTCAATAAAGATGACATCTGGACTCCAAAAAACTTGCGCGATTGTAAGTCTGTGTTGGCGGGTTCCGGGATCAAGCCCCAAAAACTCAGGTTGATATTTTTGACGCTCGGCATGAAGGCCTTCAAACGGCCCAGCCTGCACCGGTCAAGCGGCTGCGCCGGGCCTTGAAGACCTGAATTGCCACCAAGGCAGCATGCTGCGCAAAGACTGCACCTGACCGGTCTGGGGTGTCGGGCTGTAACCGCCCAAGCCCTGAAGCCTGGCTTGCCAGGCCGAACTGCACAGCAATCGCCGCAGCTGCACGACGGGTGGGGTGTCGAGTGCCGAGGCCAAGCACACCAGCCAATAATGCTCTTGGTGCAGGGGCACAAAATCAAGGCCTTGGGCATGGGCGGCGTGGGCGATGCCCAGACCCACATCGGCCTGGCCCGCCGCGATGCGCGCGGCCACGGCAGCATGCGAATTTTCCACCTGAGCATAGCCACTGAGCGCGGAGGGCAAGAGGCCTCTTTCCGCCAAACACTGGTCCAGCAACAAGCGGGTCCCGGTACCGGGGCTGCGGTTGACAAAGCGCACGCCCGCTTGGTACAGATCGGGCCAATCATGCAAGCCCAAGGGGTTCCCTTTGGCGACCATCAGCCCCTGCGATCGCTGGGCAAAACCGATCAATTTGTGCTGACCCGTTTTGAGCAAGGGCTTGTAGGTGCGTGCGACCAAGGACTCGGCGTCAGGTTGCCAAGGGGCATGGAAACCTGCCACATGGCATCGCCCCTCGTTCAAGGCGCGAATCGCGTCCACGCTGCCGCAAAAGCGCAAGTCCAGATGCAAGGCTGTGGAAGCGGCTTCTTCGCGCAGCAAGTCCAAAGCCGCGTCATGGCTCGCAAAAATTGGCAACGCCAAGTGGGCGGGGTCAAATGCCACCGCAAATGTTCTTTCCAGGTCGGCATGCAAGGCACTGATTTGGGGCAAAAGCCGGGCCTGTGCCTGGCGCTCTGCCCAGAGCAACTTGTCGGCAAAGCCTGTGAGTCTGGCCGCCTGGCCCTTTTCCCAAAGAATCAGGGACTGACCCAAACTTTGCTCCCACCGCTTGAGTTCACCCCAGACATGGCGGTAAGACAAGCCCATGGCCTTGGCCGCCCCGCCAATGGAGCCGGCATCGCGCACCGCTTGCAGCAAGTCCATGAGCGGGTTGCGCAGCGGACTTTGGCGATTGCGGACCGGTTCAACGCCCGGGGACGCCCATTGGTAAGAAAGCTCGATGTGTTGCATGGTGGCGAGTTTGCACGACGACTGGGTGAAAAGGACAAGCGCATGAAAAAAGGCCCCGAGGGGCCTTTTTTCGGTCGCGCCAGCTGATTACAGCTTGGCTGCTTGCATGTAACGATCGAAGGTGGCTTCGGTGAAACGGAACCACTGGTTTTGATCTCTGCGGAACGTCGAGTAGTCGTCGTAGATCTTTTTCCAGTTCGGGTTGGACTGGCGCAGCTCTTCGTACAGGGCCATGGACTGCTTGAAGGCCTCGTCCATCACGACCTTGGGGAAAGGCAAGAGCTTGACACCACCGGCCACCAAGCGACGCAGCGCTGCGGGGTTGCGGTTGTCGTAACGCGCTTGCATTTCGGTGTGCGCGTAAGAAGCAGCAGCTTCCACAATGGCTTGGTTCTCTTTGGACAAGGCATTGAAAGCGGCTTTGTTGATGTAGAAGTCCAGCTGTGCGCCGCCTTCCCAGAAGCCTGGGTAGTAATAGTTCTTGGCCACTTTTTGGAAGCCCAGCTTCTCGTCGTCGTAAGGACCGACCCACTCAACGGCGTCAATCGTGCCTTTTTCCAGGGCTTGGTAAATCTCGCCACCGGGGATGTTCTGTGGAACAGCACCCATGCGGGTCAACACCTTGCCAGCGAAACCGCCAACGCGGAACTTCAAACCTTTGATGTCGTCCAAGGTCTTGATTTCCTTGCGGTACCAGCCACCCATTTGAGCGCCTGTGTTGCCGCCGGGGAAGTTCACGATGTTGTACTTGTCGTAGAACTCACGGAACAGCTTCATGCCGTTGCCGTCATAGAACCAGGAAGTGAGTTGACGGCTGTTCAAACCAAAAGGAATGGCCGTGCCCAGGGCGAAGGTGTCGTCCTTGCCAAAGAAGTAGTAAGGGGCTGTGTGGGCCGCCTCCACTGTGCCTTGCTGAACGCCATCCACCACACCAAAAGCGGGCATCAATTCGCCGGCAGCGTGCACGGAAACAACAAACTTGCCGCCAGACATGGCATTGACTTTTTCGGCAAACACTTCAGCGGCACCAAAAATGGTGTCCAAGGCCTTGGGGAAGCTGGAGGCGAGGCGCCAGCGAATGGCAGCCTGTGCTTGGACTGCAGGTGCAGCACCAGCAGCCAAAACGCCAGCAATGCCGGCGTTTTTGATTACGGAACGACGATCCATGAAGGACTCCTTGTTGAAAAAAAATGCACCCGACGATCAGGATTTTTGGAATTGTCGGATGGCGTATTGTAGGAATTCAAAATGCCCATAGAGGTGCGGGTTTACCCTTTTTTAAATCATTAAATAAAAAGGGGTTTACCAAAACCAACATTCCCACGAAATTCAAGCGAATCCGCTTGAAAACCGGGTCAGTCGTTCCAACGTTGACGCACTGAATGCTCGATGCCAGTGGCATCCAGACCCTGCAGAGCCAGCAACTTGGCCGGATCACCGTGCTCAATGAACTCATCGGGCAAGCCCAGGTGCAAGACGGGCCGATTGATCTGCAATTGCTGCAAAGCCTCGGCCACAGCGCTGCCCGCGCCGCCCATGATGCACCCCTCTTCCAACGTGACCAAACGCTCGTGGCTTTGGGCGATTTGGGCCAGCAGCTCAACATCCAGCGGCTTGACCCAGCGCATGTTGACCACGGTGGCATTGAGCTTTTCACCAGCCTGCAGGGCCGGGGCCAGCAAAGTGCCAAAGGCCAAAATGGCGATTTTTTCGCCTTGGCGGCGCACTTCGCCCTTGCCAAAGGGCAAGGTGTCCAGATCGCGTCCGGGTTCGGTGCCCACGCCCGCGCCACGCGGGTAGCGCACCGCCACCGGGTGGTTTTGTGCGTAAGCGGTACTCAGCAACTGACGGCATTCGCGCTCATCGGCCGGACAAGCCAAGCTCATGTTGGGGATGCAGCGGATATAGGCGATGTCGTAAGCCCCCGCATGGGTGGCGCCATCGGCCCCCACCAGGCCTGCGCGGTCCAAAGCGAACACCACCGGCAAATTTTGCAGTGCTACGTCGTGAATCAGTTGGTCGTAGCCGCGCTGCAAAAAGGTGGAATAAATGGCCACCACGGGCTTCAGGCCCTCGCAGGCCATGCCGGCGGCAAAGGTCACGGCATGCTGCTCGGCAATGCCCACGTCGAAATAACGCTTGGGAAAGCGCTGGTGAAAAGCCACCATGCCCGAGCCCTCGCGCATGGCGGGCGTGATGCCGACCAGGCGCATGTCTTTGTCGGCCATGTCGCACAGCCACTGGCCAAACACCTGGGTGAAGGTGGTTTTGGCGGGCGTGGCCGCAGGCACCAGGCCCACGTTCGGGTCGAACTTGCCGGGGCCGTGGTAGGCCACCGGGTCGGCTTCGGCCTTTTCATAACCTTGGCCTTTTTTGGTCACCACATGCAAAAACTGCGGGCCGTCCAGGTTCTTGATGTTTTCCAGCGTCGGGATCAAAGACTCCAAGTCGTGTCCATCGATCGGGCCAATGTAGTTGAAGCCAAACTTCTCAAACAGCGTCGCCGGCACCACCATGCCTTTGGCTGTTTCTTCCAAGCGCTTGGCGAGTTCAAACAGGGGCGGTGCGTTTTTGAGCACATTTTTGGCCCCGGCCTTGGCGGCGGAATAAAACCGCCCGCTCATGAGCTGGGCCAAATAGCGGTTCAGCGCACCCACAGGTGGGCTGATCGACATGTCGTTGTCGTTCAGGATCACCAGCAGCTTGCATTCTTCGACGCCCGCGTTATTCAGGGCTTCGAAAGCCATGCCAGCGGTCATGGCGCCGTCGCCGATCACCGCAATCGAGTGGCGCGACTCGCCTTTTTGGCGTGCGGCCACGGCCATGCCCAAAGCGGCCGAAATACTGGTGGACGAGTGGGCCGTGCCAAAGGTGTCGTATTCGCTTTCGTCGCGGCGCGGAAAGCCCGACAGACCGCCGAATTGGCGCAGCGTGGGCATGCGGTCACGACGGCCTGTCAGAATTTTGTGTGGGTAAGTCTGGTGGCCCACATCCCAAACGATGCGGTCTTCGGGGGTGTTGAAGACGTAATGCAAAGCCACGGTCAATTCGACAGTGCCCAGGTTGGAACTCAGATGCCCACCGGTTTTGGAGACGTTGTCGAGCACGCAATGCCGCAATTCATCGGCCAAGGCTGGCAATTCGGTGCGCTGCAAACGGCGCAGGTCAGCGGGAGAGTCGATGTTTTTGAGCAAATCGGTCATGTCAGTTGTTTCTTTCTACCACCATGGCAGTCAAAGCGCGCAGCGCGGCCAAACGGTCATCGGGCAATCCGGTATCGGCCAAGGCTTGCACGGCCTGAGCCGCCAGTGCGTCGGCATAAGCCTTGGCAGCATCCAGCCCCATCAAGGCCACATAAGTGGGTTTGTCGGCGGCTTCATCCTTGCCTGCAGTCTTGCCCAGCGTGGCCGAATCCGCCGTCACATCCAGGACATCGTCCACCACCTGAAAGGCCAGGCCCAGTGCCTGACCAAATCGACTCAAGGCCGCCTGTATCGGGGCGGGCACGCCGGGCACACAGGCCGCGCCCATCTGCACGCTGCACAGCAGCAACGCCCCGGTTTTGAGGCGGTGCATCTGGCGCAGCTGGTCTTCACTCAGGCGCTGGCCCACGCTGGCCAGGTCAATGGCTTGACCTCCGGCCATGCCTTGGTAACCCGAAGCCCGGGCCAACAGGGCCACGCAAGCGGCTTGAACCGCCGCAGGCACACTGCCGTCCAAGGGGGTCAAGAATTCGAAGGCCATGGTCTGCAAAGCGTCACCCGCCAGCAGGGCTTGCGCCTCGCCAAACTGCACATGCACCGTGGGCTTGCCGCGCCTGAGCACGTCGTTGTCCATGCAAGGCATGTCGTCGTGCACCAATGAATACGCGTGGATCAACTCAATCGCGCAGGCAGCATTGAGGGCTGCGGAGCTGCTGATCGCATCACCCACCGCCTCGGCTGTGGCCAGCACCAACAGAGGGCGCAATCGCTTACCGCCGTCCAACACGGCGTAGCGCATGGCGGCACCCAAATCGGCCGGTGAATGCAGGGCGATGCCGGAGGACAACACTTGTTCAACGCGGTCCAGATGCGGCTGCATCCAGGCTTTCAGCTCCAGGCTCATGCACCGCTCCAGGGTTTGAGTTGTCCGCCGTCCAGAACCTGAATCTGATCCTCGACGGCTTTGAGTTTGTCTCGGCAAAACGCCAACAAAGCCGCGCCGCGCTGGTAACCCGTCAAAAGCTGGTCCAAAGGCATCTGGCCAGACTCCAATTGACTGACCAGTCCCTCTAACTCCGTCAAAGCCGCTTCGTAGCTGGCCGGCAAAGGCGCAGCTTGGGTGTCAGCGGTGTCAATGGGCGCGGCCTTGGGCATGGGGTATTCCGAAGAAAAAACCAGATTTTAGGCCTTAAGCCATGATTTGGCTGACAGTTGGCCATGTCAACTCCACAAGACGCGACAGGTCCTGGGAAGTTTGGCTGACGGCCCATGGGGTCCTAGCGTTCACCAAGCTGAATGCTTCCCCATCCACTGAACGCGGCACAGGGTAGAATCGCGGCTCATCGGCAGGCTTTGGCCTGTCATTTTTTTGCGTTGTTTTCCTTGAATTCAGCGCTTTGTTCCTGCCCCTTCATAGGGGGAGTCTCTAGGTCAGGTCACCCATGTCTGATTTAAGTCTTCAACTGCAGCAGGCCGCAAGCCAACTACCAGTTTCCACTTATTTCGATGAAGCGCTGTTTCAGCGCGAATTGAACACGCTCTTTCGGCCGGGTCCCCGCTATGTGGGCCATCAGCTGTCAGTACCCAACCCGGGCGATTACTACGCCCTGCCCCACGAGGCGCAAGGACGCGCATTGGTGCGCAACGCCCAAGGCGGGGTTGAACTCGTCTCGAATGTCTGCCGCCACCGCCAAGCCATCATGCTGAATGGTCGTGGCAACCTGCAAACCCAGCAAAAAGGCAGCGCAGGCGGCAACATTGTGTGCCCGCTGCACCGCTGGACCTATGCGCCAGACGGCCAATTGCTCGGCGCCCCTCACTTTGCTCAAGACCCTTGCCTGAACCTGAACAACTACAAATTGCAGGCATGGAACGGCCTCTTGTTCGAGGACAACGGCCGCGATATCGCCGCTGACCTGGCAGGCATGGGCCCCAGATCGCAGCTGAATTTTGATGGCTATGCTCTTGACCGGGTTGAGCTGCACGAATGCAACTACAACTGGAAAACTTTCATCGAAGTTTATCTAGAGGATTACCACGTCGGCCCCTTCCACCCGGGGCTGGGTCAGTTTGTGACCTGCGACGACCTGAACTGGGAATTCAAAGAACACTATTCGGTGCAAACCGTGGGCGTGTCTGGCGGTTTTGGCAAGCCCGGCTCGGACACCTACAAAAAGTGGCACGAGGTGCTGCTGAAGTACCGCAACGGCCAACTGCCAGAGCGCGGTGCCATTTGGCTGACGTATTACCCCCACATCATGGTGGAGTGGTATCCACATGTGCTCACCGTGTCGACCCTGCACCCGGTCAGCCCCAACAAGACGCTGAACATGGTGGAGTTTTACTACCCCGAAGAAATCGTGGCCTTTGAGCGCGAATTTGTCGAGGCCCAGCAAGCGGCTTACATGGAAACCTGCATCGAGGACGACGAAATCGCCGAGCGCATGGACGCAGGCCGCAAAGCCTTGCTGGCGCGCGGCGACAACGAGGTCGGGCCTTACCAAAGCCCCATGGAAGACGGGATGCAGCACTTTCACGAGTGGTATCGCCAGCAAATGCAGGCCCTCTGAAGCCCGCCCGGATGCAAGCCTCTTGGATGATTTTGTCGTCGCTTTTTTTTGCGACGATGAGCGTTTGCATCAAATACGCCTCGGAGTACTTCCACACTTTTGAGCTGGTGTTTTACCGAGGTCTGATCGGGATTTTTTTCATGGTGGCCATTTGTCGTCACCAGCGTGTGGCACTGCGCACACCCATCCCTCTCATGCATGCGTGGCGCTCGGTCGTTGGGGTGTTCTCGCTGACCGCCTGGTTTTATGCCATCGCCCATTTGCCCCTGGCCACCGCCATGACACTCAATTACATGAGTGGCATCTGGATGGCGGCTTTTTTGGTGGGCGGTTCCCTGGTCATGGGCAAAGTGCAGGACTTGGCTCGGCAAGCTCCGGTGGTGCTCACCGTGATCGCAGGCTTTGCGGGTGTGGTCATGATCTTGCGTCCCACCATTGAGCAAAACCAGCTGTTTGCTGGCGTGATCGGCTTGCTCTCAGGGCTGGGCGCCGCGCTGGCCTACATGCAAGTGGCGGCTCTAGGTCGCGTGGGCGAACCGGAAGCCCGCACCGTTCTTTATTTTTCCATCGGTACCGCCCTCACAGGAGCCGTGGCCATGCTGTTTGTGGGCCCAAGCGACTGGGTCTGGCCGCATGTGGGTTGGCTTTTGCCCATTGGTTTGCTCGCAGCCTTGGGGCAACTGTGCATGACCAGGGCCTACAACAACGGCGCGACATTGGTGGCGGCCAATTTGCAGTACTCTGGCATCGTGTTTGCTGCGCTTTACGGCTTGTTTTTATTTGGCGACCAACTTCCCCTGATGGGTTGGGCCGGCATGGCCCTGATCATCGCCAGCGGCATCGCCGCCACCGCCTTGCGCAACCGCACCTGACCACGAACCCCCGCTGAAGAACATTGAAAGGAGACCTGCACCATGTACAACATGTTGATCACCGCCCCCCAACTTCAAGCCCTGCAAGCAAACGGCACACCCTGCGCCGTGCTGGACTGCAGTTTTGATTTGATGAAACCCGAACTGGCCGATGGCTTTTTTGCAGGCGAACGGATTGCAGGTGCACTGCCTGCACATTTGGACAAAAACTTGAGTACACACGCGCCGGGAGAGGGTGTTAACGCGGGACGCCACCCCCTGCCCCAGCGCGCGGCCGTTGCCAAATGGCTGGGCAGCCTGGGGCTGCACAACGGCATGCAAATCGTGGTGTACGACCGCAACAAAAGCGCTTACTGCGGCCGCCTGTGGTGGATGCTGAAATGGTTGGGCCACGACGCGGTGGCTTTGCTCGATGGCGGCCTTGCGGCATGGAAAGCAGCTGGCGGTGCCCTCGCCTCTGGTCCTGCGCCATCGCCGACACCGGCGGAGTTTGCAGTCAAAGCTGCGTTGCGCCAGTTGTTGCTGACTGCAGATGTTTCGGCCGCCTTGGGGCGCCCCGAGCAAACCATCGTCGATGCCCGGGCCGGTGCGCGTTTCAGGGGGGAGATGGAGCCGCTCGACCCGGTCGCAGGCCACATCCCCGGGGCCTTGAATCGGCCGTTTACCGAAAACTTCACAGAAGACGGTTGCTTCAAATCACCCGAAGCACTGCGCGCCGAATGGGACCAGGTTCTCGCGGGTCGAACACCCAGCACAGTGGTGCACCACTGCGGCTCTGGCGTGACGGCTGTGCCCAATTTGATGGCCATGGAAATGGCCGGTTTGGGCACGACTGCGCTGTATGCGGGCAGTTGGAGCGAGTGGTGCAATACCCCGGGCTTGCCCTGCGCCAAGGGTTGAGTTCAGTGCTGGTGACCCGCTATAGCACTCACCAGCAGCACCATGCCAATGCCAACGCTCAACCAGAGAATTTGGGCCGCTGTCTCTCGGGCTGACAGCCGCTTTTGCAGTTGCGGAATCAGATCGGCCAAAGCCACATAAACAAAGCTGCTGCTGGCCACGACCAAGAAAAACGGCAACCATTCGCGCAAAGCGTCCACCAACACATAGCCCACAGCGCCGCCCAGCGCCGTGATGGCGCCAGCCATGGACACCTTCACGATGGCAGCGCGGCGGCTGCTGCTGCCCTGCCGCAAAACGGCCAAGTCGCCCATGTGATGAGGAATCTCATGGGCCCACACCGCCAGTGCAGCGATCATGCCCAGGTGCATGTCGGCCATGAAGGCTGATGCGATCAAAATACCGTCGCCAAAACAGTGCACGCTGTCCCCGGCCAATACGGCCCATTGGCCCCTGGGGGCATCTAAATGGTCGTGCTGATGCGCGTGAGAATGAGAGTGAGCGTGACCGTGGTCGTGGCCGTGGCCATGCTCGTGCCCGTGGTGCCACAGCTCGGCCTTGTCGAGCAAAAAGAAGAACACCAAACCCACCAGCAAAGTCAAAAAGAGCTCATGTGGGCCTACGCCGCTCTCAAAGGCTTCTGGCAACAAATGCAAGAACGACGTGGCCATCAAAGCCCCAGCCGCCAGGCTCAGCATGTGCTGGGTGTAGCGGCTCAAAACACCAAAACTCAACCAAGCCGCCACCCAAACGCTGCCAATGCCCGCCAACAAAGTGCCCACCAATATCGCCAATAAAGTCATCATGTTTCCCGGAGTGCACCGCACCCCAAAACAAACCGCCCCAATGGGCGGTTTTACAGAACACACGCCACAATGGGCGGCTATGAGAATTCACCCCTGAAGGGCCATCTCAGTATTTCAACATCACGCCACACCGAAGCGTTTGAACCAGGCCAACATGCGCTGCCATCCATCGTCTGCCGCCGGTTTGCGATAGCTGGGGCGGTAGTCGGCATGAAAAGCATGTGGCGCATCAGGATAAACCACAAATTCACTGGCCTTGGCCGATGCCGGTCCTTTGGCCAATTCGGCTTTCATTTTATCCACCGTATCCAACGGAATGCCGGTGTCTGCACCACCATACAAACCGAGCACTGGCGCCTTCAAACTGCCTGCCAAAGCCAAAGGGTGCTGCGGGGTTTGGGGGCTGGTGTTGCCCACCAAGCGGCCATACCAAGCCACGCCCGCTTTGAGCCTGGGCTGGTGAGCCGCATACAACCAAGTGATGCGTCCGCCCCAACAAAAGCCTGTGATGGCCAGCTTGTCGGTGTTACCGCCGTTTGCAGCAGCCCAAGCCACGCAAGCGTCCAAATCTGCCATCACTTGCGCATCGGGCACTTTGGCAATGATTTCGGACTGGAGTTTGGCCAGCTCGCCATACTCGTTGGGGTCGCCTTGGCGCACAAAGAGTTCTGGGGCAATGGCCAAGTAGCCTGCCTGGGCCAATCGGTGGGTGGTGTCAGCGATGTATTCATGAACACCAAAAATTTCTGAAATGACCAGCACCACCGGCAAACCAGTTTTGCCTGCAGGCGCGCTGCGGTAAGCCGGCATCTTGAAACCGTTGACATCGATGGTCACTTCCCCGGCCAGCAAGCCCGTGGAGGGCGTTTTGATGGCGGTTTGGGCCATGATGGGCAGCGCAGCCGCCGCGTAACCTACGCCCAAAGCGGTCTTCATGGCCATGCGACGGGTGGTACCGGCGGCGCCGATTTTCCCGCCCAGCAGGGCTTGGGAATCTTCAAACAGATCTGAGTTCAAGTGGGGTCTCCTTGGATGGGGTGCACAAACATGGCCATTATCTTGGCACATTCAAGTCCTCTAAACTCCAGCATGCCCGAGACCGTGATGCCCATGCTGCCTGTGTTGCCCGTTCTTTACTCTTTTCGCCGCTGCCCTTATGCCATGCGGGCACGACTGGCCCTGCACATCAGCGGCGCGGTTTACGAACACCGCGAAGTGGTGTTGAAGCACAAACCGGCCCACATGCTGGCCCTCTCGCCCAAAGGCACTGTGCCCGTGCTGTGGCTGACCAGCGCGGCAGGCGATCGGGTGCTGGAACAAAGTCTGGACATCATGCTGTGGGCGCTGCGTGAGCAAGACCCTCTGGGTTGGCTGCCGAGCGCAGATGCGGCCATGACCGATGCGCTGGGCCTCATCGCACACAACGACGGACCTTTCAAGCGGCAACTGGACCGTTACAAATACCCGAACCGATCCGGCTTAGACAGCGGCTCGGCCGATCGCGATGAGGCGGCACTTTGGTTGCGCAGGCTGGATGCGCGGCTTCGCGCACAGCCATTTTTGGCAGGCAAGCACTTCGGTCTGGCCGACGCCGCAGTGGCACCCTTTGTGCGCCAATACGCCCACACCGACCCAGCTTGGTTTGCCTCGCAGCCCTGGGCTGCCTTGGCCGCTTGGCTGACAGCTTTTGAACGCTCTGCGCTGTTTGAGGCCATCATGCAAAAGCACGTGCCCTGGCAGCCAGCTTGACGCTCAGTGCGCCTGCTCCCAGTTCGGACCAAAACCGACTTCTGCCAAAAGCGGCACCTTCAAATCGGCCACACCGGCCATGATGCGCGGCACCTCGGTGCGCACCCACTCGATTTCTGATTCAGGCACCTCAAACACCAGTTCATCGTGCACCTGCATGATGACCTTGGTGGTCTTGCCTTGTTCATCCAGCGCTTTTTGCACCGCGACCATGCTCAGCTTGATCAGGTCAGCGGCTGTGCCCTGCATGGGCGCGTTGATGGCGGCGCGTTCGGCCCCGGCGCGGCGTGGACCATTGGGGCTGTTGATCTCAGGCAGCATCAGGCGGCGGCCAAACACCGTCTCGACATAACCCAGTGCTTTGGCTTGTTCTCGGGTGGCGTCCATGTAGTGCTTGACGCCTGCAAAGCGCTCAAAGTAGCGGGTGATGTAGTTTTTGGCGGCGGTGTTGTCGATGCCCAGCGCCTTGGCCAGACCAAAGGCGCTCATGCCGTAGATCAAGCCGAAGTTGATGGTCTTGGCATAACGGCGCTGTTCGCTGGTCACGGTGTCGGGCGTCCCCCCAAACACCTCGGCCGCCGTGGCTTTGTGCACGTCCAGCCCGTCGTGAAAGGCCTTGAGCAAAGCCGCGTCGTCGCTCAGATGCGCCATGATGCGCAGCTCGATCTGGCTGTAGTCGGCGCTGGCAATCACACAATCCGCCGGGGCCACAAAGGCCTCGCGCACCTTGCGCCCTTCGGCGGTGCGCACCGGGATGTTTTGCAGGTTGGGCTCGTTGCTCGACAGGCGGCCTGTGACGGCCACGGCCTGCGCGTAATGCGTGTGTACCCGACCCGTGCGTGGCAGCGCCAGCTGCGCCAGCTTGTCGGTGTAGGTGCCTTTGAGCTTGGCCAGGCTGCGGTGCTCCAAAATGCGGGCGGGCAGCGGGTAGTCTTCGGCCAATTTTTCCAGCACTTCTTCGTCGGTACTGCGAGCTCCCGTGGCGGTTTTCTTGACCACAGGCAGGCCCAGCTTGTCAAAAAATATCTCACCCAGTTGCTTGGGGCTGGCCAAATTGAAGGGCTGCCCGGCGATCTCGTAGGCCTCGCTTTCGAGTTGCACGATGCGCTCGCCCAGTGCTTGGCTTTGCGCGGCCAGGGTGGGCGCGTCGATCAGCACGCCATTGCGCTCGATGCGGTAGAGCGCCTCGCTGGTGGCGATTTCCAAGTCGTACACGTACTTGAGGCCCGCATGCGCCTGGATTTGCGGCCACAGCGCCAGGTGCACGTCCAGGCACTGGTCTGAGTCTTCGCACGAGTAATTCGCCGCTTTGTCGACATCGACCTGGGCAAACGGAATTTGGTGCGCGCCTTTGCCGCACAGGTCTTCGTAGGTCACGCCTTTGCGGCCCACATGGCGCTCGGCAAGACTTGTGAGACCGTGCGGTTTGTGCACTTCGAGCACATAGCTTTGCAGCATGGTGTCGTGGGCATAGCCCTGCACCTCAATGCCGTGGTTGGCGAACACATGGCGGTCGTATTTGATGTGCTGACCCAGTTTGTAACGTGCCGGGTTTTCGAGCCAAGGCTTGAGCTTGGCCAGCACCTGTGCCAAAGGCAGCTGCTCGGGCGCAGCCGGGCCGTTGTGGGCCAGCGGAATATAGGCCGCCTCGCCGGGCTTGACACTCAGCGAGATGCCCACAATCTCGGCGCGCATAGCGTCCAGAGACGTGGTTTCGGTGTCAATGGCGGTAAGCGTTGCTTGCTCAATGCGGTCCAGCCAAGTGTTGAACGCGGCCCAGTCGACGACGGTGTCGTATTTCAAATTGCCTTGCACCGAGCTGGCAGCGGTGTCCAGTTCGGGCAATGACGCAGGCTCTTCGTCTGGCGCCGAGCCAAACAAATCGCCCATGCCTGTGTCTTTGGGTTTGGTGGTTTTTTTAGCCACAGCCGCGGGCATGGCCCCGCCCAGAGACTGAGCCAAGCCTTTGAAGCCGTAGGTCTGGTAAAAATTAAGCAGTTTGCCTTTGTCGGGCTCATGCAGGTGCAGGCTGGCCAGAGAAGGCAAATCGGGCACCCAGCCGTTCAGGTCGCAATCGGTTTTCATGGACACCAGAGCGCGGCCCTTGGGCAGCCAGTCCACCGCCTGGCGCAGGTTCTCACCCGCCACACCTTTGATGTCGTGGGCGTTTTCCATGAGCTTGTCGAGCGAGCCGTATTCCATCAGCCATTTGGCCGCCGTCTTGGGGCCGACCTTGGCCACACCCGGCACGTTGTCCACCGTGTCACCCACCAGCGTCTGGTAGTCGATCATGAGCGAGGGCGGCACGCCAAACTCGGCCGTGACGCCCGCCACATCGCGCACCTTGCCGTTCATGGTGTCGATGATGGTGATGTGCTGGTTCACCAACTGGCTCAAATCTTTGTCGCCACTCGACACCGTGACTTGGATGCCTTGCTGGGCGGCCACATGGGCCAGAGTGGCGATGACGTCGTCGGCTTCCACACCCGGCACGTCCAGCACCGTCCAGCCCATCAGGCGCACCAGCTCGTGGATGGGTTCAATTTGGCTGCGCAAATCGTCGGGCATGGGGCTGCGGTTGGCTTTGTACTCGGGGTACAGCTCGTCGCGGAAAGTGGGGCCCTTGGCGTCGAACACGCAAGCCGCATAAACAGTTGGCACGTCTTTGCGCAGCCGTTCCATCATGTTGATCATGCCGCGAATCGCGCCGGTGGCGGGGCTGCTCGGGTCGCCCGGCACGGCGCGCAGATCAGGCATGGCGTGAAAGGCGCGGTACAGGTAACTGGAGCCATCGACCAGCAAGAGGGTCGGTTGGGCGGTGTTGGGTAGGGTGTCGGGGGTGTTGTCGCTCATCCCCTGATTGTGTACCGGGATAAGGAATTTTCGCCTCCCCCAACTGATCGGGATCCGGGTTTGCGCCGGGGCGATGTGGCAAAGCGAAGCGCCTCTGAGCCTGGGCGCAGGCCCCGCACACCATCACACCGCGCCCCGGGCAGACCCGCCAAGGGCTGGGTGCGCTGGGCCTCAGAGGCGCTTCGCTTTGCCACATCGGCCCAGCGCACCCAGCCCTTTGCGGGTCATTGTTGGCTTTTCGCCCTCTACAATCCCTGTTTTCCCCACCTAAGCCAGACCCTCTGGCACTTTGACCCTCACCCCCATGGCGGTATTCACCGAAGTCACCGAAGCCCAGGCCAACGACCTGATGCAAGCCCTGAATCTGGGACAGCTCACCGCTTTGCGCGGCATCGAGGGTGGGATTGAAAACACCAATTACTTCGCCACCACCACCCAAGGTGAGTATGTGCTCACATTGTTTGAGCGCCTCACCCACGAGCAACTGCCTTTTTACCTGCTGCTGATGAAGTTTTTGGCAGCCCGGGGGATACCGGTGCCCGACCCAGCTGCCAACCGCGATGGCGATGTGCTGCACAGTCTGAACGGCAAGCCGGCAGCCGTGGTCAACAAACTCTCGGGCAAAAGCCAATTGCAGCCACAGGCCGTGCACTGCGCCGCTGTAGGCCAAATGCTGGCGCGCATGCACCTGGCGGGGGCCGACTACAACCGCAGCCAGCCCAATTTGCGCGGTCTGCCATGGTGGAACGAAACCGTCCCGGTGGTGTTGCCACATCTGGACGCTGCACAAGCGGCATTGCTGCGAAGTGAACTGGCATACCAAAACCACATCGCTGAAAGCGCCGACTTTGCCGCTTTGCCCCGTGGGCCCGTGCACGCCGACCTGTTTCGCGACAACGTGATGTTTGACGGTGAACAACTGACCGGCTTTTTTGACTTTTACTTTGCGGGCGTTGACACCTGGCTTTTCGACTTGGCCGTTTGCCTGAACGATTGGTGCATCGACCTGCCCACGGGCCAACATGTCGCCGAACGCGCCAGGGCGATGCTGAAAGCCTATGGCCAAGAACGCCCATTGACGGCTTCTGAGCGTGCTTTACTGCCCGCCCTTTTGCGGGCCGGGGCTTTGCGATTCTGGATTTCCCGCCTCTGGGACTACCATCTGCCCCGAGAAGCTTCCATGCTCACCCCACACGATCCGACCCATTTCGAGCGCGTCCTGCGCGGCCGCATTCTCTGCCCTGTGTCCTTGTCTGTCACCATCTGACCACCATGAATCTGCAAATCGTTCCCGCCAGCGCGGGCCTGAAATGGGCCAAACAAGGCATGCGTACTTTTTGGCGTCAGCCCTTGGCCATGACGGGTCTGTTCTTTTTGTTCATGACCACCGTGTCTCTTGTCTCCATCGTGCCCTTCATCGGCAGCGCTTTGGCTTTGATTGTTCTGCCGGGGCTCACGCTGGGCATGATGGCGGCCACGCAAACCGCTTCAGAAGGCAAGTTTCCAATGCCTGGCGTTTTGTTTGCGGCCTTCAAGGCGGGGCCTCACCGCAAAACCATGTTCCATTTGGGCAGTTTGTACGCGGTGATTTTCTTGGTCGTCATGCTGATTTCCACCTTGGTCGATGGCGGCACATTTGCCAAGGTTTATTTTGGTGGGGCCAAGATGACCCCCGATGTGGTCACGGCCGACTCGTTCCAGACCGCCCTGTGGGTGTCCATGCTGTTTTATGTGCCACTGTCCATGATGTTTTGGCATTCACCTGCGCTGGTGCACTGGTACGGCATGCCAGCGGTCAAGAGTCTGTTTTTCAGTTTCATGGCTTGCTGGCGCAACCTGAAAGCTTTCACGGTCTATGTGGTGGCTTGGGGCGTGATTTTCATGGTCACAGCCATCTTGGCATTGCTCATCACCAGCTTGATGGGCAGCCCACAGCTGATGACGGCAGCGTTCTTGCCCTTGGCCTTGATGGTGGCAGGCATGTTCTTCACCTCGATGCTGTTTTCGGTGCGCGATTGTTTTTCAACCGACGTTGACGACGAACAAGCCGCGCCACCACCCAACTCACCCAACGCCGATTGATCAGTGCTGGTGACCGTGTGCCCCGTGGGCGTGACGGTGTGTCACTTCGTCTGCTGAGGCAGCTCGGACTTCGACCACCTTGAGCGCCAAGCTCAAGTGCTGTCCAGCCCAAGGGTGGTTGCCGTCGAGCATCACTTGGTCGCCCTTGATTTTGAGCACATTGAACACCTGCTCGCGCCCGTCTGGCGTGCGGCCACGCAGCTGACCGCCCACCTTGACGCCCGGCGGAAATTCGCTTTTGGGAATGGTCTGCACCAAGCCCTCATCGCGCTCGCCAAACGCATCGGCTGGGGCCAGCTTCAAGGTGGTGGCAAAACCCACCTCTTGACCTTCCAGGGCTTCTTCGATTTTTGGGAAAGTGTTGTCGTAACCGCCATGCAAATAAGAAGTGGGCTCTTGGGCTTTGTCCAGCAGCTGGCCTTGGGCATTGGTCACCTTGTATTGCATGGTGACGACGGTATTTTGGGTGATTTTCATGGGATCTTTCAAAGCAGAAAAAGAGTTTAGACCACGGTGAGCTTGGCCACGCTCAGCGCCAGCCATTTCACCCCGTGACGCGGAAAATTGACCTGGGCGCGGGCATCGGCCCCCATGCCCTCCACAGCCAGCACTTTGCCTTCTCCAAATTTGGTGTGGAAGACGGTTTTGCCCGCGCTGATGCCGTGCTCGGGCGCGGCTTTTTGCACCGGAACGGGGGGGCTTTTGTAGGTTTCGGCACTCAAGCTGCTCTGTCCCCAAGCGGGACGGGCCTGGCGGTTGAAGGCCGGGGTTTGCGGCCAACCACCACCGGAAGAATCTGCACCTGTGCCAGCCGTGCCCAGATTCGAGAACCCGGCATTTTTTGGTGTTACCCATTTCAGGCACGCCTCTGGCAACTCGGCCAAAAAACGGCTTCTCAGGTTGTAGCGGGTTTGACCATGCAGCATGCGGGTTTGCGAGTGACTCAGATACAAACGCTTGCGAGCGCGTGTGATGGCCACGTACATCAGGCGGCGCTCTTCTTCAAGACCATCAAAATCGTTCATCGCATTTTCGTGCGGGAACAGCCCCTCTTCCAAGCCGGTGATGAACACCGCATCAAATTCCAGTCCCTTGCTGGCATGCACCGTCATGAGTTGGACCGCATCTTCACCCGCTTGGGCCTGGTTGTCGCCCGCCTCCAAAGAAGCATGGGTGAGAAAGGCCGCCAGTGGGCTCATGATCACGCCATCTTCGCTGAACTCATCGATGCTGCCCAAGCCTCCGTCCGGATATGCCTCTGTGGAGCCACTCAGACCTTGGCTGACCGGGCTTTGTGACAAGGATGTCGACAAGCCCTGCGGCAGAGCCACCGCGCTGCGGCCAAAGCCTTCTTGTGTCACAAAACTCTCGGCAGCGTTGACCAGTTCCTCCAGGTTTTCTACCCGATCGGCACCTTCTTTCTCAGTCCGGTAGTGGGTAAGCAAACCGGTCTTGTCCAGCACCAAATCGATGATCTCCCGCAGCGTCAGGCCCTCGGTCTGCTCTCGCAGCACATCGACCATGGCCACAAAGGCGGCCAAATTGGCCCCGGCCTTGCCGGTGGTGACGCTGACGGCGTCGTGCAAAGAACAGCCTGCAGCACGGGCGGCGTCTTGCAATTGCTCGATGCTGCGCGCCCCGATGCCACGCGGCGGAAAGTTGACCACCCGCAAAAAACTGGTGTCGTCGTTGGGGTTCTCCATCAGGCGCAAATAGGCCAGCGCGTGCTTGATCTCGGCACGTTCAAAAAAGCGCAAACCGCCATAAACCCGGTACGGAAAACCGGCGTTGAACAGCGCGGTTTCGAGCACCCGGCTTTGCGCGTTGCTGCGGTACAGCAGCGCCACCTCCTTGCGCTCAAAACCGTCTTGCTTGACCAACTGCCGCAGCTCTTCAATCAGCCACTGCGCCTCGGCAAAGTCAGACGGGGACTCCACCACCCGAACCGGCTCACCTGCGCCTTGGTCTGTGCGAAGGGTCTTGCCCAAACGGGTTTTGTTGTGGCTGATCAGGTGGTTGGCCGAATCCAAGATGTTGCTGAAGCTGCGGTAGTTCTGCTCCAGCTTGATCTGATGGCGCACTTGAAACTCGCGCACAAAGTCGGCCATATTCCCCACGCGCGCACCGCGGAAGGCATAGATGCTTTGGTCGTCGTCGCCCACGGCCAAAATGGCGCATTCGCCACCTTCCCCCGGCATTCCGGCGAGCTGCTTGAGCCAGGCGTACTGCAGCTTGTTGGTGTCCTGAAACTCGTCCACCAAAATGTGGCGAAAACGGCGACGGTAGTGCTCGCGCACATGCACGTTGTCACGCAGCAATTCATACGAGCGCAGCATCAGCTCACCAAAATCGACCACGCCCTCGCGTTGGCACTGCTCTTCGTACAGCTGGTACAGCTCCACCTTGCGGCGGGTCTCGTCGTCGCGCACCGGCACGTCGCCCGGGCGCTGGCCGTCTTCTTTGCAGCCCGAGATGAAGTACTGAACCTGCTTGGGCGGGAAACGGTCTTCGTCCACATTGAATTGTTTGCAAAGGCGCTTGACGGCCGACAACTGGTCTTGGGTGTCCAAAATTTGAAAGGTCTGCGGCAATCCAGCCAGCTGGTGATGCGCCCGCAAAAAACGGTTGCACAAACCGTGGAAGGTGCCGATCCACATGACGTTCACATTCACTGGCAGCATGGACTGCAGGCGCAGCTTCATTTCTTTGGCGGCCTTGTTGGTGAAGGTCACCGCCAAAATGCCGCCGGGCGAGACCTGCGAGGTCTGCAAGAGCCAGGCGATGCGCGTGGTCAGCACGCGGGTTTTGCCAGAACCTGCACCCGCCAAAATCAAAGCGTGCTCGGGAGGCAAGGCCACCGCCCGTTGCTGCTCATCGTTGAGTTGGGCGAGCAAAGGGGAAGATGTGTTCGGTGGGGTGTCTGACAGCATAGAGAGATTGTAGGAAGTTCGAACTGTCGATGGCGCTGACCATGGATCGGGTGATGGGATGCGGTGCCAACATCGGTTTTGGTCGACTTCGGGACAGCTGACGCGAGCCCATCGTGCCACGATGCCTATTCACTTACTCCATCAGTCAATACGCCTTTATGACCCCTGATATTCGGCACACACCGAAAAGCTGCAAGCGAGCGCGAAGACGGTGCCGCTTGTTCGAAAGGACTGAAAAGTGAGGTCTTTTTACGGCTGGCGCATGGTAGGCGCGGCTTGCGGCATTCAGTTTTTGCTGGCGGCTTTTCTCACGCAGGCTTTGGGCCTGTACATCGCCGTGCTGTCTGACGAAATGGGTTGGAGCAAAACCACCTTGTCCGGGGCTGCCGCGTTGCAGTCGGTGGAGGCCGCCATCATCGGTCCGGTGCTGGGCTGGGTGATGGACCGTGTAGGCCCCCAAAAAATGATCCGCTGGGGCATGGTTCTGTTTGCGGCCGGCTTGTTGTTGCTCAGTCAGGTCGACAGCGTTGCCACGTTTTATGCCAGCGCCCTCCTGATGGCCGTGGGAGCCAGCCTGGGAGGCTACTTTCCGCTGTCGGTGGCGCTGGTGCAATGGTTTGAGAAGTTCCGCGCGCGCGCCCTCTCCATCATGAGCCTGGGTTTGGCCATGGGGGGGCTGGTGGTGCCACTGATGGCCTGGTCCATCCAAGTGTGGGGCTGGCGGGCCACGGCTGCGGGCTCGGGTGCGCTGGTTCTATTGACGGGCTTGCCCATGGCCAACATCATCCGCCGCCGCCCCGAGGACCATGGCGAGCATGTGGACGGGATCAACCCTGCGCAAGCCGCCGCCGACCTGGCCGAAGGCCGCCCTGCGCCGCCCGTGCAGGTTGAATTCACCGTGGCGCAGGCGCTGCGCACGCGGGCTTTCTGGATGCTGGCCATTGGCCACGGTTTGGCATTGCTGGTGGTTTCTGCCGTGAATGTGCACGCCATCACGCACATGAAAGAGGGCCTCGGTTATTCATTCACCACCGCCAGTTGGGTGATCCTGATCATGACCTTTGGGCAGCTGGCCGGGGTGCTGATGGGGGCCACCATGGGTGACTGGTTCGACAAAAGAAAGGTCGCCGCCCTGTGCATGCTGGCCCACGGCATCGGCATGCTGTGCCTGACCTATGCCAACAGCATGGCCATGCTGTTGGCCTTCGGGGTGTTCCACGGCATTGCTTGGGGTTTGCGTGGTCCTTTCATGCAGGCCATTCGGGCCGACTACTTTGGGCGCAACGCGATTGGGCTCATCTTGGGACTGTCGGCCGCCATCATTGCGCTGGGGCAAATTGCCGGCCCCATGATCGCCGGGGTGCTGGCTGACCTGACGGGTGATTACCAGCTGGGATTTAGCTTATTGGCCCTGCTGGCGGCCTTGGGCTCTTTGGCCTTCATGTTGGCCACCAAACCGACACTGCCACCCCATGATGTCACAAGCGCTTGAAATCGAAACGCGAATGATGCTTCGCAGGGAGTTTGAACACGGGTAGAATCAGCCACCGGGCCCAAGATTCTTGCGCCCGGTTTTTTTTCGTCAAAAAAACCGGCCAAGCCAAGCGCTCACTCGTTTTCTCAACGAATCCTTCTTTGGAGCTTGGTTTTCTCATGGAAATTTTTGACTACGACAACATCCTGCTTTTGCCACGCAAGTGCCGCGTGGAAAGCCGTTCTGAGTGTGACGCGAGTGTCACCTTAGGCAGCCGTACCTTCCGCCTGCCGGTGGTGCCTGCCAACATGAAGACGGTGGTAGACGAAAGCATCTGCCTTTGGTTGGCGCAAAACAACTACTTTTACGTGATGCACCGCTTTGATCTGGACAACGTCCAGTTCGTGCGCGACATGCATGGCAAAGGCGTGTATGCCTCCATCTCGCTGGGTGTCAAAGCCCCCGACCGCGCCACCGTGGACCAGCTGGCCGCTGAAAACCTCGTGCCCGAGTACATCACCATCGACATCGCCCACGGCCATGCCGACAGCGTGCGCGACATGATTCGCTACATCAAAGGCAAGCTGCCCACCAGCTTTGTGATCGCAGGCAACGTGGCCACACCCGAAGCCGTCATCGACCTGGAAAACTGGGGTGCCGACGCCACCAAAGTGGGCGTGGGCCCGGGCAAGGTCTGCATCACCAAGCTCAAGACCGGTTTTGGCACGGGCGGCTGGCAGTTATCAGCCCTCAAGTGGTGTGCTCGTGTGGCGACCAAGCCGATCATTGCCGACGGCGGCATCCGCAGCCATGGCGACATCGCCAAGAGCATCCGATTTGGCGCGAGCATGGTCATGATCGGCTCACTCTTTGCAGGCCACGAAGAGTCGCCCGGAAAAACCGTGGAAGTCGATGGCGAGATGTTCAAAGAGTATTACGGCTCGGCCTCCGACTTCAACAAAGGCGAGTACAAACACGTGGAAGGCAAGCGCATCTTGGAGCCGATCAAGGGCAAGCTGGCCAACACGCTGATTGAAATGGAGCAAGACGTGCAAAGCTCGATCAGCTATTCCGGCGGCACCAAGTTGATGGACATCCGCAAGGTGAACTATGTGACTCTGGGTGGTGACAACGCGGGCGAACACCTGTTGATGTAACTCATCACCGCGTTCACACCAAAGGGAGCCATGGGCTCCCTTTTTTGGTTTGAACAGATTCAGCGCACAGCCCCAAGCGCCAGCATCAAACCGCTGGCGACCAGCATAGAGCAGATGATCTGGCGCAATCGCGCCACGGGCACCCGGTGCGCCACACGGTGACCCAGCCACACGCCAGCAAGCGCGACACCAATCAACAAGCTCCAACGTTGCCACAACACGCCGCTGGACAAGCGACCGTCCAAGGCCATGACCATCAAGACCGTGGCCGCCGCCGTGGCAATGACCATGGGCGTGCTGGCGCGCAGTTGCTGCACATCGGCCACGCGGCGGCTGAGCCAGGCCACCACCAAGGGACCCGCCGTGCCAAACAGCATCTCCACCAGGCCAATGGCCCCGCCCACCGGATACACCCAGACCGGGGCCGGCGGCTGCAAAGGCGCAGCCCTGACGCGCAAGGCATTCAGGCCCACGCCCGCCACGTACAACCCCAGCAGCAACAAAGGCCAGCGGCTGTTGATGTGCTGCATGAGCCACAAGCCCAGCACCGTGCCCACCACCATGCCGGGCAGCAGGCGGCGCAACTCGCGCCACTGCACCTGCCGCCAGTTCAGCCCGCTGTGAAATGCCGAGGCGGGCACGTCCATCAGCAAAGTGAGCGCCACCACGGCGGGCAAGGGCCAGTTCCAGGCCAACAAGGGCACCACCACCAAAGCCGAGCCAAAACCTGTGAGACCCAACACGGTGTAACCCAACAACACCACCCCCATGGGGTAAAGCCATTCCTGCATCCCGATTCCTTTTTTATTTTTTCAATCGCTCAAGTGGTTTTGCACAAACGCGCGAAACACCGACATGACGGGCAACTCGGTGCGGCCCGCCAAGGTGATGAGGGCCAGCCTTGCCTGGCCTTTGAAGGGTGTTTGCATGGGCAACTCCACCAAGCGGCCCTGGGTGAGGCCCTCTCGGGCCGCGCCCACAATCCCAAAGTAAATCGCATCGGTCTGGCCCACCACATCCAGCAAGCTGGCGATGTCCTCGCACTGCAAGGTGGTCATTTGTGCCGGGTTGGCTTGCGGGCCGTAGTGGTCCACCAGCAATCGGGCCACCTCTTGCGACAACTGGATGGAAGCGATGGGAAAAGACAGCAAGGCATCAAAGGGCAAGCCCTTGGCGGACCGCTTCAGCAAGGGGTGGCCCTGACGACAGACAAAGCCTGCACGCATCTCAACCACCTGTGTCATTTTCAAATCCGGCGCGGATTCGACGCGCCGCACATCCACCACCAGGGCATCGAGTTGCCGCTCGCGCAATTGCGTCAATTGCAGTTCGGTAGACCCTCGCGAGACCGTCACCTGCACTGTGGGGTGGTGCTTGGCCATGTAAACCAGCCAGGGCGTCATCAGCATCGCCCCGGGGCCAGACCCCAATCCCACACGCAAGGCGCCCAAGCCGCCTTGCTGCAGCAAGGCGGCGCCTTGTTTGAGCTCCTGGGCCTCGTGCACGATGCGCCGCGCCCGCTCCAGCACAGAGCGGCCCAAAGGTGTGAGTTCGTTCTTTTTGCCCACCCGATCCACCAGAGGCCCCCCCAGATCCTCTTCCAGGGCCTGGATGCTGCGGCTCAAAGCGGACTGCGTGATGTGCAGTTTTTCTGCCGCGCGGCTGAAGGAGCCGGTGTCTGCCAGCGCCAGCCAGTGTTCAAGGTGCCTGAGGTTCATGCATGCATTTTACGAATGATTATTAGAAAAATAAGTCATTGGACACATGAATTCAAAATTTTTAGCATGAATACAGGGTCCAACACACCGGCCCCAAAGTTCAACCCCAAAGGAGACACCATGAACATCAAAACCCTTCTTGGCGGCCTGCTCGTCGCCTCCTGCGCCATGACTTCCGCCATGGCACAGACTTACCCCGCCAAGCCGATCAGCCTGATCGTGCCTTATCCAGCAGGCGGCCCTTCCGACTTTTTTGCCCGCAGGGTGCAGCCCGATGCTGCTGTCAAATTGGGCCAGACCATGGTCATTGAAAACATCGGCGGCGCTGGCGGCTCGATCGGACTGGCCAAGCTAGCCAGTGCGCCAGCTGACGGCTACACCCTCAGTTTGGGCAGCCCCATGGAATTGGTCCTGGCACCCATGGCCATTCAGGGTGTCAAGTACAAATCCGAAGACTTCAAGCTGGTCGCTCAGTTCGCCACAACGAACACGGTTTTGGCCGTTCGCAACTCGCTCAACGTCAAGTCGGTGGACGAACTTCTCGCTCTGGCACGCAAAAGCGCAGACAAGCCCTTGAGCTATGGCAGCGTAGGGCCAGGATCGCTGTACCACCTGATTGGCGAAAAGTTTTCGCAACTGACCAAGGTGCAGATGCTGCATGTCCCCTACAAAGGCATTGCTCCGCTGTTGACGGATCTGATGGGAGGGCAGATCGACATGGCGTTCTTGCCCATGGCAGGCTCGATTCCACAAACCCTGATCGACGGGAAAATTCAAGGACTGGCCGTGACCTCGAAAACCCCGCACCCCCTGTTCAAGCAGTTCCCGGCGATGGCCGCTATGAAGGGCCTCGAGGCCATGGAGTTTGACATTTGGGCGGGGGTACAAGTGCACCGCAATACACCCGACGCTGTGGTCAACACCTTGAACAAAGCTTTCTATGCTTCTGCTGAAGCACCTGAGACACGCAAAGCTTTGGAGGGCAGCGGCAATGTGGTCTTGCCTTCTCGCACACCGGTCGAATTGGCGCGCATCTACCAAAGCGAGATCGAGCGCTACCGAGCGATTGCCAAGTCGATCAATCTGCAAGCCCAGTGATGGACACGGCTGCCAAGGTGCATGCGCCCAGAGACATTGTGGTCCGCGGCATGGCATGACAGTCAATGGCCATCACCACCGGGGATGCCTTCCATGCCGGCGCGACGAGCAACCTGATCCCGCAGACCGCCACACTGCGATCGGGCGTGCGTTCGTTCGACCGCGATGCGCGCGAGCTGCTGGAAAAGCGGATCACTGAACTGGTCCATCTCAGCCCTTAGCTGCGGCGTCACAGCGGACATCGACTGCCCACTCGTCGACCCGGTCTTGGTCAACCCTCTTGCTGAAACCGAACAGACACAGACGGGTCTGAGACAATCGGGGCCAACATGACCGATCTCATTCAAACCGTCCTGATTTATGCCTTGCCGGTGATCTTTGCCATCACCTTGCACGAAGCTGCCCACGGCTACGCTGCGCTGCGTCTGGGCGACAACACCGCCTCGGTGTTGGGGCGTGTCACCCTCAACCCCTTTCCCCACATCGACCTGGTGGGCACCATCTTGTTGCCTCTGCTGCTTTATTTCAGCACCAGCGGGGCTTTTTTGTTCGGCTACGCCAAGCCTGTCCCGGTGCGTTTTGATCGGCTGCGCCACCCCAAACGCGACATGGTCTGGGTGGCCTTGGCTGGCCCCGGCGCCAATCTGGTGCAAGCCCTGCTATGGGGTGTGTTGTTTTATGTCTTGAGTGGCAGCGGCATCACCGAGCGGTTTTTCATTGAGATGTGCAAGGCCGGCATGCTGACGAATGTGGTCATGTTTGCTTTCAATTTGTTTCCGCTTCCCCCACTTGACGGGGGACGAATATTGGTCGGCCTGTTGCCGTGGCGGCAGGCGGTGCTGGTGTCGCGTGTCGAGCCGTGGGGCTTTTTCATCGTGATGGCGCTGGTCCTCACCGGCCTCATCAGTGCGTGGTGGATGCAGCCCCTGATGGGAGTCACCTTTGAATTTCTCAAGTTCACCCTCAGTCCCTTGGCTGCTTTCTTGCGCTGATGTTTTTATCCTTTGTCTTTTGTTTGACCCATGACCACCCCTAACCGCACCCGCGTTCTCACCGGCATCACCACCACGGGCACACCGCACTTGGGCAACTACGTGGGTGCGATCCGCCCGACGGTGCAAGCGAGCCGTGACACCAGTACCGACGGTTTTTACTTTCTGGCCGACTACCACGCACTCATCAAGTGCGACGAACCCGCCCGCATCCAGCGCTCGACGCTGGAAATAGCGGCCAGTTGGATTGCTTCGGGCTTGGACCCAGAGAAAGTCACCTTTTACCGTCAGTCCGACATCCCCGAAATTCCCGAACTCACTTGGCTATTGACCTGTGTGACCGGCAAAGGCGTGCTGAACCGGGCCCACGCCTACAAGGCGGCAGTGGACAAAAACAACACCGCAGGTCACGATCCAGACAGCGACGTGACTGCGGGCCTGTTCATGTACCCGGTGCTCATGGGCGCCGACATTTTGATGTTCAAGGCGCACAAAGTGCCTGTAGGCCGCGACCAAATCCAGCACATCGAGATGGCGCGTGACATGGCGTCAAGCTTCAACCATTTGTATGGCGAACACTTTGTTTTGCCAGAAGCCGTGATCGAAGAGTCTGTGGCGCTGCTTCCGGGTCTGGACGGTCGCAAGATGAGCAAGAGCTACGACAACACCATCCCATTGTTTGCACCCGCAGCACAAATGCGCAAGCAAATCGCAGGCATCGTGACCGACTCCAAAGCACCCGGAGAACCCAAAGCGACAGAAGGCTCGGCCCTTTTTCAGATTTACCAGGCGTTTGCCAGCGCCAACGAAACCGCCGCCATGGCCAGAGCCTATGCCGAGGGCATCGGCTGGGGCGACGCGAAGCAAATGCTGTTTGAGCGCATTGACCGCGAAATTGCCCCCATGCGCGAGCACTATCAATCCTTGATCGATAACCCCGCGCAGATGGACAAAATTTTGCTGGCCGGTGCCGACAAGGCTCGCCAGTTGGCCACGCCCTTCATGCGGGATTTACGCCACGCCGTGGGTCTGCGTGCCCTGTCATCTGGCAAGGTTGCCACGGTGGCCAAAGAAACCAAAACCGCCCTGCCCAATTTCAAACAGTACCGGGAAAAAGACGGCCTGTTCTATTTCAAATTGGTGGATGCCAAAGGCGTGACATTGCTGCAAAGCCTTGGCTTTGCTTCACCCAAAGAAGCCGGGCAAGCGATTTCACGCCTTCAAAATGAAGGCGCCGATGCACTGCCAGCATTGGAGTCATGCCTCGAACCTGTCACGGCAGCTACTTTGGCTTCAGTTGTCGCTAATTTGCAACTTTTTGACCAGATGGGTCAAAATTTGTCAAAATGATTTTATTGATTTCAACAAAATAAATATCTATAATTTTAAGTTAATGATATGCTTGTACATTTCATATAACTCCGAGAACAAAATATGACTGTTTACGTCATTGACGACCATCCCCTGATGCGCGACGCGCTGACCATGCTCGTTCACCGAGTCAAACCTGGCCTCAAGATCATTCCAATTCACAAATTGAACGTGGTGGAATCGACGGTCGAAAAAAACGGTCAGGCTGAATTGTTTTGCTTGGATCTGCAACTGCCGGACACCTTGGGCATGTCCGGTGTGCAGGTCCTGAAGGCCAAATTTCCGAATGTGCCATTGGCGGTTGTGACCAGCTCCAGCGCGAGTGAATTCGAACAACGCTGCATGGACGCTCGTGCTGACGTTTTCATTGAGAAATCCAACAGCCCAACCCAGATCATTGCCGCCCTGCGCACCTTGTTGGTCACTGAAGAAGATGCCGCAGCCGAAGACGCCGCCACACCTTCGGGCCCGACCAAATTGTCCAAACGTCAAAAACAACTGATTTTGATGCTGGACCAAGGTTTGTCCAACCGCGACATTGCTGAAAAGCTTGAAATCAGTGAACACACGGTCAAGGTGCACTTCTGGCGTCTGTTTCGCCGTTTGGGAGTCAATAGCCGCACGCAAGCCTTGCATTTTGCTCGAACCAACGGCTGGTTGGGCATCTAAGGCGTCATGCCGGTCGTTTCGATCAACTTGCTGCCGGGATACGCTGCTGAGACCCAGCACCGCATGGTCAACCGCTTAGCGCAGGCGGTTCGCTCAGTGATCGACACCCCAGAAGCGGGGACCACCGTGTTTGTCAACGAAGTCAGCACCTACCGCCGCGATGGCAAGGTGTTCAGCGAGGGCCGTGCAGCGCATCCGGTGGCTTCTGATGTGGTGCGTGATTTTTTGCAAGCCATGCAATCCGGTGATTTGGCCCATGCGCAAAGCTATTTGTCACCCGACTTTCGGATGTGTTTTCCCGGTACTGTGGTCATGCACACGCTGCACGAACTGACCACCTGGGCCGCTCAACGCTACTCGCGCATTGGCAAGCATTACGAACAATTTGAAGAAAGCTGGCAAGGCGATGTGACGGTGGTTTTTTGTCATGGCAGCTTGCAGGGCACTTGGCTCGATGGCGAGTCTTTTGAGAGCATCCGGTTCATCGACCGCATGGAGGTGCGCGGTGGCCTGATCACTCGCCAGGATGCGTGGAACGATCTGGCCGAGCACCGCAAGGCCTGAGCCCAGCGTCAATCCTACTTTTTGCTTTTGTCTTTGTCCCGATTGATGATGTCCGGCGTGACCGCATCGACCACATTGACAGCCGTTTTAACACCATAAATCACGGTCGACGCGGCCACATCGGCAACGGCCAGTACCGTGCAGCCTTGCAGCAAAGGCATAGACAAAAAGGCAAGGATCCAAGTGCAGTTTTTCATCATTTTTGTATTTCAAATTCAAACAGGTCGCTTGCGTCAGCAAGACATTCAGTCCGGCGTTGAGGAGCTCATCAACCGCCAAGGGTGAGGCAATCGACATTCAAGACTTGCTTTAAAGCAGTGACTTTGCACAAGGCAATAGGATACTTGTGTTTTGCACGCATTGACCTCAATCCTATAATTTGACCATGACCCACACCCACCCCGCACAACTCGAATCCGGGATGCGCGGCCAAACCCATCAAGAGTTTGGGGCAACATGCAAGGTCCTTGAGAACGTCTGATGGCGCGCATTGTCACCCACAGCTTGCAAAAAATTAACCGCCATGACCATGCGTCGATGACGACCGGCATGGGGATGCTCTACCTAGAGGACTGCCTTTGATACGGACACAAGTTGGCATCATTGGCGCTGGGCCTGCAGGGTTGATGCTTTCGCACCTGCTGCACCTGGAGGGGATCGAGTCGGTCATCATTGAACGCTCACAGAAAGACCATGTCCTCTCCCGACTTCGCGCCGGGGTGCTCGAACAGGGTACCGTTGAGATGATGCGCGAAGTCGGCCTGGGTGAGCGCATGGACCGACTGGCACTTGAACAACACGCGCTGGATTTTCGCTTCAATAACCGCTCTCACAGGCTGGACTTCCACGAGGCATCGGGCGGAAAAAGCGCCTGGGTCTATCCACAGCACGAAGTGGTGGCCGATCTGATGCGAGTCCGCGAGGAGTCGGGTGCCCAAATTTTCTATGACGCACCTGTGACCCAAATCAAAGGCCTAGAGGGCAGCCGACCCGTCATCCATTTCGAGTCCGAAGGCAAGCCAATCGAATTGGCCTGCGATTTCGTTGCCGGATGCGACGGCTTTCGGGGCATCAGTCGCAGCGCCATCCCTCACGACAAGCTGCGGCTTTATGACCGTGTTTACCCCTTTGGATGGCTGGGCATTTTGGCTGAAGCACCACCGGCCATCCAAGACATCACATGGGGTTGCCATCCCGATGGCTTTGCCATGATGAGCATTCGCACGCCCGAGGTCACTCGCCTGTATTTGCAGTGCGAACCGGATGACAGCCCCGACAACTGGTCAGACGATCGCATCTGGACGGCATTGCACCAGCGGCTCGACGTCGATGGGCAGCCCCCCATCAACGAAGGTCGCATCACGCAAAAAGCCGTCACCGCCATGCGCAGTTTCATCTGCGAACCCATGCGCTTTGGCCGCCTGTTCCTGGCCGGCGATGCTGCACACATTGTGCCCCCCACAGGCGCCAAAGGTTTGAACTCTGCGATGGCGGACATCAAGGTGCTTGGCCGCTCGTTGGTGGAGCACTACAAACGCCAAGATGAACGCTGGCTAGACCGCTACGCCGACACCTGCCTCGAACGCATGTGGTTGGTACAGCGGTTTTCGGCGGGCCTGTGCACGATGGTCCACCAATTTCCGGGCCAAAGCGAGTTCGATCGCCGGATGCAACTTGCAGATTTGAACTATATGACCGGTACTCGCGAAGGGCGTGCAGTGTTCGCGCACAACTTCACGGGACTTCCCGTACTCGCCTGATGGGTTACACCCGGTGAACATGAATTTCCCACCAGCCTTACGCGCCATTCACGCCAGGACACTGGGAGGGACTTGGTCAGGAACACCCAACAAAAAGCCCCGCTTGTGCGGGGCCTGAGGCTGCCTCAAGGCCTGCTGAGCAGGTTTGAGGTCTTTGTACTGGCGGAGAGGGAGGGATTCGAACCCTCGGTAGTGTTGCCACTACGCCTGATTTCGAGTCAGGTACATTCGACCACTCTGCCACCTCTCCTGATTCGGTTTCGTTTGTCGAAGCCAATATTCTATCAGGCCGACAGCGTCTCCAAGCCGCCCATATAGGGCCTCAGCACCTCGGGCACCGTGACCGTGCCGTCGGCATTTTGGTAGTTCTCGAGCACGGCCACCAGCGCACGGCCCACAGCCAAGCCGGAGCCATTCAAGGTGTGCACCAACTCGTTTTTGCCTTGTGCGTTTTTGAAACGGGCTTGCAGGCGACGCGCCTGGAAAGCCTCGCAGTTGGACACCGAGCTGATCTCGCGATAGGTGTTTTGCGCAGGCACCCAGACTTCCAAGTCATAGGTCTTGCTCGCGCCAAAGCCCATGTCACCAGTGCACAAGCTCATGACGCGGTAAGGCAGGCCCAGCTTTTGCAAAATGGCTTCGGCGTGGCCGGTCATGGCTTCGAGCGCTTCGTAGCTGTGTTCGGGGTGCACGATCTGCACCATCTCGACTTTGTCAAACTGGTGCTGGCGAATCAGGCCGCGCACATCGCGCCCGCCACTGCCCGCCTCCGAACGAAAGCAAGGGGTGTGGGCCGTGAGCTTGATCGGCAAATCGGCCTCAGCCAAGACCTCGTCGCGAACCACGTTGGTCAGCGTCACTTCTGAGGTGGGAATCAGGTACAGCGCCTGGATTTCTTCGCCCTCTTGGCCGCCCTCTTGCCCACCCTTTTTGGCCGCAAACAAATCGGCTTCAAACTTGGGCAACTGACCTGTGCCGCGCAGCGTGTCGGCGTTCACGATGTAGGGCGTGTAGCACTCGGTGTAGCCGTGTTCGGTGGTCTGCACATCCAACATGAACTGTGCCAAAGCCCGATGCAAACGCGCCACCGGGCCGCGCATGAAAGTAAAGCGCGAGCCGGTCAGCTTCGTGCCGGTCTCAAAGTCCAGGCCCAGCGGGCCGCCGATGTCCACATGGTCTTTGAGTTCAAAGTCAAAGTTGCGCACAATGCCCCATCGGCGCACTTCCACGTTGCCTTCTTCGCCCGCGCCCACAGGCACCGACTCGTGCGGCAGATTGGGGACGGCCAGCAACAAAATTTGCAACTCAGCCTGGATCACCTCAAGCCGCTCGGCCGATGTATCCAACTCGGTTTTGATGGCGCCAACCTGAGTCATCACGGCATCGGCATCGGCGTGCTGCCCCTTGCCCTTGAGCATGCCAATTTGTTTGGACAAACTGTTGCGCTGGCTTTGTAGCTCTTCGGTGCGGGTCTGCAGTGTTTTGCGTTCGCCTTCTAAAGCACGAAACGCCTCGACATTCAAATAAGGCTGGGGATTTTTACGGGTCTGCAGACGCGCGACGGCGGCATCCAGATCTTTGCGGAGAAGAACAATATCAAGCATGGGAGGATTGTAGTGAGCCGGGTTATGGGTTTTCGGCGCCGTCCAGCTTCAAACCCTTGGGCATTGGAAACTTGATGGTTTCCTGAATGCCATCGAGTGTTCGCACTGACACAGCGCCCAGCGCCCGCAATCGGGCAATGACCTCTTGCACCAGCACATCGGGCGCTGAAGCGCCCGCGGTCAAGCCCACCTTCAGGGCCCCTTCAAACCAAACCTCTTGCAAATCAGCGGCTGTATCGACCATGTAAGCAGGCGTGCCCAACCGGTCGGCCAATTCGCGCAGGCGGTTGCTGTTGGAGCTGGTAGGGCTGCCCACAACGATCACGACGTCGACCAGCGGGGTCATCAGTTTGACGGCGTCTTGGCGATTTTGGGTGGCATAGCAAATGTCTTGCTGCTTGGGCTCGCGCACTTGGGGAAAGCGGGCTTTGACAGCCGCCACAATCTCAGCCGCATCGTCCACGCTGAGTGTGGTTTGCGTGACCACCGCCAGCAATTCGGTTTGACTGGGCTGGACCTTCGCCACATCTTCCACGTCTTCCACCAAGTGAATGCCGCTGTCAAGCTGGCCCATGGTGCCTTCCACCTCAGGATGGCCCTTGTGGCCGATCATGATGAACTCGTAGCCTTCTTTGTGCAGTTTGGCCAGCTCCACATGCACCTTGCTCACCAAAGGGCAGGTGGCGTCAAAAATACGGAAGCCTCGTCGTTCGGCCTCATCCTGAATGGCCCGGCTCACGCCATGCGCGCTGAAAATCAGCGTCGCGCCTGGCGGCACATCGGCCAGCTCTTCAATGAAGATCGCACCTTTTTCTTTCAAGTCGTTGACCACATAGGTGTTGTGGACGATCTCATGCCGCACATAGATCGGGCGACCAAACTTGGTGAGTGCGTGCTCAACGATGTCGATCGCACGGTCAACCCCGGCGCAAAAGCCGCGGGGTTCTGCCAAAAGAACTTCAGACGTCATCACAGTACTCCAATCAGTTCAACTTCAAAGGTCACTGGCTGACCGGCCAAGGGGTGGTTGAAGTCAAACAACACCGCGCCCACCTCGTTCACTTGCATGACGGTACCGGCATAAGAGCCCATACCATCTGGTGTGGGAAATTGCACCACATCGCCTGCCGCGTATTTTTCGGTCGGATCACCCAATTCGCTCAGCAACTTGCGCGCCACCCACTGCTGCATGTCCGCGATGCGGTCACCAAAAGCCTCTCCCGGGGGAATCTCCATCACCAACCGCGTGCCTTCTGCCAGACCCAGCAAGCGCTGCTCCAAGGCTGGGGACAAGGTGCCTGAACCCAGCGACAAAGTGGCCGGTTTTTCGTTGAAGGTGTTGATGATGTCCCCCTCTGGCCCTGCCAAGCGGTAGTGAAGCGTCAAGAAGGAACCGGGTTCGACAATGGGCATAAGGGTTTTCTGGAATGCCGCAAACGCGGCCAAACAGGCATAAAGAAGCCATTATTGTAAAAAGCCCGGCCAAGTTGTCCCAATAAAGGGCATAAACAGGACCCAAGGCTGCTCCAGGGAGGGGCACTGCATGAGCATCAAGGACTTGCCAGCCGATGCGCGTCCGCGCGAAAAATTGCTCGCCCGAGGCCCGCAGGCCCTCAGTGATGTCGAGCTTTTGGCCATTTTGCTGCGCACCGGCATGACGGGGAAAAACGTGTTCCAGCTGTCCGAAGAACTGCTGGGACCCAACGGCATCGCGGGCTTGCTGAACGCCACGGTGCAGTCGCTTCGTGCTATCAAAGGCCTAGGACCCGCAAAACAGGCAGAGCTGCTGGCCGTGTTTGAGATGGCCCGCAGGGCGCTCAGCCAGCGGCTCAAAGAGCGAGAGGCTTTTCACACACCGGGCGCGGTCAAACAATACTTGCAGCTGCAACTGGCCCACAAAAACCATGAAGTCTTTGCTGTGCTGTTTCTGGACAATCAAAACCGCATGCTGGCCTTGGAGGAAATTTTCCGCGGAACGCTCAGCCAAACCAGTGTTTACCCGCGAGAAGTGGTCCTGCGCGCCCTGCACCACCAAGCCGCCGCAGTGGTCCTGAGCCATAACCACCCCAGCGGTTCGGTCCAGCCCAGCCGCGCCGACGAGCACCTGACCCAAACGCTGAAAGCCTCTTTGGCGCTGGTGGATGTGCGCGTGCTCGATCACATCATCGTAGGACAAGGACAGGCCTTCTCAATGGCAGAGCAAGGTTTGGTGTGAGTGACCGCTAAACTCGGAGCTTTTCATTTTCAAGCCAGTCATGTCCCACTACCACCTCTACGCCATTGGCAATGCCTTGGTCGATACCGAATACGAAGTCTCTGATGAGTTGCTGAGCACCATGGGCGTCAGCAAGAGACACATGACGCTGATCGATACGCCCCAACGCGCCGAGCTGTTGACGCATGTGCAAGGCCTGCAAGCGCGCCGCACTGGTGGTGGATCGGCAGGCAACACCGTGGTCGCATTGGCACAACTGGGTGGGCAAGCTTTTTATTCTTGCCGCGTGGCCGACGACGAACTGGGCGCTTACTACACACAAGACCTGCAGGCCAACGGCGTTGCGACCAACCTGACCCATACATGTCCCACTGAAGGGCAAACCGGCAGTTGCATGGTATTGGTGACGCCAGACGCTGAGCGCAGCATGTGCACTTTTTTGGGTGCGACATCACAACTCGACGCCAGCGCCCTGCACCCCAAAGACATCGCCAAGTCCAAGATTTACTACATGGAAGGTTATTTGGCAGCCTCCCCTACCGGGTTAGAGGCCGCTGTCAAAGGTCGGCAGATCGCTGTTGAGCACCAAGTTGCCACCGCGCTGACGCTCAGCGACGTGAGCATGATCAACTTCTGCAAAGCAGGCCTCGAGGCCATGATCGGCAACGGTTTGGACTACCTCTTTGCCAACGAAGAAGAAGCGCAAACCTGGTGCGGCACGACCGATCTGGATGCCATCATCGGCCAACTGACGCAGCTGGCCTCAACCGTGTGCCTGACGCGCGGCCCCAAAGGCTGCATCGTCGTACGAGGTGCTCACCGCATCGAGGTGCCCGCCGTGCCCACCCAGGCTGTAGACACCAATGGCGCAGGCGACATGTTTGCTGGGGCCTTCCTGTACGGCATCACCCATGCTCAAAGCCCGGCGCAAGCCGCAGCGCTGGCCAACCGCGCTGCGGCTGCCGTGGTCAGCCAACACGGCAACCGCCTGACGGCCGCCCAGCTGCAAGGCATTGCCGCAGAATCTGCAAAAACCTAAGTCTGGATGAGACCATCCACCACTTGGATGGTCTTGTCGCAGCGCTTGCCCAGCTCGGGGTTGTGGGTGACCAGCAGCACGGTGGTGCCCTGCTCTTGGTTGATGCGCCGCAGCAGCGCAAACACCGCATCTGCACTTTTGGTGTCTAAGTTGCCAGTGGGTTCATCGGCCAGCAGCAAAGCTGGGTTCATGGCCAATGCCCGCGCCAAAGACACGCGCTGCTGCTGCCCGCCACTCATGTTGTTGGCCATGTTGTTTTTCCAGGGCGTGAGGCCCACGCTCTCTAGCAGGGCTTCGGCCCGCCCACGCATCTCGGGGGTCGGAAAACCCGCAGCGCCCAACAAAGGCATCATCACGTTCTCCAATGCTGTGAAGGCCGCGATCAGGTAGTGGTACTGGAACACAAAGCCAATGTGGTGCCCCCGCAAGCGCGTCAAGGCCTGATCGGCCAGCAGTGTGGTTTCTTCACCCGCCATCTGCAGCAAGCCCGAAGTGGGACGGTCCAGCAAGCCGATGATGTTGAGCAAGGTGCTCTTGCCCGAACCGGACGGACCCATCACCGCGCAAAAGTCGCCTCGGTGCAGCGTCAGGTCAATGCCGTGCAGCACCTCGGTTTCGATGCCAGAGCCCACATTGAAGGCCTTGCGCACGCCTTGTAAACACACCACCACGTCCGCGCTAACCATGAATGGCCTCCACCGGGTCCAGACGTGCTGCCCGTAAGGCTGGCGCATAGGCCGCGACCAGGCCGGTCACTGTGGCCAGGCCCAGGGCCACAGCAAACAGCACCGGGTCCAGCACCAACGGAAACAAGGCGGTGCCATCGGCATTCAAGGCCAGGTGCTGCCAAAGCACCAAACCCAAAGCGCCCACCACGCAGCCCAACACCGCGCCGCCCCAGCCCAGCAAGCCGCCTTGCAACAAAAACACGCGCAACACCTGACCGCGTGAGATGCCCATGGCCCGCAGAATCCCGATCTCTCGCGACTTTTGCACCACCGACACCACCAGCACACTGGCAATGCCAAAGGCCACCGACAGGCCCACAAAAAACCGGATGGCCGTGTTGGCGGTGCTTTGCGCACTCACGGCGGCAAAAAACTGCGCTCCGGTCTTGATCCAGCTTTCGGCCTGCAAACCGGTGGCCGCATGAATGCGCTGGGCCATGACTTCGGCCGCGTACACATCGCGCACTGTGACTTCCATGCTGGTCACCCCACCCAGCAAGCCCAGCAGGCTTTGCGCGGTGCGCAGCGCCACAAAAGTACTGCGCTGGTTGGCCCCCTTGTTGCCCAGGTCAAACACGCCACTGATGGTCAAGCTGGTGGCCACGCCTGCTGCATTGGCCACACGCAACTTGTCGCCGACATCCACGCCCAGGTCGCTGGCCAAGTCTGTGCCGATCAATATGTCCTGGCCCGTCAAACGCGGCTTGCCCCGCACCATTTTGTCGGGTAACTTGACGATTTGAAAATACCCCTCAGGCTCCACCCCCGTCAGGCTGATCGCCCGGCTGGCACTGCCGCGAACCGCCAGCGCTGAGCCGCCGACCACGGGCGAAACCACCGTCACATCGGGCATATCACGCACCATGGTGATCAAGGATTGCCACTGGTCAACCGACTTGAGCCTTTGCAGTGGCGGCTGCACGATAGAAGCATTCACCTCGCTGGGCGTGGCCGTGTACAAAGTTCGGGTGAGCTCTTGGGGCGGCAAAAGCTGAATGTGCGCCTGCGCCGACAGCACCCGCGCAATGAAGTTGCCCTGCAAACCCGCCATCAGCGCCGACATGAACACGATCACCCCCACCCCAATGGCCACGCCCACCAAAATGAACACCGTCTGCATGCGGCCTTCGCGCAAAAAGCGGATGGCCACAATCCATTCAAAGGGCACCCAGGGCTTGAACATGCTGCAGCCCGCTCAAAGTTGCGCACGCACGCGCTGGCCTTCGCGCAAAGCATTGGGCGATACGATCACGGCATCGCCCACGCGAAGGCCATCCAGCACCTCCACCCACGCGCCACCCCGCAAACCCAGTCGCACCGGACGACGTAACGCGTGCCCAGCCTCCAGCAGCCACACCCACGGCGATGCACCACCGATGTCGTTGACATGGTCCACCTGCAACGCCAGCACCTGAGGTTTACGCGAGACCACCAAGTCCACCGACACAGTCATGTCCTGTTTGAGGTTCTGCTGGGGTTCCAGCACATCCAGCTTGATTTCTACCGCGCCTGTCTGGGCATTGATGCCAGGGTTGATGTAGACCACCTGGGCCTTGAATTTTTGCTGCGGATAGGCATCGGCCGAGGCCAATGCCTGCTGGCCCCATGCGATCAAGCGCAGGTTCTTTTCATCGATCTGCACCACCAGCTGCGCTGCGCCCTCGGGCGACAAAGTCATCAAGACCTTGCCCGCTTGCACCACATCGCCGACTTCCACATGACGGCTTATGAGATGCCCATTCGCGGGTGCTTGGATCACCGCGTAGCGGGCCTTGGCATTGACCATTTCTGAATTGGCCTGTGCCTCAGCCACAGCCCCTACGGCCAAGCTGTGTTCAGCACCTCCGGCCTGGGTCGATGCCACTTGCTTTTGCGCGGCCAGCACTTGGGCTTCGGCCAAGGCCAAAGCCTTGCGCGACTCGTCCAGCGCCGCTTGACCCATGAAACCCTGCTGAAACAAAGCCAAACTGCGCTCCCCGCTGGCACGCGCTGCGTCTAGGCTGGCCTGTGCCTGGCGCAGCGCCTGCTGTACCACAGGCCCCTGCAACTCATTCATCTGCCGCAGACGGTTCTGCGCCTGCACCACAGCCTGCTGGGCCTGCCGCTGGGCCGACTGCAACTCGGTGCCGACCAATTCCACCAGCACATCACCCGCCTGGACCACTTGGCCTTCGCTCACTGGCACGCGCGCCACCGTGCCGGTGATCTGCGCGCCAATGCTCACACGGTGCGGTGACTCTACGCGGCCACTGGCCACCACCGTTTGCAGCAAATCACGGCGTTGCACTGCCTCGGTCTGCACCTGAGGCCCCAGCCACCAGCGCAGCGAGGCAGCGCCCAACAGCAAGGCCAACAAACCCCACAACAATTGGCCACCATGTGGGCGAATCCAAGTCCAAACAGCATTCATGCCACCCATTGTGGGGATCGGTGCTGTTCGCGCCCATGATCTAGGTCAAGATCGACCCATGTGCAGGCTGTGCGTCAGACAACTGAGCAACAATGCAGCTTGTGTTCGCTTTCTACACTTCTTATCCCCATGAAAAAAATACTGCTTTTGGGTTCTGGTGAGCTCGGCAAAGAATTCGTCATCAGCGCCAAGCGATTGGGCTGCAACGTCATCGCCTGCGACAGTTACGCAGGCGCTCCCGCCATGCAGGTGGCCGACTCGTTTTGCGTCTTCAGCATGCTGGACGAAACGGCCTTGCGTGACGCCATCAAGGAGCACCAACCCGATTTGATCGTGCCCGAGATCGAAGCCATCCGCACCGAAGTGCTGCTTGAGGTTGAAAAGCAGGGCTTTGAGGTGATCCCCAGTGCGCGCGCGGCCAACCTGACCATGAACCGCGACCGCATCCGCGATGTGGCCGTGGGCCTGGGCGTGCGCACCGCCAAATTCGCCTATGCAGACTCCGCCGCCGAACTGCTGTCAAAAGCCACCGAGATCGGTTTTCCGGTCGTCATCAAGCCCGTGATGAGTTCATCGGGCAAAGGCCAAAGCGTGGCCAAGACGGCTGGTGATGTGCCAGCCAGTTGGGATTACGCCTGCGCGGGCATGCGCGGCGACCGCCAAAAAGTCATCGTCGAAGAATTCATCCACTTTGAGTTTGAAATCACCCTGCTCACCGTGCGCCAGCGCAATGGCCAAACTCTGTTTTGTCCGCCCATTGGACATGTGCAAGAACGCGGCGATTACCAATACAGCTGGCAACCTCAAGGCATGACGCCCGAGCAAATCAAAGCCGCGCAAGACATGGCCGAGAAAGTCACCACCGACTTAGGGGGCGCAGGTCTGTTTGGTGTGGAGTTTTTCGTGACCAAAGACGAGGTGATCTTCAGCGAGCTGAGTCCACGTCCACATGACACCGGCATGGTGACACTGATCAGCCAAAACCTGAGTGAGTTTGATCTGCATGCGCGAGCCATCTTGGGTCTGCCCATTCCACAAATCGACTGTGTGGAAGGCGCAAGCGCCGTGGTTTTAGCGGACCGTGAAGGCAAAAACCCAACATTCACCGGCATTGAAGCCGCATTGAGTGAACCCGGCGTTGACGTTCGTATCTTTGGCAAACCCACCACACGCCCTTATCGGCGCATGGCTGTGGCTCTTGCACAGGGCCCCAATGCCCTGCAAAGAGCGCGCGATGCAGCGGCCAAAATCAAGGTTATGAGCCACTGAGAGCGAAAGTCACAGCTTGGCTGACAAATCACACGTCGCCAAGCCTCGAGGGGCGTAGCCTCAGGCAAACTTTTCAGCGTCTGGCCAAAGCTGAGCCGCAGCGTCTTTGGCTGCCAACTGGGGCTGGCCTGCAACAGGCCAGCCAATGCGCAGCGTGGGGTCGTCCCATCGCAAGCTGCGCTCGTGGACGGGGTACCAGTAATCGGTGGTTTTGTACAAAAATTCGGCCGTTTCACTGAGCACCACAAAGCCGTGGGCAAAACCCGGTGGCACCCACAGTTGCTGGTGCTTTTGTGCATCCAGATAAACGCCCACCCATTGGCCCAAAGTGGCCGAACTTTGCCGCAGATCGACAGCCACATCAAACACCTGGCCTTGCACTACACGCACCAATTTTCCCTGCGGGTTCTGAATTTGGTAATGCAGGCCTCGCAACACCCCTTGAGCCGACTTGCTGTGGTTGTCTTGAACAAAAGGCAAGTTCACACCGGTCTTTTCAGCAAAGTCACGCTGATTGAAAGACTCAAAGAAAAACCCTCTGGCATCTCCAAAAACTTGGGGCTCCAGAATTAAAACTTCAGGAATGGAAGTGGGCGTGACGGTGTAGGGCATATCGAGGCAGCGAAGTCAGTTTTTGGTTATTTCAACAGGTTCAACAGGTATTGGCCGTAACCATTTTTGGCCAACGGCGCTGCCAGTTTCTGCAACGCTGCCGCATCTATCCAATTTTGATGCAAAGCAATTTCCTCGGGACACGCCACCATCAAACCCTGACGCTTTTGCAAGGTGGCAATGAAGCCTGCAGCCTCCAGCAAGCTGTCGTGCGTGCCGGTATCTAGCCATGCATAACCCCGGCCCATGATCTCCACGTTCAATTGACCCAGCTCCAAATAGCGCTTGTTCACATCGGTGATTTCAAGCTCACCTCGGTGAGAGGGCCGAATGTCGGCGGCAATGTCACAGACTTGTTTGTCGTAAAAATACAAACCGGTCACCGCGTAGTTGCTCTTGGGGAACTTGGGCTTTTCCTCAATGCTCAGCGCTCGGTGTTGTCCGTCAAAATCCACCACGCCATACCGCTCCGGATCGTGCACATGGTAGGCAAAAACGCTGGCACCACTGGTGCGCTCATTGGCACTGGCCAAGAGCTTGACCAAGTCATGCCCGTAGTAAATGTTGTCGCCCAGCACCAGCGCACTCGGGTCTTGACCTACGAAGTCCTTGCCGATGATGAAGGCCTGCGCCAAGCCATCGGGGCTCGGCTGAACCGCATACTGGATATTCATGCCCCACTGGCTACCATCTCCCAGCAGTTCGGTAAAGCGCGGCGTGTCGTGTGGCGTGCTGATCAGCAACACATCACGGATACCCGCCAGCATGAGCGTGGTCAGCGGGTAATACACCATGGGCTTGTCATACACCGGCATCAGCTGCTTGCTCACAGCTTGGGTCACGGGATACAGGCGCGTTCCGGAGCCCCCGGCGAGGATGATGCCTTTACGATGTGTCATGCCTCATTTTAAGCCGAGGCCACGGAAGCACCTGGTTTAAGAGGTCGTGAACTGTGGGACGCTTCGGACCATAATTCGTTTCATGGATTTGTTTTCAAGCTTGGTCGTCGTCTACTTTGCAGGGCTCGGCTTGGCCATGGTTTTCCGCAAAAGAACCCGCAACATTTCGGGGCCTTGGTTGTTTTTATTTCGGGCATTTTTCCCGAACTGGCAGTTTTTTCATGGCCTTGGACCTGCTCCGCGTTTGTGGGTGCGTTCACAGGGGCCTGAGGGTCAATGGTCAGACTGGCGACTGCACTACCCCCGCATGGCTCGCCAACCCTTGCAGTGTTTGTACAACCCTGTGGTCAATTTGGCCCTGTCGCATCAAAACCTGGTCGAGCATCTCGCCTCAGACATCCATGCTTTGCCAGAAAACGGCGACATCCGCAGTTTTGTCAGCTACCAATTGGTCACTCGCTTGGCAAGACAAGCGGTGATTGAAAGCACGACTGATGTCAAAGCCATCGCGACCGATATACCGCCCGATCTGCGGTCATTTCAGTTTGAAGTTCGCTTGATGTTTTTAGCGAACAATCAAACGTCCATGTTGATCCAATCGCCCGTCTTGCCATGGACAACATGAGCTTGGACCTTGCCATCGCCGTCCGAATGTTTGAGGTCTTGCTGGGCTTCAGTCTTTTGCTGCAAAGCTTGGAGTATTTCAAGCTTTCGCACATCGACCGGGTTGGCCATTGGGAGATCCAACGCCAAGAAATTCCAAGCCGCCCTCTTCGTCTGCTTTTAGACCGCTTGTTTCAAATCCCCATTTACCAAGGTCTGCTGTGGATTCGTGGTGGCTTGTCTCTGATCTTGATGGCCGGACATGCCGGAATCGGGGTCTCTATCGCCCTTTTCTTGCTCGCTGTTGTGCTTTTATTGCGCTGGCGCGGCGCTTTCAATGGGGGCAGCGATTTCATGACCCTGGTCGGATTGACCGGCTTGCTGATCGCCCACATCTTGGGCAGCTTCAGCGATTTGGCAGAGCCATGGTCGATCGCTTTTTGGTATGTGACTTTGCAAAGCTTAGGTTCTTACTTCGTGTCAGGCTGGGTCAAGTTGATGCGTCCAGAATGGCGATCCGGCAGGGCATTGACGGTGTTTCTAGACCAAGCTGTGCATGGGCCCCTGCCAGAACACAGCCCTTTCAGGTCCCCCAAAGTGGCGCTCATTTGCAGCTGGAGTTTCATTCTTTGGGA
The DNA here is from genome assembly GCA_943331105.2 of Akkermansia muciniphila. GTDB lineage: Bacteria > Pseudomonadota > Gammaproteobacteria > Burkholderiales > Burkholderiaceae_C > Limnohabitans_A. The sequence continues at coordinate 94,590 of CALQKH020000015.1, forward strand.
AGGCTTGTTTCCGCTGGCCTTGTGGAACCTTCAAGTGGCTGCTGTGTTTTGCAGCGTAGCCGCCGTGTTCCATTTTTTGGTTTTTTGGTTTTTTGGGCTGAATCGATTTTTCTGGGCTTGGCTCAGCACGTTTCCAGCCATTCTGTACTGCGCATCCCTTTGAATCTGCGCCTATGTGATAGACCCCAATCCAACACCCTGCGACAATTCAAGCCATGAACACGCCACATTCATCCGCACCATCCGCCGGCGCTTTTGCACCGCTTCAAAACGACACTTTCCTGCGCGCCTGCCTGCGCCAGGCCACCGACCACACCCCCGTCTGGCTCATGCGCCAGGCCGGACGCTACCTGCCCGAGTACTGCGCCACACGCGCCAAAGCCGGCAGCTTCATGGGCCTGGCCACCAACGTCGACTTCGCCACCGA
>CALQKH020000016.1 GCA_943331105.2 Akkermansia muciniphila
GGGGCCGAAGCCCCTTTGACAAGTGTGACCAACAGTCCATTCGCCATGCGGATGATCCGCAGACGGTGTCATGTGGGGCGCTTGGCTTCAATTCGAGAAAGCAGGAATCCCGGTGATCGCGCGTCCCAAAATCAATGCGTGCACATCGTGCGTGCCTTCGTAGGTGTTGACCACTTCCAGGTTCACCAGGTGGCGGGCCACGCCGTATTCGGCGCTGATGCCGTTGCCACCCATCATGTCACGCGCCATGCGGGCGATGTCGAGGGCTTTGCCGCAGCTGTTGCGCTTGAGGATGGAGGTCAGGTCCACCGAGGCAGTGCCTTCGTCCTTCATGCGACCCAAGCGCAGGCAGCCTTGCAGGCCCAAGCTGATCTCGGTCAGCATGTCGGCCAGTTTCTTCTGGATCAGCTGGTTGGCGGCCAAGGGGCGGCCAAACTGCTGGCGGTCCATCACATATTGGCGGGCACGGGCGTAGCAGTCTTCGGCGGCGCCCAAGGCGCCCCAAGCGATGCCGTAGCGGGCGCTGTTCAGGCAAGTGAAGGGGCCTTTCAAGCCACGCACCTCAGGAAAGGCGTTTTCTTCGGGGCAGAACACCTCGTCCATGACGATTTCGCCAGTGATCGAGGCACGCAGGCCAACCTTGCCGTGCACGGCGGGGGCGGAGAGGCCTTTCCAGCCTTTTTCCAAAATGAAGCCACGGATCTGGCCGCCGTCGTCCTTGGCCCAGACCACGAACACGTCGGCGATGGGGCTGTTGGTGATCCACATCTTGGCGCCGCTCAAGCTGTAACCGCCGTCCACCTTTTTGGCACGGGTGATCATGCTGCCGGGATCAGAGCCATGGTTGGGTTCGGTCAGGCCAAAGCAGCCGATCCATTCGCCACGCGCCAGTTTGGGCAGGTATTTTTGCTTTTGGGCTTCAGAGCCAAAGTCGTTGATGGGCAGCATCACCAAAGAAGACTGCACGCTCATCATGGAGCGGTAACCGCTGTCCACGCGCTCGACTTCGCGCGCCACCAGGCCGTAGCAAACGTAATTGAGGCCTGCGCCGCCGTATTGCTCGGGGATGGTGGCACCCAAAAGGCCCAGCTCGCCCATTTCGCGGAAGATGGCCACGTCGGTGGACTCGTTCAAGAACGCGTCTTTCACGCGGGGCAGCAGGCGTTCCTGGCAGTAAGCGCGGGCGGCTTCTTGAACCTGGCGCTCGTCGTCGGTCAGTTGTGCGCTGAGGTTGAAGGGGTCTTCCCAGCTGAAGGTGTTTTTGGTGGCGGCCATGGTGGGTGTCTCCGTGAAAAAAGTCTTGAAGCCAATTGTCAGGCGGAGATGAATAGTTGTCTAATATTGATTGCCTATTCATCAATACAATATTTTAATTCATGGAATTCCGTCACCTGCGCTATTTCCTCATGCTGGCCGAAGAGCTGCATTTTGGCCGCGCCGCCCAGCGCTTGTCCATTTCGCAGCCGCCGCTCAGCCTGAACATCCAGCAGCTCGAAGCCTCGGTGGGGGCGCAGTTGTTCACGCGCAACAGCCGGGGCGTTCAGCTGACGGCCGCGGGCCAGGCCTTTGTGCCGGCCGCCCGGGCCTTGCTGGCGCAGGCCACTGCAGCCGCGCGTGAGGCGCGCGATGTGGCCGAGGGCCAATCGGGTCAGCTGCACATCGGCTTTGCGGGCACCATGCTGTACTGCGGCCTGCCGCAAATCCTCAGCCGCTTTCAGGTCAGCCACCCGCGTTTGCGCCTGGTGCTGCGGGAACTCAGTTCGACCGAGCAGCTGTCCGAACTGCTGCGTGACCGACTGGATGTGGGTTTTGTGCACACCCCCCGGGTGCCGCCAGGGTTTGAGCAAATTTTGGTGGCCAGCCAACCTATGGTGGCCTGTTTGCCCGCCAAACACCCTTTGTCAAAAAAGGGCAGCCTTGGCTTGGAGGCATTGGTCGGGCAAGACTTGGTGGTGGTGTCCAGCATGGTCTCGCCCGATTACCACGAACGCATTTTGCAGTTGTGTGAGCAGTCGGGCTGGATGCCCCCCGTGGTGCACGAGCTGCGCCATTGGCTGAGCGTGGTGTCTTTGGTGTCCCAAGGTTTGGGCGTGGCGCTGGTGCCCGAGGCACTGGCGCAATCTGCCTTGGCGGGCGCGGTGTTCGTGCCGCTGCACGATGTGGATGTGCGCTACGACACGCGTTGCTTGTGGCGCAGCGAACGAGACCAAACTGCCTTGGGGGACTTTGTCCAAGCGGTGTCGGCGGGACTTGCCGGCCACGGATAATCAAGCGCTTCTTTCACAAGGAATCAAAATGACTGAAACGTTGGTTTTGGGAGGCGGTTGCTTTTGGTGCACCGAAGCGGTCTTCGTCAAGGTGCGCGGTGTCACCGATGTCGAGTCGGGTTACTGCAACGGCCAGACTGTGGACCCCACCTACGAAGAAGTCTGCACCGGTCGCACCGGCCACAACGAAGTGGTCAAACTCGAATACGACCCCATGCAGATCAGCACCCGCGACTTGCTCGAGATTTTCTTCGTCATCCACGACCCGACCACCTTGAACCGCCAAGGCAACGATGTGGGCACGCAGTACCGCAGTGGCATCTACTTCACCACGCCTGAACAGGCCCAAGAGGCTAAGGCCATGCTCGCTGAGCTGACCGCGGCCAACGCTTTTGGCCAGCCCATCGTGACCGAGGTGCTGGCGCTGGCCAATTACAGCGCGGCTGAGCAATACCACCAAGACTTTTTCGAGCGCAACCCCTACCAAGGCTATTGCATGGCCGTGGCCGCGCCCAAGGTGGCCAAGTTCAAGAAAACTTTCGCCCGATGGGTTCGCTGAGTTCTGACCGGTGCTGGACCATGAACACAGCACTGCCAGCCGCGCTCGACACCGATTCACACACCTTGCACCATTTGGATGGAACCAGCGGTCGCATCGCGGTGTATGCAGGCGGGTCGGGGACGCCCGTGCTGCTGGTGCACAGCATCAACGCACTGGCTTCGGTGGCCGAAGTGCGGCCCTTGTTTGAGGCTTTGTGCCAAGACCACAGTGTCTATGCGCTTGATCTGCCAGGTTACGGTTTGTCCGACCGTTTGCCGCGTGTTTACTCAGTGGGCGACATGTGCGACGCCATCCAGCAAGTGGCGCAATGGGTGACAGACCGCCACTCGGGGCTGGCGCTGCATGTGGTGGGGGTGTCCTTGTCCTGCGAATTTGTGGCCCGTGTGGCCCAGCAAGCGCCAGGCCTTTTCGCCGGTTTGGCCTTGGTCAGCCCCACGGGTTTTCGGGGCGGCAAGTCACTGCGCCAGCCTGCTGGCAGCACCTTGTTCATGGGTGGGTTTGACCGCTTTTTGCGCCGCCCGGGGCCAGCTTGGGGCCGCTTTTTGTTCCGACAGCTGTCACGGCCTTCGGTGGTGCGTTACTTTTTGCAACGCACTTGGGGTGGGAAAAACATCAACGAAACCCTTTGGGCCTATGCGGTGCGCACCGCCCATGTGCCCAACGCAGAGCAGGCGCCGCTGTCGTTTTTGAGCGGGGGCTTGTTCAGTGCTGACATGCACAACGTCTACGAAAGCCTGAGCTTGCCGGTGTGGGTGGTGCACGGTACCCGGGGTGATTTCACCGATTACCGGGCACTCGATTTGGTGCGCGAACGCCCCAACTGGCAAGTGACGGTGATGCAAGCCGGTGCCATGCCTTACTTTGAGGACATCGCCGCTTTCATGGCGACTTACCGGGCGTTTTTGCTTCAGGGCGCCAAGCGTTCGCGCAGCCAACCATTGGCATCGGGTGTGTAGCGCAGCCGGTCATGCAAACGGCTTTTGCGGCCTTGCCAAAATTCCCAGCGGTCGGGCACCAAGCGAAAGCCGCCCCAGTGCGGTGGGCGCGGGGGCTGGAGCATGAATTGCGCGGCGTATTTGGCGGCGTTGGTCACCAGCACCGTTCGCCCGTCGATCACTTGGCTCTGCGGCGAGGCCCAAGCGCCGATGCGTGAATCGAGTGGTCGGCTGTGGAAGTAGGCGTCGCTTTCTTCGCTGCTGACCTTTTCTACCCGGCCTTCGATGCGCACCACGCGTTCGAGCTCAACCCAATGGAATTGCAAAGCAGCAAAAGGGTTGCCCGCTAACTCTTGGCCCTTTTGGCTTTCGTAATTGGTGTACCAAACAATGCCGCGCGCATCGCAGCCTTTGATCAACACCACCCGTGTGCTGGGGCGCAACTGGCTGCTCACGGTGGCCAGTGTCATGGCGTTGGGCTCGGGCACTTCGGCGGCGATGGCCTCTTGAAGCCAATGCTCAAATTGCTTCAGAGGGTCCGCATGGGAGGCGTTTTCGTTGAGCTCGGCTTTTTCATAGCTCTTGCGCAGGTCGGCGATGTTCATGGGGCAAGTATAGGCAGGCTTCAGTCTTGGGCATGGCGCAGCAAGGCGGTCAATGCTCGGTCGTCGATGCCGTGAGAGCGCAGGCTGTCGTAAGTCTGCTTGGCGTAGTCGAGCGTGGTGCCAAAGCGGCCACTGGCATTTTTGAAAATGTGCCGGTAGGTCTCAGGTGTCAAATGGCCTGTGAAACTGGGGCTGCTGCGCGGCAATGTGAAGGCCAGTGCCTTGACGGGACCCTCAGGCGTGCTGCAAGGCAGCCACACGGGGGTGTAGACGTCCATGGGCATTTCGCGCGCCCACAGGCGCTGCAAAACCTCATCGGCATCGCTTTGGGCCACCCGGTAAACGATGCCTTGGCAGCTGCCGCCCGGCAACAAGGCGAACACCAAGCCCGGACATTCTGGGCTGCCCCGGTTCAGACGGCTCCACATTTTCAGGGCGCGGTGCCAGCCCCAAACCCGGCTGGCGTGCTGCTCTTGCGCCTCAAACTCGGGCCGCCACAGCAGCGAGGCATAGCCAAACACCCACAAGTCTTGGCCTGCAGCTTGGGCTCTGAAGCGCTCCAGCAAATCGCCCCTGAAGGCCACGCGTGCCGCATCGGCCGTGAGGCTGGGTAGGCTGAACGCCCGGGCGCTGTCGGGTGTGTCGGTCATGTGCAATCGGGTCCCATTACAATCTGACCACTATTTTCGGAGAAAACAAACATGTCAAACAATGAAGATGAGAATCAACCCGTGGTGTTGGCCATTTTGGTCGGCGTGATTGTGCTGGTCATTGGACTGGCCGTGGGTATTGGCATCGCCAAGAGCCAAAAAGCAGCGCCTGCTGTCCCTGCTGCTGTCACTGCCCCTGCAGCGCAAGATGCCGCGCCTGCTGCGGATGCCGCGGCGCCTGCTGCTGCGCCGGCTGCCGACGCAGCAGCTCCAGCGGCTGCGGCACCAGCAGCTCCCGTTGCTGCACCCGCGAAGTGATGCGGCGCCAAGCCCTGTATAAACCCGCCTCGGCGGGTTTTTTTACGGGTGTCGCCAAAGCCAGGTCATTGAATGACCTGTTTTCTGTTGGCCTTAACCAGCACGTTGTGCAAGGCCGCTAACATGAGCGCATCGTTTGAACGGCCCCTCGGGCCGAGATTTTTCTTGCGGGTTGATTGATTTCAAAGCGCAAACTGTTTACCGCAAAGGCCCATGCCCATGACCCTTCATCCCGCCGTGGCGGCCGTCACTGCCCGCATCACCGAGCGCAGCCGCTTGACTCGCCAAGCTTATTTGCAGCAGCTCGACGCTGCATCTCAGCAAGACCCGGGCGCCCAGCGTCTGGGCTGCGCCAATGTGGCGCATGCCTTTGCCGCGATGCCTCAAGGTGACAAAGACCGCGCCACTGCGCTCGACAAAATCAAAGTGGTCGCCCCGCGTGCGCCGAATATTGGCATCGTCAACGCCTACAACGACCTGCTGTCTGCCCACGCGCCGCTGCAGCACTACCCTGACCTGATCAAAGACGAAGCCCGCAAGCTGGGCGCCACTGCCCAAGTGGCGGGAGGCGTACCCGCCATGTGCGATGGCGTCACGCAAGGCACGCCGGGCATGGAGCTCAGCCTGTTCAGCCGCGATGTGATCGCCATGGCCACAGCGGTGTCGCTGAGTCACGATGTGTTTGATGCCGCCCTGATGCTGGGCGTGTGCGACAAGATCGTGCCGGGCTTGCTCATTGGCGCTTTGCACTTTGGCCATTTGCCCACGGTGTTTGTGCCCGCAGGGCCCATGGGCAGTGGTCTGTCCAACACCGACAAATCCAAGGTGCGCGAACAGGCCGCCCAGGGCTTGGTGGGCCGTCCTGAATTGCTGGAGGCCGAGTCCAAGGCCTACCACGGCGAGGGTACCTGCACTTTTTATGGCACGGCCAACAGCAACCAGATGCTGCTCGAAGCCATGGGCCTGCATGTGCCGGGCACGGCTTTCATTCCCCCGGCCGACGGCCTGCGCCAAGACCTGACCCGCGAAGCTGCCCGAACTGTGCTGGCGCTGGTCCAGGGACAGAACTTCACGCCCATTGGCCGTTTGGTCGATGAGCGCAGCATCGTCAACGCCATGGTGGCGCTGTTGGCCACGGGTGGCTCCACCAACCATTTGATCCACTGGGTGGCGGTGGCGCGTGCTGCGGGCATCGTGATCGACTGGGACGACTTCTCTGCACTGTCGGATGTGGTGCCGCTGCTCAGCCGCGTGTACCCCAATGGCTCGGCCGATGTGAACCAGTTCCAGGCCGCCGGCGGGCCTGGCTTCATCATTCGTGAATTGCTCGACGCTGGCTTCATGCACGCCGATGTGCTGACGGTGCGACCGGGCGGTCTGCGTGAATTCACGCGCAAGCCCAGCACAGCCGATGGGCGATTGGTCTGGCGCGACATCGGCGCCAGCCAAGACGACACCGTGGTGCGACCAGCCAGCCAGCCGTTCAGTGCCACTGGCGGGCTCAGACTGTTGCAAGGCAATCTGGGGCGCAGTGTGATCAAGGTCTCTGCCGTTCCAGAGGCTTTGCATGTGATCGAAGCGCCGGCGCGCGTGTTCAATTCGCAAGAAGCCTTGCTGGCCGCGTTCAAGGCTGGAGACATGGACCAAGACATGGTGTGTGTAGTGCGCTGGCAAGGCCCACAAGCCAATGGCATGCCCGAGTTGCACAAACTCACCCCGCCGCTGGCGGTGCTGCAGGGCAAAGGCTTCAAGGTGGCCTTGGTCACCGATGGCCGCATGAGCGGCGCGTCGGGCAAAGTGCCGGCGGCCATCCACGTCTCGCCCGAAGCGGCAGCCGGTGGCCCGCTGGCCAAGGTGCAAGACGGTGATGTGATTCGCCTCGACGGCGTCGCGGGCACTTTGCAAGTGTTGGTGAGCGAGGCCGAATGGGCCGCCCGTCCGCTGGCCCCCATGCCCACCGAGCTGCGCGCCGCCAATGGCGTGGGCATGGGCCGTGAATTGTTTGCCAACCTGCGTCGCCACGCGCTCAAAGCCGAAGAAGGAGCCTGCTCATGGCTGTGAATTCAAATGCCCCTTTGACCGCCCTGCAAGTCATGCAAGACGCTCCGGTGATCCCCGTGATCGTGCTCCACGATGTGGCCCACGCCGTGCCCATGGCACGCGCCTTGGTGGCCGGTGGCATCCGCATGCTGGAGGTCACGCTGCGCACCCCACAGGCGCTCGCCTGCATCGAGGCGATTGCCAACGAGGTCGAAGGCGCCGTGTTGGGTGCAGGCACGGTGCGCAGCGCAGCCGATGCGGCCGCAGCGGCCAAAGCCGGTGCCCGTTTTGCCGTGAGCCCCGGCTACACCCGGGCAGTGGGGCAGGCTTGTCGCGATCATGGTTTGTCGCTCTTGCCCGGCGTGGCCACCGGCAGTGAAATCATGATGGCACAAGAAGACGGTTACACCGAACTCAAGTTCTTTCCCGCCATGCAAGCTGGCGGCACTGCCATGCTCAAAGCTTGGAGCGGTCCGTTTTTTGATGTGAAGTTTTGCCCCACGGGCGGCGTCATGCCCGGCAATGCCTTGGACTTTTTGAGTCTGCCCAATGTAGCTTGCGTGGGCGGCTCGTGGTTGGTGCCCGCCGACGCGCTGGCCCAGGGTGACTGGGCGCGCATCGAAGCGCTGGCCCGTGAGGCGAGTCAGTTGCCTCGCTGATCAGCGCACCGCCCAACCGCCCGACATGGGAAACACCTGCCCCACAAAGCAGCTCGCCTCTTCGCTGCACAGGTAGGCCACAAAGCGGGCGTCCTCTTCGGCCTTGACCAGGCGACCCAGCGGCACTTCGCGCTTGAGGCGCTCCTGAAAACGCGGGTTGGCCTGCACCTCTGGCGGGAAGTAGGTGGGGTTGTCGACAAAGTTTTGCGCCACCGCATTGAGCTGGATGTTGTCGGGGGCCAGCTCTACGCCAGCCGCTTGCACATAGGCCAGCTGTGCCCCACGCGCCGCGCTGTAGCTGGCGGCGCGCTTCATGCCCCGCAAAGCCGAGGCACTGCCCATCACCACGATCTTGCCGCCGCCGCGGGCCTTCATGCCGGGCACCACTGCCCGCACCAACCGGGGCAGGGGGTCGACCATCACTTCAAACACCTGCCGCCATTCGGCCTCGTCAATCTGCGTGACGGGGGTAGACGGCGCAGGCAGCGCCAGATTGATCACCAAAGCGTCGAGTGGCCCAGCCGCATCGATCATGGCTTGCGCATCTTGCGGGGCTGTCAGCACGGAAACGTCAGCGATCACTTCGGCACCGCAAGCCCGCAGCTCGTGGCACAGGGCCGGCCCCATGAAATCTTGGGCCTGGGTCACCAAGATGCGTTGGCCAGTCAGGTCGATCATGTTCATCCACCGTTTGTTCAGCGCAAACCTTGTCCGCCAGCGTATTCGGTCCGCTGGATCAGCTCGACCTTGTAGCCATCCGGGTCTGTCACAAAGGCGATCACGGTGCTGCCGCCTTTGACCGGACCCGCTTCACGCGTGACCTTGCCGCCAGCGGCTTTGATTTTTTCGCAAGCGGCATAGGCATCGGGCACGCCCAGGGCGATGTGGCCGTAGGCTGTGCCCATCTCGTAGCTTTCAACGCCCCAGTTGTAGGTCAACTCCAGCTCGGCGTGGTCGGGGTTGTTGCCGAAACCGACAAAGGCCAGCGAGTATTTGTACTCGGGATTTTCCGAGGTGCGCAGCAGCTGCATGCCCATCACCTGGGTGTAGAAGTCAATCGAGCGTTGCAGGTTGCCCACGCGCAGCATGGTGTGAAGGAGTCTCATGATGTTTTCCCGTTGGGTGAAGGCATTTCAAAAACAAGGCAAGCGGTGCTGGCGTGGGCATACAAAGTGCCGTCTGGCCCGACCAGGCGAGCCTCTGCCGTGGCCAGTTGGCGGCCGCAGTGCACCACTTGCGCAATGGCGCGCACGCGCTGCACTTTGGGCGTGATGGCTTTGACCAGTTTCACGCTCAAGTCGGCCGTGGTGTAGCCGCGCCCGGGCGGCATCATGGTGTGCACCGCGCAGCCCAGCGCCGAGTCGAGCAGGCTGGCAAACCAGCCGCCGTGCACGGTGCCCAGTGGGTTCAAGTGTTGGACGCCGGGTGTGCCCTGAAAAATGGCCAGACCCGCGCCGACCTCGATCAGCATGAAGTCCAGCGTCTTGGCCATCTGCGCATAAGGCAGCTCGCCTGTCAGCAGGCCCTGCATGACCTCTAGGCCTGTCTTGCCAGTCACTTGTTCAGGCCGGGCCACACCGGGGCCGACCCCGGCATCGATGCGTGTGCGCACGTCACGCTCTTGGGTCAGCCAGGCCTCTAAAGCGCTCTGGCGTGTGCCGGTGGTGGTGCTCATAGAAACGGGCTCTTTCAAACCGGTACGGTGTAGTTGAGGGCCATGCGCCCGCCATCCACAGTGACAATTTCGCCGGTGATGTAGCTCGCTGCATCGCTGGCCAAAAAGGCCACCACCTTGGCCACTTCGTCGGGCTCGCCCAAGCGCTTCATGGGCGTGCGCATCATGATTTTCTTTTCGGCGGCCTCGCTGGTCAGCACGGCTTGGCGCGCCAGTTCGGTGGCAATCGTGCCGGGGGCCACTGCGTTGACGCGGATGCCAAAGTCGGTCAGTGCCAAAGACATGGCCCGTGTCAGTTGGTTGATGCCGCCTTTGCTCACGTTGTAGCTGGCGATGTTGGGGATGGCCAGCACCGCGTTGACCGAGCTCATGTTGACAATCGCCCCGCCCCCGGTGCTTTTCATGGCACGGGCTGCGGCCTGGCCCATCAAAAACGAGCCCTTGATGTTCACGTTGATGACGGCGTCAAAGTCTTCTTCGGTCACATCCAGAAAATCAGCGGCTCTGAAAATGCCGGCGTTGTTGACCAGCACGTCGATGCGGCCAAAGGCCTGCAGCACATGGTCGACCAAGGCGTCGACATCGGCCTTGCGCGAGACGTCGCAGGCCATGAAGCCTGCGCTGTGGCCTTGGCTGCGCAATTCGGCAGCCACGGCAGCGCCGCGCGTGCTGTTGACGTCAGACAAAATGACATGGGCAGACTCGGCGGCAAATCGGCGCGCGCAGGCCTCGCCAATGCCGTTGGCTGCGCCGGTGACGATGACGACACGGCCTTGCAGGCCAAACGAGAGGGTGTTGGGCGCTAAAAGCGGGGAAGTCATGAGCGGGTCTCCGAGGTTTGTTGGAAGGATGGTGGATGCTGCCACAGCGACCCCAAAATGCCTGTCGCCAGAATGCAGGCCGGTACAGCGACAATACATGCATCGCGAAAAATCGCATTGTCCAAGAATTCAAACATGACCATGAACGCTCAAGTCCCCCAAAAACCGAACTCACCGGTCTTGTGCGAACCCTGCTCTGGCATCCAGCGTCATTGGCGCAAAGCCCCTGGTCACGCGGAATTGGTTCAGGGCACCCACCAGCGCGAAGACCGTGGCAACGGCCAAGCCAGCTTCACGCGTTACCGCTGTGACCGCTGCGGTGCGGCCTGGGAATATGAAAACAACAAAGCCAACCAGCACGCCGGTTGGGCCTTGCTCCAGCACTGAAGCCGCATGAATGCGCCACCCAGACTGCAAAACCTTGTTGAAGAAGGCCTGATCGACACCGTGGTGCGCCAGCTCATGAGCGGCAAAGAGGCCATGGTCTTTGTGGTGCGCTGCGGGGACGAGACCCGCTGCGCCAAAATTTACAAAGAGGCGACACACCGCAGCTTTCGGCAAGCGGTGGACTACACCGAAAACCGCAAGGTCAAGAACTCACGTTCGGCCCGCGCCATGGCCAAGGGCAGCAAATTTGGCCGTCAAGAACAAGAAGCCGCTTGGCAAAGTGCCGAGGTGGACGCGCTCTACCGACTGGCTGCAGCCGGTGTGCGCGTGCCCCGGCCCTTCAACTTCTTTGATGGCGTGCTGCTCATGGAACTGGTCACCGATGCCGACGGCGACGCCGCACCCCGCCTGAACGATGTGGCCTTTACCCCCGAGCAAGCCCTGCAACACCACGCCACCCTGGTTGGCGAAGTGGTGCGCATGCTGTGCGCGGGCGTGGTGCATGGCGATTTGTCGGAGTTCAATATTTTGTTGGCGCACATTCCGGCTGCGGGCGATCAGCCGGGTGTGGACGAGCCCGTCATCATCGACCTGCCCCAAGCGGTGGATGCGGCCGGCAACAACCATGCCCAGCGCATGCTGCTGCGCGATGTGGGCAACCTGCGCGATTTCTTTGGGCAATTTGCGCCCTCGCTGCTCAAGACCGACTACGGCCCTGAAATCTGGAGCCTTTACCAAGCGGGTTTGCTGAACAATGAATCACCGCTCACCGGTCACTTTGAGCGTTCGACTGCCAGTGTGGACATGGTCGCTGTGCTGCGTGAGATCGACGATGCGCGCGACGAAGAAGCGGCACGTCGGCTGCGCATGGCCACGCCATCCGTCTGATGTCTGCGCAAACGCTGAAACTGCCCCACGCCGTCTCGCGACTGCGCACTGAACGTTTGTCCCGCAGCGCCAAGCCTTTCTTGGCCCGTGGCGGCATCAAGGCAGAGCGCTGCCCCGGCTGCCGTTTGGTGCCCAGCCACTGCATCTGCGCAATGCGCCCAGAGGTGCCCACACAAGCTGCGATGTGTTTGCTCATGGCCGACATCGAACCCCTCAAACCCAGCAACACCGGCTGGCTGATCGCCGATGTGGTGCCGGACACTTTCGCCTTTGGTTGGGCCCGCACCGAAGTCGCCCCGGATTTGCTGGCGCTCTTGGCCGATCCTCAGTGGCAGGCCTTTGTGGTGTTTCCGGGCGATTTTGTGGAGCCCGCGCGGGTGGTGCACGATGTGTCCCCATCCTCAGCCGAGATGCCCGCAGGCCAGCGTCCGCTGTTCATCTTGCTTGACGCCACTTGGCCCGAAGCCCGCAAGATGTTCCGCAAAAGTCCCTATCTGAACCACTTGCCGGTGCTCAGCCTGAAGCCGGAGCAAGTCTCCCGTTACCAACTGCGCCGATCCAAACGTGATGACCACTTTTGCACCAGCGAAGTGGCTTCACTGTGCCTAGAATTGGCAGGTGAGACCCACGCTGCCCAGACGCTGCAGGCCTATCTGGGTGTTTACACCCATCACTATTTGCAGGCCAAACACCAGCTGCCACCTGACCTGCAAGGCGTTGCGCACGCGCAGTGGCATGCGCTGAAACAGGCTTGACACCTTGGTGTCGTTGAAAGGAAATTGCTGTGTCCAACAACCCGTTTACCCCTCTTGTTCCAGCTTCGAGCCACGCTGTTTTGAATTCACGCGCCGTTGAGCGCTTGGTCACGGGCCAAGCCACGTCAGACGGTGCAGGTGTCAAGCTCAGCCGCATCCTCACGCAAGACCTGCAGCACCGGCTTGACCCGTTTTTGATGCTGGATGCCTTTGGCAGTGACAAACCGGACGACTACATCGCCGGTTTCCCGGACCACCCGCACCGGGGCTTTGAAACCGTGACCTACATGATTGCCGGGCGCATGCTGCACCGTGACAGCGCGGGCAATGAAGGCCTGTTGCAAAACGGTGGCGTGCAATGGATGACCGCAGGCCAGGGCGTGATCCACTCTGAAATTCCGCAGCAAGCCGATGGCGTGATGGAGGGCTTTCAGTTGTGGTTGAACCTGCACAGCTCAGAGAAGATGAACGCGCCTTGGTATCGAGACTTTCAGAACGATCAACTGCCGCAGTTCCAGACGTCTGAAGGCGTGGCCGTCACGGTGATCGCCGGGGTCAGCCATGGTGTACAGGGCGCGGTGAGTCGCGAGATCACGCAACCGGTTTATCTGGACGTGCACATGCCGCAGGGCGCACATTTTGAGCAATTACTGCCTGCTGGCCACAACGCCTTTTTGTACGTGTACCGGGGCGAGGTTGGCATTGGCGGCCAGGCCGTGCCCGCGCAGCGCATGGCCATTTTGAAAAACACACCTCAGGCCGATGGGGTGATGATCAAGGCCAGTGTCGACACCCAACTGATTTTGGTGGCTGGCAAACCTCTGAAGCAGCCCATCGTGCAATACGGGCCATTTGTGATGAACACCAAAGAAGAGATCTACCAAGCCTTGGCCGATTTCCGAAATGGGCGGCTGGGGGAGAGGGCTTGATCAGCCCCTGAATGCCTTGACAAAGTTTTGCGCTGCGGCCCGCGTTTGCTCAGCACTTCTCCCTGGCGCATACAAGGCCGATCCCAAGCCAAAACCTGAAGCGCCAGCCGTGCGGTATGCCGCCATGTTGTCGGGCGTGATGCCGCCCACGGGCATGAGGGCCGTGTCTTTCGGCAGGACGGCCCGAAGCGCTTTGACGGTGGCAGGCGAGATCATCTCGGCGGGGAACAGCTTGAGCCCATGCGCGCCCGCGTCAAGCGCGGCAAAGGCTTCGGTGGGTGTGGCCACACCGGGCAGCACCACCATGTTCAGGGCCAAGGCCTGCGCGACCACTGCAGGGTTGAAGTTGGGGGCCACGACCAGGCGGCCGCCAGCAGCGTGCACATCTTTGACTTGCTGCGCATTCAGCACCGTGCCAGCACCGATCAGGGTGCGGGGCAAAAGACGAGCGAGCGTGGCGATGCTGAGCAAAGGCTCGGGTGAGTTCAGCGGCACCTCGATAATGGCAAAGCCACTTTCAACCAGCCCTTGGCCGATGGCTGGGGCTTCAGAAGGCGTGAGGCCGCGCAGGATGGCGATCAGGGGCAGTTGTGTCAAGGCTTGCGCCAGGGTGTGGGCGGGTGGGTGCAAAGCGCTCATGGTGGTCGTATCGGTTGTGTTCATGAATGGTCGAATGAGGATGCCAGTGCAAACAAGCCCGCCCAAGTGGCCTCGGCCCCCCAACTGTGACAGGGGATGCGCAGGTGCTGCAGGGCCAAGGTGTAGCGCATCGTCAAGGCTTCGCTACCGATCAAAATCAAGGGTTCGGCGTGGTTTGACACATTCTGAGTGCGCAGCTCTTCGCCGATCAGCAGGCCCGACAAGTAGCTGGGCAATTGGGCTGCGCTCAGGCGCTCAAACAAGCCCAGTGTGCGCACCGCAAACAGGTGGTGCAGCACGCTGCTCGCTCGCTGGCTTTGGTCAATCCCTTGCAAAAAAACTGTTGCTTCAAACGCACCCTGCAGGTCCATTGTTTTGCCCAAAATCGAGTGCTGGCTCATCAGGGCATAGACCTCGCCCGTCATGAAGGTCTGAAACTGCGCGACGTGCCCGCCTTGCACCTGCACCCATTTGCTGTGCGTGCCCGGCAGCACCAGCGTGGCGCGGTCACGGCCGGCCAGCTGAAGTGCGCCAAAAATCTGCACTTCTTCGCCTCGCATCACGTCGGGTGTGTTCAAGGCGTCTGTGCTCGAACAGCTCAGGCCCGGCACCAAGGCGATGCGCCCGGGCTGCAACCACAGCAGGTGTTGGCTCAGCTCGGCAAAGCCGGCGGGGCAGGGGCAGTAGGGCGCTTCTTGCCAGCCCTGGCGGCTGCCCGCCATGCCCGAGATCAGGCACAGGGCATGGGGTATTTTCAGCCAGTCGCCAAACAGTTCGTGCAACACAGTCTCAAACTGGCCGGGGGGCACGGTGAGGATGCCGCGTGGAAATTCACGGGATTCGAGCACCTGGCCATTGGCACCGAGCTGCGCGCCGCGCAGCGAAGAGGTGCCCCAATCGATGGCGATCAAGGGTCTTGTGGTGTTCATGTGGCTGCGCCTTTCGTGCTGTCTTTCAAACCATTGTTTTTTTGCAGCATGTTCAGAACACCGTGGGGGCGAGGCAGCGGAGCGACCGCGCCAAAGCCCTGCACCGACAGAGCGGCCGCAGCATTGGCGTAAGCAGTGGCCGCCCACAAGTCGTCACCGGTAGACAAACGCGCCAACAGGTTGCCTGCAAAACAATCGCCCGCACCCGTGGCATCCACCGCCGTGACGGTGTGGCCAGCCAAGCGGCGCTGACTATGGCCGTCGCTGGCTACAGCGCCGCCCTCCCCCAGCTTGAGCACCACTTGCGCTGCACCCTGGGCATGGCTCCATGCGATGATGTCTGCTGCTTGAGTCAGGCCGGTGAGGGCGATCATGTCTTCCAGGCTGGGTAAGAACAGATCACACAGCCCCACCGCTTGGCGAATGCAGGCCTGCGCCCGGGCCAGTGGCCAGAGCGATAAACGCAAATTCGAGTCCAGCGCCACCCGCGTGCCCACGTTGCGAGCATGCGACATGGCTGCAAAAGCCGTGTCGCAAGCCGAGGCGGAAATCGCCAGCGAAATGCCCGACAGGTGCAGCCACTGGCTGCTGGCAATGGCGTCTTGCCAGTGCTGCAAGTCTTGGGGCTGCATGCGGCTAGCCGCCGATCCGGCACGCGCATAGCTGAAGTGGTGGCCTTGCGCATCGTGGCTCACAAAGTACATCCCGGTGGGCGCTTGTGCGTCGCGCAGCACGTTGGTGCTGCCCACGTTTTCGCGCTGCCACAGGTCCATGAGGCACTCGCCCCAACGGTCGGTGCCCAGACGCGTCAGGTAGGCTACCCGCGCACCGGCTCGTGCCGCGGCAATCGCGGCGTTGCTGGTGTCGCCACCAAAACCTTGTGCATACAGCGGGGCATCGTTTGCGTCTGAATGGGGACGTTGGTTGAACTCGACCATGGCTTCACCCAGCGCCACGATGTCGAGTTTTGAGGAGGCTTGGTTCATGTTTTAAAAAGGCGGCGAGTCTTGTGGTGAGGTGGGAGAATGGCCGTCAAACCGAACCACCCTGGATCAAAAGTTGGAGATGAAACGCATGTGGAACAAGGGCATTGACCTCGATTTTGTGCTGGATGCGTCTTGCAAAGGCTTTCCACTGGCCGCTGAGCCCTGTGCAGTGTCTCAGCTGGGCCAACGCGGCTGGAGCCTGCTGGACGATGCGCTGGCCTACCCGGTGGCCGTGTTGCGACGCCCAGCCCTCACGCACAACTTGGCCTGGATGCAAGACTTTGTGCAGCGCAAAGGTGTGGCTCTGGCCCCGCACGGCAAGACCACCTTGTCGCCGGAGTTGTTTCGCATGCAGTTGCAAGCGGGCGCTTGGGGCCTGACCTTTGCCAATGTGCACCAGTTGCGCGTGGGTTTGGTGGCGGGAGTCCAGCGCGCCATCATCGCCAACCAATTGTTGTCGGACACCGACTTGGACGGATTGGATCTGTTGTTGCGCCAGCATCCGCAGGCGCAAGTGTGGTTTTTGGTGGACTCTTTGGTGCAGCTCGATTTGCTGGTCGATTGGGGGCGTCGCCGTGAGAGCAATCGTTGCTGGGACGTGTTGTTGGAATTGGGCATTGCGGGGTATCGCACCGGCTGTCGCACGCACGAACAGGCCTTGGTTTTGGCGCGGGCTATGGCTGCATCGCCTAGCGTGCGCTTGGGTGGCGTGGAGTGTTACGAGGGTGGACTGGGCCAATGCGACAGCGCCCACGACATCGAGGCGGTGAGCGTTCTGGTGCGCAGTGTGCAGGCTTTGGTTCAGCAAATCGATGCGCAAAACCTGTGGGGTCGTGACGAGGTTTTGCTGTCGGCTGGGGGCTCGGCGGTGTTTGACCTGGTGATCCCCATGCTCAAAATGCAGGTCAAAAGCCGACCGGTGCAAGGCGTTTTGCGATCGGGTTGCTATGTGACGCACGACCACTGGAATTACGCCCGTTATCTCAAATTGGTGGAGGCGCGTGAGGGGCTGAGTGCTTCGTTGCAACCCGCGCTGGAGATCTGGACCCGGGTGCAATCTGTGCCCGAGCCGGGACTGGCCATTTTGACGGCGGGTCGGCGTGACCTGTCGTTTGATCAGTGCATGCCCATGCCGGTGCGATGGGCAGTGCGCGGTCACCGCGGTGCCGACGCGATGCAGGCCACCCCCGGGTCTTGGAAAGTCAAGGCCTTGAGCGACCAGCATGCGCACATGGTGTTCGATGCCGAGGGCGTCTGGCCGCAAGTGGGCGACCGCGTGGCCTTGGGTATTTCGCACCCTTGCACCACCTTTGACAAGTGGCGCTGGATGGCCATCATCGAGGACGATGGGCGCATCTGTGGGGCGATCAGCACGCATTTTTAAGGGGTGAACCCGTGTGAAAAAAAAGGCCGCCACGCAGCATCCGCGTGGCGGCCTTTTGTAAAGCTCACTTCAAACCGTTCAATGCCTCGGCCGGGTAGCCTGGGCGGGTTTTGCAGTCCTCGATGTACTGCTCAATGATGGCCTCGTAGCTGGCATCGGTGCGCAGGCCCAATGCATGGGCGCGCTCAAAGGTGCAACCCTTAGCCCAGTTGTCCACAATGCCCGCAATCCGCTCGTCTTTGGCAAAGGTGACATGCGCACGCACAGCAGGTCCGGCGACTTTTTCGAGGGCTGCCAGCATGTCGCTGACCTTCACGTTGAGACCCGGCAGGTTCAGTGCCATGCGGCCGCCAAACGCTTCGCGGCTGGCCTCGAACACGGTGATCAAACCATGCACGGTGTTGCCGGGCGAAGAGATGGGGTGCGACACCGTGGGATCCACTGGGCAGGTGGTGGCGGTGCCCGCCAAAGGCTCGCGGATGATGCCGCTGAAGAACGAAGATGCTGCGCCGTTGGGTTTGCCGGGGCGCACGGCCACCGTCATCAGGCGAGCCGCTCGGCCGTCGATGTAGCCCTTGCGGGTGTAGTCGGCCACCATGTACTCGATCATCAGCTTGTGCGTGCCATACGACGTTTGTGGCGTGGGCAGTGTGGTATCGGCCACCAAGGCAGGCATGGGGTTGGCCGCATCGGGTCCGAACACGGCCACAGAGCTTGCAAAAACCAAGCGAGACACTTTACCGGAGGCGCGTATGCTGTCGAGCAACAAACGGCTGCTGTCCACATTGGAGCGCAGGCCCAGGTCAAAGTCGAGTTCGCATTCGCCCGAGACGGCCGATGCCAAATGGAACACACCATCGAAGCCGCTTTGGAACAAGTCGCCTTGTTCCAGCATAGGACCCGCGTGGCCCTTGACCCGTGGGTCGGCCAGTAAATCAGCGGGAGCAGGGAACAGGTCGGCAATGACCAATTCGCGCACGCTTTGGCCGTTGAGTTGGCCGCGCTTCAAAATCTCGCGGGCCAGGCGTGCACCCAAAAATCCGGCACCGCCGGTGATCAAAATCCGCATGTGTTTTCCTTGTCAATCAGTGATTGTCTTTGGGAACAGCTGATCCGCGTTGGCCGACCAGGAAGTCCATGTCTGCGCCCTCGTCAGCTTGCAGCACATGGTCGATGTAGAGTTTCCAGTAGCCTGACTGCATGGCTGGTTCAGGCTTGGTCCATGCGGCCAGGCGTTTGGCCAGTTCCTCGTTGCTGATCATCAATTGCAGTTTGCGCTCGGGTACGTTGAGCGAGATCATGTCACCGTTTTGCACCACAGCCAGCGGACCGCCTGCAGCCGCTTCAGGTGATGTGTGCAAGACCACGGTGCCATAGGCGGTGCCACTCATGCGGGCATCGCTGATGCGGACCATGTCGGTGATGCCTTTGCGCAGCACCTTGGGGGGCAGTGGCATGTTGCCGACTTCGGCCATGCCGGGGTAACCCTTGGGGCCGCAGTTCTTCAGCACCAATATGCAGGTTTCATCGACGTCCAGGTTTTCGTCGTCGATGCGTTTGTGGAAATCATCGCTGTCTTCAAACACCACGGCCCGGCCCGTGTGCACCATCAGTGCGGGGGTGGCCGCGCTGGGTTTGATGACCGCGCCACGCGGGGCTAAGTTGCCGCGCAAGATGGCAATGCCCGCTTTTTCTTTGAAAGGCGCGTCCATGGTCTTGATGACACGAGGGTCGTAATTCACGGCCGCTTCGTTGTTCTCGCGCACACTCTTGCCGCTCACGGTGATGATGTTGTTGTGCAAGAGGCTTTCGATCTCTTTCATGACGACCGGCAAGCCACCCGCATAGCAAAAGTCTTCCATGAGGTGCTCGCCAGAAGGCTGCATGTTCAAAATGCAGGACATATCACTGCCCAATCGTTCAAAGTCATCCAAGGTGAGTTTCAAACCCAGACGACCGGCAATCGCGATCAGGTGAATGACAGCGTTGGTCGAGCCACCGATGGCGGCCAGTGTACGGATGGCGTTTTCAAAAGCTTCACGGGTGAGCACTTTGCTGATGGTCTGGTCGGTGTGAACCATTTCCACAATGCGGCGACCCGAGTCGCGCGCCAAAACGTTGCGGCGACCATCTACCGCAGGGAAGGTGGCATTACCCGGCAAACCAATGCCCAAGGCTTCGACCATGCAGGCCATGGTGCTGGCCGTGCCCATGGTCATGCAGTGGCCATGGCTGCGGTGCATGCAGCTTTCGGCATCGAAGAAATCAGCCAGCTTGAGGGTGCCTGCGCGCACCTGTTCGCTCATGCTCCACACGCCTGTGCCGGAGCCCAGTTCTTGGCCGCGCCATTTGCCATTGAGCATGGGGCCACCGCTGATGCCAATGGTGGGCAGCCCAACGCTGGAAGCGCCCATCAGCAAACTGGGGGTGGTTTTGTCGCAGCCCATCAGCAGCACCACGCCGTCGATCGGGTTGCCACGGATGCTTTCTTCCACGTCCATGCTGGCCAGGTTCCGGTAGAGCATGGCGGTGGGGCGCAGCAGCGTTTCGCCGAGAGACATCACGGGAAACTCAAGAGGGAATCCGCCAGCCTCGTAAACGCCGATCTTGACCTGCTCGGCCAGAGCGCGGAAGTGCGAATTACAAGGTGTCAGTTCGCTGAAGGTGTTGCAGATGCCAATGACTGGGCGACCATCAAACTGGTCATGCGGCACGCCCTTGCCTTTAACCCAGCTGCGGTAGGCAAAGCCATCGCGGTCTTGTCGGCCAAACCATTGCTGGCTGCGCAGTTCTTCGGGTTTTTTGCGGGGGGTGTCGCTCATGGTGCGTGTCCAGGTTGGGAGTGAATCGTGAATCTTGAAAATCCTATCGTATGACGATAGAAAAACAAACAGGCTATGTAAAGCCAGCGACATACGGGCAAACCCTAGACGCCAATAAGACCCTGCCTAGGGTTTACCAGAGTCTGTCTCCGGTCGCCAATCATCATATGATAGGTCGCTCGACCGTATTCGGCCATGACGAACAATTTCCACAAAAATTCTCTTGATTTATTGGGCCAGGCCATTTTGTCTGGTCGTTATGGGGTGGGCGCAAGCCTGCCTCCTGAGCCTGTTTTGTGCGAAGAGTTGGGTGTGAGCCGCACCGTGGTGCGCGAGGCCATCAAGTCGCTGGTGGCCAAAGGCTTGCTATCGACCGGCCCCAAGGTCGGCACGCGCGTCATGCCCGATGCGCACTGGAACTGGTTTGACCCCGATGTGGTGGCTTGGCAGGCTCGCTGCGGTCTGACACCTGAGTTTTTGAAAGACTTGCAAGAGCTGCGTCGCGTGGTCGAGCCAGCCGCAGTGCGCCTGGCTGCTGAGCGGGCCACGCCCGAAGACATCGCCCACATTGAGACCGCCTATGCGGGCATGAAACAAGCAGTGGAAGAGGGTGGCGATTACGTCACGCACGACCTGCGTTTTCATGAAGGTTTGCTGCAGGCCTCGCACAACCGCATGCTGGTGCAAATGAGCAAGGCGCTCAATGCCTTGCTGCGCACCAGTTTCGAAATTTCCACCCGCATTGAGGATGGCACCAAGACGTCCTTGCCTTTGCACCGTGCGGTGCTCAACGCTGTCATCGCCCGCAACCCTGCCAAGGCCGAACGGGCCGTCATGGTCTTGATCGAAGGCGCCCGACAAGACATTGAGCAGGTGTTGGCCTCGCGCCGCAAGTTG
Organism: Akkermansia muciniphila; assembly: GCA_943331105.2. Classification (GTDB taxonomy): domain Bacteria; phylum Pseudomonadota; class Gammaproteobacteria; order Burkholderiales; family Burkholderiaceae_C; genus Limnohabitans_A. The sequence goes on from CALQKH020000016.1 coordinate 21,149, forward strand.
CCCACGGTCTCGGGGGTGGCCACCCGCATCCAATCGAAAAACCGGTCTGTCAAGACGGCCGGCAAGAAAGTGATCAGGGCAGTGGCCTGAGCCGAAAGACACGCATGCAAAAGACGATCAATGTTTTTTTCAAACTGTTGGAGTTCCTGGTGGTGGCCTGCCTGGTGGCCATGGTCATCATGGTCTTTGGCAACGTGGTGTTGCGCTACGGGTTCAATTCGGGCATATCGGTTTCAGACGAGATGTCGCGATATTGCTTCATTTGGCTGACCTACATCGGGGCGATGGTGGCCATGCGTGAAAAGGGTCATCTGGGTGTGGATACCCTGGTGCGTCGCTTGCCTTTGGGCGGTAAAAAGATGTGCTTTTTTCTCAGCGAAATCCTGATGCTGCTTTGCAATGCTTTGTTTTTTTGGGGTACTTGGAAAATGCACGACTTGCAAGTGACCAACATCTCGGTGGTGGTGGGCATTTCCATGATCTGGATCTATGGCATCGGTTACGTCACAGCCAGCGTCATGGCGGTCATGAACCTTAATCAACTGCGCTTGCTGCTGACGGGTCGCCTGAAAGAAGAGGACTTGGTGATGGTGGTGGAGTCTGAGGACGCAGTGGCCCTCGAAGACTTGGAACCCAAAGCGATGACACCTGAAATGCGGGGGCGCGCATGACCATCGCTGTTTTTGTGTTCAGTCTGCTTGGGGCGATGGCCTTGGGCATGCCCATTGCCTATGCCTTGCTGGTGTGTGGTTTGAGTTTGATGGCCTACATGGCCAGCAACGGCATGATCAACGCGTTCGACAGCCAAATATTGGCGCAGCGCTTTGTCGATGGGGCCGACAACTTCCCGTTGCTGGCCGTGCCGTTCTTCTTGTTGGCGGGCGAGTTCATGAATGCCGGTGGCTTGAGCCGCCGCATCGTGAACCTGGCCATGGCCTGGGTGGGTCATTTCCGTGGGGGCTTGGGTTATGTGGCTGTGATGGCAGCGGTCATTATGGCCTCGCTGTCGGGTTCGGCCGTGGCCGACACAGCCGCACTGGCGGCCTTGTTGATTCCGATGATGAAGCGGGCGGGTTACAACGTGGGGCGATCGGCCGGTTTGATTGCATCGGGCGGCATCATCGCGCCGGTGATCCCGCCTTCGATCGGTTTCATCATCTTCGGTGTGGCGGCCAACGTCTCTATCACCAAGCTGTTTTTGGCGGGCATCGTGCCAGGCTTGTTGATGGGCGTGGCCATTGGCTTGACTTGGTGGTGGGTGGCCAAGCGCGAAAATGTGCAGCCTGGACCTCGCATGAAGCTGGCCGAAAAACTGAAAGCGACCCGTGAAGGGATTTTGGCTTTGGGCTTACCGGTGTTCATCATTGGCGGTATGAAGTTTGGTGTGTTCACCCCGACAGAGGCGGCCGTGGTTGCCGCTGTGTACAGCTTTGTGGTGGGGGTGTTCATTTACCGTGAGTTGCAGTGGTCCAAGTTGTACGGCTTGATTTTGGCGGCCGGTAAAACCACCTCGGTGATCATGTTCTTGGTGGCTGCCGCCATGGTCAGCGCTTGGTTGATCACGGTGGCCAACATTCCGGCCGAGGTGGCCCGGATGATGGAGCCACTCATGCACAACAAAACTTTGCTGATGGTGGTGTTGATGCTCTTGGTCATTGTGGTGGGCACGGCGCTGGACTTCACACCCACCGTGTTGATCCTGACCCCGGTGCTGATGCCTTTGGTCATCAAGGCGGGCATCGATCCCGTTTATTTTGGTGTGTTGTTCATCATGAACAACGCCATCGGCCTGATCACACCACCCGTGGGTACCGTGCTCAATGTGGTGTGTGGTGTGGCCAAAATCAACATGGACACGGCGTTCAGAGGGGTGCTGCCATTTTTGTGGGCGCAACTCGCTGTGCTGGCCTTGTTGATTGCTTTTCCATCTATCGTCATCGAGCCGATGAAATGGATGCTGAGATGATTTTTTAACCCGTGTATTTTTTAAAGGAGACAAGCATGATGAAACGCAGAAATTTGGTGGCCCTGATTGCGGGCACATTCTTGGTGGCCTCCAGTGCCATGGCCCAGTTTGCCGACCGCAACATCAAGTTCACCAACGGCGTGAACGAAGACCACCCAGTTGGTGTGGGCGTGAAGAAAATGCAAGAAGTGCTGGCGGCCAAAACCGGCGGCAAGATGAAAATCACCGCCTTCTGGGGTGGTGCCGCGGGCGGTGACTTGCCAGCCACACAGGCTTTGCGTGCAGGTACGCAAGAGATGGTTTGCACCTCCAGCTCGCCTTTGGTGGGCATCATCAAAGAGTTGGGTGTGTTTGACTTGCCTTTCCTGTTTGCCAATGAAAAAGAAGCCGATGCTGTCCTTGATGGTGCAGCTGGCAGGTACTTCAATGCCAAGCTCGAAGCCGCAGGCTTGGTGAACCTGGCGTATTGGGAAAACGGTTTCCGTAACCTCACCAACAGCAAGCGCCCAGTCACCAAGTTGGAGGATTTTGAGGGTGTCAAAGTTCGTGTGATGCAGAACAACATCTTCCTGGACACCTTCCGCACGCTGGGCACCAATGCCGTGCCCATGGCTTTTGGCGAGGTGTTCACCGCGCTGGAGACCAAGACCATCGACGGTCAGGAAAACCCCTTCGTGACGATTGAGACCTCCAAGTTCAACGAAGTGCAGCGTTTCTTGAGTGTGACGCGACATGCCTACACGCCGTTCCTGATTCTTTACAGCAAAAAACTGTGGGACCAGCTGAACCCACAAGAGCAGGCGGTGTTGCGTGAAGCTGCACTTGAAGGCCAAAAAGTCCAGCGTGCCGCCAACCGTGCCCTGAACGAAAGATCTTTGGCTTCGCTCAAAACCAAGGGCATGCAGGTCAATGAAGTCAGTGCTGCCGAGCAAAACCGCATCCGCGCGCGCGTGGCTTCGGTGTACGACAAGCACAAAGACTCGATTGGCGCCGATGCCATCAAGGTGGTCCAAGACGAGCTGCGCAAGTCACGCGGCGGTTGATCTTCACGCCCTTTGATGAGGCGCTTTCGATGGCGCTGACCCAGAGCTCCACAGCCCCAAGCTGTGGGGCTTTTTTAACGACTGAATAGGTGTTCACATGAAAATCACGCAACTTGAGACCATCCGTCTGGGCGAGTTTCCCAACATCATCTGGGTGCGCGTGCACACCGATGAGGGCTTGGTGGGCTTGGGTGAAACTTTCATGGGTGCGCAAGCGGTTGAGGCTTATTTGCACGAATGGGTCGCGCCTAAATTGATCGGCCAAGACCCTCTGGCCATCGAGTCTCGCCAGCGCGACATCACTGGCTATTTAGGCTGGCGCGGTTCTGGTGTGGAAACGCGTGGCAACTCGTCTGTGGACATCGCCTTGTGGGACATCTTTGGCAAAGCCGCTGGCATGCCGGTTTACACGGCCCTCGGCGGCAAGAGCCGCGATGAGATTCGCGTGTACAACACCTGTGCGGGCTACCAATACATCCGCAGCAACGTCAACCAGACCAGCAGCAACTGGGGTTTGGGCAACAACGCCGGGCCTTACGAAGACCTGCAGGGCTTTTTGCACCGTGCCGACGAGGTGGCCGAGTCGTTGCTCTCCGAAGGCATCACCGGCATGAAGATTTGGCCTTTTGATGTGGCTGCAGAAAAGTCGCATGGCCAGTACATCAGCCCGCAAGACCTGAACACGGCGCTGGAGCCTTTTCGAAAAATCAGGAATGCGGTGGGCGACAAGATGGACATCATGGTGGAGTTCCACAGTCTGTGGCGCTTGCCCATGGCGCAAAAAATTTCAAGGGCTCTGCAAGAGTTCGACACCTTCTGGCACGAAGATGCCATCCGTATGGACAGCCTAGACTTGCTCAAGCAATACGCGGTGGACTGCAAGGCGCTGATTTGTGCGAGCGAGACGCTCAGCTACAAATGGGGTTTCAAGGATTATTTACAAACCGGCGTGGCGGGCGTGGCCATGCTGGACCTGAGTTGGTGCGGGGGGCTGACCGAGGCACGCAAAATCGCTGCCATGGCAGACGCCTGGCAACTGCCCGTGGCCCCGCACGACTGCACCGGGCCTGTGGTGTGGGCTGCGTCCACCCACTTGTCGCTGCATGCGCCCAATGCCTTGATTCAAGAGAGTGTGCGTGCTTTTTACAGCGGCTGGTACAAGGAGCTGGTGACCGAGCTGCCGCAAGTCAAAAACGGCATGATCAGCCTGAACGACAAACCGGGTCTGGGCTTGGAGTTGCTGCCCGACTTGCACAAGAGGGGCGATGCGGTGGTGCGCATCAGCCGATGAAAAAGGGGGTCTGAGAGGGCCCCCTTGCACATGGGTCTCGAAAAATCAACCGCGACCCACAAACGGCATGTTGGTGGCCATGACGGTGGTGAACAAGATGTTGGCGGACAAAGGCAGGCGGGCCATGGTCAGGAAAGTCTCGACCACAGCGCTCATGTCCATGCGCGGTTCGGCTTTGATGGTCAGGTCGGCCTGGTGCACGCCCGAGGCCATTTTGAGGGTCATGTCTGAAGCCACGTTGCCGATGTCGATCTGGCCCACGGCGATGCTGTAGGGGCGGCCGTCCAAAGACGCAGCGCGGGTCAGGCCCGAAATGGCGTGCTTGGTGGCGGTGTAGGCAATCGAGCCAGGACGCGGGACATGGGCTGAGATCGAGCCATTGTTGATGATGCGGCCGCCTTGCGGGCTTTGCTCTTGCATCAGCTTGAAGGCGTACGACAAGGTGTAGAAAGCGCCGTTCAGGTTGATGTCCACCGCACGGCGCCATTCGTCACCCGACAGGTCGCCTGGCAAGGTGTAGGGCAGGGAAATGCCTGCGTTGTTGAACACCAAGTCGAGGCGGCCAAAGCGCGAACGAATTTGCTCAAACAGGACTTTGACTTCAGGCTCTTTGGACAGGTCGGTCGGGATGGCGTGGGCGTTGCCAGCATGGGGGCCTGCTTCGGCCACGGCAGCGGCCAGTGCGTCGGCTCGGCGACCAACCAGAACCACTTGCCAGCCTTCTTTGAGCAGGGCCAGGGCGCAGGCTTTGCCAATACCTGAACTGGCACCGGTGACGAGGGCGATTTTGGACATGGTGAAAACTTTCTAGAGAGGACTGGAAAAACCTGCGATTTTCAGGCGTTTTGAAAAGAAATCTGTACCTTGAGCGACTGGCTTTTGTCTGCGGCCAGATCAAAAGCTTCGATGGCGCGCTCCACAGGCAAGATGCCGGTGATCACGGGTTTGCCGTTGACCAGGCCTTCGTTCAAAAAACGCACGGCGGTGGCGAATTCGGCGTGGAAGCGGAAAGTGCCGCGCAGGTCCACCTCTTTGGCCACGATTTGCGTCATGGGCAGGCTGATGTCGCCTCCCATGCCCACGGTGATCAGCACGCCACGGGGCACGATGGTGTCCAGGCCTAAGCGCAAAGCGGCTTCACTGCCCGAGGCTTCAAACACCACATCGAATTGGCCTTTTTCCACCTTGTAGGCCTCTAGCGCTTGGGGTTGGGTCTTGAGGTTGATGGTCTCGTCAGCGCCCATCTCTTTGGCGCAAGTCAAAGGCAAGTCGGCGATGTCGGCGGCCACGATGCGGGCAGCACCCGCACGGCGCAATGCACCAATCAAAAGCGAGCCAATGGGGCCGCAACCGGTCACCAGCACTTGCTTGCCCAAAACGCTGCCCGCACGCTGGATGGCGTGCAAGCCCACCGACAAAGGCTCAGCCAAGGCGGCTTCGGACAGACTCAGGTGGTCGGCAATCGGGTGGGCTTGGTAGCCCTCGATGATGAGTTGCTCACTGAAGCCCCCTTGGATGTGCGGGAAGGGCATGGCACTGCCGTAAAAACGCATGTGGAGGCAATGGTTGTGCTGGCCCGCTTGGCAAAAGCGGCAGTGGCCGCAGGGGCGCGAAGGTGAGATGGCAATGCGCTGGCCTTGGGGCACGCCGCTCACACCCGCTCCCACAGCATCGACCACACCCGAGATTTCGTGACCCAGCGCAATCGGCTGCTTGATGCGCACGGTGCCAAAGCCACCGTGTTGGTAGTAATGCAGGTCCGAGCCGCAAATGCCGCCATAGGCCACATTCACGCGCAGCTGCTGCTCACCCAAAGGTGGCAACTCGGTATGTTCGATGCGCAGGTCTTGGGCCGAATGGCAGACAACGGATTTCATGGGGGGTCCTCGCAAAAGCTTCAAAGGGTGGCGGTCACGCCGCCGTCAACATAAAGGATATGGCCATTCACAAAGCGCGAGGCGTCTGAGGCCAGAAAGACGGCCGCGCCGCCCAAGTCTTGCACATCGCCCCAGCGGCGGATGGGTGTGCGGCCCACCAGCCAGCTGCTGAAAGCCGGATCGTCGACCAGCTTCTGGTTCAGCTCGGTTTTGAAGTAGCCCGGGCCAATGCCGTTGACGTTGATGCCGAACTGGCCCCAGTCAATCGCCATGCCTTTGGTCAGCATTTTCACAGCGCCCTTGGTGGCGGTGTAGGGCGCAATGCCGGGGCGACCCAGTTCGCTTTGCACCGAGCAGATGTTGATGATCTTGCCGCGTCCACGTGGAATCATTTTTTGGGCCACTGCCTTGCCCACGAAGTACACGCTGTCCAGGTTGGTCTTCATGAGGGTGTGCCAATCGGAATCTTGGTACTCGTGCAGCGGGCCGCGAATTTGCATGCCCGCGTTGTTGACCAGGATGTCGATGGGGCCCTGCGCTTCGATGGTTTCTACCGCAGCACGCACACTGTTGGCATCGGTCACGTCAAACACCGAAGTGCTGACCGACAAGCCGTGTGCTTTCAAGGTCTGCGCAGCGGCGTGCACTTTGCTCGTCGTGCGGCCGTTCAAGATGACATGGGCCCCGGCTTGCGCAAGAGCCTCGGCCAGCGCCAAGCCAATGCCTGCAGACGAGCCTGTGATCAGGGCGCGGCGGCCCGATAAATTGAAGGAATCCAGAACATTCATCGCATCAACAACCATTTCAGAGGAACCATCACCAGGCTCGGGAAGGCAATGAGCGAACCCATCACCACCACCTGGGATATCAGGAAAGGCATGACACCCCGTATGACGTCGTGCATGGGAATGCGGCCCACCCCGCAGACCACGTTGAGCACCGTACCCACGGGTGGAGTCAGCAAACCGATGGCGTTGTTCATGATGAACAGCACGCCAAAGTAGACCGGGTCAATGCCTGCTTCGCGGACCAAAGGCATGAGCACGGGCGTCAGGATCAGTACCGTGGGGGCAAAGTCCAGCGCTGTACCCACAATCATCACCAGCAGCATCAACATGACCATCAGCAGGGTTTTGTTCTCGATGAACGGCCGCAAAATTGCGACAATCTGCGATGGGATGTTGGCCACCGTGATGAGCCAGGCCGACACCAAAGCCGCTGCCACCAAAAACATGACCACCGAAGAGGTTTTGGCAGCCGACAAAATGATGCGGTACAGGTCTTTGACCTTGATTTCACGGTAGATGAACAGGCCCACAAACAAGGAGTAAACCACCGCCACCACCGCCGCTTCGGTGGGCGTGAAAACGCCCATCTTCATGCCGCCGATGATGGTGATGGCCAGCAGGTAAGACCAAAACGCGTTGATGGTCACCGAGATGCGTTCTTTGAACGGCACCTTTTCGGCCACCTCCACCTTGTCTTTGCGGGCCACGATCCACCAGGTCACGATCAGGGCAAAACCCATCATGAGCCCTGGAAAAATGCCCGCCATGAACAGCTTGGAGATCGACACGCCGCCGATCACGCCAAACAAGATGAAGCCAATCGAGGGCGGGATCACGGGCGCAATGATGCCGCCCGCGGCAATCAGGCCCGCCGAGCGGTCCATGCGGTAACCGGCTTTGCGCATCATGGGCAGCAAGACGGCGGCCAGAGCAGCCGTGTCGGCAACAGCCGAGCCCGACAAGCTGGCCATGACAATGGCAGCGAACACCGCCACATAACCTAAGCCGCCACGAAAGTGGCCCACCCAGACCATGGCCGAATTGACGATGCGCCGGCTCATGCCACCTGCGTTCATCAACTCACCGGCCAACATGAAAAAGGGCACGGCCATCAGCGGAAAGTTGTCGGCCCCGTTGATCAGGTTTTGCGACACGATTTGCGTGTCGAAGTTGTCCAGGTGCAGCATCAGAGCCACGCCTGAGACCAGCAGTGAAAAGGCCAGTGGCATGCCCAGCGCCATGGCGGCGAGCAGCGAAACAATGAAAACAATCACGGTCATTTGGAGGCCCCTTGTGTGTGGGCGATCGCGATTTCTTCAGAGTCTTGCACTTGGATCAAATCGGTCTCTTTGAATTTTCCTTGTGCCAGATGCACCAGTTTGCCCAGGATCATCAGACCCATGGCCACACTGGTGATGTAGCCCACACCATAGACCCAGCTCATGGGTATTTCCGTCACGGCCGAGCGTGTGGTGGCGTTGATGCTGTGTTGTTTGAGTGTGCCGTAAAACATCAGGCTGCAGCAGCCCAGCATCAGCAGGTTGGACACAGCGAAAGCCAATTTTTTGCCGCGAAGGCTGAGCTTGCGCACGATGGTGTCCAAGCCGAGGTGACCGTTTTCACGCATGGTGACAATGGCCCCCAAGAAGGTGATCCAGATGAACAAAAACCGCGACAACTCTTCTGAGCTGATGATGCCGTCGTTGAAGCCGTAGCGCAGCACCACGTTGCCAAACACCATGATCACCATGGCCGACAACATGATGACCAGCGTGACTTCTGCCAGCTTGAAGAAAAGGTCGTTGATTTTTTTCATACGGAAATCAAAAAAACCCCCTCCAAGGAGGGGGCGTGTTGTCGGTCAAATCATCACTTGGTGTCTTCGATGGCTTTGAGCAAAGCCGGTCCGTTTTTCTCGCCAAAAGTTTTGGCAATTTCTGCTGACACGATCTTCTGGAACGGGGCCATGTCCACCTTCTCAATCACCTGCATACCGGACTTCTTCAGATCGGCCAACACCTTGCCCGCGTTGGACGCGTTCAAGTTGCGTTGGAAGGTGGCGGCTTCGCGTGCTGCATCGACCATGATTTTTTGGTAGTTGGCGGGCAGGCTGTCAAATTTGGCCTTGTTCATCGCCACCACCAAAGGCGAGTAAACGTGGTTGCTCACCGTCAGGTGCTTTTGCACTTCGAAGAACTTGGACGACCAGGTCACGTTGATCGGGTGCTCTTGTGCGTCAAAGGTGCCGGTTTCCAAGGCGGTGTACAGCTCGGCAATTGGCATGGGCGAGGGGTTCATGCCCAGCAGGCGAAAGGCCTGGATGTGGTACGGATTGGGTGTGGAGCGGATCTTCAAGCCCTTCAAGTCCTCGGGCTTGTTGACCGGACGCTTGTTGTTGGTGAAGGCGCGCCAGCCGTTTTCCCAGTAGGCCAAGCCTTTCAATCCGTGAGGTGTCAGCTCATTGAGCACGCCGGTGCCGACCGCACCATCCAGTACGTTGTAGGCGTGTTGTGCGCTGCGGAACACAAAGGGCAGTTCCATCGCGGCCGTGTTGGGCACGATGCCGTTGAAGTTGGAGGCACCGCTGGAGACGATGTCGATCGTGCCGCCGCGTGTGCCGTTGATCATGGCCGCGTCGTTGCCCAATTGGTTGGCCGGGAACACGGTGATTTCAACGTCGCCGTTGGTGCGTTGTTTGACCAGTTCAGCCAGCTTCAGGGCGGCGGCATGCTGGCCGTCGGTGGCGTTGACCGCGTGGCCCATTTTCAGGTTGAACTTGGCGGCGTAAGCGCTGGAGCCGACGGCGGCCACAAGGCAGGCGAGAAGGATGCGGGAAAGTTTCATGGTGTTGTCTCCTGGTTTAAAAAAGGACTGTCGCAAAACTCAATCGGTGGGCAGCGCATATTCATCTGCGCTGAAGACGGTGTGAAACACAGTGCCATCGAACATGGCGATCATGTCTTTCGACACTTCTTTGCTCTTCATGCGCACCTCGGAGGCCAGGGCGATCGCTATCGCCTCGCGGCTGGGGTAGCGGACGGCCAGCACCATGCCAAAGTGAGGATCGGCTACATCGCTTTCGACCTGGCGCAAGACGCGCACTTCTTGGGCGCCGGGAAAACGGGTCCACAGGGGCACCAGGTTCTCTCGGATGTAGCGGTTGAACGCTTCTTCCATGCCGGGTTTGACTTGGCCTTGGAAGAATGCACAGCGGATGAACATGAGGAGACTTTCGTAAAAATCAGAGGGCAGGGTGCAGCCGGCTGTGTAGAGCCTGGAGTGCTTGCGCGACCATGTCCTGTATGGGCTCGGTGATGGGCAGGCGAATGACATCGGTTTCATCGGCCCGGGGCTTTTCGAGGGTGAGGAACTGGCTGTCGAGCAAACCCGGTTGCATGTAATGCCCCACTCGCTGGCGCATGCGTTGTTGGATCAAATCGAAGTCGCCATCCAAAAACACAAAGCACACATCGCCTGCTTGTTCGCGGATGCGCTCGCGGTATACGCGCTTGAGTGCTGAACAGGCGACCACGCGCCCGGGTTCTTGGGCTTGCGCAAGGTAGTGCCCAATGCGGTCCAGCCAGGGCCAGCGGTCGGCATCTTGCAGGGCAATGCCCGAGCGCATCTTGGCCACGCTCTCGGGCAGGTGCAAGTCATCGCCATCCACCATTTCGAGACCCATGCGTTCGCCCAAGGCGCTCGCCATGGTCGACTTGCCGCAACCGGACACCCCCATGACGATCAGGCGCAAAGGCATGGTGTTCATGCGCATTGACTGTGGCTCACTTCAGCGCAGCTTGGCACTCGGGCACGGGTGTGTGCAGAGGCTGTCCCGCAATGCCGGCCTTCATGTTGTCAAAAGCCAGATCGGCCATGGCCTGCCGTGTTTCGGAGGTGGCGCTGGCCATGTGCGGCGTCAGCACAACATTACGCAGGCTCCACAGCGCTTCGGGCACATGGGGTTCGTTGGCAAACACATCGAGGCCTGCGCCTGCGATGGTGCCGTTTTGGAGGGCGGTGATCAGGGCCTCTTCATCAACCACGCTGCCACGGGCCACATTGATCAAAAAGCCACGGGGTCCCAGGGCTTTCAGCACTTCGGCGTTGATCAGGTGTTTGGTGCCTGCGCCGCCGGGCGTGATGGCTACCAAAAAGTCCACGTGAGAGGCCAGATCGGTCGCCGTGGGATAGAACTTGTGGCTCGATTCTGGTTTTTCGGTGCGGGCGGTGTAGGCGATCGACATGCCGAAAGCCTGAGCCCGTTGCGCGATGGCCTTGCCAATGCGGCCTAGCCCGACGATGCCCAGGCGTGCGCCCGTGACCTTGCGGCCCAAGGCCATGGGGCCGTTGGGCCACTGGCCTGCACGCACAAACTGGTCTGCCTGAGGAATGGCGCGGCCCACCGACAACACCAAACCCATGGCCAGATCCGCGACATCGTCGGTCAGCACATCGGGTGTGTGGGTCACGGGAATGCCGTACTCGATAGCGGCGGGCACATCCACACCGTCATAGCCCACGCCAAACACCGCCACTACTTTGGCATTGGGCAGTTGCGCCAGCAGACTGCGCGGCACGCTGGCCTCCCCCGTGCCGGCAACACCCACGATGCGGTGGGCCAGGGCGGCAAAGGCGGCCGGGTCGGTCACATGCGTGCGGTCGTGCACCGTGTACAGCGATTCCAGGGCTTTTTGGTAAAAGGGGTGCAGTTTGGCCACGGCCAGCACATCGGGTTTGGACACGTCACAACTCCTGTTCCTCGCTTTTGGACAGCGCTGTCCAAAAGGCTTAAAAAATGTCACCCAGATCGAATGCCTTGACATCGGCTGGCTTGCGGGAGATCCGGTTTTGGCAAGATTTCTCTTCAAAACCTGAGGGATAGCGCTATCCTATCGACCTGGTCACCCAGAACTTCTACGGATAAACCCTTGCCTAGTCCTCTTGCCCAGACCCGAAAGCACCGCGCATCAGGCCGCGTCACGCTGAGTGATGTGGCCCGCGCCGCGGGCGTGAGCCCCAGCACCGTCTCGCGGGCGCTGCGCGGGGAGCGGGCGGTGGACCCGGCCCTGATTGAGCGCGTCATGGCCGTGTCGGACATGCTTGGCTATGTGCCCGACCCGGCAGCCAGGGCCTTGGCCTCGCAGCGCAGTGACCATGTGGGCATCCTGATTCCACTGTTGTCCAATGCCCTGTTTGTGGACCTGCTCGACGCCGCCCAAACCAGTTTTCGCGCGGCCGGCTACCAGACCCTCATGGGCGTGACCCACTACAACCCCAGCGAAGAAGAACAACTGTTGCGCGAGCAACTGCTGCACCGCCCGGCGGGCCTGCTGGTGACCGGTCTCGATCACAACCCGGCGACACGCCAGCTGATGGCACGCAGCCAGGTGCCCTGCGTGCACCTGATGGATATGCCCGCCAGCGACGGTGAAGCCTTGTATTGTGTGGGCTTTCGGCAAACCGATGCAGGCGTTGCCATGACGCGCCACCTGCTGGGTAGAGGCCGCCGCCGCATCGCTTTTGCCGCGGCGCAACTCGATCCGCGCGTGATGCAGCGTCTGTACGGCTGGCGTCACGCCTTGCAAGAAGCGGGTGTGTTCGACCCCACGCTCGAATTCCTCAACCCCGCACCCTCATCGTTGGCATTGGGTGGCTTGATGTTCGAGCAAATCATGCAGCAGCGCCCCACCGTGGACGCCATCTTTTTTTGCAACGACGACCTGGCCCAAGGCGCTTTGATGGCGGCGCTGCGCAGGGGGGTGTCGGTGCCGCAGCAAGTGGCCATTGCCGGGTTCAATGACCTGACCGGCAGCGACCAAATGCTGCCCCCGCTGACCACCGTTCGCACGCCGCGAGCGCGCATTGGCCAGGCGGCCGCGGACATGCTGTTGAGCTTGATGCGCGGTGAGGAGCCCGAGCAGCCCCAGCTTGACTTGGGCTTCGAGATCGTCCAGCGCCAAAGCAGCTGAGGCGTTTTTAACCCATGCTGCCTGGCCCATGCAGGACATGGATCAAGGGCTCGCCCCGGCTCAAGCGGCCGATGTTTTCGGCCAGGGTCTCCTGGCGGCGGCGCACCGTGCCGGTTGTCCAGCCCGACATGTGCGGCGTCATCAGCACGTTGTCCAAACCCGAAAAATCGAACTTCGACGGTGCGCATTCGCTTTGCGTAGGGGTGGGATACTGGTACCAAGTGTCGATCACGGCTCCTCCAATTTGACGTGATTTCAGGGCCGCGTAAAGCGCTGACTCATCGATCACCGCACCCCGTCCCACGTTGAGCAGCACCGCATCGGGCCGCATGGCGGCCAAGACCGAAGCATTCACCAGCCCCTTCGTGTCCTTGGTCAGCGGCAGGCTGACCACCACCGCATCGGCGCTGGCCATGAAGGCGTGCAAGTCGTCCAGCGTCCAGCTGTGCTCCACCAGGGGGTGACGGATGGGGCTGCGGTTGGCCACATGCACCCGCATGCCAAAGGCCTTGGCGCGGTGGGCCACGGCTTGCGCGATGTGCCCAAAGCCGAGCAGGCCCAGGGTTTGCGCCCCCAGTTCTGAGCGTAGTGCGGCCTGGCGACCAGCCCAAAACGTCCATTGGCCTTGGCGCAAGTCTTGGTCAGCGCGTGCCAATGGCACATGGCGCGTCAGCAAGGCGGCCATCACGTACTCGGCTATCGCGCTCTCGTGTCCAAAGCAATTGGCCAGCGAGCACTGCGTGGGCAGCAGCGCGGTCGAGATAGCGTCGGTGCCCGCGGCCGGAGCGTGGAACAGCCGCGCCTTCAGGGGGGTGGGCATGGCGCTGTGGAGCTGGATGCCGATCACCACATCCGCGTTTTCGTACAAGGACTGTTCACCCGGCTGATCCAGCCCATCGCTCAGATCGCTGATGCGGTGCTCTGGGGCGATCAGTGCTTCAAAACCTTGGCGAAAATTGGCTGCATTCTGGCCATGGAAAACGATGTTCAAAGGGGCGGTGTTCATGGCGTCTGGTTGGGGTGAAAAACTTGACTTTCAGTCTAAGTCACGGACCTTGGGTCAACTTGTTGGCTCGGCGACAATCGGGCCTTGTAGTTTTTAGGAAAAGGTCACGTTCATGCAAGCCCTGAAAAAAGTCATTCTCTTCACCGACACCGACGGACGTGCCCGTTTTCGAGAAGAGTCGATAGCCCTGACCGAGGGCACACCGCAGAGTCAGTTGTCGTCTTTGATGGCGGCCAGCGCCTGCCAGTTGCGCCAAAGTCCGGTGGGTTTTCGCAGCAGCTTCCATTGCACCGGTAACCCGCAGTGGCTGTTTGTGTTGGGTGGCCAGATGGAGATTTTCTTGCAAGACGGCAGCTCACGCGTTTTTGGCCCGGGTGATTTTTTCTATTCGGCCGATACGCTGCCCCAAGGGGCCACGTTTGACCCCGCCGTGCACGGTCACTGGAGCCGCCAAGTCGGCCCCGATCCGCTGGTGACTTTGTTCGTGCGCGACTGATTCAGCCGGTCAGTCGTGCAAAAAAAAGAGCCCGCTTTTGGCGGGCTCTGTTCATGGTGCAGGGGGCTGATCAACGACCGAAGCCACGGCCTCCGCCGCCGCCGTTGCCACCCCGGTTGCCACCACCGTAACCGCCGCCACCGCCACGGCGGCCGCTGCTGGCCAAGCTGTCGATGCTGGTGCGTGTCGGGTCTGGCTGCCCGCTGCTGCGCACGGGCTTGCGGTTGGGCAAGTCCAGCCGCGCAAACTGCGTGGTTTTCAGGGGGTCAATGTGGCGTGGCAATTCGTCACCGTCGTTGCGGTGGCGGTCTTGCCCACCTTGTCCCCCTTGCGGGCCACGACCAGGTCCACGGCCATCATGACGCGGGCCCCGTGGAGGACGGCCTTGGCCATCACCGCGGTTCTCAAAGCGTGGATCGCCGCGTTGCTCTTGGCCGCGTCCGCCATCACGTCCACCTTCTCGGCGACCATCGCCCTGACCTTCAAAACGTGGAGCACCTTGGGGGCCACCTTGAGGGCCGTTCCGGCGTGATGGCGCTGGACCGTTGCGTGGCGCACGGGCAGGGCCTTGGCCCTCACCGCGTGCTTGGCGCTGGCCTTGGCCACCACCACCCACGGCGACTTTGTTGTCGCGGATGCGCTGCATCATGTCTTGGCGTGCGGCCTTGGCGGCTGCGGCCATCACATCGCGGCTTGGCGGCTTGCCTGCACCGCCCCACAAAGTTTGGCGACCCATGGCGATGGGCTCGGCCACCTCGCCTGGCTCGGGGCCAAAGCCTTCGAGCATCTGGACTGGAATTTCTTGTTTGGTGAAGCGCTCGATGTCCATCATGAAGCCTTCTTCGTCCAAGCAGACCAAGCTCACGGCTTCGCCGCTGGCGCCGGCGCGGCCCGTGCGTCCAATGCGGTGCACGTAGTCTTCGGAGACGTTCGGGATTTCAAAGTTCACGACGTGCGGCAAGTCTTCGATGTCAATACCGCGCGCGGCAATGTCGGTGGCCACCAAGGCGCGAATCTCGCCACTCTTGAAACCGGCCAAAGCCTGGGTGCGCGCTGTCTGGCTCTTGTTGCCGTGCAGGGCCATGGCTTTCACGCCGTTTTTGGTCAAGAAATCGGCCACGTTGTTGGCGCCGAACTTGGTGCGGGTGAACACCAGCACCTGGCTCCAATCGTGCTTCTGGATGATGTGCAACAGCACGTCTTTTTTCTTGCTGCGGCCCACCGGGTGGATCACCTGCGTGATGCGCTGAACCGTGGTGTTGCTGGGTGTGACCTGGATGCTTTGCGGGTCTTTGAGCAAGTTGGCTGCAAGTTCGCGGATCTCGTCACTGAATGTGGCCGAGAACAACAAGCTTTGCTTGTCTTTGGGCACCAAGGCCAGGACTTTCTTCACGTCGTGGATGAAACCCATGTCCAGCATGCGGTCGGCTTCATCGAGAACCAGCATTTCGATGCTGGACAAGTCCAAAAAACCTTGCCCTTGCAAGTCAAGCAAACGGCCGGGTGTGGCCACCAAGATGTCCACACCGCGTTTGACTTTGCTGATTTGAGGGTTCATGCCCACACCACCAAAAATCACGGCGGAGTCGAGCTTGAGGTATTTCCCGTAATCGCGCACCGATTCTTCGACCTGCGCGGCCAATTCGCGGGTGGGCGTGAGCACCAAAGCGCGGATGGCTTTGCCACCAAAGCGGTTTTGACCGGGCTCACTCAGGCTCAGCTTGTGCAGCATGGGCAAGGTGAAGGCGGCGGTTTTGCCGGTGCCAGTTTGTGCGCCGGCCAGCAAGTCTTGTCCGGCCAAAACGGCGGGAATGGCTTGTGCCTGGATAGGGGTGGGGGTGTCGTAGCCGAGCTCGCGCACCGCTTGCATGATGGCCGGGGCCAGGTTCAATTCTTCAAAGTTCATTTTCTGAGCGCCATGTCCGGCGCTGGGTGTCGACTCAATCAATGCTGTTGGCAGTGACCAGTGTGGGTCGACAGGTCTTAGGGTGGGCATGGAAACCGCAGGCGCTTGTTTTGAGCGATGCCCGGGTCAGGCCCCAGCAGGAGTGCTGATGCTGAAGCAACTGGAGGCCTCAACGGGGTGAATTGTCTCACAAAGCCAGAGAAGCCCTGACAAGCACCATTTTGACCAACCCGCATGCTCCTGTGGGTGTCATGGGTTCAAACCCCAATTCAAAGCGTAAAGATACCCGCCTAGACTGTGAACCAGACACATCCAACATCACCTAGGGAGACCCGATGCTCATTCGTCACCTCAACACACGCCGTCATCTTTTGATGGCGTCCACTCTGATGGCTGTCGGTCTGACCAGCTTGACTTGGATGGGGTCAGCCCATGCCCAGACGGCCGCATGGCCAGCCAAGCCCATCAAAATCGTGGTGGCCTTTCCACCAGGCGGTCTGACCGATGCTTATGCCCGCAACTACGGTGAGTTCCTCAGCGGTCGTTTGGGTGTGCCGGTGGTCATTGAAAACAGGCCCGGTGCAGGCGCCATCATCGGTATCGATGCGGTGGCCAAGTCCCCAGCCGACGGCTACACCTTTGTCATGAGCACCTCAGGTACGTTTTGGCAAAACAGGGTCTTGTACGCCAAGCTGCCCTACAACCTGGACAAAGACCTGACCCCAGTGACCGTGTTTCCATCCGGCCCGTTGGTGGTGGGCATCAACGACAAGATCCCTGCCAAGACCATGGCCGAGTTTGTGGCCTGGGCCAAGAAGAACAACACCTCCATGGGCACCTATGCGCCGGGTTCCTATCCGCACATGCTGGCCGATCAGACCAACCGCCAGCAGGGCACCACCATCCAGTCGGTGCACTACCGGGGTGAAGCGCCCATGTGGCTGGATGTGGCCTCGGGCCAATTGCAAATTGCGGTGGGCAGTTTCCAGGCGTTCAATGCTGTGTCCACACGGGGCGTGCGCGCCATTGGCGTGACCGGCAACTACCGCTCGCCCAAACTGCCCGATGTGCCTACGCTCACCGAGCAAGGCAACACCGAAAAACTGGTCACCCTAGAAGGCGGGCTGCCGCTGGTGGCCCCTGCCGGCACACCCGAAGCCGTGCTCAAACGCATGGCCGACGAGGCCGTGGCCTGGTCCAACACCGACAAAGCCGCCAAGCTGCGTGAAACCTTTGCCATCCCCAACAAACCCAAAAACCTGGCGGCCACCCGCAAGGACTGGGAGGCTGAAGTGCCCGTCTGGATCAAGCTGGCGGTGGATCTGGGCATCAAGCTGGACTGAGATCGCCGAAGTCGCGGTTTAATCTGGGCTTATGAAAAAAAGCGACCAATTGAGTTTTTTTGATGTCCCGGCCCCCGCTGCGTCCAGCGATCCCGAGACCATGGCCCAAACCCTGGCACAGCACCCAGACTTTCGGGTGCTGCGGCGTTTGGTGCCGCAGACCGATTACGGTCCTTTGAGCGGGCAAGCCACCCAGCGCGTGATCGTGCTGGACACCGAGACCACCGGGTTGGACAGCAAGAGCGAAAAGGTCATCGAGTTGGCCATGTTGTCGGTGTTGGTGGACACGACGACCGGTTTGCCGGTGGGGCCAGTCACGGTTTACGAGTCGTTTGAAGACCCGGGAAGGCCGATCCCGCCGCAGATCACCGAGATCACAGGCATTGACGACAGCATGGTGCAGGGCCAACGCATCAACGACGCGGCCGTGAAAGCGCTGGTACAAGAGGCTGATTTGGTGGTGGCCCACAACGCCGGGTTTGATCGGCCCTTTGTGGAGGCGCGTTTTCCGGTTTTTGCTGACAAGGCGTGGGCTTGTTCTTTTCAAGGCATTGACTGGAAAAAAGAGGGCAGCGGCTCGGCCAAATTGGAGTTTTTGGCGTCTGAGCGCGGCTGGTTTTACGACGCGCACCGGGCTCAGGTCGACTGCCATGCCTTGTTGCAGGTCCTGGCCTCGCCATTGACCGATGGTCAAACCGGCTTGTCGCGGCTTTTGTCCGGACTGGGCCAAACCCGGTACAAATTGAGGGCTACGGGGGCGCCGTTCGAGTCCAAAGACAAACTCAAGGCCCGCGGCTACCGCTGGGATGGCGAAGGCCGGGTATGGTGGTGCAGTTTGGCTTCAGACGATTTGCTGGACGCCGAGTGCGACTGGCTGCGCGAAGAGGTGTATGGCCGCCGCAGTGCACGGGTGCAATTGGAGGCCTTGGACAGCCGGGTGCAGTATTCCTCGCGATCAGGTCACGTGTCTGAGCGTACGGTCTGATTTTTTCCTTCAAACCCCGGCAAGCGGGGATAATGCCGGGTTGCACGCGCTGCAACCGCGCTTTTTTCTATTCAGGTTTACACATGGCTCAATACGTATTTTCGATGAACCGGGTTGGCAAGATCGTGCCGCCCAAGCGTCACATCCTCAAAGACATTTCGCTGTCTTTCTTCCCAGGTGCCAAGATCGGCGTGCTGGGCACCAACGGATCGGGCAAGTCTACTTTGCTGAAGATCATGGCCGGCATCGACAAAGAGATCGAGGGCGAAGCCATTCCCATGGCGGGCCTGAAAATCGGTTACCTGCCGCAAGAGCCCCAGCTTGACCCCAACGAAACCGTCCGCCAATCGGTCGAAAACGGCATGGGCGAGATCAAGGCAGCGCAAGCCCGCCTCGAAGAGGTGTATGCCGCCTACGCCGAAGAAGACGCCGACTTTGACGCCCTGGCCGCCGAACAAGCCAAGCTCGAAGCGATCATTGCCACTGCCGGTGACGCCTCTGACCACCAACTCGAAATCGCGGCCGATGCGCTGCGACTGCCTCCATGGGATGCCGTGATCGGCAACCTATCGGGCGGTGAAAAACGCCGTGTGGCGCTGTGCCGTCTGCTGCTCTCGCGCCCCGATATGTTGTTGTTGGATGAGCCAACCAACCACTTGGACGCAGAGTCGGTGGACTGGCTGGAGCTGTTTTTGCAGC
This sequence comes from Akkermansia muciniphila, assembly GCA_943331105.2. Classification (GTDB taxonomy): domain Bacteria; phylum Pseudomonadota; class Gammaproteobacteria; order Burkholderiales; family Burkholderiaceae_C; genus Limnohabitans_A. The sequence continues at coordinate 40,518 of CALQKH020000016.1, forward strand.
GCTTTTCGGGCACCGTGGTGGCCATCACCCACGACCGTTATTTCTTGGACAATGCCGCCGAATGGATTTTGGAACTCGACCGGGGCTCCGGTATTCCCTACAAAGGCAACTACTCCAGCTGGTTGGAGCAAAAAGACGCCCGCCTGGCCACTGAGCAGCGCACCGAAGACGCTCGCTCCAAAGCCATGAAGAAAGAGCTGGAATGGGCGCGGGCCAACCCCAAAGGCCGCCAAGCCAAGAGCAAGGCGCGTTTGGCCCGCTTCGAAGAGTTGAGCGACCACGATTACCAAAAGCGCAACGAGACGCAAGAAATTTTCATCCCTGTGGCCGAGCGCTTGGGCAATGAAGTGTTTGAGTTCAAGAATGTCAGCAAGTCCTTTGGCGACCGTTTGCTGATTGACAACCTGAGCTTTCAGGTGCCTGCGGGTGCCATCGTCGGCATCATCGGTCCTAACGGCGCCGGTAAGTCGACCCTGTTCAAACTGATTTCGGGCAAAGAGCAGCCGGACAGCGGTGAAGTCAAGATCGGACAGACCGTTCGCATGGCTTTTGTGGACCAGAACCGCGACGACCTGGACAACGACAAAACCGTGTGGGAAGACGTCTCAGGTGGCTTGGACATCATCAACGTGGGCAAGTTCCAGATGCCTAGCCGCGCGTATTGCGGTCGTTTCAACTTCAACGGTGGCGATCAGCAAAAAAAGGTCGGGATGCTGTCGGGCGGTGAGCGTGGCCGTTTGCACCTGGCCAAGACCCTGATTGAGGGCGGTAACGTTTTGCTGCTGGACGAGCCCTCCAACGACTTGGATGTGGAAACCTTGCGCGCTTTGGAAGACGCGTTGCTCGAATTTGCCGGCTCCATCATGGTCATCAGCCACGACCGTTGGTTCCTGGACCGCATTGCCACGCACATTCTGGCCGCTGAAGGCGACAGCCAGTGGGTGTTCTTTGATGGCAACTACCAGGAATACGAAGCCGACAAGAAAAAGCGCTTGGGCGAGGAGGGTGCCAAGCCCAAGCGCGTGCGCTTCAAGGCACTGAAGTGATGCGTTGACCTGTTCATTGACCATGAAAAACGGGCCCCCTTGGGGCCCGTTTTTTGATTGGCTGACAAGCTTTAAGCCATTGCAGGAGCCTGCTCAAGTCTGCGACCTGCGATCAAGGCCGTTAAAAAGCCGTTGAACCATTGCATGTTCACAGGTTTGGCCATGAAGATGGTGCCTTCTGGCAGGCCACCTTTGGCAGCAATTTCATCTGCACTGAGGGCGGAAATCACCAAGCAGGTCATGCGTTGAAATTGTGGCGAATGCTTGAGGGTTTTGAGCAATTCAAAACCATCTACGCCGGGCATGTTCAGATCGGCGATGAGCACGTCAGGTTGGATGCTCGCCATGTCAATCAAGGCTTCGAGACCGGAGGACATGGCCGTGCAATCGACGGGCATCTCACAACGGCCGCAAAAGTCTCGGATCATGTCTCGGGTGACGGGATCGTCTTCGACCAACAACACACGCAGGCGATGTTCTCTGCCATCCAGCGGGCTCATCAGCATGTTGTGCTTTTTTTGGTAATCGCGAATGGAGAGCATGGAGATGCGGCGGTGACCACCTTGCGTCTTCCAAGCCTGTAGTTCGTTTTTTTCGACCAAGGTTTGAATGGTACCCACGGACAAACCCAGCAGCTTGGCTGCATAGGTGGTGCCGCAGTAGTCCTCGGGTGTGTCGGGGTTGTGTGGTGTTTGCATGGGTTTATTTTAATAACAAAAATATTAAACACAAAAAAATATAACACTTTATTGCGCTATATAAAGTGGTTAAACAAAACGCCAACTTTTTAAGAACCTCTTTGGACTTGGTCCCCCTTGCGACAAAGAGAGGTCCGTGCTGAGCTGGGGCCACGATTAACATGGCGTGTACTACAAGGAGACATTGAATGCCTGCCCATGCTGCTGTTTGGCCCGCCCGACTGCCTGCCCGTTTATCGGCGCCTGTCACATCCTTGTGGATGAATTTGGCCATCAGTGCTTTGAGATACCCCGAGAAAGCGGCCTTGGTTTTTATGGGTCGGGTCTGGAACTACCGAGAGCTGGCCGCCAGCGCAGAGCAGTTGGCAGGGCAACTCAAGGCGCTGGGCGTGCAATCCGGTGACCGTGTGGTTCTGGACATGCAAAACTGCCCGCAGTTGGTGATCACCCACTTTGCCATCTTGCGGATCGATGCGGTGGTGGTGCCGGTCAACCCGATGAACCGGGCCGAAGAGCTCAAACACTACATCACCGACCCGGACACGAAAGTGGCGGTGACCACCGCCGATTTGGCGTCTGAATTGGCTCAGGCCAGCGAGGCTTTGCCGCCCGAGCAGCGCCTTAAACACCTGGTGGTGACGCAATTCACCGATGTGTTTGACCCTGATACCGCCGGCCCCGAAGACATGCCCGAGGCTTGGCGGCCGTGGTTGTTGCCGGTGCGTTTTTTGCCAGAGCTGGCTTCGGGTCAGGTGCATGCCTGGGCCGAACTGATGGCAGCCCCCGCGGTGGACTTGCCGCCACCACTCGCCAAAACGGATGACCTGGCCATCTTGCCCTACACCAGCGGCACCACCGGCTTGCCCAAAGGCTGCATGCACACGCACGGCACCATCATGCACAACGCCATGTCCAGCGGCTTGTGGGGCAACGGCACCCCCGAAAACGTGACCTTGTGCGTCGTGCCCATGTTCCACATCACCGGCATGGTCAGCGTCATGCACACCAGCATTTTGCTAGGGGCCAGTCTGGTGCTGATGCCGCGCTGGGACCGCGATGTGGCGGGGCATTTGATCTCGAAATGGGCCGTGACGCACTGGACCAACATCCCGACCATGGTGATCGACTTGCTGGGCAGCCCGAACATGGACCGTTATGACCTGAGCAGCCTGGCCTACATCGGTGGCGGTGGTGCGGCCATGCCCGAGGCCGTGGCCCAGCGTTTGCTGGACCAGTTTGGTCTGCGGTACGTGGAGGGTTATGGCCTGACCGAAACCGCAGCCCCCTCGCACACCAACCCGCCTGATGCGCCCAAGAAGCAGTGCTTGGGCATCCCCTTCATGAGCGTGGAGTCGCGCATTGTGGACCCCGAGACCCTGGCCGAGTTGCCGCCGGGCGAGTCGGGCGAGATCGTGATCAGCGGACCGCAGGTGTTCAAGGGTTACTGGAAGCGGCCCGAGGCGACAGCCGATGCTTTTTTTGAGCGTGATGGCTACCTGTTTTTCCGCTCGGGCGATATGGGGCGGGTGGATGAAGAGGGTTACTTCTTCATGACCGACCGTTTGAAGCGCATGATCAACGCGAGTGGCTTCAAGGTCTGGCCTGCCGAGGTCGAAGCCCTGATGTTCCGCCACCCAGCGATTCAAGAGGCCTGCATCATCGCCACCCGAGACGCCTACCGGGGCGAGTCGGTCAAGGCGGTGGTGGTTTTGCGGCAAGACCACAAGGGCAAGGTGTCCGAGCAGGACATCATCGACTGGTGCCGTGAGAACATGGCCGTTTACAAAATGCCCCGCGCCGTGAGTTTTGTCGATGCGCTGCCCAAGAGCGGCAGCGGCAAAGTCATGTGGCGTGCCTTGCAAGAAGCCGAGTTGGCCGCCATGGGGTCGCCTGCTAAAACTTGAGTCCTTTTTTTGGTATGAGCCTCAGACTTTCTGTCCTTGACCAATCGGCTGCTGCCTTCGGGCGCGGCCAAGACGCGACCATTCGGCAGACACTGGAGTTGGCGCAAAAGGCCGAGGCCTGGGGGTATGACCGTTTTTGGGTGAGCGAGCACCACAGCCACCCCAGCATCGTTGGCAGTGCGCCGGAGGTGCTCATGGCCGCGATTGCAGCTCGCACCCGGCGCATTCGGATTGGCAGCGCGGGGGTGATGTTGCCGCACTACGCCCCGCTTAAAGTGGCCGAGCAGTTTCGTGTTTTGGACGCCTTGGCCCCCGGTCGCATCGACCTGGGTGTGGGTCGCGCCCCGGGCAGCGATGGGCGTACCGCGCAGTTGCTCAACCCGGACCGCCATGCATCCGAGCGTTTTCCGCAGCAGGTCATGGAGATGCAGGCCTGGGTGAGTGGCCACAACCTGCCGCCGGGCCACCCGGGGCACAACGTGTTCGCCTACCCGCTGTCAGAGACTGCGCCCACCGTTTGGATGCTGGGTAGCTCGGATTACGGCGCCCAGCTGGCCGCACATCTGGGCTTGCCTTATGCATTTGCCTATTTCATCACCGACGGGCAGGGCGCAGACGAAGCCTTGCAGATTTACCGCGAAACTTTTCGACCCAGCGCAGCGCTGCAAAGGCCCCATGCAGCCTTGTGCGTATGGGCCTTGGCTGCAGACACCGATGAAGAAGCCTTGCGGCTGTTTGAGAGCCGTGCCCGTTGGAAGATGGATCGAAATTCGGGCCGTATCGGAGCGCTGTTGTCGCCAGAGGAGGCGGTGCGCGACTACAGCCCCGCAGAACAGTTCGCTCTGGCACGACTGCGTGAGTCGGCCCTGATCGGCTCGGCCGCCACGGTGGGCCGCAAATTGCGCCAACTGGCCGCGCGGCTGGAGGTCCAAGAGTTGGTGGTCATCACCTGGACGCATGACCCTGCAGCGCAAATGCGCTCTTACGAGTTGCTCGCCCAAGAATTTGGATTGACGGCAAACTCGGTGCTTTGATTTTTATTTTTAGGATTTTTGACATGTTCACCACCGCAATCGCTGGCAGCTTGCCCAAACCCGCCTGGCTGGCCGAGACAGAAAAACTCTGGCCCCAGTGGACCACCCAGGGCCCCGAGCTGCAGCAAGCCAAAGCCGATGCCACGCTGCTGTGGATCAAGGCGCAGGAAGACGCGGGTCTGGATGTGATCGGAGACGGCGAGCAGGCGCGACAGCACTTTGTGCACGGCTTTGTGGAGCAGGTCGAGGGCATCGATTTTGTGAACAAAGTGACCATGGGCATCCGCAACAACCGTTACGACGCGCAGGTGCCCCAGGTCATTGCACCGCTGCGCCTCAAGGGCCGCGTGCATGCTTTCGAGGCCCAATTGGCCCGCGCCCACACCCAAAAGAAACTTAAATTCACCTTGCCCGGCCCGATGACGATTGTTGACACGGTGGCCGACCGCTTTTACGGTGACAAGGTGAAGATGGCCATGGCCTTTGCCGAGTTGCTCAACCAAGAAGCGCTGGCGCTGCAAGCCGATGGCGTGGACATCATCCAGTTCGACGAGCCGGCGTTCAACGTCTACATGGAAGAAGCCGCCGACTGGGGCGTCAAGGCACTGGAGGTGGCTGCGCGTGGGCTGACCTGCACCACGGCCGTTCACATTTGCTACGGCTACGGCATCGAAGCCAACAACAACTGGAAAAAGACCTTGGGTGACGAATGGCGTCAGTACGAAAAAGTGTTCCCTGCCCTGGCCCAAAGCAGCATCCAGCAAGTGAGCCTGGAGTGCATGCACTCGCATGTGCCGATGGAGATGATGAAACTGCTGGAAGGCAAGGATGTCATGGTGGGCGTGATCGACGTGGCCAACCCGGCCATCGAGACGCCTGAAGAAATTGCCGACACCATTGGCCGTGCTTTGCAATTCGTGCCCAAGAACCGATTGATTGCCTGCACCAACTGCGGCCTGGCTCCCATGAGCCGCGCTGTGGCCGAAGCCAAGCTCAAGGCCTTGGCCGAAGGCGCGAAACTGGCCAGTCAGCGTTACGCCTGAAACGACAAACGCTGGGGTGATCAGGGTCCTGCATCAGGTTATGCTCACCTTTTGTCCAGGACCCGGATCAACCCATGCCCCAACAATTGCTGCACCCCCCGCTGACCTCGCCCGATTGGCTGAACGCCACTTTGGCGGACCAAGGTTTTGCGGTACTCGGGTCGGCCAGCGTGTGCGCTTTGGCGGGCGTTCACATCGACGCGCTGAAGGCTTTGCAATCCAGTTGGGATGATTTGCCCCCAGACCAATACCTGAAGGACGGCGGCCGCTACCGCCGCCGCCGCCATGCCAGCTTTGAGCTGACCGATTCACAAGTCAAGGCCACCCCCCACCGGGCCCATTGGCAGCCCCTTTCTTATAACGCTTTGCATGGTGGCATGCAGCGCTGGTTCGACCCCATGGCGCCACAGGTGGTGCAGGCAGCCGCTTGGCAAAAACTCTTGGCTTGGTTGGGTTCGATCGCCTCTGCCGCCCAAGGCGCACAGACCTGGTACACCGAAGCCCACCAGTTCCGGATTGACACCACCGATGGCATTGGCCGTCCTACGCCAGAAGGGGCCCACCGGGATGGCGTGAATTGGGTGGCGGTGTTCATGGTGGGACGGCACGGCATCAAGGGTGGCGAGACCCGGGTGTTCGACATGGACAGCCCCCGAGGTCAGCGTTTTACCCTGAGTGAGCCTTGGTCGGTGCTGTTGCTGGACGACAGCCGTGTGATCCACGAGACCACCCCCATTCAGCCTGAACAAGACGGCGGCTGGCGCGATACGTTGGTGATCACGCTGCGCTCGGGTGGGTTTTTGGACGAACCTGCGATAAAAAACTGAACAATTTGCGCACCCCAAAACAAAGAGCCCAGTGTGAAAACACCGGGCTCTTTGTTTATGGGGGTGATCCCGGTACACCGGGACCAGCGGGCATCACATGCGCTCAAAAATCGCGGCAATGCCCTGACCGCCGCCAATGCACATGGTGACCAGCGCATAACGACCTTGCACGCGATGCAACTCGTACAAGGCTTTGACGGTGATCACAGTGCCGGTTGCACCGATAGGGTGACCGAGTGAAATGCCCGAACCATTGGGGTTGACTTTGGCCGGGTCCAGGCCCAGTTCGCGGGTGACTGCGCAGGCTTGGGCGGCAAAGGCTTCGTTGGCCTCGATCACATCCAGGTCGTTGACCGTGAGGCCCGCTTTTTTCAAGACAGCGTGCGTGGCGGAAATGGGCCCAACCCCCATGATTTTGGGGTCCAGACCGGTGTGAGCATAGGCCACCAGTCGGGCCATGGGCTTGGCACCACGGGCCTTGGCTGCACTGGCTTCCATCAGCACCACGGCGGCAGCCGCATCGTTGATGCCTGAGGCATTGCCTGCTGTCACCGTGCCGTTTTCTTTCACGAACACGGGCTTGAGCTTGGCCATGTCTTCGAGCTTGCAACCGGGGCGGAAATGTTCGTCGGTGGTGTAAGCCACGTCGCCTTTTTTGCTTTTGAGCATGACCGGCATGATCTGGTCTTTGAAGTAACCGGCCGCTGTGGCCCGTTCGGCACGGTTGTGGCTCTCAACTGCCAAGGCATCTTGCATCTCGCGGGTGATGCCGTATTTGGCCGCCACGTTTTCGGCCGTGACACCCATGTGGATGGTGTGGAAGGGGTCGTGCAGGGCGCCAAGCATCATGTCCACCATCTTGGTATCGCCCATGCGCATGCCCCAGCGTGAGCTCAGGCTCGCATAGGGGGCACGGCTCATGTTCTCAGCACCACCGCCAATGGCGATGTCGCAGTCGCCCAACAAGATGGACTGGCTGGCGCTCACAATGGCCTGAAGGCCAGAGCCGCACAAGCGGTTCACGTTGAAGGCCGGCGTGCTTTCGGCGCAGCCACCGTTGATGGCCGCCACACGCGACAAATACATGTCTTTGGGTTCGGTGTTGACCACATGGCCGAACACCACATGGCCGACGTCCTTGCCGTCGGTGCTTGCGCGTGCCAATGCTTCGCGCACCACTTGCGCGGCCAACTCGGTGGGGGCGATGTCCTTCAGGCTGCCGCCATAGGTGCCAATGGCGGTGCGCACACCGCTGACCACAACAACTTCACGACTCATGGCAATTCTCCAGTTTGAAAAGAAATGAAAGAACGGGGTTTATTCAAGCTTACGGCGCAGTGTCGGGGGTGATGGCTACAGTGGCCTGACAAGCGCCTGTTCCATCGTTTGAAGCGAACAGGGTTTCAACCCCTGACATCGGCCACAGGTGCCTGACCAAAGTCAGCCCTTGCCAAAAAGCGCAGCACCTGCTCGGCCGCCTGCTCTGGGCTGCTGAGCTGGCCATTGGCTTTGAGCTGAGCAAATTTGGATTGATCGGGGAAGGTTTCGCTGGCGGAGCCGCGCAACTGCACTTGCATGTCGGTGTCGATCACGCCGGGGGCCAGCGAGCAAACGCGTGCGCCATGGGGATGCAGGGCTTCGTCCAGCGCTAGGCAGCGGGTGAAATGGTCCATGCCCGCTTTGGCTGCGCAATAAGCCGCTTGGGACGCCATGGGGTAGCGTCCCAGGCCGGATGAAATATTGAGCAGCTTGCGGGGCAAAGCCCAAGTTTGGGTGGCCCCCAAAAATACCGCACTCAAAACCATAGGTGCTTCCAGGCCGACGCGCAGGGCTTGGGCCAGATCGGCAGGCTGCGATTGGCGCAGCGGCACAACAGGGGGGATGACGCCCGCGTTGTTGATCAGGGTAGCGCTTGCCAAGTGAGCTGGGTTTTGGTTTTGCAACCAATCCCGCAAACGTGTGCCGATGCCTTGAGCATCGGCCAAGTCGTGTGTCCATTGCAGCAAGGATGCCCCAGCTGTTGCAGCCGCTGCTGCCAATTCTGGGCTGGCCTGGCGAGAGATGCACAGCAAGCTGTGGCTTGGTTTGAGCAACTGCTGTGCCATGGCCAAGCCCATGCCGCGCGAGGCGCCTGTCAGGATGTAAAGATGTTGGTTCATGCCCCGATCTTATGATCTCCAGCGCATTCAAGAGTTGCCGCAGTTGACAAGCTCTCAGCCCCTTCAGTTGCCTTGCGCGGCCCGGATTCGGTTGACCTGCAAGGGGGTGACTTCACCGGCTTGATGGCCCCATTGCGTGCGCAGATGGGTCAGCACGGCAGCGATGTCTTGGTCATGCAACTCCAGCACGCCAGGTGGCATGCCAAATGGCCTGGGGTGACCTTGGGTGGCGGGGCCGTAGCCGCCGTACAACACCAGTTGCACCAAATTGGTGGGATCTTTGAGCAACACGGCCCGGTTGCCAGCCAGGGCCGGGTAGGCCACTTCGCCCGAGCCGGTTTTCACGCCCTGACCTTGTTCGCCATGGCACTGCAGACACTGGCGCTCATAAACCTTGGCGCCTTGGGTGGCCACCTGCGGGCTGATGCGGGTGACCGGGTTTGTCTGGGGTGCGGGCTGGCGTGTACGCTGGGCCATTGATTGCAAGTAAAGCGCCATGGCCTGCAAATCGGCTTCTTTCAGGTGCTGCAGACTGTGTTGCACCACCTCGCCCATGGGACCATTGGTTTGGGCTGTGTTGGACGCGCCAGTGCGCAGCAGGCGCACGATGTCGGGCAAGGGCGTGCTGGCCATGCCGCTTTCGGCGTCATGGGCCAAGTTGGGGGCGTACCAGTTGACCACCGGCATCAAGCCGCCCGACAAGTCGTGCACAGGCCCTGTAGCGCCCAGCGCGTTGCGAGGGCTGTGGCAGGCTGCGCAATGGCCCAGGCCTTGCACCAGGTAGGCGCCCCGGTTCCATTCGGCGCTTTGCGCGTGGTCTGCTTGAAAAGGGCTGGGTTCAAAAAACAAGCTGCGCCAGACAGCCAAGGCGGGTTGCGTGCCATAAGGCCAGGCCAATGTGTGGGCAGGTTGGGCCTGCACCACAGGGGGCAGGGTGTTCAACCAAGCAAAAATCGCGTCGCTGTCTTGTCGGGTGACAACGCTGGTGTGGTTGTAGGGAAATGCAGGTGTCAGCAAACGACCATTCGCAGAACGGCCCCGGTGCATCGCCTGCCAAAAGTCTTGCGAACTCCATTTGCCTAAACCAGTATTGGGGTCCGGTGTCAGGTTGCTGCTGTACACCCCGCCAAACGGCGTGTCGATGCGGCGCCCACCCGCCAAGGGGATGCCTCCTCGGGTGGTGTGGCAGGCCATGCAGTTGCCCGCCAATGCCAAGTAGCGGCCTTGCTCGATTTGAGTGTCGGTGGCCGTGGTCGCTGCGACTGGCGCAGCTTTGGCGGGGGCCAATAAGTCGCCCCAGTTGTCCCAGAGCACTGCAACTGTGAGCGCCAGCAGGCTGATCAGTGTGACCCATGCCACAAGCCGCATGGGGTGCATGGGTTGCATACTGGGCTGGTTCATGGACGGGACCCTTTGACCGGTTTGGCAGGGTTCTGGGCGGACAGTTCGGGTGCGCTGCCGCAGCGCAGTGCTTCGGGCAAAGCGGGGCCTGCGGGTGGTTGCGCTGCTGGGCGGGTGTCGGAGGGTAAGGCTTGTCTGGCCAACCAACTGGACACGGCAATCAAGTCGCCGGCCGGCATGCGCTGGACAATTTCAGCCATGCAATCGGGGGCGTGCGCGCGGCGTTGCCGGGTTTGCCAGGCACCCAGTTGGGCGTTCAAATAGTCGAGAGGCAAGCCCAGCAGTCCTGGCACGTTGGGCTGCACGCCTGTCAAGCGCGCCCCATGGCACTGGGTACAAGCCGGTAGCCCCCGAGAGGCGTCACCCTGTGTGACCAGTTGCTGACCTCTGGCCAAGCGATCGGGTGTGATGGCGTTGTTGGTTTTGGGGGGGGCGTAGGGCAGTTGCAAATCAGCAAAGTATTGCGCCATCTCGCCCAGATAGGCATCGCTCAGAGGGTCTACCAAACGTGTCATCAGCTCGTAATGACGGCGGCCTTCGGCAAAATTGCGCAACTGGTTGTGCAAATACCCAGCGGGTTTACCGGCCAAGCGCGGGTAATAGCCGTCTGGTCCAGCCCGGCCTTGCTCACCATGGCAGGCGGTGCAGGCTCGGGTGCGTTCGGCCATGTCATCGGCAAAACGAAGGGGTGTCTGTGCGTGGGCCCCAACCGCCCAAAAGGTCCACGCCAGCCAAAAGCTGGTGCCCCAAAACCATCTTGGAGCATGTTTCAAAATCATCCTCATGCTTTGAAGATAACCGATGCGGCGACAATGTTGGGTTTTGCGCTGAATGCCCTGTGCATGCAGTGCGTTGTTTTTCTCATTCTTCCATTTCAAGCCATGTCCGATATCCAAGTCCGATTTGCCAAACTTCAAGATGCCCCAGCGGTGGCGGCTTTGCATGCGAGCGCTTGCCGCGCTGCCTATGCCGGTCAAGTGCCCGATGCCCATTGGGACGCCACACCCATGCCCAAGCGGGTCTCGTATTGGAGAGAAGCCATCGAGTACGGCGAGCCTCAAGTCATCGTGGCCACCCAAGGCCAAGACATTGTGGGTTTTGTCGGCTTTGACCGCTCGCGCGACCCTAAGTCCAAAAACACCACCGGGGAGATCTGGGCGATTTACGCTGCCCCTGACCGCATTGGCCAAGGTATTGGGCTGGCCTTGTGGGACGCTGCCCGTGAAGGTCTCGAAGACGAAGACTGCACCGAAGTGACGGTCTGGTTGCCGTTGTTGCATGAGCAAACCTTGCGTTTCCATGACTTGGCGGGTTTCAAGCGAGAGATGAACACCGCCCGCACCGTGCCACTGGGTGGTGTCAAGGTGGAAGAGGTTCGCCTCAAACGCAAACTGGGCTGACCGTCAAAAAATGCAAATCATGCTGGCCCCCATGGAGGGGCTGCTCGACCACACCCTGCGAGATGTGCTGACCCGAGTCGGGGGTGTGGACCTGTGCGTGTCGGAATTCATTCGGGTCACCAACACCGTGCTGCCTCGCCGGGCCTTCGAGCGTGTGGTGCCCGAATTGCGTCAGAAAAGTCGGACAGTGGCTGGGGTGCCGGTGAAAGTGCAGCTCTTGGGCTCGGACCCGAGTTGCCTGGCTGATAATGCTGCCGCTTTGGCTGAATTGGCACCGCATGGCATTGACTTGAACTTTGGCTGTCCTGCCAAAACGGTGAATCAGCACCGCGGCGGTGCTGTCTTACTGGATGAGCCCGAACTGGTGGGACAGATCGTAGCGGCGGTGCGCCGTGCGGTGCCCGCGCACATTCCGGTGTCGGCCAAGATGCGGCTGGGCTACAACGACGACAGCCGCGCCGAAGACTGTGCATTGGCCATCGAGGCCGCCGGGGCAAGTGAGCTGGTGGTGCACGCGCGCACCAAAGCCCACGGCTACCGGCCGCCGGCCTATTGGGACCGCATCGCCGATTTGCGCCAGCATGTGCGTTTGCCGATTGTGGCCAATGGCGAAATCTGGACCGTGGCCGATGCCTTGCGTTGCCAAGAGGTGACGGGCTGTGATCGGCTGATGATCGGTCGCGGCATGGTGACCGACCCGGGCTTGGCCTTGGCGATTGCACACCACCGCCAAACAGGACAGGTGCTTTTGCCAGGTCAAGGCGTGGCTTGGGTGGTGATGCTGGATTTGATGCAGGTTTTTTGGGTTGGTGTGAGTGCTCGTGTGGCGACTCGCCACCGGGCTGGTCGGCTCAAGCAGTGGCTCAATTACATGCGCCGTGTCTACCCGCAAGCACAGCAGGCTTTTGATGCCTTGCGTTTGGTGCACGATGCTCAGAAGATCGATGCTTGGTTATTTCAACAGCAGTCTGAATCGGTGTCCTGCTTGGGTTGATGCTGTGCCTGCAAGCCTGATGTGGTCTTAGGCCTTGTTGTGCAGGGTCATGTGCGCCAGCACTTCTTGACGCAGGGTCTCGAGTTTGGGCGCCAAAAGGAGGTAAGCAGTGCTTAAATCGGTGGCTTCGGCATGCTTGCTCATGTCTTCGATGAGCACAACGTGCGCCACCAAACTGTCTACACAAAAAACTGGGGTGAATCCTTTGATTTGGTGCAGGATGCGGTTAGCACCTTGAACATCCCCTTGATCGAGCAGGGTTTGCAGTCGGGGCAAGTCTTCGCTCAATGTCTGATGGAGTGTTTTGAGCAGAGACAACACGCCTTGGTTGTCACCGATGAATTCCATGGCCCGGTCGATGGACAGAAATTCAGGCATTGGCGTGTGGTTCATGGGGGCATTGAGTTACAAAAGGCGTCGGTCGGAACCAAAGCGGATGAAACCATTTTAGTCAAGCAATGCCGCCAGACCCAACTCTGGCTCAAAGCGTTGGTTGATGAACATCAAGCGACTGGGTCCAGGAAAGGCAGCTTGTCTGACTGAATGGCGCGGGTCGCCCGGGTAGCAGATGGTTCGAACGCCGTCGTGGTCATATGGCTCGGGCTCGATCACCGGAGGGCGTCGGTTGTTTGCCTCGGCCAGCACACTTTGGGCATGGGTGTGACGGCTCAGGTGGACCAAACTCATGATTTGGGGAGGCGCCAACTCGATCTCTCGGTTCCAGTAACGCAAGAGCGCATCGCGAGGGTTGATCCAAAGGACTTCGGTGGCTTCATGGTTGTCGTGCTCAGCCAATTGGTCGTCGGGCACCTGGGTGACAAAAAAACGTGTGTCAAAGCGCTTGTTCGTCACCGAAGCTTTGCGTGGCGTGATCCACCTGCACCAGGGCAGCAGCACATCGGTGTGCAAAGACAAAGACTGTGCTTGGAATGCGTCATGCCAACTTTGACCGCTGCGCAGCGCTTGCAGCAAGGCAATGGCTTGTGGCGTGGCATGCGATGCGCAGCCGAGCAAGACCCGGCATTCTTCGTAAGCCTCACGCATGGCGGCCACAAATAGACCCGAGGCACGTTCACTGGGCAGATCGGGTTCGTTCAGCCTGTCGTGCAGCGTGGCGCTGTCTTGGCTCAAGCGTTGTTGCCAGAGCGGGTGTTGGTCCTCAGGGTCGAGTTTGCCTCCAGGAAAGACGTAAACCCCTCCCAACACATTCGAGGCCTGGTGCCTGCGCATCAACAGCACTTGCAAGCCTGACGGGCCATCGCGCAGCATCACCACCGTCGCGGCGTCCAAAGGTGGAGCGGTCAAGATCTCGGTGTTCAGTTCCATGAGGGTGTCAATCGGGTAACAGCCAACGCCTTGGCGCTGGTTTAAAGTTGAAAAAAGAGTTGCTAAGCAGTGTCTATAAAAGCATTTCGATCAGGTTAGCAGATGAATCAGGGGCCATGTGTCGCCTGTTTTTCGCCCTGTCATTTCACATCACAAGGAAATAATTCATGAGCATCGATTTCAAAGGCCGCGTTGCCATCGTCACTGGCGCTGGCGGCGGTTTGGGCAAGCAGCATGCACTGGCGCTGGCTGCACGCGGGGCCAAAGTGTTGGTCAACGATTTGGGCGGCAATGTGCATGGTGAAGGGGGTTCGGTGTCAGCGGCCCAAGCGGTGGTGAACGAAATTTGCGCAGCAGGCGGTGAGGCGCTGGCCAACGGCGCATCGGTCACCGACTTTGAGGCCGTCAAAGCCATGGTCCAGCAAGCGGTAGATGCCTGGGGCCGGGTGGATATCTTGGTGAACAACGCGGGCATCTTGCGCGACAAGAGCTTTGCCAAGATGGATTTGGCCGACTTTAAGCTGGTCATGGACGTGCACGTCATGGGTGCTGTGCATTGCAGCAAGGCCGTATGGCCGATCATGCAAGCGCAAAATTACGGTCGTATTGTGATGACCACATCCTCAAGTGGGTTGTACGGCAACTTTGGTCAAGCCAACTATGGCGCAGCCAAGATGGCTTTGGCAGGCCTGATGCAAACACTTTCGATCGAGGGTGAGAAACACCACATCCGCGTGAACTGCCTGGCCCCAACGGCCGCGACCCGCATGACCGAAGGCCTGATGCCCGAAGCCGTGCTGCAAGCCCTGGACCCCAGCGCCGTGGTGCCCGCCATGCTGGTCATGGTCGGCGATGACGCGCCCAACCGGACCATCATTTGTGCGGGTGCAGGGAGTTTTGAGGTGTCCCACATTACCCTCACCCAAGGGGTTTATTTGGGCACTGGTCCCGATACAGCCGAACGCCTGTTGGCGGCCATGGCTCAGGTCACCGACCGAGAGGGCGAGATGGTGCCGCGTTCGGGTTCTGAACAAGGGACCTTGGAGGTGGGCAAGGCCATGCAAGCGCATCGCGCTGCATAAGATCTACCTCAGTGTCCCTTTGCGCTGGCCTGAAAGGGTCAGCGTCCGTGATGACTGCGCGCAGTTTTTCAAGCAACGGTTTGGAAAGCCATTCCCAATAGGCTATTTTCTAGACTACGCCCAGGCGCATGACAGGCTATGAAGAAAAACTTTTTGGATGGATGAAGCTTATGATCGCGGCAATATCCACAAAGGACATGTATGGGATTTTTGCACACGGACATCGGACCCAGACAAGCAGGAGCTGTGGTGGAGGTGACCATTTCATCTGCCGCCAATGTACGACTGATGGATGACAATAATTTTAATAATTACAAAAATGGCATGAAACACATTTACCTGGGAGGCCTCGTGCGCCAGTCACCCATACGGCTGACAGTCCCTACATTTGGTCACTGGCATGTGGCCATAGACGTCAACGGCATTGAAGGGTCCAGCGGACTGAAAGCCGGCGTGAAAGTGGTGGCAGCTTAAGCGCGCAGACAGTTCCACTGATTCATTGAGCTTGGTTGGATCGTTGGGCAGTAAGGCTTAGACCCCTAAGGAGAACCAAGAGGCAGATCTGAGCTGCACCAATTTCCAGTTATTGTTGCTCAAGCGCATATGCCAAGCCTGCCGGTATACGCTGTCATCTGCAGGTCACACCGACATCGAATTGCTGCAAATTTGGCGTTTGCATTGCGCTTTACTTCAAATGCATACAGACTGTTTTTTCAAGCTAGTATGTCACCAGGAAGTGGCGTTTCACGTTGCTGGATATCCCGGGCTGAACGGGTTGATCTGATCGCGAGCATTTAAATGAGCAAACAACACAAAATTGTCATCGTGGGTGGTGGCGCAGGCGGTCTGGAACTCGCAACCCGGCTAGGACATAGCCATGGCCGACGACAGCGTGCACTCATCACGCTGGTCGATAAAAACCGCACCCACATCTGGAAACCCAAGTTGCACGAAATCGCTTCGGGCAGCATGGACTTGGGCGACCACGAAGTGGATTACATGGCGCAGGCCCATTGGAACCACTTCACCTTTCGAATTGGTGAGCTCAAGGGACTCGACCGCGCCAACAAAACCATCGAACTCGCACCCTATGTGGACGAGCAGGGCCGAGCTGTGACGCCCACCCAACACATCCACTACGACACACTCGTGATTTGTATTGGGAGCTTGAGCAACGACTTCGGCACCCAGGGCGTCAAAGAGCATGCCTTGAAGCTGGAAACGCAGCATGACGCCAAGTCGTTTCATTCCAGGATGGTCAACGCCTGTATCCGCGCGCACAACCAGGCCGAGGTCATCCACAAACGACAATTGCATGTGGCCATCATCGGCGCGGGCGCCACGGGGGTGGAGTTGGCTGCGGAGTTACACCGCACGACGCGCGAGGTGGTGGCTTTTGGCCTAGACCGCATAGATGTCGACAAAGACATCAAAGTCAGCTTGATTGAGGCGGCCGACCGCATTTTGCCGGCCTTGGTGCCGCGCTTGTCGCAAGCCACTGAGCAACTTCTTTCGCGCTTGGGCGTGCAGGTGCTCACCAGCTCCAAAGTGATGGAGGTCATGCCCACCGGCATTCGCTTGGCCGATGGCCGCGAGATCGAGTCCGAACTGGTGGTGTGGGCCGCAGGCGTGAAAGCGCCTGATTTCTTGAAAGAATTTGGCGGGTTGGAAACCAACCGTATCAACCAGTTGGTGGTCCATGACACGCTTCAAACCACACGCGACCCCGATATTTTTGCCTTGGGTGATTGCGCCGCTTGCCCCTGCTCGGATGCCGATGGCGGCCGGGCGGGCATTGTGCCGCCGCGTGCACAAGCAGCGCACCAGCAGGCCACCCATATGTGGCAGCAAATTCAACGCCGCTTGGCCAACAAGCCCCTCAAGCCTTACCGTTACAGAGATTTTGGCTCACTGGTCTCTCTGGGCAAGTTCAGCACGGTGGGCAACATGATGGGCGGTTTGATCGGCAAGAGTCTGATGATCGAAGGCTATTTTGCCAAGCTCATGTACCTGTCTTTGTACAAACTGCATGAACTCGCCATTCACGGCATCCTCAAAACCACGCTCTTTACCCTGTCGCGCATGATCACCAAACAAACCAACCCGACCGTCAAGTTGCATTGAGGTCAGGATCAACGTCGCCGCACAGCCACTGTGTGGTTTGCTTTGGCAACATGGCTTGTGCGGCCCAGATGCAAGAGCCTGGCCACCCCATAGACGCATCCATCCGATACAGCACGGACATGGTTGGCGTTGATTTCCTGCCCGACATCAGGGTGTTTTTCAGGCTTGCCGACAAGTGACCCAGCCCATGAGTCCAAAGTTTCGGCCAGAACAACGGACACACCACCATGCAGCACGCCTGCAGGCTGCCGAGTCCGGGCATCGACGGGCATGCGAGCTTTGAGGTAGCTTTCACCTGTCTCCAGCACTCGATGCCAAGATGCCCGTTTGCGCACAGCGCTCCTCGTTCGTTCAGAGGGTCGAGATTGGGTGAACCTTTCCAGAGGGACATGTGACCGATCGTCCAGATATTGCAGCCACTTTAATGAAAGAACGCGGTATTCGTTGGTAGTTGAATAGGTTCTTTGAACAAATGGCGCCCACCCGGGCACCCTATGCTGCCAACGTTCGAGCGACGAGCGCTTGCCGACCGACACTTACCCCAAGTTGACCACAATGCCCGACAATTGGCTGGCACGCGGAGAAGCGAGGTAGACGACAGCATCTGCGACTTGTTCCGGTTCAATGGCCGGTAGGAAAATGCCATCCTTGATCAGGTCGGCGGTGCGGGTCTCATCCCCGTAGCGGCGCTTCGCCGTCGCTTTGAGCATGTTGTCAATGCGCTCGGTGCGGGTCGAGGGCGGATGGACACCCATGACTCGGACACCAAATTCCTTTGAGCCCAGGCCCATGCCTTTGGTGAACGCCGCCAAACCTGCGTTGGCCGTTGAACCACACAGGTAGTCGAAAGAGGCACGCTCTCCCGCCATGCCGATCACGTTGACGATGACGCCGCTACGGCGTTCCTTCATCGCTGCATAGGCTTGCCGGGTGAGGTTGATTGTGCCGAACAACTTGAGTTCCCACGCATGTCGCCAAGCCATATCGTCGATCGTTTCGATGGTCCCCGACGGAATGTCGCCAGCGTTATTGATCAAAATATCAATGCTTGCGCACAAGTCGGCCGCTTGCTTGAGTTCAGCCGGCTTGCGCAGATCCAGCGCATGAACATCGACTTGCACCTTGTAACGGGCGATGAGATCCGCTTGCACCTTGCTCAGAAGTTGCTGATTGCGCGCCACCAAAATCAGATTGCAGCCCTCAGCGGCAAACGACTGTGCACAGGCAGCCCCAATGCCTTTGGAGCCCCCGGTGATGAGAACCGTTTTTCCAGTGAGATGCAAATCCATGAGCGACTCCAGTCAATAAGCGGAGATTCAAAAAAATACGTGCAAGCTCATCAGATGCTTTAGCGCTTGTCCACGAAACGCAAGGCTTTGGTCTGACTGGACGGATCATAGATGTCGAGCGCAGCAGCAAATTCAACCCGTGGCCTGACACGCACTGCGTCCTGAACACGATCTGCTATGACCCCCGCCAGCTGCTCGCGGTCCGTTGAGTTCGTTGCAAGTCGGACCAGCAACTCGTCCATCGAGAACTCATCCTGAGCGTCCATGCGCTGCACCACCACCTGCAGTTCATCGACCTCGGGCAGACTTTGCAAGGTGTCGAGCAGCACTGCCGGATTGATCAACATGCCCTTGACCTTGACCAAGTCCTTGGCGCGCACAATTGGTCCGATGATCCGGTCACCATTGCGGCCACAGTGTGGGCAGGGCGAACGATCCATCGAAACCATGTCGCCCACCAAAAAGCGGATCAACACAGTGCCACGTCGATCCAGGTGGGTGACTGCAAGAGCCCCGCGCTCGCCATCAGGCAAGCGTCGCCCGGTGTCCGGATCGACGACTTCATGGAACTGAATTTCTGGCGCTGGGTTGTGCCAGCCGCTGTCTTCGCAGCACTGGGCGAAGGCACCAAGTTCCGTTGAACCATAGCGATCGAACACGGTGGCGCCTTGTGCGCCAAGTTCGCGCAAGCAGCGGCGGATTTCTTCACGCATAGCGGGTGATGACGCTTCGCCCGTGATGGCGCACATGCGGACACTCTTGAAGTCACTGCCGCTTTCAATGGCGCGCAACAACACCCTGCGTATGAAGCTTGGCACACCCCACAAGATCGTCGCGCGATGCAAGGCGATACTGCGCACGGCCTGATCGAGCGAACGATGGACATCGAACGCTCCATGTTTGGCGCCTGGCAGCGCAGCAAATATGGTCGCGCCGGCGGCATAAGCATTGGTCGCCGAGCGTATGAAAGCACCCATCGGGGCAGGCGTAAGCGGAAACAGGTTGGCAATCACATCTGTTTCACGGATGCCCGAAATTTCTGCGACACGTGCCGACTGCAACAGATAGGCGTGGTAATCGTGCGTCGTGTTGTAAACGGGCGTAGGCTCTGCACTTGTGCCGGTGGTGTAGATGACCTCCCACAGGACGCGCTCGTGCAAGGGCAGGTCGGGCAGTCGCAGGCGAAACTCTTCAGGTGAAAGCATCATGTCCTGCTTGCGCGTCAAAGGCAGGCGTTCCAAATCGGCCACGGTGGCGATTTGCGCGACATCGATGTTCAATTCTTGCCATTGGCGCCTGTACCACGGATGGCCGCGTGCGCACAGCGCCAACATGGCACGCAGCCGGTCAGACTGTAGTTGCTCAATAGCAGCGTTGGATTGGCCAAAAATGGGCGTCATGAGATGGCGCTGCCCCGCTGATTTTTACATTTGATCAGGGCAATTTTGTCGTTTTGAAAAACCAGCTTGTCATATTGATTGAAGACATGGTCGCGAAATGTAATCACGCCGCGACCAGGCTTGGATGAAAGTCGCTTATCGACAACCTCGACTTCGGTACGCAATGTATCCCCGGGCCTGACTGGCGCCAAAAATCGTGCGCGCTCGAGGGCGATCAAGCCATCGATGCTGTCCGAAAACAGAGCGCCCGTCATGGCGGTCGTGAATGACATGATCAGGTGACTCGGACAGATGAGGCTGCCATAGTCAGTTTTCGAACCTATCTCTGCATCCAAAAAGAGCGGCACTTCGTAGCGCACAAGCTTGCAAAAAGCGAGATGGTCTTCGAGGCTGATCAGACGCGAGGTGGTCGGGTAAAAAGAGCCCACTTCGAACTCTTCAAAGTAATGATTTGTGGCGACCATTTGGCGGAAGGTTGGTGTTTAACTGGATGCGTCACGCAAAACGGCGACGGCAGAAATTTCAATCAAGGCATCTTTGCGCAACAGACCCGCCACCAATACGCCAGCAGAGGTGGGTTGGGCGGTCTTGAAGAACTCGCGACGGACTGCAGCCGTGCTTTTGTAGTTTTCCGTCGTCGTGAAAAAATCATGCGTTTGAACGATGTCATCGCAAGTCCCGCCCACTTCGTTGAGAAGTTTTTCGAACTTGCGAAAAATCTGCCGCGTCTGCTCTTCGATGTTGCCTGGCGCGGTGATCTTGCCCGCATCGTCGGTGCCAGTGGTGCCGGACAGCCATACCATATTGCCGACCCGCAAGGCCGGCACGTAGGTCAGATGAGCGGGCCACTCCTTTGCCCCCGTTATTTTTTCGCGAATCTGGGTCATTGTGATGGTCTTTATGGTGGTTGGTTTAATTTTCAAAAGCGCGGTAAAGGTGAAACCCTTCAAGCAGAACTTCTCCGCGTTGGTTCAACAGGCTGGTTGTGAAGCGATAGAAAACTCGGTGCGCTTCTTGCCAACTCTTCTCGAACACAATGCGCGGGCGGATCGTGTCGCCCACCACCGCTGGTCTCAGAAAGCGACAACCTTGCTCGACAAACACCAATCCTTCGATCTGGTCGCGTGCCGTGGATGCCCCTAGAGCGGTCAAGGATGCCAGTAGCAGTCCGTGTGCGAGCGGCTTGCCAAAGCGTGTTTGGCTGGCGTATTCGACGTCGTAGTGAATTGGATGGACGTCACCGGTGACGGCAGAAAACATCACGAAGTGGGTGTCATTGAGGGTTTTTGACGGCCCTTCAAAAACGGTGCCTGGCACAAGTGCGAGCGGACTTGCAGGGGGGTGACTCATGTCGCCTTTCGGTTGACCTCGGGTCGCTTGGACCGGGTTGGGGAATGGGTTAGGGGGCCTGACGTTTCCCTGATGTGCTTGGCTGCACCTTTGGTTGGGTCGGCCTTGGGCTGCAAAGCTTTCATCAGAAAATTGGCCAAACCGTGAGCGACCTCGTCGGCGGTCAGCAAGCCTTCCGGACGGTACCACTTGGGCAGCCAGTTGATCGCGCCCAGCATGGCCAGACTGGCGAGCTTGACGTCATCACAGACATAGACGCCACGCTGAACGCCGGATTCGATCAATTGCCGCACGCCAGCTTCGAATTCATCGCGTCGGGCCACGTACAGGCTGCGTTGCAGGGGTGTGAGGTTGTCCAGATCGGTCAGCAAGACGCTGCCAAAACCATTTGCCAGCATACCGGCGATATGTTGAACGAGCAGGGCATGCAAAGGTTCATTCTGGCCAGAATGGCCCGCCAAAATGGCGTGGAGTGCGTCAAGGCTCAAGTCCATGCAACGCATGTGACATTGGAAAAGGATGTCCTGCTTGTCCTTGAAATAGTAGTAAAGGTTGCCTTTGGTGATGCCCAGCTCGACGGCGATGTCTTTCATGGTCAAGTTGGACAACCGTGTGTCGCGCAAGACCGTGCCAACGCTGTGCAGTATGGCGTCGCGGCGCGACCCCTTGGAAACCATGCGGCCAACCCAGCGTCCTGCTTTTTCCCCGCCAGAAATCGCTGGCAATGATTTTTTGGAGGAATTTGACAACATGGTCAAAATCATACATCGTGCTTGTGCCGCTTGCAAACTGCAGTGCCTGGTACCTCCCTGTAAGGCTGAAAAAGGAGGGCCTCAAGGACCACTGCGATGTCAATGAGAGTCATCAACTTAGGATTCGAATATGAAAAGTACTTGCGCATCATTGGTTCGTCCCTCACGCCTGGCCTTGCGGCTAAGCACGCTTCTTTTGACTTGCGCCGCCATGGTGGGGGTGCACAGCGCTGCTTGGGCGCAGCAGTACCCGGATCGGCCGATCCGCATCGTCAACACCTTTCCTGCCGGCGGATCCGGCGATGCGGTTGTTCGCATCGTGATGGAAAAAGTTGGGCAGGCCCTTGGCCAGCCTTTTGTCATCGACACGCGCGCCGGCGCATCGGGTGCGATCGGTTCAGCGCACGTTGCCAAGGCCGCTCCTGACGGCTACACATTGGTATTGGGTACAGCCAGTACATTTGGCTCCAACTCCAGCACCCAAAAGAATTTGCCCTACGATCCGATCGCCGATTTCACGCCGGTCATCAACATGGCGACAACCCCTTTTTTCCTTTTGGTGAACCCGTCGGTGCCTGCTAGAAATCTGAGTGAGTTCATCAGTCATGCGAGCGCCAACAAAGGCAAACTCAACTTCGGTTCATTTGGCCCTGGCAGCTCTAACCACCTCGCCTATGAATTGCTCAAGCAGTCCACCAGTCTGGATATCGTGCACGTTCCTTACAAAGGTGGTGCCCCCCTCATCACCGCCTTGCTTGCGGGAGACATCCAGTCGTCGATGGATGTGTATGCGACATCCAACCAGCACGTCAAAGCGGGTAAATTCCGCGTGCTGGGTGTTGCCTCTGCGAACCGCTTTTCTTTGACTCCCGATGTACCGACATTGCGCGAACAAGGTCATGCCGTGGAGGGTGGAACCTTTTTTGCATTGCTTGGGCCGGCCAAAATGTCGCCGCAAATCGTCGCGACCTTGAACCGCGAAGTCAACAAAGTGCTGCAAATGCCTGATGTCCGAGAAAGGTTAGCCGCCATCGGTGTCGAGCCTGTCGGTGGCTCGCCAGAGGTGCTGGCCTCAACCGTCACCGCCGAAATTCAAAAGTGGGCTCGTCTGGTTCAGTCGCGCAATCTGAACTTTGATTAAGCCGGTTTCTGTCAAGCAGTTGCTTGATCAGTACAGTGGCTGCTTTGTTGCCACCACCCGGTGAGTCGAACGCATCGTCATGGCGTTTAATAAAGGCGGCGTGCAAGACCAGCGGGTCTGCGCGATCGCCAGCGAGCTGGCCTGCGCCTGGGCCAGCTCGCCAAAACCGCCAAGCCACTCACACTTCAGCAGATCCGGCTCACGCAGTTGAAGGCCGTTGTGGATCGCCAGAAAGAGGCATTCAAGGGTGAGTGTGAGAGGCAAAAGCATCAACCAGAAGCCGAGCAGGTACGCCAGGGGCAGGGTGTTGATGGCGGCCAACGTGCGGTTCGAAATGTTTGGAGCCCGCCTGAAATCAGGGTATTCGCCTCGATGTATGGGTTGTTTTTGAAACCGCGGCGAAACGGATGACAGGCGATGCAGAAATACTTTTTGCCCTCAAACCCAAGCCTGCCGCCACACGCTGTCGTCCTGCATATCGCGCCAAGCAATGACCTGCACGGCCATGGAAAACACCGCCATGGCGTAGTAGCTGCTCCAGTTGTAGCGGGTGATGGCAAAAATTTTTCGGACCCTACTACCTGCTCAGTTTTATCCGGACAATTGCTTTGGGGAAGAATGGATCACAAGATGATTTGTAAAACTTGTGAGATAGACTGTTTAAAACGTTAAATTCATTTATTCAAACAGAGTTCGCATGAAATCCATTGAAAACCTTCTTGAAGCTTTGATTTTCAACAGCCGTTGGCTGCTTGCACCGTTTTATCTTGGGCTCGTGTTCGGTATTTTTATGTTGTTGGTCAAGTTCGCGCAAGAA
This sequence comes from Akkermansia muciniphila, assembly GCA_943331105.2. Classification (GTDB taxonomy): domain Bacteria; phylum Pseudomonadota; class Gammaproteobacteria; order Burkholderiales; family Burkholderiaceae_C; genus Limnohabitans_A. The sequence goes on from CALQKH020000016.1 coordinate 64,305, forward strand.
CTGATACACGTCATACCCAATATTTTCACATCCAGTGAAAGCGAAGTTGTGCTGGCGGTTTTGGCCTTGGTTGATCTCTCCTTGGTGGCGAACTTGCTTCTTATCGTGATTTTTAGTGGGTACGAGAATTTCGTCTCCAAGATCAACACGAAAGGGCATGAGGACCGGCCAGAGTGGATGGGTCAGGTTGATTTCGCCAGTTTGAAGATCAAAGTCATTGCATCCATCGTGGCCATCTCTGCCATAGAGTTGCTCAAGAGCTTCGTGAATCTCAGCATACTTCTTAAAACCGGCGGTGACACCCCCGCAATCTGGTCAGAGGCAGATCAAGCCCTGGCATGGAAAGTCGGTATTCACGTTGGTCTTGTTATCACTGGCTTACTCTTTGCCTACATGGACTATGTATCCGAACGGACCCATGCGCTGAAACATAAAGGCAGTCCCGAGCATTGAACTGCGCTTAATCGGCCGATGCTCAGTCAAACCCAGCCCTGCCGCCAAACGCTGTCATCCTGCAAGTCACGCCAAGCAATCACTGAACAGCCTTGGAAAACACCGCCTCTATTTCCACCTGTTCAATCGGGTCGGTGGGCTCATCGGGCTGAATCACCCGGCCGACCAAAAAGTGCTTTTGTTTGGGCACGGGTTGCACAGCGGTCCATTTGGTTAGCAGCAGTTTTTTGGCAATCATGGAGTTTATATTTTTAAACTTTTTGTTCTAAAGGTTCGCCACTTCCCCCGCCGCATTTATGGGTAAACACCAATAAGTCAATGTGCCAGGCCTATTTCAATTTTCAATTCGTCAGCGTCAAATTCAAAACTGCACTTTGCGTTGAAGTGCGCTTCATTTACTCAAGGAGTTGACAGTGTCTCAAATCATTTCGCAAGCCGTTTTCAAACCAAACCCTGGGGCAGACATGGCCAAATTTATGGCAATCGTTGCTGAAAGTGCTGCCATATGGCGCTAGCACGGAGCCGATGTTTCTGTTTGGACGGTTTCCACAGGAGAGATTGGCAACATGGTTTTTGCCACCCGTTATGAAAGCTACGAGGCCTACGGTAAATGCGTTGACGCTGTGTACAGTGACCCTGAATTTCAAGCGTGGTCTGTTCGTGCGACGGCCAGCGGGTTGAGCAGTTGGGTTCGCAGTAACTTGGCACGCCAATTACCCATTTGATTGAGGAGACAAATCATGGCTTTGTATCTGGTTCGTTCACGCTACACACCATCGGCTTTTCAGGGCATGCTGGCAGCGCCAAGCGATAGAGGAGAGGCTGCAAAAGCGCTTTTCAAATCTATGGGTTTCAAAACACATGAAGTATTGTTTTCAATTTCCAATGGCAGCATCGTTTGTTTGATTGAAGGAACGGCGGAGCAAATCACTGAGGCACAAATGATCACCATGTCAACCGGTGCCTTCGCTGAAATTCAAGTAGAAGAATTGATTTCAACCAAAGCCATGAAAGCGGCCATGACCAGCGCTGGGGCTAAAGCTGCCAAGTACAAAGCACCCAACAAATAATTTGCTTTTGTGCCTTGAAACCAAATTAAGCGTGGCAAGTTGTCGTGTCAAACGGCACTTGCCGACCACCCGAGGCCGATGGCACGTTGGCCATGAACCTCAAGAGCATCAAACCCAACCCTGCCGCCACACGCTGTCGTCTTGCAGATCGCGCCAAGCGATGATTTGCGTCGCTTTTGAAAACACCGCTTCGATTTCCACCTGTTCAATCGGGTCGGTGGGCAGTTCGGGATGAATCACCCGACTGACCAAAAAGTGCTTTTGTTTGGCCACGGGTTTGACGGCGGTCCATTTCGTTAGCAACAGTTTTTTGGGGTTGAGGGGGTTCATGGGTGCACGCCTTCAGCGGCTGTTTTGCATTTCACGCGCTACCGCCTCGGCCAGATCGATCAC
>CALQKH020000017.1 GCA_943331105.2 Akkermansia muciniphila
GCCAGTGCCAGCATCAAAGAGCGCCGTCGGCGTGGCCTGACTTGGTACCCCGTCACCATCACCCAAGAAGACATTGGTTTTGGGGGCAAGGTGGTGCTGGAGCTGGAGCGCCCGGCGCATCGGCAAGACCTGCATTTGTTTCAGGTGGGGGCGGCTGCGGCGCTGTTCAGCAGTGCGCCCGGCTACTCGGGGCCTGATCGGCCCGTGGTGAGTGGCGTGGTGACCCGCGTGCGGCGCAACAAGCTGCTGCTGGCCACCACCAAAGAAGCGCTGCCCGACTGGGTGCTGAACGGCAGCAGCCCAAATGGCAGCACCCTCAACGGAAGCACGTTAGGCATTGACCTGACCTTTGACGAGGTCAGTTACCGCGAGATGAACCAGGCCCTGAGCGCGGTCATGGCTGCAGACGGTAACCGCTTGGCCGAACTGCGCGACGTGTTGCTGGGCGCACGGCAGGCAACTTTTCGCGAGCCCCAAGCCGACGACCTGTTTTACCCCAGTGCGCTCAACGACTCGCAGCTGGCGGCGGTGCGCCATGTGGTCACGGCGCAAGACGTGGCCATCGTCCACGGCCCGCCCGGCACGGGCAAAACCACCACGCTGGTGCAGGCCATTTTGGAAACCATCCGGCGCGAGCGGCGCGTGCTGGTGTGCACCCCCTCCAATACCGCCGTGGACCTGCTGACCGAAAAGCTGGCCGAGTGCGGTGTGAGTGTGATCCGCCTGGGCAACCCCAGCCGCGTGTCGGATCTGCTGCTCCAGCACACGCTCGACGCCGGGGTGATGGCCCACGCCAGCTACGCCAAGATGCACGCCATGCGCCAAACCGCTGAGCAGCACCGCGAGACGGCCAGTGAACGCGTGCGCCACTTTGGTTTTGAGGAGCAACAGCGCCGCCAATGGCTGCGCGAAGAAGCGCGCACGCTGCGCCAAGCCGCCGACGACTTGGAGCGATTCATGACCGAGGACGTGCTCGAATCGGTGCAGGTCATCACCTGCACGCTGGTGGGTGCCAGCCACCGCCACATTCGCTACCTGGGCTTTGAGACCGTGTTTATTGACGAAGCCGCCCAGGCCTTGGAGCCGGGTTGCTGGATTCCGATTGCCAAGGGCCAGCGTCTGGTGTTGGCGGGCGACCACCACCAACTGCCACCCACCGTCAAAAGCGAAAAAGCCGCCCGCGAAGGCCTGCGCGAAACCCTGTTTGAAAAGTGCATCCAGCGCCAACCCCACACGGCCCGCATGCTGAAGGTGCAATACCGCATGCATGCGCACATCATGGGCTTCAGCTCCGAGAAGTTTTATGGCGGTCAACTGGTGCCGCACCAAAGCGTCCGCTATGCCGACTTGGCCGCGTATGACCCGCGCTTTGCAACCGACCTGCCCGTGGAATTCATCGACACGGCGGGCTGCGGCTATGAAGAACTGGCCATCCCCGAAAGCCGCTCCACCGCCAACCCCGAAGAAGCCCACTTGCTGCTGGAGCGCCTGGCGCAGCTGATTGCGCTGGGCGAGCCCACCGACCCAGATCAGCGCCCGCTCACCATCGGCGTCATCGCGCCGTACCGCGCCCAAATCAACTATTTGAAAGAGGCCATCGAAGACAGCGCTGTGCTGAATGGTTTGCTGCTGCAACGCAGACTCAGTGTGGGCACCGTCGATTCGTTTCAGGGCCAAGAGCGCGACATCATTGCCATCACCTTGACGCGCAGCAATGCCCAAGGCGAGATCGGCTTCCTGTCTGACATTCGCCGCATGAACGTGGGCATGACCCGCGCACGGCGCAAATTGCTGCTGGTGGGCGACTCGTTCACGCTTTGCAGGCATCCGTTTTTTGGGGAGTTACTGGCTTATGTGAAGGGGGTGGGGGGCTACCGCACGGCGCAAGACGCGAAAATCAATCGGGGCGCTACGCCGCTCTGACCTCGCTCAGCAAATCGGGGTGGCGGTCCAGCACCTTGAGCAACTTGACCAAAGCCAGCGGCGGTTTGGTCTTGCCGTTCTCGTAGCGAGAAAACGCATTCACGCCACCGCCAAAAATATCGGCAGCTTCGCGTTGGTCGAGGTCGAGCTTCTTGCGCACTTTGGCAATGTAGGCAGGGTCAACATAAGCAGCGTTCACTTGCCTTTGATGCGCCCCAAGCAAGTCGCTGTATCGGTCACCGTGTTCGCGGTTCAAGACGGCTTCGCCGCAGGCAGGACAAAAATCACCCGTCACGTCGGGAATGGTGGTGCTTTCTCCCTTGTAGACATAGGGCATGTCGCGGGTATCGTGGATCAGTTCAGCCGCTCCACAGCATGGGCATTTCATGGTCACAGCTCCTTGAATGAAACAATCAAAACGTCGTCGATGACAGTCAGCTTGAGATACACCTCAGCGCCGCTGGGGGTCTTGGCGTGGTACACGTCCTGCCATATCCGGTGATCCGCATGGGTCGTCATGCTCTTGTAAAAGTTGGCAGAGGTCAGGGACATGACGACGGCACACATTCCGGCCAAGTCGCTGATGCCAAGCTCAAGAGCCCCACTGAACGCGCTCGCTGTCGCCCTGACATGACCACTCTCCACCAGCCCCTGGACAACGGCCAGCTTGCAGTGAGGGGTACTTTTCTCCATTGTGAATTATAACCAAGTAGGTTTATTTGGCTGGTAGGTTAACGATCAAGCTATCCAGTCTTCAAGTTTCAAACCTGGCACCGGTACATTTCTTGACGGCCCGAGTGCTCGGCATGGCGGGTGTTGTGGAAGATTTTCATGGGCTTGTGACTTGTTTGGGGTCAAGTGTGCCAGTGCCCAAGGAAGGCAAACCGCTGTTTGGCTTGACAGGGGTGGAAATTGTGAGCAGACTAGATGGCTGACTAGTTCGAGGGGGCTGAGATGCATACATGGCCAGTACAAGACGCGAAAGCGCGGTTCAGTGAGTTTTTGGATGCGTGCCTGGTCGAGGGGCCGCAAATGGTCACCCGACGTGGCGCTGAAGCTGCCGTGTTGGTGCCCGTGCAGGAGTGGCGGCGTATGCAGTCGGCAGCTCGCCCCTCGCTGAAGCAACTGCTGCTCTCGGACCAAGCCCGCACCGACTTGATCGTGCCGCCGCGAGGACAAGCCAAACGTCGACCTGTGGAACCGATGCTGTGACGCAGCGCTATTTGCTGGACTCCAATGTGGTGTCTGAGTTGCGCAAGCCGCGCCCGCACGGCGGCGTTGTGGCTTGGCTGGAAACGCTGGATGACGCTCAGCTTTACGTGTCGGCGGTCACGCTGGGCGAAATTCAAGCGGGCATCGAGCTGACACGGGAACAGGACCCCGATAAGGCCCAGCAAATTGAAGACTGGTTGGCCTTAGTGGCGGGCGCGTACAACGTCTTGCCCATGGACGCCGCAGCCTTCACGGCTTGGGCGAAGTTGATGCACCGCAAGTCAGACACGCTCTATGAAGACGCCATGATTGCCGCAACCGCCAAGGTGCATGGATTGACCGTGGCCACCCGGAATGCGGCGGACTTTCAGACGCTGGGTTTCGAAGTGTTCAACCCGTTTGACTCGGTGTAATCCAATTTTTTGCACGGGGCTTGGCTCAGCCCTCAACCAAACTCCCGAAACCCCTTGAGCGCAGGCAGCGGCGCAAAGTTCGCCTCGCGTTTTTGTTGCATGGCGCTGATGGCCTCGCGCACGTTGGCGTTGCTCCAGATGGCGCCTTGCAGCCAGCCCATGTGGCGCAGGCTGTCTTCGGTGCTGTGGTCGCGGGCGTAGTGCAGCACTTGCTTGGTGCCCCAAATGGCCACGGGCGGTTTGCTGGCAATCTCTTTGGCCGCTTGCAGGGCGGCGGCCACGGTGGCTTCGTGGGTGGGCAGCACCTCGTTCACCAGGCCGTGGGCCAGGGCCTTGTCGGCACCCAGGCGCCTGCCCGTGTAGGCCAGTTCTTTCACCAGCGCCATGGGCAGCAGCTTGGGCAGGCGCTGCAGCGTGCCCACGTCGGCCACCATGCCGATGTTGATTTCTTGGATGCAGAAGAACGCATCGGCCGATGCATAACGCATGCAGCAGGCGGTGACCATGTCCACCGCGCCGCCAATGCAGCCGCCCTGGATGGCGGCAATGACCGGGATGCGCAGTTCTTCGAGCAGGGTGAAGGTGTGCTGCATGTCGGTCAGCAGGTCGTACACCGCAGAGCGGCCTTCGGCGCTGGTGTCGTCCATCAGGATGGCGCTGCCAAAGGTCTTCAGGTCCATGCCCGCGCTGAAGTGTTTGCCGGTGCTGGAGATCACCAGCGCCCGGGCGGTGCCGGCCTTGTGGATGTCGGTCAGCACCTCGTGCAACTCGCGCCAAAAAGTGGGGTGCATGGTGTTCATCGCATCGGGGCGGTTCAGCACCAGGTGGGCAATGTGGTCCTCAGTCTTCAGGGAAAAGCAGCTCAGTTTGTCCATGGTCATTCACTTGGGGTGGTGGGTTGGCAGATGCTTCACTGTAAGAGGCCAGAGGTGTGGGCACTGTCCCGGCCTTGACCAGCGACCCCACCCGCACACCCAACAGCCGTATGCGGCGTGACAGGTCCACCCGCTTGAGGCATTGGCCGGCAATCAGTCGGATGCGCTTGGCATCGGCGGTGTATTCGGTCAGGGTCTGGTCACGTGTGACGGCCTGAAAGTTGTCATACCGCAGCTTGATGCCGATGGTTTTGCCTTCGTAGCCTTTGCGCTGCAAGTCGGCGGCCACTTGCTGGCACAGGCGGGTGAAGACGGCGCCCAGCTCGGCACGGTCGCGCACGGCGTGCAGGTCGCGCTCAAAGGTGGTTTCGCGGCTCATGCTGACGGGCTCGCTCTCGGTTTCCAGCGGCCGGTCGTCGCGGCCCCAAGCCGCTTCGTGCAGCCAAGCGCCGTAGCTTTTGCCAAAGTTTTCAATCAGCCAATGCGGTTCGCGTGCGGCCAGTTCGCCGATGGTGTGGATGCCAAAGCCTTTGAGTTTTTCATCGGCTTTGGGGCCCACCCCGTTGATCTTGCGGCAGACCAGGGGCCAGATCAGGCTTTGCAGGTCGGCCTCATGCACGACCGAGATGCCATTGGGTTTGTTGAACTCGCTGGCCATCTTGGCGATGAGTTTGTTGGGCGCCACGCCAATCGAGCAGGTCAGGCCTGTGGCCTCAAAAATGCTTTTTTGGATCAAGCGCGCCAGCACCCGCCCGCCTTCGCGCTGACCGCCAGGTACGTCGGTGAAGTCGATGTAAACCTCGTCCACGCCGCGGTCCTGCATGACGGGGGCGATGTCGGTGATGATGCTTTTGAAGGTGCGGGAAAAGTACCGATACCGCTCAAAGTCCACCGGTAAAAGGATGGCTTGCGGGCAGAGCTTGGCGGCCTTCATCAGGCCCATGGCCGAGCCGATGCCGAACTGCCGCGCTGCATAGGTGGCGGTGGTGATCACGCCGCGTCCGGTGTAGCCCTCGATGCGTGGGAAAAAATCCACCGGAATGCGGTCCAGCCGCTCGGCAAAGCTGCCTTCGGTCCATTCGCCATCGGGGTAGGCCGCTTGCAGCTTGCCCAGCAGGTCGTCTTCTTTGCGCCTGCCGCCGCCTATGACCACCGGCAAGCCTTTGAGCTGCGGGTAGCGCAGCAACTCGCAGGAAGCGTAAAACGCGTCCATGTCGAGGTGGGCAATGCGGCGCACGGGGTGAGCAATTGGGGCGGTGGTCACCCAGCAAGCATAGCGTGGGTGGCAGGCCCTGAAGCCTTTATTCAGGCCTTCGGAAAGGTGCCCGGCAACAAGATGTTGGTGTTGACATTCTGGATGTCGGTGTGGCCGCAAAAGGCCATGGTGATGTCCAGCTCTTTGTGGATGATTTGCAGGGCCTTGGTCACGCCCGCTTCACCCATGGCGCCCAAGCCGTAGGCCATGGCGCGGCCGATCATGGTGCCTTTGGCGCCAAGCGCCCAAGCCTTCAAAACGTCTTGGCCGCTGCGGATGCCGCCGTCCATCCAGACTTCAATCTTGTCACCAACCGCTGCCACGATGGCGGGCAGGGCTTCGATGCTGCTGGGCGCGCCGTCGAGTTGGCGGCCGCCGTGGTTGCTGACCACAATCGCGTCAGCGCCGCTGGCCACGGCCAACTTGGCGTCTTCCACGTCCATGATGCCCTTCAAGATCAGCTTGCCGCCCCATTGCTTCTTGACCCAGGCGATGTCTTCCCAATTGAGGGTCGGGTCAAACTGCTCGTTGGTCCAAGAAGCCAGCGACTTCATGTTGCTCACAGCCTTGACGTGGCCCACCAGGTTGCCAAAGGTGTGGCGTTTGGTGCCGGCCATGCCCAAACACCAGCGGGGCTTGGTCATCAGGTTGATGATGTTGGCAATGGTGGGGCGGGGAGGCGCGGTCAGGCCGTTTTTCAGGTCTTTGTGGCGCTGGCCGATCACCTGCAAATCGAGCGTGAGCACCATGGCGCTGACGTTGGCGGCCTTGCAGCGGTCGATCATGCGGGCCATGGCCTCGCGGTCGCGCATCATGTACAGCTGAAACCAAAACGGCGCTTGGGTGTGGGCTGCGATGTCTTCAATCGAGCAGATGCTCATGGTGGACAGCGTGAAGGGGATGCCGAACTTCTTGGCGGCCATGGCGGCGTGCATTTCGCCATCGGCATGCTGCATGCCTGTCAGGCCCACGGGGGCGATGCAAACGGGCATTTTGGTGTCGATGCCCACCATCTTCGTGGCAGTGGTGCGGTTTTCCATGTTCACCGCCACGCGCTGGCGCAGCTTGATCTTTTGGAAGTCGTCTTCGTTGGCGCGGTAAGTGCCCTCGGTCCAGGAGCCGCTGTCGGCGTAGTCATAAAACATGCGCGGCACGCGCTTTTCGGCCAAAACCCGCAGGTCTTCGATGGTGGTGATCACGGTCATGGTTTGTCTCCGGCAGGGGGGCAAGCGATTTTTGAAAGTCGCCCATGGTAGCCGCAGGTCATGCCGGGTGCTGTGAAACTTGAGACAACCCGTTTGAAATTTCTTGTGAGCTGTGCTTTCACCCGTGCGGCGTTGCCTTGACGAACGCGCCGCCTTGGTAAATCGCGGCTGGATCATTCTTGTCGATGCTTTGCTGACGGGCTTCGACAGTCGGGCGGAACACGTCGGACGAATCCAGCGGGCGGTAACCGATGTGTTTGGCGTGGGTGTTGTCCCACCAGGTGGTCTGGTTGTCTGACATGCCGTAGATGATGCTGTGGCCGACGATGGGGGCGGTGAGTGCGGCCACCACCAGACGCTCTAGGTCGTCAAAGCTCAGCCAGGTGGCCAGCATGCGGCGGTCTTTGGGTTCGGGGGTAGAAGAGCCGATGCGGATGCTCACTGTTTCGATGCTCCAGCGGTCCCAGTACATCTGGGCTACATCTTCGCCAAAGGCTTTGGACAGGCCATAAAACCCATCGGGTTTGGGCGGCATGCGGGTGTTGACCACTTCGTCTTGCCTGTAAAAACCAGTGACATGATTGGAACTGGCAAACACGATCCGCTTGACGCCTTGCAGCCTTGCGGCCTCGTACAGGTTGACCATGCCCAAGATGTTGCCCGCCAAAATGGTGTCCCAAGGCTGCTCGGTAGAAATGCCGCCCAGATGCACCACAGCGTTCACGCCTTGTAGCAGCGTTGTGACTTGGTCCTTGTTTTCGAGCGATGTGATCTGAACCTCTTCGCCTTCGGCAGCGCTGCCCAGGTCATTGCGGTCGCTCAACCGCAGCACCTCGCAATAGGCTTTGAGGCGCGGGCGCATCTCGCGCCCCAAATAACCAGCGGCACCCGTCAGCAGCAGGCGAGAAAAACGCAGAGGCGATGCGGGTTTGGGCAGCATGGCAAGCGATCTGTTCAGGCTTTGAATCGGCCAGCCAGTGCCGTGGCGCTGTCGCGCAGCACGTTCTGGTCGGCCCCCACGGCGACAAACAGACAGCCTTGGTCCACATAGTGTTTGGCCAGGGCTTCGTCGCCTGTGAGGATGCCCGCTGCTTTGCCGCAGGCCTTGATGCGAGCAATCGACTCGTCAATGACTTTCAGCACGTCGGGGTGCTTGGGGTTGCCCAGGTGGCCGAGCGCTGCCGACAAGTCGCCGGGGCCGATGAACACGCCGTCTACTCCATCCACGTTGGCAATGGCCTCAATGTTTTGCAGGCCCAAAACGGTTTCGACCTGAAGCAAGAGACAAATTTCGTCGCTGCTTTTCTGTGCATAGCCCTTGACTCGGCCATAGTGGCTGGCGCGTGGCGCACCGGCATAACCGCGCACGCCGTGCGGTGGGTATCGGGTGTAGGACACCGCCTGCAGGGCTTCTTCTTCGGTCTGGATGTAGGGCACCAACAAGGTTTGCACGCCCACATCGAGCAAGCGCTTGAAGGTCACCATGTCGTTCCACGGGGGGCGCACGATGGCAGTCGTTGGGCTGCCTTTCATGGCCTGCAGTTGCGCCACGATTTCCGTCAGGTCGTTGGGCGAATGCTCCATGTCCAGCAGCAGCCAGTCAAAGCCGCAGTGCGCCAGGATCTCGGTGCTGATGTTGCTGCACAGGTGCGACCACAGGCCGATTTGTTTTTGACCAGATTTGATCGCGTGTTTGAAATGGTTGACAGGCATGTCCATGGTGGGTTTCCTTAAGAGGTGAATGTGGGGGGCTTGTGTTGGGGCAAATGTGCACAAGGTCTTAGCGCACCATGCAAGGCATCTTGTGGTCGAACTTCCAGCCGGGGATCAGGTACTGCATGGCGATGGCATCGTTGCGTGCGCCCAGGCCGTGTTGCTGGTAAAGCTGGTTGGCTTTCATCACCGCGTCCATGTCTACCGCAATGCCTAAGCCGGGTTTCGTGGGTACATCCACATAACCATCTTTGATTTGCAGCGGATCTTGGGTGAGGAACTGGCCGTCTTGCCAGATCCAGTGGGTGTCGATGGCCGTGACTTTGCCCGGCGCAGCAGCGGCGCACTGGGTGAACATGGCCAACGAGATATCAAAGTGGTTGTTGGAGTGCGAGCCCCAAGTCAGGTCGTACATCTGGCACAACTGCGCCACGCGCACCGAGCCCTGCAGTGTCCAAAAATGCGGGTCGGCCAGCGGGATGTCGACCGACTGCAGCTGGATGCTGTGCGCCATCTCGCGCCAGTCGGTGGCCACCATGTTGGTGGCCGTCAGCAAGCCGGTGGCGCGGCGAAATTCGGCCATGACCTCGCGGCCTGAGAACACGCCTTCTGCACCGCAGGGGTCTTCGGCATAGGCCATGGTGTTGCGGTGGTCGCGCAAAAGACGAATGGCGTCTTTGAGCAGCCAACCGCCGTTCGGGTCCAGGGTGATGCGGGCTTTGGGAAAGCGCTCGTGCAGCGCCAACACCGCCTCGACCTCTTCTTCGCCGCGCAGCACGCCGCCTTTGAGCTTGAAGTCCTGAAAGCCATAGCGGGCCTGTGCGGCTTCGGCCAACCGCACCACGGCTTCGGGCGTCATGGTTTTGTCGTGGCGCAAGCGCAGCCAGTCGTCGGGCTGGTCGGGTTCGCTGCGGTAAGCCAAATCAGTTTGCTGTCGGTCGCCCACATAAAAAAGGTAGCCCAACATCTGCACCCGCTGGCGCTGCTGGCCGTCACCCAACAGGGCGCAGACGGGGACGTTCAGGTGTTGGCCCAGCAAATCCAGCAAAGCCGACTCAACGGCTGTCACGGCGTGGATGGTGGTGCGCAGGTCAAACGTCTGGTTGCCCCGGCCACCGCTGTCGCGGTCTGCAAACTGCTGGCGCATGGCGTTCAGCAGGCGGTTGTAGTTGCCTATCGACTGGCCTTCAACCAAGGGGCGGGCGTCTTCCAGGGTTTGGCGGATTTTTTCGCCGCCGGGCACTTCGCCCAGACCGGTGCGGCCTGCCGAGTCGGTCAGGATGACGATGTTGCGGGTGAAATAGGGGCCGTGGGCGCCGCTGAGGTTCATCAGCATGCCGTCGTGGCCCGCCACGGGGATCACCTGCATGCGGGTGACGACAGGTGTGGAAGATGACTGAGGCATGGGGGAAATGTCCGTTAATTCGAAAGACATCGTACAACTTAAACCCGCATCGGTGATGCGTGTTAACCCTTGTCACCGTGTTCAGTGGTGACTGGAGGCGCCTTTTTTGTGCCGGTCGCGGCTGTTGGACAGGTGGGTGCGCATGGCCGCGCGGGCCGACACGGCGTCTTGTGCGGCGATGGCGTTCAGGATGTTTTCATGCTCTTGGTGCACGCGTCGCAAATACGCCAATCGGGTCTCATCGACAACCGGGTTGGTCTCCAGTCGGGCCCGTGGAATCGACTGCGCCCCGAGCGAATTCATCATGTCTGCGAAGTGGTTGTTTTGCGTGGCGCGGGCAATTTCATGGTGAAACTGGAAGTCGGCGGCGATCGCATCGCGCCCTTCTTCGATGGCGTTGGAAAACGCGATCATGGCGTCTTGCATGACCCGCAGATTGCTGTCGGAGCGCCTCACGGCTGCCAACGCGGCGGCTTCGGTCTCTATGCTGATGCGCAATTCCAGCAAGGCGATCACATCGTGCAAGGTGCTCAGCTGGTTCTGATGGACCCGAAAGGAGGGTGTGTCGACTTGTGCCAGCACGAAGGTCCCAATTCCGTGCCGTGTTTCGACCAACCCGGCCGCCTGTAACTTTGAAATCGCCTCCCTCACCACGGTGCGGCTGACCCCAAAACGCGCCATGATGGCGGCTTCGGTGGGCAGTTTTTGGCCACTGCTCAAAGAGCCATTCTGAATTTCGGTGCTCAGCTGATCGACCAGTTCAAAGGTCAGACTGCGCGATTTTCGCTTTCCTGTGTCGACTTGGGGTGTGTTCATCGGGTAAGTACGCATTCCAGTTTTTGCGGTGAATCTGATAATTTACTTGTACGACAACTTATCACATGAATCTCTGGATCCCAATGTAGCAGAACACCGCAGATCTCAGCCCCTTTTTTGATGAAATAGAACCTGTAACTTCATGACGCCTCTTGCCATCCGCCACGTGCGCATCACGCCCATCGCGTTCCGTGATCCGCCTCTGCTCAATGCGGCGGGTATCCACGAACCTTGGGCGTTGCGCTCGATCATTGAGATCGAAACCGCTTGTGGGCGCGTGGGCATCAACGAGACCTATGGCGATTTACCCATGCTGGAGGCGTTGGCCAAGGCTGCACCGGCCTTGCAAGGTTTGTCGCCCTGGAGCCTGAACACCATGGAGAACCGCGTGGCCGCGCTGGTAACTCCCGCCAAAACCGGATCCGAGTTTTTGGGTGAAAAGATTTCGTTGGCCCCCGGCACACATGTGTCAAAAAATGTGGCCAAGGTCATCAGTGCTTTTGAAGTGGCCATGCTCGATTTACAGGGTCAGGTGGCGGGTGCCCCGATTGTGGATTTGCTGGGCGGTGCGGCACGCGATGCGGTGCCGTTCAGCGCCTACCTGTTCTTCAAGTACGCCGAGCACCTGGGTCAACCTTATGCGGCAGACCCTTGGGGTGAGGGCACCACGCCCGAGCAGATGGTGGCGCAAGCGCGCCAAATGATCTCGACCTATGGTTTCAAAAGCATCAAGCTCAAAGCCGGAGCCTTGCCGCCTGAGCAAGAAGTACAAGCCCTGTTGGCACTGGCCCAGGCTTTTCCTGGTGCGCCGCTGCGCATCGACCCCAATGCCAACTGGACGGTGCCAACCAGCCTGAAGGTGGTAGAACAGCTGCGTGGCGTACTGGAGTACTACGAAGACCCGGCCCCTGGCCTGGAGGGCATGGCCGAGGTCGCCCGGCAGTGCGAGGTGCCGCTGGCCACCAACATGGTGGTCACCGACCTGAAGGAATTCCGCCGCAATGTAGAGATGGGCTGCCCGGTCAAGATCGTGCTGTCTGATCACCACTACTGGGGCGGTCTGCGCGCCACCCAACGCCTGGCCACGATGTGCCAGACCTTCGGCTTGGGCCTGTCGATGCACTCCAACTCGCACCTGGGCATCAGTCTGATGGCGATGACCCACCTGGCCGCTTCGGTGCCCCAGCTGTCCTATGCCTGCGATACCCATTACCCCTGGCAGGACGACGAGGTGGTGCAGGGTGGCCGCATGAGGTTCGAAGATGGGAGCCTGCGCGTGACCCGCACCCCCGGCCTAGGCGTGACGCTGGACCGTGAAGCCCTGGCGCGCCTGCACGACAACTACCTGAACACATCCATCCGTTACCGCGACGACCTGGCCCAGATGCGCAAGTACGCCCCCGCCTTCACTGGTGAGCAGCCGCGTTTTTAAAAATGCTTTCCCACCCAGCACGCCATTTTCCCATCCACCCACCCCAAGGAGATACTCCATGCAACGCCGCACCCTGATTCGCCATACTTTTGCCACAGGCACCGCCTTGCTTGCAGCAGCATTTGCCATCCAGCCCGCCTCGGCCCAAAGCGGCTGGCCAACGGCCAAGCCCATCACTTTCGTGGTGCCATTTGCTCCTGGTGGCAACACCGACACGTTGGCCCGCCTGATTGCCCCAGCGCTGGCCACTGCGTTGGGTACCCAGGTGGTGATTGACAACAAAGCCGGTGCCGGTGGTAGCGTTGGTTCGGCCGCTGCCTCCCGTGCGCCCGCCGATGGTTACACCATTCTGGGTGGCACCATCAGCTCACACGCCATCAACATCAGCCTGTACACCAACCCCATTGGGTACGACCCAGTGAAGTCCTTCGCTCCCATCGCCATGCTGGGATCGGGTCCGCTGGTGTTGGCCGTCCCGGCGACCAGTTCTCACAAAACGCTGAATGAAGTTCTGGCCGCCAGCAAGGCCAAAAACGGCGGCATGACTTCGGCTTCGGCAGGCATCGGCACCTCTCCGCACATGGCCATGGAATTGCTGGCTTACCAGACGGGCGTGAAGTTCACCCACGTTCCCTTCCGGGGCTCCGGTCCTGCCGTTCAGGCCTTGCTCGGTAATCAAGTGGACATGATGTTTGACACGTCACTGGTGGTGGGCCCACACATCCAGTCGGGACGGTTGCGCCCCATCGTCGTGACCAGTTCCAAGCGACTGGAGTCTTTGCCAGAGGTGCCCACCATCGCCGAGGCCGGCCAGCGCGGGTTCGACATGGGTTCCTGGCAAGCCGTGTTTGCACCCGCCGGGACACCGCAGCCCATTGTCGACCGGTTGCACGCCGAGATCATGAAGATCGTTGCCACACCCGAGGTGCAAGCGCGCCTGAAAGGGTTTGGCATGGTGCCGTCCACCATGACACCTGCCGAACTGGGCGAGTACCAGAAAACCGAAGTTGCGAAATGGGCCGAGGTGATCAAAGCCGCTGGCATCAAGGCTGAATAATTCAGCACCCGACCCACGCAAGCCACTCGGCATGAACTGCTCTCCACAAGATCTCAAGCGCGATCCGAAAATCCTATGAACACAGACCCTGTCCAACACGTGGAGGTCTCGCTGTGTCGAGTACCGTTGCCTCAGGCTGTGAGCGATGCAAAGGTATCGACCGGACGTCAAAAACCCCTGACCCATGTTGATCTTCTGCTCGCAGAAATTGAGACTCGCCACGGGGAGAAGGGTTTCGGCTTCAGCTACTCCCTGCGGGCGGGGGGGCATGCCATGTTGGCACATGCCAAGGACATCGCGGGGGAGTTGATCGGTGAGGATCCGGACGACATTGGTCGTCTTTGGGAGAAGATGGCATGGCTTGGCGCATCGGTAGCGCGTACCGGGGTCACTGCGCAAGCCATTGCCGCCTTCGATGTGGCTCTGTGGGACCTGAAAGCCAAGCGTGCCGGTAAATCCATCGGCAAGTTGCTCGGCGCACACCGCAACGATGTGCCCTGCTACAACACGTCTGGCGGTTATCTGTCGTCTTCACTGGACGAGGTGTTGAGCAATGTTGACCGGTCGCTTGCACTTGGCCTCGGTGGCATCAAGCTGAAAGTGGGGCAGCCTGACTTGAAGCTTGACATCGCACGCGTGCGGGCGGTCAGAGAACACGTCGGCGAAGACGTGCCGATGATGGTAGATGCCAACCAACAGTGGGACTTCACCACTGCGTTGCGGGCCGGACGCCAACTCGATGAATTGGGTTTGGTTTGGTTGGAAGAGCCCCTGAGTGCTTACGATTACGCTGGGCATGCCATGCTCTCGGAGCGGCTGGACACGCCCATCGCGAGCGGTGAGATGCTCAGCAGTCTTGCCGAGTGCGCGGAACTGGTCCGACACCGCTCGGTGACCTTCATGCAAGCCGACGCGCCCCGCATTGGGGGGATCACCCCGTTCCTGAAAATCGCCACCATCTCCGATTTGGCCAGGCTCAAGCTCGCCCCGCATTTCGTGATGGAAATCCACATCCACCTGGCTTGTGCCTATCCACATGAGGCATGGGTGGAGCACATCGAATGGTTGGAGCCAGCCTTCAATGAGCGGCTCCAAATTCGAAACGGTCGGATGATGCTGCCTGATAGGCCAGGCTTGGGCTTCACACTTTCCGACGAGGCGTTGACTTGGCGTGAAGGCCTCCACCGCATCTCCACCTGAAAGGTGTCTTCCATGCACCAATCTCTTCAACTTGAACCGAGGTGTCACGACGTTGGCAACCATCGGCCCCTATGAAAGCCCTCACGATTGGCTGCATGCGTGTCATACCCGTGGCGGAACGCGACGGCATGTTGCGCATCCTGTCGGGGGCGCATGCGCCGTTCTGCGACACCCATGACCCCTGGCAAGACGAAGAATTGGTGCTAGGCGGCCGCCTGCAGTTTGAAATCGGCAGCCTGCGCGTGCCCCGCTCGCATAGGCTGGGGGTGAGCATTGACCCCACCACATTGGAACGCTTGCACGACACCGACCTGCACTGCCGCATTCGCAACCGCGATCACCTAGGGCAAATACGCCGATATGACCCGTCCTTCAAGGGCAAGCAACCCCGCTTTTGAGTTGACCATGACCACCCACGCCCGACCCTTGGCTATCCGCATGCACCCAAATGACAATGTGGCCATCATCGCCAATGACGGTGGCTTGACTGCAGGCACGCTCATGCCTGAAGGCGTGGCCCAAGGGCTGGTTTTGCGCGACAAGGTGCCGCAAGGCCACAAGTTGGCCTTGGTGGATCTGGCCCAAGGCCAAGCTGTGCTGCGCTACAACGTGCCGGTGGGCTATGCGCGGCAAGACATTCCGGCAGGCAGCTGGGTGCACGAGCGTTTGCTCGACATTCCGCCAGCACGCGCTCTGCACGGTCTGCCCATGGCCACAGTTAAGCCTGCGCCGCAAACCCCGTTGGAAGGCTTCACCTTTGAGGGCTTTGTCAACGCAGATGGCTCGGTCGGCACCCGCAACTTGCTGGCGCTGACGACCACGGTGCAATGTGTGGCGGGTGTGGTCAAGATCGCGGTGGAGCGCATTGAGCGGGAGTTGTTGCCCCTGTTTCCGAATGTGGATGGTGTGGTGGGCTTGGAGCACAGCTATGGCTGCGGCGTGGCCATCGATGCACCGGGCGCCGAGATCCCGATCCGCACCTTGCGCCACATCAGCCTGAACCCCAACTTTGGTGGCGAGGTGATGGTGGTGAGCCTGGGCTGCGAAAAGTTGCAGCCCGAGCGCTTGCTGCCGCCGGGCAGTTTTCCCATCCACGATGAACGTGACCCGGGCCAAGGGCCTGATTGGGTGTGCCTGCAAGACGATGCGCATGTGGGCTTCATGTCCATGGTCGATCACATTGTGCAAAGCGCCCGCCCGCACCTGCAGCGCCTGAACGCTCGCCGTCGCCAGACCGTGCCTGCCAGCGCTTTGGTGGTGGGTGTGCAGTGTGGCGGCAGCGATGCTTTTTCGGGTGTGACGGCCAACCCGGCCGTGGGCTTCATGGCCGATCTGATCGTGCGCTCTGGGGGCACCGTGATGTTTTCGGAAAACACCGAGGTGCGCGATGCGGTAGAGCAACTCACCAGCCGTGCTGCCACACCCCAAGTGGCCGAAGACATTGTTCGTGAGCTGGGCTGGTACGACCAGTATTTGGAACGTGGCCGCGTAGACCGCACCGCCAACACCACGCCCGGCAATAAGGCGGGGGGCTTGTCTAACATCGCCGAAAAAGCCATGGGCTCGATCATCAAGAGCGGCAGCTCGGCGATTGCCAGCGTGCTGGCGCCGGGCGACAAACTCAAGGCCGATCAAAAAGGCTTGGTCTTTGCCGCCACGCCTGCGAGCGACTTTATTTGCGGCACGCTGCAATTGGCCGCCGGCATGAACGTGCATGTGTTCACCACCGGGCGGGGCACGCCTTATGGCTTGCAGGCTTGCCCCGTGGTCAAGGTCGCCACGCGCACCGACCTGGCTCGCCGCTGGCACGACTTGATGGACATGAACGCTGGCCGCATTGCCGATGGTGAGATCACCATCGAAGAAGCCGGCTGGGAACTTTTCCGCATGTTGCTGGATGTGTCCAGCGGCCGTCAAACTTGGGCCGAACATTGGAAACTGCACAATGCGTTGGTGCTGTTCAATCCGGCCCCCATCACCTAAAAAATCAACATCAAACTGGAGTAAAGACCATGAACCTGTCAAAAACCACTTTTGCAGCCTTAGGGGCTTGCCTTTTATGGACATTCGGGTCTGCGGCGCACGCGCAAACCGCTGCTGCGCCTTACCCCAACAAACCCATCAAAATCGTGGTGCCGTTTCCAGCGGGTGGCACCTCGGATGTGTTGGCCCGTCTTTTTGGGCAAAAAATCACCGAAAGCTGGGGGCAAGCCGTGGTGGTGGAAAACCGTCCCGGCTCCAGTGGCAATTTGGGCGCTGATCTGGTCGCTAAATCTCCTGCTGACGGCTATACCTTGGTGCTGATGGACGTGGGCAATCTGGTGATCAGCCCGGCCTTGTTCAAGTTGCCATTCAACGTCGAGAAAGACTTTGCGCCTGTGGCCATGGTGGCTTATTCGCCCCATTTGTTGGCGGTCAGCACGAAAGTGCCGGCCAACACGCCTGCCGAATTGGTCGCTTATGCCAAAAGCCAAAAGGGCAAGCTCAACTACGCTGTGGCTGCAGGCATGGGCAGCGCATCGCACTTAGCGGGCGTCACGTATGCCCAGCGCAACGGCATTGAGTGGGGCTATGTGCCTTACAAAGGAGGCGCCCAAGCCATCACCGATTTGATCGGCGGGCAGGTGGATGTCATGTTCAACGGCATGGTGGCCACCTACCCGCATGTCAAGGCGGGCAAGATCAAATTGATCGCCATCTCGAGCACCCAACGCAATGCGCAAATGCCCGCTACGCCCACCGTGGCCGAGAGCCTGCCGGGCTTTTTGACCGGCAGTTTTCAGGGCTTACTGGCCCCAGCTGGCACACCGAAGGCGGTCGTTGACAAGCTGCATGCCGAGGTTCAACGCATTGCTGCCTTGCCAGACATCAAAGAGCGTTTGACCACTTTGGGTGCAGAGCCGTCAGCCATGACGCCCGATCAATTTGCGCAATGGATGCGCTTAGAAATTCCGGCCATGGCCAAAATTGTGAAAGACGAAAAGATCACGGTGGAGTGATCTTTAACCCGAACCCCATCACGGGCTTTCGGGCTTGTCATGGGGTTTTTTGCTTATTGAGCTGGGCTTTAGCTGCAGCTGACGCTGCCGCAGCCAGACATGGTCACGTTTTGGATGGCCGAGGGGTCGGCCAGGGTTTCGGTCACGCTGTCAAAACCCACTGACTTGAGGTGTGCGGCCAAGCCTGCGTCCATGCTGGCGGCGTGGCCTGGAAACCATTCGATCAAGGCTTCGGCCATGCGGGTGATGATGGTTTTGTCGGTGTCGAGGTAATGGGCCTCGACCACGCGCATGGTCTCCAAAATGGTGGCGTGGTGTTCGGCATGGCAGTTGTCGGCCGAAAACCCAGTCGCCAGCATCCAGCGTTCTTCTTGCGCAAAGTGCTCAACGGTGTGGTTCAAAAACGCTTTGTAAACCGGCAATTGGTCTTCTTCGGGCGTGGCCAAAATCTGGTTGACCATGGCCATGAACTCGTGGTGCGTATCGTCCATGCGGGCGTCGCCTGTATTGAGCGAATCGGTCCAGAGCATGGGGGTGGGAACGGTGGCGGTGTCGGCGGCAATTTGGGACATGGCGTTGGAGGTGCAGTTGGCTAAAAAAGTTGCTGAATTATCACGCCAGCTTAGCAACCTGGGTGCGGCTGGGTCTGCACCCGCAACGGCCCCCCGGTGATCAGGGTTTGCAAAAGCCATTAACCTCTTGATTCTCATCAAGCCAGCTTTTCCCTTTCTTCCCCTTTGCCTCATGGATTCTGTTACACAAGTTCTTTTGGGCGCCTCGATCGGGGTGGCCGTCATGGGGCGGCGCAACGCGCTGTGGAAGTCGGTCTTGTGGGGCGGTGTGGCGGGGTTGCTGCCCGATCTGGATGTGTTGCTGGACCATGGCGACCCGATCTTGAACATGATCCGCCACCGCGCGGAAACCCATGCTTTGCTGCTGCTCACGCTCTTTGCGTTTCCGATGGCCTGGGTGGTGAGTCGCATCCACAACCAAGCCCGCTTGTCTGGCCGTTGGTTCTGGGCGCTGTGGCTGGCGCTGGTCACGCACCCTTTGCTGGATCTGATGACGATTTACGGTACACAGGTGTTCCAGCCTTTCACCGACGAGGCCTATGGTTTGGGCAGCATGTTCATCATCGACCCGGTGTATTCACTGCCTTTGCTGGCGGGGGTGATTGCGGCGTTGCGTGTCAAAACCGTGGGGCGCGCCTTGGCCATCAATGGTTGGGCGCTGGCTTTCAGCACCGTTTATTTGGCGTGGAGCGCGCTGGCGCAATGGGGCGTGACGCAACACGCCCGCCAATCCTTGCAGGCCCAAGGCTTGCCAAGCCAGCAACTTTTGGTCACACCCGCGCCCTTGAGCACTTTGGTGTGGCGCGTGGTGGCGATCGATGGTGATCGCTTACATGAAGGTTTTTACGCCCTGATGGACGGCAGCAGGGCCATGCGCTTTGTGGCCCATGAGCGGGGTGCAGCCTTGGCCGCGCAAAACGCCGACCACCCGCAGTTGCAGCGCCTGGCGCGGTTCACCGATGGGTTTTATAAGGTGGCTCACGCCAACGGGCGCTTGGTGATCACCGACTTGCGCATGGGCCAGGAGCCCGCCTATGTGTTTTCTTTTGACATTGGCCCACCGCTGCAAGCAGGCCAGACCCATCCTGTCGCGCAGCAGCAAAGCCGCCGCATGGATGTGGGGGCTGGTTTGTCATGGCTAGGGCAGCGGATGTTGGGGCGGGACGTGCCGCCGCCCGGCGGGCCTTAGAGCGATTGCCGGTAACGCGCCATCATCTGGGCGTGGGTTTCGGTCTCGATCTCTTCGCCTTTAAAGGCTTTGATCTGGTCGCGCAGCATCTCGGTCATGTTGGGCATCTGCGCTCGGTCGACCTGGCGAGAGGCGTCCCAAAGTTGCGAACGCATGAAGGCCTTGGCGCAGTGCAAATACACCGACTCCACTGCCACGCGAATCACCACAACGGGTGCGCGCCGCGCATCGGCGCACAGCGCCAGATCGGCCGGGTCGGTGGACAACACGGCGCGGCCATTGACGCGCAAGGTCTCGTCAAAGCCCGGCACCATGAACAACAAGCCCAGGCGCCCGGTGGCGATGATGTTCTCCAGCGTGTCCAGCCGGTTGTTACCTGGTGCATCGGGCAGCAGCAAAGTGTGCGCATCGGGCACCTTGACAAAGCCCGGCTCGCCCCCGCGCGGCGAAGCGTCCATGTGCCCACCCGCATCGCTGCTGGCCAGCACCACAAATGGCGACAAGCCAACGAACTGCACCGCATGCGCTTCCAGCGCCGGGATTTCTTTTTTGAGCGCGCGCTCGCGGGCGGGGCCGTAGAGCTGGCGCAGGGCTTCAAGGGTGGTGATGTGCATGGAAAAGATTTTGGAGGTTCAGTTCATCCGGCCTTGCCAATACGCAGGGCGACGGTGCAAATGGGCGACTGCGATCACTAAAACGCTGTCCTGATCGACGTTGTAAATGACGCCGTATGGAAATCTGCGCAGGCGGCAGCGGCGGGTCTGGCTTGAAAGCGGATGCCAGCCAAGTGGGTGTTGCTCAATGAGTTGGATGGTGCGAAGAAACTCCACCAAAAACGAATCTCCCAAGCCTGGCGCTTGTTGGGCGTACCAACGGATCGCCTCGTCCAGCTCGGATTGAGCTGCGGGCAAGAGTCGCACGTTCATGCCGTTTTGACTTGGTATTTGGCAATGACTTCATTCAAGGGGATGGCTTTTACCTCACCTCGGCGATAGGCCAAAAGACGTGATTCGGCCTCTTGTGCCCATTGCGCATCCAAGGAGTCGTCCCGTGCATCTAAGGTGTCAAGGATCTGATCGACCAAAGCCATACGTTCCTCGGGGGGCAGTTGTGATGCTTGATCGCAGAGTTGCTTGGCGGTTGGCATGTGGGACTCCAAAGGGCGGTGGAAAGTCAGTTTAGCGAAGTTCAGCGCTTATGGAAATTCAAGCCGTTAGCAAAACCGAGTTGCGTAGCATGGTTGCATCCGAATGCCACTGTACGAGATTTAAAACCCCGACCCCGGCTCACTCAAAAACGCCAGCTCCTCGGCCATGGATAGGCGGCCGAGGATGGCACAAGTTTGGAATAAAGGGTGGGGGTACCGGCCAAAGCGCTCGATGATGGCTTGGTGGCGCTGCTCGAAACGCAGGGTGTCTTCCAGGCACGGCTGAGGAATCACTTACCCCAGCTGTCCTTCAACCCCGTCACCCGGTTGAACACCGGCTTGGCGCCCGCCACATGATCCAGGCGGTCCGCCACAAAGTACCCAAAGCGCTCAAACTGGAACTTCTGGTCTGGCTGCGCCCCGGCCAGTGATGGCTCCACATACGCGGTGACCACTTTCAGGCTGTCCGGGTTCAGGCTTTGCAAGAAGTCTTTGCCGCCCGCGTCGGGGTGCGCTTCGGCAAACAGGCGGTCGTACAGGCGAACCTCGGCCTTGACGCCGTCGGCCACGCTCACCCAGGTGATGGCGGCTTTGGCTTTGACGCTGTCGGCGCCGGGCGTGCCGCTCTTGGTGCCGGGAATCACTTTGGCATGCACCTCTGTAACGTTGCCCGCCGCGTCGCGTGCGCAGCCGGTGCATTCGATGACGTAGCCGCCCTTCAGGCGCACCACGTTGCCGGGGAACAAGCGCTTGTAGCCCTTGGGCGGCACTTCTTCGAAGTCTTCGCGCTCGATCCACACTTCCTTGCCGATCTTGAATGCGCGGTCGGCAGGCGGCGTTTGGCCATCAAGCAATGCGCTGTGGGGCAGGGCGGGTTGGGTGCAGGCTTCGGTGTAGCCGTCGCTGCCAAAGGCCTCGGCCCAGTTGGTCAGCACCAGCTTGAGGGGGTCGAGCACGGCCATGCCGCGGTGGGCTTTGTTTTCCAGGTCTTCGCGCAGGCACCCTTCGAGCGTGCTGTAGTCGATCCAGGAATCGCTTTTGGTCACGCCAATGCGGTCGGCAAACAGGCGCAGGCTTGTCGGGGTGTAGCCCCGGCGGCGCATGCCCGCGATGGTTGGCATGCGCGGGTCGTCCCAGCCGCTGACTTTGCCTTCATTGACCAGTTGCGCCAGCTTGCGTTTGCTGGTGATGACGTAAGTGAGGTTCAGACGGGCAAATTCATATTGTTTGGGGCTGGGCGCGGCCAGCAGCTTGCACTCGCACAGGCGCTCCATCAGCCAGTCGTAAAACGGGCGCTGGTCTTCGAACTCCAGCGTGCAGATGCTGTGGGTGATTTGCTCCAGCGCGTCTTCGATGGGGTGGGCAAAGGTGTACATCGGGTAGATGCACCAGGTGTCGCCCGTGTGGTGGTGGGTAGCGCGGCGGATGCGGTAGATGGCCGGGTCGCGCATATTGATGTTGGGCGAGGCCATGTCGATCTTGGCGCGCAGCACGGCAGCGCCATCGGCCAGCTTGCCGTCCCGCATGTCGCGGAAGCGCGCCAGGTTTTCTGCCACCGTGCGGGTGCGGAAAGGGCTGTCCACGCCGGGTTTGCCAAAGTCGCCCCGGTTGGCGCGCATGTCTTCGGCACTTTGTTCGTCCACATAGGCGTGGCCAGCTTCAATCAGCGCTTCGGCTGCGCGGTACATGAAGTCGAAGTAGTCACTGGCTTGGTAGGGCGCGGCTGAGCCTGCGGCCTGGCCGAGTTGGGCCCAGTCAAAGCCGAGCCATTTCACGGCGTCGATGATGCTGTTGACGTACTCGGTGTCTTCTTTTTCGGGGTTGGTGTCGTCAAAGCGCAGGTGGCACACGCCGCCGTACTCTTGCGCCAGCCCAAAGTTGATGCAGATGCTTTTGGCGTGGCCCACATGCAAATAGCCGTTGGGCTCGGGCGGAAAGCGGGTGCGGATCTTGGCTGGATCGGGCTCGCCTGCAGCGTGGTGCGCAGCGTCGCCGGGGCTGCCTGCCCAGCGGCGGCTGGCGTAGGTGCCCTGCTCGATGTCTTTTTCGATGATCTGGCGCAGGAAGTTGCTGACCTTGTGGTCGGCTTCAGGGACTTTGTCGGTGGGGGAGGTCATAGCGCTTGATTTTAGGGGTTGGCGCAGGCTTGAGCTGGCCGGGTCTGTTACGAATGGATACCACTGTCAAGCGCTGGCGGTGCACCAATGGCCAGTCTGGCGCGCTAAGCATGCAGGGAGCCTGCTTTCAAGACAAGCCAACCTCATCAAAGGACCTTTGCCATGCGTTCATTCAAATTGTCATTCTCCAGAGCCATCGCGCTGCTCGGCCTGCTGGGTTTGGGCCTGGCTCAGGTGGGCTGCGCCCATTCGGTGGTGGAACCGTCTGTGTCGGTGCACTCGCGCATCGGCCATTTCCCGGTGTACACCCAGATAGGGATGCCCAGCCCGGTGATTTATGGCCCGCCGCCTCGGGTGATTTACGCCCCGCCACCACCACCGCCCCGTGTGGTGTATGTGCCCCGGGTCTATGCGCCTGTTCACGGTTGGGGACATGGGCATGACGGCCACCAAAGGACCCATGAACGCAGGCACTTTCGGCGCGATGACGGCGGATTCGGACAGGGTGGGGGTGGTCATCGGGAGCCATGGCGCCGCTGATGGTAATGGTCCCCCGGGGTTTGTCGAACCTCAAGGTCGTTGACGCAAGACCATTTCGTCGCGCCGGATTTCCACGTCAAAGTGCTTCAAAAATGCCTGGCCCAGCAGCGCTTGTTCGGGCGGCATGCCCGTGAGGCCCACGGTGACGCTGGCATCGTTGAGTACCAGATGCCCCGCCCGCACGGGCACGCTGCGCACCAGCTGGCCGGGGCGCTGGCCGTTCGCAGTGTGCAAAGTGATGCTTTGGCCCGCTGGCAGCCCGGCCTGGGTGGCCAGCGCCTGACTCACGCTCACATGGCTGGCACCGGTGTCCACCAAAAAGCGCACCGGCTGGCGGTTGACTTCACCCTCCACATGAAAATGCCCATCGCGCTGGCGCGGAATGACCAGATCGCCCGAGCTGAGGGCATAGGGCTTGAGGCTGGCCTGGCGGTTTTGCTCCATGCGATCAAACACCAGATACAGCACCCCCGCCACAGCCAACCAAACGGCGGCGATGGCGAAGGCGCCGAGGCGGGCGGTTGAGTGGAGGGAGGGCGGTGGCATGACAGGCAATATAGCGGCACTGCAGTATGGGTCGGCAAGGCCGCGCCGTTCAAAAGGCCAAACCACTGACCGATTGGCCAAGCACGCCCTGCAACTGGGACAGCACAAAGACGATAATCACTCCAGTTTTTGAGGAGCGTTTGTGGATTTGATGCTGTTGCTGAAAGCCGCCGTGATGGGTGTGGTCGAGGGTTTGACCGAGTTCTTGCCGATCTCGTCCACCGGGCATTTGATTTTGGCCGGGGCTTTGCTGGGCTTTGACGACGACAAGGCCAAGGTGTTCGACATCGCCATCCAGACGGGCGCGATTTTGGCGGTGATCATTGTGTACTGGCAAAAGATCAGCAGCACGGTGCGCGCCTTGCCGCACAGCGCAGACGCCCAACGTTTTGCCTTGAACGTGTTCATCGCCTTTGTGCCTGCCGTGATTTTGGGCTTGCTGTTTGGCAAGGCCATCAAGGCGAACTTGTTCACGCCCGAGGTGGTGGCCACCAGTTTCATCGTGGGTGGCTTCATCATTTTGTGGGCCGAGCGCCGACAGGCTCGTTCGGTGCACATTGCCGAGGTGGAAGACATGCGTTGGCAAGACGCCTTGAAGGTGGGCTTGGTGCAGTGCCTGGCCATGATTCCGGGCACCAGCCGCAGCGGCGCGACCATCATCGGCGGCATGTTGCTGGGCATGTCGCGCAAGGCGGCAACTGACTTCTCGTTTTACCTGGCGATTCCCACACTGATCGGCGCGGGCGCATACAGCCTGTACAAAGACCGCGCCTTGCTGAGCATGGCCGACGCGCCGATGTTTGCGGTGGGCTTGGTGTTTTCGTTTTTGAGCGCCTGGGTGTGTGTGCGCTGGCTGCTCAAGTTCATCTCGACCAACAGCTTCGAGGTGTTCGCTTGGTATCGGATCGTGTTCGGTCTGGTGGTGCTGGGCACCAGCTACTTTGGGCTGGTGAGCTGGGCGGCTTGATCGGGTGCACCTAGGCGACATGCTGGGCTTTGGGTCACGCCCAGAATGGAAGTCCCTTGTTTGACGCATCCTGCGGATGCGTTGGTTCACAAACCCCTGCATGCCTGTCGTCCTGTCCAACTCTTTTCGCCGTCTGGCTTGGTCCAATTTGCTGGCCCAGTCGGCCGAGCAACTGAGCCTGGCCGCTGTGCCCATTGTGGCGGTGCTGTTGCTGCAGGCTGGCCCCGGTGAAATTGGTTTGCTGGCCTCCATCCAATCGTTGCCGTTTTTGCTGCTGTCCATGCCGCTGGGCCTGCTGGCCGACCGCACTTCGCGCACACGCTTGATGGCCCTGGCCGAGACGCTGCGGGCCTTGGCTTTGTTGTTGTTGCTGGTGCTGATCGTCACGGGGCATGTGTCGATTGCGGCTTTGGCCATCATTGGTTTCATCGCGGCGGTGGGCACGGTGGCCTTCAGTGTGGCGGCGCCTTCCTTGGTGCCTGCTTTGGTACAGGTTGATGGACTGGCCCAAGCCAATGGGCGGCTGGAGTTGGCACGCAGCGCGGCCTTTGCAGCAGGCCCGGCTTTGGCTGGGGCCTTGATCGCGTGGACCGGTGCGTCGGCGGCCTTTGTGCTGTCGGGCATGTTGTCGGTGGCGGCGGTGTTGTGCCTGCGTGGCATCCGCGAGCCTGAACGCGCAGCCATGCCGGCTCGCCACCCTTTGCTGGAGTTGCAAGACGGGGCCAAGTGGGTGTGGCAGAGCGATCTGCTTCGGCCCATGATGTTTTGCTCGATTGCCTGGAACATTTCCTGGTTCATGCTGCAAGCGGCCTATGTGCCCTATGCCATCCACGATTTGGGGCTGGATGCGAGTGGCGTGGGCGTGACGCTGGCTTTGTATGGCGTGGGCATGATCGTGGGCGCATTGCTGGCGCCGCGTGTGGTGGGAGCGCTGCCGTTTGGGCAGGCGATTTTGTTGGGGCCTTATTTTTCGGTGCTGGCGGCGGTCACCATGGCGCTGACCTTGTTTTGGCCGCATGGCTGGTTGGCGGCCTTGTCTTACTTTTTCTTTGGAGCGGGGCCGATCATCTGGACCATCACCTCGACCACCTTGCGCCAGACAGTGACGCCTGCGGCCATGATCGGGCGGGTCACGTCGATCAACATCGTGGCCAGTACAGGCGCACGCCCGCTGGGTGCGGCGCTGGGTGGTGTGGTGGGGGTGAGCTTTCCGGTGTCAGTCAGCCTGTGGTGCGTGGTTCTGGGCTTTGGGCTGCAGGCCATCATCATCAGCGCGTCCAAGGTGCGCACACTCAAGCGATTGCCTGAGCTCTTGCCCGATTGATTTAAAAAAAAGAGGAGACAAGACCATGCAACAAACCGCGTTTGAAGAATTACTCCAGCGTTTTTCGGCCGCCGCCGAAGCGGGCGATGGCGAGGCCTTTGCGCAGTGTTTCACGCCAGACGGCATCTACCATGACTACATCTATGGCGACCACACGGGCCGCGCCGACATCGCCCACATGATGAGCGACCTGTTCCACCGCGATGCAGGGCCCGATTACCGCTGGGAGATGTTCGAGCCCGTGTGCAATGGGCAGTTGGCCTATGCGAGGTCTTTGTCGAGCTTCACCTCGAAGGTGCCTGAGTTTGCAGGGCGGCAGGTGGTGATCGACGGCATCAGCCGCTTTGCGTTGCGTGACGGGCTGATTTGCGATTACAGCGAATCGGTCAATGGCGGCGTGGCCATGGTGCAGCTGGGGGTGGCTGCGCCGCGCCTGGAAAAGGTGCTCAAGCGCTGGAGCCAGCAGCTGTTGGACCAGCCCGCGACCCTAGCGTTTTTGGCCCGTGGCAAGCGCACGGTGTGAGTTGTTCAATCCTTCTTTGAAAGGCCAAGCCATGAGTTACCAAGACATCCTCTATAACGTCGAACACCGCATCGCGACCATTACCTTGAACCGGCCCGACAAGCTCAACGCATGGACCGCCATCATGGAGCGCGAGGTGCGACAGGCCATGGACGCTGCCGCTGCAGACGAGGGTGTGCGCGCCATCGTGCTCACCGGTGCAGGACGCGGCTTTTGCGCAGGGGCCGACATGGATTTGCTCAAGGGTCTGGACCCGAGTGACATCACGGCGACGACCTGGACAAAACCTTTCGATGTGAACCAGCGGCTCGACTACCAGACGCGCTACGGGTATTACCCGGCGATCCCCAAGCCGGTGATCGGCATGCTGAACGGCGCAACCGCAGGTATTGGGCTGGTGCACGCCTTGTATTGCGACATCCGGTTTGCGGCAGACAACGCGGTGTTCACCACCGCGTTTTCAAGGCGGGGCTTGATTGCCGAGCACGGCTTGAGCTGGATGCTGCCCCGCATCGTGGGTCAGGCCAACGCGATGGACTTGCTGCTGTCGGCCCGCAAAGTGTTGGCCCCTGAAGCGCAGGCCATGGGTTTGGTCAACAAGGTGTTTGCCCCAGACGCTTTGGCTGCTGCAACCTATGCTTATGCGCGTGACTTGGTGGACAACGTGTCGCCCCGCTCTATGTCGGTGATCAAGCGCCAGCAGTATGACGCGCCGTTTCAGACGCTGGCAGAAAACAACCGCCAGGCCAACGTGGAGATGGCCCTCAGTTTCGCGAGTGATGACTTCCGTGAGGGGGTGGCGCATTTCTTGGAGAAACGCGCACCGCAATTCACGGGCAACTGAGGCTCAGGGGAAGCCACAGAGGCCAACACGGCCCAGTGGGCGTTTTTGTATGCTCAGAACAGCGTGTAGGCCATGGGTTTCAGACACCCAAGTTGCGCAGTGAGGCCTCGATTGCTGCGGCTGTGGCCAGCGGCTTTTCCATGGGAAAGAGGTGAGAGCCGTCAATCATCATGATGCGGCCTTTGACCACTTTGTGCGTGAGGTCGGTGCCAGCTTGGCGCATTTCGGCCGAGTGGGTGCCACCCATGAAAGCCACCGGACATTTGAGCGGATGACGCTTGAGCAGGCTGTCGAGTTTGTGCGGCAGGCTGTTGTAGATGGCGGTTTCAATGTCGCGGTCAAAGCTCAATACGCGTTGGCCGTTTTCGTTGTGCGTGCCGTGGTCGATGTAGTCTTGCAACACCTGCCTGTCCCACCTGGCAAAAGATTTTTTGTGCGCAAAGCTCTCCATCGCCGCTTGGGCATCGGGCCAGTGGTGGCGGCGTTTTTGGCTGATGCGGCCTGGCGACACCGAGCCCACCAAAGCAGTGCGTTTGGCCAGGCCGAGAGTGGTGGCCCGCCAGCCGCCCAGCACGGGTGAGTCGATCAAGAGCACACCGCGGGCCAGCTCGGGGTGGCGGGCGGCGCACATCAGGCTCAAGATGCCGCCCAGTGAGTGGCCGACCAAGAAGGCGGGTTCGCCGTCGCCTTGCTGCGCCTTGGCAAAGTCGGCCAGTTGCTGCACCAAGTGGGGCCAGTTGTTGGTGACGGGGTATTGCGGGTCATGGCCAAATTTTTCGATGGCATCGACTTGAAAGCCACGCTGGCGCAGGCTGTTAAAAATCACGCTGTATGTACTGGCCGGGAAGCTGTTGCCATGGGAGAAGATGATGCGCGCGGCCATCAGATCAACTTTTCTTCAGGCGTGGTGATCTTCTTGAGCAAGGTGTTGCGCTGCGCGGGCACCATGAGCGGGATGTCGGTCGCACCGCCGTTCCACATGGGATCTTCGATGCTGTCGAACATCTGGCGCAGTTTGTCGCCCCAGCTTGTGCGCAGCATTTTGAAATAGGGGTTGTGCTCGTCGATGCACATGATGCGGTCGGTCTGCAGACTGCCAGCTTGGTAGACCACCATGTCGAGCGGCAGGCCCACTGACAGGTTGGATTTGAGGGTGGAGTCCATCGACACCAACGCGCATTTGGCGGCTTCGTCCAGCGGGGTGTTGGGGGTGATCACACGGTCCAGCACAGGCTTGCCGTATTTGGATTCACCAATCTGGAAGTAGGGTGTCTCTTCGGTCGCTTCGATGAAATTGCCAGGCGAATACACCTGAAACAAGCGCATGCCTTCGCCGCCGATTTGGCCGCCAAAGATCATGGACACGTTGAACTCCACACCCGAAGCCCGCAGCGCAGCGGCGTCGCGCTCGTACACGCGGCGCACGGCCGCGCCCAGCACCCGCGTGGCGTCGAACATGCTTTTGGCGTTCCAGATGGTCAGGGGTTCGTCTTGACCGGGCTCGACCAGTTTTTCGATTTGCAGCACTTCACGCACCGATTGCGAAATGCTCAGGTTGCCTGCCGACAGCAGCGTCATGAAGCGATCACCTGCTTTTTCATAGACGATCATTTTGCGGAAGGTGCTGATTTGGTCGAGGCCCGCGTTGGTGCGGGAGTCAGACAAGAACACCAGTCCGGCGCGGGTTTTGACGGCAACGCAATAGGTCATGAATGGGCTCTTTAAGTTTTAGGCAGCATGCGCTGCAAGGCATAGAGGGCGTCGAGCGCTTCGCGGGGGCTGAGAGCGTCGGGGTTGATTTGGGCCAGCGCCACTTCGATGGGGCTGGGGCCTGTGGCTTCGGACTCGGGCGGGGCGGCGAACAGGTCCACCTGCTGGCGGCTCTCGGTGGCCCCAGCTTCGAGCGCGCTGAGCGCGTGCCGCGCGTGGTTGAGCACGGCCGCAGGCATGCCCGCGAGCCGCGCCACTTGTACGCCATAACTTTTGCTGGCGGGTCCGGCTTGCAATTCGTGCAAGAACACAATGGATGAGCCCGATTCGGCAGCGCTCACATGCATATTGACAGCCGCCGTGTGCGTGGCCGGAAACTCGGTGAGCTCAAAGTAGTGCGTGGCAAACAGCGCAAAGGCCTGCGTTTTGTTGTGCAGGTGCGTGGCGATGCCGCTGGCCAGGGCGAGGCCGTCAAAGGTGGAGGTGCCGCGCCCGATTTCGTCCATCAGCACCAAGCTGTGCGGCGTGGCACTGTGCAAGATTTGCGCGGCTTCGGTCATCTCCAGCATGAAGGTGGATTGCGCGTTGGCCAGGTCGTCGGCCGCACCAATCCGGGTGTGGATGGCGTCAATCGGACCCAGGCGGCAGCGGCTGGCGGGCACATGGCTGCCAATGCTGGCCAGAAGCACGATGAGTGCCACTTGGCGCATGTAGGTCGATTTGCCGCCCATGTTGGGGCCGGTGATGATTTGCAATCTCTGCTTGGGGCCCATCAGCGTGTCGTTGGCGATGAAGCTGGCGCCCGAGATCTGGGCCAGGCGCGCTTCGACCACCGGGTGGCGGCCTTGGCGAATTTCGATGCAGGGCTCTTTGGTGAATTCAGGGGTGCACCAGTTGAGTGTCAAAGAACGTTCGGTCAATGCACACACAACGTCGAGCGAAGCCATGGCCTGAGCCAAAGCCGTGAGCGCGGGCACAAAGGGCTGCAATTGGTCGAGCAGGCCTTCGTAAAGCCATTTTTCGCGGGCCAAGGCGCGCTCTTGCGCCGACAGGGCTTTGTCCTCAAAGGTTTTGAGCTCGGGCGTGATGAAGCGCTCGGCGTTTTTGAGGGTCTGACGGCGGCGGTAGTCGTCGGGTACTTTGTCCAGTTGCCCTTGCGTGACCTCGATGTAAAAACCGTGCACTTTGTTGAACTGCACCCGCAGGTTGGCGATGCCGGTGCGCTCTTTTTCGCGGGTTTCCAGATCGAGCAAGAACGCATCGCAGTTGGTTTGTATGCCGCGCAGTTCGTCCAGCTCGGCGTCCAGGCCGTCTGCGATCACACCGCCGTCTCGCACCAAGGCCGAGGGTTCTTCGAGCAGGGCCATCTGCAGCAGCTCAGCGCAATGGGTGGGCGGTGTGAGCCAGCGGGCCATGCCGGCCAGCAGGCTGTCGGGCTCGGGCTGCAGTGCCTGCAATTGCAGCGACAGCGCCGCCGCACGCGCCAGCGCATGGCGCAGGGCCACCAGCTCGCGCGGACGGACCTGGCGCAGTGCGGTGCGGGCGGTGATGCGCTCCACGTCGCTCGCACCTTTGAGCTGTTCGCGCAGGCTGCTCCAGGCACCCGATCCACTGTCGCCGCGCAAAACAGCTTGAGCTTGCAGACGTTCAATGGCGGTTTGGCGGTCACGCGGCGGGCTGAGCAGCCAGTTTTTGAGCAGGCGGCTGCCCATGCCGGTCATGCAGGTGTCAAGCAGGGCAAACAGCGTGGGCGAGTCTGAAGCGCTTTCGCCGCGCAGGGTTTGCGTCAGCTCCAGGTTGCGGCGGGTGCTGGCGGGCAGGTCAATCAGAGCGTCCGAGCGCTGCACCTGCACCCGCTGCACATGCGGCAGGCTGCGGCCCTGGGTGTGTTCGGCATAGGTGAGGAGGGCCGCAGCGGCGGCATGCGCATCGGCCAGGGCATCGGCGCTCCAGGCGGCGAGCGACGCGGCCTGCAACTGATCGAGCAGTTTGCGCTGGCCCAAGCCAGTGTCAAATTGAAAATCCGGCCGCAAGGCCAGTGACCAGTTGCCCCGGCCTGCGGTTTTGAGGCCGCGCAGTTTTTGCTCAAACGTGGGCGTCATGCCCGCGCTGGCCAGCAGTTCGCTGGGGGCGATGCGGTCGATCCAGTCGGCCAGCTCGTCCTGTGCGCATTCGGCCAGGTGCACCATGCCTTGGGTGACGCTCAGCCACGCCAAGCCGCAGCGGTTTTTGCCCGCTTGGTGCACGGCCAGCAAGATGGCTTCGCTTTTGTCGGAGAGCAGCTCGGCGTCGGTCAGGGTGCCGGGGGTGACCACGCGCACCACTTTGCGCTCGACCGGGCCTTTGGATGTGGCCACATCGCCCACTTGTTCGCAAATGGCCACCGACTCGCCCAGCTTGATCAAGCGGGCCAAATAGGTTTCCATCGAATGAAAAGGCACGCCCGCCATCATCACGGGCTGCCCGGCCGACTGGCCACGGCGTGTCAAGGTGATGTCGAGCAGGCTTGCAGCTTTTTCGGCATCGGCAAAGAACAACTCATAGAAGTCGCCCATGCGGTAGAACACCAGCGTGTCTGGAAATTCCGCCTTGATGCCCAGATACTGAACCATCATGGGCGTGTGGCCGGCGTGGTCAGCGGGGTTCGGTGCAGGGGGCATGTCGTTGGGCATCAAGAACGGGACCAGATTGCGTCAAAGTCACCGGGTTCGGGAGTGGGTTTGGAAAGCTAGTATTGATTTTAGTGGGAGTGAGGTGCGGGCTTCTTTACAATCGTGGCAACGAAACTCCCAGGGCTCGAGCGAGCCCCTTGTATGGAAATAGCGATACTTTTTGCCCTCATCCTCCTGAACGGCTTGTTTGCCATGTCTGAGATTGCACTGGTCACTGCCAGAAAAGCCAGACTTCAGAAGTTGATTGATGAGGGCGACAGCGGCGCTGCAGCGGCTGTCAAATTGGGCGAAGACCCCACCCGTTTTTTGTCCACCATCCAGATTGGCATCACCTCAATTGGCGTTTTGAACGGTATTGTGGGTGAAGCTGCACTGGCTGAGCCCTTGTCGCAGTGGCTGGTGAGCTTGGGTGTTCCTCAGGCTTACGCCAGTTTTGGTGCCACCGCCTTGGTGGTTTTGACCATCACTTATTTCTCGATTGTGGTGGGCGAGTTGGTGCCCAAGCGCATCGGCCAGTCTTATCCCGAAACCTTTGCCCGATTGGTGGCTCGGCCCATCAATCTGCTGGCGCTGGCCACCAAACCCTTTGTGATTTTGTTGTCGGCTTCGACACGCGCTTTGTTGCGCTTGATGGGTGTGAAGGAGACCAAGGGTACGCCTGTGACCGAGGAAGAAATCCACGCCATGCTGGTCGAAGGTACGTCGGCCGGCGTGATCGAGTCGCACGAACACACCATGGTGCGCAACGTGTTCCGCTTGGACGACCGCCAAATCGGCTCGCTCATGGTGCCGCGTGCAGACATCGTGTGTCTGGATGTGGACGACTCGTTTGAAGAGAGCTTGCGCCTGATCGAAGACTCAGACCACGCCCGTTTTCCGGTGGTGCAAGGCGGCATTGAAAACATCTTGGGCGTGATCAATGCCCGCCAGTGGCTGGCACGCGCCCTGAAAGACCCTTCGCATCCGCAATCCTTGCAAGAGCAGGGTTTGCAAGCGCCTTTGTATGTGCCCGAGACCATCACCGGCATGGAGCTGCTCGACAACTTCAGGTTGTCGGACGTGCACATGGCCTTTGTGATCGACGAGTACGGAGAGGTGCAGGGCATCATCACGCTGCAGGACTTGATCGAGGCGATCACAGGCGAGTTCCAGCCGCGCGACCCCGAAACATCTTGGGCGGTGCAGCGTGACGATGGCAGTTGGCTGCTTGACGGCCACATTCCGGTGCCGGAACTCAAGGACCGCCTGGGCTTGGACGAGGTGCCCGAAGAAGAGCGTGGCCGTTACCACACCTTGAGCGGCATGATCATGCTGCTGACCGGCACTTTACCCAAAGTCGCCGACTCGGTGGTCTGGGAAGGTTGGAAGTTAGAAATCGTGGACATGGACGGCCGTGCCATTGACAAGGTTCTGGCAGTTCGCCTGCCGCCCAAACTGGACGAAGCCGAAGATTCCCTTTTTTCTGCGCTGTGACTTATAAAAAAAGCACCCATCTTTGGGTGCTTTTTTTTGGGGCGCTGCCGCGCCCTGGTAGAGGGTTTAAAAAGGCGCGTCCTTGCGTTCTTCTTGGGGCTGTGCGCCCTCTTCGGTGGGCTCTGCATCCGGGTTGTGCGTGTCGCCTGTCCGTTCGCGGCTCAGGGCGTCTACGGCGGTGCGCACATTGGCCTTGTCGCCCGCGCTGGCGAATTTGCTGTATTTGCCCAAGATGGTGACCAACTGGCCGTAAATGCGGGGCGCACCGGCCAAGCATTCTTTTTGTTCCAAAAAGTCAGATTCACCCGTGAAGTTGCCGATCAGGCCTCCGGCTTCGGTCACCAGCAGCGAGCCTGCAGCCACGTCCCAAGGCGACAAACCTGTTTCAAAGAAGCCATCCGTAAATCCGGCTGCCACATAAGCCAGGTCGAGCGCGGCGGAGCCGGGGCGGCGCAGGCCGGCGGTGCGCTGCATCACGTCGCCCATCATGCGCAGGTACTGGTTGAAGTTGTCGCCCTTGCGGAACGGAAAACCCGTGGAAATGATGCATTCCTGCAGGCGGATGCGCTTGCTCACGCGCAGGCGGCGATCGTTCATGAAGGCACCACGGCCTTTGGTGGCAGTGAACAAATCGTTTCGGGTGGGGTCGTAAATGACGGCTTGTTCGATCTTGCCGCGCACTTGCAGGGCAATGCTCACGCAGTAAACAGGGAAGCCGTGGATGAAGTTGGTCGTGCCGTCTAGGGGGTCGATGATCCAGATGTGGTCAGCGAGGGGGTTACCGAATTCTCGGCCCGACTCTTCGGCCAGAATGCCGTGGTCAGGGTAGGCGGTCAGCAAGGTTTCGATGATGACTTTTTCGCTGGCGTGGTCGACTTCGGTGACGAAATCATTGACCTGTTTTTGCGAAATGCGAACCGCCTCCACGTCAAGGGCAGCGCGGTTGATGACGGCGCCAGCGGCGCGTGCAGCCTTGATGGCCACGTTGAGCATGGGGTGGAGATTGGACGACATGAATTGTGTGAAGAACGGGGTGGGCCCACGCACGATCGCGGCGGCAAGGGTGGCATTTTCTCATGAAAAACAGGGGTCTTCGTCATAAGTGCGTAACGGTCAGCAGAGGCAGGCCCGCGAGGGTGCGCTTGAGCATGGACAATCGGGGCATGCAAACGCGATTCATCCTGATAGAAACCAGCCATGCTGGCAATGTGGGCGCCGCCGCTCGGGCCCTGAAAGTCATGGGCTTTGACGAGTTGGTTTTGGTCGCCCCGCGCTGGCCCAATGTGCTGCGCAAAGAAGAAACCATCCAACGCGCCAGTGGGGCCAACGATGTGCTGGCCAAAGCCCGCGTGGTCGATACGCTCGAAGAAGCCTTGGATGGTGTGACCCATCTGTGCGCCACGGCCATGACGCCGCGTGATTTTGGCCCGCCCACCCGTTCGCCTCGCGAACACTTTGCAGAACTGACCCAACCTGGAGCATCCGCACAAAGCGTGGCTTTCTTGTTCGGGTCTGAGCGTTTTGGCATGAAAAACGAGGACGTTTACCGCTGCCATGTGTCATTGTCAATTCCCACCCATCCGCAGTTTGGGTCGCTCAATTTGGGCTCGGCCATCCAGGTCATCGCTTACGACTGGCGCGTGGCACTGGGTGGCTTTCCAGTGCAGGATGCTGTGGCCCCCGCTGACAAAGCCGACGCGCAGCAGGTGGCCGGTATGTTGACCCATTGGGAACAGGCGCTGACCGGCATTGGCTTTTTGGACCCAGCTGCGCCCAAAAAGCTCATGCCCCGTCTGAACCAACTTTTCAACCGCGCAGACCTCAGCCCGGAGGAAATCCATATCTTGCGCGGGGTGGCTAAAGCCATGATTCAAGCAGCGGACGCAAACAAACAAGTCAAGCGATAGACTCGGTGCCTATGTTTTCTCGTCTTCGCTCCGACATCCAATGCATTCTTGACCGTGACCCAGCGGCACGCACCGCTTGGGAGGTGCTGACCTGCTACCCCGGCTTGCATGCTTTGGTCCTGCACCGCAGAGCCCACTGGTGCTGGAACCACGGTTTCAAGTGGCTGGGTCGTTTCATTTCACACATCTCGCGCGGCTTGACTGGCATCGAAATTCACCCTGGAGCCAAGATTGGTGAGCGGGTGTTTTTTGACCATGCCATGGGCGTGGTGGTGGGTGAGACGGCCGAGATCGGTGACGGTTGCACCATTTACCAAGGCGTGACCTTGGGCGGCACCTCACTTTACAAAGGAGCCAAACGTCACCCGACTTTGGGTCGCGATGTGGTGGTCAGCGCCGGGGCCAAGGTGCTGGGCGGCTTTGAAGTGGGCGATGGGGCCAAGATTGGCAGCAATGCCGTGGTGATCAAGCCCGTACCCGCTGGGGCAACCGCAGTGGGCATTCCGGCCCGCATCATTCCCTCCAAACAAGGTGAGAGCGCCGATGTGTCGGGAACCGATCGCAAGTTCAGCGCTTATGGCATCACCCAAGACGACGACCCGGTCAGTCAGGCTTTGCGGGGTTTGATCGATAACGCAGCTGGCCAGGAGCAACAGATCTCGATGATCTGGAAAGCCCTAGAGGCTTTGTGTGAACAGCAACAGATCCCCGTACCGGGTGTGGGCGCAGCCCGTGAAACTTTTGAGGCCGACAAGTTCAATCAGCTGGTGGGCAAATAAGCCTCAGTCTGAAGAGATCAAGGCCGCTGCGGCCTTGAGTTCGCGCCAACGTTTGTCCAGGCTGCTGTAACGCGCCAGTGCATCGGGGTCTGCACCGGCCTGGTGTTGGGCCAAGGCTGCGTTCTTGAGTTGTTGCAAGTGATCCACCATGAGCATGTTGAGCAGTCTGCGCAGCTCAAGCCGGGCTTCTTGCAGATCGGGCGGAGTGGCCTCTTCGCTACCGGCCACAACGTTCATTTTGTCTTGCGCGACCCATCGTATGGCTTCTTCGGCAAACGGCTGGCCCAGCATCTGCTCGCGCAAAGTGGACCAACCCAAGGCCCCTTGTTCGTGAAATTGCGATTCGAGCCAGGCAAACAAAGGGCCGTGTGGTGCAGGCAGAGCACACAGCATGGCATGGTCTTCGCCGCCTATCGTTTCCCACAGCGCCATATTGCCCAGCAGAACACGCGCGGCATGGTCAGCCCGGCTGGCGGGCACGGTGCGTGGGCCCGTGTACACAGGTGCTGGTTCACGCTTGTACTTGCCGTTGACAAACTTGCCGCCCGGCGTCCAGTTGGGGTTTTTGCGGGGCCAGTTGTTGGCACCTGCGTTGTAGGTTTTGTCAAAGGTGGAAGCGCTTGGGGCAAAACCGCTATCGCTTGCCCAACCGGGCGGGGCGCCATAACTGGGCTCAAATGGATGATCGCTATCCCCAGAAGGATTGACGGCACGGCTGAAAGCGTAATTGGTGGCCACCTGGGAAGCTGGGGCGGCACCAGCGCCTGGCCCACGGGCTGCGGGCGCATAGCGTTGGTCTGTGGCGGCTTGCTGGGCCCAGAGCTTTTCGAGGCCTGCGGTTTCCAGCTGGATGAGTTGCGCCAGCTCTGACAGCAGTTGTTGCTTGAGTGCGCCATCGGGCAGCAATTGCCATAAGGGTCGGGCTTGGCTGGAGAGACGGGCGCGGCCTTCGGCGCTTTGCAGGTCGCAATCGGCGCTGGCTGCTTCAATCAAAAAGCGCGACAGCGGCATGGCCTGTTTGATCTGCTCGGCAAAAGCCTCTTGGCCAAATTCACGCACGTAGCTGTCGGGGTCGTGCTCTGCGGGCAAAAACAAAAACTTGATGCTGCGCACATCGGTGGCGTAGGGCAGGGCCCCGTCGAGCGCCTTGCGTGCAGCGCGGCGGCCTGCGCCGTCGCCGTCAAAGCTGAAAACGACCGAGTCGGTGAAGCGGAACAGTTTTTGCACATGGTCGGGCGTGCAAGCTGTGCCCAGCGTGGCCACCGCGTTGGCAAAGCCCAGCTGCGCCAGGGCCACCACGTCCATATAGCCTTCGGTCACCAGCACATAGCCTGCGCTGTGCAGGGCTTCGCGCGCTTCGTACAAGCCATACAGCTCGCGGCCTTTGTGAAAAACAGGGGTTTCGGGCGAGTTCAGGTATTTGGGCGTGCCCGAACCGATCACCCGCCCGCCAAAGCCGATGCACTCGCCTTTGATGTTGCGGATCGGGAACATGATGCGGTCCCGAAAACGGTCATAACGTTTGTCGTCTTCTTCGTTCACGATCACCAGACCCGATTCGGCCAAGAGCGGGTCGTCGTATTTAGGAAAGATGCTGGCCAGACTGCGCCAGCCCTCGGGCGCATAGCCTAGGCCAAAGCGTTTGGCGATCTGGCCTGACAGGCCCCGTCCCTTGAGATAGTCGATGGCATGCGGTGTGATCTTGAGCTGGTCGCGGTAGGCCTCACCTGCTTTTTCGAGCACATCGCTCAGGCTGTCTTGCTTGGCTTTTGCGGCGGCAGCGCGGGCGCGGTCTTCAGGCGACTGCTGCTCTTCGGGCACCTGCATGCCGGTTTGCTGGGCCAGGTCTTTCACGGCCTCGATGAAGGTCATGCCCGCGTGTTCCATCAAAAATCCGATGGCGTTGCCGTTTTTGCCGCAGCCAAAGCAGTGGAAAAACTGCTTGGTGGGACTGACGCTGAAGCTGGGGGATTTTTCACCATGGAACGGGCACAAGCCCATGAAGTTGACGCCACCTTTCTTGAGCTGCACGTACTTGCCCACGATGTCGACCACGTCGACGCGTGACAACAGCTCTTGGATGAAAGACTGGGGGATGGCCATTTGGCTATTTTCGCCGATAAGAAGGATCGGTTTGGTATGGTTTCGGGGCAAACCAGCATGGCTTTCAGCGCCAGCTCAGGCAAACTCTGGATCATTCAAACGTCAGACGCAACAGGACTTTTTCATGACCGATACCAAAGTGAGCATCTTTGACCAAGACTTGCCCCAGACCCCCGCCAACCATGCGGCCATATCACCGCTGAGTTTCATCGAGCGCACGGCCGAGATTTACCCCCAACGTTTGGCCATTGTGCACGGCGATGTGCGTCAGGACTGGGGCACGACCTACCGCCGCTGTCGCCAGCTGGCCAGTGCCCTCACGCAAGCGGGCATCGGTAAGAACGACACGGTGGCGGTGATGCTGCCCAACACCCCACCCATGGTGGAGGCGCACTTTGGCATTCCCATGGCCGGGGCTGTTCTCAACGCCCTGAACACCCGGCTGGACCCAGAGACCGTGGCCTTCATGCTCGACCACGGCGAGGCCAAGGCGGTGATCGTGGACCCAGAATTTGCGGGTGTGATGAAAAAAGCATTGGCGCTGCGCCAGACCACCCGGCCCATGTTGGTGATTGACGTGGAAGACGCGCTGTACTCCGGCCCCACCGAAAAATTGGGCACCTGCACCTACGCCGCCTTTGTGGCCAGCGGTGACGCCAACTTTGCCTGGAGCCTGCCCGCCAATGAGTGGGACGCGATTGCCTTGAACTACACCAGTGGCACCACGGGCAACCCCAAAGGTGTGGTCTACCACCACCGGGGCGCGGCGACGAATGCGATCTCGAACATTCTGGAATGGGACATGCCCAAGCACGCAGCTTACTTGTGGACGTTGCCCATGTTCCATTGCAACGGTTGGTGCTTTCCGTGGACAGTGGCGGCGCGTGCGGGCGTGAACGTGTGTTTGCGCAAGGTCGATGCGCAGGCCATGTTCGACGCCATGCGCGACCATGGCGTCACCCATTACTGCGGTGCGCCCATCGTGCACGGCCTGCTGGTCAATGCCCCGGCGGCCATGAAGGCGGGTGTGCCCGCAGGCATCAAGGCCATGGTGGCGGGCGCTGCGCCTCCGGCTTCGATGATCGAGGGCATGGAGCAGTTGGGCTTTGACTTGACCCATGTGTACGGCCTGACCGAGGTCTATGGCCCCGCCACGGTGTGCCCCAAACACCCTGAGTGGGATGCGCTTGACATCGGTGAGAGGGCTCGCCTGAACGCCCGCCAGGGCGTGCGCTACCACCTGCAGCGCGATGTACGCGTGCTCAATCCCGAAACCATGCAGCCCGTGCCTCAAGACGGCGAGACCATGGGCGAGATCATGTTCAAGGGCAACATCACCATGAAAGGCTATTTGAAGAACCCCAAGGCCACACAAGAAGCTTTTGCCGGTGGCTGGTTCCACAGTGGTGACCTGGCAGTGCAGTACCCCGACGGCTACTTCAAGATCAAGGACCGCAGCAAGGACATCATCATCTCGGGTGGCGAGAACATCTCATCGATCGAGGTGGAAGACGTGCTGTACCGCCATCCTGCTGTGCTGGCGGCGGCGGTGGTGGCCAAGCCCGATGTGCGCTGGGGCGAAACGCCTTGCGCCTTTGTGGAGCTCAAAGCCGATGCCCAGGTCACGGCGGAGCAGATCGTGGCGCACTGCAAGCAGCACCTGGCAGGCTTCAAGGTGCCGCGAGCGGTGGTGTTTGGGGAGTTGCCCAAGACCAGCACGGGTAAGATTCAGAAGTTTGAGCTGCGTAAGCAAGCCGGGTCGGCTTCAGCGATTGACATCTGATCTTCGCAGCGCTCAGGCAATGTCGAACGCGTGCGTGCCAAACTGACCCGCACGGCGGTCGGCAAAGTAGTGCTCCAGCGTTTCCTTGACGGTGCGAAAAGCCAATTCCTCCCAAGGGATTTCTGCTTCTGTGAACAGTCGCGCCTCCATGGTCTCATGGCCGGGGTCGAACACATCACTGGTCAAGCGCGCCCGGTAATACAAATGCACCTGGCCCACGCGGGGCACGCTCATCACGGTCAGCAAGTCTTCCATGATGAACTGCGCCCCGGCTTCTTCGGTCGTCTCGCGGGCAGCGCCCTCTGAGGTGGATTCGCCCAGCTCCATGAAGCCTGCGGGCAAGGTCCACTTGCCTTTGCGCGGCTCGATGTTGCGTTTGCACAGCAGGACCTGGTCGCCCCAGTGGGGTACGGTGCCCACCACGTTCAGGGGGTTTTCGTAGTGCACCGTGTTACAGGCAGTGCATATTGCCCGCATCTTGGTGTCACCGTCATCAGGAAGGCGACGAGCCACCAGAGCGCCGCATTGGCGGCAATGGCGAATGGTGCGGTCAAACATCATGGCAAGGGGCAATCAAAAAATGATCTGGGTAGTAAGTTGAAGTCTAACCAATTCTTTGAAAAAAAAGCCCCAAGCTTTGTTGCTTTGGGGCTTCGTTCAAGTGAAGTTTGACATCAGGTCAGGTATTGGATCAAAAACAAAGAAATTCCCGGGAAAAAGAGCAGCAACAAAGTGCGCAGGGTGTCACTGATCAGGAATGGCATGACGCCTTTGTAACTCTCGCTCAATGGCACATCCTTGGCCATCCCATTGACCACGTACACATTCAGGCCCACGGGCGGTGCCAGCATGCCAAAGCCAACCGTCATGAGGACCATGATGCCAAACCAAATGGCGGTGTGTTCTGGCGTCATGCCGAAGTCCAGCTTCATGATGATCGGGAAAAAGATCGGAATGGTCAGCAGCAACATGGACAACTCGTCCATGACGGCGCCCAAGACCACGTACAGCAGCAAGATGCCTGAAACCACCAACAGAGGAGCCAAGTTCATGGACACCACCAACTCGGCCAAATGGCCGGGTACTTGCGTCCTGGCCAAAGCCGCATTCATCACATCCGCGCCCATGAAAATCAGAAAAATCATGGCCGTGCTGAGCGCGGTGGCGTGAAAGCAATGCAAAAACTTGGACCAAGTCAACTCGCGCTTGAGGAGCGCCGCCAGAAACGTGGATGCAGCACCCACGGCGGCACCTTCGGTGGGGGTGAACAAGCCGCCATAGATACCGCCAAAGACGACCACAAAAATCATGGCGATGGGCAAAATGCCTTGCAGAGACTGAAAGGTGAGTTTTTCACGCTCTTCTTGGTCGGGCGCCTGGCCCGGAACCAGTCGCACATAAATCGCGATGGCGATCATGTAGCCCACCATGGCGATGATCCCTGGCAACATGGCTGCGGCAAACAATTTGGCGATGTTTTGCTGCGTCAAGATGGCATAAATCACCAAAGGCACAGAGGGTGGAATCAAAATGCCCAAGGTGCCCCCAGCGGCCAAAGTGCCGGTGGACAAGCGGCCCGAGTAGCCGTGGCGTTTCATTTCGGGCAAAGCCACGCCCGTGATGGTGGCTGCGGTGGCCACTGAAGAGCCACAAATGGCACCAAACGCGCCACTGGCCAAAACAGCCCCCATGGCCAATCCGCCTTTGAAGCGGCCCATGACCGCTGCAGCAAATTGAAACAAGGCTTTGCTGATGCCGCCTTGCGTTGCAAAGTGCCCCATCAAAATGAACAGGGGGATCACCGACAAATCGTAGTTGGCCAATCGCGCGAAGGCGAGGTTGTTCAAGAAGTTCAAAAAGGGCGTGAAACCCGTTTGCAAAACAAAGCCGGCCGTGCCCGCCAAGAACATGGCGCCTGCAATCGGAACACGGATCACCATCAGGCACAGCATGATGCCGAAAATCATCAAAGCCAAACTGATGGGTGTCATGACACGGCCCTGTGATGTTGGACAGTTTGAGTGGCTTGCGCGGCTGCAATCAACGCAGTGATGCCAAACGGAATGCACATGCTGGTGAACACGATCCAGTCAGGAAAGCCCAAGAGCATGGATGCCCCCATGGTTTCTTTGGCGTTGATGGCAGCCAAGCCGCAGCGCCAAGACAACAAAGCAAATATCACAGTCATCAAGGCATCGCCTAATCTGTCCAAGCGAAATAAGGTGGATTCCGTGCATTTGGCGGTGAAGAAGTCGACGATGATGTTTTCGCGCCTGAGTTGACACAGCGGCATGAACAAAGCAATGGCGGCGCCAGCGCCTACCCCGGTCAATTCAAAGTCACCAATGAGCGCCGAGCCCAACACGTTGCGCCCAAACAGGCTGTAGCAGGTCATGAGCATGACAGCAGTCAACACAAGCCCTCCCAGCAGGCTGCACATCAAGGCGATTCGCTCAAGGGCTTTAGAAAACATCATGGTGAAGTCAAAGTTCGCAGGTGGTTGGGTGCATGACCGTTGCGCTTAAAAAAATCAATAGACCGCCATGGAAGGCTCACAAAAAAAGAGCAGGAGGTGCTCCTGCTCTTTTTGAATGCGGGGCTGGTGCTTACTTGGTGTACTGCTTGATCAAGTCAGTAGCACTTTGCAACATGCCTTTGCCATCCATGCCTTTGCTGGTCATGTCAGCCACCCAAGCGTCGTCCAAGCTGTCGGTCGCTTTCTTCCATTTTTCAAGCTCAGCCTTG
The DNA here is from genome assembly GCA_943331105.2 of Akkermansia muciniphila. Lineage (GTDB taxonomy): Bacteria > Pseudomonadota > Gammaproteobacteria > Burkholderiales > Burkholderiaceae_C > Limnohabitans_A. Next base: position 42,447 of record CALQKH020000017.1, read on the forward strand.
GGAATGATGCTGATTTTTTGGTTCGCGCTGGCTTCAAAAACTTTTTTACCGACAACATCGTGACCCGACTGCGTTCTGCCCATGAAGGCAGACAGTTCGCGTCCCGAATTTTTGTCAATCACCGCTTTCAGATCGGCAGGCAACGAGTCGTACTTGGCCTTGTTCATGGGCATCACAAACACGGTGGTGTACAGCGCGTTGTAAGTGCGATCGGTCTCGGCCGTGAAGTTGGTCAACTCGTTGACTTTCAGGCTGGGCGCCACTTCGTAAGGAATCACAGCACCGTCAATGACGCCTTTGGACAAAGCTTCAGGCACTTGAGGCACAGGCATGGACACGGGTGTCGCACCCATCAGGGCCAGCATGCGGCTGGATTGGCGAGTGGGGGCACGAACTTTCATGCCTTTCAAATCTGCCATTTGGGTCACAGGCTTGGCTTTGGTGTAGATGTTGCCTGGGCCGTGTACGTGAATGGCCAGCATCTTCACATCTTTGAAGTCGTCTTGGGCGAACTTTTGTGCAAAGTCCCAAGCTGCACGGCTGGTGGCCTCGGCATTGGTCATCATGAAGGGCAATTCGAACACTTCCAACTTGGCCAAACGGGGCGTGTGAATTTGCAAAGTCCAAGCCACATCCACCACGCCATCACGGGTCTGCTCGTAAAGCTGGACCGGTGTTCCACCCAACTGCATGGCTGGGAAAATGTCACATTTCAGGCGGTCCTTGGAGTCGCGTGCAATGTTTTTGCACCAGTCGCCCAGCATGGTGGTGTGCTGAATGGTTTGTGGGCCCAAGAAGTGGTGAACCTTCAGGGTGATGGTCTGGGCGTGAACGCCAAAACCAACGGCCATCAGGCCTGCGGCCAAGGCCGTTTGTTGCAGAATTTTTTTCATGAGCTTGTCTCCTGTGGGGTGTTCGAACCATGCCATGTTAAACCAACCGCTCGGTCGGTTTAAAGATAAAACATGAATTATGTTGCAAGTTAAAATGTGAAAACATAGGGTAAACACTATGTTTTATTGATTTTGAGCACTTTTATTCATGTTTCTCAGAGGCCCATTGACTGGGCTTGGTGATCAAACCATCTTGATTTGCAATGGCGACAGGCCTGCCACCGATCCGACCAATAAATCGCCTTTGACCACCGCAGCGACGCCCTCTGGGGTGCCGGTGTAAATCAAATCGCCGGCTTGCAGTTCCCACGCCGCCGACAGGTGTTCGATGGTTTCAGCCACGCTCCAGATGAGCTTGGAGATGTGGCTGCGCTGGCGGTCAGCGCCATTGACTTGCAGGCTGATTTCGGCGTTGTTGATGTCGTTGGTTTGACCCATCGGTGTGATGGGACCGATGGGGCCAGAGTGGTCGAACGCTTTGCCAATGCACCAGGGACGGCCTTGTTTTTTCATCTCGTTTTGCAGGTCGCGGCGCGTCATGTCCAAGCCCACGGCATAACCGTAAATGTGCTTGATCGAGTCGGCTGCCGAGATGTTGCGACCGCCTTTGCCAATGGCCACCACCAATTCAATCTCGTGATGCAGGTTCTGGGTCAAGCTGGGGTAGGGCATCGAGCCGGTTTGGCCAGCCTCGACGACCACGAGGCTGTCCGTGGGCTTGAGAAAAAAGAAGGGCGGCTCACGGCCGGTGAAGCCCATTTCTTTGGCGTGCTCTTCATAATTGCGCCCAACACAGTAAATGCGGTGAACCGGAAAGCGCTCCGTTTTGCCCAATACGGGCACCGAAACAGGCGGAGAAGGTGGAAACACAAAGCTCATGACGTGCTTTCAAAAAAATGGACGTTGGATGTTAATCCGATCTTTTGAAACCCAACAGACCCTCTAGTCACCCCGGTAACTTATGAACCCAGTCAAAAGTATTGATCTTCAAGCCACCCCAGGACATTTGATTCGTCGCGCTCAGCAAATCGCGGTGTCCATCTTTGCCGAACAGTTGACCGATGCCGATATCACGCCGGTTCAATTTGCGATTTTGAATGCCTTGCTGGACAGTCCGGGCATAGACCAAGTGAGTTTGGCCAAACGGGTGGCGTTTGACCCTGCGACATCGGGATCGGTCATTGGCCGTTTGGAGGCCAAAGCTTGGGTTGAGCGAAAAGCCGATCCGAACGATCGCCGACGAAAACTTTTGGTGGTCACCGCCGCAGGTGTGCAGGCCCTGGGCCAAGTTCAAAAAGATGTGGCGCGGATTCAGGAAAAAATCCTGAGTCCGCTGACCCCGCAAGAGCAAAGCCAATTTGTGCACCTTTTGTCGCGCTTGGTGCAAGGCCACCAAGCCGACTGATCACGCCATCAAGCAGAGGCGTAGGTCAACTCGAAATGCTCAACGTGGGGCGGTGCCGCGAAAAATGGGCCGACGATGGCACGCCATTCGGTAAAAAGCGCTGACTCGCGAAAGCCCACGGTGTGGTCTTCCAAGGTGTCCCAAAAAATTTGCAGCACAAAACGCTCGGGGTTTTCAATGCATCGGTTGACTTTGGCGCCCCGGTAACCCTTGGCTTTGCAGGCCACGGTGCTCAGGCCCAGTTCGATGGCTTTTTCAAACGCGGCTTGCTGACCGGCATGAATGCGGAAGTCGGCGAGTTCTAAGATCATGAAGGCTCCTGTAAAAGCAGCGACCTTACCGCAAGTCGTTGTCAGAAAACCTGAAAAGAACAAGGCAATCTGTCATCCATTTGACATCTCACACACTCAGAATGCTGCGATGCATTTCAGTACCGCAGACATCATCGGTCTCTACCGCCAAGCAGCTCACCGCATTCATTCGGGTGAGCGTGTGACCCATTTGGCGCACGCGTGGCAGTGCGGCCGCCTGGCAGAAAAGTCGGGTGCGAGTTTGGAATTGCAGTTGGCCAGTTGGCTGCACGACATAGGCCACTTGTGGTCACACCCAAGTGCCCCACCAACAGGTCCGGCTGTCAAAGGTCATGCCGCTTTGGGTTCAAGGCTTTTAGAGCCCTTGTTTGGCCTGGCCGTTTCTGAGCCTGTGCGCCTGCATGTTTTGGCCAAACGGTACTTGGTCACCACGCGTGCCAGTTACGCACGAAAACTGTCGCCACAAAGCCTAAAAAGTTTGACCCACCAAGGCGGCCACCTGAGTGAAGACGAGTGTGTTGATTTTGAAAGCCAGGCATTTTTTGCCGAGGCGATTCAGCTCAGGATATGGGATGACTTGGGTCAAAAAGACGGTTGGTTTGAGATCACGATTCAAGACGCGCTCGATCAGCTCGAGGGTTTGATGCAATCGGTCGCCGCCCTGTGCGTCACGTAATTTTCACGCCAAAGACATTTTCTTGACACGTTCGCCACGCACCATCGTCTCATTGATGACAAGGAGCGTGTGCCATGAAAGAAATCCCCAACCCCACTTTTGATTTGTCGCCGGTCCAGTTGCCCAGGGGGTCACTTCATCCAAGATTACATCAAGCCCAAATTGACCTCTTGCCTCGCCGCGTGCAAAGCACCATTCAGGTCAGCTGGGCGCAACATCAAGACGAAGTTCGTGAAGCGCAACGCCTGAGGTATTCTGTTTTTGCCACCGAACTCGGTGCGCGTCTGCCCAAGACCATCGAGGGCCACGACATCGATGTGTTCGATGACTACTGCGAGCACCTGTTGGTGCGCGACACGGCCACAGGCCAAGTGATTGGAACTTATCGGGTGTTGACACCTGTGCAGGCCAAGCGCATTGGCAGCACTTACAGCGACACCGAATTTGACCTGACCCGTTTGCGCGGCATGCGCAAGCGCATGGTCGAGTTGGGACGCAGTTGCGTGCATGTGGATCACCGCCACGGTGGGGTGATCATGGCCTTGTGGGGCGCTTTGTTTGAATTCATGGAACGCAACCGCCTGGACACCATGATCGGGTGTGCCAGCATTCCCATGCTGCACAACGGCGTGGTCACCGGCGATGTGGCCGCCAGCATTTGGCACCAGTTACGCCATAGCCATTTGGCCGATATCCAGTTCCATGTGCGCCCCCGCTTGGCGCTGCCGGTTGAACAGCTGGACCACCACCTGTCGATCGAACCGCCAGCGCTGATCAAGGGTTACCTTCGATTGGGTGCCAAAGTGCTGGGCGCGCCTGCTTGGGATCCGGATTTCAACACCGCAGATTTGCCCATGATGATGCGCACCGCAGATTTGCCTGCACGCTACAAAAAACACTTTGCATCAGGTGCCCAATGACTGCGCCAGCAAGCCAGCTTGTATCCCTAGGCGCTCTCAAAAGCCCGGTGACACAGCAAGACTTTCAGGTGCCGTACCCACTTCGACAGATGCTGTCCACGGCAGCAGACGACCAGGACGATGAAGAAACGCCCCCAGACCGCCAACGTCTGCGGGCGATTTTCATATCTGATCTGCACATTGGTACGCCCGGTTTTCAGGCTGAAGCCCTGTTGGACTTCTTGAAAAATCACCCCAGCGACGTGTTGTATTTGGTGGGTGACATCGTTGACGGCTGGCAGTTGCGCAGGCGTTGGTTTTGGCCGCAAAGTCACAACGATGTGGTGCAAAAATTACTGCGCCGTGCACGTAAAGGTTGTCGCGTGATATACGTACCGGGCAACCACGACGAATTTGCAAGGCATTTTGTCGGTCATGCTTTTGGCGGTGTTGAAGTGCTTCACGACACCACCCACACCACAGCCAAAGGGCTCAAGCTTTGGGTCGTGCATGGAGACCATTTCGACGGGGTCATTCAATGCGCGAAATGGTTGGCTTACACAGGCGACTGGCTCTACGAATTGTCCCTTCGCTTGAACCGACATCTGAACACAGTCAGGGCACGCATGGGCTGGGGCTACTGGTCCTTGTCGGCGTATTTGAAGCTCAAGGTCAAAAAAGCTGTGAACTTCATCAGTGACTTTGAAGTGGCTGTCGCCCAGGAAGCCAAGCGGCGCGGTTATGACGGTGTGGTGTGCGGCCACATTCACCACGCTGAGATCAGAGATGTGAACGGTGTTTTGTACTGCAACGATGGGGATTGGGTAGAAAGCCGAACAGCGCTGGTCGAACATGCTGATGGACGACTGGAAATCATCCATTGGGGCGGGCAGGCGGGCGTTTTATCGCTGGCCAAATCTATGAAAGTTTTGCAGCCATGAGGCTTGCATTGATCACCGATGCATGGCATCCGCAGGTCAACGGCGTGGTCACTACGCTGCACGAATTGGTTCAAGAGTTGGGACCGTTGGGAGTGGATGTCTCGGTCATCCACCCTGGTCAGTTCAACAAACGAAGCTGTCCAGGCTATGCGGGCATCGACTTGGCCATCCGACCTTACCGAACGTTGGCCAACATGCTGGACGCATTGAAGCCCGACGCGGTGCACATTGCCACTGAGGGCCCTTTGGGCTGGGCTGCCAGAAAGCACTGCCTCAAAAAAGGCTGGTCATTCACCACAGCATTTCACACCAAGTTTCCTGAAATTTTGCAAGCGGCATTGCGCATTCCCTTGTGGATGGGGTACGGCCTTTTTCGCCGGTTTCATGGGCCTTCGTCTGGGGTCATGGTGCCCACACAAGGTGTTCTTGAGATGCTGGCATCTCGGGGGTTTCAAAAGCTCAAACCCTGGACCCACGGCGTGGATCTGCGTTTGTTCAATTACCACTCAGAACCCTTGAATTTGCCGGAGTTTCAAAGCTTGCCAAGACCACTGGCGCTGTATGTGGGCCGTGTGTCTTACGAAAAAAACATCGATGCCTTTTTGGATTTGAAGTTTGAAGGCACCCGCATCGTGTGTGGTGAAGGTCCGCTGGAAACCCAACTCAAGGCCCGTTATCCGGGTGTGATTTGGATGGGCGTCTTGCCCCGCCCCCAACTGGCACGTGTTTTTGCGGCGGCAGATGTCTTTGTTTTTCCGTCCCGGCATGAAACATTTGGCCTGGTCATGCTCGAGGCCATGGCCAGTGGAACCCCTGTAGCGGCCTATCCGGTCGACGGCCCCTTACAGGTCTTGGGTGGTTCTGGTCAAGTCTTGGGTGGTGTTCTGTCCGAAAACCTGATGCAGGCTGTGGAAGATGCACTTCAAGTCGGCCGACATCAAGCCCGTGCGCGTGCCGAAAAATTTGCTTGGCCTGAAACTGTCGCCTTGTTTAAGTCTTATTTGGTGCCCGTCAAACAAATGTGAAATTTGACGAAGCGATTCACCAAATTGTCATCAAATTGACATGCCTGGTTTTTAGAATGAATTGATCAAACTAAAAAATACCATGGCCGAACCTGTCAAACCGTTTACATCGGACGAGTCTTCATTGGGTTTGCTTGACCGAGACTTGAGCATATTGGCCTTCAACGAGCGGGTGCTCGATTGGGCCCACCGACCCGAAGTGCCCGTGCTGGAGCGCTTGCGTTATTTGTGCATCGTCTCGTCCAATACCGATGAGTTTTTTGAGGTCCGAGCCGAACCCCACGTCATGGGCTGTTTGCAAGGTTTGAAATCAGGCCCTTACACGTCTCAAAGCCTGCAAGAAATTGCCGACAAAACCAATGCCATGGTGGCGCGTCAGTACGCCTTGTACAACGACGATTTGTTGCCAGCCCTGGAGCGCAAGGGTTACCGCATCTTGTCGCACGGCGAGCGCAACGCCGAACAGCGTCAATGGGTGCGCAATTACTTTCACCGTGAAGTTCAACCCTTGTTGGTTCCCGTGAGTCTGGATCCTGCGCACCCGTTTCCTCAGGTGGCCAACAAATCCTTGAACTTCATCGTTCAGTTGTCGGGCAAAGACGCCTTTGGTCGGTCCAATGAGATCGCCATTGTCAAAGTCCCTCGTGTTTTGTCTCGCTTGATTCCATTGCCTGCGAGCGTCTGCGGCAGCAGCACGGCCTATGTGTTGTTGTCCAGCGTGATCCGCTCGCACTTGTCGGAATTGTTTCCGGGGCGTGAGGTCGGACAGTTCTCTCAGTTCAGGGTCACACGCCACTCTGAATTGGCCGTCGACGAGGACGAAATAGCCAATTTGCGCATGGCGCTGCGACAAGGTCTGCAGCATCGCAATTACGGGCAAGCCGTCAGGCTCGAAGTGTCTGCCAGTTGCGCACCTCGTTTGGCGGAGTTTTTGCGCAAAGAATTCCGATTGCCCGAGGCGGCTGTTTTCCGCGTCAATGGTCCCGTCAATTTGGTTCGCCTGATGCAGTTGATTGACCTGGTCAACGCACCTGAGCTGCTGTTTCCGCCGTACAAAGCCAGTTTTCCGGCGCAACTGCCCCAGAACGGCTCGGTGTTTGCCCGGCTCAAACAGGGCGATGTGATGATCCATCAGCCCTTTGAGACCTTTGATGGGGTCTTGTCCTTTTTGCGAGAGGCTGTGCAAGACCCGAATGTCTTGGCCATCAAGCAAACCATCTACCGTGCAGGCAGTGACACCACCATGATGGACCTGTTGCGCGAGGCGGTGCGCCGGGGTAAAGAAGTCACTGCGGTGGTCGAACTCAAAGCCCGTTTTGACGAAGAAGCCAACATCAATTGGGCTGAGCAACTTGAAGCGATTGGTGCCCAGGTGGTGTATGGCATCGTGGGCCTCAAGACCCACGCCAAGATGCTCTTGGTCACCCGCCGCGAGGGCCGCACATTGCGCCGCTACGGTCATTTGTCCACCGGCAACTACAACCGAAGAACCGCAGCGCTGTACACCGACATCAGTTACTTGACGGCCGATGCGGCCATCACCTCTGACATGGACCAACTGTTTGGCCATTTGGCCAGCCAGAGTCGTTTGCCCAAAATGAAACGCCTGTTGGTGGCGCCCTTTCAGTTGCATGCCGACATGCAGGCCCGCATCAAGGCCGTTGGGCAGGCTGCAGCGCGCGGCCATTTTGCGCGCATTGTCATCAAGATGAACGCTTTGACCGATGTGCCTCTGATCGAAGCCTTGTTGGAGGCGGGTCAAAAGGGCGCCAAGATTGACCTGATTGTGCGCGGTGCCTGCATGCTGCCTGCAGGGGTGGTGGGCATGAGCGAAAACATTCGGGTGCGCTCGGTGATCGGTCGTTTTCTCGAGCACTCGCGCGTGTTTTACTTTTGCGCCGACCAAGCCGAATCGCTTTACCTGTCCAGCGCCGACTGGATGAGCCGCAACATGACGCGCAGAATTGAGCTGGCATGGCCGGTTCAAGATCCGGCATTGCGCCAGCGGATCATCGACGAATGCCTGATCGCCTACTTGCACGATGGGCGAGATGCTTGGGATTTGTCGTCCAATGGGCAGTACCACCGCGTGGGTTTGACCGCACCCGGGCCGGGGGCTCAGCAAGCCTTGATGCAGCGTTACAGCGCTGACCCCTATTCAGGTTGAATGTCATGGATTTGATCATTTGGCGACATGCCGAAGCCCACGAAGCCGAGTCGGGTGAGGAGGACATGCTCAGGGCCTTGACGCCTCGGGGCCGCAAGCAGGCCGATCGCATGTCGGTTTGGCTGGACGCCCATTTGCCGCAGGGGACTCGGGTTTTGAGCAGCCCAGCCGTCAGGGCCGAGCAAACCGTGCAGGCCTTAAAGCGCAAGTACAAAGTGCGCGATGCTTTGTCACCTGGCGCCACGGTGCAAGATATTTTGGAGACTTCGGGTTGGCCCGATGCCAAGTACCCAGTGTTGTTGGTGGGCCATCAGCCTGCATTGGGCGGTGTTGTGGCGCAATTGCTGGGCATGCCTGAAGAGGCCTGCGCCATTCGAAAAGGGTCGGTGTGGTGGTTGCGACACCGACAACGCGATGGCCAAGGCCAGACCGTGCTGATGTCAGTGACGGGCCCCGAGATGCTCTGAGGCTGATCAGCCCTTGGCGGGTCTGCCGGTTTTGATGGTGGGCACGTTGCCCAGCGCTTTCTTGAAAGGCGCGTCGGTCATGGTGCTCAGTGCTTGAAGGCCTGCACGGATCAACTCGCTCTTTTTCACTTCAACGCCCAATGCCATGGCGCGTTTTTTCATGTCGGCAATTTGCAGCAACTCGGTTTTGGGCAGAGTGAAGCTGTCACGCACCACTTTGACCTTTTTTTCCTTGGCAGGCTTGGCGGGTGTCGTGCTTGTTTTTGGTGCTGCCGTTGGGGCTGGAGGGATGACCGTCTTGTCAACAGGCGCGGCCGATTTGGCTGGGGTCTTGGTCGCAGGCTTGGCCGGTGGCTTGGACGCAGCTTTCACAGCTTTGGGGGCTGCCGCAGCTGGGGTGGTCTTGGTGACAGGGCGCTTTTGAGCGGCCGTGTTCGAGGGGGTTTGTGCCATGGTGTGTATACCTTGAAATTAACGGTGCATACAGTTTATACCGTTAAAAATCAATTGACAAGCACACTGTCGCTCATGTTGGCATGGTCAAGTGTGATCCAGCACTCAGTCCAGATACACCCCAAAGGCCCAGTCTGTTTTTTGCCAAGCCGACTTTTCTTCGCGCAGCAAATGGGCGGATTGAGGCCAAAGCTCTGCCCATTCGGCACCGATGTTCACTTGGGCCGTTCGCCGTGCGGCATTGAACTCAAATTGCAAGCCAGACAAATCCGGGTCGCGCCGAGCGTGGCAAAGAATGACCGCCAAGCGCAAGGCCATCAGTTGTTGCACAAAGCTGAGGTCTTCCAATTCTGAGTCGAGTTTGCGCAATTTGCCGCGGTGCCCCAGCACCAGTTGGCTCAAGCGGTGCAACTCGTCCAAAGTAAAGCCGGGCAGGTCGGTGTTGTCCAAAATATAGGCGCCATGCTTGTGGTAATCGCTGTGCGAAATGCGCATGCCTGTTTCATGCACTTGGCATGCCCAGTGCAGTTTTTTGAACAAGCGCTGGTGATCGCCTTCCATACCGGCAACCGTTGTGGCCAGCAAGGACGACAAAACCATTTGCGCAGTCTTTGAAACGCGATCTGCTTGCAATTTGTCAACGCCAAAACGTTGCGCCAGGGAATCCACCATCGAAGACCGCACATCGTGCGTGCTTTCACGGTCAATCAAGTCGTATAAAGCCCCGTGCCTGAGCGCCCCTTGTGCGGCGTGCATTTCGTTGATTTGCAACAATTCAAACACCGCTTGCAGGACGGCCAAACCACCACCAATGACGGGTCTGCGGTCCTCCTTGATGCCCTCCAAGCGGAGGTTGTCCATTTTTTGGGCTTTGATCAATCGCTCTTTGAGCCAAGCCAAACCGTCACGTGTGACTTGGCCTTCTGGCCATCCCGCGGCGCTCAGTATGTCCGTTACCGCGCCCACCGTACCCGATGAACCGTAGCAGCGGTCCCATTGGTCCTTGCTGAACAATATTTGGGCTTCGTCCAAAACCGCTTTGGCTGCGATTTCGGCGGCCTTGAAGCTGGATGCGGTCCACAAGCCATCCGGAAAGTACTTCATGGACCAAGCCACACTGCCCACCCGGTAAGACTCCATCGTGCTGGCGGTTTCCTGCTGGCCCAAAATCATCTCGGTTGAACGGCCACCAATGTCCACCACCAATCGACGTTCAGCAGATTGCGGCAAGAGGTGTGAAACGCCCAAATAAATCAAGCGCGCCTCTTCGCGGCCGGCAATGACTTCAATCGGGAAACCCAAAATCTGTTTGGCCTTGGCCAAAAACACATCCCGGTTGCGGGCTTCGCGCAAGGTTTGTGTGGCCACGGCACGTACCTGGCTGGGTTTGAAGCCCGCAATGCGCTCACCAAAGCGGGCCAAGCATTCCCAACCGCGCTCCATGGCTTCCAACGTCAAGTTCCGGTCGGCATCCAGACCGTTGCCTTGGCGCACGGTTTCTTTGATGTATTCCACACGGCGCAGTTGGCCAAGGTCCATTTGCCCAATTTCCAAGCGAAAACTGTTGGAACCCAAGTCAATGGCAGCGTAAAGGGATCGGGTTTGCATGGGCGGCGATGTGGGTGGGCAGTGAAGGTGCAGATTATGTGACGGAAGAATGAAAGTTGGATGAAGAGCCAGACAAAGTTTCCTTTGTGCTCGGCTTTCATCTTCAGCAGCGGGCTGGTTCGCAAGCCAAATTGAGCATATCGCCACAAGGCACGCCTTGGCAGCAGTGGGCGGTCAAAAAGTCCATCAGGCTTTGCATGGCGCTCAGGTCGGCGCGGTAGCGCAAAAAGCGGCCTTCGCGTTGCACGCTGACCAAGGCTGCGTGGTGCAATTCTTTGAGGTGAAACGACAGTGTGTTGGCCGGAATGTCGAGCGCTGCAGACAGTTGCCCGGGCTGAACGCCCTCGGGCCCCGCGCCCACAATGGCGCGAAACACTTTGAGGCGCGAGCTTTGCGCCAACGCCGCCAAGGCCTTGACGGCCACGTCCTCGTCCATGACGCTGAATAAAGATACCGGGTTCATGGTGCCACCTTTTCTGCAGCGCTGTGTGTCAGCAGGCCCATGGGCAAGCGCAGCGTGGCCAGCCAGCACGCCGCCAGCATCAGGGCCGAGCCCAGCAGCGCGTACAACAAGCCGCCCCATTGGTAAAGCAAGCCCGACAACAAGGTGCCCATGAAGCGGCCCAGCGCATTGGCCGCGTAATAAAAGCCCACGTCTTCGGCCGCTTTTTCAGAGCCGGCATAGGCCAGCACCAAATAGCTGTGCACCGACGAATTGATGGCAAAAGCAAAGCCAAACAAACTCAGCCCCCCCACCACCCACCATTCCAGTTGCGGCGCTTGCAGCCACACGGCTGCCGCAATGCCCAGCGGAATGACCGCCAGCACGGCCGACCACCAACGCGCTGCAGGCACCTCATGGCTCAGTCCATCGGCGCTGCGCCGCACGATCTGTGGCGCCAGCGCCTGCACCAAGCCATAGCCAATCGTCCAGGCCGCCAAAAAGCCGCCCACCATGGTGAAGGTCCAGCCCACCGAATACAAGAACACCGGCACGCCCACCACAAACCACACATCACGCGCCCCAAACAAAGCCACGCGCGCGGCGGCCAAAGCGTTGATGCCCGGGTTTTTGGCAAACAACTCTTTGGCCGAGCCAGAAGGCTTGCTCTTGCCCATCATGGGCGGCAAGCTGGTCACCACACCCAGCAGCACCAAGGCGAGCAGGCCGGCCATGGCCCACAGCGAGCCCTGAAAACCCAGCGTCTCGAGCAGCAAACCACCCAAAAAAAATCCAAAGCCCTTCATGGCGTTTTTGCTGCCGGTGAACCAGGCCACCCACTTGAAGAGTTGGCCGTTGCCCGTGTCTTTGGCTTGCGCCTGGGTGATCTTGATGGCCGACTTGCTGGCGGTCTTGGTCAAGTCTTTGGCCACACCGCAAATGCCTTGCGCCAGCACCACCCAGGCCACCGACATGGCCGCTGTCCAGTCCGGTTGCAAGGCCGAGAGCAAACCAAAGCCGATGATTTGTGTGACCAAGCCCACCGTGAGCATGCGGGCAATGCCAAAGCGCGTTGCCAACCAGCCGCCGATCAGGTTGGCCAGCACGCCCGCACCTTCGTAGAGCAAGAACAAAAAGGCCAGCGTGAACGGGGAGTAACCCAGCTTGTAAAAGTGCAGCAGCACCAACATGCGCAAAGCGCCGTCGGTCAGGGTGAAGCCCCAATAGGCGGCGGTCACGATGCCGTAGTTCCGCTCTGCGGCGGTGACGATGCCGTCATGGCGTTCAGCCGCGTTCATCTCAGATGCCCACCTCGTTCATGTGGCAGGCCAAATCGACCATGCGGCAGGCGTAGCCCATTTCGTTGTCGTACCAGGCGTAGATCTTGAGCAGCGTGCCGTCGGTGACCATGGTGGACAGCGCGTCCACGATGGCGCTGCGTGTGTCGCGGGCGTAGTCCACGCTCACCAAGGGGCGTTCCTCGTAACCCAAAATGCCCGCCAGTGGGCCGCGTGCGGCTTCGGCAAACAAGGCATTGACTTCTTCGGCGCTGGTTTCGCGTTTCATCTCGAACACGCAGTCGGTGAGCGACGCATTGAGCACTGGGGCACGCACCGCGTGGCCGTTGAGCTTGCCTTTGAGCTCGGGGTAAATCAGGGCAATCGCCGTGGCGCTGCCGGTGGTGGTGGGGGCCAGGCTCACCATGGCGCTGCGGGCGCGGCGCAGGTCTTTGTGTGGCGCGTCCACCACCAAGTTGGTGTTGGTTGGGTCGTGGATGGTGGTGATTTGGCCATGCTTGATGCCAATGGCTTCGTGCACGACTTTGACCACCGGAGCCAGGCAGTTGGTGGTGCAGGATGCGGCCGTGACGATGCGGTCTCTGGCCGGGTTGTAGAGCGTGTGGTTGATGCCCACCACGATGTTCAGCACATCGCCCAACTTGATGGGCGCTGCCACGATGACGCGTTTGGCACCCCGGGCCAAGTGGCCTTGGATGGTTTCGGGCGTCAAAAACTTGCCGGTGCACTCCAGCACCACATCCACGCCCAGGTCGCCCCAAGGGATGTCGGCCGGGTTGGCGTGAGAAGAAAATGAGAGTGTGCGCTCACCTATTCGGATCTGGCTGTCTCCCTCTGCCTCGATGCGCTCTCGCCATTTGCCTTGTACGCTGTCAAAGGCCAGCAAATGCGCGGTGGCCGCTGCGCCGCCCTTGAGTTCGTTCAGGTGCACCACCTCCAGACGGTTGCCTGCGCGCGGGTCGTCCAGTTGGCGCTCGGCTGCGCCCATGGCCGCACGCAAGGCCAAACGGCCAATGCGGCCCATACCGTTGATTCCGACTTTCATGGCGATTCCGTTTCTTTGATTCGATGAATATGGAATTGTGGGGTGTCAATGTGTCATTTGAATGACAAAAACGAACTGATGGGTCAAAGCCCAAGATGATGCATTGCATGACCTTTGTCGTGAAGCTGTCAAACACTTGCAGAACAATGGCTTGACGGTGTTGAAAGGGCTTTCATGTTCTCAATGGTTGGCGGCGTTCGGTGTGTGGGTCTGTTCGGTGTGTCTCACACACTGAGCCTTTGCGCAGCAGGGTGGGTTTTGGGGGCTATCGGTTCGGCCCAAGCGCAGACCGATGGCCCTTTGGGAGGGTGGCAGCTGAGCGCTGGATGGCAGGATTACAGCGAACCGCAAATGAACTTGAAAGGCCCTGAGTTGGGCTTGCACTGGCAAAGCCGGCGTTTGGGCGCCTACACCTTGGAGGCCGATGCGCATGTTGGCTTGCAAACTTACAACAGCGTTCCGTCGGGGCGTTTGGATTCGGTGCTGAACGTCGACACCCGCTGGCGAGCGCTCAGAGCATCCACATCCCAACCTCAGTGGCAGGTCGGCTTGGCTTTGCACAGTCATGCTAATTTTTTGCGTGGCACCACCAGCCTGGGTTTTGGTGGCTATGACCGCCTGTCAACCCAAGTGTGGTTGCCCGTGCGTTGGCAATCGCTTGGTGATCAGCGTTGGACAGTCGACGCAGGCTGGCTCTTGTGGGGAGAGCATGTGTCACGCTTGTCACAAGTGAATACCAGTTTGCAAGATGTGACCAATACCCAGCGCAAGGGTGCTTACTTTCAAATCAGTCAGAAGCTCCAAACCCGTCGAGGTGAACTCGAACCCTATGCACGCTGGACTTGGGTGGACGACTCGGATGTCCATTGGGTGAGTTTGGTTGGGGTGGACAGAGGCACTTACGAGCCACGAAACAACAGGCTGAACTTGGGTGTGAAGTGGCAATTTCGTTAATGGTCAGTGCCACATTCAGGCTGTTGAATCAATCTGCAGGGGCCAACACCACTTCGATCGCATACTGAGTGGGTAAGGGGCCGGTTTGCTGGAACCACAGCGTCATGGCACCTTCACCCAGTTGCGACTTGGGCACATTGGCCAACACATTGCGCCCCAAATCACTGGGTCCCATGTGGCCGTAAACCAGCATGCGCGACACATCGATGCCCGCGTCAAACACCTTGTTGCGTTGCAATGCATAAAAGGCGATCGCATCTTCCGACACGTACTGCACCAGTTTGACCGACAGCACCTTTTGACCCTTGGGAATGTTCCAAGTGACATAGTCTGCATCTCCGCGCACCACAACGCCATGGATCAAATAGGTCTGCAAGCCCGTCGTCAAAACACTGGGTTGCAATGGGTTGCCTGACGCCTCGTGGGCGACCAGTGTCGGGCTTTTCAAGTCAAAAGCTTGGGCGCCAGACGCGTTGCCGGCCAAGTCCAATTGACGCAACCAGATGCGGCTCAGGTTGTTGCCCAAAATGCCCAGCGCGCTGCATTGACCAGGAGCCCATGAGCGTTGCTCATCTAGCGAATACTCCCAGCGCGCACCGGGTTCTATACCCGAGAGTCTCAAGCTGTTGGTGAACCCTTCGGTTTGGCCGGCAACGCCCAAAGCAGCGGGTGGTGTCGTGTCTAAAACACAGTTGACGCGCACGATCTCAGACTTGTTGCCGGCATCGTCCCGTGCGCGGACCCAAATGACTTTGGCGCCGTCTCCTGTCACAGCGAAAGAAGCGCCAGATCCGCGCGTCCAACTGCTGCCTTGGTCCAGCGAAAATTCCCAATCGATGCCTGCGCTTTCAACACCCCACCTGCCGTTGCTTGTGACGCCATCGGTTACGTCAAGGCCCGTGTCGTTGAAAGACAAAACAGGCGTTTTAAGTACGACCGCACCGTCAGCAGGTGGTGTCTGTGCGCCAGGGACTGTGGTGGCATCAGGCCCTGACCCTGAACCGCCGCAGGCTACCAAAAAAAATGCGACAACGAGCACCGAGAATGACCGCGTTAAAAATGCTTGAGACGAAAACATGTGAACTGCAGATGGGAAAAAAGAAAAACCCCCACGAGGAATCATCCAAGTGAGGGTGGGTTTGTCCTTCTGTAGCAGTCAGGTGGCTAACGCGAGGCAACAGCCCTCGCCGTCAATCCACCTGTCCACTCGATTACAGACCGATCTTGCCGCCGTCGTCTTTGGTGATGACGATGGTGGCCGAACGAGCACGGGAGCCTGCACCGTAAACACCACCCACGCCGTTGCTGGCGTTGGTGGGCCAGACGCCCTTGCTGACGTCGTTGTAGGCTGTGGCTTCTTCAGCGGGGTGCTGAATGCCGACAAAAATCGCTTTGCCGTCAGCGGTTTCGGTGATGCCCGTGACTTCTGCGCCCTTGGGGCCGACCAAGAAGCGGCGCAAGCGTGACTCGCCCAAGATGCCGCCCACGAAGGTGTTTTGGGTCATGGTCGTGGCAACGTTGGCCACGGTCATGGTGTTGCTGACGGTGAAGGCACCGCCATCGCCCACAGTGCCCGGTACAGCGGCCACCAACATGCAGTTGGTTTCGTCGGTGAAAGCGCCATCGTCGGTCTGGATCCAGCAAATGCCGGTGGACTTGCTGAACCACAGACCGTCTGGTGAGGAGAAAGAGTTGGCTGCAGTCAGGCCAGAAATATTGACGTTGGCTGCAGCCGCATCTTCTTCAGCGCCAAACAAGAAAATGTCCCAGGTGAAGGTGGTGGCTTCTGCCATGTTGTTGGTTTCTTTGAAACGGATGATGTGGCCGTTGGGATTGCCGTCACGACCCAGTCCGTCGTTGTCTTTGTAAGCGCGGGGGTTGGCAGCATCGGTCTTTGCAGGCGTTCTGTTGGATGCATTGTTGTTGGTCAATGCAAAGTAGATCTCGCCGTTGGCGTGGTTGACCGCGCCCCACTCTGGTCGGTCCATTTTGGTGGCGCCTGCGGCGTCAGCGGCAACCCGTGTGTGCACCAACACTTCGGCTTGGCTGGTGAAGCCGAAAGATGCAGCCTTGATCAAAGGGTTGTTGATGCTCAGCTCCAACCACTCACCTTTGCCCGTGGCGTCGAATTTGGCAACGTACAACTTGCCTTCGCAGAGGTATTTGTCGCCAGCTGCAATGCCGCCGCCGATGTCGGCTGCGTCCCAGGTCTTGGTGCTGACAAATTTGTAGATGTATTCGTTGCGGGAATCGCAGCCCATGTAGAAGGCCAAGGGTTTGCCGATCACAGGGACACCGCAAACGGCGGCCTCGTGGGCAAAGCGGCCCATGGACATGCGTTTTGCAGGCACCGAGCTTGGATTGGCCGGGTCGATTTCAACGTTGGAGCCAAAGGTTTGTGGCTCGTTGCGGAAGTCAGCCGCCGCACTGGCACCCGATGCGGACACGTTCCAACGCGCAAACCTGGAGGTGGGGTCTGCGTCGGTCACCGTGTGCCAGCCTTGCGTGCGCGAGGTGGTGGCCGTGGCGGAAGTGGCGGTGGTCTGAACACCATAGCGTGCGCGCGAGGCGATCAACTTGGCGTCAGTGGGCACCGTAGAGCCCGCTGGCATGGTGAAGTAGGTGGCCCAGTTTTCTTCACAAGTGATCAAGGTGCCCCAAGGGGTGATGCCGGTGCCGCAGTTGTTCAGCGTGCCCCGGGTTGTGGCGCCCGTGGGGTCAAACTTGGTGACCATCATGGCCTTCAAGTTCGCCAGCTCAGCAGCAGGGCCCGTGACATTCATGGGTGTCTCAGGTGTGATTCTGCGGTTCAAGGACGATGTCGCGTTATAGCCAGTGGGCTTGCCGCTCGCGTCCAAGTTCACTTCCACCAGCGTGACGCCGTGCGACAGAATTTCTTTGATGGATTCAGACGCGGGACGAACACCCAAAGGCCAGCTGCCGAACTGGTCGAATTTTTTACCGATGGCAGCGCCAGAGGTTTGGCCTGTCGGATGCAGCAGGTGCGCTTCTGCTGAGCTTTCATTGTTGACGGCCAGCACGGCTTTGTCGCCGGATGCGTAGCTGTAGCTGCCTTTGGATTTGCCGTTGGAGCCGATGTAGAAAATCTCAGTGCCGTCATGCTGGTCACCCACGCGGTTGGCC
>CALQKH020000018.1 GCA_943331105.2 Akkermansia muciniphila
GACCATAGCAAGTTGGTCCCACTCCTTCCCATCTCGAACAGGACCGTGAAACGACTTAGCGCCGATGATAGTGCGGATTCCCGTGTGAAAGTAGGACATCGTCAGGCTTCTAACAGCCCAAAACGCCTCACCATTCGGTGGGGCGTTTTGCTTTGTGCAAAGCATTGATCATCCGCACAATTCTCCCCTCAGTTTCTTCTCTACGGGTTACCCCCCGATTGACCAAAGCTTCGATTCGCTAAATACTTCAAGTCTAAAATATCTAGGCCTCAATTAATGGCTTGTTTGCCGTGGAGCAGAGAGAACGACTATGAAAATCGTGTGCATTGGCGGTGGTCCCTCGGGCCTGTATTTCGCGTTGCTGATGAAAAAACTCGGCCCCCACCACGACATCACCGTGGTGGAACGCAATAAGCCTTACGACACCTTTGGTTGGGGTGTGGTTTTCTCGGACCAAACCTTGGCCAATATGTGGCAATGGGACAGTGAAACCGCAGGCGAGATTGAGCAGGCTTTTAATCATTGGGACGACATTGAACTGCACATCAAAGACCAGGTGATACGCTCAGGGGGACATGGTTTTGTAGGCATTGGACGCAAGAAGCTACTCAACATATTGCAGGTTCGCTGCGAACAGGTCGGTGTCAAGCTCATGTTTGAGCAAGATGTGAATTCAGATCTGGACTTTCCAGATGCGGACCTCATCATTGCCAGTGATGGCGTCAATTCCCGTGTGCGAAGTCGCACACCTGAGATTTTTAAACCCGACATCGTCACCCGACCAAACCGATTCATTTGGCTTGGCACCAACAGACAGTACGACGCCTTCACATTTTTGTTCGAGAAGACCGAACACGGCTGGTTTCAGGCCCACGTCTACAAATTTGACAACCAAACATCGACCTTCATCGTCGAGTGTCCTGAACACGTTTGGCTGGCGCACGGTCTGGACAAAGCCGACCAAGACACGTCAATAGTCTTCTGCGAAAAACTCTTTGCCAAGAATCTCCAGGGTGAAAAGTTGATGACCAACGCCCGCCATCTGCGAGGCTCTGCATGGCTGAACTTCCAGCGCATCAAGTGCAGCAACTGGTCCCACTTCAACGGCAACAGCCATGTGGTGCTGATGGGTGACGCGGTGCACACCGCCCACTTTGCAATTGGTTCGGGCACAAAACTGGCGCTCGAGGATGCCATCGAGTTGGTGCGCCAGTTCAAGTCACTGGGCGACACCGCAGACAGGATTCCCGAGGTGCTCAAGCAATACCAAGCCGTGCGTGAGATCGATGTCATCCGACTGCAAAACGCTGCTTGGAATGCGATGGAGTGGTTTGAGGTGTGCGGAGAGCGTTACTGCGACCAACTCGAACCCGAGCAGTTCATGTACTCCATGCTCACACGCAGCCAGCGAATCAGCCATGAAAATTTACGCTTGAGAGACAAGACCTGGCTGGAAGGCTATGAGGCCTGGTTTGCGAGTCGCACGGCCAGGCCGGGAATTCGTCCCCCCATGTTCACTCCATACACCTTGCGCTCGGTCACGCTCAAGAACCGCGTGGTGGTCTCGCCCATGGCGCAATACATGGCAGAGGACGGCCGCGTGGGCGACGACCACCTCGTGCACCTGGGTGCACGCGCCATGGGCGGCGCCGGGCTGGTCATGGTTGAGATGACCGCGCCAAGTGCTGAAGGCCGCATCACTCATGGATGCCCAGGACTGTGGAACGATGCACAGACTGAAGATTTCAAACGCATCACCGACTGGGTGCATGCCAAGTCTGATGCCAAGATCGGCCTTCAGATCGGTCACGCCGGGCCCAAAGGCTCGACCTGCCGACCTTGGCAAGGCGCTGGCATGGACCAGCCTGTGCCCGCTGACGACAAAGAAGGCAACTGGCCGTTGATCGCCGCTTCGCCCATTCCCTATTTGCCGCATGGTGAGGTGCCCCGCGCCATGAACCGCGCCGACATGGACCGCGTCACGGCCGACTTTGTGACGTCCACGCAGCGCGCCGCGAAAGCTGGTTTCGACTGGCTCGAACTGCACTGCGCCCATGGCTATTTGCTGTCGAGCTTCATCAGCCCGCTCACCAACCAGCGCAGCGATGAGTTTGGTGGTTCGCTCGCCAATCGCCTGCGTTACCCCCTCGAGGTATTTGCAGCTGTGCGTGCTGCTTGGCCCAAGGACTTGCCGATGTCGGTACGCATCTCGGCGCACGACTGGGTCGAAGGCGGCATCACGCCGTCCGACGCGGTTTGGATCGCCCGTGCCTTCAAGGCCGCAGGTGCCGACATGATCGACTGCTCTTCAGGCCAAGTCAGTGCCCAGCAAAAGCCCACCTACGGCCGCATGTACCAGACCCCGTTTGCCGACCGCATCCGTCAGGAAGCGGGCATCGCCACCATCGCGGTCGGAGCCATCTCTGAAGCCGATCACGTCAACAGCATCTTGGCCGCAGGCCGCGCCGACCTGTGTGCCGTGGCCCGCCCGCACCTGGCCAACCCGGCTTGGACGCTCACCGAAGCCGCGCGCATCGGCTTCAAAGACATCGCTTGGCCGCGTGCCTACGAGTCGGGTAAGCCTCAGCTCGAAGCCGGGTTTGCCCGTGAGCGTGCCATGCAAAGTGCAAGCAAGGGGGATTGAGGTGGCCCAAGAACTGCAAGAGCGACACGCCCTCATCACCGGCGCGGGTGCAGGTATCGGTGCGGCCATAGCGCTGCAACTGGCTCAAGCGGGTTGCCGCCTCACGCTGTGTGGCCGCTCACAAGACAAACTGCAAGCCCAAGCCGAAGCCTTGCGTGCGCAAGCGCCCGACCTGGCGGTGCTGATCGCGCCCATGGATGTGGCCGATGCACACGCCGTGCAAATGGCGGTGCAGCAAGCACAGGCCCGTTTGGGTCCTGTCAACATCCTCGTCAACAACGCAGGCCAAGCCATCAGCCAGCCCTTTGCCAAGACCGATGCTGCGCTGTGGCAGCAGATGCTCAACGTCAACCTCACGGGCACCTACCACTGCATTCAGGCGGTGTTGCCGGGCATGCTCGAAGCGGCCAAAGCAGGCACGCCAGGGCGCATCGTCAACATCGCCAGCACCGCAGGGCTCAAGGGCTATGCCTATGTCAGCGCGTATGTGGCGGCCAAGCACGGTGTGGTCGGACTGACCAAAGCTCTGGCCCTCGAATTGGCTCGCAAGGGCGTGACCGTGAACGCCATTTGCCCCGGCTACACCGAGACCGACATCGTGCGCGAAGCTGTGCAAAACATTGTTGGTAAAACCGGCAAGAGCGAAGCCGAAGCGCGCCAGGCCTTGGCCTCAGGCAACCCGCAGCAGCGTCTGGTACTGCCGCAAGAAGTCGCGCAAAGCGTGTTGTGGCTGTGCGCAGCAGGCAGCGAAGCCATCAACGGCCAAGCCATTGCGATTGACGGTGGAGAGTTGGCAGGATGAACAGCATGTCAGACTTGGAAGTGCGCGCCCATGCCGACCACCACGCCTCGCTGCGCCTGTGGCTGCGTCTGCTGTCTTGCACCACCCGCATCGAAGACACCATCCGCCAACGCTTGCGCGAGCAGTTTGGCATCACGCTGCCGCGTTTTGACCTGATGGCGCAACTGGAGCGGGAGCCGCAAGGCTTGTCGATGAGCGAGCTGTCGCGCCGCATGATGGTCACAGGCGGTAACGTCACCAGCATCGTCGACCAGCTGGAAAAAGAACAACTGGTGCAGCGTCAGACGCAAGTCGGCGACCGCCGTTCTTTCACCGTCAGTTTGACCAGCGCCGGGCGCGAAGCTTTTGCCGCCATGGCCATGGCCCACGAAAGCTGGGTGGTTGAACTGCTCTCGCCGCTGGAAGAGCCAGAACAAACACAGCTGCACCAACTGCTGGGCACCTTGAAGTCCGGCACACGCACCCATCAAAAGGAGAAGACATGACCCAACGCTACCTGCCCGGTCAGGCGCATCAGCTGCCCCGCCACAACCAACCTTTGGCGGGCTATCAGCCTGAACATTTTTTGCTGGACGTCAAAGACGGTGTGGCCACGGTGAGCCTGAACCGTCCCGAGCGCAAGAACCCGCTGTCGTTTGACTCGTATGCTGAGCTGCGTGACTTCTTCCGCGCGCTGGTCTACGCACCCGATATTCACGCCGTGGTCATCACCGGGGCCGGGGGCAACTTCTGTTCTGGTGGCGATGTGCACGAAATCATCGGCCCGCTCACCAAGCTCGACATGCCCGGCCTGCTGGCCTTCACCCGCATGACGGGCGACTTGGTCAAGGCCATGCGTGCCTGCCCGCAACCCATCATTGCCGCCATTGACGGTGTGTGTGCCGGGGCGGGTGCCATTTTGGCCATGGCGTCAGACCTGCGCTATGGCACCGAGCGCAGCAAAACCTATTTCCTTTTCAACAAGGTCGGCTTGGCCGGTTGTGACATGGGTGCGTGCGCATTGCTGCCACGCATCATTGGTCAGGGCCGTGCGAGCGAGCTGCTGTTCACTGGGCGCGGCCTGGGCGCACTGGAAGCCGAGCGCTGGGGTTTTTACAATCGCGTGTGCGGCGCAGAAGAAGTGCTGATCGAGGCGCAAGCCATGGCCGCCCAGCTGGTAGCGGGCCCCACCTTTGCCAACGGCATGACCAAAAAGATGCTGCAGCAGGAATGGAACATGGGCGTGGACGAAGCCATCGAGGCCGAAGCCCAAGCGCAAGCCATCTGCATGGCCACCAACGATTTCCACCGGGCCTACCATGCCTTTGTGGCCAAGCAAACGCCCGTGTTTGAAGGGGACTGAGCCATGTCCGAACACCCAGCCACTCATCCGCCAGAACTCGACTGGCCTTTCTTTGACAACAGCCACCGCGACTTCAAAGTCCGGCTGGATGCCTGGTGCAACGAGCATTTGGCTCACGCACACCACGACGAAAGCCGCGATGCGGTGGACGCCGAATGCATCCGCTTGGTGCGCCTGCTGGGCAGCGGCGGCTGGCTCAAGCACGCGGTGTCTGGCACGGCCTACGGTGCCGCATCGGATGTGATCGACACGCGCCAGCTGTGCCTGCTGCGCGAAACGCTGGCCTTTCACAACGGCTTGTCTGACTTCGCGTTTGCCATGCAGGGCCTAGGCACAGGGGCCATCAGCCTCTTGGGCACAGCCGATCAAAAGCAACGCTACCTGCCGCGTGTGGCTTCGGGGCAAGCCCTGTCTGCCTTTGCCTTGAGTGAACCCGATGCGGGCTCTGACGTGGCCGCCATGCAATGCAGCGCCACCGCCACGGCAGACGGCTATGTACTGAACGGCCGCAAGACTTGGATCAGCAACGGCGGCATTGCCGACTTTTATGTGGTGTTCGCACGCACGGGCGAAGCGCCGGGCGCACGCGGCATCTCAGCTTTCATTGTCGATGCCGATACACCCGGCCTCTCCATTGAAGAGCGCATCGATGTGGTCGCGCCCCACCCGCTGGCCACGCTCAAGTTTGACAACTGCAAGGTCGCTGCCAACCAGCGCATTGGCGAAGCGGGCCAAGGCTTCAAGGTCGCTATGGCCACGCTCGATGTGTTCCGCACCTCGGTGGCCGCAGCCGCTTTGGGCTTTGGGCGACGTGCCCTGCATGAGTCCATCAGCTGGGCGCGTTCACGCAAGATGTTTGGCCAAAGCTTGGGCGACTTTCAGATCACCCAAACCAAGATCGCGCAAATGGCCACGATGCTCGACGCGGCCACGCTCTTAACGTATCGCGCCGCTTGGCTGCGCGACCAGGGCGGACGCATCACCCGCGAAGCGGCCATGGCCAAGATGACCGCGACCGAAAACGCCCAGCAGATCATCGACATGGCGGTGCAGATGCACGGCGGCATGGGCGTCAAAAAAGGCGTGATGGTGGAGTCCCTGTACCGCGAGATTCGGGCGCTGCGCATTTACGAAGGGGCCACCGAAGTGCAGCAGCTGATCATTGGCAAGGATGTGTTGAAAGGCTGATATGAGCGACTGGAACAACCTGCTGCCCAGCAGCCACACCGATACCTTTGCGCGCGACCGCCTGCCCCCGCAGGGCCAATGGCCTGTGTTCCTGGCTGACTTGCCCGAGTTGAACTATCCAGACCCACTGAACTGCGCCGTTGAACTGGTGGACCGGCATGTGCGCGAGGGACGAGGCGATCGCATCGCGCTGCATGGCGTGAGCGACTTCAATCAGGGTGGTGGCGACTTCAGCTGGACCTATGCGCAGTTGCAAGACAAGAGCCACCGCATTGCGCTGGTATTGACGCAGAACATGGGTCTGGTACCCGGCAACCGCGTTTTGCTGCGTGGCGGCAACAGCCCCATGATGGCGGCTTGCTTGCTGGGCGCGCTCAAGGCGGGCCTGGTGGTGGTGCCCACCATGCCGCTGCTGCGTGCGGGCGAGTTGGCACAGATCATTGACAAAGCCCAAGTTAGCGCCGCGCTTTGCGACAGCTTGTTGGTTGAGGATTTACAGCATTGCATGACGCCTGGCCATGCCAGCCACTCTGCCAGTCTGAAACAGCTGGTGCAGTTCCGCAGCGATGCCCTTGACGGCCTGGAGCAGCGCATGGCTCGGCAAAACGGCGCGTACACCCCGCATCACACCAGCCGCGACGACGTGTGTCTGATCGCCTTTACCAGCGGCACCACGGGCAAGCCCAAAGGCACCATGCACTTCCACCGCGATGTGTTGGCCATGTGCGATTTGTTCCCGCGCCACATCTTGCAGATGAATGAGAGCGACGTGGTCTGCGGTACGCCGCCCATCGCCTTCACCTTCGGCTTGGGCGGTCTGCTGGCCTTTCCGCTGCGCCATGGCGCGAGCACCGTGCTGCTGGAAAAACAAACGCCCGAGACGCTGCTGCAGACCGTCGCGAAATACAAAGCCACCCAGTGCTACACCGCACCCACCATGTACCGTCAGATGGCAGCGCTGGCTGGCCAGCACGATCTGAGCAGCTTGAAGCACCCCGTCTCGGCAGGCGAGGCCTTGCCCGATGCGACCCGCCAATTGTGGAAGCAGGCCACGGGCATCGAGATGACCGACGGCATTGGCGGCACCGAAGTGATCCACATCTATATCTCGAGTGCGGGCGCGCAAGTGCGCCCCGGCAGCATCGGCCAGGTGGTGCCCGGCTATGTGGCGCAAATCGTGGGCGACGACATGCAGCCTGTGCAGCCCGGCACCGTGGGACGCCTGGCTGTGCGCGGCCCCACAGGCTGCAAATACCTGGCCGACCCGCGTCAGCAAGACTATGTGAAAGACGGCTGGAACCTGCCCGGCGACACCTTCGTCATGGACTTGGATGGGTACTTCAGCTACCAGGCCCGCAACGACGACATGATCATCTCGGCCGGCTACAACATCGCAGGCCCCGAGGTGGAAGGCGCTTTGCTGCAACACCCGGCCGTGGCCGAATGCGGCGTGGTCGGCATGCCCGACGAAGACCGCGGCCAGATCGTGCAGGCTTATGTGGTGCTCAAGCCCGGTCACGCGGGGGATGCGGCCATGGAAAAAGCCTTGCAAGAGCACGTCAAGCAAACCATCGCCCCGTTCAAGTACCCGCGCAAGGTGGTCTTTTTGGACGCCTTGCCCCGCACCGAAACCGGCAAACTGCAGCGATTCAAGCTGCGTCAAATTTCAGTCAACAAATAACTTTGCGGGACAGATCTTTAGCTCTGTCCCCAACTGATAAAGGATAAGCATGTTCAACGTCTTGCAACCCGAAGGCTGGGCACCCGCCAAAGGCTATGCCAATGGCATCGAAGCGCGTGGCCGCATGGTGTTCGTCGCGGGCATGATCGGCTGGAACGGCCAGGCCCAGTTCGAGACCGACGACTTTGTGGCCCAGTGCCGCCAGGCCCTGCAAAACATCGTTGACACGCTGGCGTGCGCAGGCGCAGGCCCAGAGCACATGGCCCGTATGACCTGGTACGTCAAGGACAAGAAGGAATACTTGGCGCGAGGACGCGAGTTGGGCAAGGTCTATCAGGAAGTGATTGGCAAGAACTACCCGGCCATGACGCTGGTGCAGGTGGCCGACTTGGTGGAAGACCGGGCTTTGGTTGAGATTGAAGTGACGGCTGTGGTGCCGGAGTGAACCTGTTTATCCCCGCATCGCAATCAAGCGCTCCAGAACCCGTTTGAGCTGGGCAGCGTCGATCACGCCGATGTCGGACATCACTTGCGCTTCGTGCGCGCGGGCTTGGGTCAACAGGGGTTTGACCTTGCGTTGACCGGCTGGGGTCAGGCTCACCAGTGACTGGCGTTTGTCGTGCGGGGCGTCAATGCGCTGCACCCATCCGGCCTCGGCCATGCGCCCCACCAACTTGGTCACAGTGGGCTGTTTGGCCAGCACAATATCGGCCAACTCGCCCACACTCAAACTGTCCTTGCCCGACAGGCTGGCCATCACGCGCCACGCCATCAGGCTCAAACCGTTGGCCTCGACGACTGTATGAAATTCGCTTGAAATCAAATGGCTGGCGCGTGCCAACAAATAAGCCAAGTAATCGTCTACAAAACCACGGGGTGCTGACATGGGAGATTGTTCCAACAGGTGCATTGCGTTCAAAATCACCCCTCACCTTACATGAAAATTCATATAAACTGTTTTTCAAGGCCGTCAACAGGTTGCGTTGGGTGGCGTTTCAGGAGACAAGCATGTTGGTAGAAAAGATCGAACACAAGTGGCTGGCGGCATTTACCCGTACCTTCACGCTGTGCAAAGTCCAACCCGGCGAAGTGGTGGCTATCTTGGCCGAAACCCAATCACGCCGGGTCAACGTGGACTTGGCCCGCCTCGCACTGGAGGCCATGGGCGCCCGCGTGTTTGAAGTGACGCTGACCACACCCGCGCTCACCGCGCCAGCGCCCGTGCGCTCCACAGGTGCCAGCGACGCTATTCAGCAACTCGGCCCCGTGGTGTCTGCATTGGCCCGCGCCGACATGGTGGTGGACTGCACCGTCGAAGGCCTGCTGCACGCGCCCGAGTTGCCCACCATCATGAAGGGCGTGGACGGCCACATGCCGCGCTTGCTCATGGTGTCCAACGAGCATCCTGAAATTTTGGAGCGCACCGTCCCCGATCCGGCGCTCGAAGGCGTGGTGCGTTCCGCCATGAAGAAGCTGCGCGGCGCACAACAAATGCACGTCACGTCTGCCGCAGGCACTGACCTGCGCGTGAACCTGAAACATGGCGACAAACAAGCGGTGGTGGGCGGTGTGTGGGGCTTTTGCACCAAGCCGGGCATGGTCTCGCACTGGCCCGGCGGCTTGGCGCTGGCCTTTCCGGCGGCGGGCAGTGTCAACGGCACGCTGGTCATGGCTCCGGGCGATGTGAACCTGACCTTCAAAAGCTATTTGCGCGACACGATCCGCCTGACCATCGAAAGGGACAGTGTCGTGGCCATCGAGGGGCAGGGCGTGGACGCGGACATGATGCGCGGCTACTACAAGGCCTGGGAAGACTTTGAGGGCCATCGCGCCTGCTATGCGGTGTCGCATGTGGGCTTTGGCCTGAACCCGGCGGCACGCTGGGACGCCATGGCGTTCTACGACAAGCGCGACTGCAACGGCACCGAGCTGCGCGCCTTTGCGGGTAACTTTTTGTACTCGACCGGGGCCAATGAAGTTGCGGGCCGCCACACGCTGGGCCACTTCGATTTGCCCATGCGCGGCTGCACCATCCGGCTCGACGACACGGTGGTGGTCGAAGCGGGTCAAGTCGTGAGCGCGGCGCTGGTATGAGAACGCCAGCCTTCACCGACGTGGGCTTGCCCACACAACCCGTCGTGGTGTTCCTGCACGGTGTGGGCGGTGGCCGGCACGGCTGGGCAGCGCAGCAAGCGCATGTGGCCGCTTTGGGCTGGCGCAGTCTGGCCTGGGACATGCCCGGTTATGGCGACAGCCCCATGGTCACCCCTTATGACTTCGCTCAGCTGGCGCAAGCCCTCTGGCAAATGTTGGACGCGGCGCACATCGAACAAGCCGTTTTGGTGGGCCACAGCATGGGTGCCATGGTCGCCTTGCAGGCTTGGACGCAAAAGCCAGAGCGCATCTGTGGCCTGCTGCTGGCCGCCAGCAGTCCGGCTTTTGGCAACTCCGATGGCGATTTTCAAAAGCAGTTTCTGGCGCAGCGCCTGGCCCCACTGCAAGCGGGCAAAACCATGGGCGACATCGCCGACAAGCTGATCCCCGCCATGGCGGCACCCGGTGGCGATGCAGCTCAATTGATTCCTGCCAAGCTGAAGTTGGCACACCAAAGCATGTCGGCCGTACCGCCCACCACTTACCGCGCTGCCTTGCTTGCGCTGGTGCAGTTCGAGCAACGCGCCGCCTTGCCCACCATCACCGTGCCGGTGTTGTGCTTGGCGGCTGAACATGACCGCACCGCACCGCCCACCGTGATGGAACGCATGGCGCAAAAGATTCCTGGTGCGCGCTACGCCTGTCTGGCGGGCGCGGGCCATTTGCTGCATTACGAACAGCCTAAGGCGTTCAACGCCGAACTCGAAAAATTCTTGAAGGACATGCAACCATGACCGACGTGCAAGCCCCCGTCCAGCGACCAACAATGCCCAACGTGATGCCGATTTGTGGCGACGACTACCCCCTGACCGAAAAGCAACAAAAGCTGATGGCGCTGGCGCGTCAGTTGGGCCGCGACAAATTCGCGCCCCGTGCCGCTCAACTCGACCGCGACGCGCAGTTCCCGTTTGCCAACTACGACGACATGCGCGACTCGGGCCTGCTGGCGCTGTGTGTGCCCGAAGCGCATGGTGGCCAAGGCGCAGATTACGCCACCTATGCCATGGTGTCGGCCGAGATCGGTCGCTATTGCGGGGCCACCGCGCTCACTTTCAACATGCATGTCTGCACCATGCTCTGGAGTGGCCTGCTGTCAGAAGACCTGGAGATGACACCCGAGCAGCGCGCCACCCACCGCCAGCACCAGGCCACACACTTTGCCCGTGTGGTCAAAGACGGCGCGATTTACGCGCAGCCTTTCTCGGAAGGCGGCGCTGCGGCCTCAGGCGCACAACCCTTTGGCACCTTGGCTGTGAAAGTGGATGGCGGCTGGAAGGTCAATGGCAAAAAGATTTTTGCGTCCCTGTCAGACGCCGCCGATTACTTTGGCGTGCTGTGCACCGAGAAGAAAGAGGGCGCTGATCTGTCACGCCGCGATACGCTTTACCTGGCCATCCCGCGCACCTCGCCAGGCCTAACCATCGAAGGCGATTGGGACCCACTGGGCATGCGCGCCACGGTGTCGCGCAACCTGGTGTTCAAAGACGTGTTCGTGCCCGACGACGCGGCGCTCATGCCGCAGGGCCTGTACTTCCAGGCTGCCAGCCGCTGGCCACACATGTTCATGACGCTCTCGCCCACCTACATGGGCATCGCACAAGCGGCTTACGACTTCACCGTGGCTTATTTGCGTGGCGAGATGGCGGGCACCGGCCCCGTCAAGCGCCGCCAGTTCGCGACCAAACAGATCGCGGTGGCCGAGATGTTCATCAAGCTCGAACAAACCCGCAACCTGTTCTTGCGCGCCATTGAAGACGCCAAGGTCGACCCGAGCAAGTCCACCCGCCTGCGTGCCTATGCCGCGCAGTACAGCATCATGGAAAACGCACAAGACATCGCCCGCTTGGCGATCCGCACTTGTGGTGGCCAGTCCATGCTCAAAAGGCTACCGCTTGAGCGACTCTACCGGGACGCGCGCTGCGGCTCGCTCATGCTGCCCTGGACAGCCGAGCTGTGCATGGACCGCATTGGCCGTGAAGCCCTGTACGAACCCGGTGAAAAAGACGAATGACGCAGGTTTCCGAGACCAGCCCGCTGGCTGCTCGTTTTGCGCAACTGGCGCAAACGCACGCCACTTGGCCTGCCATCACCTTCAGGGGGGATGCGCGCAAACCCAAGGGCAGCTGGACGTATGACTTCGCCAAATTCTGGCGGCGCGTCGAGCGCGTGACGGCTCACCTTCAATCGACTTGGGGCGTTCAATCGGGCGACCGCGTGGCTTGGCTCGGCTTCAACCACGAGTTGCAACTGGTCACGCTGGTGGCCTGCGCCCGATTGGGTGCGGTGTTTTTGCCTATGAACTTTCGCTTGGCCGTGCCCGAGCTCCAGCAGGTCGTGCAAGACGCCCTGCCGAGTGTGCTTGTCCACGACAGCCACCATGCCGACACGGCCCTGGCGTTGCTCGCTCAGGGTCTGAAGTCCACGCACCACGACAGCCTGATCGCCACCGCTTCGCCACGCGATCTGCCACGGCCCGTCGTGCACAGCGACCTGCCGCTTCTTCTGGTCTACACCTCAGGCACCACAGGTGTGCCCAAGGGCGCCGTGCACACGCAGGCTGCGCTGCTGGCCAACGCCCGCGCCAGCGCTTGGGCGCATGACTTTGTGCCGGCCGACAAGGTGCTTTCCACATTGCCGCTGTTCCATGTGGGTGGTCTCTGCATCCAGACCTTGCCTGCGCTGCTGGCGGGTGTGCCTGTGGTGCTGCACCCGCGCTTTGACCCGACGGCCTGGCTCGATGAAATGGCCATGAGCCTCCCCACGCTGTCGCTGCTGGTGCCTGCCACCATGCGCGCCGTGTTTGAACACCCGCGCTGGGCCGAGACCTCGCTGGCCTGCCTGCGCGGCATCATGACCGGCTCGTCCACCGTGCCTGTGGCGTATCTGCAGATGCTGCACGCACGCGGGGTACCGGTGGGGCAGGTGTATGGCACCACCGAAACCGGTCCCGTGTCCATTGTGCTGCGCTTGCCCGATGCCATGGCCCGCGTGGGCGCTTCGGGCTGGCCGCACCCGGAGGCACAGGTCCAACTGATTGACACGCATGGACAAGAAGTCGGGCCAGGTGAGACGGGCGAAGTCTGCATTCGCGCCGCCAACCTGATGCGGGGTTATTGGTGTGCCGATGGTGCGCCCAACACGGGTTTGCAAGGTGGTTGGTTCCATTCTGGCGACTTGGGCCAACGCGCCGAAGACGGCTGCATTACCATTGTGGGCCGCAGCAAGGACATGATCATCTCCGGGGGCGAGAACATTTACCCTGCCGAAATCGAAAACCTGCTGGTCACGCTGCCCGGCGTGGCCGAGTGCGCGGTGGTCGGCTTGCCCGATGCGCGCTGGGGCGAGGTGCCAGTGGCCGTGTTGGTTCGCATGAGCGATGCGGCAGGTCAGACCCTCGATGCCGAGGCCGTGATGCAGCATTTGCAAAGCCGCATTGCCCGGTTTAAATTGCCCCGGCGCGTGGTCTTCAGGGACAGCCTGCCCAAGAGCGCTTTGGGCAAGGTGCAAAAGCCCGCTTTGCAGGCGCTTTTGCACGGAACATAACCTGAAATGTTCGCCCTTTCTTCCCCAGCGTGACAGCGTTCTTTAGGCCGCGTGGCATCATCAGCGGGTTCATTCATTCAGAGGTTCAGAGGGTTCAAATGTCACGTTATTTTTCACGTCGCCCGATCTTGGGTATGGCCGCTGCGGTCTTGTTGTCCGCCACCTCAGTGGCTTGGGCCCAAGGCGCTTGGCCCAATAAGCCGGTCAAGATCGTGGTGCCTTTTGCGCCCGGCGGCACCACCGACATCCTGGCCCGTGCGATTGCCCCGGATCTGAGCAAAGCCTTTGGCCAGTCTTTCATCATCGAAAACAAAGGCGGCGCAGGCGGTAACCTGGGCGCGGAACAAGTGGCCAAGTCGGCAGGTGATGGCTATACGCTGCTCATGGGCACTGTGGGCACACACGGCATCAACCGCGCCCTGTATGCCAAGCTGCCCTACGACCCCTTCAAAGACTTCGCGCCCATCACCTTGGTCGCTGGTGTGCCCAACGTCATGGTGATCAATGCCGAGAAAGCCACAGCCAACAAGATCAACAGCGTCAACGACTTCATCAAGTTCGCCCGCGCCAACCCCGGCAAGCTGAACATGGCGTCGAGTGGCAACGGCACCTCCATCCATTTGGCGGGCGAGTTGTTCAAATCGCAAACCGGCACCTTCATGGCGCACATTCCCTACCGTGGCTCCGGTCCCGCCTTGCTCGATTTGGCCGGTGGCACCATGGATGTGATGTTTGACAACTTGCCTTCGGCCATACCGCTGATCAAGTCGGGCAAGCTCAAGGCCCTGGCGGTAACCAGTAGCCAGCGCTCTGCGGCCATGTCTGAATTGCCCACCATCGAAGAGGCGGCTGGCCTCAAAGGTTTTGAAGCCAGCAGCTGGTTCGGTCTCTTGGCGCCAGCCGGCACACCCGCCGATGTGGTCAACCGCATTCAGCAGGAAGTGGCCAAGTCACTGGCTTCCCCTGCCATGAAAGAACGCCTTGCGACATTGGGTGCGATTCCCAGCGGCAACACTCCGGCGCAATTTGCAGCGCTCATTGAGTCAGAACACAAAAAGTGGGCTGAAGTGGTCAAGGTTTCGGGCGCCAAGGTCGACTGATGGCCTGGTTTGACAACTTCGAGCGCCAGATGCTTTCTGTGGATGGCCTGACGGTCTGCTTTCGGCGTTCGGCCGATTGGGCGGCGCAAATGCATTTGCCCGTTCTGGTTTTGCTGCACGGCTTTCCGCAAACCCATGTCATGTGGCATCGCGTCGCACAAAACTTGCGCGGCCGTTACCGGATCGTCATGCCCGATCTTCGCGGCTATGGCGATTCGTCCCATGCCGTGGGCGACGCGCAGCACCTGCATTACAGCAAGCGCGCCATGGCGCAAGAGGTGGTCGGCCTGCTCGATGCCTTGGGCGTGAGCGACTTTTTCTTGTGTGGTCACGACCGGGGCGGGCGCGTGGCGCACCGTTTGGCGCTCGACCACGCGCAACGCGTCAAGAAGCTGTGCATCATCGACATCGCGCCGACCCTCGACATGTACAGCGGTCTTTGGGGCAAAACACCCGAGGTCTCCGGCCCGGTTCTTGACCCGTACTTCGCATTTGCACAGGCCTACTACCATTGGTTCCACCTGACGCAACCCGCACCCCTGCCCGAGTTCATGATCGGTGGCAACCCCAAGGCCTACCTGCACGCCAAACTGGGCGGCTGGGGCAGCCAAGGGTTGGCTTACATCGAACCTGAAGCCTTGGCCGAATACGAACGCGCATTTTGCAACCCGGCGGTGAATGACAAGGGCTGGCCTGCGGCCATCCACAGCGCGGCCGAAGACTACCGCGCCAGCGCTGGCATCGACCTGCAGCACGACCGCGAGGGGCGCGAGCGCGGCGACAAGATTGCCTGCGACACCCTGGTGCTGTGGGGCGATCGGGGCGTGGTCAACCGCATGTTCAAGCCGGTCGAGCTGTGGCAGGCGCAATGCGCTGGCCGAGTCAGTGGTCAGCTGATGTCTTCAGGCCACTTCATTCCGGAAGAGCTGCCCGAGGCCACCAGCGAAGCCTTGGCCAAGTGGATGGTTTGAGTGGGCTGGTTTGGCGGCAGCCTCAGGCCCCGCAGCACTTTTTGTACTTTTTCCCGCTGCCACAGCTGCACGCATCGTTCCGACCCGGCGTGGCTTCCTTGATGACCTGCGCCACACGCGGGCCAATGTTGCGCCAGATTTCGCGCAGGTCGTACACCGCCCACAGCGCTTCGCCGTAGGCGTTCAGCCGCTCTTCGCTGACGCTGGGTGGGCCGTCTTCGGACAAGGCAGACAAGGTGGGCACCGCATCATCGTCTTCGGTCAGGGCCACGATGGCCTCGAGTGACAGGTCGTACCACTTGGCCGCTTCTTTGTCCTTGGGGGTGGCCCATTCTTCGGGCCAGTTTTCCACAGCGAACATGAAACCCAGCGCCCACACCTGCGCAAAAGAGGGGATTTCGCTGTCTTCAATTTCTTCGCGCTCTTCGGGCGGCAAGGATGCAATCGCACCGCGCACATCCATCACCTCGGGTGCATAGGCTTTGTCGTCGTCCAGCGCTTCCACGGGGGTGTCGAGCGCGAGTTTGATTTCGTCAAAACGGCGCTGCCACAAGGCCATGAACTGCTGGCGCTGGGCGTCGTCTGCAAAGCTGCCGCCTTCTTCACCATCGTCCACGCCCAGCAGCATGGGCAGCCATTCGGCATCAGGAATGGCGCGGCGGCAGCACACCAACGCGGCCATGAAACCCTCACAAAACTCCCACTGCGGCGTTTCTTCAAAACGCTCGCGCAGCTCGTCCAGGATGTTGTCCAGGGTGTCAAAGTCTTCGGCTTCCAAGCCAGCGGTCGTGTTCATGGGGTGTTCCTATTGCAATGCGAGGATTGTAGAAGGGGCATTGGACCGCTATGCCTGCGCCTGTCTGCGAGGGATGCACCCGAGGCTTAAGGCGGTGCTTAATGAATAAAGTGTTCAATAAATTTAATTAAGATATACAATAAATACGCTTGAAATATCTCTTGAGGATACAAATGCTCGACATCAACGATGCAATCATCTTGGGCTGCGCGACCCAAGGTGGGACCATGGCCAGCGCTGCGACCGAGCAAACGGGCTTGACGCGGGTAGCGGTTTCGCGGCGCATCAAGAAGTTGGCCGATGCGGGTTACCTGCAGCGCCACGGCACGGGGACCCGGCAAACCTACAGCTTGGGCGAGAAGCGCTTTTGGTTGCACGTTGAACCCCTTGACCAAATCGTGCGTCGCGGTGGCGAGATGGTGGTGTGGGAGCAGCATTTGGCGGCTTTGCTGGCGGACTTGCCGGGCAATGTCAAAAACCTGGCCTACACGGCTTTCACCAAAATACTGAACAACGCCCTCGACCATTCCAATGGCCAGCAGGTGGTGATGGGGATACATGTGCAGGGCGGGCAGCTGCAGATGTTGGTGGGTGATGACGGGGAGGGGATTTTTCTCAAGATCGCTAAAGCGGCGGATTTGTTTGACCCTCGCTTGGCCATCTTGGAGTTGGCCAAAGGCAAGTACACCACCGCGCCCGCGGGCCACTCCGGCATGGGTATTTTTGTGTCGTCGCGCATGATGGATGGCTTTGCCATCGAGTCGCACGGCTTGCGTTTCGACCCGAATGAGGCCAGCGCCCCTTTACCTGTTTTTGACTGGATCGATGCGAACGCACAGCTCAAACCCGCACAGGCGCAAACCGTGGTGCGCATGGCCATTGCGCTGGACAGCACCCGCACGGGCAATGATGTTTACTTCAAATATTTTGAGACAAGCAACGTCGGCGATGCCGAACCCGGCGAGGCTTTTCACACCACAGAAATTCCCGTGCGTTTGGCGCAGCTGAGCAGCGAGCTGGTG
The DNA here is from genome assembly GCA_943331105.2 of Akkermansia muciniphila. GTDB lineage: Bacteria > Pseudomonadota > Gammaproteobacteria > Burkholderiales > Burkholderiaceae_C > Limnohabitans_A. The sequence goes on from CALQKH020000018.1 coordinate 17,244, forward strand.
TCGCGTTCACAAGCCAAATGGGTGATGAACCGGGCCACCCAGTTCAAGACCGTGATCCTCGATTTCGCGGGTGTGGTCCATGTGGGTCAGGCTTTTGTGGATGAGGTGTTCCGTGTGTTTGCCATCGCACACCCCCACATCCGTCTCAAGACCATGGGCATGAGCCCAGAGGTGGCCAAGCTGGTGAGCTTGTTTGGCGGCGAGAGAGTTTGAGGTTCTGACCTAAAGGGTCAGATCGGTCACGGGCTCAGGGTGTGACCGAGTTCAGCGCTACGCCGCAGCGCTCCAGGCGCTTTTTCATGCACAGCACTTGCGCGTCTTTGCTGTGCAGGGTGGCGGTGTGCTGCACGGCCAGGTCGATGAATTTCTGGTCGTCGGCGTCTTTGCAGGCATAGGGCGCTTTGGGCGCATCGGGTTGAAGCTGTGCCCAGCGGTCAAAGTGGCCGAGCACCGCGTCGGCGGGCAGGGCGCGGTGCATCAGTCGCTTGGCAATTTGCGGGTAGGCCAGCACGCGGGCCAATTCTTCGCGCATGGCGGCGGTGGCCAACCACTGCGTGCTGCCGGTCTCGACGCTGGTGCGCAGTGCTTCGGCCTGAGGTTCGTCAAACACCCACAGGTCAAGCACGATGTTGGTGTCCAGCACGCGGCGCACTGGGGTACTCACACTCATGGGGCAGGCGTTCCGGTATCCCCTGTTGTGTCAGCAGAGGCGTCTGTCGGTGTGCGCTTCAAGCTGCCTTTGATCATGTCAAAGCGGAACATGCGGCATTCGATGGGGCCGTTCCACATGGGCACGCGGCGTGATTCTTTCAGACGCATTTTGCTGGGCAGTTTCAGGTCGGGCGTCAGCATCCAGGCGCTCCAACCGCTGTAGTTTTTCTTCCAGTGGCTGGCCAGTTGGGCGAAGAAGTCAACGCTGTCGTTGCCGTCAATGGTTTGGGCTGTTTCGCGGTGGTGGCTTTGCTCGGCGGCGCGAACACTGGCACGTGCATCCGAAAGCGCACCTGGCCGGAAGTTGTTGCGCCCGCGCCCAGCCACACCCGCTGCGGCAATGCGCTCGCCGTAGGGTGGGTTGAGCAGCATGATGCCGGGGGTCTCGCTGGGGGGCATGCGTTGCAGCGCGTCGCCGCCACGGAATTCGATGACGCCCGACACGCCAGCGCGTTCGGCGTTGCGCTCGGCAAAGTCGACCATGCGGAAGGCCACATCGCTGCCAAAAACCGGTGCGGTGGGTTCGTGTTCCAGGTCGCGGGCTTCTTCGATCAGGCCTTGCCAAACGTGGTTTTGGAAGGGCAACAATTTCTCGAAACCAAATCGGCGCTGCAAACCGGGCGCAATGCCGCAGGCGATTTGCGCCGCTTCGATCGGGATGGTGCCGCTGCCGCAGCAGGAGTCGTACAGCGGTACGGTGGCGTCCCAGCCGCTGGCCGCGATCATGGCTGCGGCCAGGGTTTCCTTCAAAGGCGCGTCGCCCTTGTCGGTGCGCCAGCCGCGCTTGAACAGAGGCTCGCCCGAGGTGTCGATGTAGAGCGTGGCCGTTTCGGGCGTCAGGTGTGCATAGATGCGCACATCGGGCCAGGTGGTGTCTACATTGGGGCGCTCGCCGCGCTTGGCGCGAAAGCGGTCGGCCACGGCGTCTTTGATCTTGAGCGCAGCAAAGTTCAGGCTGGTCAACGGGCTGTGCTGCGCGGTGATGTCGATCTTGAAAGTTTGCTTGGGCGTGAACCAAATTTCCCAGGCCACCTCGCTGGCGGCGTTGTACAGGTCGTTTTCGTTGCGGTAGTCGGTGACCGACAGTTGCACCAACACGCGTTGGGTCAGGCGGCTGTGCAGGTTGATGCGCATGGCGTCACGCCATGAGGCGCGTGCCATCACGCCGCCGCGGCCGGTCATCAAGTCGTGGCCCGTGAGGTCGGTGATGGCGTGCACCTCATCGGCCAAAAAGCCCTCGACGCCCGCGGCGCAAGGCATGAACAGGTTCAATGAATTCACTCAGATACTCTCAAAGGGTTTTGCGCAGATTCGCAGGCGCGATCTTCAGAGCTTCGCGGTACTTGGCTACCGTGCGGCGGGCGCAGTCGATGCCTTGCTCTTTCAACATCTCGGAAATTTGGTTGTCAGACAGCGGTTTGGCGGGTTTTTCAGAGGCGACAAACTGTTTGATGAGCGCCCGAACAGCGGTGCTCGAAGCGGCGCCGCCGCTGTCGGTGCCCAGTCCCGAGCCGAAGAAATACTTCAACTCAAAGGTGCCTTGCGGCGTGGACATGTATTTGGCTGTGGTCACGCGGCTGATGGTGGACTCGTGCATGCCCAGCTCGTCGGCGATCTCGCGCAGCACCAGCGGGCGCATGGCCAGCTCGCCGTGCATCAAGAAGTTTTTCTGACGCTCTACGATGGCCGTCGATACACGCAAGATGGTGTCAAAGCGCTGCTGTATGTTCTTGATGAACCAACGTGCCTCTTGCAGGCGTTGCTGCAGGCCCGCATGGTGGTCACCCTTGCCGCCGCGCAGGGCGTTGGCATAGATGTCGTGCACGCGCAGCTTGGGCATCACGTCGGGGTTGAGCTGGATGCGGAATTTGGGCGTAGCCGTTTTGCTGGTGTTCACCACCAACACATCGGGGATGATGATGTTTTGCTCGGCCTGCACAAAGGGGCGGCCGGGCTTGGGTTCGAGTCGGGCAATGAAGGGGATGGCGGCTTTGACCACGGCTTCGCTCAGGCCGCAAGCCACCGCCAAACGCTTGTAGTCGCGTTTGGCCAGCATCTCCAACGGTAATGCGCAAACGGCCAATGCGGCTTGGGCAACTTCGCTTTGCGGGTCGTCCTTCAGCCAAGCCTTGATTTGGATGCGCAGGCACTCGGCCAAGTCGCGTGCACCCACACCAACGGGTTCGAGCGATTGCAGCAAACCCAGCGCCACGGTGAAGCGGTGTACCAATTCGTCGATCTGTTCGTAGTCATCGGTGCCGGCCAAACTGGCGGCCAGCTCGGGCAGTGTGTCGGTCAGGTAGCCATCGTCATTGAGCGATTCGATCAAAAAGCGCAGGGCGGCGCGGTCCACTTCCGACAGGCGAAGTGACAAAGCCTGACGGTGCAAAAAGTCGGTGAGGGACCCGCTGCTGCGGGCCAAGTCAATGGCGTCTGCGGTTTCTTCGCCGTTCTTTTGACGGGGTGTGGCATCGCCCCCCCATTCGCTGTCGTCAGGGCGCATGTCCACGCTGCCGTCGCCATCCCAGCTTTCGGCCACGTCGGTCACGACTTCGTCGCGGGTTTCGCTGGCGCTGTCCTCGCTGCTGCTGGAGGTGCTGGCACTTTCGCTGACGCGGTCGCCTAAGCTCACGTAGCTGTCTGCTTGCTCCAGACCAAAGGCTTCGGCAGGGGCCTCTTCTTCGGCGCGTTCCAAAAAGGGGTTCTCGTCCAGCATCTGGTCGACTTCTTGCGACAGCTCCAGTGTGGACAGCTGCAGCAGGCGTATCGATTGTTGCAACTGGGGCGTGAGCGCCAGGTGCTGGGACATGCGCAGCGACAGGCCGGGTTTCATGGCTGTGCTCTCATGGCGTGGACGCGGGGGGTGCTCATCACATCCTGAAGTGTTCGCCCAGGTACACCCGGCGCACATCGGCGTTGGCCACGATCTCGTCGGGTGTGCCTTCGGCCAGCACGCGGCCTTCGCTGATGATGTAGGCGTGGTCGCAGATGCCCAGCGTCTCGCGCACATTGTGGTCGGTGATCAGCACGCCAATGCCGCGCTGCTTCAAGAAAGCGATGATGCGCTGGATCTCGATCACCGCGATCGGGTCGATGCCGGCGAAGGGTTCATCCAACAAAATGAAGCGTGGATCGGTGGCCAATGCGCGTGCAATTTCGACGCGGCGGCGTTCACCACCCGACAGCGCCACCGAGGGCGAGTCGCGCAGATGGTCCACCCGCAAATCGCCCAACAACTCACTCAGGCGTTTTTCGACATCGGCATGGCTCAGGGCGCGTCCTTGTGCATCGGTTTGCAGTTCCAAAATGGCGCGCACGTTGTCGGCCACCGAGAGCTTGCGAAAAATCGAGGCCTCTTGCGGCAAGTATGACAAGCCCATGCGCGAACGCTTGTGAATGGGCATGCGGGTGACGTCTTCGCCATCAATCAGGATTTGTCCGCCATCGGCACGAACCAGGCCCACGATCATGTAAAACGAAGTGGTTTTGCCTGCGCCGTTGGGGCCGAGCAAACCCACGACCTCACCTTTGTCGACCTGCACCGACACGTCGTGCACCACCTTTCGGCTGCCATAGGCTTTTTGAAGGTGGTGCGCTTCCAGACGGCTGGGCTTGTCGGTTGGGCTCATGGCTTTTGGTTGGGCGCCATGCCCGGACTGGTTCGCAATGCGGGGGGCGCCACAGGCGGCGCATTGTCTGGTGTTTTGGTGCGTGGTACCAAGGTGGCACGCACCCGCCGCTCAGCAGACTGGCTGGGTTGGCCGTCCACGGTGATCACTTCGGTGATGTTGTTGAAGACGATGGTGTGACCTTGCAACTGGTTGGCCACTTCGGTGCCGCGCAGGATGCGCATGTCGGCCCGGCGTATCAAGGTAACGACATCGGATTGGTTGTCGTAGGTGACTTCTTCGGCTTCACCTTCGGTGTACTCATTCAGGCCTTCGCGTTTTTGCCTGAAAAACACGCGCTCTGTGGGGGCGGCCCACAACTTGGCCACTTGGCGGCCTTGGCTGTCTTGCTGCACGTCCATGCGGGCGGCCCGCATGACCAAGGTGCCCTTGGTGGCCACCACCTTGCCTGTGAATTGGGTCAAGAGCTTGGCCTCGTCGTGTCGCATGCTGTCGGCTTCGATCTGCATGGGTTTGTCGCGGTCGGCTTTCTCTGCCAAGCAGGGCCAAGCCAGCAGGCTGGCGCACAGCGCCAAAAGGGCCAGGATGGGGCGGCTGATAAGGGTAGAAGTTTTGGAGGGCATGAATCTTGCTGAGCAACGCAACCATTGTAGGTGCAAGTTTCGCCGGTTCAAACCCAAACGACACCCCATCACGCCTCAAAAAACCAAAAAAAACCCGCAAACACAAGTGCTTGCGGGTGGGTGGGCATCACAACGCGGGGTCGAGCCGCCGCAAACTGGGCCTCAGCGGCCCTGTCGGCTTTGGGCGATCAGGGCTTCGGCCACCTTGAGGGCGCGGTCCATGTTGCCAGCCAACGTGCCATCGATGTAGTAACGGCCAGCCACGCCCAATGAAGGAACACCTTCAATTTTGAAGTCATTTTGCAATTGCACAGCCCGTTTGGCTTTGGCAGCCACGCCAAACGACTTGTAGGTCTCGGCAAACTTGGCTTTGTCCAGGCCTTGTTTCTCAGCCCAAGCCAAGACCGTGGCTTCGCTGTTGAGCATGAGTTTTTCGCCGTGGATGGCGTTGAACACCCGGATGTGCATTTTTTCAACCAGGTTCATCGCTTCCAGCGTGTAGTAAAGGCGCTGCTGAGGCACAAAGTCTTCGCGGAAAGCCACGGGCACCCTTCGCACCACCACGTCTTTGGGGGCGTTTTTGGCCCATTGCTCAAAGACGGGTTCAAACGCATTGCAGTGGGGGCAGCTGTACCAAAAGAACTCCAGTATTTCGATCTTGCCGCTGCCCGATTCGGTAGCCACCGGGCGCTCAAGGGTGATGTAGTCCTTGCCGGAACGGAAGGCTTGCTGTGCCCAAGCAGAGGTGCTGCCCAACCAAGCGGTCAACGACAGCATGAGGGTGGAGAAAAGGCGACGTTTCATGGTGTGCTCCCTTAGATGACAAGAAGGCGGTCAGCGTTGAACGCGGACCAAGGTGTTTTCGATGCCATTGGACTCGAGTTGGGTGCGGATACGTTCTGCGACGTTTTTGTCACTGAACGGCCCCATGCGGACACGGTACACCACACGGCCAGCTTGGTCGCGCTCGGACACTTTGGCATCCAGACCCAGCATGGCCAGCTTGGCCTTTTGGGCATCGGCATCGGCGCTGGTGCGGTACGCCCCTGCCTGGACCAGGTAGTCAAACGGATCAGCTGCATCAGGCGGTGTCACGGGCGTGCTCAGGCCCGATTTGGCCTTGGCCAAATCGCCCAGTGGGTCAGCGGTCACTGCGGGGCGAGGCACGGGTTTGGCCGCGTCAGTTGCAGGACTCTCCACAGTGGATTGGCTGGCGCTGGGCGCCACAGGCGGCTCGGCGGGCGCCTTGGGTTGCAGCACGCTGTTGGGGTTCCAGTCCTTGTTCTTTTGGGTTTCCTGCACATCTTGGGCGTTGGTGCGGGGTTGGTTTTTATTTGAAAACGGTGTGGGCACCTTGGTCACATAAATGGCCACGCCCAAGGCCACGCCCAGACCCAAAACCAGGCCCATGATGAAACCTAAAAAAGTGCCGCCACGTTGGGTTGTCAAAGTCATGTCCAATCCATTCACATTTTTTGCGGGGCCGACACACCCAGCACCTTGAGGCCATTGCGCAGCACCTGCGCAGTGGCGGCTACCAGCGCCAAGCGCGCTTTTTTGACGGTTTCGTCGTCCACCAAAATGCGTTCGGCGTCGTAGTAGCTGTGGTATTGCGAGGCCAGGTCGCGCAAGTAAAAGGTCACGTCGTGCGGCGCAAAATCGGTGGCCGCCGATGTGAGCATTTCAGGGTACTTGGCCAAGGCCAGCATGAGCGCGTGGGCCTGCGGGCTTTGCAGAGGCGACAGGTCAACGTGCGTCAGGCTGGCGATGTCACCGCCGTCTTTTTCTTTCCATGCCGCCAATACCGAGCAAATGCGGGCATGGGCGTATTGCACGTAATACACAGGGTTGTCATTGTTTTGTGCCAGCGCCAGGTCGATGTCGAAGATGTATTCGGTGTCGGGCTTGCGTGACAGCAAGAAGAAACGCACCGCGTCTTTGCTGGTCCATTCGATCAGGTCGCGCAGCGTGACGTAACTGCCTGCACGCTTGGAGATCTTGACCTCCTCACCGCCGCGCATCACGCGCACCATGGTGTGCAGCACGTAGTCAGGGTAGCCCTCGGGAATGCCGACATTGGCCGCTTGCAAGCCCGCACGCACCCGGGCAATCGTGCCGTGGTGGTCGGTGCCCTGGATGTTCACCACGCGCGAAAAGCCGCGCTCCCATTTGGCGATGTGGTAGGCCACATCGGGCACAAAGTAGGTGTAGGTGCCGTCGCCTTTGCGCATGACGCGGTCTTTGTCGTCGCCGTAGTCTGTGGATTTCAGCCACAAGGCGCCGTCTTGCTCATAGGTCTTGCCTGCGTCTTTGAGTTTTTGCACCGCCGCATCGACCTTGCCGCTGGTGTACAGGCTGGACTCCAAGTAATAGTTGTCGAACCGAACATCAAAGGCCTTCAGGTCGAGGTCTTGTTCGCGGCGCAAATAGGCCACGGCGAACTCGCGCATGCCGTCCACATCGTTCACATCGCCGCTGGCCGTGCAGCTGCGGTCATCGGACTGCACGGTTTTGCCCGCCAGAAAATCGGTGGCAATGTCTTGGATGTAGTCGCCGTTGTAAAACGCTTTGCTTGCCGGGTTGTCGGGGTCGGTAGGCCAGGTGGCATCGCCGGGTTGGATGCCCTGGGCCCGCATGTGCGTGCTCTTGGCCAGCGTGCCAATCTGCACGCCCGCATCGTTGTAATAGAACTCGCGGTAGACCTGATGGCCTTGTGAGGCGAGCAGGTTGCAAATGGCGTCGCCCAAAGCCGCTTGGCGACCGTGGCCCACATGCAGGGGGCCTGTGGGGTTGGCCGAGACGAATTCAACCAGCACCTTGTTTGGCTGGGCGGCTTGTTCGCCAAAGCATTCGGCCGCTTGCAGGACCTCGTGCACCACGGCTTGTTTGGCCGTGTCTTTCAGGCGGATGTTGATGAAGCCCGGGCCTGCGATTTCAATGGCGTCGACCCAGCGCTCAAATGCCGGGGTGGCCAGCAAGGCGCTGCGCAGGGTTTCGGACAGCTGCCGTGGGTTTTGCTTGAGGGCTTTGGCCAGCTGCATCGCGGCGGTGCAGGCCAGGTCGCCATGGGCAGCCACTTTGGGCGATTCAAAGGCCGCACGCGCACCGGCGCCGGTTTGGAGTTTTTCCAGCTCGGCGGCCAAGGCCGTGAGCAAATGTTGTTTGGCTGAAAGCATAGAGGGCGATTTTACGGGTTGCACCTCATGCAACTCGGTACCAATGCAGACGGCCGTGCGTGTGGGGGGTCAATGCCCGTTCACTTGCCAAAAGCCGGGTTGGGCGTAATGGTGTTTGAGGTGGTCGATCCACAGTCGCACCCGCAGGGGCAAGTGCTTGCGTTGAGGGAACACCACAAATATGCCGTTGGGCGGTGCGGCAAAGTTTTCCAGCACCGCCACCAGTTGGCCCGCGCGAATTTCGGCCTCCACTTCCCAGGTGCTGCGCCAAGCGATGCCATAACCTGCCAAGCACCAGTCGTGCAGCACTTGTCCGTCAGAGCAGTCCAGAGGCCCTCCTGGGCGCAGGTGGACCACCTCGTGACCACCTTCTGTGGGGTTGCGAAAAGCCCAGCCTCGGGTCTGAGATGCGTCACTCGACAAGGTCAAGCAGTCGTGTTGCAGCAAGTCGGATGGCTGCAAGGGCGTGCCGTGTTTGGCCAAATAGCCCGGCGTGGCCACGCACAGGCGGCGGTTGTCGGCCAATCGAACGCTGACCAAAGACGAGTCAGGCAGATCGCCCACGCGCACGGCACAGTCGAAACCTTCGGCGGCCAGGTCCACCACCCGGTCACTGAGGTTCAATGAAATCGACACATCAGGGTGCAGCTCGCGAAAGCGCGGCACCAGAGGCGCCACATGCCGACGCCCGAATCCGGCGGGCGCGGTGATGCGCAAATGCCCACTGGCCTTGACGCCTCCGGCCGACACACTGGCTTCTGCATTGGCCACATCGGAGAGCAAGCGCTGACAATCTTCCAAAAACGCGCTGCCTTCGTGCGTCAGGCTGATCCGCCGCGTGGTGCGCATCAGCAGTTTTACGCCTAAATTTTCTTCAAGGGCATCGAGCCGCCTGCCGATGATGGCCGGTGCCACCCCTTCGGCCCGTGCCGCTGCGGTCAGGCTGCCTTTGGTGGCCACCGAGACGAAGGTTTCGAAAACTTTGAGCTTGTCCATGCGACCCGATTATGCGGGTCCAAGTTTGCAATGCCCGGGTCTGAGCGAGGGATTGATGCGTGCAGGGTGTCAACGGCCAAGCCAGCCTTTGGGCAAGCCCGCCTCGGGCGTCATGCCGTACAGCGGCTCGCCAGGCAGCCCTGCTTTGAGCGGTTCCCGTGCGGCCATGAGTTGTGGAAGATCGATCCCGGTGGACACGCCCATGGCCTCGAACATGAAGACCAAGTCTTCGGTCACCACATTGCCTGAAGCACCTGGCGCATAAGGGCAACCGCCCAGGCCGCCGAGCGAGCTGTCGAAGGTGCGCACACCCGCCTCGTAAGCGGCCAGGCAATTGGCCAAGCCCAGGCCCCGGGTGTTGTGCATGTGGGCCGCGCCTGTCAATGCGCCAATCTCGCTGAAAAGCGCTTTGAACAAGCGCGTCACCTGCGCCGGGTTGCCCATGCCGGTGGTGTCCGAGAGGCCAATTTCGTCCACCCCCGCTTGCGCCAGTTGTGCCGCCAAACGCAACACATCGGCTTCGGGCACCCAGCCTTGCAGGGTGCAACCAAAGGCGGTGGACATGCCCACCTCAACCGGCACGCCCGGTGCGATCTCGTCGCGCAGGCGAAGAACCGCCCGCACTTCTTCAACCATGGCTTCGGGGGTTTTGCGCACGTTCGCCAACGAATGTGCCGGGCTGGCCGATACAGGCAGGGTGAGCTTTTGAGCACCCGCAGCCAGGGCGGCCTGCGCGCCGCGCAAGTTGGGCACTAAAGCCATGATGCGCACGCCCGTGTGGCGCAATGCATGCTGCACGACCAGCGCAGCATCGGCCATTTGCGGCAACAGCTGGGCGGGCACAAAAGAGGCAACTTCGATCTCGCGCAGGCCTGCCGCTGCCAGCGCATCGATCCAGCGCAGTTTGTCAGGCGTGGGCATGGTGGCCTTGACCGATTGCAGCCCATCGCGTGGGCCGACTTCGCTGATCAAAACTTCAGAGGGCAAAACTGGGGTGTTGGGGCGTGTCATGGCTGAATTAAACCGCAGAGCTTCAAGCGTTTCGATCCGCCCGTGAGGACCTACATTTGTGTTTAAAAGTCATGGGTCTATGCAGTTTGGGCGAGTTTATCGGTGTCTAAATTTAGAATAGAGTCTTTTCTAAGAAGTGTCACGCTGCTTTTGGCACAACCAGCAGCGCGACCACGCCCCATTTTTTTGACTTGACCCCAGAGGTTTTCATGACTGCACGCACCGCGATTCACAACCTGCAAGTGGCCAACCCGCTGCTGAACTTCATCAACGACCAGATGCTGCCCGCCACCGGTGTGGACAAAGACAAGTTCTGGAAGGGCTTCAACGACATCGTGGCCGACTTGGCCCCGAAAAACATCGCCTTGCTGGCCGAGCGTGATCGCATCCAGACCGCTATGGACGCGTGGCACACCGCCAACCCCGGCCCTGTGGCTGAAGGCAAGGCCATGAAGGCCTACCGCAAATACCTCGCACAAATCGGCTACCTGGTGCCCGAGCCCCGCAACGCCCAAGCCACCACCGCCAACGTGGACGCCGAGCTGGCCAAGCTGGCGGGCCCTCAGTTGGTCGTGCCCATCCTGAATGCCCGTTACGCCCTGAACGCCGCCAACGCCCGTTGGGGCAGCTTGTATGACGCGCTGTACGGCACTGACGCCATCTCTGAGGCCGATGGTTGCGAAAAAGGCACGGGCTACAACCCCAAGCGTGGCGCCAAAGTCATAGCCTACTGCCGCAACGTGCTCGACCGCTGCGCGCCACTGAAGACCGGCTCGCATGTGGGCAGCAAGGGCTACGCCGTCAAAGCGGGCAAGCTGGTGGTGACCCTGGCCAATGGCAAGAGCACCACGCTGCAGAACGCCAAGCAGTTTGTGGGCTACACCGGCGATGCCAAGGCTCCCGCCTCGGTGCTGTTCGTGCACAACGGCATCCACCTCGATCTGCAAATCAACAAGTCCACGCCGATTGGCAAGACCGACCCCGCTGGCGTGTCCGACCTGATCGCTGAAAGCGCTTTGTCTACCATTCTTGACCTCGAAGACTCGGTGGCCGCGGTGGATGCCGACGACAAAGTGCTGGCCTATGCCAACTGGCTGGGCATCTTGCAAGGCAGCCTGAGCGAAGAAGTGCAAAAGGGCGGCAAGACTTTCACCCGTACCATGAACGGTGACCGCGAGTACACCAAACCCGCGGGTAAGGGTTCCGTCAAGCTGCACGGCCGCTCGCTCATGTTCGTGCGCAACGTCGGTCACCTGATGACCAACCCCGCCATTTTGTACAAAGGCGCGGATGGCAAGAACCACGAGATCCCTGAAGGCATCCTGGATGCGATGATCACCGTGACCTGCGCCCTGGTGGACTTGCAGAAAAAGTCCTCGCACCCCCTGCGCAACAGCCGCACCGGCAGCGTCTACATCGTCAAGCCCAAAATGCACGGACCGGCCGAAGTCGCGTTCGCCGACGAGCTGTTTGGCCGCGTCGAAAAAGTCATCGGCATGAAGCCTTCCACCGTCAAGTTGGGCATCATGGACGAAGAGCGCCGCACCAGCGCCAACCTCAAAGCCTGTATCGCTGCAGCCAAGAGCCGCGTGGCCTTCATCAACACCGGTTTCCTGGACCGCACCGGCGACGAGATGCACACCTGCATGTTGGCTGGCCCTGTCATGCGCAAGGGCGACATCAAGAACAGCACTTGGCTGGGGGCGTATGAGAAGAACAACGTCAACGTGGGCCTGGCCTGCGGCCTGCGTGGTCGTGCCCAGATCGGCAAAGGCATGTGGGCCATGCCCGACCTGATGGCCGACATGCTCAAGGCCAAAATTGGCCACCCCATGGCCGGTGCCAACACCGCTTGGGTGCCCAGCCCCACCGCCGCCACGCTGCATGCCATGCACTACCACCAAGTGGACGTGCCTGCGCTGCAAAAGCAGATGGAAAAAGCCGTGGCCAAGCAAGACGCCAAAACCTTGCGCGAAACCACCCTCAACGCTTTGTTGCAGTTCCCTGTGGTGGCCAAAGACGCGGCCAACTGGTCGGCTGAAGACAAGCAAAAAGAACTCGACAACAACGCCCAAGGCATTTTGGGTTACGTGGTGCGCTGGGTTGACCAAGGCGTGGGCTGCTCCAAGGTGCCCGACATCAACGGCGTGGGCCTGATGGAAGACCGCGCCACGCTGCGCATCAGCAGCCAGCACATGGCCAACTGGATGCAGCACGGCGTGGTGAGCGAAAAGCAAGTCAAGCAAACCATGCAGCGCATGGCCGCTGTGGTGGATGCGCAAAACGCGGGTGACGCGGCTTACCAGCCCATGGCCGGTAACTTTGCCAAGTCTGCGGCTTACAAAGCCGCTTGCGACCTGGTGTTCAAAGGCAAGGCGCAGCCCAGCGGCTACACCGAGCCCCTGCTGCACGCATGGCGCTTGAAGGTCAAGGCGGCCTGAAAGCGCAGGGACCTGACACGGTCCGATGCTTGAAAAAAACGGCTCCCTCGGGAGCCGTTTTGCTGTGTATGGCTGAGAATGGTGTTTTGTGGAGGGCGCGATGCGCTGGATTGACCGGATACCGAAGTCGTTGTTGGTGGCCCTGGCCATTCGCCTGTGGCGTGACGCGCAGCGCCGTCGACTGGCCAAGCACTGAGGACTCAAGGCCATGACCCAGCTGATCATTGACCCTTGCCTCTGCCCTTTGTGTGGGCAACCCAATGCCTGTGCCATGGCTTCTGGTGAAGCAGCGTCTGCGGGCCCTTGCTGGTGCACGCGCGTGCACTTTGGTGCTGACTTGCTGGCGCAGGTGCCCGAAGCGGCACGCAACCGGTCCTGTATTTGTCAGCGCTGCGCCAACCCCACTGAACCGGTGACGAGGGATTGAACCATGTGCCAACTCCTCGGCATGAACTGCAACACCCCCACCGATGTGACCTTCAGCTTCAGCGGCTTCGCGCAGCGCGGTGGCTTGACGGACCACCATGAAGACGGCTGGGGCATCGCCTTTTTTGAAGGGCAGGGCGTGCGCCACTTTGTGGACCACCAAAGCGCCAGCACCTCGCCGATTGCCGATTTGATCCGGCGCTACCCGATCAAAAGCCAAAACGTCATTGCCCACATCCGCAAAGCCACACAAGGCGAGGTGAGTCTGGAAAACTGCCACCCCTTCGTGCGCGAGCTGTGGGGTCGCTACTGGGTGTTTGCGCACAACGGCAATTTGTCCGACTACGCGCCGCGCCTGCATGGCAGCTTCAAGCCCGTGGGCCAAACCGACAGCGAGCGCGCTTTTTGCTGGCTCATGCAGGAGCTCGCCAAGTCGCACGCCAGTGTGCCCAGTGTGCAAGAGCTGTCACTGACGCTGCGCGAGCTGGTGCCGCAGATCGCCCGCTTTGGCACTTTCAACTTTTTGCTGTCCAACGGACAAGCCTTGTGGGCGCACGCCAGCACGAACCTGCACTATGTGCTGCGCAAGCACCCCTTTACCCAAGCCACTTTGAGCGACGAAGACCTGAGCGTGAACTTTGCTGACCACACCCGAGCCAGTGACCGGGTCGCGGTGGTGGTGACCGCGCCTTTGACCACCGATGAGGCCTGGGTGGCTTTTGAGCCTGGCCGCTTGTACACCTTTGAAGGCGGTGACCTGCTGGGGGCATGAAGCCCAGCGGTGTGCGGTGATCGTTTTGTCACAGAAGCGCTTTAACATCGTGGCATGGGAATTCCTTTGAACTTGATAGCACTGCTTGGGCTGCTGCTGGCGCCCACGTTGACGTGGGCTGCCAGGCCCTTCATGACCGACGATGCCCGCATGACCACCGCAGGCAGCTGTCAACTCGAATCTTGGTCACGCCGCGATGCCAACCGCACCGAGCACTGGGCTTTGCCGGCATGCAACCCGACAGGCCGGTTCGAGATCACGGCGGGCGGGGCCGCTTTGCGCGATGCTTCCATGGGCCACAGCATGGATGCTGTGTTGCAAGTCAAAACCCTTTTCAAAACCATGACCCCCAACGGATGGGGTGCGGGCCTGGCGCTGGGCCAATTGCGCCACCGCCCACACACCGATTTGGACTTGGCAAAAGGTCAAACCTATGCGTATGTGCCGGTGTCGGTGTCCTTCATGGACGACCGATGGGTCAGCCACACCAACCTGGGTTGGGCCAGAGACCGGGCCACCGGGCGTGACCAAATCAATTGGGGCATGGGCTTGGAATTTCAGCTCAATGGGCGCTGGATGTGGATTGGCGAAAGCTTTGGCAACGACCGGCAAAAACCGTTTTGGCAAACCGGCCTGCGTTACCAGGTCTTGCCGGGCTTGTTGCAGGTGGATGCCACTTTGGGAGCACCTTGGGGTGGGCCGCAGGTCCAGCGCTCCGATCAGCAGTGGCTGTCCTTGGGCTTGCGCTGGACGCCCGAAAAATTCCCCTGAGCTTTAAAGCGCTGCTGCCACCGCGTCCAAGAACAGCGCGGCCACATCACACCCCATCTGGTCGGTGATTTCCTGAAAGCAGGTGGGGCTGGTCACGTTGATCTCGGTCAGATTCTCGCCAATGATGTCCAGGCCCACCAGCATCAAACCGCGGGCCATCAAGATGGGGCCCAGCGCCTCTGCAATCTCGCGGTCGCGTGCTGAAATGGGCTGGGCCACACCCTTGCCGCCCGCTGCCAAGTTGCCACGCACTTCGCCGCCTTGCGGGATGCGGGCCAGGCAAAAGGGCACCGGCTTGCCCCCGATCAACAGCACGCGCTTGTCGCCTTGCGCGATGCCGGGCAAAAACTTTTGCACCATCACGGTTTGTGCGCCACCCCGGTTGAGGGTTTCGATGATCACGCCCAGGTTCAGGCCGTCTGCACCCACCTTGAAAATGCCCGTGCCGCCCATGCCATCCAGCGGTTTCAAGATGATGGTGCCGTGTTCGGCATGGAAGGCGCGGATATCGGCTTCGCTGCGTGTGACCAGCGTGGGCGCGATGAACTGTGGAAACTCCAGAATCGCCAGCTTTTCGGGGTGATTGCGCAGGGCCGCAGGGCTGTTGAAGACCTTCGCGCCTTCGCGCTCGGCTTGGCTCAGCAGGTGGGTGGCGTAAAAGTATTCACTGTCAAACGGCGGATCGGTGCGCATGATGACCGCGCCAAAATCTTTCAAATTGGCGCGGCGTGTGGCGGTCTGTGTAAACCAAGTGTTTGGCTCGCCCGTCAGGGTGATGTCACGCACTTGGGCTGAGACCGCTTCGCCTTGCTGCCAGCGCACATCGGTCATCTGGCAGGCCACGACCTGGTGGCCGCGTTTTTGCGATTCGCGCATCATCGAAAACGTGGTGTCCTTGTAAATCTTGAAGGACTCGAGTGGGTCGGCAATAAATAGAATGTGCATGGCTGAACTGTCTCACAAAAAAGGTGAAAACCGAGACACCGGAGCGTCTTATTGGAAGGCCACTTCTGCAAAGCTGCGCAGCTTTCTGCTGTGCAATTGTTCGGGGCCAGCGTCGCGCAGCAAAGTCACGGCGCGGATACCAATCTGCAGGTGTTGATTGACCCGCTCGCGGTAGAAATGGTTGGCCATGCCCGGCAGCTTGATCTCGCCGTGCAGGGGTTTATCGCTCACGCACAGCAAGGTGCCATAAGGCACCCGAAAGCGAAAACCGTTGGCAGCGATGGTGGCGCTTTCCATGTCCAAGGCCACGGCACGGCTTTGGCTGAAGCGCCGCTGTGGTTTGTTGTCCGGCAACAGCTCCCAATTGCGGTTGTCGGTGCTGGCCACTGTGCCGGTGCGCATCAGGCGTTTGAGGTCTGCACCATGACAGCCGGTGACCTCGGACACGGCACGCTCGAGCGCCACCTGCACCTCGGCCAGCGCCGGAATCGGCACCCACAGCGGCAGCTCTTCGTCCAGCACATGGTCCTCGCGCACATAGGCGTGGGCCAGCACATAGTCGCCCAGCAGCTGCGTGGTGCGCAGGCCCGCGCAGTGGCCCAGCATCAGCCAAGCGTGCGGGCGCAGCACAGCAATGTGGTCGGTGATGGTTTTGGCATTGGCCGGTCCCACACCGATGTTGACCATGGTGATGCCGCTGTGGCCCTTGCGCACCAAGTGGTAGCCAGGCATCTGCGGCAGGCGCGGCGGTGTTTGGCCTAGGGCGTCCACGTCCTCGGGCGTCAGGCCCACGCGGCGTGTCACCATGTTGCCGGGCTCGACAAAAGCGATGTATTCGCTGCCCGGGTTTTGCATTTCGGTGCGGCCCAGCGCGATGAACTCGTCGATGTAGAACTGGTAATTGGTGAACAGCACGTAGTTCTGAAACCAGCGCGGTGAGGTGCCGGTGTAGTGGCGAAGCCGTTGCAAGGAATAGTCGATGCGGGGCGCGGTGAACAGCGACAGCGGCCTGGCCTCAGAGGCTGCAGGTTCGTGCGTGCCGTTGGCGATGCCGTCGTCCATCGCGGCCAAGTCTGGCAAGTCAAACACCTCGCGCATCAGGGCTTGGCGCTCGGGGCTCAGGCTGCCTTCCATGTGCTCGTCTTCGGCCCAAGAAAAGTGGATGGGAATGGGTTGGTTGCTGGTGCCCACCTGCAAGCTCACGCCATGATTTTGCAGCAGCAACGCCAACTGCTGACGGATGTAGAAGGCGAACAAGTCAGGCCGGGTGAGGGTGGTTTCAAATCGGCCGGGCTCGGCCACAAAGCCATAACTCAGCCGACTGTCCAGCCCCGCGCTTTTGCGGCTGGCGCTGCTGATTTGCACCCGCACAAACGGGTAACAAGCCCGCACCCGGGTGTCTGCCATGTCGGCCCCCGCCACAAACTCTCGCATGGCTTGGCGAAGATGGTTCACGCTGTGCTGGTAAATGTGCTGGATTTGCGCCAAAGCGCTGTCGGCGTCTTGGTGTTCAGAAGGGGCGATGAACGGCGGCAGGTGCTGCATAAGTTTCCTGGACAGGCTGTCTGGCGATGGCGCCCACAAAGTGGGTGCTGGGGTCTTGTGCATTTTGCTGCAATCGCGTGACCCGCGCATGTCGAGGCGCTGTGCATGTTGCCTTGGTGACCACACCATGCTTGCGAGTCGGGCATGCTAAGGCGCACTACCCAGCCCGCACGCGGCGGGTTCACCACTTTCAGGAGACGGTTCATGAGCAAAGCCCGCAAAGTCATCATCACCTGCGCCCCCACGGGCGCCATCCACACGCCCAGCATGTCGCCGCATTTGCCGGTGACGGCCGACGAGATTGCCGACGCCGCGATTGCTGCTGCCGAAGCGGGCGCCGCCATCTTGCACCTGCACGCCCGCGATCCGGCAGACGGTCGCCCGACACAAGACCCGGCATTTTTTGTGCCGTTTTTGCAAAAGATCAAAGCCAGCACCAATGCCGTCATCAACCTGACCACAGGCGGCAGCCCGCACATGACGGTGCACGAGCGCATGCAGCCGGCGCTGACCTTCAAGCCCGAGGTGGCGTCGCTCAACATGGGGTCGATGAACTTTGGTTTGTTCCCCATGCTCGACCGCTTCAAAAACTTTGAACACGAGTGGGAGCGGGCGCACTTGGAAAAAAGCCGCGACCTGGTGTTCAAAAACACCTACAACGACATCGAAACCATTCTGCGCTTGGGCACCGAAAACGGCACCCGTTTCGAGTTCGAGTGCTACGACATCAGCCACCTGTACAACCTGGCACATTTCCGTGACCGGGGGTTGGTCAAAGGGCCTTTGTTTGTGCAATCGGTGTTCGGCATTTTGGGCGGCATCGGCCCGCACCCCGAAGACCTGATGCACATGCGCCGCACCGCCGACCGCTTGTTTGGCAACGATTACCAGTGGTCCATCTTGGGCGCAGGCAAGGGGCAGATTGCGCTGGCCAGCATTGGCGCGGCCATGGGCTCGAACGTGCGTGTGGGCCTGGAAGACTCGCTGTGGATCGGCCCGGGCCAGTTGGCCCAATCCAGTGCACAGCAGGTGCAGCGCATTCGCACCGTGCTCGAAGCGCTGAACTTGGAAATTGCCACCCCCGATGAGGCCCGAAGCATGCTGGCGCTCAAGGGTGGGGATCAGGTGAATTTTTGAGGCTCAGTTGGCGAGGCTGATAGGGGCTTACAGGGGCTTCTTTTTCCACTCGGCATTCTCGAGAAGCCGCGCCAACTCAACCACGCTTTTGACTTGCAACTTGTCATAAATTGCGGCTCTTCGCAATTCAATCGTTCGAACACTGTTACCCAAGATTTCGGCAATGTCTTTGTTTGAAAGCCCTTCAAACAAATGCTCCATGACGAAAAACTCGCGCTCAGTCAACTGCTGGATGCGCTGCTCGACCGACTGCATGTTGGCTTTGCGAATGTATCTTGACCTGGAGTTGTCGAAGTACTCGTGCAGGCGCAAAAGAAGGTCTTCGGCAGAATAGGGTTTGGTGATGAAATCGACAGCACCCTGTTTCAGAACCTTGGTCACCAAAGCAACATCCCCGTGGCCGGTGATGAAAATCACCGGCATAGCAAGGTTCGGATCGATGGCAATCAATTTGTCAAAAACCTCCAACCCATTCATGTCTGGCATGCGCACGTCAAGCAATATGCAGCCTGGGCCATTGAGAAGTTCAGGCTTGGCTTTGATGGCATCAAAAAAAGCAAGGCCACCAGAAAAAAAATAAGAATCGATCCGTTCTGCTTTGAGCAAAAACTCCATGCTCTTAAGCATGCCTGCATCGTCATCTACAGCGATGACGTACGGCGGGGGAAGACCGTTCAAAGGCAGGTTCATGGTGTTCATCATGTGTAACTTTTCGCTGGCAATTCCAGAACGAACCGAGCACCACCAGTTAAGTTGTTGTGCCACATCACAGTGCCGCCTTGTCGCTCAGCGATGGATAAACACAGATTCAAACCAATGCCAAGACCATCTTTTTTGGTGGTAAAAAATGGTTTGAAAAGCGATTTTTTAACCTCCTCAGAAATCCCATGTCCAGAATCAATCACCTCAAACATGACCCTGTGGGTGGTTTCATTCAAACCCGCTTTGATTTGTAAAAACCGAGAAGTTTTTGGCAAATCCCTCATGGCATCCAGCCCATTTTTGGTCAAATTCAAGATGACTTGTTGCAACAGAGCTTTGGAGCAATTGACGACTAAACGGTCTTTGACTTCAATGGTCAGGTTGCTGCCTTGACTTTGCGCTTGGAGTTCCAGAATGGGCCTGAGGTCATTCAGCAGCGCCGCTACATCGATCTGTTCGGACGCAAGTTCTTCTCGGCGAATGAAGTTGCGAATGCTTTTGATGACCTCGGCACCCCGCTCGGCCTCCCGGCGAATCTGAGTCAATCCTTCGAGCAATGCCGGTTCAGGATTGGGCTGTTGTTTGGCAATCTTTTCGGCAGCATAGGCGTAGTTGGATATCGCCCCCAAGGGCTGATTCAATTCGTGCGCGATGGCGGTTGACATTTCGCCGAGTGTCGCAATTCGGGCATCGGACTGCATCTTTTTTTCGATCTCTTCCAGTCGCGATTTGGTCAACTTCCTGTAGCGTAAACCTCGAATCCATAACGAGGCCGAAAGTGCCGCCAAGCCGCCAAGACAAGCGAGCAACCACTGCAAAGCCAATGTTGTGTTGGCCAACGGCGCAGACGCCTTTCCGGACAATGTCAATCGCAAGCCATGGCGCTCGAAAAGCCATTGTTCCGCTGGCCAGAGTGGTTTGGAGGCATCCTGAGGGGTCAAAAGCATGGCCTCTTGGATCACAAGGTCCAGCCCAGACATCACCTCCCTGTCCAAGCTCTCGAGGCTGATCCTGAGCAAATCTGTGGCGGATAATTTGGCAATCAAACCTTGTTTTTGCCCCCAACGCGACACAATGAACAGATCAAAAAAGTGGCCCTCTTGACCGCGCATCGGCTCTGCGTAAATGCTGGAGTAACCGGGACGCCCGGATTTGACAGCCGACTCAAACAATGCCGCGTAACCTGGCGACAACAAGCGGTTTTCAGTGCGAGTGGGTGCTGCGCTCGTCATCAACAAAGCACCCTCGGCATCTCGAATCTCCAAAGCAGAGACAAAGGGGACATCCTCGCGCAGCACTTGAAAGACCGTTGAAAGCTGGCTGTGGGTGTTCACTTCAAGGTAATTGTCTGTGTTGAGTCGCGACTCCAACTCCCCCAGAGTCTGGTCCAAAGCGCGCGAGAGGGCAGGCAAAGCACTCTGGAGAGCCCTTTGCTCCACCAAATGAAGGTACCAACCGCCTGACCAAAAAGCGATCAGCGCGCCAAAGATGCTCAGGCCCAACAACAAAAGGCCCCACAGCGCCTTGGCCGGGTTGAAGGGAGGCCGCGCTAAAGTGGTTTTTTGACTGCTCATGGGGGCACACCTGCAGACCGCAGCCATCGGTTCAGTTCACTGTCCCAACGGTTGACCATTCTTTGACTTTGCTCTTCAGACTCCTTCATGTAGCCGTCGTTGGTCAACAGCAAACGGCTGGTAAAGCCGCTGCGCACACAACCTTGTTGTTCAATGGTCGCCAAATCCAAATAGGTTCGATAGCGGTCCGATTGCAATTGGTAATACTGACTCAGCCCAGTTCGGTAGATTTTGACAATACTCTGTAAATTTTGAGCTTGTTTGCAATTAGGTGACTTCAAAGCATCAAAAAGCAGATTCGATGGCAAGCCCAAACAATATTGAGCTTCTAAGCGGTTGGCTGCAAGTTCATAGGCTGAACCAGAACGAACAAGAGCATCTTGACGGGCCGAGATAACGGCTCTGGCTTGCTCAAAAGCCAGAATGTTGCGAGACAAAGCGGCGTCTTCAATTGGGGGCTTTGAAGGTGTTGCGCGTGAGCAACTTTTACTGAGACGTTCGTAACCCTTCCGCAGTTCCAATAAAACGGCGGACTCGTTGCGTGTCAATTCACCCAGAGATTGGGAGAGCATGTCCCGAAAAAAAACAGGATCTGACAGCTCATTGCCAGTAATCGAAAGTGGCTCTTTTGTTGTTTTTTTAGAGTTTTCGGTAACGTTTATTTGGCTTTGAGCTGCCCATGCAAAACCCACTAAAGCAATTGCGGTGATCAGGTTTCGAACGGTTGTGAAAATCATCTCCAATCAATTCTAGGGCAATCGATTAACTTACCAACTGACAAAAACATATAAATTGACAATCTAACTTGCTCAGTCGTGGGAAAAATGATAAATTTGCGGTAACTACCTAAGTAAAGACCGGATACCGTATGCGTTCAGACCCTAGCCGTGATACACGACAGCTGAGAAAGCCCCAAGAGGTGCTTTCGAATTTGCTGCAAAAAGTCACGCTTGTTCCCGCCCGTTCTTTTTGGGGCATTGTTCTGGCAAGCCTGTTGTTGGCCGACAAGACCTTGGCTGCGCAGAGCACCAATGCACAGAGCAATGAGGACAAGCGTCAAGAGCAGGACACAAGCAAGCTCGACATCCATGATCCAGACGTTGCCCATGGTGGCGCCGAAGAAACCGTTTCACCCGAGCCATTGAATTCTTGGGCCCCTTCTGACCAGTTGGCCGACAAGGGCCAAGCCCTTGCTGTTCATGCAGAGCCTGTGCCACCACTGGCAGACGCCGCGCTGGCCATGTTGGTCGAAAAATGGTTGCGATTGGGTGGAGCACACGCCCAATTCAGCGATGAGGTTGCAACAGGTTCACCCAATAGATCCTCTGCAAATTCCAACCCATCGTCCAACTCGCCCGCTGACGCCCGCCAATCTTTCAGGGACCTTTTCAACGACGAACTTCAGCAGGCTGGCCTTCCAAGTCTTGATGACGCATCAGATGCAGACGTCAAAACGGCCAAAGGCACATTCACCGATGGATTCAACCCCGCCTATTTGTTGGGCCTATTGGGGCTTGGTGGTGGAGGTGGCGGAGCCGCTGCAGCTGTTGCTGGGCCTATGCTGGTCTCGGGTGTCGTGGTCAAGGGCTATTTGCAAGGCTCGCTGGTTTGGCGGGATGGTGATGGGAACGGCAAATTCAACGGCACCTGGGCCGACGATGGCGATGGCATTGTCGAAGAGGGCGAAATCAGTGGCGCAGGGCCGGATAAATACAAAATTACCGATGCGCAAGGCAAATTTTCGGGCCTTGAAGGCTCAGGAGCCATCCACGTTTTGGGGGGTAAAGACATTTACGGTACGGGGCTGGCCTTCACTGGCGTGCTCAGTGCCCCTGACTCCGCCACCGCCATCACGCCGCTCACCACGTTGATCCAAGGCATACGTCAAAGCGGCGAGTCCGCCGACGCTGCGGCGCTTCGACTGGCGAGCCTGCTCAATTTGGGGGGTGATGTTTCTGCTGACGACCTCTTGCGTCTCGACCCGATTTCTGCGGCACTGAGCAGCAACACAAACGCAGCGGCTGCAGAGGCGCTGACCATCTACGGCAAGGCGGCCCAAGTGGCCAACCTCATCGTCGCGGCCACAGCGGCCGTGCAAAAGGCCGCACCTGGCATGAGCCAAATCGAGGCGGCAAGCCAAGTTGTTCAATCCATAGCACTGACACTGGGTGCCCAGACCGGTCCTGTGGCGTTGGCAGGCACGGCCGGTCAGACCTTCATTGCCAATGTGTTCACGCAACTCGACAGCCAGATCAACCTGGACGCCTCGGTTACTGCAGGCGTTGCGACATTGGCTGAACTGTCCCAAGCCATCGCCAGGGTCAACGACAACTTTTCCGACCTCGCGCTCACCGCCAGTGCAGCCAAGGAGGCCTTGACGGCTTTGGTGCAGACCGAATACGTCATACAAAACGATTTGCAGTCGGCCATCTCCGGCAGCACCTTCAGTGCAGCCAATTACACCGAATCTGCCATCGATGCACGGCTGGCACAGGTGGCTTCGGTCGTCGGGCCCATTGCCGCACCAGCTGCCGGACAAAGATCTGCGCCAGGGCGCCCCTACATTGGTCAAGATGTCAGCGACCAGACCAGCGTCGATCCCTACTACCTCGACCCGACAAACACCCTCAGTGGCCTCACTGTGCCGGTCATTGTCGAGTTGTCAACCTCAGGCGCCATAGCGGGCGACACCGTCAAGCTCTACCTCAGCGGTGTCTTGTTGGGACAAAAGGTTTTGACCGGTTCTGACCTGTCTGCTGGGCAGATCTCAGTCATGGTGGACAAAAGCACTTTGGCTGCCAGCCCCCAAGAAACCCTGCTGCGAATCACTGCGCAGGTTGAAACAGCCGCAGGCGTCAAAGGGGTTGATTCCAAAGCCTTTCCCTTAATTTTGGACCGTGGCGTTGTGTCGCCAAGCTTGGCTTTGGACAGCCAAGACACTGGCCTTGCGGGTGACGGCATCACTTCGGTATTGCCCACCATTCAGGTCTCGGGTTTGGAGATCGGTGCGAGCTTGGCGATACGGGTCGTCCGAGTGAACGGGTCGGTCGAGCAACAGCTTGCTCTCATCAACACCACGGCCCCAGCCAGTGACTACAAAGTTTCGCTCAACACCTTGCTTGGACAAACAGCGACGGATGGGACTTACCGGTTGTATGCCTCGCAGACCGACCGTGCTGGCCATGTGTCTTCTGAGCGCAGGCTCGAGGTGCAATACGACGCCACGCCACCCACCATCACCATCAGTGCCAACGCCCAAGTACTGTTAGCGGGCCAGACAGCATTGGTCACCTTCACCCTGAGCGAAGCGTCCAGCGACTTCTCATGGAACGGCTCCAGCGGTGACATCACCTTGACCGGCGGCACCTTGAGTGCTTTGGTGCAAAGCGGCTCCAACCCGTTGGTCTATACCGCCACATTCACGCCTTCGGTCACCGGCAGCAGTGCCAGCATTCGTGTTGACTCTGGCAAATTCAAAGACGCCGCAGGCAACTTCAATCAAGACGGTGCCGACACCAATAATTTGGTGACCTTGGCCATCAACGCCACCACCACGGGAGGGCTCGCGCCGGCCAGCGACAACGCGACAGGCGTAGCCGATGACAACAAAACCAACGACCCCACGCCCGAACTCAGCGGCACAGTGCCAGCGAGCTCAACGGCCACGGTCACGCTGAACGGACAGACTTATCCCGTTACCGTTCAGCCCAACGGCGCTTGGTCGTTCAGCCAGCCTAGCAACCTGCCTGAAGGCACCTACACGCCGGTGCTCAACGTCACCACCAACGGACAAACCGCTTCCACCAACCTGAAACCCTTCACCATCGACACGGCAGCGCCCATAGCGCCGACCATCAACGCGGTGGCGACGGACGACATCATCAACGCCAGCGAGCAAAGCACCACCATCACGGGCACGAACGAGGCAGGCGCCTCGGTGGCCTTGACGATTGGGGGCAACACCCGCGCAGCGACGGTCACGGGCACGAGCTGGAGCTACACCTTGGTGGCCGCCGACATCACGGCCATGGGCCAAGGGGCCAAGACCCTGTCTGTCACGCAAACCGATGCAGCGGGCAACACCAGCGCAGCTGGGACGCGCGCCATCACGGTGGACACGGCAGCGCCTACAGCACCCATCATCAACGCGGTGGCGACGGACGACATCATCAACGCCAGCGAGCAAACCACCACCATCACGGGCACGAACGAGGCGGGCGCCTCGGTGGCCTTGACGATTGGGGGCAACACCCGCGCAGCGACGGTGACGGGCACGAGCTGGAGCTACACCTTGGTGGCCGCCGACATCACGGCCATGGGCCAAGGGGCCGAGACCCTGTCTGTGAGGCAAACCGATGCAGCAGGCAACACCAGTCCGGCTGCAAGCCGCGCCATCGCGGTGAACACCTTGGTGGCAGGAGCGCCAACCATCAACGTGGTGGCGACGGATGACATCATCAACGCCAGCGAGCAAAGCACCACCATCACGGGCACGAACGAGGCAGGCGCCTCAGTGGCCTTGACGATTGGGGGCAACACCCGCGCAGCGACGGTCACGGGCACGAGCTGGAGCTACACCTTGGTGGCCGCCGACATCACGGCCATGGGCCAGGGGGCCGAGACCCTGTCTGCCACGCAAACCGATGCAGCAGGCAATACCAGCGCAGCTGGGACGCGCGCCATCACGGTGAACACGGTAGCGCCCACAGCACCCATCATCAATGCGGTGGCGACGGATGACATCATCAACGCCAGCGAGCAAAGCACCACGATCACCGGCACGAACGAGGCGGGCGCCTCGGTGGCCTTGACGATTGGGGGCAACACCCGCGCAGCGACGGTGACGGGCACAAGCTGGAGCTACACCTTGGTCGCCGCCGACATCGCGGCCATGGGCCAAGGGGCCGAGACCCTGTCTGCCACGCAGACCCTGACCAGCAATGTGAGCGAGGCTGCAACGCGCCCCATCACGGTAGACACAACAGCACCCACCATCAACCTGGCCTCAAGCGCCGATGTGGTGGTGCCCAATGCACAGGTCAGTTCATTTTCCAAAGCGGTGAGCATCGACGGTGCCACATCCACCACGGTACAAGTCTTCGCCAACAACGACCCCACACTGAGCACGCCTTTGCAGCAGCTCACCTATGCCGGTGGACAAATCAGCGGCGACCTGAGTGCCCTGGTCAGCGATGGGCAGGTTCGCGATGTGATGATCCGCATACAGGCACAAGATAGTGCTGGCAACATCACCTCCAAGTTGCTCAGCGTCAACATCGACCGATCCATTCCGACGTTGAGCCTTTCCGCTGTGGCCAGCGACAACACCATCAATTTACAAGAGGCCTTGGCTGGCATCTCCATCAGTGGCAATGCTTCCGGGGTAGAGGACGGCCAAGAAGTCACTCTGCGCTTTTACAGCGACAGCGCGCCGACCACCTTGCTGGAAACGGTCAAGGGCGCAGTCAGCGCAGGCCAGTTTGCGGTCACCGTGCCCAGCACATTGCTCAGCGGCGGTAGCCGCTTGGCCGATGGCAACTACACCCTCAAAGCCGATGTGGCCGATCGGGCCGGTAACCCTGCAACGCAGCAAACGCAGTCGCTGGGCATTGACCTGACACCCCCTGCAGCTGCTACCGTTTTGCTGGCCAGCGACACGGGCACCAACGCTGGCGATGGCATCACCAATTCTGGTGTGGTCAATGTCACGGGTGCACTTGCAGGTTGGTCATTTACCACCAACGGCGGCTCCACTTGGACCACCGCCAGCGATGGCGCTACCAGTTTCACGTTGAGCGCAGGCAACTACGCCAGTCAACGCGTGGGCGTGCGCAATGTGGACGCAGCTGGTAACCAGAGTGATGCTTTTTTGCCTGCGGCCCTCCAGGTCGACAACACGGCTCCGCTGATCAGTTCGGTCTTGGCGCCCGCCAACGCCACCTACACCCTGGGTCAAGTGTTGAGCATCGTGGTGCAGGGCAACGAGCCCATGTTTGTGACCGGAACACCCCGCATTCGTTTGGGCCTGGAGAGTGCCACGTTGCGCTTTGCCACTTACGATGCCGGTTCGGGCACCTCTGCCCTGACTTTCAAATACACCGTGCAAAAGGGCGACCTCGACACCAATGGCATCTCGCTCGTGTCCCTGCAGCTGCCGACTGTTCCTGTTGTGTCCAGTATCACCGATTCTGCCGGCAACAACTTGAACCTCACGTTCAACAACGTGGCCAACCTGAGTGGCGTCACGGTCAACGGCGCGGTGGCGGGTTCTGCGGTAGACGGTTACTTGGTCGATGTACTGGTGTTCGTGGACACCAACAACGACAACACGGTCAACTTGGGCGAAGCCGTGGGCGGCTCGGTGGGTGCGGGTGTGTTCTCGATCCCAGGGGGCAGCGGCCACCTGATCATGCGCGGTGGTGTGGACATTTCAACCGGCCAGCCCTTTTTGGTGCAGTACGAAGCACCCGAGGGCTACACCGTCATCAACCCCGTCAGCACCTTGATATCGCGCTACCAAAGCCGTGGTGGTGCGCAGTACTATTACTTCACCGAAGCAGCGCTGGACGATCCAAACTTTGACCCTTCGGTGACCAGCTTTCGAACCCCCGCCAACCAAACTCAGGCGGGCGTCATCACCCAATTCAACACCAGCACAGCGGCATCAGAAGCGGCCATCGCCAAAGCCCTGGGACTTGTGACGAGCGTTAACCTCAGCAGTTACGACGCGTTTCGCGAAGCCTCGATCAGCGTGGCCAGCTACAGCAGTGCCAGCACAGCCCAAGCCGCCAAGCTCGATGCGGTGACCTACCAAAAGAGCGCGGCCATGCTGGCGGCGCTGTCCGACGTGGGCGGCAGCGTCCTGAACGTCATTGCGGCCAACAAGCCGATCACGCAGACCAGCGTGGCCATGATGAGTGCCATTGCCGAAGTCCTCGCCGTCAACCCAAGCTACAGCATCGCGCAAGTGGTCACGAAAGCGACCGGTTCGGACAGCGTGTCCTCCATCTTGCAAAGTGCGGCCAACGCGCTGGGCATCACGACCCTGACCCTTGCCCAAGCCGACCAACTGGCGCAAGTGATCGCCAAAGCCAACGGCCTGATCTGGGGCCAGCCCACCACCACCATCGATGGCCAAGGCGATGACGCCAAAGACGCTGTGGCCGTGTTGCGCAAAATTGTGCAGGTTCAGCAGGTGGTCCAGGGAGACGCCATCTTGACCAAGTTGGGCGCCTACCTCAACACTGGCAACGCAAGCCCATTGCAAACCTTGTTGAGCGATACCGACAACCAAGGCCTCAAATACTTGGCTGACAACGCCATCGTTGGCCCCATCGTGCCCTCACGTTTTGTGGTCACGTCCAATGCCGCTCAAGATGTCTCTGGCCAGACCCCATACCTGTACGAAGGCGCCAGCGATGGCGCTGACAACACCGTCAGTTTCACCATCAACCGTTCAGGCGGTCTTGATGGCACGGTGGTGCTGCGCTACGACATCAGAGGCTCTGGCACCCTGACAGCCGATCGTTTTGTGTTTTTAGATGCCGACGGCGTTCGCGCCTTGCCGTCTGGTCAAGTCACTTTTGGTCCTGACGAGACCGTCAAGACCATCACAGTCCGACTGGCCAACAACGCGCTAGTCAACGCCAACGAACTGATCACCTTGGTCGTCTCGGACGTGTACGGCAATTCGCAGTTTTCTGACGCAGCTGGCAACATCCTGTCCAGCGGCACCGCCCGTTTGATGCTGTTGGACGACGACCCCAACACACCCCTGGTCAGTGCGCCCGAGTCTCTCGACGCTGCCGCAGGTGTTGCCACATCGGTGCCCGGCTTGGTGGTGGACTACTTCAACCCCAATGCGTTGCTCACCGTCACGGCCACAGCCACAGGTGGACTCATCAGCCAAAACGGCTTGGACTTTGCAACTGTCCAAACCCTCACAGGCACGCTCGATGCCATCAACGCCAACTTGGCCTTGCTCGAAATGCGTGCCACAGTGGGCCAGACATCGGCCAAGATCCATTTGGATGTCACGCCGCAAGGCCGCACCAACGTGGTGGGCTCCATCGACGTTCCTGTGACGGTGCACAACTCCGCCACCTTGGCCGTGACCGCCAGTCAAAACGTGGTGGCCGCAACGCGATCAGCCTTGGCCCCCATCACGGTGTCGGATCTGGACTCCGACGTGCTGCGAGTGACACTCGACAGCACCAATGGCAGCCTAGACTTGGCGCAGACCCAGGGACTTTTTGTCAACAAAAACGCCAACGGTACATCTTGGGTCGTTGAAGGTCTCAAGTCCGATTTGAACGCCGCTCTGTCGCAGGTCTTTTTCACGGCGCAAGCCGGTCGCAGTGCGGCCGGTGTCACGGTCACTGTCAGCGACAACGACGCTTTGACGCCAGAGACCCCCAGCACCATCAGCCTGCGGGTGGCATCTGCCCCCCCCACCGCAGCAGTGCCCAACCAATACATGGCCAAGGTGGGTGTGCCCACCTTGCTGTCGGGCTTCACCGTGGCGGATGCCGACAGCAGCTCGGTCACCCTCACCCTGTCCGCGAGCACTGGATCTTTGGGCCTTCCCGTCACCTTGCAATCGGGCGTGGTACTCAGAAGCCAAACGACCAACACCTTGGTGCTGTCGGGCAGTCCTGCCAACCTCCAGGCTGCGCTGCCCACGCTGATCTATACATCGCCCTTGACCAATGCGACACCACCAACGCTCACCATGACGGTCAGCGATGGTGTCAACGCAGCGGTGACCAGGTCCATCACGGTGAGCTTGGTGGACAACGCAGCCCCAGAGGCCGGGGGCGATCTTTCCCGCAGCGCCGTAGAAGACACCCCCATCAGCTTGCGGCTGGCGCCGACCACGCTGTCCAACGAAGACGGACCCACACCGCAGCAAATCCGAATCATGTCGGTCACGGGTGGCACGATCACGGCAGCCGACGGCAGCCCTATATCGATGGGCTCAGCGGGCCGATTGCTGAATTTGGTTTCAGGCGGGGTTGATGTCAACTTCTCACCCGAGGCCAACCGCAACGCCAACGCGCAGATCACCTATGTTGTGGTGGACCCGGTGCTCAACACCCTCAACTCTGCTGCATCGACGGTGACCGTGTCCATCACGGCCGTCAACGACCGTCCTGTGCTTTTCTTGTCGCCTGCGGCAGTCACCTTTGTAGAAAACACCGCAGCCGGCGCGGCCATTGCCCCTTCTTTGTCCATCACCGACATCGATTCCACTTCTCTGTCCTTGGCGAGAGTGAGCTTCAGTGCTGGCAAGGCAAGCGGCGACAGCCTTGATGTGGACCTGACCGGAACCACTGGGCTCACCAAATCGTTTGACAGCAGCGGGAACCTGACCATTTCGGGCGCCGCCTCACTCGATGTTTACCGCCAAGTGTTGCAAAAGGTCGTCTTCCTCAATGGCGATGACGACTTGGCCACCGGCCAGCGCAGCTTCCACATCACCGTCACCGACAACAGCGGCGCTGCCAGCACGGCTGCCAGCCTGGTGCAGACCCGCACCATCCAGGTGCAAGGCGTCAACGATGCGCCAGTGGTGTTGCCCACCACGGTGACCGCCAGCTTTGCAGAATCGGCCACCTTGACCAAGACGGCGGCCAGCACCACGCTGTCGCCCTCGCTCCAGCTGTCGGATCCCGACGGCAGCAGCAGCCTCATGGCCTCGGCCACGGTGCGCTTTAGCGTGGGTTACCGTGCCGGTGAAGACAGCTTGGGGGTCACCGCCACGCTGCCTTCTGGCATCACCAGCAGTTTTGATGTCACGACTGGCGTGCTGACCCTGACAGGTCAAGGCAGCATGACGGTTTACCAAGGCTTGTTGAGCTCTGTGGCTTACCAAAACCTGTCGGCAGCCCCATCCAGCCATGCGCGCCAGATCCAGGTCAGCGTCACCGATGCGGCCGGCGCCACAGGTGTACAGGCCCAGCCCATTGCCTTGAGCATCACAACATTTGACGATGCGCCCGCAGTGGATCTGAACGGCGTGTTGAACGCCGGTCTGAACACCAGCACAGAAGCCATCGGTTCCGTCTTGACCGGGGTGTCCACCTATTCCTCACCGATCGCCACCAGCTTGGCGCCATCGGCCAGCTTGTCCGATCTGGACA
Organism: Akkermansia muciniphila; assembly: GCA_943331105.2. Lineage (GTDB taxonomy): Bacteria > Pseudomonadota > Gammaproteobacteria > Burkholderiales > Burkholderiaceae_C > Limnohabitans_A. Next base: position 47,845 of record CALQKH020000018.1, read on the forward strand.
GCAGCAGGGCGCAGCAAATGGTCGTCAGGCTGCTGAGCCCCCAAACCTTCACCGCCACATCGTTTGCGGACAAACTCGTCCTCAGCGACGCTGCTAAAACCGCCGCTGCGGCTGCCGGTCTTCTGGTCAGCGGCGAAAACACCGCCACCCTCACCATCACCTCCACCACGGGCGATCAACGCCTGCTGGCCAACTACGAGTCTGTGCTCAAAGGCGTGCAAGTCATGTCGGCCTTCACCACGGGCTCACGCACTGTGGACGTGTTGTTGTTCGCCACACCTGCCCAAGTGACGGCCCAAACAGCCGCCGCCAGTGCGCAGGTTTCGGTCAATTTGGTTTCAGCCCCCTTCGCTTCCGTTTCGGAGTTGACCAGCACCTTGGTGTTGGTGGGTTCCCCCGGGGCCAGCACCGTTTCGGCCGATCTCGCCTCTGCTGTCGTGGCCACAGAAACCGGCCGCATGAATGTGAACAACATCTTCAGGGCGGTGAACATCGATGCCAGTGCGGTCAACCGCTCTGGCATGACCGGATTAACGTTGACCGGCTCGTCGGCTGGCAACACCTCTGCCAACACCATCATCGGCTCATCCGGTGACGATCTCATTGTTGGGGGAGGTGTCGACACAGCAGTACAACCCACTGGGGTGGATGTTTTGGTGGGTGGCGCGGGTGCAGACGTCTTCCGTGTGACCTTGGCCCAATTGGCCCAAGGTCCTGTCAATTTGCGCATTTATGGCGGTGCAGCCACTTACGACGCCACGGCCACGACCACGGACCAACGCTGGACTGCTGGCGCCGACACGGCCACCGACCTGCTCGAAATCCAAGGCAGCACCGGCGGCACCTTGAACGCTTCGGTTTGGACCAATGGCACCCTGACCGGCATCGAAGGCGCCCGCGTGGTGGGCACCGGCAACTACGTGCTGAACGGCAGCGCTGCAGGCAATATTTTGCAAGGCGGCACAGGAGCTGACACCCTGATCGGCGGTTTGGGCGCTGACACGCTGACTGGCGGCTCTGGCAACGACCGTTTTGTATTTGCCGCAGCCGACACCGGCCTGGTGTCTGCAGGCGCCAGCGGCTTGGACAGCATCACCGACTTGTCTGTGGGCGATGTGATTGTGCTGCCCACGGGCTTGAGCTGGCTGGGTGCACGCAGCGCCACCACCGGCGTGAATGCCGCGCTGGAGGCATGGTTCCGCCCCGAGGACACCACACTCTATTTTGAAACCGCCGAGGGCATCCGCGGCATCTTGCTGCCCGCTTCGGCCGCTGCCAAGACCTGGTCTGCCCCTGTGAGTACAGCCAGCGGTGTTGAGATCACCGTTCTGCCCGGCGCCCCCGGAGCGCCTGATCTGATCGCCTCCAGCGACACGGGCGCTTTCAGCGATGACAACATCACCCGCCTGACGGCCCCCACATTCAGCATCAGCCTGGCCAATACCGGCGCGTTGGTCGACAACCAAGTGCGTCTTTATGCCCAAGCCACGGGCGGCAACACCGTGTTGGTCGGCGTCAAAACCGTGACTTCGGCAGATTTGTCTGCAGGGGCCATCCAAGTCAGGGTGGGCGACACCGTCAATGGGGTCACGCTGGCACAAAGCAGCTTGGCCCCGCTGAACGTCAACCAAAGCTACACCCTCACGGCCACGCAGATGTCTGGTGCCATGGAGTCGGGTGCCTCTGCGGCGCTCTCGGGCCTCAAAACCGACACCTCCGGCCCCACGGTCACTTGGTCCATCGTGCCGACCACCATCAAGGTGGGTGAAACTGCCGCCGTGACCCTCACATTCAACGAAGAGGTTGCGGGCTTCGATGTGTCCGACTTGAACCTCGCCGGTGGCGCTTTCAGTGGCTTGACCACCGCAGATGGCGGCAAGACCTGGACCACCACGCTCACCCCCACGGCCAACCTGGACAGCGCCAACTACACGCTCGCCTTGGCCAACAGCTACACCGACCTGGCCGGCAACGTCGGCACAGCGGCCACCAGTGCCAGTTTCACGGTGGACACCAAGTTGCCAACGGCAACCCTGACGCTCTCAAGCACCTTGGTCAAAGCGGGTGAAGCAGCCACCTTGACGGTCAGCTTCTCCGAAGCGGTGAATGGATTTTCCAACACCGACCTGACCGTACAAGGCGGCTCAGTGGGGACCCTCACCAGCGCTGACGGCGGCAAGACCTGGACAGGCACATTCACACCTGGACCCAATGCCGAACTGACGGGCCAACGCGTCTCACTTACTGGTGCTTACACCGACATCGCGGGCAACACCGGCGACACCTCGGCGCAAACCACCCCGTACGCCATCGACACCAAAGCCCCTGTGGCCACCGTGTCGGTCAATCAGACTGCCTTGAAGGCCAATGAAACCGCATTGGTCACCATCACGTTCACAGAAGCCGTCACAGGCTTTACCAATGCCGACCTCACGGTGCAAGGCGGCACGCTCAGCCCCGTGGCCTCTAGCGACGGCGGCAAAACCTGGACGGCCACGTTCACGCCTGCCGCCCCCAGCGAATCGGCCACCAACACCATCAGCCTGGCCAACACCTACACCGACCAGGCGGGCAATGCCGGCAACACAGCCAACAGTGGCAACTACAGCATCGACACGCGCAGCCCCACAGCGACCATCGCCTTGTCGAGCAACAACATCAAAGCGGGCGACACCCCCAGTGTGACCATCACCTTCAGCGAAGCGGTCACCGGCTTTGCTGCCTCTGACCTCACGGTGCAAGGCGGCACGATCAGCAACCTGACCCAAAACGGCCTGGTCTGGACCGGCACTTTCAATCCGGGTACCGATGTGCAGGCTGTGGGCCGACAGATTTCCCTCACGGGCGCCTATGCCGACACGGCGGGCAATGCCGGCCAATCGGCGGCATCGTCAACCTATGTGGTGGACACGCGCGCACCCAGCGCCACCATCGCGGTGGACAAGTCCACGCTCAAGACCGGCGACACAGCCGCAGTCACCATCACCTTCAACGAGGTGGTCAGTGGCTTCAGCAACACCGATTTGTCGGTGCAAGGCGGCACGCTTTCTGCCGTGGCCACCGCCGACGGCGGCAGAACCTGGACAGCCACTTTCACGCCTGCAGTTGGCGTCACATCGGCCACCAACGCCATCACCCTGGGCACGGCTTATACCGACCTCTTGGGCAATGCCGGCCAAGTGGGCAGCAGTGCCAGCTATGCCGTGGACACCCAAGCGCCAACAGCCACCATTGCCTTGTCCAGCAGCGCCATCAAGGCAGGCGACACACCGACGGTGACCGTCACCTTCAACGAAGCGGTCACCGGATTCACCCATACCGACTTGACCGTACAAGGCGGCACCGTCGGCACACTCAGCACCGCCAATGGGGGCATTACCTGGACAGGCAGCTTCACGCCAGCGGTCAACGCTGAGCTGGCGGGCCAGCGCGTCTCGCTCACCGGGGCCTACACCGACATCGCGGGCAACACCGGCACCACGGGCGCCCTCAGCGCGGCCTATGTCATCGACAGCAAAGCCCCTACCGTGAGCAGCATGGCGCTGAGCCAGTCCACGTTCAAGGCTGGACAAACCGGCGCCTTGTCTTTGGTGTTCTCTGAAGCGGTGACAGGCCTCACCGCCGCGGACTTCACAGCACAAGGCGGTGCGCTCAGCAACTTGGCCACCACAGATGGCGGCAAAACCTGGGCAGCGCTTTTCACGCCAACAGCATCGATCGAGGCGGGCGTCAACACCATCAGCCTGACCAACAACAGCTTCACCGACCTGTTGGGCAACACCGGCACCGGGGCGGCCACGGCCAGTTACAGCATCGATACCAAGTTGCCTGTGGCCACAGTCACGTCGGCACCCGAAGCGGCCACCTACGGCTTGGCCCGAGTGATCAACTTCAGTCTGCAATTTGATGCCGTGCTCACAGTGGGCGCCAACGCCAGCCTGCAGCTGCAGCTCAACAACCCGACAGGTCCTGCCAGCATCGTCAGCGCCGTGTTGGTGCCTGGCAGTGTTGTGGTCAACAGCGGCGCCAACACCACCCAAGCCAGCTTTACTTTCACCGTCACATCCACTGACGCTGCCACATCGGGCATCACCTTGTTGGGATTTGCCGGCAGCATTGCCGACTTGGCAGGCAACAACGTGGCAGCCCTGAACTCCACGCTGGCCAACGTCAAGCTCGACCCCACGGTCACCAACGCGCCACCCACGTCAAGCCATGACTTGGTGGCTGTGACCGAAGACATCGCTCAAGTCTTGACCGCAACCGACTTTGGTGTCTTTGCAGACCAAGACCCAGCCGACACCTTCGCTGGCGTGCAGATCACCAGCCTGCCTGGGCAAGGCGTGCTCAGCCTCAATGGCGTGGCCGTGGTGGCACCACTGGCCATCGGCATCGCCGACATCAACGCCGGCAGGCTGGTTTACACCCCTGCGCTCAACGCCAACGCGGACCAGAGCTTCAGCTTCAAGGTGCAAGACTCGCAGGGCGAATTCAGCGTTGCGGCTTACACCCTGACACTCGACCTGATGGCGGTGAACGATTTGCCAGTGGTCAGCAACCAAGCTGCTGCTCGCGCCGGTACCGTCACCGAGGCTGGCTCGCAAGACAACGGCGCCGCTACAGCTGGCACCAGCACCGTGTCTGGCACCTTGACGGCCACCGATGTGGACGCCAACGCCACGCAGGCCTGGAGCATCCAAGGCACGCCTTCGGCCACCTACGGCGCGATCGCCATCAACCCCACCACTGGGGTGTGGACCTACACGCTCAACAACAACCTGACGGCCACACAGGCGCTCAAAGAAAACGAGACCGTCACGCAGACCTACACGGCCCGCGTCACGGACGACTTGGGCGGCTTCGTTGACCAAACCATCACGGTCACCATCAACGGTACGAACGACGTGCCAGTGGTCAGCAACGCCGCTGGTGCGCTGGCTGGCACGGTTGTGGAGGCTGGCTCGCAAGACGACGGCACGGTGGCCTCTGGCACCAGCACCGTGTCTGGCACCTTGACGGCCACCGACGTGGACGCAGGCGCGACCCAGACTTGGAGCATCCAAGGCACGCCTTCGGCCACCTACGGCACGATCGCCATCAACCCCACCACAGGCGTGTGGACCTACACGCTCAACAACGGCTTGGCGGCCACTCAGGCGCTCAATGAAGGCCAGACCGTCACGCAGACCTACACGGCCCGCGTCGCGGACGACTTTGGCGGCTACGTTGACCAGACCATCACGGTCACCATCAACGGCACGAACGACGTGCCAGTGGTCAGCAACCAAGCTGCCGCCCGCGCCGGCACCGTCACTGAGGCCGGTCATCTCGACAACGGCACCGCAGTGGCTGGCACCAGCACCGTGTCTGGCACCTTGACGGCCACCGACGTGGACGCAGGCGCGACCCAAACTTGGAGCATCCAAGGCACGCCTTCGGCCACCTACGGCACGATCGCCATCAACCCCACCACTGGGGTGTGGACCTACACGCTCAACAACAACCTGACGGCCACGCAGGCGCTCAAAGAAAACGAGACCGTCACGCAGACCTACACGGCCCGCGTCACGGACGACTTCGGCGCCTACGTAGACCAGACCATCACGGTCACCATCAACGGCACGAACGATGTTCCTACCGTTGCCAACGCGCCCGCCGCCCGCGCCGGCACCGTCACCGAGGCTGGCCACGCGATTGACGGCTCGGTGGCTGCCGGCACGGTCAGTGCCACGGGCACCTTGACGGCCGATGATGTGGATGCCAACGCCACCCGCACCTGGAGTATCCAAGGCACGCCTTCGGCCACCTACGGCGCGATCGCGATCAACGCCAGCACAGGCGTGTGGACCTACACGCTCAACAACAGCCTGGCCGCCACACAGGCGCTCAATGAAGGCCAGACCGTCACGCAGACCTACACGGCCCGCGTCACCGACAACTTTGGCGCATATGCGGACCAGACCATCACGGTCACGGTTCAAGGCAAAAATGACGCGCCAATTTTGACGCTGTCTGAAGCGCTCGTTGAAGGCACTGCGGTTCAGGGGACCTTTACCCTGACAGACTACGAAGACGGCATACCCGCCTTGCTGCGCAATACCACTTTGGGTGGCTGGACTGCTGTTTCAGGCAGCTCAACCCAATGGACACAAGCAGGCAACTTTGGCACGGTGACCTTGACTTACAGCGGTGGCAACACCGCCTCGCTCAGTTATGCCGTCTCTGCCAGCGCCGCTGAGACCGCCTCGCTGACCAACATCCAAAGCGATCTCGACCGCTTTGCCATGGTGGTGCGCGACACTGGCGGCTTGGTGGCCACAGGGCTTGCCAACTTTGCGGTCAACGGCGCACAAAATGCCGTGACCTGGACGTCCAGCGTCATCCCTGAGCAGGCCGTGAACGTCTTCTACAACATGGCCAGCGGCAAAGCCCTGGTCCGAGTCAACGGCATGTTCGAAGACCTTGACGGGGGCCTCAACTTCACCGGCCTCTACACCGATGCTGGGGGCACCACACGCACCCTGCCTTTGGTCGCATCTGGCGGAAGCCTCCTGGGCCAAGTCTCTGGCTGGACCACGGCCATCAGCGGTTTGACCATCGCAGCGCAAGAGACATCCCCCAACAACGTCAGCAACCAAGGCCCTTTCAGCATCAGCCAACCGACGAACTACACCCAAGCGTATGACGCAGCGCTCAAATCGGGCGAGCTCTTCACCACGTATTTGGGCACTGATTCAAGGCATGATTTCTTCTATGCCGAAGGAAAGTCCCTTTTTGTGGGCGGGGCTGGCGAAGATTTGACCATGATCGCTGACGCCAGTGTGCGCGACTTTGGTACCGATGGAACGGGCCGATACGGCTTCATTGGCGTGTACATGTTGGGTTGGAACAACAGCAACTTGCCCACGGGCGTGTCCCTCAGCGCATTGAGCGGCATCACCAACCTCACACCCAACAGCCAAGGCCTTTTGGCAGTCAGCTTTGCGGACGGTGGCGCTGTTTTGACCGACGCCGAAACCATCGTTCTTGAAAACGCTTCGGGTCAAACCACCGCAGCTTATCAACTCAACACCACGGCCAATGGTCTGCAGTTGCAACTGACCGAAGGTGCCGACTACATCTCGAGCAGCGGCTCGGCCGACCACATCATTGCAGGGGGCGGCAACGACATCGTCTGGGCACGTGGCAATGGGGCCACCACCCAAGTCGTCGGCAGCAGCATGCCGCAAGTGCTGGGCGGCCAGGGTGACGACATCCTCTTGGCGGGTCAATCCCCCGGCAACACCACAGGCAAAACCTCTGCTGAGGTGTTGGCCAACGAAGCCCGCCTGCAAGGCGGGGCCGGTGACGACGTGTTGGTGGCCCTGTCGGGCACCGTGCACGCAGCGGGCGGCAGCGGGCGCGATGTGTTCGCGATTCACAACGACCAGCAAGACGTGCGCCTGGTCATCAGCGACTTCAATGCCAGCACCGATTTGATCGATCTGTCGCCGTTCACCAAACTGGCTACCGAGTCTGGCATCAACAACAACACCTCGCCCGAGACCGCGGCCCTGGTGCTGTCACGCCTGTTGGGCATCGCGCAGGGGCAAACCAATGCCACCGCGGTCGAGATCGATTTGTCGACATGGCTGGACACCAGCTCTGCGGCCAAGAGCGCCACCGTGCGCATCGAGTTCGAAAGCGGGGCCAACACGGCGCTCACGGGGCACAACTTTGTGATTGCGCAGCCTAGCTGGGTGGACACCACATGGGGACCCGACTGGCGCACCGACCTCGACCCCCTGATCTACCCCGCCAACTGACAGGAATAAGAAAATGCACAAAAATGGCAAAAATAACTTTAAACAACAATTTTTGATGTTTTTTTCGATTGCCGCTTGTCAATACTGTCAGAATCGCTAGAATTACGGAAAATACCTAGGTACAAACCGATGAATGCACCTCGCCACAGCCCACATGCAGAGCCTATTGCCATGACACAAGCACTCATTTACGACCCCAGCGTTCAACAAGTTGACGCGCTGCTGCAAGGGCTCGACGCGGGCATACACGCCATACCGATCACGCCCCAAGATGAGCCCCTGGCCATCATTGAGCAACTCATGAATGACCCCTCTTTGGCCCAGCTCCACGTGCTGGGCCATGGCGCTCCTGGAGAGGTCATTTTGGGCGGGCAACGCCTGGACGCACAAACATTTTCTCAACGCAGCGGCCCGCTTGGCGCCGCTGCCACAAACCCCCTTCAAATCGCATTTTGGTCTTGCAAGACCGGTCACGGAGATATTGGTATGAACTTCATCAACACAGTCGCAAACGCCACCGGTGCCCAGGTCTTCGCTTCCAGCGGTTTGGTGGGCCATGAAGACAAAGGCGGCAGCTGGGCGCTGGATGTGCAAGCGGCACCCAAGGCGCCGTTCAGTGCTGAGGCGAGGGAGGGGTTTGTGCAGGTGTTGGCTGCACCCACCATCACCAATATCAGCGGTACAAGAATTTTCGAAGAAGCAGCTGGCTCTGGTACCCAGGGCGCAGGTGCAACCATCTTTGCGTCAGTCACTCCATCCTATGGGGGCTCAGATCCAACTTCCCAGCGATTCACTGCATTTACGCTGCACGTCAGTGGACTGCTCGATGGCAGTTCCGAACAAATCGTCATCGATGGCGTCACTATCCCGCTGGGGGCCACAGGCAGTGGTAACAGTTACGTGCCAGAAACAGGCGACACAGAAACCTATGGGTCCTTTGTTTGGAGCTGGAGTCTCACCTATTCGAGTGGGGTTGCCACGATCAATTTCAGCCTGACTGACAACCTGTCCATCAGCAATCTGGGTGGATTCCTCAAGAACTCCAGGTACCTGAACACGAACACAGACAATCCCAGCGATGGCAATCGGGTTTTCTCCATCACATCGCTCACTGACACTGGCGCTGAAACAACCACCTACGCTGCCGGTGCCAGCGGCAGTTCTGCGACGATTAACGTCAACCCTGTGAACGATGCGGCCACGCTCTCTGGCGTCACGTCCCCTAAAACCGTCAATGAAAACCAAGCAGCGTCGATCATTGACCTCGACATCAGCCTGACCGATCCAGACGATTCGAATTTCAGTGGCGGCTCTGTGGTTGTCAGTGGCTTGGACTCTGAAGATGTTGTCAGCATCGCAACTGGTGCACTGGTTCGCTTGAACGTGAACACCCTTGAGCTGTTGAGTGAGGGGACTTGGACGGCCATTGGATCGGTTTCGGGCGGTAACGGTGCCACCTACACCATCAGCTTCAACTCGGTTTTGGCTACTACTTCAGTGGTTGAAGCCGTGATTGAGTCGTTGAATTTTTACAACAACGACGACACTCCAACGGCCAGCCGTACTTTGTCCATCACCGTCAACGATGGTTCAGCCAACAGCACGCCACAAAACATCACGGTCAACGTCACTGCATCCAACGACCCGTTGACCTTTGTACTCAACACGCCCACTGCCACATTCACCGAAACAGATGGCAATGACACCGACACCAACGACGTTGATTTTGGAACCTTGTTTCAGGCCGAAATACAAGACTTGGACGGTGATGCCGTCACGGGCATTACCTTATTTGTTGCCCACAGCAGCAACAACAGCGCTACGGAGCAACTGCTGGTTGCCGGTTCAACCATCGCACTGAACGCAGCATCAGCCTCGGCCGCCTTATCGCAGACGATTGATACGGTTCAATATGTTCGCGTGGTCACTGGCAACACAACCGACGGTTGGACAGTCAGTTTCACGAAATCAGGCGGCGGCAGTTTCACAAAATCACAAGCCGAAGCTCTGCTGGACTCCATCAGTTACAACAACACATCCAACTCACCGACAGGCGAACCTCGGGCATTTAACGTCACTGTCGCCAACGGTGCAGAATCGGTCAGCCAAACCAAAACCATTACCGTAGCGCCAACGGATGACACGGCCACGGGTTCGTTGGTGATTACAGGGTCAGCCGCCGAAGACCAAACACTGACAGCTACCAGCACACTGCAAGACCTGGATGGCATGGGTGCAGTTTCTTACCAGTGGCTTCGTGTTGTTGATGGTGTCAATACTGTCATATCTGATGCCACCAACAGCACCTATGTCTTGACCGAGGCCGACGTTTCATTCGCAATCCGCGTTCGCGCCAGCTACTCATCGGCTGGTGTTACCAGCTTCGTTACCAGCGCCGCCACCGCAAGCGTCACCAACGTTAATGACGCGCCAGTGCTGAATTCTGTGGCTTCGATCACGCTCACAGATACCAGTGTGGACAATAGTTTTCAGGTAATAACCGGTCAATTAGTGTCAACAGATCCCGACACCGTCGGAGCACGAGCCGATACACGCACATTCAGTATCACAGGCCAAACAACTGTCTCCGTCACCTTCGACACTGTCGCTTACGATCGTTCGGTGGTCAACACCTTTGGCACGCTTTACTTGAGCAGCACCACCGGTCAGTACAGGTTTGCGCCCAATGACAGTGCGGTTGAAGCACGTAAAACCAACACCTCAGAGTTCTTCACACTCACGGTGACGGATGCAGCTGGTTTAACCAGTTCGCAGACCTTGACGCTCAACATCGACGGCGCGAACGACGCGCCAGTGTTGAACGTTGTGTCGAATGCCTCGCGAACCGATACATCGGGTGACGACACATTTGCAGACATCACAGGTACGCTGGCGGGGACTGATCGCGACAGCGACACAGTGAGCTTTGAGCTC
>CALQKH020000019.1 GCA_943331105.2 Akkermansia muciniphila
GGCGGCGAGGTGGGCGGCCCCGGCAAGGCGCTGCAAGGCAACATCGACCCGAACATCTTGTTTGCGCCGCCCCAGCAAATCGCCACTGAGGTGCGCCGCGTGCTCGACAGCTTTGGCCGCCCCCACACCGACCGGGCCACCACGGGCCCTACGCACATCTTTAACTTGGGACACGGCATCAGCCAATACACCCCACCCGAGCATGTGACCGCACTGGTCGAAGCGGTGCACAGCCATTCGCGCCATTTGCGTCAAGGCTGACGAGGCAGCTGCAGGCGCCCTGTGCAAGTGGCCTGCAGCCCGTTGTCAACGACCGGAAATCTGAAGCACCACGCCTTGCACGCCCGTCTTCACACCGGGCAGTTCGACCTGGAAATCACCCTCTTGCTTTTGCGCCGATCCCGTTTTGGAGATGCGGGCCACCAAGCGAACTTGGGTCAACGATGACAACAAGGGCGGTGCGCCCATGCCCATGCTGTCGCTCAAGCCAAAGCGCACAGGCCATGCAGCAGGCGTACCGCGCCAGATGGCCACGGGTCGACGCGAGCCGTCTTCGGCCAAGGCATAGACAAACAAAGTCGCACCTGCGCCAATTTGGGTTTGCACATCAGAGGAGACACGAACTTCGCCTTGAATGAGCGGCCGCTCATCGACAGAATTGGCTGGAGCTTTCACCTCAGGTCTTTGCGTCTGAGCTTGGGATGCAATCTGGGTCAAGGCTTGCTGGATACCCTGCGCCGCCTCGCTGTCATCGGGCACCAAAGCCAAGGCACGCTGCCAATAGGCTTGCGCCGCTTCGTATTTTTTTTCTGACAAAGCCGCGCTACCGGCCAAGACCAAGGCGTTCAGATGCAGCGGTTTCTCTCGCAAGACATTTTCAATCCACTGCCAAGGCTCTCCCGCATAGATGCCGCCCAGACTCAAGGCTTTCATTTGTGCACGCTCAATCCACAAATCGGGCTCAGGCGCCAAGCTCAGCACACGCGCCAAAGCTTGATCGGACAAGGCGTATTCGTTTTGTGCGGCATGCAAGCGCGCCAAAGTCAGCCATGCCACTGCATCTTCGGGGCTTTCTTGCGTGGTCTGCAACCAATAACGGGTTTGCTCGACCAATTTTTCAGGTGTTGTGGCACTGATCTTGACGCGCTGGCTCAAAGGCGCAGCCCACCAGCTTTGGGGTGCGCCCAATTGCAAATAACTCAGCCCACTGAGCAACACCAAAGCCACCACGATCCATAGCCATGACACGGCCAAGCCGCCACCTGAGCGGCTGCCAACGGCTTGCGCCGCATCGTCGAGCACATGGCGCAGCAACTCATCCCGTGCTGACCGATGTTGCTCAGTGTTCAAGCGGCCTTCGCGCAAAGCACGGTCCACATCGGCCAAGTGTTGTTGGTGAATCTGTCGGTTGATCTGGGACTGCACATCGCTGTCATCGGCAAACACTTTTCGCTTCAAACCACGCTGCAAAACCCAAGCCGCCAAGCCACCCAAGCACAGCAGCAGCAAGATCAAACCCAGCCAAGGCGGCAAAAAGGACATCAAGACTCCAGCAGTTGGCGAACGCGCTCGCGCTCGCTGTCGGTCAAGGGTGTGGGCACAGCGGGTGTGCGGCGCATCAGGCGCAGGGCCAAAGCCAGTGCACCCAAGAGCAAAACAAAGGGGCCAAACCAGAGCAACCATGTGACGGGTTTGACTTCTGGCTTGTAAAGCACAAAGTCACCATAGCGTTTGACCAAAAAACTGCGGATGTCGGTGTCGCTTTGACCTTGCTCGATCAGGCTGCGCACCTCGCGGCGCAAGTCGACTGCCAACTCGGCATTCGATGAAGCCAAAGACTCGTTTTGGCATACCAAGCAGCGCAGCTCGGCCGCGATGTGGTCCCAACGCGCTTGAATCGACGCGCTCATGGGCGCATCGCTTTGGGCCGATACAGGTGAGCTCACGTCCGGCAAAACTGCTTGGACACCCAGTGAAGCCGCTGGAGCACCCGAGACCACGGCTGCACCCGTGGTCACACCACCAGACAGCGCGGGCACTTGCGCCCCGGCACAAGCAGCCCACAACAACCAGCTGGCCAACATGCATTGCGTCGCCATACCCGGCAAGTCAAACGCCATGCGCTTCACTGCAGGCTCCGCATCAGGGGCAGCAATTTTTGCTGCAAAATTTCCGGCGTTAAAGCCCCAGCATGCTTGAAACGCACCACACCTTGGCGGTCCACCAAATACGTCTCAGGCAAGCCATACACACCAAAGTCCATGCCCACCCGACCATCCAGATCGAGCAGGTTCACGCCAAAAGCTTGGCCTTGTTTTTGCAACCAGGCTTGGCTGCGCGCCGTGGCTTTTTGCACCGCATCAGGACTCAACGGGTCTTGACCCGAAAGCTCTGAAGCCTGCAGCTCTTTGTAATTGATGCCTACCATTTGCAAACCGGGTTGACGGGCCAAAGCCATCAAAATGGGATGTTCTTCTTTGCAACCTGCGCACCAAGTGGCCCACAGGTTGACGAGCGTCAGCTGCCCCTTGAATTGCTCGGCGCCAAACACCCCCGGACCACCCACGACTGACAACCGGAAAGCAGGCGCCGGTTGACCGATGAGCGGCGAAGGAATTTCTTGTGGGTTACGCGTCAGCCCCACCGCCAAAAACACCGCCATGCCCAAGAACAGCGCCAGCGGCACAAACACCCAACGCGGCATGCGCCGGGTTTGGCCAACGCTTGTTGGCATGCTCATGCCAGTGCCCCCAACTTGCCAGGGGCCACTTTTGCAGCGCTCGCACTGGACTTCACAGGCGCTTGGCGGTAGCGCTTGTCAAAAGCGGCCAAGCCACCACCCAAGACCATGAACACCGCGCCCAGCCAAATCCACGACACAAAAGGCTTGTGGTAGACCCTAAAGCTCCACTGAGGTGGCTCGCCTGCCAAGGGCTCGCCCAAAGAGACATAGCGGTCACGCCACAGGTTGCGGTCGATCCCGGCTTCGGTCATGGGCATGGCACTGGAGACGTAGCGCCGTTTTTCTGGCAGCAAAGTGCCCACCTGCCGCTCACGGCCTGGCTCGCCTTCAAACAAGTGCACTTCTGCGCGCAAGGCCAAATAGTTGGGGCCCAAATGGTTGCCTACGCTGATCAGTTGGTAACGCACGCCAGCCACTGTGACCGAATCACCCTGGCCTAAACGCACGTCACGCTCCACCTCAAACGACTTGACGCCGGTGATGCCCAGCACCAGCACTGCCACACCCAAGTGCGCGACCTGCATGCCCCACCAAGCCAAGCCCGGTGAGCCCGCCAAACGCAGGCGCTGCACGATTTGCCAAACACCTGACAACACAATCCAGCCGCCCAACGTGCCGCCCATCACCGTGAGCCAACCACCGGCGGTGGTCACGGCCTCGGCGTCCTGCGGCGCGGCGCCCCAAGTGGCCCAAGCACTGGCCAACAAAAGCGCCAATGCCCCAGGAACCAAGACCGAGCGCACCGCAGCCCAGCGGGCCACATGCCAAGGCACCACCGTGCCAGGCACCATCGCCAACAACAGCGGCACCATCAGCGGCACAAACACCCGGTCGAAATACGGTGGGCCGACCGACAACTTGCCCAGGTTGAGCGCGTCAATGATCAAGGGGTACAAAGTGCCCAGCAACACCGCCGCCATGGCCACCACCAAGAGCACGCTGTTGAGCAACAAAAACGATTCACGCGAACCCACCACGGGCTGCGAGGCATTGGCCCACTGCGGCGCGCGCCAGGCAAACAAAGCCAGCGACACGCCCACCACCACCACCAAAAACAGCAAGATGAACACACCCCGCCCTGGGTCGGTGGCAAAGGCGTGCACCGAAGTCAAAACCCCAGAGCGCACCAAGAAGGTACCGAGCAAACTGAGTGAAAAGGCCCCAATGGCCAGCAGCACTGTCCAGGCCTTGAACTGCCCACGCTTGTCGGTGACCATGAGCGAATGGATGAGCGCCGTGGCCACCAGCCAAGGCATGAGCGAGGCGTTTTCCACCGGGTCCCAAAACCACCAGCCACCCCAGCCCAATTCGTAATAAGCCCACCAAGACCCCAGCGCAATGCCCAGCGTCAAAAAGCCCCAGGCCGCCACCGTCCAAGGCCTTGCCCAACGCGCCCACGCCGCATCAAGCCGCCCCGACAGCAGCGCCGCCATGGCAAAAGCAAAGGCCACCGACAAACCCACATAGCCCATGTAGAGCATCGGCGGGTGAATGACCAAACCCGGGTCTTGCAGCAAAGGTGTCAAGTCGCGCCCCTCGGCAGGGGCCGGGAACTGCCGGGCAAACGGATTGGACAAGGCCAAGATGAAGACCAAAAAGCCCACCGACACTGCGCCCATGACGCCCAGCACTTGCGCCACCATGGCTTGCGGCAATCGCTTAGAAAAAGTGGCTACCGCCACCGACCACAGCGCCAGCATCAAGACCCACAGCACCAAAGAGCCCTCGTGACCCGCCCAAATCGCCGAGAGGCGGTAAGGCGTCGGCAGCAAGGTGTTGGAGTTGTTGGCCACATACACGACGCTGAAATCGTGCACATAAAACGCATGCCACAAAGCGCCAAACGACAACACAATCAAGGCCAGTTGCAACTGCGCCAAAGGCCTGGCCAGCGCTTGCCAACCTGCGCGACGTGGCGACAAACTGCCCCACAGCGGCAGCACCGCTTGCGCCAAGGCGACCCAAGCCGCCATGATCAAGGCCATGTGGCCCGCTTCAGCCCACATGCCGGGCTCCTGAAAAAACAGCGCGCTTCATTGCGACACCGCCGCACCGATGCGGGCCTTGGCCGCCTCGTCCAATGCATGCTGGGCTTCGGGCGGCATGTAGTTTTCGTCGTGCTTGGCCAGCACTTCGCTGGCGACAAACTGGCGGCTGGCGTTCAAGCGGCCCTGCGCCACCACGCCCTTGCCCTCTTTGAACAGATCGGGCAAGAAGCCTACATAAGACACCGGCACTTCTTGGTGCGTATCGGTCACCACAAAGGCCACCGCCATGCCGTCGCGCTGGATGCTGCCCTCTTTGACCAAACCCCCTACCCGAAAGTGACCGTCTTTGGGCGCTTCGCCTGCCGCCACTTGCGTGGGCGTGAAGAAAAAAACCAGATTGCTTTGGAAGGCGTTGAGCACAAAAAACAGCGCACCGCACACGAGCAGCAAGCCCAATCCGATGCCAAACAATCGCTTGTGGCGGCTTTTCATGAAGCGGCTCCTGGGTTGATGGGTGAGGTTGACAACACCGTCGGGGCCATCCCGCCGGGTTCATGGGTTTCATCTTGTGCGGCGTCCATGGCCTCGCACACCGCGTCCAGCGCTTGACGGCGGCCCACACGCGCCAGCCACACCTCCAGCAGCATCAAAGCAGCACTCACGCCCATGCTGCCCCA
Organism: Akkermansia muciniphila; assembly: GCA_943331105.2. Classification (GTDB taxonomy): domain Bacteria; phylum Pseudomonadota; class Gammaproteobacteria; order Burkholderiales; family Burkholderiaceae_C; genus Limnohabitans_A. Next base: position 5,409 of record CALQKH020000019.1, read on the forward strand.
GACGTACACGCCATAGCCGCCCATGGCCCAAAACTCTGAAGCGCTGGTCCAGATCATGCGGCACCTCGCAAAGCCCGGTGCGCCTGCACTTCGGGCAGTTGCTGAACCCAAGCTGCGTGGCTCTCGCGTTCCAAAATCAAACTGCGCACACGCCACAAGGCGATGGCCACTGCGTAAATCCAAACCGCGAAACTCATGAGCAGCATACCAGTCAACATGATGCTGGCCATGCGTGGCGACTGTGTGAACGAGACCGATGCGCCTTGGTGCAAGGTGTTCCACCACTGCACCGAAAAATAAATGATGGGCACATTGACCGCGCCCACCACCGCCACCAAGGCCCCTGCACGGTCGGAGCGGCGCGGGTCTTCGATGGCCGAGGTCAGCGCGATGTAGCCCAAATACAAAAACAGCAAGATCAGCATCGAGGTCAGCCGCGCGTCCCAGACCCAATAAGTGCCCCACATGGGCTTGCCCCACAAGGCACCGGTCCACAGTGACAAAAACGCAAGCATTGCCCCGGTGGGCGCAAGCGCCCGCGTCATCAAGCCGGACAAGCGCGTGTTGAACACCAGCCCCAGCACGCTCCAAAAGGCCATGGCCAGATAAATGATCATGGCCATCCACGACACCGGCACATGGATGTAAATGATGCGGTAGGCCTGCCCCTGCTGCGCGTCAGACGGCGCCACCATAAAACCCACCCACAAGCCCGCCAGCGCCAAGGCACTGGCCAGCACCGCCAGCCAAGGCCACAAACGCCCGGCCAGGGGGTAAAAGTGTTGCGGCGCTGCGTAATGGAAGAGTCTCAAGGTTCGGTCCCTTTCATTCCAGCGCCAGGCGCACAGCCGCTGCACAGGCCCAAGGGCTGAGCGCCGCCGCAGCCAGCAACAGCGCCAGCAAAACAGACACATGGGCCTGCGCCCCGAGACCACGCATTTGGGCATCGACAGCGCCTGTGCCGAACACCAGCACTGGCACATACAAGGGCAAGAGCAAAAGCGACTGCAACACCCCGCCACCGCGCACCCCCAAAGTCAGGGCAGCACCAATCGCGCCGAGCAATGACAACACGGGCGTGCCGATCAAAAGCGTCAAAACCAGCATGCCCAAAGCCTCTGACCCTAAGCCAAATTGCAGGGCCAAGATCGGCGACAACAACACCAAGGGCAAGCCGGAGATCAGCCAATGCGCCAGCAACTTTGCACTGACCAACCAAGACAAAGGCGCGGCCGACAACGCCAACTGCTCCAGGCTGCCGTCTTGGTGATCGGCCTCAAACAAACGGCCCAGGCTGAGCATGCTGGCCAGCAAGGCCGCCACCCACAGAACACCAGGCCCGATCAAGCGCAGCGTGTCCGGCTCGGGGCCGATGGCCAATGGAAACAACGCGGCCACCAGCACAAAGAAAAAAACTGCGCCGAGCCACTCGGACTTGCGCCGCAAGGCCAGGCGCAGGTCACGGCGCAGCACACCGGCCATGGCTTGCCAGGGGCTGGGTTGAATGTGTACGTTCATGCCGCCCGCGCCATAGCGCCCAGTTGAAACCGCTCACCCGGGCCCTGCAAGCCCACATCGTGGTGGCTGGTCATGACTATGGCGCCGCCAGCGTCCACGTGCGATTGCAGCAAAGATCGAGCGATGGCTGTGGCTTGGGTGTCCAAGCCCACCAAAGGTTCGTCCAGCACCCACAAGCGCGCGGGGCTGGTGCGCAGACGCGCCAAAGCAACGCCTTGCCGTTGGCCTTGCGACAGCACGCGAACGGGCAAATGCGCTCGGCTTTTAAGGCCCTGTGCGGCAAGGGCTTGCACCGCCTCTTCGGGGCTGAGCGCCAAGCCACTGGCCTGGGCGTCAAGGCACAGGTTTTCGGTCGCACTCAAATCAGGCTTGAGTCCCAAAGCGTGGCCGATGTAATGCAGCACCGAACGGTCCGGGCTGGCATACGTTGCAGGTGGCAGTCCCTCGGGGGGGGCCAGGTCGGGTGAGGCCCAGCGCACATGGCCTCGCGCCGCAGGTGACAAGCCGCACAAGATGCGCAGCAGACTGGTTTTGCCACACCCATTGCCGCCTTCGATGTGCAACCAACTGCCTTGAGACACAACCAAGCTCACGCCCTCGAACAAAGTCCGCTGGGCCTTTTGACAGGCCAGGTCCATCGCTGAGAGCACCCAAGACGCCATGGAAGGGCTTTCTGGTCGGTTTAAACACCCACAAGTGTAACGACAGATTGACACTTTGTGTGTCCAAACCCTTGAATGACATGGGCAAATCAGGGCAAACACTGAGCATCAAGCCGTCATAGGGCGTAAAAAAACCGCCCAAGGGCGGTTTTGAGGAATCCGACCGGAGAAATCCAGCCGGAGAACCTGAGGCATCAAGCCTTCTTGGCCCAAGCGGAGCACCAGCCTTTGGCAGACACTTGCTTGGCGCCAAACAGCGGGCAACCGCCTGCAGCGGCACCGGCCTTGGCTTGGAACAAGGCGCAGTTGGCGCAGTTGTTACCGGCAGCGTACTTGGGGTTTTTGGCTTTGTCGACCTTGGTCGCGTCGGCTTTGTAAGCCAAACCAACGGCTTGGGGATCTTTCTCGTCAAGCATGGCTTGAGCGGATGCTTGGCCCACAGCCAAAGTGGCTGTGGCGGCCGTGGCCACTTGCATCATGAACACGCGGCGGGTGGAAGAGATTTCGGTAAAACGGGACATGGACTGCTCCTGGATAAGGCTGCCAGAAAATACTGGATAGTTCATTGTGCGCCAGATCAGTCACTTTGTCATTTCAGGCCAGATACCCGAGCAAATCACACAGGAAAGCCCGGGATTTGTAATGTCAATCCAGATGCAGGAGGGCGTGTCAGAATGCGGCGTTATCAACACGGTTCCTGCCAAAGGGTTTTGACATGTTGCAATTGCTGCTCGGTTTGGTCCTTTTTTTGGGCATCCATTCACTTCAAAGCTTGGCGCCACAACTTCGCCAAGATGGTATGGCCCGCTGGGGTGAGCTGGGTTTCAAGGCGGTTTACGCCGCCATCTCTTTGTTGGGACTTTATCTGTTGGTACAAGGCTACGGCCAAGCACGGCTGGACCCGGTGGTGCTTTGGACACCGCCTCGCGGCACGCAGCACGCCACGATTTTGCTGATGTGGCTGGCCATGGTGTTGCTGGTGGCCACTTATGTACCCGGCAACCAGATCAAGGCCAAATTGCGCCATCCCATGACCTTGTCGGTCAAGGTCTGGTCGCTCGGCCATCTGTTGTCCAACGGCAACTTGGCCGATGTGCTGCTGTTCGGCGGCTTTCTCGTTTGGTCGGTGTTGGTGTTCCGCGCAGCCCGCAAGCGGGACCGCCAAAACCTGCACTCTGCGCCCGAAGGCAAGCTGCTGGGTACAGTGCTCGCTTTGGTGGTCGGCACCGGCGTATGGGCGGCTTTCCTGATGGGTGGCCTGCACGTTTGGCTGTTCGGAGTGATGCCCTTCACCCGGGCTGGTGGCTAACGGGTCTTGCGAAAGGGTCCTGCCCCGCGAAGCCTCCACACAAAAATTTGGCATCAAGTGTAAATTTAACTTGACACTTTGCCGCGTCTTTTGGATGATGAGCCAAGAACAGTTTTGCGGAACGCCCATGGCTTTGACCTTCCCTTTTGCGGCCATCGTTGGTCAAGATGAAATGACCCTCGCCATCCAAGTGGTGGCGGTTGATCCTTCCATTGGGGGCGTTCTGGTCCTGGGCGACCGGGGCACCGGCAAATCGACCGCCGTGCGCGCTCTGGCCGACCTGCTGCCCCCCATTTCGGTCGTCAAAGGCTGTCCTTACCGCTGCGATCCGGCCAAACCAGCGGGTGCCTGCCCGGTCTGCCAAACCCGCGACCCCAAAGCCAAAGTCGTGACCGAACGCCAGAGCGTCGCCGTGGTCGACCTGCCTTTGGGCGCGACCGAAGACCGCGTGGTCGGCGCGCTCGATCTGGAAAAAGCCCTGTCGCAAGGCGTCAAATCCTTTGCACCCGGTCTGCTGGCTCAGGCACACCGGGGCTTTTTGTACATCGACGAGGTCAACCTGCTCGACGACCACCTGGTGGACCTCTTGATCGACGTGGCCGCCTCAGGGGAAAACCTGGTCGAGCGCGAAGGCCTGAGCGTGCGCCACCCCGCCCGCTTTGTGCTGGTGGGCAGCGGCAACCCCGAAGAGGGCGAACTGCGGCCGCAACTGCTCGACCGCTTTGGCCTGTCGGTACAAGTGCGCACGCCACAAGACCTGACACTGCGCGTGAGCATCATCAAGCGACGCGACGCCTTTGACAAAGACCCAGAGGCCTTCAAGGCACTGTGGCACAAGGACAACCAGAAGCTGCAAAAACGCATCCTCAAGGCGCGCGACCTGCTCGACCAAGTGGAGGTGAGTGATGACATGCTGATGCTGTGCACCCGCCTGTGTCAGCAACTGGGCACCGACGGCCTGCGCGCCGAACTCACGCTGCTGCGCGCCACCCGCGCGTATGCCGCACTGCAAGGCCACAAAGCGGTGAAGGCCGAGCACCTGCAAAGCATGGCCCCGCTGGCCCTGCGCCACCGACTGCGCCGCAACCCGCTGGACGACACCGACTCGGGCGCGCGCGTACAGCGCAGCTTGCAAGAAGTGCTGGCCGCCTGACCCGGGTGCGCGCATGGCCCGCGAAGCCCCATCACCGTCCACACCTTCGGACCCAATGGCGCGCTGGAACGACGCGCTCACCACGCTGCAACTGCTGCAACTCGACCCCCACGGTTTTGGCGGCGTGTGCCTGCGCGCACCGCACGGCCCGGTGCGTGAGCGCTGGCTGCAAGCCTTAGCCGGTCTGGGCCTGGGACTGATCAAAGTGCCCGGCTCGGTGGACAGCGAGCGGCTGCTGGGCGGCATCGACCTGGCCCACACCCTGCAAACCGGGCAGCTGCACCTGCAAGCGGGCTTGTTGCAACAGGCCGACCAAGGTCTGGTGTGCCTGCCCATGGCCGAGCGCCTGTCGCCCGCCCTGCTCGCGCCTTTGGTGCAAGCCCTGGAACAAGGCCAAGTGCCGCCCACTCGGCACAGCGCAGCCCCCACACCCACCCGCTTTGGCGTGGTGGCGCTGGACGAATCCTTGCCCGACGAGCTCGGCGTGGGCGTGGCTCTGGCCGAGCGCTTGGGCGTGTGGTTGGACCTGCACGAACTCTCGCCCACCGACATCCATGCGGCTTTGCAAGACGACAGCGGGACTGACGGCCTGCAGATTCGTCTCAGCCCCGGCGCTTTGACCCGCGCCCGCGAGCACCTGCCCCAAGTGCAAGCCACCGACGAGCAAATGCAAGCGCTTTGCGCCGCCGCTTTGGGCCTGGGCATTGGGTCCTTGCGCGTGCCCAGCTTGGCGCTGCGGGTGGCTTGCAACCATGCGGCCCTCAACGGGCGAAGTACGCTGGACGCCGACGATCTGGGCTTTGCAGCGCGCTGCGTGCTGGCCCCCCGCGCCACGCAGTGGCCGGCCGAGCCTTCAGAGGAAGAAGCTGCAGCAGAGCCTGCACCACAGGAAGACACCACACCGCCGCCAGATAAACCAGAGCCACCAGAAAATGCCGATCAAGCGCCTGAAAATCAGGCTGAAAAAGACAACCCCCAAGACGCCGACCCACCCCCCGAACAGAACGCCGAACCGAGTGCCGAAGACCTGCAAGAAATGATGGTCGCCGCCGCCCTGGCCAGCTTGCCACCGCACATGCTCGATGCGCTGATGACGCGCCAAGGCGCGGCCAGCCACAACACCTCGGGCCGCAGCGGCCAAACCCGCGCAGGCTCGCAGCGTGGCCGCCCCCTGCCCCCGCGCCCGGGCCGCCCCGGTGGCCAGGCGCGCTTGCATGTGCTGGCCACCTTGCGCGCCGCTGCGCCCAAACAGCGTTTGCGACAAGCGCACAGCACCGGCCGCGTGGCCATCCGCGCGGAAGACTTCCACATCCAGCGTTACCAGCAGCGCGCCTCCAGCTGCCTGATCCTGGCGCTCGACGCTTCGGGCTCGGCTGCTTTGCAGCGCTTGGCCGAAGCCAAAGGCGCGGTCGAGTTGCTGCTGCAGCAATCCTATGCCCGACGCGACAGCGTGTGCATCGTGGCCTTTCGGGGTGCGCAAGCACAGCTGCTGTTGCCCATGACGCGCTCGCTGGTGCGCGCCAAACGCGCCATGACCGGCCTGCCCGGTGGCGGCGGCACGCCCTTGGCATTGGCCCTCAAAATGGCACACGAACAAGCGGCGCAACTGCAGCGCCAAGGCGTCACGCCCATCCTGGTGGTGCTGAGTGACGGCCGTGCCAATGTGACCTTGCAAGGCCTGGGCGGCCGCGCCCAAGCCCAAACCGATGCGCAAAGCTGGGGCCAACAGTGGCGCGCCAGCGGCCACCGCGCCTTGTGGATCGACACCTCCATGCAGCCCGACTCGCAAGCGCAGCAACTGGCGGCCACCATGGGCGCGAGCTACCTGCCCATGCCGCAGGTGCAGTCGCAACGCATGGCGCACGCCATCGAGCGGGTGCGCAGCCCACTGGTCTGAACGGCCATGTTTGACAGCTTCTACCCCAGCATGACTTGGGCCACCCACCAAGCCCAGCCCAACATATGGCCGCATTCGCAGCACAGCCGACAAGTGCAAGCAGGAGGGATCCAGTGGCATGTCCAAACCATGGGTCACGGCCCCTGCATGCTGCTCTTGCATGGCACGGGCTCGGGTCATTTCAGCTGGCGCGACCTGATGCCCACACTGGCCGAACACTTCACCGTGGTCGTTCCGGATCTGCCCGGACACGCTTTCACCAACCGAGGACCTGAAGGCGCCCTCTCGCTGCCCGGCATGGCCGAGGGCCTGCGGGCGCTGATGTTGCAACTGAAGCTCACGCCCCAAGCCATCGTGGGCCATTCAGCTGGCGCTGCGATTGCCGCGCAAATGGCTTTGAACGTGGACAGCCTATCGCGCAGCACCTTGATCGGGCTGAACCCCGCCTGGCTGCCACTGCCTGGCGTGGCCTCGTGGCTGTTCGGTCCGGCGGCCAAGTTGGCGGCCCTCAACCCGCTCTCGGCTTGGGCCACCGCCAAAATGGCGGCCAAGCCTGGCGCAGTTGCCGAGTGGATCGCGCGCACCGGCTCGGCCTTGGACGCTACGGGCCTCGATTTGTACACCCGTGTTCTGCGCGATGCAGGCCATGTTCACGGCGTACTGTCGATGATGGCGGCTTGGCGGCTCAAGCCACTGGCCACACGCTTGCACGAGATTCGCAACCCAGTGTTCATGCACATTGGCGCGCAAGACCAAACCGTGCCCCCAGCATTGGCTGAAGCAGCCTGCGCGCGCTTGCCACAAGCGCGCCTGCATCTGCAAGCCGGCGCGGGTCACTTGGCACACGAACAAGACCCTTTGGGCACGGCCCAGTTCATCTTGCGTTGCTGCCACATTGGATAAAACCATGCCTGAGGGCTGAAGCCCGTCTTGTGGTACTTTCAAGATATGGTTTTGTCGCTTGATTTCCTCTCATTGCCCTTGCTGGCCGGCGCTGCACTGGTGTTCATCAGTGTCTTGGCGGGGGTGTTTTCTGCGCGCATCGGTTTTTCATTCCTTTTGATTTTTTTGGTGGTAGGCATCTTGGCGGGTGTCAACGGGCCAGGTGGACTGGTCTTTGAGGATTTCCGCTTGAGCTTTTGGGTGGGCAACGTGGCCCTGGCCGTGATCCTGCTCGACGGCGGATTGCGCACCCAGATGCGCACCTTCCGAACCGGTCTGAAGCCATCGCTGTTGTTGGCCACACTGGGTGTGGTGCTGTGCACAGGCATCACGGGTGCTGCGGCTTATTGGCTGCTGGATTTGTCTTGGCCTCTGGCCCTTTTGGTCGGGGCCATCGTCGGCTCCACCGATGCAGCAGCCGTTTTTTCCTTGCTCAAGTCTTCCGGGGTGCACCTCAATGAACGCGTCTCCGCCACCTTGGAGATCGAGTCCGGCTTGAACGACCCGATGGCGGTCTACCTGACACTGACTTTCATCGCCATCGCGCTGTCCATGGCCAACCCAGACGGTTTGCCCCTGAGTGCCCCCGAAATCTTGCTGTCTTTGCTGGAACACTTGGGCTGGGGCGGTATCTTGGGCTTGGGCTTTGGCTGGGCCATGGCGGAATTGGTCAAACGCTTGGGACGAGGCGAGGACGGAGGGGGTGGGGTTCGCGCGCTGTTGGTGGTCTCGGGCGGGCTCACCGTGTTCGCTCTGACCACTTGGTTGGGCGGGTCTGGCTTTTTGGCGGTTTATCTGATGGGGGTAGTCATTGGCAACCGTGCCCGCAGGCAGGTCCGTGCGTCCTTGTCGGCCATGGACGGCTACGCTTGGTTGTCGCAAGCGGGCATGTTCTTGTTGCTGGGCTTGCTGGTGACGCCCACCGAGATGATGAAGTCGCTGTGGCCGGCCATTGGGGTGTCGCTGGTGCTGATGTTTGTGGCCCGGCCCGTGTCGGTTTGGTTGTGCCTGAAACCGCTTCACTTTTCCGGACGCGAAATCGCCTTTGTGTCTTGGGTGGGCCTGCGCGGTGCGGTGCCGATTGTGTTGGCGGTGTTCCCGGTCATGGCCGGTGTCGAAGGGGCCAGCATCTACTTCAATGTGGCCTTCATCGTGGTACTCACCTCATTGGTGCTGCAGGGCTCCACCATTGCCTGGAGTGCACGACGGCTGAACGTGGTCTTGCCCGACTTGGACGACACCGAACACGCCCGTTTGGTCTTCGGTGATTTTGTGCTGGCCGCCAGCACCTCCATGGGCGACCTGTGCATGTTTTATGGGCTGGAACTGCCTTGCGATTCAGACAAAACCATTGGCCAATGGTTGGCTGACAGTTTGCACCGCCCACCGGTCGAAGGCGACACGGCGCACCTGGGCAAAGCCGAGGTCAGTGTGCGCGTCACCGAAGGCAACGACATCTTGCAAGTCGGCATACGGATCACCTGAGCAAGCTCAACGCAAAAATTCGGCTACCGCTTGTTGCGACGCCTCAGCCGCTTCTTCTTGTGGCAAATGCCCCACTTGGGGCCAAGACACCAAACGGCTGCCCTGAATCGCTTGCAAATAATCCTGGGCATTGCGCAAGGGAATCATGGCATCGGCCTCGCCCCAGACCAGCAAGGTCGGGGCCTTGATTTGACGCAACAGCGGCACGGGCTCTTCCAGCACCGTTTGCTTCAATCGGTCCAGCATGGCTTGCCGAGCTCCGGGGGCCAAAATCAAATCATGGTACCGGGTGGTGACAACATCACTCAAACTCTCTGCACGGGCATAGGCCGGTTGCAAATTCATGCGCAGCAAAGGCTTGGGCAAGACATGGCGCATGAGGCCCAATGTGGCAGGCACATCCATCGGCTTGCCGTACTCAAAACCAAAACTGGCAAAGCCATCGGGCGCCACCAACACCAGCTTGTCCACACGTTCCGGATACCGGGCAGCCAAAGTCCAAGCGATGCGTCCACCCATCGAATGGCCCACCCAGCTGGCGCGTTGCAAGCCCAAACTGTCCATCAAGGCGATCAGCATCTCAAGGCTGCGCGCGTCTCGGTAATCGTGAGCGGGATCGGGTGGGCTCAAACCGCTGCCGGGCAAATCGATGCGCACCACTCGGTGGGTGGCAGACAAACCCTGGGCCCATGCATCCCAAGTGTGAAGGCTCGAACCAAAACCATGCAACAACACCACCGCGGGGGCGTCGGTCGGGCCGCTTTGGCGGACATGAAGTCTCCACGGACCCACGCTGCGCAGGTCAGCGGGTGCGGCCAGATAGCGCGCCTCCAAGGTCGAGCGCGGCAAGTCCGGTGTCCAGAGCCAAAAGGACAACACGGTCAAGGCAGTCAGGGCCAACACGCTGGCAAGCCTTTTCATGGGGCGCGGGCCACGCGCGTCAAAGAGTTCATGTCAGGGCTTGGGGCCAAAAGGGCCATTGAGCATCACGGTCTGCACATTGAGCACCGCCGCAATACTGACCCAAATCCAATATGTGACGAGCAACAAACTGGCCCAACGCGACATCCGCCACAAGCCCATGACCAAGGCCAGTATCGAGAGCCACAAAAACACCACCTCAAAGAGCGCCCAATCAGGCCGCTGCAACTTGAAGTAGAGCGCACTCCACAAGACGTTGAGGACCGCGTTCACCCCAAACAAATACAACACACGGCGGCGCAAGGCCAGCGTGTCGGCCGCTTGCCAAGCCAGCCAAGCGCTGATGGCACACAAGGTAAAAATCGTGCTCCAGATAGCACCAAAAGCGGCGTCAGGCGGCTTCCAGGGCGGGTGTTTGAGCGCAAAGTACCACGGCCCCAACTCGCTCAGGGCCGCGCCGATGCCCGCTGTGGCGTAGCTGAGCACAAAGGCCAAGAGCAGAGCACGCACAGGCGCTTGGGGCTTGCGCCTCAGGGTGTGCATCAGCAAACCGTGTTCGGGGTGCTGGCTCACCAAAGCCTCATGTGCGTGCCAAACCCAACAAATGGGCCATGTCTTTCAAGAAGATGCGCACGTGTGCCATCGGGTCCTTGCGAGCCAATTCCTTGTTCATGTACGACTCAAAGGTCAGGCGTTGCACATCGCGATCTTCGCAAATCTTGACAAACTTTTCGCGGCGTTTGTCGTTTTGGTACCAGAAGTACTGCATCACGCCCAAGATCCAGAACACGCGGCCATGCTGCTTCATGAAGCTCTTGCGGCCTTGCTTCAGGCAAGCGCTGTTGCCGGTTTTGAGGGCCTGGTGTGCGGCTTGCGACACACGCCGCGCGCAATCCATCGCGTAGTAAATGCCTTCTCCAGAGGACGGGGCCACCACGCCTGCAGCATCACCAATCACCACCACGTCTCGGCCGTTGTCCCATTGGGGCAGCGGTTTGAGCGGGATGGGTGCGCCTTCCCGGCGCAAAGTAGGGGCATGTGTCAGGCCAGCAATCTCGCGCAAGCGCGCCGTGGCACTGCGCAAGGAGTAGCCCTTGTCGGCACTGCCCATGCCCACGCTCATGGTCTTGCCGTGCGGAAACACCCAGCCATAAAAGTCGGGTGACACTTCGCCTTGGTAATACACGTCGCAACGTGCTGCGTCATAACCGGGCTGGCCCACAGGCGACTCAATGATCTCGTGGTATGCGAACACATACTTGGTTTTGTGCGCGTTAGGAATGGCTTGGCGTGCCACCTCAGAGCGGGCACCATCGGCCCCCACGACCATGCGGGTAGACACCTTGATGGGCTGGGCATGTTCGGTCGCCGAATGCTCTTTGGACGTCACAGGAGTGAAGTGCACCCACAGCTGACCACTGTCGTCGTGCTGCAACTTGTCAAAAATAGCTTGGCAACGCACCGCACCCGATTTGGCTGCGCGCTCGCGCAAATACTCATCGAACTCGTCGCGGTCCACCATGCCCACATAGCCGTTGTCGATCGGGATGTCGACCTTGTTGTCGGTTGGAGAAATCATGCGGGCACAACGCACCTTGGCCACCAGCAGATGGTCAGGAATGTCGAAGTCTTTGATGAGTCGTGGTGGAATCGCACCGCCACAAGGCTTGGTGCGGCCCTGTCGGTCCAAGAGCAACACGCGCCAGCCTTCGCGCACCAGATCGTGCGCCGCGGTGGCGCCCGAAGGCCCTCCACCCACCACCACAAAGTCGTAATCGGTTTGGTTCATGAGCTTGACCCACCTTTGAGTAATACGGGACCATCAAAACGCAAGGACTGACGTTGCGTTGGACCAGCGCGAAGGCGCACAGCCACCGCCGCCGACACCGCAAACATCAGCGCTTGCATGCCAAACACAGCCGCATAGGCCGTGCGTTGTTCACCCAACAAGGCATGGGCCAGGTCGCTGGCGGCAGTGCCCAGCAAACCACCCAAGCCAAAGGCCGCCGCTTGCGCCGCGCCCCACAAACCCATGCGCGTGCCTTCGCGGCCTGCGCCGCCCTCACCCGCCAAGCGCATCATGGTGGCAATGGCTGCGATAGAAAACGCACCGTTGGCCACCCCCAAAAACACCACATTGGCCTTCAGAGGCCATTCAGCAGACAAGGCTGAACTGACCAAACCGAACGTGGCCAAAGCCGAAAACAAACAGCCACCCACCATCCAGCTCTGTACCGAGCCCAAGCGCCCAGCCACCCAGCGCGAACCGGCCCCAGCCACCGCCAACATGCCCACAAGCACACCCATGTGGTGCCAGCCAGAGAGCTGCGTGGTCTGCCCCGGTGTGAAGCCGTGGACGGCACCTGCAAAGGGCTCCAGAATCAAGTCTTGGGCGCTGTAGGCCAGCATGGACATGAACACGAACACCGTGAAAGTGCGCGCCGCAGGCTCAGACCAAACTTCTTTGAAGGCTTCTTTGAAATTTTGTTTTTGCAAGCGTGCTTTGGCCAAGCTGTCAGATGTCAGCTGCTCAACAGCTGCGTCCATCGGCTTTTCCAAGCCCCACAAACACAAAGCTGTGATCAAAGCCGTCACCCCACTCAAACCCGCCGACACCTGCAGCAAAATCTGCGGGCTGTAGGGGTCGATCAGCTTCCCCACCACGCCGGCGGTGACTGCAAAACCCACAATCATCATCAACCAGACCGTGGTGGCAGCAGGTGCACGCCGCTCTTCGGGCACGCGCTTTGCCATCAAAGTCAGAAGGGATGTGCCGCAAGCGCTCACGCCCAAGCCAATCAGGCTGAACGAGAACCAAGCCATCAGGGCACCGTAAAAGGGTTCTTCGGCCATCCACACGGTGGCCCACGCAGCCATCACGCCGCCCAGGCCCAGCACCAGCATGCCGCCCATCATCCAGGGCGTGCTGCGCTGGCCTTTGTCAGCGCCAAAGCCCATGCGCGGGCGCACCATTTGCACAGCGTAATGCCAAGCCACCAAAAAGCCTGGCAACAAAGCGGGCAGCGCCAACTCGACCACCATGATGCGGTTGAGCGTGGACGTGGTCACCACCACCACCGCGCCCAAACAAGCCTGAATCAGGCCCAAGCGGATGATTTGAAACCAACCAAACAGGGATGCGTTCACGGCTCTGCTCATGCAATACCCGCCGCTGTTGGCACAAGGCTAAGTTGGCGCAAACCCCATGCACTGACCATCATGCCGCTGACAAACAGGGGCACGCCAAAGGCCGACACATGCAGCGCACGCTCCACCGGCTGGCGAAGAAATTTCAGCATCAATGGGACTTGCGAAATCGCCAAGGCCAAGACGCCCGCTGCGTGCCATGGCAACTGCCAGTGGGCCAACAACAAAGCCACCACCACTTGCGGAACCAGCATGAAGACGCAGGCCATGCGGGCCGCGCCGTGCGCACCCAGCTGCACGGGCAGCGAAGCCACACCCATCTGACGGTCGCCTTCAATCGCCTTGAAATCGTTGAGCGTCATGATGCCGTGGGCACCGACGCTGTAGAGCAGCGCCAGCGCCACCGAATGTGGGCCGGGCCAGGCACCACCCAACATGACCGCAGTGCCCGTCAGCCAGGCCAGACCTTCGTAGCTCAGAGCACAAGCGGAGTTGCCCCACCAGCCGTTTTTTTTCAGGCGCACGGGCGGCGCGCTGTAGGCCCAAGACAAGACGATGGCCAAAGCACAAGCGGCAAAGCCCCAGGGACCCATGAGCGTGGCCCACAGCAGTGACAGCACAGTCCAGGCGATGGCCAAGCCCAAACCCCAGCGGCCGGGCATGCGGCCCGAGGGAATAGGTCGGTTGGGCTCATTGATGGCGTCCACATGTCGGTCAAACCAGTCGTTCACCGCCTGGCTGCTGGCGCAAACGAGCGGACCGGTGAGCACCAGACCCAAAAGCAGCAAAGCCCAATTTGCGCCGATGTCTTGGCCCGAGGCCACCACACCACAGGCAAAAGCCCACATGGGTGGGAACCAGGTGATGGGTTTGAGAAATTCGGCCACCGTGCGCCAAGCCGGTCGGCTGAGCGGCACCGCCCGCGCTGTCAGCACGGCACTCGCGCGAGAAGCCTGAGGAGGTGGCGTTTGGGCCAGTGGCGGGGTGTCCATGCCCCGATTGTGAAGAGAGTTTTTTAAATGTCAACTAGGATTGACACTTATCGTCAATTTTAATTGACAGTCTTCAGGGGTTGTCGCTTTCGGCTTCGGCCACCATGCCGAAGCGGCGCAACTTGACATAGAGACTTTGGCGAGACAAACCCAGCATTTCCGCGGCCGACGCGCGGTTGTTGTGGGTCAACTCCAAAGCCGCTTCGATGCACATGCGCTCAATGGTGTCCACGGTTTCACCCACAATGTCCTTGATCGGGCGACGCCCCACCAGCTGGGTCAAGTCGGCAAAGGGGTTGATTTGGCTTTGCGTGACCGAAGCACCGCCTTGCAAGCGACGGTCCATGTCGCGCACGAAAAAGGCAAACATAGGTTCAGGCCGGGCCAAACAAACCGCCGACACCTCGACGGGCAAAGTCATGCCCGACAGGGTGCGCACTTCGGTGGCGAAGTTACGGACAGGCAATTGTTGGCGCAAACTGGTGTTGAGCACACCCCAATCGACCGCTCCACGCAACAACCAGCGCTCAAGACTCTGGCCCACCACTTGAGACGAAGCCGTCAGCCCCAGCAAAGCCATGCCTTCTTCGTTCACACTTTTGATCACGCCTGTGGTGTCGGTGAGCAACCAGCCATCGGGGAAACGCTCCATGGCTTCGCTCAAGGCAGCCGATGACCCAGGTTCTTGGTGAGACAAAACGGCTGATTCACGCGTGACCAAGCGAACCAGAAACTGGGCCCCGCCCTCTTGACGGAACACGGTGGCAGACACCGTCCAAGTCGACGGCAAACCTGTCACGCGAGCCGCGCACATCTCAATGCGGCCGGTGGCCAGCGCCATCCGCAGCAAAGACTGAACTTCGCCCTGGCTATCGCCTTCAAAACATTCCCGCACGTCACGTCCGACCAAGCGTTTGCCTGCATCTTTGAGCAAGGCCTGGGCGCCCACATTGGCTTCCAAAACTCGTTGGGTGGTGGCGTCCACCATCAAAACAGCCTCAGAGGAGGTGTCGAACAACACGCGGTAGCGCGCCTCAATGTGCCGCAGACGAAGATAATCTCGTTCCATGGACTGCTGGGTTTCAACCAGTCGACGCTGCAGCTCCGCCAGACTTTCCAAATCACGGCCCATGGCCAGCAACTTGCCACCGCTCAAGGGCAACACCACATACTGCAAAGCAACTTCGTTGCCCGCAGGGGACATGTGGTTCACATGCCGCCAACGCATCACCTCAGGGGCGCCTTGCGACAGCAGCATTTCTTGGACTTTGGCGCGACTCTCGCTGGTGACCGTGTCAATCCAGCGGCGTCCCATCCAGGTTTGACAGCCCAAAGCTGCCAATGTGTCACGCCCGGTAGACACGTCCTCGATCACCCCTTGCGGGTCCATGACCAAGGTGACGTCAGACACCACGCCCAGCAACTGGGAAAAGGTGGACGGGTCCAAAGAGGGAAGCTTCATGTTGTAAACCAAACGGGTTTGAGCATCAGGAAGTTGACACTTATATTTGTCATTCAAGTATAGGCTGATGCAGCCCATTGAAGCTTGAGGAAATGTGATTCAAATCAATTAAAAGTTCGTGAATTGACATTTTATGTGGCCCTTGCGGATGACAAAAGCATGCCGCGCGTGACGCAGGCCACGGTCTCGGGTGCATCTTCGGCGATCAGTTGGGCGGGCAGCCCTTTGAGCAAGTCGGGCGCGGTGAAAGCCATGGGCCCGCCGACAAAGACTTGCAAGTTCAGGTTGTCTGATGCCTCACGCAGCTGTGGGAGCAAGGTCTGCAGGGTACCCAAATGCCGGTCGGTGCTGATGGAAATGCCCACCGCATCGAACCAATCGGACACAAACAATTTTTTGAAATCCGCCACGTCTTGGGGCACGGCCACCGTCACCACCCAACCCGAGCGCTTGAAGAACTCACTGAGCATGAACAAACCCATGCTGTGCTGAGCCCCTGGCTCGGTCAACAAAAGCAGGCTCAAGCCATTGGGCTTTTTAGGCGACTCTTGGAAAAACTCCGCACTGAAGTCGTGCAGCAACTGCTGTAGATGGGCAGAAGCGATGGTCGACAAGGCGAAGTCCAACCGGTCCGAACACCACCAGTCCCCCAAGAGGCGGGCACACGGTGTGATGCCTTGTATGTAGATGTCTTCCAGCGACTGGCCTTGGCGCTGCCAACCAAACACCACCTGCCTTGCCGCATCCAGGCCCTGCAAACAGGCTTGGGCCAAGATCTGGATTTGGGCCAGGTCGATGGCCGATTTGCCTGCAAATGAGGTGCCACCCACCAAACGCGGACCCACGGGCGTGCCTTGCCTCAGGGCCTCTGGCAAGGGCATCACCCCCTGCACCAAGGGCGGAGATGGAGAGTTTTCAAGATTGAATTTCGCCATGACAAGCACCGATCATCAAAAGGATACACCAGCGGCAGGCTCCGGGGCGTCGGAGTGCTCGTCGCAAGAAGGCTGGTCAGGCCATGCAAATGACCTCACCAAACACAGGCCTGAGTGTGGTTTGATTTCAGTGCATTGTATCTAGTGTAAACCCTGATTACTTAAAATATTGTCAATTTATGTTGACACACTGTATGTCCAGACTTACATTCACTCCAAGCCCCAACACCCAACCAGGTCCTCCATGTCCACTTCCAGCCCCCAGGTTTTGTACACGCCAGCGCAACGCGCCCGGCGTGACGCGACCGCCTGGACGCTGGTGCAAGGCGTGCTGGCCCCGGTGCAGTTCCTGATCTTTGGCATCAGCCTGTATTTGGTGATCAACAGCCTGCACACCGGCGAGCACACCGACTGGGCACTGGCCTCGGTGGTGATCAAGACTTTGGTGCTCTACGCCATCATGGTCACCGGCGCCATCTGGGAAAAAGTGGTCTTCGGTCAATACCTGTTTGCCCCTGCCTTCTATTGGGAAGATGTGGTCAGCATGGGGGTGCTGGCCCTGCACACCACCTACCTGTGGGTTTGGTGGCAAGGCGTGTGGAACCCCACCGACCAGCTGCTGCTGGCCTTGGCCGCGTATGGCAGTTACGCCATCAACGCCGCGCAATACATCCGCAAGCTGCGTATGGCGCGGCTGCAAAAACAACCCTCATCCACCTCTTTGCCCGACACGGGCGCACAGGCCAGCACATGAGCACTGTCATCCCGATCCGCGCCGAAACCTCGGCGCAAACCGCCGGTTGCACCGACGTCGTGCCTTTGGTCGAACGTGGCCAGCGCGAGGTGTTTTGTGGTCTGACCGGCATCATCTGGCTGCACCGCAAGATCCAGGACGCTTTCTTTTTGGTGGTCGGCTCACGCACCTGCGCCCACCTGATCCAGTCAGCGGCCGGTGTGATGATCTTTGCCGAACCCCGCTTTGGCACCGCCATCATCGATGAGCGCGACTTGGCAGGCCTGGCCGATGTGCACGAAGAACTCGACCGCGTGGTCGGTCAATTGCTGGCGCGCCGCCCCGACATCCGCTTGTTGTTTTTGGTGGGCTCTTGCCCGTCCGAAGTCATCAAGCTCGATTTGTCGCGCGCCGCCGAGCGCCAAAACCAGATCCACCACCCCAAGGTGCGCGTGCTCAACTACTCGGGCAGCGGCATCGAAACCACCTTCACCCAAGGCGAAGACGCTTGCCTGGCGGCCATGGTCCCCGGCCTGCCCACCAGCGCCCCAGATACCGCCCCTGCTCTGATGGTGGTGGGCACCTTGGCCGACGTGGTCGAAGACCAGATGCGCAGCCTCTTTGATCGCATGGGTCTGCAAGTCAACTTCTTCCCGCCGCGCAACAGCCAAGCCATGCCGGTGGTCGGCCCGAACACCCGCTATTTGTTGGCCCAGCCCTTTTTGGCCGACACCGCCCGCGCCCTGCAGTCGCGTGGCGCGCAACATTTGCCCGCACCGTTCCCGCTGGGCGTGGAAGGCACCACCGCTTGGCTGCAAGCGGCCGCCACCGAGTTTGGCGTAGCCCCCGAGGTGTTTGAACTAGCCACCGCTGCGCCGCGCCAGCGCGCCGAAAAAGCCCTGGCCGTACAGCGCCAGATGCTGCAAGGCCAGCGCATCTTTTTCTTCCCCGACTCGCAGCTCGAAATTCCGCTGGCGCGCTTTGTCCACCGCGAACTGGGCATGGATTTGGTCGAAGTGGGCACGCCCTATTTGCACCGCCAGCACATGGCCGAAGAACTCGCGCTCTTGCCCACAGGCACGCGCATCAGCGAAGGCCAAGACGTGGACCTGCAGCTCGACCGCTGCATCGCCGATGCCCCCGACCTCGTGGTCTGCGGCCTCGGCTTGGCCAACCCGCTCGAAGCGCAAGGTATCACCACCAAGTGGGCCATTGAGTTGGTCTTCACCCCCATTCAGGGCTACGAACAAGCGTCGGACCTTGCCGGTTTGTTCAGCCGCCCCCTCAAACGCCGCCTGAAGCTGGCGGCTTAAAGCGCAGGAACTCCCCATGCAACTGACGCTCTGGACTTACGAAGGACCACCCCACGTGGGCGCGATGCGCGTGGCCACCGCCATGACGGACGTGCACTACGTGCTGCACGCCCCCCAAGGCGACACTTACGCCGACTTGTTGTTCACCATGATCGAGCGCCTGCCGCGCCGCCCGCCCGTCACCTACACCACCTTCCAGGCGCGCGATCTGGGCGGCGACACCGCCGAGCTTTTCAAGGATGCAGCACGCCAAGCGATGGCACGCTTCAAGCCTGCAGCCATGTTGGTGGGCTCGTCATGCACGGCTGAGCTCATCCAGGACGACCCGGGTGGCCTGGCCCAGGCCCTGCAACTGACCATTCCAGTGGTGGCGCTGGAGTTGCCTTCATACCAGCGCAAGGAAAACTGGGGCGCAAGCGAAACCTTTTACCAACTGTGCCGCCACCTGGTGCACAAGCCAGCTGATGACACC
This sequence comes from Akkermansia muciniphila, assembly GCA_943331105.2. GTDB lineage: Bacteria > Pseudomonadota > Gammaproteobacteria > Burkholderiales > Burkholderiaceae_C > Limnohabitans_A. The sequence goes on from CALQKH020000019.1 coordinate 24,350, forward strand.
GCCAAGGCAGCCAAGGCACGCCCCACTTGCAACATCTTGGGCCCCAGCGCCCTGGGCTTTCGCCACCGCGACGACGTCAAGGAAATCACCCAACTGCTGAACCAACTCGGTGTCGACGTGGCCGTGGTCGCGCCCCTGAGTGCCAGCGTGGCCGATGTGCAAAAACTGGCCGAAGCCGACTTCAACGTGGTGCTCTACCCCGAAATTGGCCTGGCCGCCGCCCAGTGGCTGCAGCGCCAGTTTGACCAGCCTTACACCAAGACTGTCCCTTTGGGCAGCCACGCCACCCGTGACTTCATGGCCGAAGTCTGCGCCCTGACAGGCCAGCCGGTGCCTGGCCAAGACCCCGAGCATGCGCATGCGCCTTGGTACGCCAAGTCGGTCGATTCAACCTACCTGACCGGCAAACGCGTCTACATTTTTGGTGACGCCACGCACGTGGTGGCCGCAGCCCGCATCGCCAGCCAGGAGATGGGCTTTGAGGTGGTGGGCCTGGGCAGTTACAGCCGAGAATTTGCTCGCGAAGTGCGCGATTGCGGTAAGCGCTACGGCGTCGAAGCGCTGATCACCGACGACTACCTGGAAGTCGAAGACCAGATCCAAGCCTTGCAACCCGAGCTGATCTTGGGCACACAAATGGAGCGTCATATTGCCAAGCGCCAGGGCATTCCCTGCGCAGTGATTTCAGCCCCGGTGCATGTGCAAGACTTCCCCGCACGCTACGCCCCGCAAATGGGTTTTGAAGGCGCGAATGTGCTGTTCGACACTTGGGTACACCCTCTGATGATGGGCCTGGAAGAACACCTGATCGGCATGTTCCGCGAAGACTTCGAGTTCCACGCCGGGGCTGCGCCCTCGCATTTGGGCAGCACGCGGCCTGCGGCAGAGAACGTGGCTCCGATCGTCGCTGCGCCGCTTAGTGCACCCGTTGTCGCAACGACGCCCATGCCTGTGGCTGCACCCGCTCCCACCGAAACACTGACCACCGACAGCGTTCACAAGGTCGCTGTCCCCGCCCAAGCCGCTTCGAACCAGGCCACCTGGAGCCCCGAGGCCGAAAAAGAGCTGGGCAAGATCCCGTTCTTTGTGCGGGGCAAAGCGCGCCGCAACACCGAGCGATTTGCCCAAGACCAGGGCGTGGCGACCATCACCGTGGAGACGCTCTACGATGCCAAAGCCCATTACAGCCGGTAAACAGGCTTCCTCAACAACACCGCGCATGAGCGTGGTGCTGTTGACCATGGACAGCCACCTGGCCAGCGCGGCCGAGAGCGCGGCCGAGCGTCTGGCGCGCGATGTGCCGGGCCTGCACCTGCAAACGCACAGCGCCTCGGCTTGGCGAGACAGCGACACTGCCTTGGCCGCGTGCCTGACTGCCGTGGCACAAGCCGATCTGGTCATCGTCACCATGCTCTTCATGGAAGACCATTTCCTGCCGGTGCTCGACGCCCTGCAAGCGCGCCGCGAACATTGCGACGCCATGGTCTGCATCATGTCCGCCCCGCAAGTGACCCAACTCACCCGAATGGGCAAGCTGGTCATGGGTCGCGAATCGAGTGGCCTGATGGCCTTGCTCAAAAAGCTGCGCCCCAGTGCCAAGAACAAAGACACTGGCTCTGACACCGGCGCGCCATCGAGCGCCGGGGCCAAGCAAATGGCCATGCTGCGCCGCCTGCCCAAGCTGCTGCGCTTCATCCCCGGCACCGCGCAAGACCTGCGCCTTTTCTTCTTGACCATGCGCTACTGGCTGGCCGGTTCGGAGCACAACATCGAGCACTTGGTCAAAACCCTGGTGCACCGCTACGCCCAAGGCCCCCGCGAGCCGCTGCGCGCCCTGGCACAGCCAGAAGACCCGATTGAATACCCCGAGGTGGGCCTGTACCACCCGCAGATGAAAAGCCGCATCAGCGAACAGCTGAGCGATCTGCCCGGCCACGGCCGCAAAGACCAACCCGCCGTGGGTCTGTTGCTGCTGCGCTCGTATTTGCTGGCCGGCAACACCGCGCATTACGACGCGGTCATCGCCTCGCTGCAAGCGCGCGGCCTGCGCGTGATTCCAGCCTTTGCCAGCGGCCTCGATGCCCGCCCGGCCATGGACCGCTTCTTCAAGCCAGGCACGGGAACGCCTATCCAATCCTTGGTGTCGCTCACTGGCTTTTCGCTGGTCGGTGGCCCGGCCTACAACGACGCCAGCGCCGCCGAAGTGGCGCTCAGCGAACTCGATGTGCCCTACATCGCCGCACACCCGCTCGAATTCCAATCCATCGAGCAATGGGGCGACTCGACCCGTGGCCTGCTGCCCGTGGAAAACACCATCATGGTGGCCATTCCCGAACTCGATGGCTCGATCTTGCCCATGGTGTATGGCGGCCGCCCCGGCCCCGCCGGTCAAACCTGCCACGGCTGCGACAAGCGCTGCACCTTTCCCAGCGGCCCGCGCAGCCAGGACATGTTCACCTGCAGCGAGCGCACCGAAATGCTCACCGCCCGCGTGGAACGCCTGGTGCGCCTGCGCGACAAACCGCGCGCCGACCGCAAGCTGGCCATCGTGCTGTTCAACTTTCCACCCAACGCGGGCAGCGTGGGCACTGCTGCTTACCTGTCGGTGTTCCAGTCGCTGTTCAATACCTTGCAGCGCTTGTCGCTTGAAGGCTACCAAGTCACATTGCCGGACAGCGTGGACGACCTGCGCAACCGCCTGCTGCACGGCAACGCCAGCCAATACGGCACGCAAGCCAATGTGCTGCACGCCATCGACACCGGCCACCATGTGAAAAACGAGCGCTGGTTGAACGAGATCGAAGTGCAGTGGGGCCCCGCCCCCGGCAAGCACCTGACCAATGGCCAGTCGATCTTTGTGCTGGGTGCAGACTTTGGCCAGGTGGTGGTCACGGTGCAACCGGGCTTTGGCTACGAGGGTGACCCGATGCGCCTGCTGTTTGAGACCGGCTGCGCCCCCACCCATGCCTTCAGCGCGTTCTACCGCTACCTGCGTGAGGACTACGCTGCCGACGCGGTGCTGCACTTTGGCACGCACGGCGCGCTCGAGTTCATGCCTGGCAAACAAACCGGCCTGTCGGCCCAGTGTTGGCCCGACCGCCTGATCGGCGCGCTGCCCAATGTTTACCTCTACGCCGCCAACAACCCGTCCGAAGGGGCCCTCGCCAAGCGCCGTGGCGCGGCCACGCTGGTGAGTTACCTCACGCCCTCGCTCACGCATTCGGGCCTGTACAAAGAACTGGTCAGCTTGCAGCAATCCATCGAGCGCTGGCAGCAAATGGGGCCCGACCAAACCCAAGACCGCGAGAGCATGACCGAGCTGATTCACGAACAGGCGCGAGGCATTGACCTGGCCGTGCCGCCGCTATTGAACACGGCTGCAGGCACTGACCATGCGAGCTGGATCGAGCCGCTGCAAAACCAGTTGCTTGAACTCGAATACGCGCTCATCCCCGAAGGTCTGCATGTCATGGGTCAAGCGCCGACCCGAGAGCAGCGCCTGGGTACGCTCCGGGTCATGGCCGATGCCATGGGATTGAAGGCAGCCCAAAACACCACTTTGATGGACGCCTTGGTCGACGGAGCCAGTGAAGCGGAACTGAACGCACAATTCAGCGCCGACCTGATGGCTGGCGACAAAGCCCAGGCCGAGACCTTGCGCCAGCTGGTGCGCAGCAACCGCCTGCTGGGCGAAGACCACGAAATGCAAGGCCTGATGCGCGCCCTGGACGGCCGCTATTTGCAGCCCGCCCCCGGTGGCGACCTGATCCGCAACGCCAATGTGCTGCCCACCGGGCGCAACCTGCATGGCCTAGACCCCTTCCGTATGCCGTCCGCCTTTGCGGTACGCGATGGCCAGCGTCAAGCGGAGAAACTTTTGGCTCGCTACCAGCAAGACCACCAGACCATGCCCGAGACCGTGGCCATGGTGCTGTGGGGCACCGACAACCTCAAGACCGAAGGTAGCCCGATGGCACAGGCCTTGGCCTTGATGGGCGCAGCACCCCGATTTGACAGCTACGGCCGCTTGGCTGGCGCTCAACTGATCCCCTTGGCAGAATTGGGCCGCCCACGCATCGACGTGGTCATCACCTTGTCCGGCATCTTCCGCGACCTGTTGCCCATGCAAATTCGCTTGCTGGCCGAAGCCGCGTTTTTGGCCGCCAGTGCTGACGAACCGGTGGAACAAAACTTTGTGCGCCAACATGCGCTGGCCTACCTGGCCGAGCACGAAGGCAGCACCCTGGAAACCGCTGCACTGCGCGTTTTTGGCAACACCGAAGGCGCTTATGGCGCCAACGTGAACCAACTGATTGACAGCAGTTGCTGGGAAAACGAAAACGAACTCGGAGACGCCTTCACCCAGCGCAAGGGCTTTGCCTACGGCCGTGAAGGTCGCCCGGTGCGCAACACTGCCGTGCTCCAAAGCGCGCTGGCCAGTGTGTCACTCACCTACCAAAACCTGGATTCGGTGGAGCTGGGCGTGACCAGCATCGACACTTACTTCGACACCTTGGGCGGCATCAGCCGCGCCGTGCTGCAGGCCAAACACCAGCGCGACGGCAACGCCGCCGAAGCCCCGCCAGTGTTCATCGGCGACCAAACACAAGGCGATGGTGTGGTGCGCAGCCTGACCGAACAAGTGGCGCTGGAAACCCGCAGCCGCATGCTCAATCCCAAATGGCACGAAAGCATGCTGCAACACGGCTACGAAGGCGTGCGCCAGATTGAGGCGCACCTGACCAACACCATGGGCTGGTCGGCCACCACAGGCCAAGTGCAGCCCTGGGTCTACCAGCAGCTGGCCCAGACCTTTGTGTTGGACCCTGCTATGCGCGAACGCATGGCCCAACTCAATCCCACCGCATCGGCCAAAGTGGCCAACCGCCTGCTGGAGGCCACCCGCCGCCAGTACTGGCAACCCGACGCCGAGACCATGTCAGCTTTGCTGCGTGCCGGCGAAGAACTTGAAGACCGCCTTGAAGGCATACAGGAAGGACTCCCAGCATGATCGAAACCACCAGCATCCCCGTGAACAGCATCCAGAGGGTACGCGGCGCAGATGGCGAAGGCAGCGTGCAGTTCCAGATGGACCCCACCGTCAAGATCGGCACCGCCAAAGTGTTTGCGGTCTACGGCAAAGGCGGCATTGGCAAGAGCACCACGTCTTCCAACCTGTCGGTCGCCTTCAGCAAACTGGGCAAGCGCGTACTGCAAATCGGCTGCGACCCCAAACACGACTCGACCTTCACCTTGACCAAAAAACTCATGCCCACCGTGATCGACGCGCTCGAAACGGTGGACTTCCATGCGGAGGAACTTCGCCTCGATGACTTCGTCTTCAAAGGCTACAACGGCGTGATGTGCGTGGAAGCCGGTGGCCCGCCCGCAGGCACTGGCTGCGGCGGCTACGTGGTCGGCCAGACCGTCAAATTACTGAAAGAACACCATTTGCTCGAAGACACCGACGTGGTGATTTTTGACGTGCTGGGCGACGTGGTGTGTGGCGGTTTTGCCGCCCCGCTGCAACACGCCGACCGTGCGCTCATCGTCACTGCCAACGACTTCGACTCCATCTTTGCGATGAACCGCATCGTCCAAGCGATTGGTGCCAAGGCCAAGAACTACAACGTACGCCTGGGCGGCGTGATCGCGAACCGCAGCGACGCGACCGACCAGATTGACAAATACAACGCGGTCACCGGCCTCAAAACCATGGCGCACTTTCCCATGCTGGACGAGATCCGCAAGAGCCGTCTGCAAAAGTGCACCCTGTTCGAGCTGGAACCCACACCCGCTGTCAAAGCCGTACAGGACGAGTACTTGCGTCTGGCTGCCGCGCTGTGGCTGGGGGCCGATGCACTGCCCTCCATCCCCATGAAAGACCGCGACATTTTTGATCTGCTGGGTTTCGACTGAATCCCACACGGAAAGCACCCGATGAACACCACCGCCTACGAACAACGCCGCAGCCAGATCGAGCACTACTTTGACCGCACCGCGGCCGATGCTTGGGCGCGATTGACCTCGAACGAGCCGGTGGGCCGCATCCGCGCCACCGTGCGCGCCGGGCGCGACACCATGCGCGAGACCCTGCTGTCGTGGTTGCCGCAAGACCTGCGTGGCCTGCGCGTGCTGGATGCCGGTTGTGGCACCGGCGCGCTGGCCTTGCAAGCGGCCCTGCGCGGTGCCCACGTTGTGGCCATCGACCTATCGCCCACCTTGGTCAAGTTGGCTGCCGAACGCATGGCTGCCGAGCACCCCACCCTGCCCGGCTCAGTCGAATTCATGTCAGGCGACATGCTCAGCCCCGACTTAGGCCACTTTGACCATGTGGTCTGCATGGACTCGCTCATCCACTACGACAGCGACCAAATCGCCGAAGCTTTGGCCGGTTTGGCCCAGCGCACCCGCAGCTCCATGGCCTTCACCTTTGCGCCGCGCACACCGCTCTTGGCCCTGATGCACAGCGCGGGACGCTTGTTTCCGCGCAGTGACCGTTCGCCATCTTTGTCACCCGTTGCGCATGCCGACTTGCTGCAACGCATGCAAAACCACCTGGATTTGCAAGGCTGGCAAGGCGCGCGCATGCAGCGCGTGGCCAGTGGCTTTTACACCTCTCAAGCCTGGGAGTGGACACGCTCATGAAACTGCGCGTCCCCATGCCCCGCTGGTTTACGGCCTACGGCACGCGCTTCATGCCGTTTGCCGATGCGGCCTCGCCTGAGCTGCCCATGGCGCGCCTCTTGCGCCTGTCGTTGTTCCAGGTGGTGATTGGCATGGTCACGGCGCTGCTGGTGGGCACGCTCAACCGGGTCATGATCGTGGAGCTGCAAGTGCCCGCTTGGTGGGTGGCACTGGCTGTCGCCATTCCCATGGTCTTTGCGCCCTTGCGCACCCTGATCGGCTACCGCAGCGACACACACCCCTCGGCGCTGGGCCTGCGCCGCATTCCTTATTTGTGGACCGGTACCTTGCTGTTGTTTGGCGGTCTGTCCATCATGCCTTTTGCCTTGCTGCTGCTGTCCGAACCCGAAGCCGCCAATCTTTGGGTGGGTCAGCTGGGCGCGTGCCTGGCTTTTGTGTTGGTGGGCACCGGCATCCAGGTCACGCAAACCGCGGGCATGGCCTTGGCGCACGACCTGGCCACCGACGACAAACGTCCTCGAGTGGTGGCCTTGCTTTACAGCATGCTGCTGGTGGGCATGATCGCCAGCAGCGCGGTGTTTGGCTGGCTGCTCGCTGACTTCAGCCCGCAAAAACTCATTCAACTGGTGCAAGGCTGCGCTGTGATGGTGGCGGTGATGAACCTGGCCTCGCTGTGGAAACAAGAGGCTCGAGGTGCCAAACGCGGTCGCCGTGAAGCCGGTGGCTTTGCCAGCAGCTGGCGTGACCTCATGGCCCAGCCGCAGATGCGCCGCTTTTTGTGGACGCTGGCCTTGGGCACCTTTGCCTTCAACATGCAAGACATCGTGCTCGAGCCTTATGCGGCCGAGATCCTGAAACTGGACGTGGGCGCGACCAGTGCCCTCACGGCTTTGAGTGCCGGTGGCGCTTTGCTGGCTTTCCTCTTGTCAGCCCGGTGGCTGTCGGGGGGCATGCACGCTTGCCGTCTGGCCAGCTTGGGTGTGCTGCTGGGCCTACCCGCATTTGCGATGGTGATTTTTTCAGGCCCGCTCGAAGCGGCCTGGTTGTTCCGCATCGGCGTAGGCCTGATCGGCTTCAGTGGCGGCTTGTTTTCTGTCGGCATGCTGGTCACCGCGATGGGGATAGCCCAAGACGGCAGCCCCATGGGCAAACTCGGTGGCTTGGTCATTGGCACTTGGGGCGCTGTGCAAGCCACCAGCGCGGGCGCGGCCATGGCGCTGGGCGGGGCTTTGCGGGACGGCGTGTCGGTGCTGGCCATGTCGGGCGCTTTGGGCGAGGTGCTGGTCACCCCCATCACCGCCTACAGCTTCGTCTACCACCTGGAAATGTATTTGTTGTTTGTCGTGCTGGTGGCCTTGGGCCCGATGCTGCGCGCCAGTCGTTTGGCCGCGCGCGCAGAGGCGCAAAAAGCCAGTCCCCCCCAACCCTTTGGCCTGGCGCAGCTGCCGGGCTGATGCACCGATTTTTTGAAGGAGAACAGCCATGGAAACAGGCGCAATCACACAGTACATCGATGTGGCTCAAATCGTGTTGTACATGTTCTGGGCATTTTTTGCCGGTCTGATTTACTACCTCGTGCGCGAAAGCCACCGCGAGGGCTACCCCATGGATTCAGGCCGTGAAAACGGCCCCAAGATCCAAGGCTGGCCACCCGTGCCAGAACCAGTGACCTACAAAACCGAGGACGGCCACACCTACCTGTCGCCCGACCTGAATCGCCCAGATGGCGAGTACAGTGCCAAGCCCATGCATGGCTGGAACGGTGCACCGCTGGAGCCCGTGGGTGACCCCTTGCTGGCGGGCGTGGGGCCTGGTGCTTGGGCCATGCGTGCCGACGTGCCCGACATGGAACACGGCCACCCCAAAATCGTGCCCATGCGCATTGCCACCGACCACTCCGTGGCCAAGCGAGACGTGGACCCTCGCGGTCTGCCCGTCTGGGGCGCCGACAAAATCGTTGCGGGCACTGTGGTCGATCTGTGGGTAGACCGCATGGAAATGGTGTTTCGCTACGCTGAAGTGCAACTGGTCAACTCCGACAAGCGCGTCTTGCTGCCCATGAACTTTGCGCGCATCAAAAAAGATGGTTCGCATGTGCAAGCGATTTTGGCGCACCAGTTTGCCAACGTGCCGCAAACCAAATCGAACGAGCAGATCACCTTGCTCGAAGAAGAAAAAATCACCGCCTATTACGGCGCAGGCACCTTGTACGCCACCCCTGATCGTCAGGAACCCATCATATGAAAGCCACCCACGAACACGAGTGGGAAGCCGCCCCCGGCCTGCCCAGTGCTTTGCCGCCGGGCGAGCGCGTGGTCTGGCAGGGCGCACCCGATTGGAAGCGCTTGGCCATTCACGCCTTTCATGTTCGCAAAGTCGCGTTGTACTTTGCGCTGATGTTGGCCATACAGGCCATCAACCTGACTGCTCCAGAAGGCCAAGTCGACTGGAAACCCATGGTGGTGGCCGCTGGCCTGTACGCCGTGGCACTCGGCTTGCTTTTGGGCACAGCTTGGTTTTCTGCACGCAGCACGCTTTACACCCTGACCAACAAGCGCGTGGTCATGCGGATTGGCATCGTGCTCACGCTGACTTTCAACCTGCCCTTCAAACGCATCGCAGGTGCGTCACTCAAAACCCAAGGTGCGGGTACAGGCGACATCGCCTTGGCCTTGCACCCCGAAGACCGCATCGGCTGGGCCCACCTTTGGCCGCACCAGCGGGCTTGGTATGTGACGCAACCCCAGCCCACCCTGCGCTGCGTCCCCCATAGCGCGCAAGTCGGCGAGCAGCTGTTGGCCCTGTGGCGCGCGGAACGTGCAGGCCAAAGCTTGCACTTGGGTGATGCCCCTGTCGGCGAACCCGCGCGCGCACCTAACCAGGGCATGTTGGCATGAACACCTTGCCCAAGCATGGCTGGCAGGTTCACAGCCTGAACCGACCCATGGCCTGGATCGGCGTGATGCTGCTGTCCATGCTCGTGGCTGTGGGCCTGGCCCGCTGGTCGGGCCTGGACCCGCGCATGCCCGATGCCGCCGTGCAATGGCAACGCGACCTGCAATTTCGTGATCTGCCCAACGGCGACATCGCCGTGCTCGACGTCAGCACGGGCCAACAGGTGGCCCAGTTCTCAGGTGAGCAAGGCTTTTTGCGAAGCACCCTTCGGGCCTTGGCACGGGAGCGTCAGCGTGAAAACCTGGGAAAAGAAGCCCCATTTTTATTGATCGGCCGCACCGATGGCCGCATGACTCTGCAAGACCCCAGTACAGGACAACGCATTGACCTCGAATCGTTTGGTCCCAGCAACGCCGCCGTATTTGCCAGCCTGCGACTGGCTGGCTACAAAACCCCCTGACATTGAATCATTCCGTACCGGAGAAACCCATGACCGCCAATGCCGTCCACACCATCGAAACCGCTGAAGATGCCAACAAAAAGGCCGTGCACGACGACATGATCAGCCCGCGCTTTTACACCACCGACTTTGCGGCCATGGACCGCATCAACATCGAGCCGGTGCGCGCCGAATGGGACCGGATGATGGCCGAATACGAAGGCGACAACAACCACGACCACTTCCAGCGCGACGAAGCCTTTGCCGGCGAAGTGGCCTCGGGCATGGCCAGCCTCTCGCCCGAAATGCGCCAGGAGTTCATGGACTTTTTGGTCAGCTCACTCACATCGGAATTTTCCGGCTGCGTGCTTTACAACGAGATCCGCAAAAACGTCAGCAACCCCGACATCAAGCAGCTGATGACCTATCTGGCGCGTGACGAATCGCGCCACGCGGGCTTCATCAACCTGTCGCTGCGCGACTTCAATTTGGGCATCGACCTGGGCAACTTGAAGCGCACCAAGAAATACACCTTCTTCAAGCCCAAATACATTTACTACGCGACCTACTTGTCCGAAAAGATTGGCTACGCGCGCTACATCACCATCTTCCGCCAACTCGAAAAGCACCCCGAAAAACGCTTTCACCCGATCTTCCGCTGGTTCGAGCTGTGGTGCAACGACGAATTCCGCCATGGCGAATCGTTCGCCCTGATCATGCGCGCCAACCCCAAGCTGCTCAGCGGCGGCAACAAACTGTGGATCCGCTTTTTCTTGTTGGCTGTTTACGCCACCATGTACGTGCGCGACCACACCCGCCCCATGCTGCACGAGGCCATGGGGCTCGACTCAAGCGAATACGATTACCAGGTGTTTCGCATCACCACCGAAATCACCAAGCAGGTGTTCCCACTGGCGCTGGACACCGACCACCCCGACTTCCGCCGGGGGCTCGAGCGCTTGTTTGCCATTTCGCAAGCCATGGAAAAAGCCAAGGCCCGTGGCGGTCTGGTGGGCAAGCTGCAGCAAGGTGTTTGCGCCGTCAAGGCAGCCGCCACCTTTGCCCGTCTGTACTTCATGCCGGTGATTGAACAAGACCTGTCGCCCCAGGTCCGCATGGAACCGGCATGGTGACTGAAGTCGTTTGGGCCTGCGTTTTCACGGCACTGTGCTGGTGGCTCGGCACGGGCGTGATTTTGTGGCTCGACCGGCTGCCTGCGCGCAGCTTCCGTTTCAGCCTCGGCGGCTGGACGGTGCTTTTGGCTCTGAGTTTTTGGGGCGTGGCCCACAGCATGCAAGAGGTCAGCGTGTTCAACGCCTACCTCGCCTTTGGCAGCGTGATTGTCATGTGGGGCTGGCACGAGCTGGCCTTTTTGACGGGTTGGATCACCGGCCCTCGCAAAACGCCATTGGACGCGGGTGCCACAGGTTGGCTGCGCTTTGTGCAATCGGTGCAGGTCATGCTCTACCACGAGCTGGCCTTGCTGGCCAATTTCGCCGTGCTGTGGTGGATGCAAGAGAGTCAGCCCAGCCATGTGGCCATTTGCACCTTTGCCCTGCTGTGGTGCATGCGCCTGTCGGCCAAACTGAACCTGTTCTTTGGCGTGCCGCAAAACGGCGCGCAATACCTGCCTGAGCACTTGGCCTATTTGGCCAGTTATTTCCGCACCACCAACGGCATGTCGCTTTGGTTTGTTCTGTCCATGAGCGTGGCCATGGGCACCTGGTTTTGGCTGGTCTGGCTGGCACAACAAGGTGCTGTGGCCATCACCACCGGTTGGGTCATGCTGGCCACGCTGCTCGGGTTGGCCATCGTTGAACACGTCATCATGATTTTCCCTTGGCCACTGGAGCGGCTGTGGGGTTGGGCCATGGGCCAAACCAGCAAACCGGCTTTGACCACACCCCCTTGAAGGCCCCCATGAACACCCAGACGCCCACGCTCACCCATGCTTACCGCAGCGAAGGTTTCGGCATTCCAACTGCGCCCAAAGGTCCAGATCTGAGCACCCCAGCGACACTGCGTCAGCGCCCGCTGGCGGTCATCATTGGCAGCGGCTTTGGCGGGCTGGCGGCGGCGATCCGCCTGAGCGTCAAAGGTTACGAGGTCAAGGTTTTTGAAAAACTCGATGCCCCCGGTGGCCGCGCCTATGTGCACCACCAGGATGGCTTCACCTTCGATGCTGGCCCCACCATCATCACGGCGCCTTTTTTGCTCGAAGAACTTTGGGCGCTTTGTGGCAAGAATTTTGCAGACGACGTGAAGCTGGTGGCCATGGACCCCTTTTACCGTGTGCGTTTTGCAGATGGCACCTGGTTTGACTACAACGGCGACGCCGAGCACATGCGCGCCGAAGTGGCCCGGTTTGAACCATCAGACCTGCCCGGCTACGAAAGATTTTTAGAAGAAGCCGAGCGCTGCAAAACACTCGGTTTTGAAGGCATGGGCGATATGGCTTTTGACAAAGTCAGCGACCTGATGGCGGCCATTCCCGACTTCTTGCGCATGGGCGCTTGGCGCAGCCTCTACAGCTTGGTGGCCAAACACATCCGCAACGACAAGCTGCGCATCGTGATGAGCTTTCACCCGCTGCTGATTGGCGGCAACCCCTTTGCCGTGACCTGTGCCTACGCGCTCATCAACTCGCTGGAACGCACCTGGGGTGTGCACTCGGCCATGGGCGGCACGGGCGCCATCGTCAAAGGCCTGGTGAGCCTGCTGCAAGAGCGCGGTGTACCGCTACGCTGCAACGCACCTGTGACGCAAATCCGCATTGAAAATGGCCGTGCTTGCGGTGTCGAACTGCAAAGCGGCGAATTCGTGCCCGCCGACATCGTGGTGAGCAACGGCGATACCGCCTGGACCTACAAAAATCTGGTGGCCCCTGAGCACCGCCGCGTGTGGACCGACCGCAAGATTGCCAACGGCAAATACTCCATGGGCTTGTTTGTCTGGTATTTCGGCACCTCCAAGCAATACAAAGACGTGCCGCACCACATGATGGTGCTGGGTCCACGCTACCAAGGCCTGCTGCAAGACATCTTTCAAAAGCACAAACTGGCCGATGACTTCAGCCTGTACTTGCACCGCCCCACGGCCACCGACCCGTCACTGGCGCCAGAAGGTTGCGACACGTTTTATGTGCTCTCGCCCGTGCCACACCTGGACAGCGGAACCGACTGGCCCGCCTTTGCCGAGACTTATCGCGCCGCGATTGCAGAGAGTTTGGAGGCCAGCGTGCTGCCAGGTCTGCGCGACTGCATCGTGACCAGCAAGGTCAGCACACCGCAAGATTTCCACGACAACTTGTGGTCCTACAAAGGCGCGGGCTTTGGCCTGGAGCCTTTGCTGCTACAAAGCGCCTGGTTCCGCCCGCACAACCGCAGTGAAGACGTGCCGGGCTTGTTTGTGGTGGGTGCCAGCACGCACCCAGGCGCAGGTGTACCGGGCGTTCTCATGTCGGCCAAAGCTCTGGAAACGGTGGTGCCCCATGTCAAGGCCTGAACCCGTAGCCAGCACCGCAACTCACTTGAGCGCCGTGGCCACCCATGCAGCCAATCAGCCCATGGCGCCCGTGGTGCTGCATGAGCTCGATTTCGATTCGCACGACCTTCAAGCCTGCGTGGCCATGATGCAAGGTGGTTCCAAAACATTTTTTGCGGCCAGCCGTTTGCTGCCGCCGCGCGTGCGCACCGCTGCGATCGCGCTCTATGCGTTTTGCCGTGTGGCCGATGATTTGGTCGACGAAGCCGCACCGGGCGATACGCCCTTGGTCGTGTTGAAAGAGCGCTTGGACGCCATCTACAACAGCACGCCTCACGACCATGTCGAAGACCATGCACTGAGCTTGCTGGTGCAGCAATACAAATTGCCACGCCATTTGCTCGATGCCCTGATCGAAGGTTTTGCCTGGGATGCTGCGGGTCGGACCTATGACAGCATCGAAGACCTGCACGCCTATGGCGCAAGGGTAGCCGGCAGCGTGGGTGCGATGATGAGCTGGATCATGGGCCCGCAGAGCATGGACACCCTGGCCCGCGCCTGCGAGTTGGGTGTGGCCATGCAACTCACCAACATCGCTCGCGACGTCGGACATGACGCCAGCATTGGCCGCCTGTACCTGCCGCGTCGATGGCTGGTCGAAGCAGGCGTCAATCCTGAAGCATGGATGGCAGAGCCCGTTTTTTCACCGGCCATCGCTGGCGTGGTGGCACGCCTTTTGGAAGAGGCCGACCGCCTGTACAAGCAAGCCCACTCCGGCATCGCGGCCTTGCCGCCAGATTGCCGCGCTGCCATTTGCGCTGCCAGCATGATCTACGCCGAAATCGGTCACCAACTGCGCCGCGATGGCTTGGATTCAGTCAACAAGCGCACGGTGGTCAGCACCACACGCAAGCTCATGCTGTTGGCCAGCGCCTGGACCCAGGTGCACTGGATCCGCGTGAGCGCGCACACCCCAGAGCCACTGGAGGCGATCGTGGGCTTGGTGCAAGGCTGCCGCGATGCCGTTCAACAGAAAGGCAACAAGGCTTATTTTCCAAACCGCGCCATGCCCCAGCGCGTGGCCTGGATGCTCGACCTGCTGGAGCGCCGCGAAGCAGAGCGCCTTGGCCGCAACACATGAATGCAAACGCCATGACTTGCCCCTCGACACGGAGCGCCTGATGAGGGTCCCCAGCCACGGCATCAACGTTCGCTTGCTCTACGTGAGTCGCGCTGCAGGCCCGCAGACCACCACCATGACCACCAGCATCCTGTCGCAAGCCCAAGCGCACAACCAGGCCCAAGGCATCACCGGTGTGTTGTGTCAGGGTCAGGGGTTTTTCTTCCAGGTCATTGAGGGCCAACGCAGTCGGGTCAATGCGCTGTTCCACAGAATTGCTGCCGATGCACGCCACAAAGACGTGGAGATTCTGCATTACGAAGAAATCAACGAAAGGCGCTTTGGCCAATGGTCCATGGCGCTGATCCACTTGTCTGTGGACGACCCCATGGTCAGGTTGCAGCACCCAGACTTTGACCCCTACTCGGCCTCAGGTCCACAGGTCATGAAGCAGATGATGGATTTGCTGGAAGCGGGTCAGCCGATCAAATTGCCTGAGGGCTAAGTTCAGCTTGGCCAAACCACTTTGGCCTTGGCCAACATCGCATGCAGCAACACGTTGCAACCTGCTTCGATGTGCTCAGGCTTGGCATCTTCAATTTCGTTGTGACTGATGCCATCCTTGCAAGGGATAAAAATCATGCCGCTGGGCGCCAATCGCGCCGCATAAATCGCATCATGACCAGCCCCTGAAACCACAGGCATGTGGCTGTAACCCAGATTGACGGTGGCATCCGAAATGGCCGAAATGCATTCCTCATGAAAGGCTGTTGCAGAAAAACTGGACACCAAGGTCAATTCAACCGACAAGCCCGTGCTGGCTTGCAAGCTTTGGGCGACCGATCTGATCTCATCGGCCATCGCGTCAACCCCCGCGTCAGTGTTGTTGCGCAAGTCAATGCTGAACTTGACCCGTCCGGGAATGACATTGCGGCTGTTCGGGTGCACATGCACCATGCCCACCGTACCCCGGGCGTGCGGAGCATGCTGGTGGGCCGTGCTCACCACGGCTTGCATCAAGTGTGTGGCCACTTGCAGGGCATCCCGACGCAGAGACATGGGGGTGGGGCCGGCGTGGGCCTCCATGCCTGTGACGGTGCAGTCAAACCAACGGATGCCCAAGGAACCGCTGACCACACCAATGGTCACGCCAGCGTCTTCCAGCACCGGGCCTTGCTCGATGTGGGTCTCAAAGTACGCCCCAATGGGGTGCTGGCCCGGCACCTCGGCGCCGATATAACCAATACGCTGCAACTCCTCCCGCACGGTTTTACCCTCTTGGTCTTGGGCTTTGTAGGCGTGCTCCAGCGAAAACGCGCCCGCAAAAACACCCGAGCCCATCATCACCGGCACAAAGCGCGAGCCTTCTTCATTGGTCCAAAAGGCCACCTCGATGGGGGCCTCGGTTTCGATGCCGTGGTCGTTCAGGCAGCGCACCACCTCCAGTCCGGCCAGCACGCCGTAGTTCCCGTCGAACTTGCCCCCTGTGGGCTGGGTGTCGATGTGGCTGCCGGTCATGATGGGGGGCAAGTCAGGCTGCCGCCCGGCTCTGCGCATGAAGACGTTGCCGATTTGATCGACCGTGACGGTCATGCCTGCTTCGCGTGCCCAGGCCGTGACCAGGTCACGGCCTTGGCGGTCAAGATCGGTCAGGGCCAAGCGACAGACACCGCCTTTTTCGGTGCCACCGATTTGGGCCAACGTCATCAGCGATTGCCACAAACGGTTCGCGTCGATGCGCAGGGAGGGCAAGGTGTCGGGTCTGAGCTTCATGGGGTGATCTCCAGCGGGGTTCATTCGGGGTTGTCCCGGTAGGCTTGAAAGACATCGCGTAATTGTCGGCGAGGGGCTGCTGGATCCGTCAAGGACTGCTCCAGCTCGTTGAGGTGTTTGCGCATTTCAGCGCCAGCCGCTGCAGGATTCTTTTGCAGGGCCGCAATCAAGTCGACATGGCGGTGGGCCACACACACTTGCCCCCCTTGGCGTTTGAAACGCGACATGAGCAATGAGGTGGTCGGCAGCAAGCCATTGAGCCAACGTGACAAGACCGGGTTGCCATGCATCTGCGCCATGGCTTGGTGAAATTCACCTGAAAGACGAATCGCCAGTGCATGTTCGCCTTGCCGATCGGCCTCGGTTTCATGGGTGGCCAAATCTTGCAAGGTCTGCAATTGCTCGGCGCTGAGTCGCCCGGCCAGTTGCCTGGCCACTTCGCACTCCACCACCCTACGGGCATCAAAAACACTGCCCGCATCCTCCAGGCTGGGAATAGGGACACGGGCCCCTCGGTTGTGCAGCAATTCAATCACCTGCTCTTGCGCCAGACGCTGCAAGGCCTGACGCACCAAGGTACGTGACACGTTGAACTGCTCAGCCAACTCTTGCTCGCGCAAGCGCTCGCCAGGGGACAGTCGGCGCTCCAGAACGGCCTGATAAATCGCCTCATACACCCGATCAGCACCTGTGCTGGGCACCCCTGCACGCGCTTCGGGAACACTTGAGTCCTCAGGGATGACGGCCAACCCTGTCAAGGTCTGAATGGGCTTGTCAGGCTTGGTTTTGCGAGGCAGCGGAACGCCCATTCGACGATCATCTGTCATGATGACTACTTGGTAAACGAGTCATTTCATGAACACTGAACAATCCCTTGGCATCCTGAGTTGTCAGCCCCTGACTGCACAATCTTTTTCGCCCTATGGCGAGGTGTTGAATTTGTTTGCACCGACCCATCAAACCATCAACCAAGGCACCAGCGGCCGACTCAATTTGCCCGGCGGGCTGGACTTGATGGGCGATGATGGACAGGCGGTGTTGGCGGTTTTCCACGCGCTGGCGCAAAACCCCGAGGGCCCTTGCCACATGCTGGAGCGGCACCAACGCGGCAGCCAGACCTTTGTGCCATTGACAGGTGCGCGCTGTCGTTTGCTGGTGGCCTTGGGCCAAGACCAGCCCGACCTGCGCACGCTCAAGTGCTTTGAGGTCACGGGTCAGCAAGGCTTCACGCTGCACAAAGGCACTTGGCATCACCCTCTGATGGCCTTGGACAAGGGTGCCTTTTTGGTGCTGGAGCGCCAAGGCCCGACCGAAGATTGCGAGATTCATTCACTGCCTTTGAGTCTGCGCCTGAGTCCCCTTTGATGCCGTTTCCACGGGATGACCCTGCGGGTTTCAGGACCAGGCGTGGTGGATGTGTTCGGCCAGTTTGACCAGACTGCGGTCTGAGCCTTCCGGTCCCACCAAAGAAATACCCAAGGGTGCGCCCTGATGGCTGGCCAATGGCAAGCTCACTTGCGGCAAGCCCGCCATGCCCGACACACACAACAAGCTGGTGGCCCGGTTGCGGTAGTCCTCCAGCTCGGCATCGGTCTGACGGATCCAAGGGGCCACATCGGGCATGGTGGGCATCAAGAGCACGCCATCCGTCCCCAAAATCTGCTGCATGTGCGTGCGCCAGTCTTCGCGGAAAGCCCGCGCCTTGGCCACTTGCTCGTCCGTGACTTTGGAAGACCAGTCAAAGCGCTGGGCCACCGCAGCGCCCAACACCGGCTGGAAACGCTGAAGAAAGCCGCCATGCACATCCCAGGCCTCACGTCCCTGAATGGCGCGGAAATGCCAGTACATGGTGTCCATGTCACCCTGCATGATGCGAACCGGTTTGGCCTTGCCCAAGCATTGCTCCACTTTTTGCCGCACTGGTTTGAGGGCTTTGAGGGCCCCTGGCGTGGCCAGTGCCCACATATCAGTCGGGGCCAACACGCGGATCTGATCGGGCAAGGGCTGCGCATCCTGACCCAACAAGACATCCGCCACTCGGGCAAAGGTGGGCACATCGCGGGCAAACCAGCCACAAGTGTCCAGGCTGGGCGACAAGGCCATGGTGTCTTGCAAACTGATGCGGCCATGGCTGGGCCGCATGCCCACCAAACCACAATGGTTGGCGGGGGCGCGCACCGAGCCGCCGGTGTCCGAACCCAAAGCAAAATCACACAAGCGGTTGGACACGGCAGACGCCGAGCCCGAAGAGGACCCGCCGCTGATGCGCTCGGCCACCGCGCCGTTGATCGGCGCGCCGTAATGGGCGTTTTGACCGTTCATGGAAAACGCCAATTCGTCGGTGACGGTTTTGCCGACAAAACGGGCACCGGCGTCGAGCAGGCTTTGCACCACCGGAGCCGTTCGGTCTTGAACGCCCCACAAGGCCATGAGCATGGGTTGACCGCCACTGGTGGGGTAGCCCTTGACGTGGTAGATGTCTTTGGCCGCAAAGCTCAGACCCGACAAAGGACCCGTGGCAGCGTGGCCCACAAGGCTGGAGGGGTATGGCATGAAGGCGTGGGCTGGGTCCCACAGAACGTCGGTGTGTCGGCTCATGTTCAACTCACTTTGAAAAAATAATCAGGCCCCATGGATCAGGCCACGGGCTGAGGCTGGGCCAGCAAGCAACGAACACTGTGGCCATCGGCCAGCCAGGTCACGTCCGGGCGTGTGGCCGAGCATTCAGGCACAGCCATCTTGCAACGGCTGGCAAAGGCGCAGCCCTCTGGCAGGTTCGTCAAATCAGGCGGTGAGCCGGCAATCGTTTCCAGGCGCTGGCCTTTGGCCAAAGCGCCGTCGGCACGGCTTTGCAGCAAAGCACGGGTGTAGGGGTGCCGAGGCTCGCGCATCAGGGTTCGGGCAGGCCCCTCCTCCACAATGCGACCGGCATACATCACGGCAATCCGATCGGCCACCTCTACGGCGGCGCCAATGTCGTGGGTGACAAAAATCACCGACAAGCCCATTTCTTTTTGCAACTCACGCAAGAGCAGCAAGATCTGGATTTGGACGGTCGCGTCCAATGCGGTGGTGGGTTCATCGGCCAGTAGCAACTGGGGCTGGCAAGCCAGGGCCAGGGCAATCATGGCGCGCTGGCGCATGCCGCCTGACATCTCATGCGGATACGCCTGCAAACGACGCTCAGGGCTGGGAATGCGCACCCGCTCGAACAAGGCCAAGGCCCGCTGCCTGGCCGTTTCCTCGCTCACATTTTCGTGACGGCGAATGGTTTCGATGATTTGCTGGCCCACGCTGTAAACCGGGTCCAGCGCCAACAAGGGCTCTTGAAAAATCATGGACGCCACACGCCCACGGAAGCGGCTGAGCTGGTCCTGCGACAGTGCGAGCACATCCTGATCGCCCACCCGGATTTGCCCTGAAATTTGGGTTTTCTTTTCGGCATGCAAACGCAGCACGGTGCGCAAGGTGACGCTCTTGCCAGAACCTGACTCGCCAATCAGGGCGACCACTTCGCCGCGTTGCACGCGCAAGTCCACGCCCGAGACCGCCTGAACGGGTTTTTTGCCGCCGGTGAAGGTGACATGCAGCTGGCGGATATCCACATATGGGGGGGTTGGCGTATCGGGTTTCATACCGCGACCTCCAAAGGTGTGACCGCGCTTTGCAATGCGGGTGCCCCGGTGTGCGCAGCGCCGGCCACATGCATCCAGCAGGCTACCTGTTGGCCATGTTGGGCTTGGGCCAAAACCGGCATCTTTTCGCTGCAAATGGCTTGGGCATGCACACAGCGGGTGTGAAAACGACAGCCACTGGGCGGGTTGATCGGGTTGGGCGGGTCACCTGCCAAAGGCGGGGTTTCGGTGCGCCTGTCAGGGTCCAGAGTCGGTATCGACGAGAGCAAGGCTTGCGTGTAGGGGTGCGCAGCATGCTTGAACAGGGTTTCACTGTCGCCCACTTCCACCACTTGCCCCAGGTACATCACCATGACCCGGTCGCTCATGTAGCGCACCACATTCAGGTCGTGGCTGATGAAAATGTAGGTCAGGCCGAACGCCTCTTTCAAGTCGAGCAAGAGGTTCAGAACCTGCGCTTCCACCGACTTGTCCAGGGCAGAAACCGCCTCGTCCAGGATGATCAAACGCGACTGCAAAGCCAAGGCGCGGGCAATGTTGACACGCTGCCTTTGCCCGCCTGACAACTCATGGGGGTAGCGCTCGGCAAAGCGTTGCGGCGCCAGCCCCACCCGTTCGAGCAAGTCACGCGCCCGCTCTATCGCCTCGCGCTCGGGTAATCCGTGCACCATGGGGGCAAATGCGATCGAGTCTTCCATGGTCAGGCGTGGATTCAAGGATGCGTAGCTGTCTTGAAACACCATCTGGGCCTGACGGCGATAGTCCTTCAAGGGCAGGGACTGGCTGCCTACGGTCTGGCCATCGAACACCAGCTCGCCTTGGTCGGGCGTGATCAACTGCATGAGCAAACGCGCCGTGGTCGACTTGCCGCAACCGGACTCGCCCACCACGCCCAAGGTCTCCCCCTTGAACACATCAAAGCTCACCCCATCGACGGCGCGCACCACGCCGGCGCTGCGGCCCAACAAGTCTTTCTTGAGTGGAAAGTGCTTGACCAAACCACGCACCGAGAGCATCGGCTGACTCGATCCGTTCGCCTCATCATTGGCCATTGTCATTCGGACCTCACTGTTTGATTTCCATGGCCGAGCGCAAGCCGTCGGCCAGAAGGTTGAAAGCAATCGATGTCATGAAAATCATCGCCCCAGGCAAAGCTGCAATCCAGGGTTGCGTGTAAATGGCGGTGCGCAAGGTGTTGAGCATCAGACCCCACTCCGGCTCAGGTGGTTTGACCCCCAGACCCAAAAAGCTCAGACCCGAGGCCAAGATCATGGACACCGCAATCAAACTCGTGGCGTACACAAAAATCGGCCCCAGCACATTGCCCAGCACATGCACGCGCACGATGGTGAAAGCGGATGCGCCAGAAGCCCTGGCTGCCTCGACAAAATCACGCCCACGAATCTGGGTCGTCACGCTTTCAGCCACACGGGCCAAAGGCGGGATGAACACAATCGTCAAGGAGATGAGGGAGTTGGTGATACCCGCCCCTAAAGCGCCTGACAAAGCGATGGCCAACAAGACCGATGGGAAAGCGTAAAAAACATCGATGGTGCGCATCATCACGCTGTTGACCCAGCCACCCATGTAACCGGCGGTGATACCGATCAGCGAGCCGATGACAAAGGCACAAATGACGGGGGTGATGCCCATGAACAAAGACAACCTGGCCCCCACCATCAAGCGGCTGAGCATGTCGCGGCCCAACTCGTCGGTGCCCAAGGGGTGGCCTTCAAAGCCAATCGGCTTGAGGCGTTTGAGCATGGCGGACTGGTAGGGATCCATGGGCGCCAGCCAAGGCCCTAAAACAGCCAGCACCATCAACAACAGCACCACCAAAGCGGCACCCACAGCCACCTTGTCACGTAAAAAACGACGCCACACGGTTTCCCAATAACCGGCAGAGCGCTCGTACACCAGCGGTAGCACGGGGCTGGCAGCCGCATTCAATAAAGTCATGTCAATTCCTTGGGGTCGTGATCAAGCGCGTGCAATGCGAGGGTCCAGCAAGGTCTGGATCACATCCACGATGAGGTTGAGCACCACAAAAAACATGGCCAGCACCAAGATCGTGCCTTGCAGTAAAGGCAAGTCGCGCTGGAAGATGGCCGAGTTCAACAAGAAGCCCGTGCCAGGCCAAGAAAAAACCGTCTCAATCAGGATCGAGCCCCCGAGCAGATAACCCAACTGCAAGCCCATCACCGCCAGCGCCGTGGGGGCGGCGTTTTTGACCACATGCCAAAAAATACCCAAATTGGTCAAGCCCTTGGCGCGCAAACCGACAATGAACTCTTGCGCCAAGATATCGGCCACCAAGGCCCGCACCGTGCGCGCAATGATGCCCATCGGGATCACGCTCATGGTGATCGCGGGCAAGAGCATGTGCTTGACGTGCTCCCAATCCCAGACCCACTGGCTGGAACCACCCGGCCCAGCGCCACCCGGCGGCAGCCACATCAGGATCGAAGAAAACACAATCACCAAGACCATGCCCAGCCAGTAGTGCGGGACGCTGACGCCCAGCACTGAGAGCAAAGAAGCGAACTTGTCCAGCCAGGAATTCTGGA
>CALQKH020000020.1 GCA_943331105.2 Akkermansia muciniphila
CCTCCTCATGTGGAGTCGGCACACCTTTCTGCCATTTACTGGATCGATGGGGATGCCCACCCTGACCATGAGCGCGGCGAGCATGATGGCGCACTTGTTTTGCAAAGTCCGATCGGACCCTTTGGCAGCAAGGCGCTGCCTGGTGAAGATCGCGTGACCATGGTCGATCCGCAGCCGGATTTGCTTCTGGTGTTTCCGAGCCACTTGCTGCATTTCGGGCACGTCTATCTAGGAGAACGTCCCAGCGTCGAGATTCATCTCGAGATGGAGGTGCTCTGATGGCACAGTTTCAGATCAAACTTATCGCGCCGGATAACACAGAGCGCGAACTGCTTTACGACAACCAGACCAGCAACCTGACTTGGGGAGATTTCTCCCCGGTATTGGAGGTCAAGCCAAAGACCTTCCAGAACGCGACGGTCGTCAGCGTAAGTCAGCCTGGGCGTAAAGGCCTGATCAAGACCCTCAAAATCAGCCTCGGCTTGTCCTGCAACTACGAGTGCAACTACTGCAGCCAGCGCTTTGTGCCCCATGCTGAAAGCACCAACCCCGAGGATGTAGAGAATTTTCTGCAGCAGTTGACCACCAGCCTAAGTCAGGCTCCCGAACGGATTGAATTTTGGGGCGGTGAACCACTGGTCTACATCAAGACCTTAAAGCCCTTGGCTGAGCGCCTGCGAGTGCTCTACCCGGATGCTGAGTTCCTGATCATCACCAATGGCTCATTGCTCAGTCTTGAGACCAACGAGTGGCTGGACCGCATGGGCTTCGTCGTCGGGCTATCCCACGATGGGCCTGGCTACCACGCACGCGGGGCAGACCCGCTAGACGACCCGCAGCAGCGTGCCGCCATCATGGATCTGTACGCGCGCCTCCATCCGCAGGGGCGCATCAGCATCAACGCGATGATCAGCAATCAAAACCCGAGCAGGGCAGCGGTGCAGCTTTGGCTGCAAGAACGCTTCGGGGCCGATGTTCAGATTGGTGAAGGCGCATTCATCGACCCCTACGATGAAGGTGGCCTGGCCGCCACCTTCAAGACCACCGCTGAGCACGCACAGTTTCGCAGGCAAGGGTTTGGTGAAGTCCGCACTGGCCTTGCCAGTCGCTTTGACCTCACCAACCAGAAGATTCAAGACTTCATCGATTCCATTCGCTACCAGCGCCCAGCCTCTGCGCTTGGGCAAAAGTGCGGCATGGACCGCAGCCACAACCTGGCTGTGGATCTCAAAGGCAATGTCGTCACCTGCCAAAACGTGAGCGCCGCTGCCACGGCTCCGAATGGCCAGAGTCATCTGATCGGCCAGCTTTCAGATCTGTCCGCCGTGCGCATGAAAAGCGCCACGCACTGGAGCCAGCGCCAAGGCTGCTCGTCTTGTCCAGTCCTGCAAATGTGCAAGGGTTCGTGCATGTTTCTGGAAGGTCCGCTTTGGGAAGCTGGGTGCGACGCCGCCTATTCGGACAACTTGGTGTTCTTTGCAGCGGCCATTGAGTTCCTCACGGGGTGCATGCCGGTCTTTATCGACGGCGATCTGCCTCCGGAGCGCAAGGACATCTTTGGCCTGGCCAAAAGCACCGTGGAGTCGCCGCCAGTAAGGCGCGTGATTCCGATCATTGCAGCGCAGCAAGCAGCCTAAGCCAACCAATAAATCGTTTCATCAATCGCCCGCCTGGTTCACGCCAGTGCGGGCTTTTTCTTTTTGGAGATGCCCATGACAGAAGAATCCACCAGCAACCACAGCGCTGACATCCTGAACCTGCGCCCTGAGGACCTTGATGAGTTGCTCACCCGCGCCGCCGAGCGAGGGGCCGAGCGCGCATTGGCCTGCCTTGGCCTTGAAAACGGCCACGCCGCCGCCGACATTCGCGACCTGCGGGGTCTCATCGATGCGTGGCGGGAAGCGCGCCGAACGGCCTGGCAAACCACGGTCAAGGTGCTGACCACCGGCGTGTTGGCTGCACTGCTGGTCGGCATCGCCATCAAGTTACGGCTGATGGGAGGACCCCAATGATCGAGACACTGTTGGGTGGCTTGCTGGGCGGCGCGTTTCGCTTGGCTCCCGAGGTCCTGAAATGGTTCGACCGCCAAGGCGAGCGTGGCCATGAATTGGCTATGCAGGACAAGGCGTTGGAGTTTGAGAAACTGCGCGGTGCCCAGCGCATGTCCGAGATCGGCGCGGCTGCCGACGGAGCATGGAACACCGGCGCAATCGAAACCCTGCGCGACGCCGTGCGCACCCAGGGCGAAAAAACTGGGGTGGCATGGGCAGATGCGCTCTCGAGCACGGTGCGCCCGGTGATCACTTACTGGTTCATGGCGTTGTACTGTGGGGCAAAGACGGCGGCATTTGCGGCGGCCTTGTCTGCTGGTGCTGACTGGGGAACAGCAGTTTTGCACGCATGGACTGAAGCTGACCAGGCTCTTTGGGCCGGGGTGCTGAACTTCTGGTTTTTGGGCCGCGTGTTTGACAAGGTCCGGCCATGATCGAAGTGCCGCAGGCGGCGATCGATTTGGCCAAGCGGTTCGAGGGGTTTTGCCTGGTGCCCAAGTCAGACCCTGACCGCGCTTATCCGTATGTCTGTCCAGCAGGGTTTTGGACGATCGGTTACGGCCATCTTTGCGATGCCAAGCATCTGCCGATCACCATGGAAGATGGCGAGGCTTATCTTTCTACTGACATGGCCGAAGCACTGAAGGCCACGCTGCGCTACTGTCCGGTGCTTGCCACCGAGCCGGAAACGCGGCTTGCGGCCATTGTGGATTTCACATTCAACCTCGGGGCCGGTCGGTTGCAGGCGTCGACGCTTCGACGGCGAGTCAATCAGCGGGATTGGCCGGGTGTCGCGAAAGAACTTCGCCGATGGATCTACGGTGGTGGACGCGTCTTGCCAGGGCTTGTCTTGAGAAGAACCGCTGAAGCCCTGCTGGTAGATTTTCAGTGACTGGCTCATTGCCTCTGGATCTTGCGACCCGTAGAATGATTGTATTTTAATCGCGCGCGACTTCTCGCTGTGCGTCTTTGCGGGTTAACACAATATATGGCAAAACTTCCAGGGAAAACAGCTTACTCTGGTGTTCGTCGACCTATGACGAGAGAGTCAGGATTTTCTTCTCACCCAGATTCAACTGGCGGAGAGTGGAAAGAGGAGCGATCCAAAAGCCTGAGTCTAAAGACGGGAGAATCACTGGAAATTGTTTTTACTATCCCTGCGCAGATCAAAGATACATGGATAGCATTTGGTGGCTGGTACTGCGCAGACAAAGGTCTGGCCATTAACATTGACTCCCCCTATCCTAAACATACATTATCAGAACCGGCATCACCGAATTGGTCAAAATTTGGGAGTATGTGGCAAGGCAATGGATCAGCAGTGACTGTCAAAGTCACCATGAATGCTATCAAAGACACAAATATTTCTCTTTGGAACTTGGCTTGTGGTCAAGTGGAGCAGCCCGGTTGTCACACTGCAGGAAAATTCGAAGTTTGCACCGCGCCAGGTTACTTGACCAATTTACACCTACTATCGCCTGAGGCACACTTTTGGACTGCAACTGGCGAAACAGAAGTTGCACTGCTTGGTTCTGCAGTATCACTAAATTTGGACGATGCTGGCGCGTACATCAGATTGAAGACATGTAATCGCTGCGCCCGTTTCTTACCAATAAATATTGATGACGAGAGGGTTCAACTCAGTTTTTCAAATCACTGCGTTGCACGTAGGCCGTGTGTGCATACGGGATTTGGGAAGCTCAGAAATGCAGATACACAAGAAATTCTACAGTTGGAATACGGCTACCAGCTCGAGTGCCGTTTCTGCAAAAAGTATTGTGTGAATGCTGCGCATAATAAAAATAGAACCGGTGCTCAGATGAAGGAGGACGGGGCGCGCCGTAGACACTTTGAGCTATTGGTTACTGAACTCTATCAAATGAGCCGTCAGATGGCTTTTAAGCACAAAACAGGCGTTGAGCTATCAGATTACGTCTGGAAGAAATTTGGGTGTAAGTGCTTCAATTGCAAGATAGAGCTTCCAACTGTGAAATCGATGGCTCTAGATCACACTAGGCCGTTGGCATTGTTGTGGCCTCTCGACGAAACCGCTACTGCCTTATGCGGTTCCTGTAATAGCTCAAAGAGTGACCGCTTTCCAAGCGACTTCTACACAGAAGTTCAACTGATTGAACTTAGCGGCTTGACCGGAATTGCCGTCAATGAGCTTGCAAATCCGACGCCAAATCTAGAGGTAATAAGTGAACTTATCGGGCGACTGGATTGGCTCTTTGGCACTTTTCTTATGAAATCTGAAATGATAAGAGTGCGTGATGGAAAGGTTACTGGAGAGTTGGTGGTCAAAGCGCTTCAGAAGGCTTTTGATGCTGCTCCTGGAGGCTCGACTGTTAATTTGATTGAGGAATACGAATCTCGCCGACAAGCTAAAGTTTGACGTCTCACCTGCAAAAACCTATGGTTTTTGCAGTACGAGATATTGATGGCCGGTCGTAGTTCCCTTGTCGCGAATTCCATGACTCTCGCAGTGTCCAACAGACTCGGTCGCAATGTCTACTACCTTGAAAAGTCCATCGACTCGCTGGGTGAGCTCCATGCCCATGTCGCACTTGTGACTTAGCCCAAGGTGCAGCACTGCAAGCCCCCCCGGCCGCAGCCGTTGATGAAACTTTTCAAATATGCCTCGATAGACATCAAAGGATTTTTTCTGAAGCGACTCCACAAATGCATTTGCGCGAGTGTCATAGTCGCTTCTTACCCATCCGCAGAACCAAAAGCGCATCCAGTTTGTTATGTAAAAACGAGTTGAGTCAAAAAACGGTGGTGATGTAATGATGGCGTCGAGCTCTCTTAGATCTGCAGGCCACTCGGAACAAATATCACCTTGAAAGCAACGCCCAGTTGGCAGATCCGCAGTTAGCTGAGAAGCTAAACTTTTTTCTACTTTAGCTCTCAATTTCTCAATCACGGATTTTTTGACGTAATCCCCGGTTGGTGCGTAAGGAGTTATTGGGTGACTGTTACGACTAAGTGCATACGGACGGTTGCCATGTAGAACATGAAGCATGCACGCCATTACAAGATGCCACTCCGGAGAGTCACTCTGGCTTGCCGCGAAAAACTCGCGAGCGACCAGTAATTCTTGGTAAGTGTCTGGATGAAAATATTCAATAAGCGGACCGTTAAACTTAATTTCTTCTGCCTGGCGAATAGAGTCGCTGCTTGGCTTTTTGTCAGAGATCCAAGAAGTCAATCTTTCAATGAGATCATTTACTTTTTGTGGATCGGCACGCATTAGCTTTGCGTTTGATATGGCAGTTCCCAGCAAACTAATTTCTAGCCCGAACCCTTGTCGTCCCATCAAACATGCTTCAAAGGGAATTGTTCCTGACCCACTAAACGGATCTAATATCCTGTCACCTTTTCTGCTGAATGTTTCAATGAGATGATGTGCCAAGGCTGGTTTCATCTTGGCTTGAAATGAACAAACAGAGTGGAGGGGGCTGCCCCAGTTGCGTTTTGAGTATGGTTCCTTTTGATGGGGAAGTGTATTCTTGAAATCATCCCATCGCGACAGAAACGTCATCTCACTCACCGCCTTAGTCCCCTCCGATGACTTGTCAGTAGGCTCAGTTTCAATCATTTTTCTCGTTCTAAAAATAATCAGAGATTGTGACAATAGACTCTGATCTTTTGATATTCTTTTTCTTAGGTGCACAGTTTCAACGTGTTCGAGTCCAATATCAAGACCTAACGATTCTAAAATTTCGTGGGTAGGTACATGTATTCCTCCGTATCGGCTATCACCAATATCTATACAGATAGCTGATCCAGGTTGGCAATTAGACATTAGTCCTTCAAGGACAAGTCGCATGTCTTCGAAGTACCCTGCCACCATTCGTGGAATTCTCTGGTCGTAGGCGTTTTCAGAGAGTCTGTCTACCAATGTCTGTATTGAGTCGTGAACAATTTTCCGGCCCTGTGCAGCTCCTACATCATTGATCCCCGAAGTAATCGCAGCGTCCCGGAACGACCTAAGTGTTGTTCCATTTGAAAGAAATCTGCCAAACCATAGTTCAAGCTTCGTATTCCTAAAGTAGTTTGTGCCGTTTAAATAGGGTGGCGATGTAATAACACCGTCAGCCATGTATGAGGGCGTCGCTATTAAGTCTCGCGCGTTGGGTGTGATCAAGTCAACCGATGCAGTAAGGCCATTTGCGGTGAGACAGTCCTTAGAAATTAGAAGTAAATGTTTTGATACCTCATCTACAAGTATGGGGACACCTTTCTGCAGTTCTTTTTCGGTTTTGTAACGAACATCGCCAGATCGCTTTAGCCTTGAGCAAATCACCAGCTTTGCCATCACTGCTACCGTAAACAAATCTCCAAGCAATTGATCCTTACTTGCGACTTGATCATTGATGGTCCTGAGTGCGAGAACTTGAGTCATTGCCGCATCATCAAAAAATTTGCTACCAGCGAAGTTGACCTGGTAATCTTGCTGAAGCGCTTTATCTAAATCTACTGCTTTTGTGCGTAGAGGTAGCTCTGTTGCAAGAGCGTCAAGCTTCATCGACAGTTGTTTTCGTCGGGCCACGTCTGCAGATCCAACAGCCATTTTTGACTCGACTACAAGCCTCATCGCTGGGTTCACTTCGCAATAACCGCAATCGATGCCCAACGCCGCCAATGCAACAGGTGTTGTCCCCGTGCCAGCAAATGGTTCAATGATTTTCTTTGCGTTTGGCATGTACTTCGTCAAAATATATTTAACGAACTCAGACGAGAACCCCTCCAGATAGGGGTACCAATCATGAAACGGCTCTCCCCGTCCACCTTGATGAGTTACTTGAGTGGGAGCTATGGTCTCAAGTCCATCCAAACTGAGTTGCATTTGATTTGACTTTTTTTGTCTCGTTCCTTTGGTTTTTGTACTTGCAACTGCACTGCTGCCTGCCGCTGTTTCAGAAAAAACGCTCAGCGTCTCATTGCTCGAAAACTGAGTCATGCCTGTACTCCGTTTGTCGGTGAACCTGCCTGCTCTATGGCAGTATCAAATGGTGACGATGAATCAGCTTTGGAAAACGTAAGCGGCAGTTGGCTGCTTGCTGTCATGTAATGCTCGACATTTCTCAAAAACCAATCCTTCAAAGTCAACCCATCCCGGGCCAACGCTGAGTAGAGTAGCCGCTTGGATTCAGGTTCGATTTCAATGACGATACGACCGCTGGTGCCGATGCTCATGGTGGAGTCCGTGAAAATGTAATGTGACGTATGTTACATTACATCTCGAGGTTAAAGAAGTCAAGCTCGACTTGAATAGCCACTTTTACATGTTGGTTGCGTCCTGTAGACATGGCCGCCGCCCGTCGAACGGAGCCGCTCGATACTGAAGGAGAGTCATGATGGCGAACTACTCAGAACACGACACCAGCAAAATCTACGATGCGGCGCAGTCCTTGCGGGCCAACTGCCTACTGCGGGATCGCTCGCTGCTGTTCCCAGACACTTCTGTCTGGCGCTCCGATGTTCTTGATCGCATCCGCCAACCTTTCGTTGCCACCCCTGACAATGGCGACCGGACATTTTTCGGCATGTTCAAAGACATCGCAGGGGGATAGCATGCACCCACTCGAAGCCGACTTCAGGGAGTGGTCCAAGCCACCCACTGCGACAGAAGAACAGCGCTGCTCGGGCGCGGAGAACGTCGTGCGCAACGCAATCCGCTCCTATCCGGCTTTCGCCACCAGAAACATCGAGGTGTTCCCGCAGGGCTCGTACCGGAACGGGACGAATGTTCGCGCCAACAGCGATGTCGACATTTGCGTGCGGTGCATGGATGTCTGCTTCTTCGACCTCCCAGCAGGCTACTCGAAATTTGATATCGATCTCGTCGACGCGAACTACACATACGCCGAGTTCAAGAACGACATTGAGCGGGCGCTTACGAGATATCTCGGAGCCGCAGCAGTCTCGCGTGGAAATAAGGCTTTCGACCTTCACGCCAATACTTACAGAGTTGACGCCGACGTTGTGCCGACGTTCGAGCATCGCCGCTACTGGGTGCAGGATGGCAGATACACCTACCTATCGGGAACCGAGCTACTCCCGGATGACGGCACGAGAATCATCAACTGGCCCCACCAGAATTACGAGAACGGCACAACGAAAAACAACGCGACGGGGACCCGCTTCAAAAAGCTTGTACGTGTACTCAAACGTCTGCGCGACGAGATGGTCGGGGAGGGTAACGCAGCAGCTAAGATGATCTCGTCATACCTGATTGAGTGCCTCGTCTGGAACGTCCCTAACGACGCTTTTTTCGACGACCAGTACGCAACTAACCTGCGGTCGATTCTGTTGAACCTCTACTCAAACACGCAGACCGACGTGGCCTGCAACGAGTGGGGCGAAGTCAACGAGCTGAAGTATCTATTCAGGGTAAGCCAGCCGTGGACGCGGGCCGATGTGAACAACTTCATCGTCGCGGCGTGGAACCGCGCTGGCTTCAATTGATCGGGGGAATGCCATGCTGAGCCGCCTGCATCTATCTGCCATTCTTCTCATCGCCGCCGCACTCTGGGGCGGCATGCTCATATTCGATGGCGTGGCAGTGAACGGTAAATGGTTCCGACCATTCTCGACGGTCGTTGGCGTCCTTCTGCTGCTGCTCGTGATCTTTGACATCTGGGCATGGCGTTGGCGCCTGCTCCGTGGATGGTTCGTGCCTCGGCCAGACCTTCGAGGCACCTGGCGCGTTGAGCTGCGCAGCAATTGGAAGAATCCGGCGACCAAAGTCGGCGTCGGGCCGATCGTCGCGTACCTTGTAATCCGTCAAACATTCTCCACGCTGAGCGTCCGTATGCTCACTGATGAGTCGACCTCTGAGCTGGTCGCCGCCGAGATCAACAAGGCAAACGACGGGACTTACCGCCTCGCGGCAGTTTATCGAAACGAACCTAATCTCTCGGTTCGCGATCACAGCCCAATTCACTTCGGCGCATTCGTGCTCGATGTGCAGGGCGACCCCGCCAAGGACCTAGTTGGCCACTACTGGACCGATCGCAACACACGCGGTGAGGTGCGTACGCTGGCGAGTCATGGCTCGATTGCGAACTCGTTCAAGGAGGCACGGACGTTGTTGCCGCCCGACGCCGAAACGGTGCAGGGCGCTGCAATCCAACGGGAGTAGCTGCTATGAGCCAGCACTTGATAAAACTATTCATGTGGGGATACCAGCCTCACTACAGATTCAGCGTCGAATATTTACTAAAGCTGACCCTCCAGGCACTCGGTGCTGAGGAACCGGGCGGAAAATGCCTGCTGGTCGGCACCAGGATTCCCGACGCTAATGTGATCCACGAGGTCTGCGTCGAGCCCGAGGATGGCCAATGGCCGGTTGTTCTGTTCGCCAACCTCATTTCAGCGATCGACGAGCAGATCAAGAATCATCAGCTGAACAACATTTTCTACGGCAACGAGCAGAGCATGCGAGACAAACCGGAGAACATCCGGCGCGATTCTGTCCGCAAGGCAGTCCAAGATGCTCTCGGACCCTACGACGCTCAGGCGAGCGTGCGTTCTTTTGCGGGTACCCCCGCTCCCGTCGCCGGATACTACGTCGTCCCAGTTCTCCAGATTCCGAGCGCTGTTTTCGAGCGTTTCCGCCCTCTCCGAGAACCCGTCACCGATGGCCACCACACCGGTGTCCCAAGCTTGATTCACGCGGCAATTAACGAGGTTTTAAGCGAAGCGCACGACGAACTGCTCCGCCCAGACCCTGGCCGTTACACCAGCACTAGATTGGCCTCTGCTGGTGAGATCGTGAACCGGGCAGCGTCGAACTTCATGTATGCGCCCTGCGTTGCAATCGGCGATAAAGCCTACGCTGGCCACAATCTGTTTGAGCGATTTAATCTGATTTCGTCGTTGATGTACGAGGGAGTCGAGGGCAAGGGGCGGATGCTGCTGACCAAGCTTGACAGCGACGCTGTCGATGTCGCGCTGGCGCTAGAAGATCCGGTACCGTTCAGCGAGCCACGATGGGCTCGTAAGATTTTACAGATGGCATCGGCGGAAATTGCTCTACTTGCCAGCACCGAAAGCATCCTCGGTCTAGGTAGCCTTGTGAAGGGACACGACCCTTGGAATGCGCAGAATATCTTCGAGGTCGAGTTTCATGACCACCATCATTGGAGCTTGTCGTGCGGCGAAGAAGTTCTTCTTGTGAGCAAGTTCGGAGCACCATCACTGCCCAGGGAAAAATTTTCGAGAGTACGGTTGATCGACACATTTCAGCGACTATTCCCTGAAGTGAACGCTGCGGATGTCGATAGCTTCACCGCCTTGTTTGACACAGCCGTCGAGCAACGTCGTGGCAGCATGCTGGTAGTCGCGCAAGATGCGGCCGCCGAGGCCGCTCGGCTCAGCGGCCAAGGGACGAAGATCGTTCCGACAAAGTTGACCCCCGAGTTGTACCGACGCGTCAGCAAAATCGACGGCACGATCATCATTGACCCGCAATGCAACTGTCATGCTGTCGGCGTAATCCTGGACGGCCCTTCGAACGATGGTTGCACCCCGTCCAGAGGCGCCCGCTACAACTCGGGTATCCGGTACGTCGCCGCGTCGCTGACGCCGCGCCTTGCGGTCGTTGTCTCAGACGATAGAACCGTGGACGTGATACCTGTCCTTCGTCCGCGAGTTCGTCGAAGCGCGATCGAGGCCCGGATTGCAAAGTTGGAGTCATCCTCGGTCGAAAATTACCATGAGCCGATTGGTTGGCTCGACACGCACCGGTTCTACCTCGATCAGGCGCAATGCGACCGAGTCAACGCGGTGCAGAGAAAGTTGGACAGCGAGCCAAGAGATGTTGGCGAGATCAGAGTCCTGCGCGCTGAGTTCCTCCCAGACCCGTTGTGTAACGCGGAGTACATCGAATCAGAGGCCAGTACATAACGCCCTGGCAGTTCCGGGTTGGGTAACCTGTACGTCCTACTCCCTTGTCTGTCAAAGTGCGGACCTGCAGTCCCATGTCCAGCAGATGTGAATGCTGATCCTGTAGTTCTTCACAGTAGAGGACGTTGGGTACGGCAAAACCGTAGCCCAATCTAAACATCAGTGCCACAAGGTCACCGACTTCAAAGGCCATCAATTTGTTGGCATCACTTAAATATGAGTTGTATCGCCGCCCTCCATGGAGCGGGCGCGCCGGAGCTTTTGCAATGCCATATTCATCAGCTTTTCAGCTTTTGATTTGCCGATGTAATCTTCAACTAAGCAGTGGAACACCAGTTGTTCGAATATTTGTGTCTTCACTGCTGGGTAGTCTTTCCGCGGTGCTTTTCGGAACCAATCCGAAGGAGTTGGGGGCTCAAAGTCAGTGGACTAAGTTGTCCGCTTTTCCTTTGAATTAAAAGCACCCGTCAGGCTGGCATTTTCAAATTCTTGGATCTCACAAATGCGGTAGAGCACTCGGCCGTTGATTTTTAAGTACTGTGGGCCGAGACCATCGCTCCTCCAACGTTCCAAAGTCGCTTCTGCAACACACCATCTGGCCGCCAGATGTTTTTGGGATAAGTGCACGGTGTCCATGTTGCGGTCCTTCTATAAAAAAATAGTTGACCTCAATGAACGCTCCATTTCCGACAATCAGTCAAGTTGCTGACGCCGGTTCAATTGCGATTTTCGGAATTGAACCGCCGTCCGCAAATCTGTAGAATTGGACGGGTTCGATGGGGCGTTCCCATTTGGGTGCGGCGCTGAATTGGGGATTGTTCGCAGGAACTAGATGAGGCCCGCAGGGGCTACTCTGAGGCTGTTTGCGCAGTGGTTACGCCCCACCACCAATTAAAGAAAAACCAACCCCTCGGGGTTGGCTTTTTTTTGCCTGTTCAATCTCAGACAAATGACAACCCCAGGAGAGAGCTGGCAAGCACCAGTCGCCTTAGGCACCAAGTTGAATGCGCCGAGACGGAACAATAGACCCATCAGGCAAGGAGCGCAGCAATGACTTTGGCAATGAATTGGCACGAATGGGTTCAGCACGATGCCGTGGGATTGGCCGAGCGAGTGCGGATGGGGGATGTATCGCCTGCCGAATTGGCTTTACAGGCATCAGCCGCAGTGGCGCTGATCAACCCGGCGGTGCACGCGGTGGTCGAGGTGTTTGACGATGTGGTGGCCGACCCACTGAAAGACAGGATGAATCCTTCAGGGCCTTTTGCAGGTGTGCCTTTTTTCATGAAGGATTTGGGACCCACGATGAAGGGCCGATTGCAAGAAATGGGTTCTTTGATGATGCGCGGGAACCGGGCCAGCGCAGACACTTTCCTCACCTCGCAAATGCGCAAAGCCGGCCTGAACATCATGGGCCGCACCACCACGCCCGAGTTTGGGGTGTGCAGCTCGGCCGAAAACCCGGCGGTGTATGTGACGCGCAACCCCTGGAACCCCGAATACACCAGTTACGGCTCTTCAGCCGGCACGGCGGTGGCGCTTGCGGCAGGCGTTTTGCCTTTGTCGCACGCCACCGATGGGGGGGGCTCGATCCGCATTCCGGCGGGAGCCAACGGCAACATCGGTTTGAAGCCCTCGCGCGGGGTGTTTTCTATTGCCCCGGCGGCGTCTGACTTGACCGGTTTGGTGTCCACCCAGGGCTGCCAAAGCCGCACGGTGCGCGATACGGCCGCATTTGTGGACCATTGCCGCGGCGGTGCGCCGGGGGAGTTCATGCCGTATTGGATGCCGCCAGAGCCTTACATTGACTTGATCCGGCGAGACCCGCCGCGCCTGCGCATTGCGTTGTCGCACGAGTGGGGTGACTATCGGGCGGTGCCGCATTTTGTGGACGAGCTGCAGCGCGTGGGGCATTTTCTGGAGGGCCTGGGCCACCAGGTGGAATGGGCCTTGCCCGAGGTGGATTTTCGGGCTGCATTTGATGCGCAGACCACTTGCTACATCAGCAATTTCGCGCAGACCATCTCCAACTTGCTGGCCCCAAGGGGCCTGACGCGCCCTCCGGAGGGGCTGGTTGAGCCGATCAACATCAAGATCTGGGAGATGGGCCTGAACACCAGCTTCACCGAGCGGGCCCGCATGCAGGCGGTGTTCAACACCACGTCGCGGGCGTTTGGCCAGTTTTTTGAAGACTGGGACATTATCCTCACGCCGATCACCGCTGTGCCCACGCCCAAGTTGGGCACCACCGAATACCTGACCACCAGTGACAACCCCAGCGTGCTCGATTGGTTTGCCAACCTCTGGCGCAATTTCGCCTACACACCTTTGACCAATTTGTGCGGCATGCCCGGTATCTCTTTGCCCATGGCCACACAGCAAAACGGTTTGCCTTTGGGCATCCATGCACAGGCCAAGCAGGCCAACGACGGTGTGCTGCTGCAATTGGCAGCGCAGATTGAGCGCGCATTGGGCGGCCAATGGCACGCGGGGCGCTTGCCCCAGGTGCATGTATGCCACGGGACGCAGCTCTAACCCTGCCAAAACACAGCCATAAAAAAAGCCGCTCAACGAAACGTCGAGCGGCTTTTTGCACGCGAAAGAGCTCAGTTGGTTTAACGCTACTTTAGCGTCCTGCAGCAGCCTTCAGTGCAGCAGCGCGGTCGGTGCGCTCCCAAGTGAAGTCGGGCTCGTCGCGGCCAAAGTGGCCATAAGCGGCGGTCTTGCTGTAGATCGGGCGCAGCAAATCGAGCATCTGGATGATGCCTTTGGGGCGCAGGTCAAAGTGCTCGGCCACCAAAACGGCCAGTTGGTCGTCTGAGATCACGCCTGTGCCTTCGGTGTTCACCGTGATGTTCATGGGGCGTGCCACGCCGATGGCGTAAGCCACCTGAATTTGGCACTTCGTGGCCAAACCTGCGGCCACGATGTTTTTGGCCACGTAACGCGCAGCGTAAGCGGCAGAGCGGTCAACCTTGGAAGGGTCCTTGCCCGAGAACGCGCCACCACCGTGCGGGCAAGCGCCGCCGTAGGTGTCCACGATGATCTTGCGGCCCGTCAAACCGCAATCGCCCTGGGGGCCGCCTATGACGAAACGGCCTGTGGGGTTGATCAAATACTGGGTGTCTTGCAACCACTCTTTGGGCAACACCGGCTTGATGATCTCTTCGATGATGGCCTCCACAAAGCTGGCCTTCATCTTGGTCGAAGTTTCGGACTGGTCCGGGCTGTGCTGGGTGGACAACACCACGGTGTCGATGCTGTGGGGCTTGCCATCCACATAGCGCATGGTCACTTGGCTCTTGGCGTCGGGGCGCAAAAAGGGCAGGCGGCCGTCTTTGCGCAGTTGGGCTTGACGCTCGACCAGACGGTGGGCGTAATAAATCGGAGCGGGCATCAGCTCAGGCGTTTCAGAGCAGGCATAACCGAACATCAGGCCCTGGTCACCCGCGCCGATGTTGAGGTGGTCATCTGACGCGTGGTCCACGCCTTGGGCGATGTCGTTGGACTGCTTGTCGTAGCAAACCATGACCGCGCAGCCCTTGTAGTCGATGCCGTAATCGGTGTTGTCGTAGCCGATGCGCTTGATGGTGTCGCGTGCGACCTGGATGTAGTCAACGTGCGCGTTGGTGGTGATCTCACCGGCCAAGACCACCAAACCCGTGTTGGTCAGGGTTTCGGCGGCCACGCGGCTACGGGGGTCTTGCGCAAAAATGGCGTCGAGGATCGCGTCAGAGATCTGGTCCGCGACCTTGTCGGGATGGCCTTCAGAGACCGACTCGGAAGTGAAGAGGTAATTGCTGGACATGAAAAAGGCTCCTTGGTTGTTGTGGATTTCGGCGTTGCCGACCCTTCAACTTTGGAGCCTGGCGAACGCTTTAGCAGAATTTATGAATCGCCCTGCAAGTAGTTCAGATAACTCGGCGAACACAAATTATAAAAGAAGCCCTAAACCTTGCAATTTCGGGTCCAATATGCGGCATGGACATTCCAACCCCCATTGAAAACCGGCTGGTCGACTTGGAGATCAAGGCGGGCTTTACCGAAGACCTGCTGGACCAGCTCAATGCGCAGGTGTACCGCCAACAGCAACACATCGACGCACTCATTCAAGAGCTGCGCCAGCTGCGTGACCGCCTGCCTGAATCCGGTGGGGGCGCCGAGACGCGCAACCCGCGTGACGAGATTCCACCGCATTATTGAGACCATGCACAGCGTCCAGGACATCCGCGACCACTTGCGCGCTTTGGGTGCCAACGCTCTGCATGAACAACGCGTGCTGCGCTTGTGGACGCAAGCCAAACCCCAAGACAGCGGACGCAGGCCATTGCACAGCTTCATGCCCACCGCAGTGCGCGAGGCTTTGCCCGCGCTCAGCCAAACGCTGGCCGGCTTGGCCACTTTGTGCGAGCAGCACCCGGGGCAAGACGGCTCGGCCCGATTGTTGGTCGGGCTGCAGGACGGCCAAACCGTGGAAAGTGTGTTGCTGCCCCGAGACGGCCTGTGCGTTTCAAGCCAAGTGGGCTGTGCAGTGGGCTGCGTGTTTTGCATGACCGGGCGCGAAGGCTTGATTCGGCAGGTGGGCAGCGCCGAGATCGTGGCGCAAGTGGCGCTGGCCCGCACGCTCAGGCCGGTGAAAAAAGTGGTGTTCATGGGCATGGGCGAGCCCTCGCACAATCTCGACGCCGTCATGGACGCGATCGATCTGCTGGGTACCGTGGGCAACATCGGCCACAAGAATTTGGTGTTTTCTACGGTGGGCGATTTACGGGTGTTTGAGCGCTTGCCACAAGGCCGCGTCAAGCCTGCGTTGGCTTTGTCGCTGCACAGCACCCGTGCCGACTTGCGGGCGCAACTGCTGCCGCGAGCGCCGCGATTTGACCCGCAGGATTTGGTAGAGGCGGGCGAGGTGTATGCCCGCGCCTCGGGTTACCCGATTCAATACCAGTGGACTTTGATCGAAGGGGTGAACGACAGTGACGAAGAGATCGATGGCATCGTGCGCTTGCTGCAGGGCAAGTACGCGATGATGAACATGATCCCCTACAACGCCGTGCCCGATTTGCCCTTTGCTCGCCCAACTTGGGAGAAGGCGGCGACCATTGCCCGCACATTGCACCAGCGCGGTGTGTTGACCAAACTGCGCCAGTCAGCGGGCCAAGATGTGGATGGGGGCTGTGGCCAACTCAGGGCCAGATATGTGTTGCAGCGGGAGCAGCGTGTGATCATTCAGCCCCGCTTCGCCCCCGCTTCAACCCCGTATTAACGCCCCGGCAGCTTGATCAAGCCGCTCGACAGGGCTGTGCCCAAAAAAACCACGGCGCCGCAGCCCAGCATCCAGGGGGTGATTTGTTCGCCCAACAAGATCACGCCGTAAACCAGGGCGAACACCGGGATCAAAAAAGTCACCGTCAAGGCGCGTGAGGGTCCTGCGCGTTCGATCAGCCGGAAATAAACCACGTAAGCAATCCCGGTACACACCACACCCAAGACGAGCAAAGCGCCCCAAGCCGCAGCCGAGGGCATGTGATCTGGGCGAAACCAAAGCGCGGGCCCAGCCAGCGCAAGCGAAGCCCCGATTTGACTGCCGGTGGCCGCCACCAAGGGCGGCATGCTGGGCAGGTGCTTTTTGGTGAAACTGGCCGAGAAGGCATAGCAGGTGGTGGCCACCAAACACGCCAGCACCGCCCACACCGGGGCCACGCCCGAGGCATTGGGCTTGAAGCTGGCCTGCCCACCGACCAGCAGAACCACGCCACCAAAGCCAATGGCCAACCCGATGGTGCGAGAAAGACCGGGTCGATCTCGGAGCCAGATCCAAGCCACCAGCGCTCCGAACAGCGGCACAGTGGCGTTCAAGATGGCCGACAAGCCGGTGCTGATGTGCATGACCGCAAAGGCATACAAGGCAAATGGAATGGCGCTGTTGAGCAGTCCCACCAAGAACACGGTGCGCCAATGTTGACGCAAGACAGGCCAATGGCCTTTGGCCACCAAAAGGGGCAGCAAAAACAAGGCGGCGATGGCCACGCGCATGGCGGCAGTGGGCAGGGCACCCAGATCCAAGGCGGCCAAACGCATGAACATGAAGGAAGCCCCCCAAATGGCGGCCAGCATCAAGAAGTCGGCCAGCCAGGCGCGGCTTGGGGTGGCGTTCATTCAGACAACAGGGCTGGTGCGCGTTGGGCAAAGCCATGGCCTTCCAGCTTTAAAAGCGCTTGTTTTCGCCAGAGCCCGCCTGCATAGCCGGTGAGTTGACCGCCTGCACCCATGACGCGGTGGCAGGGCACGAGGATGCTCACCGGGTTGCGTCCCACAGCTGCCCCAACGGCCCTGAACGCCAGGGGCTTGCCGAGCTGCTTGGCCAAATCGCCATAAGTTCGGCTTTGTCCGGCAGGGATGTTTAACAAAGCCCGCCAAACCGATTGTTGAAAAGCCGTCCCGGCCGACAAATCGAGTGGGCCAGGCCATGGCAAGGCTTGGCCGCCCAAATGAGCCTGAACATGGGCTGCGGCGCTGAGCAACACGGGGTGTTGTGCATCCTCGGTCCACTGCTGGCGCTGGGCTTCGGTGGGGCCGTGCTTTTGGTTGTCAAACCACACGCCGCATAGCCCCAGAGTGCTGGCCGCTAAAGTGATGGGCCCCAAGGGGCTGTCTGTTTGCAGTGCATGAATCATGGGGGGATGTTAGCGCGGCCCGCCTACAATCTGTCGATCAGATTCAACCGGGCCAGCTTGGTCCCTAGTCAGGCGAAGCGCATGCAAATCACCCCCTCCATTTTCAAAGCCTATGACATCCGTGGCGTGGTGCCCTCCACCTTGAACGAATCTGTGGCCGAGGGCCTGGGCAAGGCCTTTGGCACGCACGCTCTGGCCCAAGGCCAAAGCACCGTGGCCGTGGGGCGCGATGGTCGCCTGAGTGGCCCTGCATTGTCCGCAGCGCTGATTCGCGGCTTGGTGGCCGCAGGGATCCAAGTGATTGACATTGGCCTGGCCACCACACCCATGCTGTACTTTGCGGCCAGCACCTTGTGCCAAAGCGGCATCCAGGTCACGGGCAGCCACAACCCCAAGGACTACAACGGCTTCAAGATGGTGCTGGGCGGTCGTGCCATTTATGGCGACGAAATTCAGCTGCTGCGCCAAATGATGGAATCCGAAACTTGGCAGCTGCAGGGCGGCGGGGGCGTGACGCACCAAGACGTGCTGAGTGACTACACCCAGCGCATCGTGGGCGATATTCGGTTGGCGCGTCCGATGAAGATCGTGATCGATTCGGGCAACGGCATCGCGGGTGCTTCGGCGCCAGGCATCTTCCGCGCCTTGGGCTGCGAGGTGATCGAGCTGTTCAGCGAAGTGGATGGCAACTTTCCCAACCACCACCCCGACCCGAGCAAGCCAGAAAACCTGCAAGATCTGATCAAGGCCCTGAAAACCAGCGGCGCCGAGTTGGGCCTGGCCTTTGACGGCGACGGCGACCGCCTGGGCATCGTCACCCAAGACGGCCACAACATTTACCCCGACCGCCAGATGCAGCTGTTTGCGCAAGACGTGCTCAGTCGCGTGCCGGGCGGCACCATCTTGTTTGACGTGAAGTGCTCGCAGCGCCTGGCCCCTGCGATTGAAGCGGCTGGCGGCAAAGCCCTGATGTACAAAACCGGCCACTCGCTCATCAAGGCCCAAATGCGGGCCATTGAGGCTGCAGGCGGCCAAGCCCCCTTGGGGGGCGAGATGAGCGGCCACATCTTCTTCAAAGAGCGTTGGTACGGGTTTGACGACGGCACCTATGCCGGTTGCCGTTTGCTGGAGATCGTGAGCAAAGCCCCAGATGCCAACGTGGTGCTCAACGCTTTGCCCACCAGCTTCAGCACGCCGGAGTTGAACGTGGCCTGCGCCGAAGGCGAGCCATTCAGCGTGACCCGCGCCTTGCAAGCCCAGGCCGCCAGCGCCTTCATTGCACCGGCCCAGGTGTGCGACATCGATGGCCTGCGCGTGGACTGGCCCGATGGTTTTGGTTTGATCCGCGCGTCCAATACCACTCCGGTGTTGGTGCTGCGCTTTGAGGGGCAGACCCCCGAGGCACT
This sequence comes from Akkermansia muciniphila, assembly GCA_943331105.2. Lineage (GTDB taxonomy): Bacteria > Pseudomonadota > Gammaproteobacteria > Burkholderiales > Burkholderiaceae_C > Limnohabitans_A. The sequence continues at coordinate 19,051 of CALQKH020000020.1, forward strand.
GCACCGCATCGAAGGCGAGATGCTGGCGCTGCTGCGTTCGGTCAAGCCCGATGCGCAGATTCAAGCCTCTGCGCATTGAACGTTTGCAGCGAAAGCCTGACATGAATCCCGCCAACGCCGTGCTCAGCCCAGACCCTGAGGTCATCGTCTTCAACCTCAAAGCGCGTTACACCGGGGTGTCGGCCACCATCAATGCTTTGGTGCCTTTGCAGGCGCAGCAGTGGCGCTTGGGGTTTTGTGGCACGCGCATGTCGAACGGCATCGATGGCATGGGTTTGCGTGATGCGATTCGACTGTCGCGCAAGCCGCCCGAAGGCCGTGCGTTTCGCATCTGGCATGTGCGCCGCGACCCGGAAATGATGGCCGCGATTTTTGCGCGCGATGTGCTGCGCTTGCCCATCAAACTGGTGTTCACCTCGGCTGCGCAGCATTTGCATGGCGCGTTTCCACGTTGGTTGATTTCCAAAATGGACGCGGTCATCTCGACCACGCCACTGGCCGCTTCTTTTGTGCCCAACACCACGGCGGTGGTGCCGCATGGCATTGATTTGTCGCGGTTTTCACCGCCGCCCGACAAGCGCACCGCCTGGAAAGAATCCGGTTTGCCGGGCGAGTACGGCATTGGGGTGTTTGGCCGGGTCAGGCCCGATAAAGGCAGCGATGTGTTTGTGGACGCGATGATCGAGGCCTTGCCCCAACTGCCCGGGGCCACGGCGGTGATTGCCGGTTTGGCCCAACCCAAACACCAGGCTTACCAAGACGCGCTCAAGGCCAAGATTGCCGCTGCCGGTCTGTCAGAGCGCATTGTCTTTTTGGGCGAAGTGCCTGCGGGCCAGGTGCACCTGTGGTACCAGCGCTGTTTGTTGTGTGTGGCCTGTCCGCGCTACGAGCCCTTTGGCCTCACGCCTTTCGAGGCTGCTGCCACCGAGTGCGCTTTGGTCTGCTCCCGCACGGGTGCTTTTGACCAACTCAGCATCCCGGGTTTGACGGGCGAGATGGTGGACACGGGCGACGCCCCCGGTCTGGCGCAAGCGGTGTTGCGGGTGTTGTCTGACCGCGAGCAAGCCCTGCGCATGGGGCAGGCGGCGCGTCAGCGCGTGTTGCAGCAGTTTTCTTTGGCCAAAGAGGCCGAAGGCATTGGCCGCGTGTATGCGCAGCTGTTCGGCAAAGTCTAGGCTGAGATGTCTCGTTCATCCATGCCCCTGCGTTGGGTTGAGCGCTGCACCTTGTGGCTTTATGGCCAGTTCATGCGTTCATTGCAGCCTTTTTTGTTGCGCAAGCTCCGGCGGCGAGGGCAGCAAGAGCCGGGCTACTTGCACCAAGTGCCGCAGCGCTTGGGCCGTTATGACACCCCTGCTGTGTTGCCCGGTGCCGTCTGGGTGCATGCGGTGTCTTTGGGTGAGACCCGAGCAGCCGGATTGCTGATTGAGGCCTTGCGCCAGCGCTGGCCGGGCATGCGCCTGGTCTTGACGCACAGCACGGCCACAGGTTGGGCGCAGGGGCAAAGCCTGTTGCGACAGGGCGATGTGCAGGTGTGGTTCCCGTGGGACACACCTCAGGCCACGCAACGTTTTTTGCAACACCACCAACCTGCTTTGGGGGTGCTGATGGAAACCGAAGTCTGGCCGGTCATGGTGCAAGCCTGCCAGCAAGCCCGGGTGCCTTTGTTTTTGGCCAATGCGCGACTGAACCACGCCTCGCAGCGTTCGGCGCAGCGCTGGTCTTGGTTGTCCGGACCCGCTTACCGGGGTTTGCGCGGGGTTTGGGCGCAGTCAGAGGCCGACGCCCAACGCCTGCGTTCTTTGGGGGCAAGCATCGAGGCCGTGTTGGGCAACCTCAAGTTCGATGTGCAAGACCAACCGCAGGCGCTGGTGCAAGCGCAGTTTTGGCGGTCGCATTGGGTGCTGGGTGGGCGCCCTCGGCCTGTCGTCATGCTGGCCAGTACCCGAGAGGGCGAAGAAGCCGAGTGGTTGGCCGCATTGGCGGCCAAGCCCGAGCGCGAACAGGCCATGCGCGATGCGGGTGTTCTTTGGCTGTTGGTGCCACGGCACCCGCAGCGGTTTGAAGAAGTTCATGTGGCTGTCAAAGCCAGCGGCATGGCCGTGTTCAAGCGCAGCGCCTTGCTGCCGGACGATGGCGTTTGGCCCCAAGCTGCGGCCCAAGCGGAGGTTTTTTTGGGTGACAGTGTGGGCGAGATGCCGGTGTATTTTCAGGCGGCCGACATGGCTTTGCTGGGCGGCAGTTTCAAACCTTTGGGCGGGCAAAACCTGATTGAGGCGGCCGCTTTCGGATGCCCTGTGATCATGGGGCCGCACACCTTCAATTTTGCGCAAGCTGCAGATTGGGCTGAGAACTCGGGCGCGGCAAGCCGCGTGGCCGATATGGATGCCGCTTTGGACCAAGTGTTGGCTTGGTCAACGCATGCGGCCGATTTGGCCCGGGCAAAGCATCAAGGTTTGCAAATGGTGGCGCAAAGCCGGGGTGCGGCCGACCGTTACGCGCAGGCCATCATGGCTTTTGGGGATTTTGGGGATCAGGGTATTGAAGGGGCTTTGGCTTCACCCACAAACTGAGCACGCCCCACAGCGTGAGGGCCAGCGCAATGCTGGGGCCGCTGGGCGTGTCCAGCCACCAAGACACCGACAAACCCAATAAGGCAGCTGCCCAGGCCGCCAGCACAGCGGTCCATTGGCGCATGCCTCTTTCGATCCACAAAGCCGGTGCGATCAAGCAGCTGAACACCAAAAACAAACCCAGTGCCGGGACAGCCAAACTCGTCACCAAGGCAAACAGGGCATAAAAAGCGATGTCGTGGGCCAGCCAGCGGGTCTGGCGCACCAAGGCCATGACGACCGCACACAGCATCAGGCCCAGAACGCTGAAGCTGTTGACCCACAGCACATCGGCGGCCAACAGCTGCATGAGTTTTTCTTTGCCATGCGGGTGAGCGCTGGCACCCAACATGGCCAGGCACGCGCCTGCCACATACAGCAAGCCGATGAGTGCTTCGCGCTGAGCGGGCCAGCGGCGGGTGATGCCCGCAATCGCCAGGCTCACCCCCAGTGCCCCAGCGGTGGCCGCCAGTTGGTCCAGAACACCCGACTCCATGTCGAGCACAAAATGGACGCCAATGACGGCTGCGGCAGCGGCTTGTGCCACGGCCAAATCAATGAACACCACACCGCGGCGCAAGACCTGACTGCCCAAAGGCGCGAGCGCGATCAGGCCGCCCAACAGCGCCAGCATCGGCAGGGCGAGCCAAGCCTGCATCGCCATCACGGTGCCACCTGCACCAAGCGGTTGACCATCAGGTCAAACCAGCGAAACAAGGCGTCGGGGCCGTCGCTGGTGACCGTGGCCGGTAGAACGACCATCTTTTGCGGCGTCCCCAACTGACCGCTCAGCCACTGGGCGGGCCGGGGGTCGTGGTGTTGGGCGATCACGATGGCCATGGGCGGCGCAGCTCGGCTTTGCTCCAGCGTTCGTGCCAGGTGCGCGGGCGTGGGCGGGACCCCGGGTTTGGGTTCGAGGTCGGCCACGGGGTTCATGCCCAACCACAGCCACAGGTAACCAAAGTTGGCGTGTTGCGTGACCACAGACCGTCCCCGCAAGGGTTTGGCCAGTTGCTCCCAGGCTTGGATTTTGTCGGTCAAGGCCGTTTCAAATTGCTGGAGCTGCCGATCGATGCGCACTTTTTCTGCTGGTGCGATGGCTGCGAGCCTGGTGGCCAGGGCCCGCGCCACCGCCAGCAAACGCCTGGGGTCGGCATGCAGATGCGGGTTGCCCTGCACGTGCACATCGCCAGAAAACGGCGTGACCGTGCCCTTGAACGGGTGAATCAGGGTGACGTGATCGGCAGCGTAAAACATGCCGGGTTGCCCATTTTGGATCTTGGCGTTGCCCGCCTTGGCCTGCAGCATGGGCAGCCAGCCCGCTTCAAGTTCGGCCCCGGTGCAAACCGCCATGTCGGCATTGCGCAACTGCGCGATCAACGAGGGTCGGGCCTCGATGTGGTGGGGGTCTTGCAGGTGGTGGGTGGCGCTGTACACCTTGGCGCCCGGCAGCAGCGCTTGCGTCAAAGCCGCCCACTCGGGTTCGCACGCAAACACCGTCAGCGCCGCAGCGTGTCCCTGGGCCATCAAGACGGCCAGAGACAGAGCCAGCTTAGTAAGCGTGCGCACCATGGGCACCGAAGGCCACCACGTATTGCAATTGGATGCTGCGCTTGGCGGGGTTGGTGAAAACAACTTCTTCAGCGTGGCCATGTCGGGCGTTTTGCTGCGTCATTTGCAGGCGCAGGGTTTGTTTGTGTGAGGGTTTGTAGGCCAGCATGATGGCATTTTCTTTCAAGCGGCCCTGCAACACTTCTACGTCCCCATCGTGCAACTCGGCTTGGTTCACCCGTGCCAAGTCGGTGCGCACACCCACTTCCCACGCTGGGTGAAAGCGCCACACCGCACCCACGGACGATGCCGTGTGCTTGAGTGACGGGTCCAGCAGCGGGTGGAGGCGGCTGACTTGGGCGTATTCCCAGTTCACGCGCACTTGCTGGTTGCGGTTGTTGCCCTGGGGCGACCACTTCCAGACCAAGTCGCTGACCTGCATTCTTTGGCCGGTGAATCGGGCCGCATGGTTGTGGGCATGGCCATGGCCCGGTTCCTCGTGCTCGGCCAAGGGGGCGACGCGCTGGTTGTTCAAGGCGGACAAGCCCCATTGCCAGCTGCTGTTGCGACCAATGTCATTGCCGACTTTCAGGTTCAAAGTGGTGACGCGGTTGCCCGATTCGGCCGTGGCTTGAGGCACCCATTTTTTACCCCCAAACACCTCGGCGCCCAAGCGCAGGTAAAAAGGCGTGGGGGCGGTCCAGTTCATGCGCAGGCCGTCGTCGTACCAGTGACCGCCCAAAAAAGCCCGGTACAGCAAAGGCCGCTCGGCAAAATCATCGGTGTGCGGGTGCAATTCGTTGAGGTAGCCGATTTGGGAGGCAAATCGACCCGCCCGTACCTGAAGCCCTTGGGGCAGGCTGCGGGTTTGCACCCAGGCGTTTTCAAGGTGGTGCTCCAGTTGGCGGTCTGCCGTGTGAAAACCCAGAATCGCCTCGCCACTCAGGTGCTCATTGAAGGCGCCGCGCAGCAGCACATCGCTGTGGCCCAGGCCCACACCTTGGTCGCGAGCGCCCAGTTCCAACCCACGTGAGGTACTGGCGGCATCCAAGACCACGCCGGCTTGCCAGCGCTCAGTGGGCGGGGTGTTTTGGGACCAGGTGCTCAGTGGCAAAGTGCACAGCGCCCCAGCGAGGGCGGAAAGGGCGATCAGTGGGTGGTTAGAGGTCATGGTTTGGGGCCATTCAAAAGTTGCTTGACTTTAATGATAATAGTTTATCAATAGCAAGACAATGTTTTTTTGCAGTAAGCTCGCGGCGTGGAAAGATCAACCCGTCAAAGAACCGCGATCGCGCAAGCCCTGGCTGCTGTCGGGCAACCGCTGCTGCCCCAAGAGCTGCTGTTGGAAGCGCAAAAAAATGTGCCCAGCCTGAGCTTGGCCACGGTGTACCGTAACCTCAAGGGTTTGGTCGAAGACGGTGTGGTGGATGTGGTGGTTTTGCCGGGTGAGGCCACCCGTTATGAGTCGCACAGGCACCACCACCACCACCATTTCCACTGCAGCAGTTGCCAAAAGGTCTTTGACATCGATGCCTGCCCGGGCGATCTAGGTCACTTGCTGCCCAAAGGGTATGAGCTCGCATCGCACGAGCTGACCTTTTACGGCCGCTGCGCGGGTTGCGCGGCCTGAGTCGCCTGACCCGCTGAGGTCGATCAGGGGCGCAGCAGGGCGTCCAGATTCTTCACATCGTCCACTTTGAGCACTCCGGCCGCTTGGCGCAGGCGCAATTGGCCCACCAGCACATCGTGCCGGGCCTTGGCCAGATCGCGTTTGGTCTGGAACAGCTGGCTTTGGCTGTTGAGCACATCGATGTTGATGCGCACACCCACTTGGTAACCCAGCTTGTTGGCATCCAAAGCGCTTTGGCTGGAGGCTTCGGCCGCTTGCAGGGCCTTGATTTGGCTCAAACCCGATTCGACCCCAAAAAACGCGGTGCGTGTGGACTGGGCCACATTGCGCTGCGCGGCTTCCAGGTCGTTGCGTGCTTTTTCTTCCAGGGCCACCGTTTCACGGATGCGGTTTTGGCTGGCTTGCCCGGTGTACAGCGGCATGTTGAAGGCCAAGCCGATGGTGGCGGTGTTGTTGTTGACTTGAACTGCTGAGCCGTTTTGGAACCGGGCCAATCCATAACTGGCATTCAGGTCCAAGGTGGGCTTTTCGGCAGCTTTGGCCTTCTCGATTTCGAGGCGGGCCACTTCCAAGGCGATGCGGGCCGCGGTGAGGTTGCCGTTGTCCTGGCTTGATTGGGCCACCCACGACTGAACGGTCCCGGTTTGCAGTCGGTCGATGTTGGCCGCCGCCATCAAGGGCTGTGGTTTGACCTGAGGTTGCCCCACGGTGTCGGACAAGATGCCTTGTTTGACGCGCAAATCGTTGTCGGCGGCGATCTCTTGGGCGGTCACCAAGTCAAAGCGGGCTTGGGCTTCGCGGGTGTCGGTGATGGTGGAGGTGCCGACCTCGAAATTGCGTTTGGCCGCGGCCAGCTGTTCAGAGACCGCTGATTTTTGGGCCTTCACAAAGTTCAGGCTCTCTTGGGCGGTCAGTACGTCAAAGTAAGCCTGGCTCAAGCGCACGATCAAGTCTTGCTCCGCGATCTTGAGTTGGGCCTCACCCAGCGCCACTTGTTTCATGCCTTGCTCATAGCTGGCCTTGTTGCCCGGACGGTACAGGGGCTGACTGCCGCTGAATGTCATGTTGCGGGCGCCCGTTTGTCGGTTGAGCGTTGGGAGTTCGATGTTGCTTTCGGACATGTTGGCGCCCAAGTTGGCTGTTGGGCGAAGCAGCGCTTTGGCTTGCTCGGCGCGGGCCAGGCTGGCATCGTATTGCGAACGGGCCGATTTGTAGGTGGCGTCGTGTGCTTTGGCCGCCTCGAACAATTGGGACAAGCTTTGGGCCGAGGCGGGGCCAGTGAAGGCGGCCATCAGGGCCAAAGTCAGGGGCAGGGTGCGCAGTGTCATGGCTTTTCTCTTCATCAAAGACGGCCCATCATGGGTCGAGGGTGAACCGAAAACCGGCTCACAGTGGGCTCAATAAACCGGGACGCTCGGGTCGACTTGCGCCGACCAAGCGTGGATGCCGCCTGCCACATTCACGACTTGAAAGCCGTGTTGCAACAAGAAGCTGGCCACCTGCATGCTGCGGCCACCATGGTGGCAAAAGCAGGCGATCGGGCGTGTTTTGTCGAGCTCGTCCAAGCGGGCCGGAATGGACTGCATGGGCATGTGCACCAGGTCCAGCGCTTCGGGTTTGGCGCAGGCCGTCTGCACTTCCCAAGCTTCGCGCACATCCAGCAGAATGGGCCGCTGGGTTTGCTGGCTGGCCCATTCGGCGACTTGGGCGGGGTAGATCTGTTCCATGATGACCTCAGAATTTGAAGCGGGAAGGCTCTGCAAAGCCCGACAGGCGTGGGGCGTTGCAGTCCCAAGGTTCGGTGGTGCTCCAGCTGTTTTCGCCGCTGCGGGTGATCAAGGTGGTGCGCATCATGGGCTCATCGCCCACGATGGCGACCAAACGGCCGCCAATGCTCAGTTGTTGCAGCAAAACCGCAGGCACTTCGGCCACCGAGCCGCTCAGCAAAATGGCGTCAAAGGGGCCGTCAGAGGCCGCGCCCTGGCTGCCATCGGCTTGGCGCACAGTGACGTTGTTCACGCCCGCTTTTTGCAAATTGCTTTGGGCTTGGGCAGCCAGTGTGGCGTCCAATTCCAAGCTCAGCACGTTGGCGGCTTGGTGACCCAGCAAGGCGGCCATGAAGCCCGAGCCTGTTCCGATGTCCAGCACTTTGTCTGTTTTGCGCACTGCCAGGTCTTGCAGCAGTCGGGCTTGCACACGGGGCGCCAGCATGACCTGGTTGGGCGCTTGGCCCAGGGGGATTTCCATGTCCACAAAGGCCAAGGCTTTGTGCGCCAAGGGGGCAAAATCTTCGCGCCGAACGGTGGACAGCAGTGCCAACACATTCGGGTCCAGCACTTCCCAGGGGCGGATTTGCTGTTCAATCATGTTGAAGCGGGCTTGTTTCAGATCCATGTGCGGTAACTCCTGCGGGCGTGATCGGGTATCAGGTTCAAAAACTTCATTTTAAGCGGCGTGGGTGTCTTGACTCTGACGCGCAGGGGCCAGTCCTGCTTTGCGCCGCAACCATTGCGCCAAGTCGTCCATGTAGCAATAGACCACCGGCACCACCACCAAGGTCAGCAGCGAGGAGGTGATGACCCCGCCAATGACCGCTTGGCCCATGGGTGCGCGTTGTTCAGAGCCCTCGCTCAAGGCAAAAGCCAAGGGCACCATGCCAAAGATCATGGCCAAAGTGGTCATCAAAATGGGGCGCAGACGCACCTTGGCCGCCATCAGCAAAGCTTCGTTGCGCGGCAGACCAGGGACCAGCATGCCGTTGGCATCGGGTTGGTCGGCACGGGCCCGGATGGCGAAATCGATCAGCAAAATCGCATTTTTGGTGGCCAAGCCCATCAGCATGATGACGCCGATGATGGAGAACATCGACAAAGTGGAGCCAAACACCATGAGGGCCAAGACCACACCGATCAGGGTCAGGGGCAGGGAAGTCATGAGGGCCAAGGGCTGGAAAAAGCTCTTGAACTGGCTGGCCAGGATCATGTAAATGAAGATCACCGCCATCAGCAGGGCCGACAAGGCGTAGCCAAAGGACTCGGCCATGTTTTTGGTGGAGCCGCCAAAGCTGTAGCGGTAGCCGGGGGGCAGGTTCAGGCTGTCCATGGCCGCCCGCACGTCGGCAGACACTTCGCCTGCCGAGCGCCCGAACACGTTGGCATTGATGGCCACTTCGCGCATCATGTCGCGCCGGTTGATTTGGTTGGAGCCGGTGGTTTCGGTGACGTGCGCCACCTGACCCAAACGCACGATGCGCGGGCTGCCGTCAGGCGCACTGCCCACCACAAAGGGCAGCCGCGCCAGATCTTGAGGGCTGTTGCGGGCTTCGGGTGAGAGGCGCACATTCACGTCGTAGGTTTGGTCGTCCGGGGCGCGCCAATTGCCCACGGTTTGCCCAGCCACCAGCGTGCGCAAAGGCCCGGCCAGCTGCGCGGTGCCCAGCCCCAAGTCGGATGCGGCATCGCGCTGAATTTCAATCTGCACCATGGGTTTGAAGGGCTTCACGCTGGAGTCCAAATCGACCAAGCCGGGAATCGCGCGCACTTTGTCCAAGGCCAACAATGCCAGGCGTTCGAGCTCTTGCTGGTCGGGGCCTTTGAGAGAAAACTCGATTTGTTTGTTGCCCCCCACAGCATCCAGCAAACCCGCGTGCGTCAAGGCCACCCCGGGCACATGCTTCAGGCGGTCGCGCAATACAGCGGACATTTGATCGGCATTGCGGTCGCGGTTTTTGCGGTCCACCAAGCGGATGTAAAGGTTGACGTTGTTTTTTCCCTGGGCGTTGGCGGTGTTGATGGTGCTCAGGGTGTAGACCACCTCGGGGAACTCGCGCAAAATGGCTTCGACCTGTCGGGCCTTGGCTTCGGTGGCTTCCAGCGAAGTGCCCACCGGGGTCTCAAACTTGAGCGAGGTTTCTGAAAAGTCGGCTTTGGGTACGAACTCGGTGCCCAGCAAGCGGATCATGAACAGACTGGCCACAAAGATGGTCAAAGCCAAAAATACCGTGGCTTTTTTGTACACCAAGGCCCAACGCAACAGGGCTTGGTAGCCATCGGCCAAACGCTCGGTGCCTTGGTCAAACCAACCGGTCACCTGGCCAATGCTTTTGTCGTACCAGTTTGCAGGCGCGTGCTGTTTGCCGTGTGCGTCGATGGCCGGGTCGTGCCAAATGCTGGACAACATCGGGTCCAGGGTGAAGCTGACGAACATGGAGATCATCACCGCCGCCACGATGGTGATGCCGAATTCGTGGAAAAACTTGCCGATGATGCCTTCCATGAAGCCAATCGGCAAAAACACGGCCACGATGGACAAGGTGGTGGCCAACACGGCCAAGCCAATTTCTTGCGTGCCATCCATGGATGCTCGGTAAGCATCTTTGCCCATCTGTACATGGCGCACGATGTTTTCGCGCACGACGATGGCGTCGTCGATCAACAGGCCCACGCACAAACTCAGCGCCATCAGCGTGATCATGTTGATGGTGAAGCCAAACATCTGCATGAACATGAAGGTGCCGATGATGGAGATCGGCAGCGTCAGCCCGGTGATCACAGTCGAACGCCAGGAGTTGAGGAACAAAAACACAATCAACACCGTCAGCACTGCGCCTTCGATCAGGGTTTGGCGCACGTTGTTGACCGACAAACGGATGGGGCGCGAGTTGTCGGTGATGGGCTCGAGTCTGAGGCCCTTGGGCAGTTGGGCCTGCATGTCGGCCACCGCCTTGACCAAGCCATCGACCACCTGAATGGTGTTCTCGTCTTGTGACTTTTGCACCGACATCAAGAGGGTGCGCTGGCCGTTGTACAGCGCGAGGTTTTCCAGCTCTTGTGCGCCATCTTGCACGGTGGCCACTTGCGACAGGCGAATGGGCGTGCCGTTTTTGCGCGCCACGATGATGCGCCCAAAGTCTTCGGGTCTGACCATGCGCGAGCTGATTTGCACCGCACGTTCTTGCTGCAGCGACCGGATGGCGCCGACAGGCAAGTCTTGGTTTTCGTTGCGCACCGCAGCCACCACCTGCTCAGCGGTGATGCCCAAAGCCTCCATCTTGGCCGGTTGCAAATACAGGTTGATCTCACGTTTGCTGCCACCCACCATGGTGACCGAGCCGACACCGCGCACGTTTTCCAAGCGCTTTTTCAGCACCTGTTCGGACCAGTTGGTCAGCTCAACCGCGTTCAGTTGCTGGCCCTCGGGGATGACAGCGAGCGACCACACGGCGCGACTGGCTGGGTCAAACCGCAGGACACGGGGCTCTTTGACTTCGGTGCGCAGCAGCGGGCGCAGCGAGGCGACTTTTTCGCGCACATCCTCGGCGGCTTTGCGACCATCGATCTGCAGCTGAAATTCGATGATCACCAAGGACTGGTTTTCGTAGCTGCGCGAAGTCAGTGCGCTGATGCCAGCGATGGAATTGACGCCTTCCTCGATCTTTTTAGAGACTTCACTCTCCACGATCTCGGGGGAGGCACCCGGGTATTCGGTGCTGATGACCACCACGGGAAAATCGATGTTGGGAAACTGATCGACCTTCAGGCGTTGGTACGAAAAAAGGCCCATGACCACAATGGCCAACATGACCATGGTGGCAAAAACTGGGTTTTGCAGACTGACACGGGTGAACCACATGCGCTCAATTCCTCAAGGTGTGGACTTGGCAGCCGCCGTGAACACCACTGCAACGCCTTCGCGCACCGGGCCGACACTGCCTGTCAAGACCTGCGCACCGGCGGTCAGGCCGCTGACGGCGATGAGGCTTTCACGCCCACCTTCGCTGCGCGCACCCGGTTGCACCGTGAGGTGCTGGATGACACCGTCTTGCACCACCTGCACATAGGGCTGGGGTTTGTCGGTGCGCACGCTGCTGACGGGAACAGCCAGCACCTGCACGCTTTGTGTGCCCAAGCTGCCTTGGGCAAACAGACCTTGGCGCAAGCCCTCACGGCCAGTGATGCCCAAATACACCACGATGTTGCGGCTGCCCATTTGGGCGCTGGGGTTGATGCGCAAGACCTTGGCGGCCACAGGCTCAGCGATGCCTTCAATGCTCAGTTGTGCGGTCATGCCGACCTTGACTCGGCTGGCTTCTTCGGCGCTCAGCGCCGCTTCCAACTCCAGCCGTGACAGGTTGATCACTTCGAGCAAGCGCGCCTCAATGGCCACCCGCTCCCCGGGTTGGGCCAAGCGCTGCGCCACCACGCCGGACAAGGGCGAGCGCAGGGTGGCGTCAGCCAATGACTTGTTGGCCAGGTCCAGGGCTGCCAGCGCCGCCAGGTGGGTGGCTTTGGCGCCATTCAAGCTGGCTTGTGAGGCGAGCAGGGCGGTTTGTGAGATGAAGCCTTGGTTCACCAGCGCTTGGTTGTTGTCAAACTGGCGCTGTGCAATGTCCACTTGCGCCTTGGCTGCATCGGCTTGTTGCTGGGCTTGCCTGACGCGGGCGTGGAATTCGCTGGGGTCAATGCGGGCGACCACTTGGCCGGCCTGCACCGGGTCACCCTCGCGCACCGACATCTCTTGCAACTCGCCGGCGACCCTGGCCTTGATGATGGCGCTGTCGCTGGCTTTGAGGGGGCCCGAGACTGCGATGCCCAAGTTCAAGGTTTGGATTTGGGCTGTGAAGACGTCGGTACGGGCCAGTTCGATTCGGGGCACTGCGGCGGCCACAGAGGGGGCGGGCTTTTTGGCCGCTTGGCGCTGTTGGGCCCAGCGGGCAGCGCCTGCGACCAAAGTGGCCAAAGCCACAGCAGAAAGGATCCAGAGGGTCGATTTTTTCATGGGTTCAAAGAATGGCGGTTCGGTGCGGATCAGGCTTGTGACAGGCCGCGTGCCAACAATTGGGCGTGCAAAGCAATGAAGGCTTCGGGGTCTATTTGTTCATGGCTGGGGCAGCAAGGTCCCATGGAATGTTTCCACATCACCAAAAACAGCAAAGGAGACATCACCGAGTGCAGTGTCAAATCGACGTTGACTGCGAAAAATTCGCCACGGTCGATGCCGCGTTGCAAGGCGCTGCGCACCAAGGCATGCGCAGGCGTGATGACTTCGGTGCGAAAAAAATCAACCAAATCCGGGAAGTTGCTGGCCTCGCTCATCACCAGCTTGGAAATGCCGGAGGCCTTGGTCGCGCCATATCGCCGCCACCACTGGAGCATCATCCATTCGATCAATTCGCTGCTGCTGCCCTGAAACTGCGCCACCTCGGCCGCGCCTTGGGCCACGGACGCGACGATGTTTTCGCGCACCACAGCCTTGAACAGATCTTCCTTGCTGGGAAAGTACAAAAACAAGGTGCCTTTGGATACACCGGCCCTGGCCGCCACTTCTTCGACGCGGGTGGCGGCATAGCCTTTTTCCACGAACAAATCCAAAGCGGCCTCGATCAGTTCACCGGGGCGGTCTTGTTTGCGGCGTTCACGCTTAGGCTGGGCTAGGGGGTCGGCGAGGTTCAAATGCTGAGGTTTAATGACTGACTGGTTATTAATGTACGCCGTGGGCGGCTCGGTCGTCATGGCGTAGGCGCACACAGGCCATCACCAGGCGCA
>CALQKH020000021.1 GCA_943331105.2 Akkermansia muciniphila
ATCACTGCCACCAACTTCCGCGACATGCAAGCCAAGCACCCTGGCCGCGCACTCGAGAAGGCTGTCAAGGGCATGCTGCCCAAGGGCCCACTCGGTTACGCCATGATCAAGAAACTCAAGGTGTATGGCGGCGCAGAGCACCCACACACCGCCCAACAGCCTAAAGTGCTGGACATCTAAGGAGCCTTGAGATGATTGGTGAATGGAACAATGGCACCGGCCGTCGCAAATCCAGCGTCGCCCGCGTGTTTCTGAAAAAAGGCACTGGCAAGATCACGGTCAATGGCAAGGACATCCAAGCCTACTTCGGCCGCGAGACTTCGATCATGATCGCCAAGCAACCCCTCATGTTGACCAACCATGCCGAAACTTTCGACATCATGATCAACGTGCACGGCGGTGGCGAATCCGGTCAAGCCGGCGCATCGCGCCACGGCATCACCCGCGCCCTGATTGACTACGATGCTTCGCTCAAGCCTATGCTGAGCCAAGCTGGTTTTGTCACCCGTGACGCCCGTGAGGTCGAACGTAAAAAGGTCGGCTTGCACTCCGCTCGCCGCCGTAAGCAGTTCTCCAAGCGTTAATCCGCTTTTTCTGCTTCTTCAAAAAGCCGCACCGGTTCGCCGTGGCGGCTTTTTGTTTGGTCGCTGAGTCGGGGTAAAGCCCATGAGGGCAGTAGCGTTACTGCCCAAGATCTTGGGTAATTCCCGACCAGCGCGCTATACTATTTATCATTGAACCGGAGAAACACCATGAGCGCTCTTGCTGAAAATATCCAGACCGTAATGCCTGAACCGATTGTCTTTACCGACAGCGCGGCTGCAAAAGTCGCCGACCTGATCGCTGAAGAAGGCAATCCTGAATTGAAGCTGCGCGTGTTTGTGCAAGGCGGCGGCTGCTCAGGCTTCCAGTATGGCTTCACTTTCGATGAAATCACCAACGAAGACGACACGACCATGAGCAAAAACGGGGTGTCTTTGTTGATTGACGCCATGAGTTACCAGTACCTGATTGGTGCCGAAATCGACTACAAGGAAGACTTGCAAGGCGCTCAGTTCGTCATCAAAAACCCGAACGCCACATCGACTTGTGGCTGCGGCTCGTCTTTTTCGACCTGATTTCGGATATCGGCCAGCGCTGCTCGCCGAACATCAACGGGGGTAAACAGCCCCCAAAATACGGGCGCCTCGGGCGCCCGTAACGCTTGTGAGGCTGGCCGTTTCACGGTGGATGTTTTTAAAGGCCAACCAAGCAAAAGCCGCTGCTTCGACTTGCAAAGGCGGCAAGCCCCGATCAGCGCTGCTGACGACCGTTACACCGGGCAAATGATGCACCAGTCGCCGCATTAAATGGGCGTTCAGAGCGCCCCCACCACACACGACCAATGACTTCGCGTCAGCAGCATGGCGTTTGACATCTGAAGCGCAGGTGAGCGCAGTGAACTCCGTCAAAGTAGCTTGAACATCTTGAGGCGCCCATTCATGGGAATCCGAAAGCGCACCCATGTGATGCTCAAGCCAAGCGGGGTTGAACAAATCGCGGCCAGTGCTTTTCGGGGGCAAGCGTTGTAAAAAACTTTCGGTCATCCATTGCGCCAACAAGAGCTGGTTGACATGACCTTGCGCGGCCCAAGCGCCGTTGTGGTCATAAGCCTGACCTGTGTGCCGTGCACACCAATAATCCATGAGTGCATTGCCGGGGCCGCAGTCCCAACCCTGAACCTGACCATTGGCGTGGAGCACGCTGAGGTTGGAGATGCCGCCAATGTTCAGCACGGCAACACAGGTGGCGGGTTGGCCAAACACGCCTTGGTGAAAGGCAGGCACCAGGGGGGCGCCTTGGCCACCTGCGGCCAGATCGCGGCTGCGAAAGTCTGCCACCACATCGATGCCCGTCAACTCGGCCAGCAGGGCAGGGTTGATCAATTGCAGTGTGTAGCCCACGGCCGCTTGCCGGCGATCTGCATCGCCATCGAACTCGAGTGGGCGGTGCCGCACGGTTTGACCATGCGCACCAATGGCCGTCACCTCTTCAGGTTTCATGCTTGTGGCTTGAAGAAGATCTTGAGTGACCTGTGCGTAATGCCTTGCAATCTCATTGCCAGCCAAAGCGCTGCGGTGCAGTTCGTCTGGCCCGCTTTGGTTGAGCTGCAGCAAGTCGGCGCGAAATGAGGCTTCAAAAGGAACAAAGGCATGGGCGGTGACCCTCAATCGCCCTGCCCTGTCAATTTGAGCCATGACGCCATCTACGCCATCCAGGGAGGTGCCAGACATCAGGCCAATGAAAAAAGCTGGAGCCATGAAAAAACCAGAACCGAAATCGTGAACAGAGAGGTCGCCGTGCATTAAAAAAGGGCCTTGCGGCCCTTGGTCATCACTGGCTATTGCTTTCTCGCATTTGCGCAGCAGCCAACAGTTGGGTTTTGGCCTGTGCCACTTGAGCATTGAAGCGGGGCATGGCGCCGGGTGCAATAGGCAGAGCTTGGGCTTGCTGGATGATCTTTTGGGGATCTGTGTGAACCCCGTTGACGCGAAATTCAAAGTGCAAATGGGGTCCGGTGGACCACCCTGTGGAGCCGACCGCGCCAATGGTTTGGCCTTTTTGGACAGTCTGACCTTTGCGCACGTTGATTTTGCTCAGGTGCGCATACAACGTGGCGTGACCAGTGCCGTGGCGGACTTCTACCACATTGCCATAACCACCTTGTACGCCTGCAAAAGTGACGACACCATCACCCACAGATTGGGCAGGTGTGCCTGTGGGCGCTGCGTAGTCCACGCCGCGGTGAGCCTGCTGGGTTTTGAAGATTGGGTGCAGGCGCATGGCAAAGCCACTGGTCTTGCGAGAAAACGGTACGGGAGATGCCAAATAAGCACGGCTCAGGCTTTTGCCGTCGAGGCTGTAGTAATTGCCTTTTTGGCCTGGTTCTTGGAACCAAACGGCTTCGTAGGTGTTGCTGCCGTTGTCGATTTCAGCGGTCAACACGCGGCCAGTGCGGACCGGCTCACCGTCAGCCTCGAGAACTTCATAAACCACCGAAAAGCGTGCGCCTTTGCGCAGGGTGCGGTGAAAGTCAATTTGGTTGGAGAAAATCTGGGTGATCTGGTTGATCACCGTGTCGGGCAAACGGGCCTCGTCGGCTGCATCGTAGAGCGACCGTGTCACCGTGCCACCCGTCATGCGGATGCTGGTGTTCATCGGCGATGTCTCAAGCGCGGCCTGCAAGCCTTTTTCGCCGCGCTTGATGGCCAAGCGCTGGAAGAAAGTGTCTGACTCTTTGTTGAGCCAGCGCACATGCAAAGCCAACAGGCGCTGCTGGCTGTCTGCTTCAGCGGTCACGGAGCGGCCCGCTTGACGCAGGGCCTGTTTGGCCAATGGGTTGTTGCGCAAGAAAACGGCGGCTTCGGCATCCACCAATCCCAAGCGACGAAGCAGGCTCTCTGGCGTATCGGCAGAGCGCGTGGTGTCGCTGCGGGTCAAGCTGATGGTGACCAAATCCAGGGATTGAACCTGTTCTTCAAGTTGGGCAATGGCCACAGGCACTGTGATGGTGACCACCGGCTGATCGGAAATGTCTGGGCCCAGATTGGCAATGGCGAATGCTCCGCCTCCGCCCGCCAAAAGCAAAGAAGCCAAGCTGGCGCTGATGGCTTTGGGGTGGCGCGCCAACCAGCGAGAAAAGGCCTGGGTGCTGGCGGTCAGCATAGGATGTTGTCCATCCAGCCAACCCAAAATGCGTTGCACGCCGACCAGCACTGCGCCGAGCACGGCTGTGCTCAGGAACAAAATACCAATCAACAGGGAGGCCAGTCGAGACTGGAGAGCAACAAAAAAAGACATCAATTGAAGGGTTGTCGGCAGTGGGTGCGGTGAAACAACGCCCATGCGCGAGGGTCAAAATCGGGGCGCCCTAAAATGGGCCACCCTCAGACAAGAGAACATTGTACCGGTCTAAACCCATTTGACTTCAGAAAAAACCCTTATGAATCAAGCGCTTGTTACAAAATTTCCGGTCACGGACAAGACCCTGAACGCTTTGGACGTCACCTTGAGGGGCTGCGAGGAGCTGATTCCCAAGGAAGATTGGCTCCAAAAGCTGGCCAAATCCGAGGCCACAGGCATCCCCTTGCGCATCAAGTTGGGCTTGGACCCAACGGCGCCTGACATCCACATCGGCCACACCGTGGTGCTCAACAAGATGCGCCAATTGCAGGATTTGGGGCATCAGGTGATTTTCTTGATCGGCGATTTCACCAGCCTCATCGGCGATCCATCCGGGCGCAACAGCACCCGTCCACCGCTCACGCCAGAGCAAATCAAGCTCAATGCCGAGACTTATTACAAACAGGCGAGCTTGGTGCTGGACCCCAGTAAAACAGAGATTCGCTACAACAGTGAGTGGTCGCTACCTTTGGGCTCTATGGGCATGATCCAGCTGGCGGCCAAGTACACCGTGGCGCGCATGATGGAGCGCAATGACTTCCACGACCGTTTCAAAGCTGGCACCCCCATCAGCGTGCATGAGTTTTTGTACCCGTTGATGCAAGGCTACGACTCTGTGGCGCTCAAAAGCGATTTGGAACTGGGCGGTACCGATCAAAAGTTCAACTTGCTGATGGGGCGCCACCTGCAGGCCGAGTATGGCCAAGAGACGCAGTGCATCTTGACCATGCCGCTGCTCGAAGGTTTGGATGGCGTGGACAAAATGTCCAAGTCCAAGAACAACTACATCGGCATTGCCGAGGCCCCCAACGACATGTTCGCCAAGGTGCTGAGCATCTCGGACACCCTGATGTGGCGTTGGTACACCCTGCTCTCGTTCAAATCGATGGCCGAGATCGAGGCGCTCAAAAAAGACGTGGAAGGCGGTCGCAACCCCAAAGACGCCAAAGTCATGCTGGCCAAAGAGATCACTGCCCGTTTCCACAGCGTCTCGGCGGCCGATGCGGCCGAGCAGGATTTCATCAACCGCAGCAAAGGTGGCGTGCCAGACGATATTGCTGAGGTCAGTCTTTCGGGCGCCCCCTTGGGCATTGGGGCTTTGCTCAAGTCGGCAGGCTTGGCGCCTTCCACCACCGAAGCGGGCCGTCTGATCGACGGTGGCGGCGTGCGGATCGACTCCAGCGTGGTGAGCGACAAGGGACTGAAGCTCGAAGCCGGCACCTATGTGGTCCAAGTGGGCAAGCGCAAGTTTGCCAAGGTGACGCTGTCCTGATGGCGGTCTGGCGCACGGCAAAAGGGTGGTGCCGCGTTATCCTCATCGCATGAAAAAAATCGACAGCTGGATGACCCCCACACGCATGCTGTGGGCCTCGGTGGTGGTGGCCTTGGTCACCATCGCCCTCAAAACCGGCGCTTGGTGGCTCACTGACTCGGTGGGCTTGTTGTCGGATGCCATGGAATCGCTGGTGAATCTGGCCAGTGCGGTATTCGGTTTGATGATGGTCACGATCGCAGCCCGGCCCGCCGACGAAGACCACCCGTATGGCCATCACAAAGCGGAGTACTTCTCTTCCGGCTTTGAAGGCATCCTCATCATCGTGGCTGCCCTGGGCATCATCTGGGTGGCGGTTCACCGTTTGTTCGACCCGCAGCCTATTGCTCAGGTGGGTTGGGGTTTGGCCTTGTCGTTGGGCAGCTCAGCGCTAAATGGTTTGTTGGCCTGGTTGATGTTTCGAGCCGCACATCAACACCGTTCGCTGGCGCTGGAAGCCGATGCGCGTCACTTGGTCACCGACGTTTGGACTTCCGCCGGGGTGGTGCTGGGCATCGTCCTGGTCACCGTCAGTGGTTGGTTGTGGTTGGATGCGGTGGTGGCCATTGGCGTGGCCTTGAACATCCTGAAAGAAGGCTGGCACTTGATCTGGCGCTCCTCGCAAGGCTTGATGGACGAAGCGCTTGAGCCCGAGGTCTTGGCCCAAGTTCACGCGGTGTTGGCCAGCTTTGAGCACCAGCGCGGCGAGACCGAGATCATCCGCTTTGACCACTTGAACACCCGCAAAGCCGGACAGCGGCGTTTTGTGGATGTTCACATGCACATGCCCGCTGCTTGGACGCTGGGCCGCGCTGCTGCTTTGCGCGGCAGCGTTGAGCAGGCGTTGATGAGCGAGGTGCCCGGTTTGCGGGCCACCATCCAGCTGTTGCCCAGCGATGTGGAGGCCCATTTTGACGATGCGAGGGATTTGAAATGATGGCCTTGTTGCAAAGGGTGAACGAAGCCAGTGTGCGTGTGGACGGCGAGGTGATCGGCCAGATCGGCCATGGCTTGTTGGTCTTGTTGTGCGCCGAAAAGGGCGACACCGAAGCCGTCGCCGACAAATTACTGACCAAGCTCTTGAAGCTGCGCATCTTCGGCGACGAAACTGGAAAAATGAACCGCAGCGTGCAAGATGTGGGTGGCGGTTTGCTGTTGGTGAGCCAGTTCACCTTGGCCGCCGAGGTGGCGGGCGGCAACCGCCCAAGCTTCACCCAAGCAGCCTCGCCCGAGGACGGACGGCGACTGTATGACCATTTTGTGGCGCAGGCCCGTCAGGCCCATCCGCTGGTGCAAACCGGTCGCTTTGCCGCCGACATGAAAGTGGCGCTGGTCAACGATGGGCCGGTGACCATTCCGATGCGCATGATGGCGTAACCCAAGCGACCTTATTTGCAGCTTTGTCGGCCTAAGATGGCCATGTGATGCACAACACCCCCTGGGTATTGGCTTGAAACGCCGAAAACCTTCTTACCCCAGCCGTCAGTGGTCCTTGGCCCACCGGCGCGGTTTGCGCACATTCGCCAATTGGCCTGTGGCGGTGCGCGGCATGGTCTGGATGGTGCTGGGCGGCTTCTTGTTTTCGTTGCTCAACACCATCGCCCGTGACCTGACCCTGCATTTGGATGTTTACCAATCGCAGTTCCTGCGATACCTCTTTGGCTTGCTGGTGATCCTGCCCTGGGTTTTTCGCGATGGCTGGCGGGCCTACATGCCCGTGAACCTGGCAGGACAGTTTTGGCGAGGGGGCGTTCACACACTGGGTTTGGTTTTGTGGTTCACGGCCTTGCCCAAAATATCCTTGGCCGACATGACCGCGATTGGTTTCACCGGGCCGATTTTCATCATGCTGGGTGCTGCTTGGTTTTTGGGCGAACCCATGCGCAAAGACCGCTGGATTGCGGCGATCATTGGATTCATCGGTGTCTTGGTGGTGGTGTTGCCCAAAATGTCGGGTGATGGCGGTTGGTACAACCTGGTCATGCTGGCCTCGGCGCCGGTGTTCGCCGCGTCGTTCCTCATCACCAAAGCGCTGACCCGCTACGAAAAACCCGGCGTCATCGTGCTCTGGCAAGCCCTCACGGTGACGGTGCTCAGTTTGCCTATGGCGATCCCCAACTGGCAAATGCCGACCCCTGTGCAGTGGTTGGCTTTTGCGGCCACTGGCGTGCTCGGCACGCTGGCCCACTATTGTCTGACCCGGGCCTTTGCGCTGGCGGATATTTCCGCCACCCAATCGCTGCGCTTTTTGGACCTGGTGTGGGCTTCGGTGTTGGGCTGGTTGGTATTTGGTGACATTCCTAGCCAATCGACATGGCTGGGGGCCTTTGTCATCTTGTGGGCCACCGTGTGGATTGCCCGCAGGGAAGGTCGGAGAAAAACCACCTGAAACCCCTGAGCGGGTATATTGTCCCGGTCTCATAAAAAGGGGAGTTGCGTGATCGACATCGAGCCCATGCGATTTGCTTGGACCCGCGGGGGGGCCGACACTTTGGTGCTGGGCCGTTTACACCTGGCGCAGGGCCAAACTGTGTTTTTGCATGGTCCCAGCGGTTGCGGCAAAAGCAGCTTCTTGGGTTTGCTGGCCGGCGTTTTGTCGCCGCAGCACGGCAGCGTGTCTTTGCTCGGGCAAGACTGGGCGGCTTTGCCTTCGGGTCGGCGCGACGCTTTTCGCGCCGACCATGTGGGCGTGATTTTTCAGCAGTTCAACCTGTTGCCTTACTTGAGCGTGCTCGACAACGTGACCTTGCCCTGCCACTTTTCTAAGCGCCGACACGAGCGCTGCCTGTCCGCAGGGGGGGCTGAGGTCTCTGCCCAAAACTGGTTGCAGCGCATGGGCTTGCCTGAGGAGTTGTGGACACGCCGTGCCGACGCTTTGTCGGTGGGCCAGCAGCAACGCGTGGCAGCGGCCCGCGCCCTCATGGGCCAACCTGAATTGATCTTGGCAGACGAGCCGACCTCGGCACTCGATGCCGCTTTGCGCCACGACTTCATGGACGTGCTCATGCAGGCCGCGCACGACACGGGCAGCACCTTGGTCTGCGTCAGCCATGACCCGCAACAGGCGACCCGTTTTGGCCTGCAGTGGTCCTTGCCCGACCTGCAACAAGCGGGTTTACGGGCATGAACAGTTTGCTGAGCATCGCCCGGCAAAGTGCCTGGAACCGCCGCAGCACTTTGGTCTGGGTGGTGGTGTCGTTGGCGCTGGCCACGGCTTTGCTCTGGACCTTGGAGCGTTTGCGGCACGACATCCGCAGCAGTTTTGCGCAGTCGGTCAGCGGTGTCGACCTGATCGTGGGCGCCCGCAGCAGCCCGGTGCAGCTCATGCTGTTTTCCGTGTTCCACATTGGCAGCGTGCCGCAAAGCATGTCCATGAAAAGCTTGCAGGCCTTGGCGCAACACCGCTCGGTCTCGTGGGTCGTGCCCTTGAGTTTGGGCGACTCCCACCGGGGCTATCCGGTATTGGGCACCACGCCCGCCTATTTTCAGCATTTTGCGTATGGCGACAAACAACCGTTGGTCTTGCAGCAAGGCGCGGTGTTTGCAGACACCCTCGATGGCTTGTACGAAGCGGTGATCGGGTCCGAGGTGGCGCGCAAAATGGGCTACGCCTTGGGCCAAAGCATCACGCTCGGTCATGGAATGGATGACCATGACCATGGTCATTCTCATGGCCATAGCCATGCGCCCGCCAGCCCTGCATCCCCCAGCCATGACGACAAGCCTTTCAAAGTGGTCGGCATCTTGGCACCTACTGGCACCCCGGTCGACCGCACAGTCCATGTCAGCCTGCAGGCCCTGGAGGCCTTGCACCTCGAATGGGTAGCGGGCGCACCCCTGCCGGGTGGTCAGATCCCCGCTGACCAAGCGCGCAAATTCAACTTGGAGCCCCAAGCCGTGACGGCGGCTTTGGTGGGCCTCAAAACCCGGGCGGCCGTGTTCAACGTGCAGCGCTTTGTGAACGCTTTCGAAGCCGAAGCCCTGATGGGCGTGATGCCCGGCGTGGCCCTGGGTGAGTTGTGGGCGGTGTTGGGTCTGGGTGAAAACGCCTTGTTGGCCGTGTCAGCCTTGGTGGCACTGGTCAGCATGGTCTCGCTGATGGCGGTGGTGCTGGCGGGCCTGAATGAGCGCCGCCGAGAACTCGCGGTGTTGCGGGCCGTCGGTGCGGGGCCGCGCCACGTGCTGGGTTTGCTCACGCTTGAAGGGTTTTGGATCACCTGCGCGGGGGTGTTGCTGGGCGTTTTGTTGGCGCAAGTGGGCATGGCGCTGGCCACGCCTTGGCTGCAGCAAGAGCTCGGCATCCGCTTGCAAATGTCGGCCCCCTTGCCCACACAGTGGGCATTGCTGGTGGCCGTGTTGTTGGCGGGCCTTTTGGCCAGTCTGGGCCCAGCCTGGCAGGCTTATCGCTGGTCTTTGGCAGATGGCTTGTCACCGCGTGTATGAGATGAAAGTGCCCCTCAGAATGAATAACCGCCGCGCAGCTGTCAGAGCCGTGAGCCTGAGCCTGAGCTTGGGTCTTTGGGGCATGCTGCCCGGCTTGGTGCTGGGCCAAAGCGTGCGCGAAACCGCCCGTGAATTGGTGCCGCAAATACAACCTGCCTTGTCGTCGGAAGCCCCGCCCACGGGCGCCAGCCTGCCGGGTCCAGTTCGCACCATTGGCTGGGAGCAGCTGATCCCGGCCGGTTGGGACCCTTTCAAAGACCTCAAGGCCTTGAACCTGGACTCACTCAAAGACAACGACCCCAAGGCCGAAGAGGCGCTGCAAAAAATGCGCAAAATGTGGGACAACGCGCCCATCAACCCCTTGGTGTTGGGCCAAAACCTGCGCCTGCCGGGTTATGTGGTGCCCCTTGAGGACCTGCCCGATGGCATGAAAGAGTTTTTGTTGGTGCCATATTTTGGGGCCTGCATCCATTCACCCCCGCCCCCGGCCAACCAGATCGTTCATGTGGTGCTCAGCAAACCTGCCAAGCGACTGCGCTTGATGGATGTGGTGTGGGTGACCGGCCCCATGAGCGCCACCAAAACCGACTCGCACATGGGGGTGGCGGGTTACCGGATCGAAGCCCGGCAAGTTGCTCCTTACACCGAGAAAAAACGCTGAGACTGTAAAAATCAGTCAGGGTTGGACACCCCAGACGCCACATGGCCCGAAGGCACATGCCGGGCCGCCGATTCGATGTGACCGGTTTGGTCATCAAAGAAAAAGTCAGGCTCAAATTCACGCAAAAATTCGCCCTTGGCCAAGCCACCCAAAAACATCGCCTCGTCCACCTCGATGTTCCAGTCCATCAGCGTGCGGATGGCGCGTTCGTGCGCCGGAGCACTGCGGGCTGTGACCAAAGCGGTGCGCACACGCATGGCCGGTGTTCCCTCTTGTTGCAAGCGGTGCAAGGCGGCCAGCAAAGGTTTGAAAGGTCCGGCCAAAAGGGGTTGCCCCGCCTTGTCCCGCTCATGGGCCTGAAAAGCCGACAGCCCTTCGGCCTGAAACACCCGCTCGGCCTCGTCTGAAAACAGCACCGCATCACCATCAAAGGCGATGCGCACTTCGTGCGGGTGCGCCTCAGAGGCCAAAGCCGAATGGGGGTAAACCTGCGCGGCAGGCACGCCCGCGCCCAAAGCCGCGCGCACGTCCGACAAATGGGTGGACAAAAACAAGTTGGCATTGAGCGGCTTGAGGTAACGCCACGGTGGCTGCCCGCGTGTGAAGCTGCCGCGCTGAATCGGCAGACCGTAATGCTGCGCCGAGCGAAACACCCGCATGCCTGAGACAGGGTCGTTGCGAGAGAGGATCACTACTTCGACACGTTGCGCATCGGCATCGTTGAACGCCAACAACTTGCGCACCAAAGAAAAGGCCACGCCAGGTTTGGCGGGTGCTTCCAGGCGATCGAGTTGCAACTTCATGTAAGCCCGGTCGTCGCCTTGCTCAAACAGCCTGTTCTCCTCCTCAAAGTCAAACAGGGCTCGGGAAGAAATGGCCACGACGAGTTGGCCTTCAAGGCTTGCGGGCATGGTTCACTCCTTGATCAAACAGGCTGACATCATCGCTCACTTGACCCACTGGTTGAGTTGCATGATGGGCATCAGCACCGCCAACACGATCAGCATCACCATGCCGCCCATGGCGACGATCAGCAAAGGTTCGAGCACCGTGGCCAGCGCCATGGCGCGGCGCTGCACTTCGCTGGACAGTTGCTGCGCGGCTCGCTGCAGCATCACCGGCAATTGGCCAGTTTGCTCGCCCAAGCGTGCAAACATCGACAGCAAGCTTGGAAAACGGGCGTTTTGCGCCAGCGCTGTGCCCAAGGGTGCGCCCTCGCGCACGCGCACCAGCGCTTCGAGGGCATCGGCGCGCAAGGCCTGGTTGGACAGGGTGTCTGCTGCTGACTGCAAGGCCTTGAGGATGGGCACACCGGCCGCTGTGAGCATGGCCAGCGTCGAGGCAAACCGGGCACTGTTGTAACCCCGAGCCAAACGGCCAATCAAGGGCAAACGCAACCAAGCAGCGTCAAAACGCAAACGCAGGGCTTGTTGGCGCAGGGCCAAGCGAAAGGTGATCACCCCCCCCGCCAACAACAACAGCATCAGCCAGCCCCATGTGCGCACCAAGTCACTGATGGCCAGCATGGCCACCGTCAGGCCTGGCAGCTGGCGTTTGGTGCCCGCAAACACCCCGGCCACTTGCGGCACCACCGAGGTGACCAAAAAAATCACAATCGCCAACGCCACCAAGCTCACGATGGCCGGGTACAGCGAGGCCGACAACAGCTTGGAGCGCAGCAGTTGTTGGTCTTCGAGGTCGTTGGCCAATTGGTTCAGCACATCGCCCAAATGACCGCTTTGTTCACCAGCAGCGATCACGGCGCGGTCAATCGCAGGAAACTCTTGCGGGTATTGCGCCAAAGCGCGGCCCAAGGTGCTGCCTGCATTGACTTCGGCGCGGATGGCCGCCATCAGGTGGCGCTGTTTGTCGTCTTCACCCTCTTCGGTCAGGGCGGCCAAAGCGCGTTCAACGGGCAGGCCGCTGCTCACCAGTCCGGCCAATTGGCGTGTCCACACCGCGCGTTGGCTGGTGCTGAAAGCGCGACCACCGCCAATGGGGCGTTGCCACCAAGGCAGGGCATGGCTGGCCTCGGTTGCAGCGCCCGATGCAATAGGCTCGACCAACAGCGGCACCAGCGACTGGGTTCGCAATTGCCCGCGCGCTGTTTTCAGGCTGTCGGCCTCGAGCGTGCCTTTGCGCAGGGCACCATCGGCTTGCAGGGCTTCAAAACGATAGGCGGGCATGGGACAAATCTCAACGGCTGAAGTAAAGCAAGCCCATCTGGCCCTGCCAGTTGAGGTTGTGGGGGCTGATGGTTTGCACCTGCCCCAATGGGCGGGATGTGCCCAGCGTACCAAACCAAGCCCATTGGGGTGTCAGGGCGTAGCGGTAACTCATGCCCACACCCAACGAGCCCAGTCCGGCTTGCCAAGGCTCTGCGGGTGCAGGGGCTTGGCGCCACTGGGTAGCCCAATGGTCGGCGGTGGCCCAATTCAGGCCCGCACTCAGGTTGAGCGCGCTGCGATCGCCCAAAGGCAAGCCATAAGAAGCGCCCACCGACACGGTGGTGCCATCGCCTCGGTCCATCAGGTCTTGCGTGAGGTCGCTGCCCAGCGACCAGCGCGGGTTCAGCCTGTAGTTCACGCTCACCCGACCGCGCAAAGTGTTTTGGCCCGAGGAAAACCCATCAAAAGAGCTGTTGTCTTGGAGGTTCTGCACCCGCAAAGACAGCCCCACTTTCAGCCGATCATCGTCACGCCATTGGTATGCCAGGCTCGACTCTTTGCGGTACCCGCTGAAACTCAGCCATTCGGTGCCTGTGGGGTGACCGAGGCGCCAACGTCCGTAACGCAAACCCAGTATGGGGCGCAAAACCACAGAGGTGCCGGTACCCGCCACATCATGGCTTTGAACTTTGACGCCCAGGGTGTAAAGCCAAGGGGGTGTTGGCTTGTCTGCGGGTGCAGGTTCGACAGCATGTGGGTTGGCGTTCACGCGGGTGGAGACCATCCAAACCAATAGGCACCCAACACCCAAAACCCGCAAAAATGGGGACATTCGAAAAGCGCGCACACCAGGCATGGCGCGTCAGTCGCGCGTGACGCGCAACAGCTCTTCTGCGCTGGTGATGCCTGCATCGACCAAACGCTGACCGTCTTCACGCATCAGCACCATGCCTTGCGCCAAAGCGGTGGTGCGCAGCTCGGCTTCGGCCGCCCGGTTGTGGATTTGGGCACGGATTTCTTCGCTGGCGACCAGCAACTCGAACACGCCAGTGCGTCCGGCATAGCCGGTTTGACCGCAGGCGTCGCAACCTGCACCCGCGCAAGCGTTGCAACGCTTGCGTACCAAGCGCTGGGCCAGCACCCCCAGGAGCGAGGAGCTGAGCAAAAACGGCTCCACACCCATGTCGATCAAGCGGTTGACCGCGCTGGCGGCGTCGTTGGTGTGCAGTGTGGCCAGCACCAAGTGGCCTGTTAGCGAAGCCTGGATCGCGATTTGTGCGGTCTCGTGATCGCGGATCTCACCGATCATGATCACGTCCGGGTCTTGCCGCAGAATGGCCCGCAGCGCTTTGGCAAAGCTCAGGTCGATCTTGTTGTTCACCTGCGTTTGGCCCACGCCGGGCAGCTCGTACTCGATCGGGTCTTCCACCGTCATGATGTTGTTGCGCGTGGCGTCCAGCCGCTGCAAAGCGGCATACAGGCTGGTGGTTTTGCCAGAACCTGTGGGACCGGTCACCAGCAAAATGCCGTGCGGTTGGGCAATCAGTTGGTCAATTTGCGCCAGTACACGCCCTTGCATGCCCACCGCCTCCAGGGTCAAACGCGCCTCGCTCTTGTCCAGCAGACGCAGTACGGCGCGTTCGCCGTGCGCGCTGGGCAGGGTCGAGACGCGCACGTCGACGGCCCGGGACCCCAGGCGAAGGCTGATGCGACCGTCTTGCGGTAAACGTTTTTCTGCGATGTCGAGTTCGGCCATGATTTTCAGGCGCGAAATCAATGCGGCATGCAGCGCCCGATTCGGTTGTACAACCTCACGCAGTGTGCCGTCTATGCGAAAGCGCACACTCGAATGGCGCTCATAGGGTTCGATGTGGATGTCGCTGGCGCCATCGCGAGCCGCTTGGGTCAACAAGGCATTGAGCATGCGGATGATGGGCGCGTCGTCGCTGGCCTCCAGCAGGTCTTCGACGGCCGGCAACTCTTGCATCATGCGCGACAGGTCGGCCTCAGATTCGACTTCGCTGACCACAGCGGCGGCCATGGAAGCGCCGTGGGCTTGCCCTCCCGAATAAGCTTGGTGAATGCGCTGCGCCAATTCGGCAGGTGTGCAAGACTGCAACTGCAAGCCTTGGCCCGAAAACTTGCGCGTCACTTCAGACAAGGCTGAGCGGTCACTGGCGTCGCACAGGCTCAGGTACAGCCTTTGGCCATCGCTTTCGAGCAACAGCTGGTGCGCGCGGGCAAAGGAATAAGGCAATGGATAAGTCATGGCGCAGCCTGGGACTCAAGGTCGTGCAGCGGGCGGTGCTGATGGAGGAGCCACTGGCTGCGTTGTCACGCCCAAAGCAGGCAGCACCGCCGATCCGCTGATGGGCAGCGTGCTGGTGGCCTCAGGCTGAAAGCCTTGTTGGTCAATGCGCATCAGCTCGTAACGCCCTCTGGACAAAGCCTCTGTGGCCGCGCCATCGCGCACCACCACCGGTCGCAAAAACACCATCAGGTTGGTTTTTTTGCGGCGTCGCGATTCGGCTTTGAAGAGGTTGCCAAAAAACGGCATGTTGCCCAGACCGGGAACCTTCTCTTGGTTGTTGTTGGTGTCGTCTTGCAACAAACCACCCAGCACCACGATGGCACCGTCTTCAACCAGAACATGCGACTCGATGGAGCGTTTGTTGGTGATCAAGCCTGTTGGCGAGCTGGTCGAGTTTTGATCGACGCTGCTGACCTCTTGGTAAATTTGCATTTTGACGGTGCCGTTTTCGCTGATTTGAGGTTTGACTCGGAGGGTCAGACCCACGTCTCTGCGCTCAACCGTCGTGAAAGGATTGGTCGCACCTTGCCCAGCACTGGTAAAAGAACCGGTGACAAAAGGCACGTTTTGACCGATCACGATCTTGGCTTCCTCGTTGTCCAAGGTCAGCAAATTGGGTGTCGACAACACATTGCTGTTGCCGTCGCTTTGTAAAAACCGAGCGACGGCTCCCAAGGCCAACGCACCATTGCGTTGTTGGCCCAGTGCCACATTCAGCCCCGTCGGCGCCACCAGCGTTCCTGCTGCCGCACCTGCAGCAATATTCAGCAGGTTGGTGTTGCCAGTCCCGAAGTTGGTGCCCAACAGACCGACCGTGTTGCTGCCGGTTCCCGTGCCACTCATCCACTGCACCCCAAACTGGGCGGCTTTGTCGGCGCTGACTTCGGCAATCAAACTCTCGACAAACACCTGCGCCCGGCGCTGGTCCAGCATGTCTATGACGGCACGCAACTGGCGGTACTGTGGCTCCGGCGCGGTGATGATCAAGGCGTTGGTGGCCGGGTCGGCCTGGATTTGGCCACCGGTTGAAACCTGCTGGGTGGCGTTGTTTTGGCCGAGCGTGCTGCCCGTGGGTGCCGGTGGGGTGGTCGGCAAGCTGCTGTTGATGTTGCCGGGCAAAGCCGTGTTGCCCTGGGCCGATATGGCTGCCCGCAAGGTGACGGCCAGTTTGGTGGCGTCGGCGTTCTTCAGGTACACCACATGGATGTTGCCGCTGGCCGCACGCGCACCGGTGGCGCTGGGCTGGTCCAGTTGCACCACCAAGCTGCGCACCAGCGACAAACGGGCGGGGTTGGCCGCGCGGATGATCAGCGAATTGGTGCGCACCTCTGGCAGCACTGTGGTTCTGAAAGCCGTGTCGGTTTGGCCTTGCGCTGCAGGTGCCCCTGTGCCTGCGGCTGCGCCCGAATCGATCAGGCGTTGCACCATGGGGGCCAGTTCACCCGCGATGCCGTGCTGCAGGCGGATCACCTCCACCCCGGTCGCGTTGGCCACGTCGAGGGCTGCGATGATGCGGCCCAGTCTCTGCAGGTTATCACCGTAATCGGTGATCACCAAAGCGTTGGTGCCCGGGTTCACGTTGATGGTGTTGTTGGGGCTGATGAGCGGCCTGAGCACGGGCACCAGGTTGTTGGCATTTTCGTGGTTAAGTTGAAATATCTGCGTCACGATTTGCCCGCTTTTGACAGGTACTGCCCCAGCAGTGACGGTACTGCTTTGCAGTTTGGCCTCAGCTTCGGGCAGCACCGTGTACAAACCGGCCGACTCCACCAATGCAAAGCCCTGCGTGCGCAGCTGCGCTGCAAACAAACGCAGCGCTTGGGCGGGTGGCACCGGCACCGTGCTGGACAACGACATCGTGCCTTTGACCCGCGGGTCCACCACCACATTGGCCCCGGACAACGTGGCCAGCGTGCGCGCGACGGCGTCGATTTCAGCGTTGACAAAGTTCAGGGTCACGGGCTCTTTGCGAGAGGCTTGAGCCAATACCGAGGGTGTGCTCAAAGCCAAGGCTGTCACGCAGGCCAAGGCCCAAACAGCGTGTTGCCAACGCAGCGTCTGTGACCCCAAAAGTTGGCGTTGAACGGTGGGCGTTTGGGGGTGAAAGGATGTGTTGTGCATGGCTTGGCGCATGGTTTTCGGATGAAGCGGGTTCATCCCAAAGAAAGCAGGCTGCGCGCGCCTTGACGGCGGCCCAGAATGTTCAGAAGGTTGTCGAAAGCGGCCTCTTGGCCCTCTTGTGCGCTGGCTTCGCCGGTAAAGCGCAGGCGTTGGCCCACCCATTGGCCTTGACCCGACAGCATCAAGGGCCCTTGCAAGGTGCTCAACTGCAAGCTGGGGGTGGCCGTACCCTCGGGCGTGCCCGACAGCGCAATGCGGTAACTGCCCATGGGTTTGATGGGGCTCAAGCTTGACGACATGTTTTGCAGGTTCAACTCAAGCTGACCTTGCATTTGCATGCGGCCTTGCGCCCAAAGCAGCTGTACCGAGCGGGTGTTCAGCTGCAACTGGCCATCGGCTCGCAGGGTGTTCCAAGGCGCGCCCAGGCCTGTCAGCAAGGCAGCAGGCCAAACCGAGGCATGGTCGCCCACCTGCACCTGCAAACGGTTCCAACCCAGGCCCACTTGCACGCTGGCCGCTTGTGCCATGCAGCAGTCGGCTTGCCAGCCCCAACGTGCACCACTCCAGGTGGGGGCCAGTGTCCAATGCAAGCGACCTGGCAAGGCCTGTGCGTCTCGGCTGCCCGCGCCGCCGCTCAACACCAATTGCGCAGAACCTTGCCACACCGTGCCTCGGGGGTTGAGCCATTGCACTTGGCCTTGACTGGCTTTGTTCACGCCCCAAGCCAGCCAGCTGGCAGGCGCCCACACGGCCACCGCAATGCCCATGCCCAAGAGCGATCCCCATACCGCATGACGCCAAACGGGCCGCACACCCAATCCCAAAGCCTGGCTTGGGCCAAGTGGGGGTGATGAAGGGCGTGTGTGAATCGGCATGGTGTTCAGGGCAATCGCAGCACCACAGTGCCTTGCCACAGCACCTCGCTGGTCGAAGTGCTGGAGATTTGTTGCATTTGGGCCTGCTGAGGCAAAGTTTGGGCGTTATCACGCACCTGGCTCAACCAACGGGCCATGGCCAAGGCTGGAGCCGCTTCGACACGCAGAGTCATGTTGTCCCCCGATAGGCTGACTTTGGCATTGGGTCCCAATTCAGACAGGCTTTTTTCCAGCCATTGCGTCGCTTCGGCGCGCGAAATGGTCGATGGTTTTTGCAGGCCATTCGCTTGCGCTTGCCACTGCAGCATGCGTTGGGTCTGGCTGTCGAGTGCGGCTTGGCGGGCAGGGGCCTCTTGCCAGGTGCGCCAAGCGGGGGCCCAAGCCCACTGCCACACCACCACAACCGCCAGAAAGATGGCTGCTGCGCGCAACAGGGTTTTTTCGCGGGGGTTGCGTGCATCCCAAGCCTGACGCCAGGCTTGGGATGCGCTTTTTTGCGCTGCTTGCCATGAAGTGTGGGGGCTCATGGCTTGGCCTCCTGTGGGGTGTTCGTGCGCATCAGCCAGACATCACCTTCAGCGCGCCATTGGTAGCCTTGGGTGCTCAGGTTTTGTTGCAGGCTTTGCTGCTGCGAGGCCGAGGGTTTGAAGCCTTGCACGCGCAATTGACCCGTTTGGTATGTCCATTGCCGTGGCGCTGCCAGGTCGGCTGGCAAGGCCTGGCCCAAGACCGCCAACATGGCTTCCAGGTCGCCCGCGCCCAGTTGGCCCGAGCCTTGGCGCAGGCGTTCTACTTGCTGGGCCATTTGCAAAGGCGCATCCACCACCACTTGGGTTTGTGGAAAAGTTTCGCGCAGCATATGGCCCCAGCTTTGTTGTTGGGCCTGCCAGTCGGCGCGTGTTTTCCAGGCCCAGGCATTGAGCCCCAGCAACTGGATGACCAGCAGAAGCAGCACACCCCAGCGAGCCGGACGCCAGGCGGGACTGCGCCAGGCGCTGTCCAAGCTGCGTTGCAGTTGTTTGAGCCGCCGCGTCTGCGCGTTGGCCCGCAGTTCAAACTGGGCCAAATCCCAATCTGAGCCGACGGCGTCCAACCAATGTTGGCCTGGTGCCATGAGGCGTGCGGAGCTTTCTGTCCATCCGCTGGCCGTTTTCACCACACCGGGCTCTGCCTGAACAACGGTCAGTTCACGTTCTTCGTCGCTCAGACCCAAAGCGGGCAGCTGCGCGGTGTCAGCCTTGAAGGCTTGCCCCCAGACGCCTCGTTCGGCATGGCTCACCCAAATCCAAGCGCTGTCTGTATCGCCCAAAGCGGTGATGCGTGTAGGCGCAGTGTCTGAGGGCGGGTGAAATTCGGGCACGATGCGGTGCACCTGCACACCCGCTTGCTCCAGCGCCTGCAAGTGGGCGCTCAGCCAAGCGCGGTGACACACCGCCACCCAGGGACGTGCCAAGTTGTGCCAGTCGGGCTGCAAAGCCAAGTGCAATTGGCTGGGGTCGTCCAGCAGCCGGTCTTCAAGCACACCCTGCAAGGCCGCTTGCAAACGTGCAGGCTGCTTGTGCAAGCCAGCGGGCAGCTCAACCCGGTGCCAAGACAATGCCGCAGCAGGCACCAGGGCCACCGTCTCTGCAGGCGCGGCAGGGCGGGGCAACAAACTGTTGGCCGCCCATTGCAATTTGAGCGCCTGCGCCATGGGGTCGTCCCCCACCACGGCATGGGGGTAAGCCATGGCGGGGTCCGGCAAGTCGTGGGGCAGTTGGACGATCAGGGTGCGCATGTCCGAATCATTGTAGAGGGGCGGTGTGACGCATCATCGGGCTTTGGATGCGCCAGAGCATGCGCACTTGGCTGCCTTCGCGGCGCACCAACGCCAGTTCTTGCTGCACCACGTTGTCGATGCGTATGCGGCCATGCACCTCGAAATAGCGGCTGCGCACGCTGTGCTGCTGTTCATCAAGCAGGCGACCGGATGGCCCTAGCGCTTGCTGGACGGCATTCAGGCTGGCCCAGTGGCCGCGCTGGCGCCGCTGCACCAGTTGCCGTGCTGAGGCCAAGTCCAGCCCAGGTATGGCAGCCGACATGACTTCGGCCGAAGCCGTATTCAGGTTGACGGGCGTGGCCTCGGGCAGCACCGTGATGTGCGGCTGCAAGGCCTTCAGGCTGGCAGGACTCAAACCCAGCCAAACCAATTGGGCGGTTTGCTGCGGCATCAAGGGTCCGGCCAAAGAGGCGGCAGCAGGGGACGAAGCAGAAGCTGCCCCCTCAGGCACTGCGCTGCCTGCGGCAAACGGTGCGATGCTTTGTTGGCTGCGCTCAAGTTGTTGGGCCAAGGTTTGCAGCTCGGCCAAGGGCAGGTTCAGGCGCTCAAACAGCACGGCAAACCGAGCCAAGGCTTTGGGTGATACCCGTCCGTTGTCCAGCAGGTTCATCACATTCATGCGCGATTGGGCGTCGGTGATCTGCCCCGACAAAAACACCTCGGCATCGCCTTCGCGCCATTGCTGGTCTTGCGACAAAAAGGTCGACAGCTTGGACTCTTGCACCGGCAAGGCCCAAGGCTCGCCCAAATGGTCTGCCTCTGCGCCTTGGGCCGATAGGGCGTCTTCGCGCAAGATCAAACGCGTCCAGTCCATGGCGCCGGTCATCATCAGGCTGGTTTGGCTGCGCCCGCGCTCGGCGGTTTCGATCTCCACTTGTCGCCACTGCTGCCACAAAGCGGCACTGGCCAGAGTGGTCACCAGGGCCACAGCCAGCATGGCCGTGAGCAAGGCTGCACCCCTTTGCGTGGCGAGGCGACTCATGAGGGCGCGCCTGACAAAGTGGGGCGCACCCAGTCCATGCTGAGTGTGCCGGTGCCTGCTGCCCCCGGCGGCAGTCTCAGCACCAGCCGCACGCCGTCGGGTGTGGTTTGGCCGGGGGTGTTGCGCCCGGCGGGGTTGCCCGCTTGTGCAGGGTTCGGGGTCACCACATCGCTGGACAAAGGGTTGGCCCAGCTGCCGCCCCGGTGCACAAACAACTGCCACCCCGACAAGGGGTGGATCTGCACCTGGCCTGCCCGCGTGCTGTCGTTGGGGGTTTGGCCCCATTGCTGGGCGGTGTTCCAAGCGGTTTGCCAGTCTTGGCGTTGGCTCAAAGGGCCAGACTGCCAGCGCAGCCAATCACCGCCGCCTGGGCGGCCTGGGTCGGTGCGCCATGTCCAAGCCACCACCCTGACGCTGGCCCCGGGGATGCTGGCAACGGTGTTGGCGTCGTTGTTTGCGGTGGTGTTGGTGTTGGTGTTGGTATTGGCAGGTGCTTCGGCACTGCGCCGCGTCAGCCGCAGCACCCGACCATCCCAGTCCCAACTGGGGGTGCCGGGCAACTCGGCCAATTGGTCCAAATCGGTTTGCCACTGGGCCAGCCCAGCTTGCAATGTGCGCACTTCGTCTGCTCGGGTTTGCAGGCTGCTTTGCGTGCGCAGCATGCCGTCCAGGCCGCGCCAGACCATCAAGCTCATCAAAGCCATGACGCTGATGGCCACCAAGACCTCGATCAGGGTGAAGCCTTGCACGGCTCGGGTGGTCCTTTGTACCCTCACTGCCGCCCCATCACGGTGGACACCTGCAACACATAACTGCCTTGCTCCAGCACGCGCGCATCGACCCGCCTGAAATTGGGATTGGGGGTGGGCCGCACCGAGATTTCGACCTGCAACAAACGCCCCGCCTGCGTGCAGTCCACGCTGCGGTTGCCGGTGTCAGGCAACTGGCGGCGCAAACGCAGGGCAATCAGTTCGTTTTCAGCGCAAATTTGGCCCAGCATGCTCACAGTTTGTCGCTCGGCGTTGCGGCTGAGCGAACCAGTGGCCTGCAAACCCGCCATCAGTGCCACCGCGGTGATGCCCAAAGCCACCAAGACCTCGATCAAGGTGAAACCAAGGGATAGCTTGGCCACTGGACGCGTCCTCATGGCCTGCCCCGGGTGGTGTCGGGTGTGCTTTGCACCTTGAAAGGCTGCAAGCCGTCGGTCACCACCCACAAACTTTTGCCAGGCGCGTTGGCGTTTGACAGCGCCAAAGCCTGAGGTTCGATCAAAGGTTCTGGCCCCAAAATGACACGGGAGCCGGGTATGGCGCGGGTGTTGCCGTTCAGCCATGTGCGCGGCAAACCGGGTGGTGGCAAGCCTGCAAATTCAAACGTATTGCCCGTATTCGAAGTTTGCCAAACCACCGGCACGCCTTGGGCGCGGGATTGGGCGCGGCCCGTTTCCAGCAAGGCCGCTAGCCGCTCGGCATCGCGCTCGAGGGCGCTGTCGGCGCTGTCGCGCAGCGACAAACTCACGCCGGCAGTGGCCACCGCGATCAAGGCCACCACCACCAACAGCTCCATCAGGGTGAAGCCCCGGGGCGGGGCGGGGCGGCGCTTATTGCCAGCTGCCAATGTCCGCATTGTTGCCCTCGCCACCGGCCTGACCGTCAGCGCCAAAGGACAAGATCTCGACCTCGCTGCGGATGCCGGGGTTCATGTACTGGTAAGGGCGGCCCCAAGGGTCGTTGGGCAATTTGTCCAGGTAGGGCTTCCAGTTGGCTGGCACGGGCTCTGTGGTGGGCCGCAACACCAAGGCCCTCAAACCTTGTTCGGGTGTAGGAAAGCGCTGGTTGTCCAATTTGTAAAGCTTGAGCGCCTGCATCAAATTGCCCACATCGGTGCGGGCGGCGGTGATGCGCGCATCGTCGGCACGCCCCAGCACATTCGGCACGATCAGCGCGGCCAGCACGCCAATGATGGCCAACACGACCATCAACTCGATCAGGGTGAAGCCGCGTTGGCGGCGGGCGGCGGGGCGCTGATGGGAGAGGGCTGAATTTTGCATGCCTTGAATCATAATCTGCCCATGTTACAAATCCATAACAAGCCAGTTCAAGCCTTTAGGCTCAATGCATTCAATGCTTTGATCTGGTGCGTTGCCGCGGCCGGGCTTGTTTTTTGGGTGTTGAAATTTCCAACGGAGTCTGGTGCACGCCTGATCCCGGTCACCACGACCCCCAACGCCAGCTCGGTGTTGGTCCATGACGTTGCTTCACAGTCCGCCCGGGTGTGGGGTGTTCAATCGGCATTACCCGAAGTCAGCGTGGCTTTGTCCAGCCGCTTTCAGCTGATGGGCGTGATTGCAAGCGCATCAGGTCAAGGAAGTGCTTTGATCTCGGTGGATGGGCAGCCACCCAAAGCGTTTCGCTTGGGACAAACATTGGCCGATGGGGTGATATTGATCAGCCTGAGTGCCAAACAAGCCAATTTGGGGCCTGCAGTTGGAGGCGCTGGCGGTTTTTCGTTGACGTTACAGGGTCAAAGCAAGGCGCCTTGACACTATTGCATCAGGCTCGCAAAAACAACCGATAAACCGGGTTGTCCGTCTCTTCCGCATACGGATACCCCAGCGTTTTGAGGAACTTGCCAAAGGCTTTGTCGTCTTTGGCGGGCACTTGCAGGCCCACCAAAATGCGGCCGTAATCGGCGCCTTGGTTGCGGTAGTGAAACAGGCTGATGTTCCAGCCCGGGCGCATCAGGCTCAAGAACTTGAGCAGTGCGCCGGGGCGCTCGGGGAACTCAAAACGCAGCAGGCGTTCGTCTTGTGACAAGGCCGAATGCCCGCCCACCATGTGGCGGATATGCTCTTTGGCCAGTTCGTCGTGCGTCAGGTCAATCGCTTTGAACTGTTGCTTGTCGAATTTGGCGGTGATCTTGCTGCTTTCGCCTTTGCCGTGCGTGCTCAGACCCAAAAACACATGGGCTTTGTCCGAATCGCTCATGCGGTAGTTGAACTCGGTCACATTGCGCGGCCCACCGGGCAGGCTGCCAATCAGCTCCAAAAAGCGTTTGAAGCTGCCGCGCTCTTCCGGAATGGTCACCGCAAACAGCGCTTCTTTTTCTTCACCCACGTCGGCCCGTTCAGCCACAAAGCGCAGGCGGTCAAAGTTCATGTTGGCGCCGCACAAAATGGCTGCAAAGGTCTGCCCTTTGCATTTGTGCGCCGCCACATACTGTTTGATGGCGGCCACGGCCAGTGCGCCTGCAGGCTCCACGATCGAGCGGGTGTCCACAAACACATCTTTGATGGCCGCGCACACCGCATCGGTGTCCACCTTCATGTACTCGTCCACCAAATTGCTGGCCACCCGGAAAGTCTCTTCACCCACCAGCTTCACGGCTGTGCCGTCAGAGAACAAGCCCACATCAGCCAAAGTCACGCGCTTTTGGGCGGCGACTGACTGGATCATGGCGTCCGAGTCGTTCATTTGCACGCCAATGACCTTGACGCCCGGGCGAACGGCCTTGATGTAGTTGGCCACGCCGCTGATGAGGCCGCCGCCGCCAATCGCCACAAACACCGCATGCAGCGGCCCTTGGTGCTGGCGCAGCATCTCCATGGCAATCGTCCCTTGGCCCGCGATCACGTCCGGGTCGTCAAATGGGTGCACAAAACTCAGGCCCTGCTTTTTTTGCAAGGCCAGCGAATGGTTGTAGGCGTCGGAGTAACTGTCACCAAACAGCACCACTTCACCGCCCAGCCCTTTGACCGCATCGATCTTGACCTGCGGCGTGGTGGTGGGCATGACGATCACGGCGCGGGTGCCCAGTTTGCTGGCGCTGAGCGCCACGCCTTGTGCGTGGTTGCCGGCCGAGGCGCAGATCACGCCTTTTTTGAGTTGCTCCGGGCTCAGGTGCGCCATCTTGTTGTAGGCCCCGCGCAGCTTGAAACTGAAAACAGGTTGCTGGTCTTCGCGCTTCAAAAGCACCTGGTTGCCCAAGCGCTTGGACAGGTTTTTGGCCGTTTCCAAGGCGGACTCGGTCGCCACGTCATACACCTTGGCGTTGAGGATCTTGATCAGGTAATCGGCGGGGTTCAGGTGTGGAGTGGTCATGTCCGGTGCAATGGCAGGCGTACCGCCTCGCCTTAAAAGAGTGGACTTAATGATAACGGCCAAAAAAATGCCCCAAGTCTTGCAACTTGGGGCAAATCCACCTTTTCAGAGGGTGGAGGAGACAACCGGTGCGAGCTAAAAAAGCACGCTTGTTCGCAATTGTAGGCTTGAATTGTTGCAATGCAGCAGAAATAGCCCTCAGAAAATAAAAAAAGTGGGTTTTGTAAGCCGCAGTTTGCGCAAGATCACATGCCATGCTTGGCTATGACCGGTTTGGGTAACATCCTGACCAGCCTGCGGCAAGACACGCCTTAATCATTGAAGGAAAAAATCATGGAATGCACAGTCACCTGGACCGGCGCTGCCGGCACCCGCTCTGGAATGGGCTTTTTGGCCGAAACTGGCTCAGGCCATATGGTCTCCATGGACGGCGCACCAGACGCAGCCAAGCCAGAAAACGGCGGCCAAAATCTCGCCCCCCGTCCCATGGAAATGCTTTTGGCTGGCACGGGCGGTTGTACCGCTTATGACGTGGTGCTGATTTTGAAGCGCGGACGTCACGACGTCCGCGGCTGCAGCGTCAAGCTCAGAAGCGAACGCGCCGAAGTGGACCCCAAAGTGTTCACCCGCATCAACATGCATTTCACAGTCACGGCCAAAGGCGTGCCTGCCAGTGCCGTCGAGCGCGCCATCGCCATGAGCCACGACAAATACTGCTCGGCCAGCATCATGATCGGCAAAACTGCTGAGATCACCACCAGTTTTGAGGTGGTGGAGGCCGCTTAAAACGCAGTTAAACCCGGTGTGCCACCGTTGTCATGACCTTGGCAGCGGCTTGCATCAGTGACTTGACCGGGGCGGGCAGCTCCACGGCACCCGCTTGTTGCGCCATTTGGGCGTGGGCGATCTCGTCATCCTTCATGGCCGACACAATGGCGCGCGATGCCAAGTCGGACGCTGGCAGCAAGTCCATATGGCTTTGCAAATGCGCTTCGACCTGCCGCTCGGTCTCCACCACAAAACCCAAACTCACCTTATCGCCACCCAGCTTGCCAGCGGCAAACCCAATGGCAAAAGCGCCTGCATACCAAAGCGGATTGAGCCAAGAAGGGCGGTCATTCAGGTCATTTAGACGTTGTTGTGTCCAGGCCAAGTGGTCTGTCTCCTCGCGGCTGGCTTCGGCCAACTGGGCACGCATTGCGGGGCTCTGGCAAGCCAAGGCTTGTCCTGTGTAAAGCGCTTGGGCGCACACCTCACCCACGTGGTTGATGCGCATGAGGGCACCTGACTGGCGGCGTTCAGCGTCGCTCAGTTCCAAATCGGCCACTTGGGCGGCAGGATTTGGGCGGCTGGCACGAGGCTCGGCAAACAGGGTGCGCAAAGCGCTGTCTGTGGCCAGTATCAAAGCATTCATCATGGACAAAGTTTACTCACCTGGCCGTCAGGCTGTCAGCGGCACGGTCCATGATCGCTGAGTGAACTGGTGAATTACTTTTGCCGGTTCTGATGTTTTCAATTCAAAACTTCTTGGAAGTTATTGAATTTATTGGGAAAACAGATTTTCCATGAGACGGTTTTAGGGTAAGTACCATGGTATGTTGCATGCCAACAACAAAAACAGCTAATCTTTCGCATATGTCTTGGCGAAGTCATTTACGTCTGGTGGAATACACACAACTTCCTGAATTGGAGGTTGGCTCAGGGTCTCGAAGGGTGATAGTCACCCATCTGATCTAGGCCCTTTTTTAACCTTGGAGAAATTTGCAATGAAAAAAACTCTGATTGCTCTGGCTGTTCTGGCAGTTTCGGGCGCCGCTATCGCTCAATCCACAGTGACCATTTCCGGTAACTTGGACTTCGCTGCTTCCTCTACAGGTGGCACACAAGCCGCTTCTAAAGGCTCTACCCTCGCCACCACAAC
>CALQKH020000022.1 GCA_943331105.2 Akkermansia muciniphila
AAAAAGTGCTTTTGTTTGGCCACGGGTTTGACGGCGGTCCATTTCGTTAGCAACAGTTTTTTGGGGTTGAGGGGGTTCATGGGTGCACGCCTTCAGCGGCTGTTTTGCATTTCACGCGCTACCGCCTCGGCCAGATCGATCACCGCCATGGCGTAGTAGCTGGACCAGTTGTAGCGGGTGATGGCGTAAAAGTTTTCTGTGCCCGCCACATAGCTGGGCGCTTCAGTGCCGTTGCGAAGTTCAATCAGTGCCAAGGGCCCTGGGTGATGCAGTGCGGCGCCCGATAAGCTGGCGCCTTTGCTGATAAAGTTGGCTACGCTGAAGGTGGGCAAGATGTCTGGGGCCATCAGGCTGTCCATGTCGGTTTGGCCCGGGGTGAGGGTGACGGGGTAGTGCGTGGGCATGCCGGGTCGCCAGTCAAAGGCTTTGAAATAGTTGGCCACCGAGCCAATGGCGTCGGTCGGGCTGCCAAACAGGTCGATGCGCCCATTGCCATCAAAGTCCACCGCGTGGCGCGCCCAGCTGGAGGGCATGAATTGCGGCAAGCCCATGGCGCCGGCATAGCTGCCCCGAATGCTCATGGGGTCGGCCCCGCTTCGCGAGGTGAGCACCAAAAACTGTTCCAATTCGCCCTTGAAAAAGCTTTCTCGGGCAGCTGCACGCGGGTGAGTTGCCGGGAAGTGAAAGGCCAAAGTGGCGAGGGCGTCGATGACGCGAAAGTTGCCCGTGTATTGCCCGTAAAAAGTTTCTACGCCAATGATGGCCACCACAACCGATGCGGGTACGCCGAATTCACGCTCTGCGCGTTCCAGGGCGCTGCGGTGGGTTTGCCAAAAACGCAGCCCCGCTTGGATGCGTTGGGGTTCGATGAAACGGGCGCGGTAAGCCGCCCAGTTTTTAGCAGCAGGACTGCTGGGAGGTAAAACCAAGCGTTCTACCGAAGGCAGTCTGCGGGCTTGACCCAAGTGCTTTTGTACCCATTGCGGGTCCAGTTGCAAGCGTTCAGCTGCTTGGCTTGACCACTCCATGGCCGCGCTCGATTCGCTGAAAAGCAGGCCTGCGGCGGCAGGCAACGCGGCCTTGGTTGCCTTGGTTTTTGGTTTGGCAGATTTGGTGGGCGTTTTTTTAGATTTGGTTTTGGCCGATGGGGTGCCTTGGGTTGCAGCCTTAACGCCTTGCGAAGGGGCTGTGTTGGCCTTGGTTTGGGGCGTTGCTGGCTTTTCAGCTTGTGCCCAAGTGGTGTACGGAAAAAAAGCTGACAAAAGCAGTGACAGGGCCAGAGAGGTCCAGCTTTTTAGCTTGTATCTTGGCGGAAAGTGAAAGAGAGCTGGGTGCATGGGGTGTCCAGTTTAAACGCCGGGTCGCCTCAGCTTGAGGCCATAGCGGCGCATGGGCCGCGTGATAAGCTGGAAACCACAAAACCAAAGCCATCCAACAAAACCATCGGCTTCAAGCTGTGGCCATTCGGGAAGACAAGACCATGGGCGCGACAGGTTATTTCACCCACCCAGCGTGCTGGAAGCACGAGATGGGGCCAGGCCACCCCGAGTGCCCGGAACGATTGGGGGCGATCGAGGACAGGCTGTTGATCAGCGGTGTGGACATGGCCTTGCAGCGGCGCGAGGCCAGCCCTGCCGCCTTGGCCGACATTGAGTTGGCCCATGGGCGCATGCATGTGGCGGCTTTGCGCGGTTTGGGCGACATGTTGCGCGAGGACATGGCCGCTGGCGGACCCAGCCACACCAGTTTGGACCCGGACACCATGATCAATGCCCACACCTGGGATGCGGCGCTGGTGTCTGCGGGTGCTGCCATCGATGCCACCGATGCTGTGATGGCCGGGGAACTTGAAAATGCTTTTTGCGCAGTGCGTCCACCGGGCCACCACGCTTGCCGCGACAAAGCCATGGGCTTTTGCTTTTTCAACAATGTGGCGATTGCTGCCAAGTACGCGCTGGAGCGGCATGGCCTCAAGCGCGTGGCGATTGTGGACTTTGACGTGCACCACGGCAACGGCACCGAAGACATCGTGGCGGGTGACGAGCGCATCTTGATGGTGAGCTTTTTTCAGCACCCTTTTTACCCAGAGGGCGGTTCTACATCGAGTGCGGCCAATTTGGTCAATTTGCCCGTGCCCGCTTACACCAAAGGCATGGACATCCGCGAGTTGGTGGACATGATGTGGCTGCCGCGCCTAGAGGCTCACAAGCCAGAGTTGATTTTTATCAGCGCTGGTTTTGACGCCCACCGCGAAGACGATCTGGGCCAGATGGGCTTGGTCGAGCAAGATTACGCCTGGATCACCCAGCGCATCAAAGATGTGGCGCTGCGTCATGCCCAAGGCCGCATCGTCAGTTGCTTGGAAGGCGGCTACAACCTGAGCGCGCTGGGGCGCAGCGTCGAGGCGCATCTAAGGGTTTTGGCCGACGTTTGACCAGAACGGCGAGCGTGCATTCGACGTCCCGCCACAGAGTTTCGGCACAATCGGGGCATGACCGAACCGACCTCACTCCAAACCCCGAATGTGCTGCTCCATGAACGCGAT
The DNA here is from genome assembly GCA_943331105.2 of Akkermansia muciniphila. GTDB lineage: Bacteria > Pseudomonadota > Gammaproteobacteria > Burkholderiales > Burkholderiaceae_C > Limnohabitans_A. The sequence goes on from CALQKH020000022.1 coordinate 2,546, forward strand.
GCCCTTGGTGTGCACCGGCTGACCTTGAACAGCCCCGCCAGCTTCAACACCTTGAGTGAAGCCATGCTGGCCGCTTTGCAGCAAGCGCTGGAGGCCATCGCGCAAGACGAGCAGGCGCGGGTGGTGGTGCTGGGCGCTGTGGGCAAGGCTTTTTGCGCTGGGCACAACCTGAAAGAAATGCGCGCACAGCCTGAGCTGGCTTACTACCAAAAGCTGTTTGCCCAGTGCAGCCGCATGATGATGGCCATTCAAAAGCTGCCTGTGCCTGTGATTGCCCGTGTGCAAGGCTTGGCTACCGCTGCCGGTTGCCAGTTGGTGGCGCAGTGTGATTTGGCGGTGTCGGTAGACAGTGCTACGTTTGGGGTCAACGGCATCGATGTGGGCTTGTTTTGCGCCACGCCCAGCGTGCCGCTGGTGCGCAACATGCACGCCAAGCAGGCCATGGAGATGCTGCTGACCGGTGGCTTCATCAGCGCTCCTGAGGCCCAAGCCCGTGGCTTGGTCAACCGAGTGTGTTCTGCCGATCAGTTGGATGCACAGGTGGACGAACTGGTCAATGCCATTTTGTCCAAACCGCGCGAGGCGGTCAGGGTGGGCAAGGCTTTGTTTTACCAGCAACGCGAAATGGGGATTGAAGCGGCTTACCAATTGGCTGGCCAGACCATGGCCTGCAACATGGTGCACGACGTGGCGCAAGAGGGTGTTCAGGCTTTCATTGACAAAAGGACACCCACATGGCGGGCATGAGTAACATGGCAGTGGTTCATCCCATGGCTTGGGCAGAGGCCATTTACCGCCCAGAGTCTTTGTGGGCGCTGGGTGCTTTTACCGGGTGTTTGGTCTTGGCTTGGCTCATGACCTGGGGTGTGCGCCGGGTCTTCAGTGGGCAGGAGTTGGCCATTTTGTTGGGCCGAAAATTGGTCGACGGGGTGCTGTTTCCCGTGTTGCTTTTGGGCTTGACCTTTGTGGCGCGCACCGTGCTGACACAGCAACAACCAGCCCCCTTGTTCGCCATCTTGTTGCCGGTGTGTATTTCTCTTGCGGTGATTCGATTGGGCGTGAAAGTTTTGCAAGTGGCTTTTGCTCAGGCGCCTTTTGTGCGGGTGTTGGAACGCACGATTTCGTGGCTGGCTTGGGGCACGGTGGTGTTGTGGGTGACCGGGGTGCTGCCCTTGGTGCTTCACGAGTTGGACCAGATCAGCTGGAAGATCGGCGGCAGCGTCTTGTCGGTTCGCACACTCATGGAAGGCGCACTCACAGCTGGCGCGGTGTTGATCGTGGCCCTGTGGGTGTCGGCAGCCATTGAGGCGCGCTTGCTCAAATCGGCCACGGGCAGCGACTTGTCATTGCGCAAGGTCATCAGCAACACGGTGCGTGCTTTGCTGCTGTTTGTGGGTTTGCTGCTGGCGCTGTCGTCGGTGGGCATTGACTTGACAGCCTTGTCGGTTTTGGGCGGTGCAGTGGGCGTGGGCATTGGTTTTGGCTTGCAAAAGTTGGCCTCCAATTACGTCAGCGGTTTCGTGATCTTGGCCGAGCGCAGCATGCGCATCGGTGACATGGTGTTGGTGGACGGTTTTGAAGGCCGGATCGTCGACATCAAGGCGCGGTACACCGTGATCCGGGCTTTGAATGGCCGCGAATCCATCGTGCCCAATGAGTTTTTGATCATCAATCGGGTGGAAAACTTCACCTTGATGGACCCCAAGCTGTCACAAACCACCCTCGTTTCGGTGGCTTATGACAGCGATGTGGAATTGGTGAGGCGGCTCTTGATTGAAGCTTGCGAGAGCCAAGAGAGGGTCTTGAAAGACCCCGCCCCCAATGCTTTTTTGAGCCAATTTGGTGCGGATGGCCTGGAATTCACCGTGAGCTACTGGATCGCGGACCCTGAAAACGGTCAACTGGCCCTGCGTTCCACCATCAACATGTTGATTTTGGCGGCGCTGCGAGAGCACAAGATCCTGATCCCATATCCGCAGCGGGTGATGCACATGGTCAGTCCATCATCGAAGGCAGCCACAGACTGATGGCCGGAAAAGCCAGCAAGATGCCCAGGGTAATGATCAACACCAGCACCATGGGCCAGACGCCTTTGAAAATATTGGACAAACCCACATGCGGCAGCAAGGTGTTGAGAACAAAAAGATTCATGCCCACCGGGGGCGAGATCAACCCGATTTGAATCACCATCACAATCAGCACACCAAACCAGACCGGGTCAAAGCCCAGTTGCACCACGATCGGGAAGAACAAGGGGATGGTCAGCAAGACCATGGTGAGTTCTTCCATCACGGTGCCCAGCAGCACATAGATCAGCATCATGGCGGCCACGATCATGATCGGCGACAAGCCCAAGCCGGTGATCCAGTCTTTGAGCTCAAACGGCAAGCTGGTGTAGTTGACGAAATTGGCAAAAATCGTGGCTGCGATCAGCAAGGTGAACAGCATGGCCGTGGTGCGGGCCGATTCGATCAGCACTTGCAAGAGGACTTTCCAACTCAGGGCTTTGCGCGCCAAGGCGAACAAAAATGCGCCCATGGCCCCCATGCCCGCGCCTTCGGTGGCGGTGAAGAAGCCACCATAAATACCGCCCAACACCAAGACCACCAAAAGTAAAACGCCCCAGATGCCCCGCACGGCCTTAAACCGTTCAGTCCAGCTGAATTTTTCACCGGCAGGTGCATGTTCTGGGTCGTGCCAAGTCATGAGCACCACGGCCAACATCAACAAAAGTGCCGTCAAAATGCCGGGTAAAACACCTGCAGCAAAGAGCTTGCCAATGTGGGTTTCGGTGATGATGCCGTAGATGACCAGGATGGTGGAGGGCGGAATCATGATGCCCAGCGTGCCCCCAGCCGCGATCACGCCGGTGGACATGGCATCGCTGTAGCCCATTTTTTTCATCGAGGGGTATGCCACCTTGCTCATGGTGGCGGCGGTGGCAATGGATGAGCCGCAAATGGCACCAAAACCTGCGCAAGCTGCAATGGTGGCATGCGCCAAGCCCCCTTTGCGGTGGCCGATGAAGGTGTAGGCCGCGTGAAAGAGTTCATGCGCCAGACCAGCGCGGGCGACAAAATTACCCATCAAAATGAACAGGGGAATGACCGACAAGGTGTAGGCAAAACCGGTTTCGTGCACCACTTGCGCAGCACTGGCCATGGCGGGCATCCAGCCTCGGGTCAGGCCAATGCCCACAATGCCCACCAAGCCCATGGAAAAAGCCAAGGGCATGCGCAGCAGGGCCAGCACAAAGATGGCCAAAAATCCAAGCAAGGCTTCGGTCACAGTGTGCCCCCTTCGGATGATTCTTCAGCGGAAAGGGAGGGCCAAAAGGCTTTGGCCATGTGCACCAGACCGGTCAGGCCGCACAGCACCCCCATGCCTTGAATGAAAGGGGCTTTGGCAATTTTGAGTTGGGCTGTGGTCTCACCCGTTGCGGCGATGTCGGCGCCTGTTTTCCACATCAGGTAAGCCAATCCGAACAACAACGCGGCGCAAGCCAGGTGGATCAGGCCTTGTTGGATTTTTTGTAGCCAATGCGGGAACAAGACGTCCAAGGAATCGAACACCACATGTTCGCCTTTGAGAGAGACCAAGGGCAAAGCACCAAAGATCACCACCACCATCAGCAGTTCGGTCAGTTCCAAAGAACCGGGAATGGAGTGTGACCAGATCTTACGACCGCTGACGTCAAAAAAAGTGAGCACCATGATGCCCAGCAAGGCGAGGCCTGCAAGCGTGCCGCAGACGGTTTCAAAGATTCTTTTCAACGTCATACCCATAGAAAAAACGGTACCTGCAGCAGCGGCAGGTACCGTTGTGGTGCTAACTTCTCAGAAGCCTAAGCTTCAGCAGAGAGGTTTACTTTTGCTGTTGTAGTTTAGCGACTTCGGCGCGGAATTCCGCCAACATGCGGGCAGGGTCTTTCACGCCTTTGGCTTTGGCGGCTTGGGCCCAATCACGCTCGAGTTTGCTGACACGAATGGTCACACCGCTGATGAAAGCGCCGTCGGCTTTGATCAGCTTGACGCCGTTTTTCTGCATGTTGCCCAAAGCGATGTCGTCCACCCGGTCCCATGATTTGCCAAACCGGCTAGCCACTGCGTCGCCCGACAATTCGTCAACGGCTTTTTTGTCCTCAGCCGACAGGCTGTTGTACTTGGCCGGGTTCATCATGAACACGAAGCTGGTGTTGTACAGGCCGCCAGGGAAAGTGGTGGCGTGCTTGATGACTTTGTCAATTTTGAAAGAGTCGGTCGATTCAGCAGGGAAGAGTGTGCCATCCATCACGCCAGTTGATAAAAGTTCATAAGACTCAGGCGCAGGCTTGAGGGTCACGTTCATGTCGAGGTTTTTGGCGATTTCGTTGACCATGCCGCCGCCCACGCGAAATTTCATGCCCACCAAGTCTTCAACTTTGGTGATGGGTCGCTTGGTGTTGAACACGATGCCTGGGCCGTGTGTGAAATAACCCAAGACCTTGACGCCTTGGTGTTCAGCCGCAAATTCGGGGTACTTGCTGGCCACGCGGTTGAAAGCCACAGACAGAGGTTCTGCGCGATCGCCCATGAATGGGAATTCAACCATCTGGGTCAGGACAAAGCGGCCAGGGGTATAGCCGTGCACGGTAAAGGACACGTCAGCCAAGCCGTTGCGAATGGCGTCGTAGGTGCCCACCGGTGGCGTGACTGCGCGGGGCAGGATGTTGCAGCGCACACGGTTGGATGTTCTGGCCGTCAGGGCGTCACACCACTCTTTTTGGGCGACAGACAGGCCATGAGTGGGAGGCACCCAGCTGGAAACGGTCAAAACGGTTTGCGCTTGAGCCATGCCGGTCAAACTGGCCAAGGCAACTGCCGCCAAGGAAATGAGGGTTTTTTTCATCAGAGTGCTCCATTGAATTGGTTACAAAACATAATCTAATCCTGAAAAGATCAGAATAAAACCCATGTTAACCCTGAGTAACCGACCGATTGGTCGGTGAATTCCCGGGGGTGCGGTGAAAAATCTCCTTTATTGCGTGGTTTAAAATTCGCACGACCGTGCTTTTTTGTTGATAATGAGCAGCTTAAAAATGAGTTTTGATGCACAATTGACGTTTACGTCAACGTTAATCGTTTCTTTCAAGGTGTCAGCTCTGGCGCCGCAGGTTTTGATCTTTCAATGGAGTTGATTTCATGAAAATTCTGGTTCCAGTCAAGCGGGTGGTGGACTACAACGTCAAGGTGCGTGTCAAGTCCGATGGTTCGGGCGTGGACATCGCCAACGTCAAAATGAGCATGAACCCCTTTGACGAGATCGCCGTTGAAGAAGCCGTTCGTCTGAAAGAAAAAGGCTTTGCAACCGAGGTGATTGCCGTATCTTGCGGCGTGGCCCAGTGCCAAGAAACCCTGCGCACTGCGATGGCGATTGGCGCAGATCGCGGCATTTTGGTCGAGACCCCCGCTGACTTGGACTTGCAACCCTTGGCTGTAGCCAAGCTGCTCAAGGCCTTGGTGGACAAAGAGCAACCCGGCTTGATCATTTTGGGCAAGCAAGCCATCGACGATGACTGCAATCAAACTGGCCAGATGTTGGCAGCGTTGGCCGATTTGCCACAAGCCACATTCGCATCCAAGGTGGAGATCGTGGACGGTAAAGCCCAAGTCACCCGCGAGATCGACGGCGGACTGGAAGTCCTGTCGGTCAGCATGCCTGCGGTGGTCACCACCGACTTGCGCCTGAATGAGCCGCGGTATGTGACCTTGCCCAACATCATGAAGGCCAAGAAAAAGCAGCTCGACACCTTCAAACCCGAGGATTTGGGCGTCGATATCACCCCCCGCATCAAGACCTTGAAAGTGGCCGAACCTGCCAAGCGCAGCGCCGGTATCAAGGTGCCCGATGTGGCCACCTTGGTGGATAAATTGAAAAACGTTGCAAAGGTCATTTGACCGTCTAAGGAAATCTCATGACTTCTCTCGTTATTGCCGAACACGACAACGCCTCGATCAAGGGCGCTACCTTGAACACCGTCACCGCCGCTGCCGCTTGCGGTGGTGATGTACACGTGCTGGTGGCTGGCCACAATGCCGCCGCTGCAGCCGCCGCTGCAGCACAAATCGCCGGTGTGTCCAAAGTGATCCATGCCGACAGCGACGCGCTGGCCCATGGCTTGGCAGAAAACGTCGCAGCACAAGTGCTCGCTGTTGCGGCCAACTACAGCCACATCCTGTTCCCTGCCACTGCCGCAGGCAAAAACGTGGCTCCCCGTGTGGCTGCCAAGCTGGACGTGGGCCAAATCAGTGACGTCACCCAAGTGTTTTCGGCCGACACCTTCGAGCGGCCGATCTACGCTGGTAACGCCATGGCCACGGTGCAAAGCCTGGATGCCACCAAAGTCATCACCGTGCGCACAACCGGCTTCGATCCGGCAGCCAGCACAGGTGGCAGCGCATCGATAGAAAGCGCAGCCGCACAAGCCGACAGCGGCAAGAGCAGCTTCACACGCAGTGAAATTGCCAAGAACGACCGCCCTGAGTTGACGGCTGCCAAGATCATCGTCTCCGGTGGCCGCGCACTGGGCAGCTCAGAAAAGTTCAATGAAGTGATGACCCCACTGGCCGACAAATTGGGCGCAGCGATTGGTGCCAGCCGCGCTGCGGTCGATGCCGGTTACGCGGCCAACGACTTGCAAGTGGGTCAGACCGGCAAGATTGTCGCGCCTCAGTTGTATGTGGCTTGCGGCATCTCGGGTGCGATCCAACACTTGGCGGGCATGAAGGATTCCAAGGTGATCGTGGCGATCAACAAGGACCCCGAGGCCCCGATCTTCAGCGTGGCCGACTTTGGCCTCGAAGCCGACTTGTTCGCCGCTGTGCCTGAATTGACCAACGCACTGTGATGATTTGACGGTAGCAAGAAAGGCCTCCAAGAGAGGTCTTTTTTGTACCCGACCCCTTTTTCCTCGGAAACCTAACGGAAACAAGACATGAGCTACATCGCCCCCTTGAAAGACATGCTGTTCAACATCGAGCATCTGGCCCGCATTGACCAGATCGCGCAGATTCCTGGCTTTGAAGACGCGGGCCTGGAAACCGCTCAGGCCGTGCTCGAAGAGTGCGCCAAGCTCAACCAAGACGTCATCTCGCCCCTGAACTGGGAAGGCGACAAAAACCCGTCCTTTCACAATGGCAGCGGCGTGACCACCACGCCTGGCTTCAAAGAGGCTTATCAGCAGTACGCCGAAGGCGGCTGGCAAGGCCTGCAGCACCCGGCTGACTTTGGCGGCCAAGGCCTGCCCAAAACCATTGGTGCGGCCTGCGGTGAAATGCTCAATTCGGCCAACATGGCCTTTGCCCTGTGCCCCTTGCTCACCGATGGTGCGATTGAAGCGTTGCTGACAGCAGGTTCAGACGAGCTCAAAGCCACTTACTTGGATAAGTTGATCTCCGGCCAGTGGACCGGCACCATGAACCTGACCGAGCCACAAGCGGGCTCAGATTTGGCCGCTGTGCGCACCCGCGCCGAGCCTCAGCCCGATGGCACTTATAAAATTTTCGGCACCAAGATTTACATCACCTATGGTGAGCACGACATGGCTGAGAACATCGTGCACCTGGTGCTGGCGCGTGTGGTGGGCGCGCCCGAAGGCGTCAAAGGCATCAGCTTGTTTGTGGTGCCCAAAGTTCTCGTGAAAGCGGATGGTTCATTGGGTGAGCGCAATGACGTGCACTGCGTGAGCATCGAGCACAAGATGGGCATCAAGGCCAGCCCTACAGCCGTGCTGCAGTTCGGAGACAACGGCGGCGGCGTGGGTTATTTGGTGGGCCAAGAAAACCGTGGCCTCGAATACATGTTCATCATGATGAACGCTGCTCGTTATGCGGTGGGTGTGCAGGGCATCGCGATTGCCGAGCGTTCTTACCAGCGTGCCGTTCAATATGCCCGTGATCGCGTGCAAAGCCGCCCAGTGGACGGCAGCTTGCCCGCCGCTGGCCCCATCATTCACCACCCTGACGTGCGCCGCATGCTCATGACCATGCGTGCCTACACCGAAGGTTGCCGCGCCATGGCCACAACCGCAGCTGCTGCTTATGACGCCTCGCACCACCATCCTGATGCCGAAGTGCGCAAACAAAACCTGGCGTTCTACGAATTCATGGTGCCGCTGGTCAAGGGCTACAGCACCGAGATGAGCCTGGAAGTCACCAGCTTGGGCGTGCAAGTACACGGCGGCATGGGTTTCATCGAAGAAACCGGTGCAGCGCAGTATTACCGTGATGCCAAAATTTTGACCATCTACGAAGGCACCACCGCCATCCAGGCGAACGACCTGGTGGGCCGCAAAACAGCGCGTGATGGCGGTCAAACCGCCAAGGCGCTGGCCGCGCAAGTGGCACAGACCGAAAGCGAACTCTCAGCCTCCGGTCATGCCGATGCACTGGCCGTGGCCAAGCGATTGAAAGCCGCCCGCGAAGCTTTTGTGGACGTGGTTGATTTTGTAGCCGGCAACACCAAGGCCCACCCGAATGACGTGTTCGCAGGAAGCGTGCCCTACCTGATGCTGGCGGGCAACCTGATGGCGGGCTGGCAAATGGGCCGCGCATTGCTGGTGGCGCTGACACCTGAGGCACAGGCGCAAGACGCGGCTTTCATGACAGCCAAGATCACCACGGCTCGTTTTTACGCTGACCACATGTTGAGCAAAGCGCCCGGTATGCGCGACAGCATTGTCGAAGGGGCGGGCAGTGTGACTGCCATGGCACTCGAAGCCTTCTGATACCGATTTTTCAAAATAATTTTGAGGAGACAACATGTCCAAACTGCCCCCCGTTTTGGCCAACCTGCCATTTCCCGCCATCGCATCGCCCTTGTTCATCATCAGTAACCCCAAGTTGGTGATTGAGCAGTGCAAGGCCGGCATTGTGGGCTCCATGCCCGCTTTGAATGCCCGCCCCGCAGCCCAACTTGAGGAGTGGTTGATCGAGATCACCGAGACCCTGGCCGCGTACAACGCCGCCAACCCGGACAAGCCTGCTGCGCCCTTTGCCATCAACCAGATCGTGCACAAGAGCAACGACCGCTTGGAGCACGACATGGCCATGTGCGTCAAGTACAAGGTGCCGATCATCATCACCTCTTTGGGCGCGCGTGAAGAAATCAACGAGGCCGCCCACAGCTATGGCGGTGTGGTCTTGCATGACATCATCAACAACAAGCATGCTCGCAAAGCGATCGAGAAGGGTGCTGACGGCCTGATCGCTGTGGCGGCAGGGGCCGGTGGCCACGCAGGCGTGAAGAGCCCGTTTGCTTTGATCCAAGAAATTCGCCAGTGGTTCGACGGTCCAGTGGCTTTGTCGGGCTCAATCGCGACGGGCGATGCGATTTTGGCTGCCCAAGCCATGGGTGCGGATTTCGCCTACATCGGCTCGGCTTTCATTGCCACGCACGAAGCGCGTGCGGCCGAAGACTACAAACAAGCCATTGTGGACAGCAATTCTGACGACATCGTCTACAGCAACCTGTTCACCGGTGTCCACGGTAACTACCTGGCCCCGTCCATCCGTGCAGCAGGCCTGGACCCTGAAAACCTGCCCGAGTCTGACCCCAGCAAAATGAACTTTGGGGGTGACGCCAAAAAAGCCTGGAAAGACATCTGGGGTTGTGGCCAGGGCATTGGTGCGATTCAGTCGGTGCAAAGCACGGCTGATCTGGTGGCCCAGTTCAAGTCCCAGTACCAAGCTGCACGCCAGCGTTTGGCAATGTGAAAGCACAGCGGTCCGCGATGGAGCACCCAAGCCCTCCTGACACAGAGCGTGCGGGCTTGCTGGAGATCTTCAAAGGGCTAGGGTGCCTGTTCATCGTTCTGCACCATCTGGCCTTTTATGGGCCGATGGCCGATGTGGTGGCTCAGGCTTGGCCACTTTGGGTGGCTTGGTTGAGTGAGCATGGGCGTTTGGCGGTTCAAGTCTTTTTGGTTTGCGGCGGTTACCTCACGGCCAACAGTTTGGCCAAGTTGGGGCCTTTGGCGAGAGACCCAATTTGGGGCTTGGTGCGCAGGCGTTACCTTCGCCTGGCCATTCCCTTGCTCGCCGCGCTCAGCTTGACGGTGTTGGTGACTGAGCTGCTGCGCCCATTCTTTGACCATGATTCTTTGTCTCCCCCGCCCGAGTTTTGGCAGACTTTGGCCCACGTTTTTTTCGTACAACACCTGTGGGGCATGGACGGTTTGTCTGCTGGGGTTTGGTACATAGCGATTGATTTGCAGCTGTATGTTTCGGCCTTGTTGCTGATGCTTGTGGCGCAGCGCGCCCAGGTCATATTCCCCCAATGGTCTGTCAAAGCATGGCTGGGCAGTTTGTGGTTTGTGCTTGCAGCAGCGTCGTTGTGGTGGTGGAACCGCCATTCCGAGTTGGAAGATCTGAACCTTTATTTTTTGGGTGCCTATGGCCTTGGCTGGCTGGCGCATGCAGTACGCCATGCCAAATCCCATTCGATCGGTGTGACAGCCATGGTGTTGCTGGGCGCAGTGGCTTGGTGGCTTGAGCCCCGCTGGCGCGTGGCCACAGCTTTTTGTGTGGCCATCGGTTTGGCTGGCGCCCCAAAAGCCTGGATGATGGGCACGGGTCAGATTGGAGGTATGGGGCGGCAAGCGATGGGCTGGTTGTCGCGTGTGTCCTACAGCGTTTTTGTGGTGCACTTCGCCGTCAGCTTGCTGGTCAATGCGGCGGTCACTTATTGGTGGCCCACGGGTGTCTGGTTCAACGCCTTAGGCATGCTGGTTTCGCTTGTGCTCTCCCTAGGGGCTGGTGCCTGGCTTTACGAGTTGGTCGAAAAGCCACCGCCCACTGGACGCCGCTGGTGGGTTTGGGCTGAGGTGTACATCGCCAGCACCTTGCTGGCGATGCTGATCAATGGGACGCTTTGACTTTGGCCGAGATGTAGGCCAGGGCTTCTTCGACTTGGTCGATCAAGATCAAGCACAGGTCACCCGGTGACAAGCGGGACAAAGCCACATCAATCGCATTGAACTCGCCTTGAATGTCCTGAATATGGGTGGTTCGGACAGCACCTTGCAAACCCTCGCGCAAAAGACCTAGGACTTCGCCGTCTTCACGGCCCCGCTGGCAGGCATCTTGGTAGAGCAACACTTCATCAAAGGCTTTGCCCAAAATCTGGGTTTGGTCCCGGATGTCTTGGTCACGTCGGTCGCCAGCGCCACTGATGACCACCATGCGTTTTTGAGCGGGCATGTTCTCGACCGCTTGCACCAAGGCTTGGATGGCATCGGGGTTGTGGCCGTAATCGGCGATCAGGGTGGCGCCTCGGTAATCAAACACATTGAAGCGCCCAGGCACGCCCTGGATGTCGCTGACAAAGCTGGACAAGCCTTCGGTCATGATTGGCCAGGGCATGTCCACGGCCCAGGCCGCTCCCACTGCCGCCAGCACGTTTTCGGTTTGAAAACCAATTTGACCTTGACGGGTCAGAGGCACTTGGCTCAAAGGGATGCGAAAGGTTTGCTGCCCTTTTTGGGCCACGATATCGCCTTTGTCCAGATACACCACACGCTTGCCTTGGGCGCGGTGGGTGGCCAGCACGGGTTGGTTGGGGTCCAGCGCGAAATAAGTCACCTCTCCGGGACAGTGACGACCCATGGCGGCAACGGCCGGGTCGTTGGCATTGAGCACGGCCATGCCCTCAGGGTCTACGTTGAGCACGATCACGCGTTTGACAACGGTCAGGTCTTCCAGCGTGGTGATGTAGTTCAAACCCAAGTGGTCGCCCGTGCCCAGGTTGGTGACCACGGCCACTTGGCAGCGGTCAAAGGCCAGACCTTCGCGCAGCAGGCCGCCGCGTGCGGTTTCAAAAACCGCAGCGTCCATTTCGGGGTGCATGAGCACGTTGCGGGCGCTGCGGGGGCCACTGCAGTCACCAGAGTCGGTTTGTCGGCCGTTGACATAAACGCCGTCGGTGTTGGTCATGCCCACGCGCAGGCCTTGGCTGCGCATCAGGTGAGCGATCAAGCGAACGGTCGTGGTCTTGCCATTGGTGCCGGTTACGGCGATCACTGGCACACGCCCGTGGTCACCTGAGGCGTACATGTGTTCAATCACCGCTTTTCCAACGTCCCGTCCTTTGCCATACGACGGGCTGATGTGCATGCGCAGGCCTGGCGCAGCGTTCACTTCGACGATGCCGCCGTTTTGCTCTTCAAGAGGGCGTTGGATGGATTCGCACACGACGTCCACGCCACAAATATCGAGGCCCACCATTTGCGCCGCCTCGACGGCGCGGCTGGCCACTTCGGGGTGTACGTCGTCGGTCACATCGGTGGCGGTGCCACCGGTGGAGAGGTTGGCGTTGTTGCGCAGTAAAACCCGTCGACCTTTGACAGGTATGGATTCGGGTTGCAGGTCTTGTTCGTGCAAGCGACCGATGGCGATGTCATCGAAGCGAATCTTCGTCAAGGAGGTGGCATGGCCATCGCCGCGCCTAGGATCGGCATTGACCAGGTCGACCAGTTGGCGTACGGTGTGTTTGCCATCGCCCACAACCAATGGGGGTTCCCGCCGCGAGGCTGCCACCAATTTGTTGCCCACCACCAAAAGGCGGTAGTCATGACCCGGCAAAAATTTCTCGACCATGACCACGCCGTAGCGCAGGGCAGTGGCATAGGCCTTATCAAAAACGGATCGGTCTGAAATATTGACCGACACCCCTTTGCCTTGGTTGCCGTCTTGGGGTTTCACCACCACAGGCAAACCCACCTCTTGGGCGATCTGCCACGCTTGCTCTAGGGTGGTGGCCGGTTTGCCCAAAGGCACAGGCACACCTGCAGCGTGCAACAAGCTCTTGGTCAGGGCCTTGTCCTGGGCGATGGATTCGGCGATGGCGCTGGTGGTGTCGACTTCGGCCGCTTGAATGCGGCGCTGTTTGGCACCCCAGCCAAACTGCACCATGCTCCCATCGGTCAGGCGTCTGACGGGGATACCCCGTGCCAAGGCGGCGTCCACAATGGCCGCTGTAGATGGCCCCAAGCGGACGTCTTCGTCGAGTTCATGCAAATGGGCAATCGAGGCTTCGAGGTCAAAACCCATGCCCGATATGGCGGCGTTGCAAAGTTTTTCGGCCAATTCAAGGGCCTTTCGGCCCACTGTTTCTTCGGAATACTCCACCACGACTTGGTAGACACCAGGCTCTTCGGTGGGGGTGGTTCGGCTGAAGGAGACGGGGCAACCGGCTTGGATCTGCAAGCCCAAAGTGACCTTTTCCAGTGCATGGGCCAAGCTGACAGCCAGCCCGGGTCGCACCGCATCAAAGGGGCCAACTTCAGGAAAAATTCGGCGCAGGTGTTGCTCGGTAGGGTGTTGCGGACTGAGGCCTTGTTCTTCGGCCGTGCAGGTGACGATGGCTTCGATGGCCGTGTGGCGGCTCCACAAGTTGGGGCCGCGCAAAGCGCGAATTCGTGACACTTCCATGAAGATCGGTTCCTGTTGTTTTTTGTCGAGCCGATTCAGGCTGCCGGGATTTGGCCGTAACTTTTGACACCGGCGCGAATCAGGTCTGCATCCATGCCCATGGCCCAGGCCGCACAAGCAGCCACGAGCATGTCTTGGGTGCTGAGCACATTGTTTTTGAGCAAACGTGATACCCCGGGACGCTGCACGGACAACACCGACTGCTCGGAGGCGCCCTCGGCCAAAATCAACTGGCCATCGCGCCAAAAGCCCACGCGTTCGCCTTCTTTTTGATGGGCCTGCAGCCGTTCTTGGTGCTCATCAGATGCAAAAAGGATCACGCCGCCGTCGCAAAATTCGGCGAGTTCGGCCACCGCCTCGTCCTCGGCATTCAAGACGGCATAGCCAGTGGGCAGCACCAAGTCGATTTGCGTGCGGATATAGCTGGGCATTTTTTCGTCAGGCCCTGGGTACAAATCTTCCAAGGGTGCTGCTTTGGGCATGTGGGTGACAATGCCAACTTGGCAGCGGTCATAGGCCAAACCTTGGGTGAGCAGATGGCGGGCATCGCTTTCAAAGACGGCGGCTTCGACCGAACGGTTGATGAGCAAACGCTCGGCCTGCTCAAAGTCCATGGCATTGCCTTTGAAGAGGCAACGTTGGTTGGCATAAAGGCCATCAGCGCAAGCCAGACCGGTGAATAAACCTTGTAAATGCAAGAGCCAAGCGATCAATTTGGCGCTCTTGGTGGTGTCGCCATCGCCCATCAAGCCGACCACTGGAATGCGGCCTGTTTCAGTGATTGGGACGAGGTGATCGGCAATCGCTTGGCCGACCAAGCGGGGTTGGCCTTCGGCTGGATTCAGGTGCATCAACAAGCTGGGGCCAGCATTGACTTCAACCACCACGCCTTGAGTCCCCAAGGGTTGGCAAATATCAGGGGTCACCACATCCACGCCTGCAATGTCCAAGCCCACCACACGCGCGGCCAGAACCGCCTGGGCTGCCACATCGGGATGAACCACATCGGTGATGTCGGTGGTCATGTTGCCGGTGCGTTTGACCAACACCGACTGCCCCAGAGCGGGCACGCTGTCGATGGTCAAGCCTTGGCGTGCAAGTTCCAGCACTTCGGGGCTGTTGTCGGCCAGTATCACCAGTTCGAGGGGCAAGTTGCCTATGCTGCCGCGGCGGGGGTCAGAATTGATTTGGAGCTCTACCAGCTCGCGCACAGTGTGTTGCCCATCGCCGGTGACGCTGGCGCCTTCCCCGCGGCATGCGGCAATCATGCGGTCGCCCACCACCAGCAATCGATGCTCAGAGCCGCGAACAAAACGCTCAACGATGACATCACGGCCCTGGGCCAATGCGATGCCGTAGGCGGTCTCTATCTCGCTTTGGGTGCTCAGGTCCAGTGACACCCCGCGTGCGCGATTGCCATTGCTGGGTTTGACGCAAACGGGTAAACCGATCTCTTGTGCAGCGATCCAAGCGGCGGCCGGACTGTCCACAACTTGGCCTTCGGGTATGGGCACGCCGCACATGGCCAACAGTTTTTTGGTCAGGTCTTTGTCTCTGGAGATGCCCTCGGCAATGGCGCTGGTCCGGTCAGTTTCGGCCGTCCAGATGCGGCGCTGCTTGACGCCATGGCCCAGCTGAACCAAGTTGCCCACATTCAGCCGAATGAAAGGCACGCGACGGGCGTAGGCCGCCTCAACAATGCTGTAAGTGCTGGGCCCCACATGCAAGGCATCGACCGATGCCGCCAATTGAGACACTGCGGCAGGCACATCAAAGGGGGTGTCGTGGATGGCAGCCAAAATCAGCTCGCGCGAGAGTTCTAGCGACCTTCTGCCCACGGTTTCGTTGTCTGTGCGGATCACCACTTTGTAGACGCCACGCGGACCGGCTTCGCGCGCTTTGCCAAAGGCCATGGGCATGCCTGCCAAGGTTTGCAATTCGAGGCTGACGTGCTCCAGGATGTGCCCAGCCCAGGTACCTGTGTCCAGGCGTTGAAAAAACCCACCGCGAACACCTGGGGTGCAGTGGTGCTCGATCATCAGAGGTAACCAAGCCTTGAGTCGCTCATTGAAGCCAGGCAACAGGTTGGAGGGGAAGTCTTCCAGCTCCCCGATGTCGATCAGGGCTTCCATCACCGAGCGGTAGGTCCAGATGTTGGGTCCGCGCAAATACGTCAAGCGCAGAAATTCGATATTTTTGGGACTCATATGCAAAAGGTGCGGCGATACAATGAATCGCCAATTGTGGCATTGGCCTTCAATTGCGCTGAAAAAACAGGATTCAAATTAAACATGGGCAGTCTTGTTGAAGCAGTGGGCCAAATCAAGGGTTTTCATTTTTGCCCCGCAGCAGATGCGTGGCGAGCACACCGTGGTTCTTTGTCATGATTTCAACACCTGCTTCAGTTTTGGCGCTTCCAGGGATTCCGGAGGCTTGGCAAGCAGAAGTTCACACCCTTCTTCAACCCCAAGAAAACGTCTCAGCTGGGCTGGAGGTTGACTTGGATGAGAAATTGTTTTTCGCCAAAAGCCTGGTGATTTTGACCGATCAAAGGGTCTTGTTTGGCTCGGGCGTGCAAAAAACTTGGCAAAGCTGGCCAGTGCAGCCTGATTTGAGCCTCAAGCTGAGCGATCACGCTGGCGTAGGGACTTTGGCATTGGTCTCGCCAACGGGACAACTGGCCGTGTGGCGGTTCACTTTGGGCTTGCAATCGGCTGCGGCCCGCTGGGTTGCCCAGTTTGAAAAACAGCAAGCTCAGCTTTCGGGCAACGGCACACCGTTGCAGCAAAATTTGTCGGTTGCCGTGTGCCCTGTGTGCCAAGCCGTCATGCGAGAGAACGATGACGACTGTCCAAGCTGTGGGCGCGAAGACCTTGCACCCCCATCGACCTGGACGCTGCTGAAACTCTGGCGTTTTGCCAAGCCCTACAAAAAGTCTTTGCTCGCTGGCTTTGTGCTCACCTTGGCCTCCACCGCAGCCACTTTGGTGCCGCCATACCTGACCATGCCCCTGATGGACGAGGTGTTGATTCCTTACCAAAACGGCGTGCCCATAGACTCGGGTCTCGTGTCACTTTACTTGCTGGGTCTGTTCGGTGCGGCTTTATTGGCCTGGGGCTTGGGATGGGCCAAGACTTATATTTTGGCTTTGGTGTCTGAGCGCATCGGGGCCGATCTGCGCACGACCACCTACGACCATTTGTTGAATTTGTCCTTGGAGTATTTTGGGGATCGTCGTACCGGCGACTTGATCGCCCGCATTGGCAATGAAACAGACCGCATCAATGTGTTTTTGTCGCTGCACCTGCTGGATTTTGCGACCGATGTGCTGATGATTTTGATGACCGCGATCATCCTGTTCACCATCAACCCGACGCTGGCCTTGGTGACTTTGCTGCCCCTGCCGTTCATCGGTTGGCTGATTCACCTGGTGCGCGAACGCTTGCGCACGGGCTTTGAAAAAATTGACCGCGTCTGGGCCGAAGTGACGAATGTGTTGGCCGATACCATCCCCGGCATCCGGGTGGTCAAGGCCTTTGCACAAGAGGACCGCGAGTCCAAGCGGTTCAGAGATTCAAACCAGCACAACCTCTTGGTGAATGACCGCTTGAACCGTGTTTGGGCTTTGTTTTCACCCACCGTCACCCTCATGACCGAGGTGGGCTTGTTGGTGGTCTGGGGCTTTGGCATTTGGTTGGTGTCGAAAGACCAAATCACCGTGGGGGTGTTAACGGCTTTCTTGGCCTACATTGGCCGTTTTTATGGCCGCCTGGACACGATGAGCCGCATCGTCTCGCACACGCAACAAGCCGCTTCGGGGGCCAAGCGCATTTTTGACATCCTGGACCATGTTTCCAGCGTGCCTGAGCCCATTCGCCCAGTCGCCTTGCCAGAGCGCGTGCAGGGTCGCATCACGGTGCACGATGCGGGCTTTCGCTACGGAAACCGGGCTGTGATCCGCCAATTGAACTTGGACATCTTGCCGGGCCAGATGATTGGTTTGGTGGGGCACAGCGGTTCTGGCAAAAGTACGCTGGTGAACCTGATTTGTCGCTTTTACGATGTGACCGATGGGTCGATTGAATTGGATGGCACTGACATTCGGCAATTGAAAACCGCTGATTACCGCAGCCAAATTGGCTTGGTTTTGCAAGAGCCGTTTCTCTTTTTTGGCACCATCGCGGACAACATCGCCTATGGCAAACCAGGCGCCTCCCGAGAAGACATCGTGGCCGCTGCGCGGGCGGCACACGCCCACGAATTCATCATGCGCATGCCGCAAGCCTATGACTCCTTGTTGGGCGAGCGGGGACTAGGTCTGTCGGGTGGTGAACGCCAGCGCATTTCGATTGCACGGGCTTTGCTGATCAACCCGCGGATTTTGATTTTGGACGAGGCCACTTCAGCGGTCGACACCGAGACAGAAAAAGAAATCCAACGGGCCTTGGACAATTTGGTCAGGGGCCGCACCACGATCGCGATTGCACACAGGTTGTCTACCCTGCGCAAGGCCGACCGTTTGGTGGTGATGGACAAAGGTGTCGTCGTGGAAGAGGGCTCGCACGATGAATTGATCGCTGCAGAGGGTGCCTATTGGCGCTTGTACGAAGCGCAGCAGCGCCAAGCCGAGGCCGAGACGGTCTTGGGCGGTGGCATCGAACAGAAGGTGCTGGCATGAACACATTTGATTTGCAGCGCGACGCTTTTGGCCAATGGGTGTTGCACATGCCCGGCGGTGCCCAGCACGCGCCCGTCACGGCCTTGCGGGCTTATCCCGTCACCTCGCCGCACGGGGGCGTGGCGTTGATGGATGCCGAAGGGCACGAACTGATCTGGGTGGATGCCCTGACTGATTTGCCATCCGACTTGCAATCGCGTGTGCTGCAAGCCTTGTCCGAGCGGGAATTCTTGCCCGTCATCCACCGGCTGGAAAGTGTCAGCAGTTTTGCCACCCCCAGCACCTGGACGGTCCAAACCGATCGCGGTACGGCCCGTTTTTTGCTCAAAGGCGAGGAGGATATCCGCCGCCTAACAGGCACGGTTCTGCTCATCAACGACGCCGATGGTGTGCAGTACATGATTCGAGACTTGGCGGCCATGGACAAACACTCGCGCAAGCTGCTGGACCGTTTTCTCTGAGTCACCTCACAGCGGCCAGACCGAGCCCTGCTCGGGCACCAGGGCGCGCCATTTGATTTCATGCTCGATGCGCTGGCGCAGCATGTCGGACGCTTCGCGCTCACCGTGCACCACATACACCTGCCCGGGTGCGTTGGGCATTTTGTGCAGCCAACTGAGCAGTTGGTTGGCATCGGCGTGCGCCGAGGCCGACTCGATTTGCGCCACTTCGGCCCTGACCGGCACATCTTGTGCGTGGATGCGAATGGTGCTGCGGCCACTGGCCAGCGCGGCACCGCGCGTGCCCGGTGCTTGGTAGCCCGTCAAGACGATCAAGTTGCGGTGGTCACCTGCGTAGCGAACCAGGTGGTGCAAAACGCGCCCACCGGTGGCCATCCCACTGGCCGCCAAGATCACCATGGGCCCATGCCGATGCGCCAAAGACTTGGACTGCTCCGGCGTCTCCAGCATGGTGGCCACATGGTCCATGTGGCGCACCTCTTGCGCATTCAGGCGGTGCTCGCCTGGGTGCCGCTCAAACAAAGCCGTGGTGTGGATCGCCATGGGGCTGTCCAGAAAAATCGGCAAACTTTTGGGGATTTCCCCTGCGGCCTTGAGCTGCGCAATGGTGTGCAGCACGGCCTGCGCCCGTCCCACCGCAAATACCGGTACCACGGCCACACCGCCGCGTGCCGCCAATTTTTTGAGCAGCGGCCCGAGTTCTTCAAACAGCTTTTCTTGGGGGTGTTGGCGGTCGCCATAGGTCGACTCGATCAGCACTGTGTCGGCCTGAGGCGGTGGCTCGGGCGGGTTCATCAGCGGGTCGTCGGGGCGGCCCAAATCACCCGAAAACAAAATGCGTCTGCCACCCACATCCAGCAGCAGACTGGCGGCACCCAAAATGTGCCCGGCGGGCTGAAAACGGGTCTTCCAGCCGCGAATCGGCTCGAACCAAGGCCCCATGTGTTCGGCGCGCATGTGCTTGAGGCTTTGTATGGCCTCTTGCTTGGTGTAGAGCGGCAAGGCAGGGGCGTGTTTGGAAAAAGCATGTCGGTTGGCAAAAAACGCGTCTTCCTCTTGAATGTGACCGCTGTCGGGCAACAAAATGCCGACCAGGTCGCATGTGGCGGCAGTGGCGTGCACATGCCCCCGAAAACCATTTTTGACCAGCAACGGCAAGTACCCGCTGTGGTCCAGGTGGGCATGGGTGAGGACCACCGCATCGATCTGTGCCGGATCGATGGGCAGAGGGTTCCAGTTGCGCAAGCGCAGCTGTTTGTAGCCCTGAAACAGCCCGCAATCGACGAGCAGCCGTTTTTGGTTGTGCTCGATCAGGTACTTGGAACCGGTGACGGTGTCCGCTCCGCCGAGAAAAGTGATGGTGGCGCTCATGTGCCCATGTTCACGGCATTGGCTGGCACAGGGTTTGACTTGGGTCAACGAATGAACCGACCTGCCAATTCATCCCGAAGTGCGAGAGGGGCTGCGGCGGGTGACGATTTTTACGGACACGCCATGAGGAACCCGCTGCAGCCCCCCTCGCGCTGCCAAGCGGGTTAAAGCAGACTCAAGCCCCGAAAAAGCCCTTGAGCTTGTCGGTCCAGGTTTCTCCGCTGGGCTGGTGCTTCCCACCACCCTTTGAGAGTGACTCCTCAAACTCCTTGAGCAATTTCTTTTGGTGCTCGGTCAGCTTGACTGGGGTCTCTACGGTGATGTGGCAATACAGGTCGCCAGGGTAGCTGCCGCGCACGCCCTTGATGCCCTTGCCGCGCAAGCGGAACTGCTTGCCCGTTTGGGTGCCTTCGGGGATATCGATGGCGGCTTTACCGCCCAGCGTGGGCACTTCAATCTCGCCGCCCAAAGCCGCTTTGGAAAAGCTGATCGGCACCGCGCAATGCAAGTCATCGCCATCGCGTTCGAAGATGTCGTGCTTTTTGAGGCGGATCTCGATGAACAAATCGCCCGGTGGCCCACCATTGGTGCCGGGCTCGCCGTTGCCCGCGCTGCGGATGCGCATGCCGTCATCGATGCCGGCAGGAATTTTGACTTCCAGCGTCTTTTGTTTTTTGAGTTTGCCTTGCCCATGGCAGGTACCGCAAGGCTCGGGGATGATCTTGCCCGTGCCACGGCATGTGGGGCAGGTTTGCTGGACGCTGAAAAAGCCTTGGCGCATTTGTACTTGGCCTTGGCCGTGACAAGTGCCGCAGGCTTTGACGCTGGTGCCAGGTTTGGCGCCGCTGCCGCTGCAGGTGTCGCAAGCTTCCCAGCTCGGAATCCGCAGTTGCGAGTCTTTGCCGTTGGCCGCTTCTTCCAACGTGATTTCCATGGCGTAACTGAGGTCCGCGCCACGAAACACCTGGCGGCCACCACCACGTCCGCCACGGCCTTGGCCACCAAAGATGTCACCGAAGATGTCGCCAAAGGCGTCACCAAAACCACCAAAACCTTCGGCGCCACCGCGCATGTTGGGGTCAACACCTGCATGGCCATGCTGGTCATAGGCTGCCCGCTTTTGTGGGTCAGACAACATCTCGTAGGCTTCTTTGCCCTCTTTGAACTTGGCCTCGGCCTCCTTGGCTTTGGCGTCCTCGCCCTGGTTGCGGTCAGGGTGGTACTTCATCGCCAACTTGCGATAAGCCTTTTTGATGTCTTCGTCAGAGGCGTTTTTCGCAACGCCCAGCACTTCGTAAAAATCTCGTTTGGCCATGAGGCAATCCAACCGTTAGAACAAGAACGCCGCGAAGGCGATTCAGGGGGCTGAATCAGCTTGCGCGGCGGGGCTGCGGCCAAGCCGCAGGGAGTGGGGCGTTAGCCCTTTTTGACTTCCTTGACTTCTGCGTCCACCACATTGTCGTCTTGGGGCTTGGCATCTGTGCCTGCAGCACCGGCGCTGGCTGCAGCTTGTTGGGATTGCATATCGGCATAGACCTTTTCGCCCAGCTTTTGGCTGGCGGTCATCAGGGCTTCGGTTTTGGCTTCGATGGCGTCTTTGTCTTCGCCTTTCAAAACTTCTTCGAGGCCCTTGACGGCGGCTTCGATGGCATCTTTTTCGGCCGCTTCAATCTTGTCTCCGTGCTCGGTCAAACTTTTCTTGACGCTGTGCACAGCGGCTTCGCCAGAGTTTCTGGCCTGCACCAACTCCAGCTTCTTCTTGTCCTCGACGGCGTTGAGTTCGGCGTCTTTCACCATCTGCTGAATCTCGGCTTCGGAAAGACCCGAGTTGGCCTTGATGGTGATCTTGTTCTCTTTGCCCGTGCCCTTGTCTTTGGCACCCACGTGCAAAATGCCGTTGGCATCGATGTCAAAAGACACTTCAATTTGCGGTGTGCCGCGCGCGGCTGGCGGAATACCCTCGAGGTTGAATTCGCCCAGAGCCTTGTTGCCGCTGGCGATTTCACGTTCACCCTGGAACACCTTGATCGTCACGGCTGGCTGGTTGTCTTCGGCGGTCGAGAAGGTCTGTGCAAACTTGGTGGGGATGGTCGTGTTCTTGGTGATCATTTTGGTCATCACACCGCCCATGGTCTCGATGCCCAGCGACAAAGGTGTCACGTCGAGCAACAACACGTCGGTGCGGTCGCCAGACAAGACTTGCCCTTGGATCGCAGCGCCCACGGCCACGGCTTCATCAGGGTTGACGTCTTTGCGTGGCTCTTTGCCGAAGAATTCTTTGACCTTTTCTTGCACCTTGGGCATGCGGGACATACCGCCCACCAAGATGATGTCATCGATCTCGCCGACCGACACGCCCGCGTCTTTGATGGCCATGCGGCAAGGGGCGATGGTGCGCTCGATCAGCTCTTCCACCAGTTGCTCCAGCTTGGCACGGGTCAGCTTGATGTTCAGGTGCTTGGGGCCCGTGGCATCGGCTGTGATGTAGGGCAGGTTGACGTCGGTTGAGGCCGAGCTGGACAACTCAATCTTGGCTTTTTCAGCGGACTCTTTGAGGCGCTGCAAGGCCAACACGTCTTTGGCCAAGTCCACGCCGGATTCTTTCTTGAACTCGGCGATGATGAAATCGATGATGCGCTGGTCAAAGTCTTCGCCGCCCAAGAAGGTGTCACCGTTGGTGGAGAGCACTTCAAACTGCTTCTCACCGTCGACATCGGCGATCTCAATGATGGACACGTCAAACGTGCCGCCACCCAAGTCATACACAGCGATTTTGCGGTCGCCCTTTTCTTGCTTGTCCAGGCCAAAAGCCAAGGCTGCAGCGGTGGGTTCGTTGATGATGCGCTTGACGTCCAGACCCGCAATGCGGCCAGCGTCTTTGGTGGCTTGGCGCTGCGCGTCGTTGAAATAAGCGGGCACCGTGATCACGGCTTCGGTCACCTCTTCGCCAAGGTAATCTTCGGCGGTTTTCTTCATCTTGCGCAAAATTTCAGCGCTGATTTGAGGTGGAGCCAGCTTGTTGCCGCGCACTTCGACCCAGGCATCGCCGTTGTCGGCTTTGGCAATGGTGTAGGGCATCAGGTCGATGTCTTTTTGGACTTCTTTCTCGGCGAACTTGCGGCCGATCAGACGCTTGACCGCGTAGAGGGTGTTGCGTGGGTTGGTGACCGCTTGGCGCTTGGCCGATGCGCCGACCAGCACTTCGCCGTCTTCTTGGTACGCAATGATGGACGGGGTGGTGCGCGCGCCTTCAGCGTTTTCGATGACCTT
>CALQKH020000023.1 GCA_943331105.2 Akkermansia muciniphila
ATCGCCCGGCTGCATGCCGCCCTTGCGCATCACGCTCTCCATCTTTTCATCGATCAGGCCGTTGATGGCAAAGCCCAGAGCCAGCTCTGCGCCCTCGCCCGTGTGACCACCGACCAGGGCGCAGCCTGCGGCGTTCAGCACTTCGATGGCCCCGCCCATCATCTGGGTCAGCAGGTCTTCGACCTTGCTCTCCAGACCCGGCGGCACGGTGACCACGGCGGTGGCTGTTTGCGGCTCGCCTCCCATGGCAAACACATCGCCTAAAGCGTGGTTGGCTGCCACCTTGCCAAACAGGTAGGGGTCGTCTATGAATGCCCTGAAAAAGTCAACCGTCTGCACCACCGCCATGCCCGGCGGCACGCGCACCACGGCCGCATCGTCTGGCGAGTGCAGACCAATCAACACATCTTCACGTTCGACAGGCTGCAAGCTGCCCAGTGCGCGGGACAAAATGTTGGCGCCTACTTTGGCACCGCAGCCCCCGCAACGCATGGCGATGGCCGAGATGGCTTGAAGCGACTCTTCGGACGTCAGACTCAAACGCGAGGTGGACGCTTTGCCTTGACTTTGAAGGTTCTTGAAAAGTTGGCCAAGGGTGTCCAGCGCTTGGCGCACATGGGCCACTGGGGACGGGTGACCTGAACTGTGCATGGCGGGCAGGTCAGTGAAGCGCCGCATGAAAGTTCTGTCAATTCGGTCTTTCCACCGCCAGACCCAATCACCCCCAAAGCCCAATGAGCCGCGTGAACCCACGGCATAGCGGTTGCCGGTTGAAATCAGGGCCAGCCAGTGGCGTTGCGGGCTATAGGCCAATAATTTTTGTCCGCGCAAGCTGCGTCGCAAATTCGCGGCCAAGGGCTTGGCCATGCGCACCGCAAAAACGCCGGCTTTTTCGAGGGAGCGATCGACAAATGAAGCCACATCGCCTGCGGCAAACACCAAAGGGTCGTTCAAAGACTGCAATTGCGGGTGGACCAAGATGAAACCTTGCGCGTCCAGAGCGAGCCCCGTGCTTTGCAACCAAGCCGGGCCACCTGCCTGCGTGACCCACATGGTCTCATCGGCGTCAAAGGTTCGCCCATCGCGCGTGTGCAGGCAACCGGGCGAGACTTGCACCACTTCGGCATGGGGATGCACTTCGACATTGCGCTCTTGCAGCACATGTGCAAACCGTGCGCGCACACCCGGGTTGTGGGTGGGCAAAATGGACTCACCGGATGTCAACAGCACAAATTTCAGGTCTTCTGGGTTGCGCCCCAAGGCCTTGAGCTCGTGGCGCAAACGGTATTGCATGGACAACACCAGTTCCACACCACCCGCGCCGCCACCCACCACCGCGATCGTCATGCGTCCTCGGTGGGATGGCCATTGGCGCGCCTTGTCCAGCAGGGCCAGCCAGCGCTGGTTGAACTGTGCAATCGGTTTGACCGGTGTGGCCAGCGCTTGCGCGCCTTCGATGTTTTGTACTTGGGGCGTCGAGCCGGTGTTGATGGACAACAGGTCGTAAGCCACCGGTGGCCGGTTGGCGCAGATCACACGCTGGTTTTGGCGGTCAATGCCCACCACCGCATCGCGGTAAAAGCGTGCACCCGCAAAGGCACACAAACGACCCAGATCAATGTGCACTTCGTCAAAGCTGTAATGCCCTGATATGTAACCCGGCAACATGCCAGAGTAAGGCGTGTCGATGTCGCTGCAGATCAGCGTGAGGCGAACCCCTGGCTCAGGCTGCATGGCGAACATGCGCAGCACGCCCACATGGCTGTGGCCGCCGCCAACCAACACCAGGTCACGCAGCACGGGTTGAGGGGTAGATTGCATTCTCAAAAGGTCCAGGGGTTGACATGCACCCAGTGGTGCCCGGCTGCTGGGATCACAGCCACCGCTCAAGTGTGCCACCAGATTAAGTAGGGGCAACTGTCACTTTTTGATCTGATGTAACGTATTGAATTCAGAATCAAGCCATTTTGACCAGGAACCCCCTTTCATGCACCCCACCTTTCCGCTTTTGAAGGCCACCGACTTCCCAGCCATACAGCGCAAAACCCTTGACATCTTGCAGGTCAACCTGGGCTACAAGTGCAACCAAAGTTGCTTGCACTGCCATGTGGGCGCAGGCCCCAACCGCACAGAGATGATGGATGCGGTCACCATCGATGGTGTGTTGGCAGTGTTGGCGCGCCGAAACATTCAGACCCTTGACCTCACTGGGGGAGCGCCCGAACTCAACGACGGCTTTCGGTCATTGGTGGTGCGTGCGCGTGCTTTGGGTGTGCGGGTCATTGACCGCTGCAACCTGACGATCTTGAGTGAGCCCGGCCAAGAGGGTTTGGCCGAATTTTTAGCCGACCACCAAGTCGAGGTCACGGCTTCCTTGCCGTGTTATTCACCGGCCAACGTGGACCGCCAACGGGGTGACGGTGTGTTTGAGCGCAGCATTGCCGGTCTCCAGCAGCTCAATGCCTTGGGCTATGGCCAAGCATCGCACCCCGAGTTGGTGTTGAACTTGGTCTACAACCCCCAGGGCCCTTCCTTGCCGCCGCCCCAAGAAGCCTTGGAGGCTGACTACAAGCGCGAGCTGCTGGCGCATTTCGGCATTCGGTTCAACCACCTGTTTGCCTTGACCAATATGCCGGTGCAGCGTTTCGGCAGCACCTTGGTCAGCAAAGGTCAATTTGCCACTTACATGCAGTTGCTGCGCAGCGCCTACCGGCCTGAAAACCTGGACACGGTGATGTGCCGAACGCTCATCAGTGTGGATTGGCAGGGCCAGTTGTACGACTGCGACTTCAACCAAATGTTGGGCATGGCAAGCCCTCTGTCTGGGCCCAAGCCGGCCCGCATTGAAGACCTGTTGACCTTGGATGTCGCTGGTCAAACGATCGCCATCGCAGACCACTGCTACGGCTGTACCGCGGGTCAGGGCAGCAGCTGCGGGGGCGCTTTGGAAGACAAACAGGCCATAGCGGCCATGGCGCATTCGGCTTGAGATGCCCTTGCCCACGTCGTCCTCTTTGTGCATCGTGGTGCCCGTGCTGAATGAGGCTCAAGGCATTGAAGCTACATTGCGCGCTTTGGCACCTGTACGCCAGCGTGGCGCTCGCGTGGTGCTGGTGGACGGTGGCAGCCAAGATGACACCTTGGCCCTGGCCCGTCCGAGCGCCGATGCCGTGATCGTGTCCCCGCGCGGACGCTCGGCCCAAATGAACGCTGGCGCTGCACTCGGCTGGGGCGATGTATTGCTGTTCCTGCACGCTGATACCACTTTGCCTGAGCGGGCCGATGTGCACCTGTTGAAGGCCTTGGCCCAAGGGCGCGCTTGGGGGCGCTTTGATGTGCGCATCGACGGGCGGCCGCGCATGCTGTCGGTGGTGGCCATGATGATGAACCTGCGCTCGCGTTGGACCGGGATTGCCACGGGCGATCAGGCCCTCTTCATGCGCCGCGAGGCCTACGACCAGGTGGGCGGCTTTGCGCCGCAGCCCTTGATGGAAGACATTGAAATTTCCAAGCGACTGCGCGTGCTTGGCGCACCAGCTTGCCTGCGCGAGCGGGTGATCACCTCCGGGCGGCGCTGGGAGCAGCGCGGTGTGTGGCGCACCATTGCCTTGATGTGGCTTTTGCGCTGGCGTTATTGGCGAGGAGAGTCTGCGCACGTTTTGGCTGAGGATTACCGGTGAGCACAGCATTGATCATTTTTGCCAAAGCCCCTGTCGCCGGCCAAGTCAAAACACGCATGATCCCGGCCTTGGGGGCGGAAGGCTCGGCGCATCTGGCCCAGCAGTTGTTGCTGCATGCGGTACAGCAAGCAGCGCAAGTGCCTTGGAATGCGCTGGAGCTGTGCGTCAGCCCCGACGGCACGCACCCGGCTTTTGCGGTGGCACAAAAACTGACGCAAGACCTGACGCAAACCCCCACCGTGCCCAAGGTCCCATGCCATTTGACTCTGAGCGTTCAAGGCGATGGCGATTTGGGGCAACGCATGCACCGCGCTTTGGTGCGCGGTTTGTCGCAACATGCGGCGGTCTTGCTCATGGGCACAGATGCTCCGGGTCTGAATGCTGTGGTGTTGCAGCAAGCGGCACAGTGCTTGCAAACGCACGATGCCGTGTTTGTGCCCGCGCACGACGGGGGCTACGCTCTGGTGGGCTTGCGCCAGCCAGTACCTGAGCTGTTCGAGGGCATGGTTTGGAGCACGGCCAGCGTCATGGCCGATACCCGGATTCGCGCCCATCAAGCCGGTGTTCGCTGGTTCGAACTGGCGCCGATATATGACATGGACGAACCCACCGATTTGCACCATTTGCCGCCTGATTGGCCTAGCCGATCTGATTTGCTCAAAGCCATTTCAAATCCATGAACCCAAACACCCAAGCAGGCCGCAGTTGCCCCCTGCACTACCAATACGGCCCCGACGTTTTCAACTCAGCCCCCGACCCGCAGTTGACCGATCTGGACACGCTGTATGTGGTGGGTGGTCTGTATGGCAACGAGTTGGCGCTCCACGAGGTGCTGCGCCTGTTTGAACAAGAGTCCGGCCGCAAGCGTCTGGTGTTCAACGGTGACTTTCACTGGTTTGACATCGACCCGGCCATCTTCGCGCGGGTGCAAACGGCGGTCTTGTCGCATGTGGCTTTGCGCGGCAATGTCGAGACCGAATTGGCGCAAGACGACCCTGACCCCGAGGCCGGCTGCGGCTGCGCCTACCCCGACTGGGTGGGTCAAGACGTGGTCTCGCGCTCCAACCGCATCTTGAACCAATTGCGCACGGCCACCATGCCCGAGCAGCGCGCGCAGCTGGCCGCTTTGCCCATGTGGCGCGTGGCGAGGGTGGGTGATGTGCGCGTGGGTCTGGTGCACGGCGACGCACAGTCCTTGGCTGGCTGGGGCTTTGCCCAAGAACACTTGCGCGACCCCGCACATCTGCCCTTGGTGCGGCGCTGGTTCGAGCGGGCGCAAGTGGACGTCTTTGCCAGCACCCACACCTGCTTGCCGGTGTTTCAGCAGTTCAGCGTGCCCGGCCGTGCCCGCAGTGCCTGGGTGCTCAACAACGGCGCGGCGGGCATGCCGAACTTTCAAGGCGATGCGGCGGGCTTGCTCACGCGCATCGCGCGCACAGCGTTCTCGGGACCGCAGCGCCGCTGCACGGTGCAAGTCCACGGCCTGCACTTCGAAGCCATCGCCATCGAGACCCCTGCGGCAGCAGCGCAAGCGCGCTTTTTGCAGCAGTGGCCCGAGGGTTCCGACGCACACGCGTCTTATTTTTCGCGCATTGCGGCAGGCCCGGCCTACCGTGAAGCCGATGTCATTCGTTGGGAGACTTGAACATGCTGGCCATCATCGGAGGCACCGGCCTCTACGAACTTCCGAGCTTGCGCATCACGCAGCGGATCGAAGGCATCACTCCTTTTGGGCAGGCCTCGGGCGATGTGCTGCGCGGGCAGTACCACGACCAAGAGGTGCTGTTTTTGGCGCGCCACGGCAGCGGCCACCGTTTGCTGCCGCACGAGGTCAACTACCGGGCCAACATCTTCGCCCTCAAGCAAGCCGGAGCCACGCAGTTGCTCGGATTTTCAGCCGTGGGCAGCTTGAGCCTGGAGGTCAAGCCCGGCGACATGGCCATGCCCGAGCAGTACTTTGACTGGACCCGTGGCCAGCGCAAACGCACCTTCTTTGGCCAAGGCGTGGCTGCCCATGTGTCCACCGCCAAGCCCGTCAGTGTCGGTTTGGTGGATGCCGTCTCTCAGGCCGCGCAGCGCTGCGGCTTGTCGGTGCACCGGGGCCTGACCTATGCCTGCGTGGAAGGCCCGCGTCTGGGCACGCAGGCCGAAAGCCATTTCCTGCGCCAAGCGGGTTGCCACCTGGTGGGCATGACCAATGTGCCCGAGGCTTTCTTGGCCCGCGAAGCCCAGATGGCTTACGCCACCGTGGGCCTGGTCACCGACTACGACTGCTGGTTGGACGATCCGGCGCAGCACGTCAGCGTGTCTGGCATTTTTGATTTGTATGGCAAGACCTTGGGCAAAGCCGCGCAGGTGCTCGATGCCTTGCTGTCGCAGCCCTTGCCCGAGCCCGACCCGGCCAGTCGCCAGGCTCTGGCCAGCGCCATGCTCACGCCCGATGCGGCACTCACGCCCGAGCAGGCCCAGTGGTTGTCGGTGCTGCGGCGCTGAGCGGCCTCACCCGCTGAGCGCTTTTACCCAGCGGTGCAAAGCGGCGCGCTCGGCTGCAGGCGCAAACAAAGGGGCGCGCACAGCGCACTGGGCCTGGAGTTGCTTCAGCGCTGGGGTATTTGTGCGCAGCGCCAACAAGGCGTTGGCCAATGCGTGCGCATCACCGGGCTCGAAGTAGCCTGCGTAATCTTCGCCCAGCAGGCCCACATTGCCGTCGATGCGCGAGGCCAGCACGGGCGAGCCGCTGCACATCGCCTCCATCAGCACATGCGCGCCACCTTCCATGCGGCTGCAGTGCACCAGCAGGTGCGCGCGTTGGATGCGCTGCAGGGTTTGGGCGTGGGGCACAGCTCCCAACCAGCGGTAATGCGGGCACTGGGCCTGCGTGGCCTCAGCCGCTTGGCCCAGTGCTGGGTCGAGCGCAGCGCCAATGTGGTCGATGAACACGCCCGCGTCTGGGGGCAACAGACGCGCTGCGGCCATCAGGGTCAGCGGGTCTTTTTCTTCGCGCAAATGGCCCACCATGAGCACGCGCAGGTGGCGCGAGGTTTTGGGCAGGGTCTGGCGCGTGCCGGTTGACTGAAAGATCACGCGGGCCTTGGCCTGGTGCTCGCTGGGCAGGCTTTGCACGCCCAGGCTTTGCAGCACCACCAGCGAATGCGCCAGGGCCAAAGAGCGCTGCGCTTGCGGGTCGTGCGCGATGTCGCGGTACAGGTCGGTGCCGGTCAGCACCAGCCCCAAGCCGCGTTGGCCATGCCGGGCATGCCAAGTCTGAATCGAGTCGGCCGAGCGGCGGGCGTGGAGGGCCAGCATGAGATTGTCATCCTCTGCCTGCGCGTCAGGCCACTGACGCACGATGCGCGCGCGGTGCGGCAGCAGCAAACGCTGCCAGCGGCGCGCGGTTTGCCAGTTGCCGTTGTTGGCGTCCGCCAAGGCGGGGCTGACGATGACGATGCGCAGGGGATTCATGGTCTGTTTATAGCCGAGCACTCTGAAACGCAGTCAAGAGCAGTGGCTTTGGATAAAACTACCTTTTTTGTGTTCAATTCCCCCTTTGAATTTCGGATAAATCTGAATGTATTCTTTAATCGTTCCGTTTTTTGTAGAATATCGAACTTGTTTGCGATTCTTTCATACCCAGGACCATTTCATGATTCGCTTTAGGCGCGCACCGCTGCCACTGCACAGGCATTCTTTGAACACCATGGCGTGTTTGGCCATCTCGGTGGTCGTTTACGCAGGGGCCATCCCGGCTTTGGCCGCCACCCCAACCAGCACTGCCAGCGCAGCGCAGACCACAGGCCCCAACCGTGCGGCCGAGGTGCAAGAATTTGACACGGCCAGTTTGGAGGCCCTGGTCCTTCAATTCAACCCCTTGCTGCGGGCCACCAGCCAGTCCGTCGACGCTGCTCGGGCATCGGTCACTTCGGCCGGTGCTTTGCTCAACCCGCGCATCGACTTGTCACGCGGGCCTTGGCAACAATTGGGCTCGGGCTCTGCTTCCAGCCAAAGCTGGACTTTCACGCAGCCCATCGAAAACCCCCAGCTGCGCAGGGCGCGCATTGACAGTGCCCAAGCCGGTGTTTCCAGCGCCGAACAGCAGCGTGCCAACGTGCGCAACGATTTGTTGGCGCAATTGCGCATGCGAATTTTTGAAGCCTTGCTGCACCAAGGCGAAGCCGAAGCTGCAGCAGAGTCTTTGGGCTTGTTGGAGCAAGTCCAGCAGCGCGTGCGCGTTCGGGTCAGCAGTGGTGAGGCGCCGCGCTATGAACTGATCAAAGCCGACTCCGAAGTCATCAATGCCCGCGAGCGCCAGCAAACCGCCGCCTTGCGCGCCGACAACACGCTGCTTGAAATCAACCGATTGGCAGCCGGTCAGCTGCCTGCCCGCTGGAAGCTCAAGTCGCCCACCCCCAGCGAAAGAGCGCTCAACCAAACCCTGGAGCAATTGCAAGCCAGTGCCAGCCAGTTCAACCCCGAGTTGAGGATACTGCAGCACGAGTTGGACCGTGCCCAATCGCGTTTGGCAGCTGTACGTGCCAGTGTGATGCCCTCGGTGGACCTGCGTTATTCGCAAATGTCAGACCCTCAGGTTCGCCAATCTCAATGGGGCATCGGCGTGCAGATCCCCTTGTTGGATCAACGCAGTGGCCCCATTGCCGAGGCGGTGGCGGAGCTTGAAAGGGCGCGTACACGCTATGAGGGCCGACAAGCCGAGATGACCCAACAAATTCTGTTGGCTTGGCGGTCTCTTGAAATGTCTCGCCTGCGGGTCGAGGCCTTGAGCCAAGGCGTTGTTCGCGAAGCCGAGTCGGCCTTGCGTGTGGCTGAAGCAGCCTACCGTTTTGGCGAGCGTGGCATTCTGGATGTGCTGGACGCCCAACGTGTTTTGCGCAGCGTGCGCGCCGACCTGTTGCAGGCCCGTTACCAGATGCAAGTCGCCCGCATCACCCTTGTTCAACTCAGTGGCCGCTACGCCGCCGATTCCAACCCATCCGTGAAATGAAACCTATGTCCATCCATGTCCGATCTTTCGTGGGCACGCGTGTCTTGCTGTTGTCCGCTGTTTTGAGCGCAGTTGTTTTGGCAGGCTGTGGCAAGCCCTCTGCGCCAGTGGCGGCCGAGGTGGCCAAACCCGCAGGGGATCCCTTGCAAATCAAGGTCGAGCCTTCTATGGCCAGCCGGTTTGTGGCGGGCGAAGTGCGCATGAGCATCCTGGTTCCGATCCAAGAAGTGCCTGGCCGAATTGAGGCCAATGAACGTCAAGTGACGCGCATCGGCGCCTCGGTCACCGGCCGTGTGACCGAGCTGTTGGTAGAGGTCGGTGACCGCATCAAGGCGGGCCAACCCCTGGCGCGGATTGCCAGCCCTGAGTTGACACAAGCCCAGATGGCCTTCTTGCGCGCCCACTCCAATTCGGGCTTGGCCGAGCGTGCCGTGGACCGTGCGCGCCAACTTTTCCAAGCCGATGTGATCGGTGCGGCCGAGCTGCAACGCCGTGAGTCTGAGTTGTCGGTGGCCCGCGCCGAAATGCGCGCATTGAGCGACCAGCTCAAGTTGTTGGGTATTTCAGGTGCTCCGCTCGAGGCGCTGCGTGACCAAGGCGCTTTGCAATCCCACGCGCCCATCTTGGCCACCCAATCTGGCGTTTTGCTGGAGAGAAAAATCAGCAATGGCCAAGTGGTGCAACCCGGTGACCACCTCTTTACCGTGGCCGATTTGGGCAACGTCTGGGTGAGCGGTGCTTTGCCAGAGCAAACCGCGCGCTCGGTGCGCATCGGCCAACAGGTGGACATCGAAGTACCGGCCCTGGGCAACCGCCAGTTGTCGGGAAGAATCATCTATGTGGGCGACGCTGTGTCACCCGAGACGCGCACGGTGCCGTTTCGCACCCAGGTGGAAAACCTCAGCCGTGACCTGAAGCCCCAAATGCTGGCCACCATGCGCATCCGGGGCGAGGCCGCCAGTGAATTGGTGGTCCCCAACGACGCGGTCATCCGCGAAAGTGACCGTGACCATGTGTATCTGAAAGTCGGCGAAGGCACATACCGGTTCACCCCGGTCGAATTGGCACCCGCACAACACGATTTGCGCCCGGTGATCCGTGGCCTCAAGTTGGGCGATCTGGTGGTGGTCGAGGGAGCTTTCCATTTGCACAACGAGCGCAAGCGCGCTGAACTTCAGTAACAAGGAGCAACCCCATGCTGAAGTCTTTGATCCGCGCCGCCCTCACCCAGCGTTTGCTGGTGGTGGTGGTGGCGCTTGTGTTGCTCGGTTTTGGCGGGCGCGCCGCCATGCGCCTGTCCGTAGACGCATTTCCCGATGTGACCAACGTGCAAGTTCAGGTGGCCACCGAGGTGCCTGGCCGTTCGCCCGAAGAGGTGGAGCGCTTTGTCACGATGCCACTTGAGGTGGCCATGACCGGTTTGCCGGGCCTGACCGAAATGCGCGCGCTCAACCGTGCGGGTTTGTCACTGGTCACCCTGGTGTTCACCGACAAAACCGATGTTTACTTTGCGCGCCAATTGGTGATGGAGCGTTTACTCGAAGTCACCCCCAAGATGCCTGACGGGGTAGTCCCGGTTTTGGGACCTGTCTCCACCGGATTGGGCGAGGTCTACCAATACACCTTGGTCCATCCGGACGATGGCCAGCGCAAGCTTTCCGACAGCGAACTGATGGAGCGCCGCGTCATCCAAGACTGGGTGCTGCGCCCCATGCTGCGCTCCATTCCGGGCGTGGCCGAGATCAACTCGATGGGTGGTCTGGAGCGACAATTTCAGGTGCTGGTCAACCCAGACCGCCTGCGCCACTACCGTTTGTCTTTGCGCGAGGTGCTCGAATCGATTGAGCGCAACAACGCCAACTCGGGGGGCGGTCTGCTGCGATCGTCTGCAGAGCAGTACCTGATCCGCGGCGTGGGCTTGATCCAAACCGCCGAGGACATTGGCAACATCATCTTGAAAGAGTCGGGTGATGTGCCCGTGTTCGTGCGCGATGTGGCGCAGGTCCAAGTGGGCGCTGCTGTGCGTCAGGGCGCCATCGTTCGAAATGGCGAGACCGAAGCGGTTGCCGGCATCGTGATGATGCTGCGCGGCGCCAACGCCAAAGAGGTGGTGGGCAGGGTCAAGACCAAGGTGGATGAAATCAACCAAAAGGGCATGCTGCCCGGTGGCCTGCAAATCGAAGCCTTCTACGACCGCACCGAGTTGGTGGATTCGGCTTTGTGGATGGTGACCAAAGTGCTGTTGGAAGGCATTGTGTTCATCATCATCATCTTGCTGTTGTTTTTGGGCGATGTGCGCTCTAGTCTGGTGGTGGTGGCCACCATCGTCATC
Organism: Akkermansia muciniphila; assembly: GCA_943331105.2. GTDB lineage: Bacteria > Pseudomonadota > Gammaproteobacteria > Burkholderiales > Burkholderiaceae_C > Limnohabitans_A. Next base: position 11,012 of record CALQKH020000023.1, read on the forward strand.
ACGCCTTTGGTCACCTTCATGATGATGAACCAGTTGGGCATTTCAGCCAACCTGATGTCGCTCGGGGGTTTGGCCATCGCGATCGGCCTGATGGTGGACGGCACGGTGGTGGTGGTTGAAAACGTTTTCCACAAGTTGGGGCAAGCTGGCCGCAGTCGAGAGTCCAGGTTGCGAACCATCTTGGAAGCCACCAATGAAATCGCCAAGCCCACGGTCTATGGCATGTCCATCATCATCTTGGTGTTCTTGCCCTTGATGACCTTGACGGGCATGGAGGGCAAGATGTTCGCGCCTTTGGCTTTGACCATCGCCATTGCCTTGGCGGTGTCTTTGGTCGTGTCGCTGTTTTTGTCACCTGTGCTGTGCAGCTATGTGTTGCGCGGCGGCAGCGACCACGACACCAAGCCGATCGCCTTTTTGAAGCGCCATTACCTGACGGTTTTGCATTTGGCCTTGGGCGCTGAAAAGAAGACGATCACGATTGCCGTGGCTTTGTTGGTCGGCTCCTTGTCTTTGTTTCCTCTGCTGGGTAAAAGCTTCATCCCCACCATGAAAGAAGGCAACATCGTTCCTCAGATCGTTCGGGTGCCCAGCATTTCACTCGAGGAATCGCTCAAAGTGGAGTACGAGGCGATGAAAATTGTCTCGCAAGTGCCCGGTGTCAAATCGGTGGTGGCCAAGCTGGGCCGGGGTGAGTCTTTGGCCGATCCAGCTGGGCCCAACGAATCCGATCCGATTGTGGTGATCGACCGCGAGGCCGGGCGCACCCAGACCGAGATTGAAGAAGACATTCGCAAAGCTTTGGCGGTCTTGCCGGGTGTGCAGGTCATCATGAACCAACCCATCGCACAGCGGGTGGACGAGATGGTGACCGGCGTGCGTTCGCAGTTGGCCATCAAGGTGTTTGGCGATGATTTGGCCGAGCTCAAGCGCATCTCTGAAGAGGTCGCGCGCATCACCAGCACCGTGCCAGGGGCGATCGACTTGCGTGTCGAGCGCTTGTCGGGGCAGCAGACCTTGACGATTGAAATCGACCGTCAATCGATTGCCCGCTATGGCATCAATGTCTCTGATGTCAACGACCTGATCGAAACCGCTTTTGGCGGCAACGAAGTCGGTCAGTTGTACGAGGGTCAGCGGCGCTTTGCCATTGTGGTGCGCTACCCACAAGAAAACCGCAATTCGATTCAGGCCATCCGCAACACGACCTTGAAAACCAGGGATGGCACTTTGGTTCCCCTGTCGGCCGTGGCCAGCATTGAGTTGCTGGACAGCCCACCGACTATCAGCCGTGAGTTTGGCAAGCGCCGCGTGGTGGTGGGCGCCAACGTGAGTGGCCGAGATTTGGGCGGCTTTGTCCAAGAGGTGCAGCAACGCGTCGATGCTGAATTGACCTTGCCCGATGGGTATTACCTGTCTTGGGGCGGTCAGTTTGAAAACATGGAGCGCGCCATGGAAACGCTCACCATCATCGTGCCGCTGACCATCGTGGCCATCTTTTTCTTGTTGTTCATGCTGTTCAACTCGGTCCGATTGGCCACTTTGATCATCTTGGTTTTGCCGTTTGCATCGATTGGCGGCATCTTGGCCCTGTTTGTGTCGGGTGAGTACATCAGTGTGCCTGCCTCGGTGGGCTTCATCGCCTTGTGGGGCATTGCGGTGCTCAATGGCGTGGTGCTGGTCAGCTCAATCCGCAAACTGCGCGAAGACGGCATGTCGGTTGCTGCTGCGGTACGCGAGGGTTGCGTTCAACGCTTTCGACCTGTGCTCATGACCGCCACGGTGGCGCTCCTGGCCTTGGTGCCCTTCCTGTTTGCCACGGGCCCAGGATCAGAGGTTCAACGCCCCTTGGCCGTGGTGGTCATTGGGGGTTTGATTTCCTCTACATTACTGACACTGGTCGTTTTGCCGGCGCTCTACAGGTGGTTCGACGACGTGCCACAAGAAGCTTAAATTTGGAGACAGTTGATGAAAGAAGTACGAGCCATCATTCGCCCGAATCGCCGTGAACGCTTGCGAGAAGCCTTGCGTGCGATCCCTAATTTTCCGGGCATGTCGATGTTCAGTGCCCAGGGCTTCACGGCCCCAGCCTCGATCGACAAGCGCACTGTGCGCGACGAATTGACCGATTTCACAGAGAAGTACATGGTGTGTGTGCTGTGCCCAGATGACATGGTGGAAACCATTCGCAATGTCATCGTGACCTCTTGCGGCACTGGCAATTTTGGCGATGGCTTGGTGTGGGTGCTGGACGTGGCCTCTGTGCACCGGGTTCGCAACGGTGAGCCCATGGCTTGAGACCGCTTTGAATTTGGCAATGGCTGGTATTTTTTGACTTTATTCGCTTTGTGATCTTTACTGTTCACGCACCCCATTTCAGATTATCTTGACAGGGCCTTACGTCAACACGCTGCGCACAGATGGCATCAGAGCCTTAGAAGCGGCTTTGTCACAAACCCGGCAGCGGACGCTGGGCTTGATGCAAGCATGGCAGTCGGCGGTGACCGATTTGTCGGTTCCACTTTCACCTCAAATGAATCCGCCGCTTTGGGAGTGGGGCCACATCGCTTGGTTTCAGGAATGGTGGACGGTGCGCAACCGCCAGCGCTACCAAGGCACACGCAGCGCTTCCTCGGGCAATGGTTTTGCTGCTTCGCTCTTGCCCCACGCCGATGCGTTTTACAACTCCAGTGAAGTGGCGCACGACAGCCGCTGGTCGCTGGCACTGCCCGAGCTACAACAAACCCAGTGCTATATGGCCGATGTGCAGGCGCACAGTCTGGCCCATTTGAGGGCTGCTCCGGATGCCAGTGATGAGGCACTTTACTTTTGGCGCTTGGCCATGCAGCACGAGGCCATGCACAACGAGGCTTCGGTTTACATGGCGCAAAACTTGGGCGTGGCTTTGCCGGAATCTGTGTGTGTAGGGCATGCGCAGAAAGTTGGCCCTGTTGTTTCCAGTCGCGCTTTGCCCATACCCGCCCAAGTCTGCACTTTAGGCCATGCCGGACCTGGATTTGCCTTTGACAACGAATGCCCCGCACACGCGGTGGCCTTGGCGGCGTTCGAGATCGATGCGACGGCCGTGACGTGGGCGCAGTACCTGCCCTTCTTGCAAGAAACGGGTTACGCCCTGCCACCCCATGTCCGCTTGGTGCAAGGTGATTGGCAGGTCCAAGTCTTTGGCCACTGGCAAGCGATGCCGATGGACGCACCCGTGGTGCATGTCAATGCATGGGATGCCCAGGCGTGGTGCCAATGGGCTGGCAGGCGCTTGCCCACCGAGGCTGAGTGGACCTGCGCTGCGAACACCCAGGGTTTTGTGTGGGGCCAAGTGTGGGAGTGGACGTCGAGCGATTTCGCGCCTTACCCGGGTTTTGTGCCCCATCCTTACCGCGAGTATTCAGAGCCATGGTGGCAGGGTCACCGCGTGCTCAAGGGCGCATGCCGGGCCACGTCGCAGCATCTGGTCGATGTGCGGTACCGCAACTTTTTTGTGCCCGAGCGGCGCGATATCTTCGCGGGCTTTCGCTCGGTGGCGCTTTAAAGCGCCATCAGGCCTGCGCCCACAGTACCGCAAAGCGCTGGGCTGGATCGGTCCAGACGCGGGTGCTGGCAAAGCCTGCTGAGCGGAGCAAGACCTCAAAGTTTGGCACCGTCCATTTGCAGGCGTTTTCGGTGTGGATGGTCTCGCCTGCCGCAAACAAGCGCTCGCCTCCTGGCCATTGCACGGTGACCGCTTGACGTGCCTGCAGGTGCATCTCGACCCGCGACTGTGCCGCATTGAAGCGCGACAGGTGCCGCCAGTCGCGCACCGAAAAGTTGCTGCCCACCAAGCGGTTGATGTGCAGCAGCAAGTTCAGGTCAAAAGCGGCGCTCACGCCCAAGGTATCGTCGTAAGCGGCTTCCAATTCGGCGGCATCCTTGACCAAATCCACCCCGATCAGCAAGCCACTGCCCATGGCCGTACCGCAAGCGCGGTGCAGGCTTTGCAAAAAGTCCAGGGCCTGATCGGGCGTGAAATTGCCGATGCTCGAGCCCGGGTAAAACAACACCCGTGGCTGCGCCGGGTCCAGGTCCAAGGCGTCTGGTAAATTCAGTCCGCCAGAAAAGTCGGTGCCCAAGCCCGTCATGGCCAGGCCCGGGTGCTGCCGCTGCAGGCTGCCGAGGGCTTGACGCACAAAGTCCACCGAAATGTCCACCGCCACATAGCGGGCCGCTTGCATAGGGCCCAGGAGACGCCCGGCTTTTTCGCAGTTGCCGGCACCCAGGTCCACCCAGCACGCACCTGTGGGCAAGTGCTGCGCCATGTCAGCGCTGTGCAGGCGCATGAGCAGCGCCTCGGTGCGCGTCAGGTCATATTCGGGCAGCTCGGTGATGGCTTCGAACAATCGCGAACCCAACGCGTCGTAGAGGTATTTGGGCGAGGTGAAGGCCTGTGGGGCGCTCAAGCCCTGCAAGAGTTCTTGCGCCACAGCAACGGCGTTGTGCTGGTAAAGCTGGATGAATTGGGTGGTGCTCATGAGGTATGTTAGGTCAGAGATCTTGCGGGTGTCACTGGGGGAGGAACAAGTCCTTGGTCCTTGTTTTGGGGTCGATCAGCGTCTTGCTCTTCGGGGTTGTTTCGCGCAATCGACGCCAAGCGTCTTGAATTCAGGTTGTAATCGAGTTTGTTTGTTTTTTTGCAAGGGCACCATGTTCAAAGCTTTTCTCTCCCCCATTTTGTCCAGCGTTTTTATCGGCCTGCTGGCACTGTCGGCCAATGTGGCATCGACGGCACAAGCCCAAACCACGCTGCGCGTGACCACCATTCCTGAAGAAGCCGCCACCGAGCAAGTGCGCAAATTCACGCCCTTGGCCAACTACTTGGAAAAGCAGCTGGGCATGAAGGTGTTGTTCACGCCCGTGACCGATTACCCCGCTGCGGTGGAGTCTTTGGTGAACAAGAAGGTGGACGTGGTCTGGTTTGGTGGCTTTACCTTTGTGCAAGCGAGCATCCGCTCGGGTGGCAAGATCGTGCCCATCGCCCAGCGCGAAGAGGACACCCGATTCCAATCGGTGTTCATCGCCAAGACCAACTCGGGCATCAAAAGCTTGGCCGACATGAAAGGCAAGCAGGTCTCGTTTGGCTCGCAAAGCAGCACCTCGGGCCACCTGATGCCGCGCAGCTTTTTGCTGCAAGCCAACATTGACCCTGAAAAAGACTTCAAGCGCATCGCCTACAGTGGCGCGCACGACGCCACCATCGCCTCGGTGGTCAGTGGCAAGGTCGATGCTGCTGCGCTGGACATCACGGTTTGGCGTAAGTTTGTGTCCGAAAACAAGGTCAACACGCAAGACGTGAACGTGTTCTTCACCACCGCGCCTTACTTCAACTACAACTGGTCGGTGCATGCCGACATGCCCGCCGATTTGCGCGAAAAGATCAAGGCCGCCTTGTTGGCCCTGAACCCCGCCAACCCTGAGCACGCAGAGATCTTGAAGCTCAACCGCGCCACCCGCTACATCGCCACCACGCCCGAGAACTACAAGGGCCTGGAGTCTGCAGCCCGCAGTGCGGGTTTGCTCTAAAACCAGAGCCCTTGCGCAGTGAGCATTGATCTGCAGTCTTTGGAGGCGCGCCACCCGGCCGCCCTGCCGGGTACGCCAGCGGCCTTGCGTGCGCTGAACCTGCGCTTGGGCGCTGGCGAACAGGTGGCCATCATCGGCCCTTCGGGCGCGGGTAAGACGACCTTGCTGCAGGTGTTGGCTTGCGCGCAGCGGCCCACGCAGGGCACGTTGCAGTTGTCGGGCGTGAACCCCTGGACGCAATCGCCTGGCGCGTTGCGCGCTTTGCGTGGTCAGTTGTTTTTGGCCCCGCAGGTACCCCCCTTGCCGCCGCGTCAGCGGGTGGTGACCTCGGTGCTGGCCGGGCGCTTGCCTGTCATGGGTTGGTGGGCGAGTCTGCGCTCACTTTTTTATCCATCCGACATCCCGGCGGCTTACGAAGCGTTGACGCACTTTGACCTGGGCGACAAATTGTTCGAACGGGTGGACCGCTTGTCGGGCGGTGAGCGCCAGCGTGTGGGCCTGGCCCGCGCCCTGCTGGCCCCGGCCAACCTGTGGTTGATCGACGAACCGCTGTCGGCCCTTGACCCGATGCGCGCCCGCATGGCCATGACGGCCTTGGTGGGTTTGGCGGCCGAGCGCCAAGTCACGCTGGTGGCCACCTTGCACCAGGTGGACATGGCCTTGGCGCATTTCCCGCGCATCGTGGGTTTGCGCGACGGGCAGCTGGTTTTTGATTTGCCGTCTGCACAAGTCAGCCGCGAGCACTTGGCCCACCTGTATGACCAGCACGAACACGAGTTGCGCGGCGAAGCGCCGATCAGTGTGGACGAGCTGGCCACGGCAACGCCTGCGCCGGCTGTGATGCATTGCCGCTGACGCGGCCTGCGACCTGATTCTTCACGCACGCGACATGTTTGCCACCGTTTCTCGAATACCCGATGCGCGACCCCCTGGGCTGCCACCGGCCAGCGCGCGTTCGGGTGCGCCCTCGCGAGATCCGGCGTTTTTATCTCGGGTGTTCTGGTTGAGCCTGGCGCTGGTGCTGCTGTGGCCATTGGGCGTGGCCACCGAGTTCCGACTTTGGGTGCTGTGGGCGCCTGAGAACCGCAAGGTCACGGCCGACTTTGTGGCCAGCTTTTGGCCGCTGGTGCACAACGCCGAATTCATCGACATGGTGGTGCGCGAAACCTGGCGCACCGTGGCCATGGCCACTGCGGGCGTCACGCTGGCGCTGGTGCTGGCCGTGCCATTGAGCCTGATGGCCACCCGCGTGTTGTCGCTATCGGCCTTGTCCGGCCGCATGGACCGCTGGCCTGCTGCGGTGCGTTGGTGCGTGCGGGCCACCTTGATCGTCTTGCGCAGTGTGCCCGAGTTGGTCTGGGCCTTGGTGTTTGTGCGCGTGGTGGGTCTGGGCCCCACAGCGGGCGTGCTGGCCATTGCCCTGACCTATGGTGGCATGTTGGGCAAGGTGTATGCCGAAATTTTGGAAAGCGGCGAAAGCCACGCCACCCAAACCCTGATGCGCAACGGCAGCGGACGCCTGCAGGCTTTTGTCTATGCGCTGCTGCCCAGCCATGCGGCCGAGCTGGCGTCTTACACGGTGTACCGCTGGGAATGCGCGATCCGCTCGTCGGTGGTGCTGGGCTTTGTGGGCGCGGGCGGCTTGGGCCAGCAGCTCGACAACTCGATGAAGATGTTCAACGGCGGCGAAGTCGCCACCTTGCTGCTGGTGTTCATTGCGCTGGTGGCGCTGGCGGACCGCGTGAGCGCTTGGTTGCGAAAGGCGCTGGCATGAAGTCTTTTGCACGTGAAGCGGCCAACCCGCCCTACAAATTGCCGCCACCCTTGTTTGACGCCCGCTGCCGCGCTTGTTGGTTCACGGCGGCCTTGCTGCTGCTGGTGGTGGCCAGTTTTGTGTCGCTGGACTTGGACTGGGCTGCTTTTGCGTCCATGGAGGCCGCACGCAGCATGGGCCGCTTTGTGGCGGAATTTTTCCCGCCCGATTTGTCGCCCGTGTTTTTGAACAAAGTGGCATGGGCCGCTTGGGAAACCCTGGCCATGTCGGCCTTGGGCACTGTGATGGCGGCGGCGCTGGGCTTGGCGCTGGCTGTGCCCGCCAGCCGCATGTCCGCACAAGACCCGGCTTGGCTGCGCAGCCCCACGCGCTGGTTGCTCAATGCCCTGCGCGCCATCCCTGAATTGGTGTGGGCCGCGTTGCTGTTGATTTCGGCCGGCCTGGGGCCCATGGCCGGCACCTTGGCGCTGGCGCTGCACACCAGCGGGGTGCTGGGACGCTTGTTTGCCGAGGCCATGGAGAACATACCCACCGGGCCGGGTGATGCCTTGCGCACCCAAGGCGTAGGGCCAATGCGTGTGTTCTTTTACGCCACCTTGCCCCAGGTGCTGCCGCAACTCATGAGCTACACGCTGTACCGCTGGGAGAACAACATCCGCGCGGCCGCCGTGCTCGGCGTGGTGGGTGCTGGGGGTTTGGGCCAGATGTTGTCTTTCCATATGGGCCTGTTCCACATGAACAAAACGGCCACCATTTTGGGCGCGATGCTGTTGATGGTGGCCTGTGTCGATGCGCTCAGTTTTGCAGCGCGGCGTTGGTTAACACGTTGATGCGCTCAGACACGGTGGCGTTCAGGCGCAGTTGATTCACTTCGCCATCGAGCAATGCCCCCCGCTGCTCGCCTGGCCGGAGCCTGCAGCGATCAGGGGTGGTTCGTTGCGCAGGTCCACCGGGTCGGAGGCCAGAAAGTCCCAAGCCAAAAACGCGCTCAGGACCAACCAAAAAACCGCTTGCAACTTGTGTGTGTGGCTCATGCGGTGCTCCTTCAAAATTGGTAGTGGCGGCGCACGCGCACGCCAATGAGCGTGCCCGCAAAAGCCAGGGGCACCCACAACCAACCGTGCAGGCTGCCAGTCGAGATGCCACTGAGCATGGCGCCGATGTTGCAACCAAAAGCCAGTCGTGAGCTGTAGCCCATGACGAAACCTGCCACCAAGCCAATCACCCATTGCTGCGTGGTGAGGGGCTTGCTGCCGGCTGGGGACTTGGCCGAGACCCACAGCGCACCGCCCAGAATGCCGATGTTGGTGATGGTGGTGACGTCCATGAACACGGTTTGCGTCAGGCGTTGTGCGTTGCCGGCTTGACCCCAAAAGGCATTGGCGGCAGGTTCAAACGCGCCCAGCGCCACCGAAATCTTGGCCGCCCACAGGCCAAAGCCATACACCACGCCCCATGGTTGCCCAGCCAGCAACAAGTTCAAGGTGGCCAATACGGCAAGCGCCACCGCGCCCCAGACCCAGCGTTTGTCGAGCCAGTTTTGGCCCGCGCCCACCCACAGGCGCACGGCCACCAGCACGGCTGCCAGCAAAGCCAGCGTCAAGACCAAAGCGCCGCCTGTGCCCAGGCTGGCTGAAAAACTGACCGGGGCCATTTGGCCCAGCGACAGCCAGCTGTCCAGGTGTACCGAGCCCAAGAAGCTGCCCAGTGCAAACAGCGGCAAGATGCCCATGTTGAGCGGTACGCCCAAGCCCGCTTTGTACAAACTGCCCGAGCCGCAGCCGTCGGCAATCTGCATGGTCAGCCCGAACACGAAGGCCCCCACCAGCAAGCTCACGCTGGGTGGCCCGAGGGCCGCGTGCAGTTCAGAAAATTGCCCCAGCAGCGGCAGGGCTGCCAAGCTGGCCAGGGCCAGCAGCAGCACTTGGCCGACCACGCCTTGCGGGTTGCGTTGTTCAATGAGTTGTCGCCAGCCGGTGGTGAAACCAAAGCGAGCCCCTGCCAAAGCTGAGCCCATGCCCACGCCCACCAGCATCAGCACGGCTTGCCGGATGGACACGGACAGCGCTAAAAAGATGAAAAAGGCGGCCAGCAAGGCCGCCAAAGGAAGGCGTTTCATGTCCTGAATTTATTTGAAGGTTTTCTCGGCCCAAAATTTGGCGTCGATCATCAGTTGCTTGGGGCGGCTGGGCACATTGGCCATGGGCAGGCCGCTGGCGTCTTTGGACCATTCCACCATCGAGCCTGCATAGAGCTTCACGTTTTTCTGGCCCAGCACTTCAGACATGGCAAACCAGTTGGTCGCAGCCCAGTGGCCAGTGTTGCAAAAGGACACGGTCTCTTTGGCCGGATCGATGGGGCTGGTAGCCGCCACTTTTTGGGCCTGCTCGGTGTTCAAAAAGGTCGAGGTGCCGGGGGCAAACCATTTGTCGTGCTCCACGTTCACCGCGCCTTGCAAGGTGCCGGGCACGCTGGCGGCCACATGGCGGGTCTCGCCCTTGAAGAATTCGGCCGGGCGTGCATCGATCAAGGCGGCGTCACCCGATTTGACGCGGGCCACCAGCTCTTCCTTGGTGGCGACCAGGCTCTTGTCGATTTGCGGCTGGAAGCTGCTGGCCGCTACTTTGACGGCTTGGTTGTTTTGCGGCAAACCTGCGGTGGCCCAAGCCTTCACGCCGCCGTTCAACACCGACAGCTCTTTGAGGCCCAGCACTTTGAGTGTCCAGTACACCCGGGCCGAGGCCCCAAAGTCGGTGGCATCTGCACCGCTGGACACAATCACCGCATGGGTGCTGGGGGACAGGCCCAGGCTTTGTACCAAGGTGGTCAGCTTGGGCAGACCGGGCAATTCCCCCGGGTTGCTGGCCGGGCCGCGCCAGGTGCCATAAGGCGCACTCACCGCGCCAGGGATGTGGTTGGCCGCATAGGATTTGGGGTCTCGGATGTCGATCACGCGCACATTGGCGTCAGACAGTTTGGCTTGCAGTTCAGCGGGGCTGAGCAGAGGTTGGGCGGCCAAAGTGGACGCAGAGAAGGCGGTGGCCGACAGGGCCAGAACCAGGGCAGTTATGTGTTTCATGGGGGCGTTCCTGAATGAAAAGTCGAAAGATGGCGCGATTGTGGTCAGTCGCCAAAGACATGGGAACGATTTTTTAATTGGTTATATATGTCGATATAGATATAAGCCGAGGGTGAACCTAAGACCTTGTCGGCTTGAAAGAGACCTTCAGCGCAGTGTCTTCAGAGCAGAGCGCTGGGCGGCCCACAGGGCTGCCGTGCCCATCAAGCTGGCCGCCAACAGCCACCACAGCGCCAAGCTGTAGCCATGTTCCGCTGACCACAGCAGGCCCAAAATCAAGGGTGCTGCGGCCCTGGCCAAGGCGATGGGCAAACCCAGCAGGCCATTGAGTTGCCCGACATGCGCGCGGCTCACGTACTGCGCCATGGCCGTGCCTTTGACGATGGTGTTCATGCCGTTGCCCAGACCGTAAAGCAGCACAAACAAAAGCGAGGCTACAGGGCTGAAACCACCGATCAGCAAAGCCACGATTCCCGCCGGAATGAGGGTCGGAATCCAGCGGTTGGCGGCATGCACATCCCAATAACGCTCAAACATGAACAGCACCAAGCGCCCCAGCACCTGAATCACCCCAATGGCCGCCGGAATGGCCAGCACCCAAGCAGTGGACAGGCCCGACTCTTGCAGCAAGGCGATCATGTGCGCGGGCAGGGCTGAAGTCACCGACATGGTCAGCACCATGAACAAGGCCAGCAGCCAAAACGGCGCGTGGCGAAGGTGTTCGCGCACGGGCACGGCGGGGTTCCGCTTGCCCGCGGGTGCGGCGTGCTCGGGCTGTGTGCGGTCGGCATGGCTGACCTGCGGGCGTGGCGCCCCGTGCAGCACCCAGAAGTGCACAGGCATGCACACCAGAAACTGCAGTCCGGCTAACGCCCAGAGCGCTTGCCGCCAGCCCCACAGCTCCATCCACCACGCAAACAGCGGAATGAACACCGTGCTGGCCAAGCCACCTAAAAACGTGAGGGTGATGATGGCGCGCCGAAAGTCTTGAGCAAAGCGCCGTGTGACCACGGCAAACGCCGGGTTGTACAGCGTGGCCGCCATCCCTAAGCCCAGCCATATCCAGGCGGCATAAAAACCCACAACCGATGTCACAAAGCTGTGCACCATCAGCCCCAAGCCCACCCACAATGAGCCCAGCGTCATCACCCGCCGCTCGTGCCCGGCATCGATCCAACGGCCCACTTGGTAGGCCATCAGGCCTTCGGCCAGCAGCGCCAAGCTGAAAGCCAGCGAGGACTCGGCCCGGCCCATGCCCAGCTCAGCCTCTAAAGGCGTCATGAGCAATGAGAAAGTGTAGAAAACACTGCCCCAAGTGATCAATTGAGGCAGCGACAGCCAGACACTGAAAGGCCCCAGTGCCTTGGCTTGCGGGGAGTGCTGACGCGCATCGGGCATCCTCACATTATCTGTGCGCCTCAATGCTGCGTGTGTCTCAGCCGTTCAAGGCCTGTCAAGGCCCATTGAGCACACGTCGGTATTGAATGGCTTCGGCCACATGGGCGGCTGCGACGGTGTCGCTGCCTGCTAAATCCGCAATGGTGCGTGCCACTTTCAGGCTGCGGTGCGTGCTGCGCCCACTCCAGCCGAGTTTGTCGGCGGCCCTTTGCAGCAAAGCGGTGGCGCTGTCTTCAAGCCGTGCCTGTGCATCGATGGCTTGGCCTTGGAGGTCTGCATTGGTGCAGTTTTGCCGGGCGATGGCGCGTTCGCGTGCGGCCAAACTGCGCGCCGCAATCTGCTCGGTGCTTTCGCCCGGTGGCGCGTTCAACAGATCGTGCGCGCCCAAGCTGGGCACTTCGATGTGCAGGTCGATGCGGTCGAGCAGCGGGCCACTCAGCTTGCCTTGGTAGCGGCTGACTTGGTCAGGCGTGCAGCGGCATGACCTGTTGGCGCTGCCCAGATAGCCGCAGGGGCAGGGGTTCATGGCCGCGATCAATTGAAAGCGTGCCGGGAACTCGGCTCGCCTTGCCGCTCGTGCAATGGTGATGCTGCCGGTTTCCAGCGGTTCGCGAAGAGCCTCCAGCGCGGCCCTGGGGAACTCGGGGAGTTCGTCCAGAAACAGCACGCCATGGTGCGCCAGCGAGATTTCGCCTGGCCGGGGCGGTGAGCCGCCGCCCACCAAAGCCACCGCACTGGCCGAGTGGTGCGGCTGACCCGTGGGGCGCTGGGCCCAACGCGTCAAATCAAAACGTCCGGCCAAGCTGGCAATGGCCGCCGATTCCAGCGCCTGTTCGGTGGACATGGGCGGCAGCAAACCGGCAAAGCGCTGCGCCAACATGGACTTGCCCGAACCCGGTGGCCCCAGCATGAGCAGCGAATGGCCCCCAGCGGCGGCGATTTCCAGCACGCGCTTGACACCCGCTTGGCCTTTGACGTCCGCCAGGTCGGCATAACGCGGTGGATCTGTGGGTGTGGTGGCGGCCATGCGAGCCCAGCCGTCGCTGGGCTCGGGCGGCGCTTCGTTGGACGGCGGTAAAAACTGCTGCACCACATCGAGTAAGTGGCGCGCCCTGAAGACTTCGGCATCGGGCACCAGTGCTGCTTCTTCGGCACTGCCCGGTGGCAGCACCAGCCGGGTGCGCACTTTTTGTTGGCGCAACACCAGGCTCATGGCCAAAGCGCCGCGCACTGGGCGCAGCTCGCCCGACAGTGACAACTCACCTGCAAATTCATAGCCTGCCAGTTTGCTGGCATCGATCTGCCCACTGGCCGCCAAGATGCCCAGCGCAATCGGCAAGTCCAGTCGCCCCGAGTCTTTGGGCAAGTCGGCTGGGGCCAGGTTGACGGTGATGCGCTGGTTGTGCGGAAAGTCGAGCCCACTGTTTTGCAAGGCCGATCGCACCCGCTCGCGGGCTTCTTTGACTTCGACATCGGCCAGCCCCACCAGCGTGAAGCTGGGCAGCCCGTTGGCCATGTGCACCTCGACGGTGACGGCGGGCGCTTGCAGGCCGACCAAGGCGCGGCTGTGCACCAAACTGAGACTCATATGCCCTCCCTGCCCCGTATTGGTGCGCTTTGTGTGCCCTGTCGCGCAGTCCGAACGCGCAGAACTTATTGAAATGTCATTCAAGCATGCAAGGGCTAAAAGTGCACGGGGATAAGCCCGAATAGAGCGCGCGGCCTCAGTTGGCACGCTCCCTGCTTTAAGGGTTTGTCCTTTTTTCATTTTTTGGAGTTCCTCATGAAAAACATCCTCGTTCCTTCCTTGTTGACTTTGTCTTTGTTGGGCATGACTGGTGTGGCTCAGGCGCAAGCGGCTGAGAGCACTTTGTCCTTCAATGCAGGTGTTGTGTCTGACTACCGCTACCGTGGTATTTCCCAGTCGCGCCTGGAGCCAGCGGCGCAAGGCGGTTTTGATTACGCCGACAAGAGCGGCTTTTATGTCGGCGCTTGGGGTTCGAGCATCAAGTGGATCAAGGACACCCCTGGCGCGACCAAAGGTTCTACCGAGATCGACCTCTACGGTGGCTACAAGTCAACGGTTGGAGACTTGGCTTATGACGTCGGCTTTCTGCGTTACGAGTACCTGAGCAA
>CALQKH020000024.1 GCA_943331105.2 Akkermansia muciniphila
GCCATGCTCAACTGGAACGAAACCCTGGACGACTGGGTGGTCAACGACGACCCGGCTGCGCTGCGCGAACACGAATTGCTCAAAGTGCGCTGCCGCGACGTGCTGGAACACATTGACCGGGTGGTGCACCATGTGCGCCGCCTGGAACACAACACCGAAACCGCCGTGCAAATGCATTTCAATGCACAGGGCAACCGCACCAACGACATCATGCGCACACTGACGGCGCTGACCGCCATCTTCTTGCCTTTGAACCTGATAGCAGGCATTTTTGGCATGAACTTCGAGTTCATCCCTTGGCTACATACCGCCAGCGCTTTTTGGTGGACGCTGGGCAGCATGGGAACCATCGCCCTCATCATGGGGCTGGTGTTCTGGCGCAAGCGCTACCTGGCCAGAACCGGCGACTAGGGACATCGCCTTCGCCCAGAGAACGGGGCGCCCACACAAAAACCGTCAGCCCAAGTGCTTGGCAAAAAACGCCAACGTGCGCTCGCGCGCCAACTGGGCAGAAGGCGCATGCCACGAGCCGCGCTGGTCACAGTTGAAACCATGGTGCGCGGCATAGGTGTGGACAGCCACTTCGGGGTGCGCTTTTCTGAAGGCTTCGACCGTGTCCATCGGTATCCAATGGTCTTCTTCGGCAAAGTGGGCCAGCACGGGCACTTGCGGATGCCGGGCGGTTTCGGCAGCGGTGGTCACACCACCGCCGTAATACGGCACCGCAGCACTCAGGCCAGACAAAGTGCACGCCGCACGCCAGGTGAGTAAGCCGCCCCAGCAATAGCCCACGATGCCCACCTTGCCACCCGAAACTTCGGCTGCATGGTCAATTGCGGCCTGAATGTCTTGCATCACACCCGGCGCTGGCAAGGCCTCTGAGGCGGTTTTGTAGCCAAAGCCCTCGCCCATGTCGGCATCGGTGTAACCCAGCTCCACCCCGGGTTTCACGCGTTGAAAGGCAGCCGGGGCCACGGCCAGATAACCCTCGGCGGCATAGCCGTCGGCCACGGCACGAATGTGGCTGTTCACCCCGAAAATCTCCTGAATCACCACCACCGCCCCCCTGGGCGCACCGACAGGCCGGGCCTCGTAGGCAGGCACCGCGGTGCCATCAGCGGCTTTGAGCTCGATCATCTTTCCCATGCACATCTCCTGGTTGGTCAACAATTCAACGGGCCAAAGCGCGCTCGACAAACTCGAGTCGGTCTTGTCCCCAAAAAATCTCGCCCGCCACCACATAGCTGGGGGCACCAAAAACACCCGCATCGATGGCCGCTTGGGTGTAGCTTTCATAGCGCTCTTGCACCGCTTGGCTTTGCGACTGGGTCATCAAGCTGGCGGGTAAATCCTGCTCTTGCAACAACTCGGCCAGCACCTTGTCATCGGCCATGTTGCGCTCTTGGGCCCAACAAGCGGTCAAAATCGCGCCCGCGATTTTCATGGCGGCCAACGGACCTTGGGTCAGATCGGCGGCAATGATCAAACGGGCAGAATCGTCACCCCCCACCGGGAAATATTTGGGCTTGAGGTTCAAAGGCACATTCAGATGCTTGCTAAACCGTTGCAGCTCCACCAAGCGGTAGGCCTGGCGCTGTGGCGCACGCTGGCCCAATGGCAAACCGCCCGAGATCGGGAACACCTTGCCACCCAAGTCGATGGGCATGACGCGCACGACAGCCCCCGTGCGCTGCACGATGTCGGCCAAGCGCTGGTGACCCAAATAAGCCCAGGGGCTTTGCGGGGCGAGGTAATAGTCCACTGTGCGACCCATGATGACTCCTTGTACGTTGTGTAATTGGCAATGTGCGGTTGTAACCGCTATAAATCATTTTTGCAGGAGACACGCGATGAACAAGGTCTTGTTGGTGACGGGCGGCAGCCGCGGTATTGGTGCAGCCACAGCCCTTTTGGCAGCCCAGCAGGGCTGGACGGTGGCCGTGAACTACACCGCCAACTCGCTCGCTGCCGATGAGGTGGTGCGCCGGATCCGCAGCGCAGGCGGCAACGCCATCGCGGTTCAGGCCGATGTGGCTGACGAAGCGCAGGTCCTGCGCATGTACGAACACATCGACGCCAAACTGGGTCGCCTTTCTGGCCTGGTCAACAACGCGGGTGTGGTCGACGTCTATGCCCGCGTGGCTGACATGAGTGTCGCGCGCTTGAAACGCATGTTCGACATCAACGTGATGGGCAGCCTGATTTGCGCCCGCGAAGCCGTGCGCCGCATGAGCACCCGCTACGGCGGTGAAGGCGGCAGCATCGTCAACGTCTCGAGTGCAGCCTCCCGACTGGGATCGCCCGGCCAATATGTGGACTACGCCTCGGCCAAAGGGGCGATTGACGCCTTCACCTTGGGTCTGGCCAAAGAGGTGGCGGCAGAAGGCGTGCGCGTCAATGCCGTGCGCCCGGGACTGATCGACACCGAAATCCACGCCTCTGGCGGCCTGCCGGACCGCGTGAAAGACCTGCAGCACCTGGTCCCCATGCAACGCGGCGGCACCGCCGACGAGGTGGCGCAAAGCATTGTCTGGCTCTTGTCTGACGCGGCCAGCTACACCACCATGAGTTTGATTGACGTCTCCGGAGGCCGTTGATGTCCCGCATCGAGACCCCCATCAAGTACTACTGGGAAGACATGGCCGTGGGCCAGGTGCGCGACTTGGGCACCATCACGCCCACCCGCGAAGAAATCATCGCCTTCGCCACTCAGTTCGACCCGCAACCCTTTCACCTGGACGACGAAGCGGCCAAGGCCTCGGTATTCGGTGCCCTCTCTGCCAGCGGTTGGCACACCTGCGCCATGGCCATGCGGCTGATGGTGACCAATTTCTTGTGCGAGACCTCCAGCTTGGGCTCACCTGGCCTAGAGGGCATCAAATGGCTCAAGCCGGTTTTTCCGGGCGACATCTTGCGACTGCAAAGCACTGTTCTGGAAACCAAGCCCATGGGCAAACGCCCCGATGTGGGCATGACGCGCAACCTGTGGGAGATGTTCAACCAGCACGGTGACAAAGTGCTGCACATGGAAGGCTGGGGCATGTTCCGCCGCCGCACACCGGCCACAACGACCCCACCCTGAAGCCTGCACAATGCGGTGATGGACTTCAAACCGCTCATCACCCTGCTGGCCATCGTCAACCCTTTGGCCATCGTCCCGTTTTTCATCCACTACACGCAGGGCTTCAGCCATGCACAGCGGCAACGCACCATCTGGGTGTCGTCGTTCAGCGCCTTCGTGGTGATCGCCGCCAGCGCCCTGCTGGGTTTGCAAATTCTGGCGTTTTTCGGCATCTCGCTGGCAAGTTTCCAAGTGGGCGGCGGCATGCTGTTGCTGACAGCGGCCTTGTCGATGCTCAACGCCCAGCCCGCCGAAGCCCGCGCCAACGCAGACGAGGTGCATGACGCCGAAGCCAAAGCGGCTGTGGGGGCCAGCATCGCCGTGGTGCCATTGACCATCCCGCTGCTGACCGGACCTGCCACCATGTCCACCGTGGTGATTTACGCCGAAAAAGCCAAAGATTTCATGCAGTTAGCCACCTTGGTTGGCTACGGCGTGGTGATCGCGCTGGCCACGGCCTTGTGTTTTTCACTGGCCACCCCGATTGCCCGCATCCTGGGCAAAACCGGCATCAACGTCATGACGCGGCTCATGGGTTTGATCTTGGCGGCCTTGGCTGTCGAAGTGATGGCAGATGGTCTGACCAAGTTATTTCCAGTGCTGGCCAATCGCTGAATTGCTGTTTCAGACGCCAAAACCACCGACCAGGCCAGTTCGAAGGTGCGCCACCAAAGCCGCTATTGCGCGAGGTACATGTGGTGCATAAGGGCGTATGGCGTAGATGGTTTCGGCAAAGGCTCCTACGGGCTTCCAATCGGGCAATACGCGTACCAACTGACCCTTGCGCAATTCGGCTTGGGCACTGAAGTCCGGCATCAGCGCAATCCCTGCGCCGGTCAAGGCCGCTTCACGCAGGGCTTCGCTGTTGTTGGCGGCGAAATTGCCTGTCACGGGCACCGTGATGCGCTCGAACCCGCTGGACGTTTGCTCCAAAGCCGCATCCCAAGCTGGATTTGAAATCGGACGCGGCTCGAAAGTCCAAGCTGGCGTGTCTTGCGAACGGGGGTAATGCAGGCAGTTGTGGGTTTGCAGCTCGGCTGGGCTTTGTGGCTCACCATGTTGGCCAATGTACGCTGGGGTGGTCACCAGCACCGATTCGGTGGCGCACAGCGCCCAAGCCACATGGGTGTCGGGCGGGCGGGCGGTGTGGCGTATCGCCAAGTCATAACCTTCGGTAGCCAAGGCGCTCAGGCGATCGGACAGGTCCAGCTCGATGCGCACATCCGGAAAATCTTTCAGATAAGCGGCGAACAAGGGCACAAGTTGCTGCCTTGCCAACGCCACCGGCGCGGTCACACGCAACAAGCCACTGGGCTGTTCAGCCAGATCGCGCACTTGGGCAAAGCTTTGTTCGATTTGCTCAAACGCAGCACGGGTCTCGTCCACCAGCCTTTGACCCGCCTCGGTCAGGCGCAGGCTGCGTGTGGTGCGCTGCACCAAAGTGACCTTGGCGGCACGCTCCAACTCGGCAATGCGTTGGCTCATCGCGGCCTTGCTCACGCCGAGCCGGGCGGCCGCAGCCGTGTAACTGCCCTGCTGCGCCAGCACGCTCAGCCAGTGCAGGTGTGTCCAGAGGGTGTTGATCTTTTGCTCTTCCATTCATACATTGTTCACTATTTTGAACAATCAATTCAGCTTTGCGGCATTGCGGGGGAAATCGCGGGTACCTAAACTGCATGCAAACTTTCACCCACGGAGTCCCAAATGAGCATTTCCCACATCGGCCACTACATCAACGGCCAAGTCGCCGCAGGCACTTCGGGCCGCAGCCAGCCTGTGACCAACCCCGCCACTGGCGCAGTGACCGGCAGCGTGGCATTGGCCAACCGCGCCGAAGTGGCCCAAGCCGTGGCCGCTGCGCAAGCGGCCTTCCCCGCCTGGGCTGACACACCACCCCTGCGACGCGCCCGGGTGATGTTCAAGTTCCTCGAACTGCTGAACACCCACAAGGACGAGTTGGCCCACATGATCACCGCCGAGCACGGCAAGGTCTTTACCGACGCGCAGGGCGAGGTCTCTCGCGGCATCGACATCGTGGAATTTGCCACCGGCATTGCGCAGCTGCTCAAGGGCGACTTCACCGACCAAGTCTCGACTGGCATCGACAACTGGACCCTGCGCCAGCCCCTGGGTGTGGTGGCGGGCATCACGCCCTTCAATTTCCCCGTGATGGTGCCCATGTGGATGTTCCCAGTGGCCATTGCGGCGGGCAACACCTTCATCTTGAAGCCCAGCCCGACCGACCCTACCCCGTCGCTCTTCATGGCCGAGTTGCTGAAAAAAGCCGGTCTGCCTGACGGCGTGTTCAACGTGGTGCAAGGCGACAAAGAAGCCGTGGACGCCTTGCTGGTGCACCCCGATGTGAAAGCCATCAGCTTTGTTGGCTCCACGCCGATTGCCAACTACATCTATGAAACCGGCGCGCACCACGGCAAGCGCGTGCAAGCTCTGGGCGGCGCGAAAAATCACTTGGTGGTGATGCCCGACGCCGACATCGACCAGACCGTGGACGCGCTGATTGGCGCAGGTTACGGCTCGGCCGGTGAGCGTTGCATGGCGATTTCGGTAGCGGTGTTGGTGGGCGATGTGGCCGACAAGATCATCCCGAAACTGATCGAACGCACCCAAACATTGAAAGTGCTGAACGGCGAAAACCTCGCCGCCGAAATGGGCCCCATCGTGACCGATGCAGCGCGCCAACGCATCAAGGGCTACATCGACGCTGGCGTGGCCGAAGGCGCCAAGCTCTTGGTCGATGGCCGCGAGTTTGACGGTGCCAAGGCTGGCGCCGGTTGCGACAAGGGCTTCTGGCTCGGCGGCACGTTGTTTGACAACGTGACCACCGACATGAAAATCTACAAAGAAGAAATCTTTGGCCCGGTTCTGTCTTGCGTGCGTGTGCCCGACTTTGGCACCGCGGTGCAGATCATCAACGACCACGAGTTCGGCAACGGCGTCTCCTGCTTCACCCGCGACGGCAACGTGGCGCGCGAATTTGCGCGCCGCATCCAGGTGGGCATGGTCGGCATCAACGTGCCGATTCCAGTGCCCATGGCTTGGCACGGTTTTGGGGGCTGGAAGCGTTCGCTGTTTGGCGACATGCATGCCTACGGCGAAGAGGGTGTGCGCTTCTATACGAAACAAAAGTCCATCATGCAGCGCTGGCCCGAGAGCATCGGCAAAGGCGCTGAGTTTGTGATGCCCACGGCCAAGTGAAGTGTCTTTAAGAGCCGCATTTCTGTTTTCCGCGAGGGCGACTGGCCAGAACCATGAACGACAACAGCTTTGACTACATCATCATCGGCGCGGGCACGGCGGGCTGTTTGTTGGCCAACCGGCTCAGTGCCAACAGCAGCAAGCGGGTCTTGCTGGTGGAGGCGGGCAAAAAAGACAACTACCACTGGATCCACATCCCGGTGGGGTACTTGTATTGCATTGGCAACCCGCGCACCGATTGGCTGTACCAAACCGAACCGGCCGAGGGCTTGAACGGACGCAGTCTGCGCTACCCGCGTGGCAAAGCGCTGGGCGGTTGCAGCAGCATCAACGGCATGATTTACATGCGCGGCCAATCGCGCGATTACGAGCATTGGGCCGAGGTCACGGGCGACGAGTCGTGGGGCTGGCGGCAGTGCTTGCCCGACTTCAAAGCGCATGAGAACCACCACAAGCTCGACGCCCAGATGCCGCATGAGTTTGCCCGTCAGCACGGCGGGGCTCGCGATGCCTATGCCCAGCTCCATGGCCACGGTGGTGAGTGGCGCATCGAAAAACAACGGCTACGCTGGGACGTGCTGGATGCTTTTGCCCAAGCGGCAATGCAGGCTGGCATTCCAGCCACGCCTGACTTCAACACGGGCAACAACGAAGGTGTGGGCTATTTTGAGGTGAACCAAAAAGACGGTTGGCGCTGGAACGCCTCCAAAGCTTTTTTGCGGCCAGCGCAGCAACGCCCCAACCTGACCGTGTGGACTGAAACCCGGGTGCAAGCCCTGCAGCTGGCTCCCCAGCCTGATGGCCGCATTCGCTGCGTCGGCGCCAAGTTGCTGCGTCAAGGGCAAACGGTCAACGTGAATGCCGCGTCCGAAGTGATCCTGAGCGCAGGCAGCATCGGTTCGGTGCAGATTTTGCAGCTCTCAGGCATTGGCCCAGCCGAGTTGCTGCGGGCCAAAGGTGTGCCCGTGTTGGTCGATCTGCCGGGCGTGGGCGCCAACTTGCAAGACCATTTGCAAATCCGCACGGTGTACAAGGTGCAGAACACCACCACCCTCAACACCTTGGCCAGCAACCTGTGGGGCAAGGCCAAGATCGGGCTGGAGTACGCCCTTAAGCGCACCGGCCCCATGAGCATGGCGCCCAGCCAGTTGGGGGCCTTCACCCGCAGCGATCCGGGCCGCGCCTGGCCCAACATCCAGTACCACGTTCAGCCTTTGAGCTTGGACGCTTTTGGCGAACCCCTGCACAGCTTTCCGGCCATCACGGCCAGCGTGTGCAATTTGAATCCCACCAGCCGGGGCACCGTCCAGATCAAGACGCCTCACTTTGAAGACGCTCCCGCGATTGCACCGAACTACCTGGCCACCGACGAAGACCGCAAAGTGGCCGCTGACAGCCTGAGGGTGACGCGCCGCATCATGGCGCAAACAGCCATGGCGCCTTTTTCTCCGGAAGAGTTCAAACCCGGCGTGCAGTACCAAACCGATGATGAGTTGGCCAAGCTGGCCGGTGACATTGCCAGCACCATCTTTCACCCGGTGGGCACCACCCGCATGGGACGAGATGACGACCCGATGGCGGTGGTCAACGCGCGTTTGCAAGTGCGCGGCGTGGCCGGTCTGCGCGTGGTCGACGCCGGTGTCATGCCCACCATCACCAGCGGCAACACCAACAGCCCGACGCTCATGGTGGCCGAGAAAGCCGCTCAATGGATCGTGGCCGATGCAGCCCTGGCGACCTGAGCCAGCGCGCCCTCTGATTCAAACAGGGATTTACCCCCGGATCGGGAAATCCCTGAGAAAAATCAAACGGATCATCCCTTACATTGCATCTACTCGGTGCACAGCAGTAACTGCATCTTGAGGGCCGAGGAGACAACTCGAACCCCAAAGAACTCGAACATCAACCAACATCCGAACGAGATGTACTTTCCAAAGCGTCGCGCAAGCGGCGCTTTTTTTTGCCTGCTTCCCAGCCTCTGTGCGACAGGCTCAGTGCCCTTGCGATGACACAATCCCCCTCATGGAATTATTGATTGTTTCGTTGGCCTCGCTCTTGGCCGGGCTGGTGGACTCTATTGTGGGCGGCGGCGGGTTGATTTTGATTCCAGCCTTGTTTGCGACCTTTCCAGGCGCACCGCCCGCCACTTTGTTTGGCACGAACAAAAGTGCATCCATTTGGGGCACGGCTTTTGCCACCCTCCAATACAGCCGCAAGGTGGTCATGCCTTGGCGCTCCTTGCTCCCGGCGGCAGGTGCGGGCCTGGTGGGCTCGGTGATCGGGGCATGGGCGGTCACGCAAATCGACCCTTCCTTGTTTCGCAAAGCACTGCCCGTCATGCTGGTGGTCTTGCTGGTCTACACCCTGGCTAAAAAAGACATGGGCCGAGAACACGCGCCACGCTTTACCGGCCGAAAAGAGATCTGGATCGCCTCCAGCATCGGTCTGACGATCGGGTTTTACGATGGGTTTTTTGGCCCCGGAACAGGCAGCTTTTTGGTGTTTGCCTATGTGCGCTGGCTGGGTTATGACTTTTTGAACGCCTCGGCTTCGGCAAAGTTCATCAACGTAGCGACCAATTTTTCAGCCCTCATGCTGTTCGCCTACCAAGGCCATGTTTGGTGGCATTTGGCGCTGGCCATGGCGGTGTCCAACATCGTGGGCAGCTTGATCGGCACGCGTTTGGCGCTCAAGCACGGCTCGGGTTTTGTGCGCCAAGTCTTCATATTCGTGGTCTTGGCCTTGATCTGCAAAACCGCTTATGACACTTGGCTCAAGTGATGGGCCCCGCTGAAGCCATGGCGGCAAAAGCCAAGCAGCTCCAACAGCGCTGGCACCGGCTCAGCGCAGTCGCCACTTGATTTGCCCGGCATATTGGGCCAAAGCCACGCCCAGCAAGGTCACGCCCGCCCCGGCAATCTTGATCCAGGTGTAGCTTTCGCCAGACAGCGCCCAAGCAAACAGGCCCGCCATGGGCGGCATGAGGTACATGAGGGGCGCAGACCGGGCCACGCCCCGCACCGTGTTGATCCAACCCCAGGCCAGCCAGCCCAAAAAGGCCGACACCAGCACCGACCAAAACAAGCCCACCCACGCCCAAAAATCGAGCATTGACCAGTTAGCCTCCAGCCCTGCAGGCACCGACAACAGCATCACTGGAAAACCGCCTAACAAGGTCGCATAGCCCATGGTCAGCACGGGCCCATGCCGTTGCATCACGGGCCTCACGGCCACCGTGTAATACGAAAAAAGAGAGGCGGCGACCAACAACACCAAGTCACCTCCACCAGCCCGCCAGTTGCCGCCCAACAATTTGTCCGACAAGAACATCAAGACACCGCCGAAAGCCAGCGTGACCCCCGCTATTTGCGCGCCCGTTAAACGCTCCAAGCCCTGAACGCGCAAGATCAGCAACGTGAAGATCGGTCCACAGGCCAAAATGACCGAGCTGGAAAACGCCGTAGACCAATGGATGCCGTAAGTCACCAGACCCACATGCAAAGAATGGCCAATGAACCCCAGCCAAGCCATGTGCATCCAGTCCTTGCGCGGCAGGGGCGGCAACCAAGCGCCCATCCGCCAGCGCATCAGCAGCAAAGCACACACGGGCATGATGAGGTAACGCGCCCACAAAAAACCACCGGGCGTGATCAGGTCAAAAAGGTACTTTTGCAGCGTGAAGTTGCCACCCCAGATGACGATCAAGACCAGCGCTACCACCAAGGCACGTTGGTCATGGGGGTGCTGGGGGGTGCGATGGGGCATGCAAACGATTGTGCTGGCAAGCGCAAGAGGGCCATGTCCCCCGCGCAGCAAACTTTCAGTCGACCACCACCACAGGCACACGCGGCGCCAATGCGCACATGAGCTCATAGCCCACGGTGCCGGCCTTTTGTGCCACCTCGTCGATGCTGAGCACCGGGCCCGAAGCCGACTGCCCCCAAAGCGTGACCGTACTGCCGACTCCCGCATCAGGGAAGGGACTCAAATCCACGGTCAACATGTCCATGCTGACCCGGCCCACAGTGCGGCCGCGCTGCCCGTTCACCAGTACCGGCGTGCCTGTGGGGCAGATGCGCGGATAGCCGTCGGCATAACCACAGGCCACCACACCGATGCGCATGGCCTGATCGGCCACAAAGCTGGAGCCGTAGCCCACACTGTCGCCCGCTTGCAGCGACTGCACCGCAATCACCTGGGCATTCAAACTCATGACAGGCTGCAAACCCCAATCGCTCGCGCAGTTTTCAGGAAAGTCGGGCGAACTGCCATACACCGCAATGCCCGGACGTATCCAATCGGCCTTGACCGCCACATCTTGCGCATGGCGCAAAGTCGCAGCGCTGTTGCTCAAGCTGCGCTCACCGGGTAAATCACGGGTGGCTTCTTCAAAATGAGCCATTTGCGCTGCGATCCCTTTGGGGCCGTCGGCATCGCTGAAATGGGTCATGAGGGAAATTTCGTCCACCTGGGGCAAAGCGTTCAAGCGCGTCCAAGCCGAACGAAAGCGCTGGGGTGCAAAGCCCAAGCGGTTCATGCCGGAGTTCATTTTCAGAAAAACGCGGTGCGGCTCATGTGTCTTGTGCAGCGCCAGCATGTCAATCTGCTCATCGCAGTGGACGGTGTGCCACAAATGCAGACGCGAGCACAACTCCAGATCACGCGCCTCAAAAGCACCTTCCAGCAGCAAGATCGGGCCTCGCCAACCCAATGCACGCACACGCTCGGCCTCGTTCAAGTCCAGCATGGCAAAACCGTCGGCTGCGCGCAGCCCCTCAAACACACGCTCAATGCCATGGCCGTAAGCATTGGCCTTGACCACAGCCCAAACTTGCGCATCGGGGGCGGCAAAGCGCACCCGGTTCAGGTTGTCGCGCAAAGCTTGGGGGTGAATGGTGGCTTGTATCGGGCGGGGCATGGGTGTGCAAAAGGACTGACGAACACACGCAAGTGTGCCAGCAAAGTCAGGCCCTGCAACCCAGCAGACGCCCAAGGACACTGCCTTGAAGTTGCGGGTGATACCCCGCCTGACCCGCCTCTGGAAGGGGCTTACAAATGCTTTACACTGGCCCGCTGCCTGCTGAACCTGTGCATTTCGTCACTGGTTTTTTGCGTTACCAAACTTTGAAATCCATGGAAGTTTTTGAGTTTTTGATGCCCATTTTCACCGAATACGGCTATTTGGCTGTGTTTGTGATGTTGCTCATTTGCGGTTTTGGCGTCCCCATTCCTGAGGATGTGACCTTGGTCACGGGTGGCGTGATTGCAGGCCTTGGGCATGCCGACGTCAACACCATGTTCGCGGTGGGCATGGCGGGCGTGATGGTGGGTGATGGCCTGATGTTCACTCTGGGCCGCCTGTATGGTGAGCGCATTGCCAAACTGCCCGGTTTTCGCAAAATCCTGACACCCGCGCGCTTTGCCAGCGCCCAAGAAGCTTTTGAAAAATACGGCAAGTGGGTCATGTTTGTTGCCCGTTTCTTGCCCGGCTTGCGCACGCCGGTGTTTTTCTCGGCCGGCATGAGTCGCCGGGTGAGCTTCGGCACATGGTTTTTCATGGACGGCTTTGCCGCTTTGATCAGTGTACCGATCTGGGTCTATCTGGGTTACTTTGGTGCGCAAAACTGGGACTGGATGTTTGGCGTGCTGCGCCAGTTCCAGCATGGCATTTTTGCCCTGCTGGGCATCGGTCTCGTCTGGCTGGGCTGGCGCTGGTGGCGCAAGCGCCAAGCCACGCTGGCGGCCGCCAAAGCCTCAGGCGACGCCTCCTGACTGCCCACATGGGCAACCATTCCCCCAAAGGCTTGGCCGTTGCCGGGCTTCTCTTGAACGCCTTTGTTTGGGGCGTGTGCTGGTGGCCCTTCAAACAACTGGAATCCCAAGGCCTGCATCCACTTTGGGCCACAGCGATCGTCTATGCCTTCGTTTTTCTGAGCTTACTCATATGGCTGTGGCGCAGTGGGCACTTGCAAAGCTGGCGCGGTCACCCCGGCTTATGGCTTTTGCTGCTGGCATCAGGCCTGACCAATGTCGGCTTCAACTGGGCGGTGACAGTTGGCGACGTGGTGCGCGTGGTGTTGTTGTTTTATCTGATGCCCGCTTGGTCCGTGCTGGTGGCTTGGTGGCTGCTGGGTGAAAAGCCCACCCCCATGGCCTTGCTGCGCTTGGTGCTGGCGCTGGCCGGTTTGTTCATCGTGCTCAAAACCCCCGAAACACCTTGGCCTGTGCCCGAAAGCTTGGCCGACGTGCTGGCCCTGATGGGTGGCCTGACCTTTGCCATCACCAACGCCTTGCTGCTCAAACTCAAAGACACCCCCAACGCCTCACGCACCTTGGCCATGTTTGGTGGCGGTGCGGTCATGGCCACGCTGGCTGCCTTGGTCGGCTTGGCCACAGGCATCGTGGCCGTGGGCACAGCCCCTACTTGGTCTTGGGTGCCCTTGGTGGCATTGTTGAGCGTTTCATTTTTGCTGGGCAACCTGGCCTTGCAATACGGCGCCGCCCGCCTGGCCGCCCACACCACGGCGCTGGTCATGCTGTCTGAGGTGCTGTTTGCCAGTGTGTCATCGGTGCTGCTGGGTGCCTCCAGCTGGGACAGCCGTACCCTGATTGGCGGGGCCCTGATTTTGTTGGCGGCTTTGCTGTCCATCGTCGGGCCGAGTCACAAGGATCATTGAAACATTTAGCTCCCCTGCATTTTTCATTCAAAGAATAGCCATGTCCAAATGGATCGTTTTGTGTGTTTGCTTGTTGACGCAATCTTTGACACTGGCGCAAGTAGTGGGCATCGAGTTCAAAGAAAAAGGGTTCTTGTTCAGTGAGGCACCTACCCTGAGTTTTCTCTGGCCAGCCAAACAAGCCAAGGCAACGTTGATTTTCATTCCCGGCGGCGAAGGTCGACTGGGGATCACGCCAGATCGCAAAAATTTGGGTGGTTTTTATGGCAGCACCCTTAAACCCTTGAGCGACCCAACTTTATCCCGCGGTGAGTTGAACGTGGTGGTGTTTGACTCACCGATTCAATTACCCGGTGTTGAATACCCGACTTCCAGACAAAGCTCAGAGCATTTGCTGCGAATCGAAAGCGTTGTGCGTCACTTCAAAGATCAATTCGGTTTGCCTGTTTGGATCATGGGCCACAGCAACGGGGCCGTCAGCATCACAGAGTTTTACAAGATGCTTCAAAAGTCAAAAAAGGAAGATTTGATTGAAGGTGCCATTTACAGCTCAGCGCGCATGGGTTCCAACTTCAATGACAAAACACGTTTACCCATTCTTTTCTTGGGTCACGAGCGCGAACAATGCCCCAAGTCACTTCCTTCAAGCGCCAAAATGGTGTTTGAGCAGCAGCAAAAAACCAACCCCTCAAAAACCGAGTTCATAATGATAAAAGGCGGCGAGGCGCAGCCCCAAAATCCGTGTAGCTCAGGTTTTCACATGTTTTACGGTGCGGGCGAGGAAGCCTACACAGCCATCGAAAAATTTATATTCGGTCCTAGGTCCTGAATGAACGCATTGCTTCATTTGGATTTCAATCTTGTCATTCATCAATTTTTCAATATTCGGAAAAGCACCATGAGCCTGTACGACCTCGAAGCCCAAAGCATCGACCACCAAACCGTGCCCTTGTCGCGCTACCAAGGCCAGGTGATGCTGATCGTCAACACCGCCAGCGCCTGCGGCTTCACGCCCCAGTTCACTGGTTTGGAAAAACTGCACCAAAAATACGCCGCTCAAGGTCTGGCCGTATTGGGCTTTCCCTGCAACCAGTTCGCCAGCCAAGACCCGGGTGATGACGCGCAAATTGCCAACTTCTGCCAGAAAAACTACGGCGTCAGCTTTCAGATGATGAGCAAGATCAAGGTCAATGGCGACGGTGCCCACCCGCTTTACCAATGGCTCACGGCCGAGGCCCCCGGCATTTTGGGCAGCAAGGCCATCAAATGGAACTTCACCAAGTTTCTGGTGGGGCGCGATGGGCGTGTGATCAAGCGCTATGCACCGCAGGACTCGCCAGAGAAGATCGCCAAGGACATTGAGGCGGCGCTGGCGGCTTGACCGACGGGGCCTATCGGGCCTGTGTCCATTTGGGCCGGAGTCCGTTCAGGCCCGCCAAGTCAACACGGCCAACCACAGCAGCATCGCAGCGCCACCCCACACCAACACCCGCGTGCGCAAGCGCAGCACTTCCACGGTGCTGACCAAGCGTGCGTTTTGCTCGGCCAACTCGGCCAGGGTTTCGGTCAATTCGCGCTGGGTTTGGGCTTGGCGATCGATCTGGCCTTGCGCAGCGATCAAGGCGTTTTTGAGTTCACCCAAGCTGGGCACAGCACTCACCGGCGTTGTGGTGGCCGGGGTGCCCGCTTCGCCGGGGGGCTGAGCGGGTTGACGGTCCATCAGCTTGCGCGCGGCTTTCAGGACCGAAGGCGCATGTTCGATCACATCGCCCCAGGGAATCACTTTGAGCGCCATCAACCAAGGTATCGCCATCGTCTTGTCCTTTGTGTGCGCTGATCCAGCGCAGTCTGCCGTCTAGCGCTCAATACTACCTCTGTGGGCTTTTTGGCGTGCTCGGGCGCTGGCCTTGTCGGGCAGGCAAAAGGACTTAGATGGCGCGGTCAAGAACCGCTGATCGCCTCGTCCAACAACTCCACCCAATGCCGCACGGGCAGGCCGCTGCCGCTTTGCAGGTGGGTGATGCAGCCGATGTTGGCGCTGATCACGCCCTGCGGTTGCAACGCATTCAGGTGGCCCAGCTTGCGGTCGCGCAGTTGTTTGGACAGATCCGGGTTGAGCACGCTGTAAGTGCCTGCCGAGCCGCAGCACAGGTGCGACTCATTGGCCGTGACCTTGATCTGAAAGCCCAGATCGCCCAAATGCTTTTCCACGCCGCCTTTGAGCTGCTGGCCGTGTTGCAGCGTGCAGGGCGGGTGGTAGGCCTGCAGACCTGCGGCTTGCAGGGCCTGGGGTTTCAGCTTGTCTTTGAGCAGCGGCACCAGCTCGGGCAGCAACTCGCTCAGGTCTTGGGTCAAGGCCCCGATGCGGGCGGCTTTGTCGGCGTACTGCGGGTCGTCTTTGAGCACATGGCCGTAGTCCTTGACCATCACGCCGCAGCCCGAAGCGTTCATCACAATCGCCTCGACCTCGCCCGATTCGACCAGTGGCCACCAAGCGTCGATGTTGGCACGCATGTGGTCCTTGCCGCCATCGTGGTCGTTCAGGTGAAACTTGAGCGCGCCGCAGCAACCGGCCTTGGGGGCGGTCACGGCCTGAATGCCTGCGGCGTCCAGCACGCGGGCGGTGGCGGTGTTGATGTTGGGGCTCATGCTCGGCTGCACGCAACCGGCCAGCATCAGCACCTTGCGGACGTGCTGGCGTGTTGGCCAGGCGCCGGCGTCTTGTGGCGCAGGCACTTTGGCTTTCAGGCTGTCGGGCAGCAGGCCGCGCACCATCTGGCCCATCTTCATCGCAGGGGCAAACAGGGGCGAAGGCAGGCCCTCTTTGAGCGCCCAACGGATCAACTTTTCACCCGCAGGGCGCTCGACCTTGGCTTCCACCAGCTTGCGGCCAATGTCCACCAGGTGGCCGTATTGCACGCCACTCGGGCATGTGCTTTCGCAGTTGCGGCAGGTCAGGCAGCGGTCCAGGTGCATCTGGGTTTTGCGGGTGGGCGTTTCGCCCTCCAGCACCTGCTTCATCAGGTAAATGCGGCCGCGCGGGCCATCCAACTCATCGCCCAGCAGCTGGTAGGTGGGGCAAGTGGCGGTGCAAAAGCCGCAGTGCACGCACTTTCGCAGAATCGCTTCGGCCGCCAGGCCATCGGGGGTGTTTTGGTATTCGGGGGCGAGGTTGGTTTGCATGACGAGTCGCCTCAGAGGGGGTGCAAGCGACCGGTGGCGAACACGCCCTTCGGGTCAAACTGCTTTTGCAATTGTTGCTGGATGCGCTGCTGCACGGCATCCAGTGGGGTGTTCACGCCTGCGGCTTTGTCTACCTCGGGATGTGCGGCGCTGGCACGGAATAAAGTGGCGTGACCGCCCACCGATTGGGCCAATTCGCGCAAAGGCAACGCTGCCGAAGCGGGTGCCCACAACCAACGCTGGGCACCTTGCCATTCGATGTAGGTGGCATAGGGCAAGTCCAAAACCGGTGCGGTTTGCGGCACCGACAAACGCCACAGGCAGACATCGGGGCTGGGCGCATCAAAGAACACCAGCGACTGCTCTGCACTGGCACGCCAATCTTGCACGGCTTCGGCATTGTCCATGGCTTGCACTTGGGCGCCCAAGGCCACGGCATCTGCAGCCATCTTGCCGGTGGCCGATTGCACCGCCGCCACCGCGCCGCGCAAGCGGACAAACAAATAGTCGGCTACGGGCTCGGTCGTGGTGTCGCGCACCCAAGCGCTGGCATTCAAGGGCAGGGGCTGACCACCCCAGCGGTGCAACAAATCCAGTGCAGGGCCTTGGGCCAGGCCCGCGATCATCAACGTCGCTTCGGCCGGGGCCACCGGCAAGACCTTAAGGCTGACCTCGGTGATCAGGCCCAGCGTGCCCCAGCTGCCCGCCATGAGACGGCTCACGTCGTAACCGGCCACGTTTTTCATGACCTGACCACCAAAAGTCAGGTGCTCACCCAAGCCGTTGATGAAACGGGCACCCAAAATAAAGTCACGCACAGCGCCAGCGGTGGCCCGGGCCGGGCCGCTCAGGCCTGCGGCCACCATGCCGCCAACCGTCGAATGGGGTCCGAAATGGGGTGGCTCGAACGCCAAACACTGGCCTTTTTCGGCCAAGGCGGCTTCGAGCTCGGCCAGTGGCGTACCGCAACGCACCGTTACCACCAACTCGCTGGGCTCGTAACTCACGATGCCACTGTAAGCCCGGGTGTCCAGCACCTCGCCCGACAGGCTCTGGCCCCAAAAATCTTTACTGCCACCACCGCGCAAACGCAAAGTGCGGCCATCCGCAGCGGCCTGACGCACGGCGTCGATGAAGGAGTTGAGTTGAGCTTCCATGGGCCAAGATGGTAACCCCCGGCCTTAAGGGACTGTGTGAATTTTTTGAACGATGGGGTTGTGGGAAATTGCGCGGGTCAAGCCCGATAAGCATTCACCGCCAACCCCGCTACCTCCACCCGCATCGCCCAAACACACCCCGCACTGGGGTACTGCGCCAGCTCTTGAGGGCTGCGACCTTGGCGCGATGTGGTGATGAACAGGGTTTTCAAGTCCGCGCCGCCAAAGCAGGGCATGGTGGGGCACAGAGCTGGGGTGGGCACTTCGGCCAGCACCTCGCCTTTTGGGGACAGGCGCAGCAGGCGCCCGCCTTCGTATTGGGCCGACCAATAGCAGCCTTCAGCGTCCACCGCCGCGCCATCGGGCCGGCCGCCGTATAGCGCGGCGCTGCCCCAGGCCCAGCCTGCGGGTTTGGGGGCGGCTTGGTAGAACACGCGGCCGTGGGTGAGTTGGCCGCTGGCGGCGTCAAAGTCAAAAGCGCGCACTTGGTGCGCAGTGGTGTCGGCCCAGTAGGCGGTGCGGCCATCGGGTGACCAGGCCAGGCCGTTGGCGGTTACCACGCCACTATCCACGCCATCTTTCGTGCCGCCCACCATGGCGTGCAGGCCTTGGCCGTCCAGCATGTACAACGCGCCCAGCGCCAGGTCTTTGGGCTCGTACAAACTGCCGGCCCAAAAGCGGCCTTGGGCGTCGCACTTGCCGTCGTTGAAGCGTTGCTTGGCGGTGTCGTAGGGCGCTGCCGCCAGCAGCTGCAAGGGGCCGCCCCACTCACGGGCCAAGTAAATGCCATCGCGCAGGGCCATGACCAGGCCGCCACCTTGCACTGGCGCAATACAACCGGGCTCTTGCGTCAAGGGCCAATACTCAACCTGGCCTTGCGCCTGCAGGCCCTTTACCGCCACACGCGCGATGCGCCTACCCGGAATGTCCACCCAATACAGGCGCTGCTCTTGCGGGTGCCAAAAGGGCGATTCGCCCAAAGCGTCAGGTTTGGGGGTGATGCGGGTCCAAGCGTTCATCCAGACAATTGTGCCGTCAGCGGCGGGGTGCGCTGGCATTCAAGAAGTCGGGCCACCCGATCCATCGACCTGGCCCACGGTTTGCAGCTCGGGCGTGGTGCGGCGCAGGGTGGGCAGGCCCACGCCCGAGGCGTCAAAGCCGCCATCGACCGCAATGGACTGCCCGTTGATGTAGCTGGCCTGGGGGCTGCACAAAAAGCCCACGGTGTCGGCCATCTCTTCGGTGCTGCCGTAGCGGCCCAGCGGGATGGTGTCGTAATAGTCGGCGCGGATGGCCGCACTGTGCACCAACTTGGCCATCTCGGTTTCAACCGGGCCGGGGCAGATCACGTTGACGCGCACACCGTAGTTGCCCAATTCGGCGGCATACTGCTTGGTCAGGTGGATCAGCGCGGCCTTGCTGGTGCCGTAGGCCAAGCGCAAGGTGCTGGCGCGCAGGCCCGAGATGGACGCGATGTTGACCACTGCGCCGCTGCGCTGGCGCGCCATGATGGCGCCAAACGCCTGCGTGCAGAGAAACGCGCCGTCGAGGTTGGTCGAGAGCACATGGCGCCAGTCTTCAAAGGTGGTTTCCAGCGCGGGCTTGAACACCGCCACGCCCGCGTTGTTGACCAGCGCGTCCACGCGGCCAAAACGTGCCATCACTTGGTCGGCAGCGGCCTGCACCTGCTCAGGACTCGACACATCGGTGTGCAGGCACAGCAGGTCGCCGGACCTGTTCAGTTGTTTTTGTGTGGCGTCGAGTGTGGTGTTGTCCACGTCGAGCAGCACGACCTGATGGCCGTTGGCCAAAAACCACTGGCCAATGGCCAGACCTATGCCACGGGCACCGCCCGTCACCACGGCCACTTTCCGATCTGCCAATGTCATGCGTCTGCCTCTGTGCGTCAAAGCCGACACCATAACAAAAAAGCCCGTGCACGGGGTGCAACGGGCTTGAGAAAATGGGGTGGCGGCAAACCACCCCTTGCAATGAAACTTGCCGGATCAGCCGTGGTAGGCCGACTCGCCGTGCGAGGCAATGTCCAGGCCTTCGCGCTCTTCTTCTTCGGTGACACGCAGACCAATGGTCAGGTCAACGATCTTGAAGGCGACCACCGAGACCACACCCGACCAGACGATGGTCAGCAACACGGCTTTGGCTTGGATCCACACTTGCGAAGCGATCGAATAAGCATCAGGTGCCACCATGGCCACCGTGACCCAGTCGCCCACAGCGCTCGGACCACCCAAAGCGGGCGAGTTGAACACACCGGTCAACAAGGCGCCGACGATACCGCCGACACCGTGCACACCGAACACGTCCAAGGAGTCATCTGCACCCAGCATCTTCTTGAGGCCATTCACACCCCACAGGCAAGCAAAGCCTGCCACGATGCCGATCACCAGACCGCCGCCGATGCCCACGTTGCCTGCGGCTGGCGTGATGGCGACCAGACCGGCCACCGCACCCGAAGCTGCACCCAGCATGGAGGCTTTGCCGCGCATCAGGGCTTCACCCACGCACCAGGCCAGCACCGCACCCGCTGTGGCGACCAAAGTGTTGATGAAAGCCAGCGCTGCGAAACCGTTGGCTTCGAGCGCCGAGCCAGCGTTGAAACCGAACCAGCCCACCCACAACAAAGAGGCACCGACCATGGTCAGAGTCAGGCTGTGTGGGGCCATGGCTTCACGGCCATAACCCACGCGCTTGCCGACCATGAAGGCACCGACCAGACCAGCCACAGCAGCGTTGATGTGCACCACGGTACCGCCAGCGAAGTCCAAAGCGCCCCACTGCCAGATCAGACCTGCTTTGCCGGTCATCTCGTCCACCACCTCTTTGGCGGTGTAGGCATCAGGACCCATCCAGAACCAGACCATGTGCGCAATGGGCAGGTAGCTGAAGGTGAACCACAACACCATGAAAGCCAGCACGGCAGAGAACTTGATGCGCTCAGCAAAAGCGCCCACGATCAGTGCGCAAGTGATGCCTGCGAACGTGGCCTGGAAGGCTGCGAAGGTGATTTCAGGAATCACAACACCCTTGCTGAAAGTAGCGGCGTTGGCAAAAGTGCCTGCTGCGTTGTCCCAGATGCCTTTCATGAACAGGCGGTCAAAGCCACCAATGAAGGCATTGCCTTCGGTGAACGCCAGGCTGTAGCCGTAGATGAACCACAGCACGGTGATCATCGAGAAGGTGACCACGACCTGCATCAGCACAGACAGCATGTTTTTACTGCGCACCAAGCCGCCATAGAACAGGGCCAAGCCCGGAATGACCATCAAGATGACCAAAATGGTTGCGACCATCATCCAAGCGATATCGCCCTTATTGGGCACCAGTGCGGGCGCAGCTTCGGCAGCGGCCGTTGCTGCTGCAGCAGGCGCTGCAGGCGCCGGTGCAGCATCGGCTGGCTTGGCTTCTGCGGCTGGTGCGGTCACGGCAGCGGGCGCGGTCTGTGCGGTGGCGAGAGAAGCCGCACCGAACACACCAAGGCCCAAACTCAGGCCCAAGGCCAGGGTAGCGAGTAGTTTTTTCATTTGTCGACTCTCTTTCTTGTCTATCAAAGGGCTTCTGCGCCGGTTTCACCGGTGCGGATGCGAACCACTTGCTCGAGGTCGTACACAAAGATCTTGCCGTCGCCGATCTTGCCGGTGCGGGCACCGGCTTCGACGGCTTCGATGACGCGCTCGACGAGCTCGTCGGACACAGCGGCTTCGATTTTCACTTTGGGCAAAAAGTCGACCACGTATTCCGCACCACGGTACAGCTCGGTGTGGCCCTTTTGACGACCAAAGCCTTTGACTTCGGTCACGGTGATGCCCTGCACGCCGATGCCCGAAAGTGCTTCACGCACTTCGTCCAGCTTGAAGGGTTTGATGATGGCGGTCACCAGTTTCATGATGGTTCCTTGATCTGAATGGATGAAATCAGAAGGTGTACTTCAGGCCCACGACGGCGCCCGTCTTGCCGTTGTATTTGCCCTTCAAGCTGTAAAAACCTTCATCGGCATTGGTGCCGACAGCTGCCACGGTGGCACTCAAACCATTGCCCAGATCTTTGGCAAGGGTCAAGGCGTAATCTGTGTAAGAAGCATTGGCCACGTTTTTCACACTCTGGTATCCAACGTGCGGCGTCAATGTCAATCCGTTACCCATGTCAAAGGCAGCACTCAAATCAACGTAATAGCTGTTTTTACTGTTGGCATTGCCGAACAGATTGGAGATGGCGTGCGAGTATTTCGCGGTGAACACACCGTACGTCACGGCACCATAAACCTCATTGGTGTTCGCGTTGACACCGCTGGCCGAAGCGTAGTTGTTGCTCAGGTACTCGTAACGCAGAAAGCCGACGTCATAAGCCAAGTCTCCAACCGTTGACTTGTAGCCACCGTAGAGGTC
This sequence comes from Akkermansia muciniphila, assembly GCA_943331105.2. Taxonomy (GTDB): domain Bacteria; phylum Pseudomonadota; class Gammaproteobacteria; order Burkholderiales; family Burkholderiaceae_C; genus Limnohabitans_A. The sequence goes on from CALQKH020000024.1 coordinate 21,758, forward strand.
GATCTCGGTAGAACCTTTGGTCGCGCCAGGGGTGTCCTTGATCCACTTGATGCTCGAACCCCAAGCGCC
>CALQKH020000025.1 GCA_943331105.2 Akkermansia muciniphila
ATGGGACAAAAAATCCATCCTACCGGCTTCCGTTTGGCCGTCAGCCGTAACTGGTCCAGCCGTTGGTACGCCAGCAACAAAGACTTCGCCGGCATGCTGGCCGAAGACATCAAGGTGCGTGAGTACCTCAAGGCCAAGCTCAAGAATGCAGCGGTTTCACGCGTGCTGATCGAGCGTCCAGCCAAGAGCGCCCGCATCACCATTTTCTCGGCTCGTCCGGGTGTGGTGATCGGCAAGAAGGGCGAAGACATTGAGTTGCTCAAGAAGGAACTCGCTGTTCGCATGGGCGTGCCTGTGGCAGTCAACATCGAAGAAGTGCGCAAGCCCGAAATCGATGCCCAACTGATTGCAGACAGCATCACCCAGCAGCTCGAAAAACGCATCATGTTCCGCCGTGCCATGAAGCGCGCCATGCAAAACGCCATGCGTCTGGGTGCTCAAGGCATCAAGATCATGTCTGCGGGTCGCTTGAACGGTATCGAAATTGCGCGTACAGAGTGGTATCGCGAAGGCCGTGTGCCATTGCACACCCTGCGCGCTGACATCGACTACGCCACTTCAGAAGCCAAGACCACCTACGGTGTCATTGGCGTGAAGGTCTGGGTCTACAAGGGTGACACTTTGGGTCGCAACGATGCACCAGCTTTGGCTGAGCCTCGTGCCGAAGAAGAGCGTCGTCCACGTGGTCCACGTCGTGATGCCCGTCCTGGTGAGCGCCCAGCAGGCGATCGCCGCGGTGGCCCACGTCGTCCCGCAGGCACCAATACAGCACCCACCGACGGCAGCGACAAGCCTGCCGGCGCGGGTGGTGATGCCAAACCCGCCGTTAAGCGCGTACGCACAGTCGCCGCGCCAGCTGCAGCAGCTGACGGTCAATAAGGAGTAATTACATGCTGCAACCTGCTCGCAGAAAGTTCCGCAAGGAACAGAAAGGCCGCAACACCGGCGTCGCAACCCGTGGTAACACGGTGGCGTTTGGTGATTTTGGCCTCAAGTCCACAGACCGTGGCCGTTTGACGGCCCGTCAGATCGAATCCGCACGTCGTGCGATTTCCCGTCACGTCAAGCGTGGTGGCCGTATCTGGATTCGTGTGTTCCCCGACAAGCCGATTTCCACCAAGCCTGCAGAAGTGCGTATGGGTAACGGCAAAGGTAACCCCGAGTACTACGTGGCTGAGATCCAACCCGGTAAGGTGCTCTACGAAATCGTAGGCGTTCCAGAAGAGTTGGCCCGTGAAGCCTTCAAATTGGCTGCTGCCAAGCTGCCCTTGCGCACCACGTTTGTGGCACGCATGATTGGCCAATAATTCAGGAGAAATAAGAAATGAATGCTGCTGAATTGCGCCAAAAAGACGTTGCTGGTGTGAAAGACGAAATCAAAGCGCTGCAAAAAGCCCACTTTGGTCTTCGTATGCAAAAAGCCACGCAACAACTCGGCAACACTGGGATCATCGGCCAGACTCGCCGTGCCATTGCCCGTGCCAAAACCATCCTTGCCCAAAAGCAAGCCGCCAAGTAAGGAGTGACCATGACGGAAGCTAAAACATCCCTCAAGCGCACCTTGATTGGCAAGGTGGTCAGCGACAAGCGCGCCAAAACCGTGACCGTGCTGGTCGAGCGTCGTGTGAAACACGCCCTCTACGGCAAGATCGTGGCCAAGTCGAGCAAGTACCACGCACACGACGAGACTGGTGAATTCCACCTCGGTGACACCATTGAGATCACGGAGAGCCGTCCAATCTCTAAAACCAAAAACTGGGTGGCGACTCGCCTGGTTCAGAAGGCTGCTGCTGTCTAAGCCCAAAAAGCCAGACCTCAGCAAACTTATCTGAAACGACCCACAATAGTGGGTCGTTTTTTTTTACTTGGCCATTTGGCCTATACACCCCTCAGGAGAAACAGATGATCAAAGTTGGTGACAAATTGCCTGCCGTGACGTTGACGGAATTTGTAGAAGTTGAAGGCAATGGTTGCAGCATTGGCCCCAACCCAGTGGATGTGACAAAAGCTGCTGCCGGTAAAACCATTGCCATTTTTGCCTTGCCAGGCGCATTCACACCCACATGTTCTGCCAAGCACGTGCCCGGTTATGTCGAACACCATGACGCTTTGAAGGCCGCCGGTGTCGACGAAATTTGGTGCGTCAGCGTGAACGATGCCTTTGTGATGGGTGCCTGGGCACGAGAGCAAAAGACCGGTGCCAAGGTGCGCATGTTGGGCGACGGCAGCGCTGATTTCAGCAAAGCCACAGGCTTGACCTTGGACCTGACCGCACGCGGCATGGGCTTGCGCAGCAACCGATACTCAATGCTGGTCAAAGACGGCGCCGTCACCGTTTTGAACGTGGAAGGCCCTGGAAAATTCGAAGTCAGCGATGCGGCCACATTGTTGGCACAAGCCAAAGGCTAATGGGCCTTGACATCAAAAAAAGGGACCTTGGGTCCCTTTTTTGATGGTAGCAAAGACCCATCAAAACGCTTCTGTCCTCAGAGACATGTCACTCGATCTCAACTTTGAGGTAATGCGCACCCGCGTAGGGGTTGTGATAGTAGGGCGGAATCTCTTCAAACCCAAGGTCTTCATACAGCGCGCGGGCTGACTCCATGTCGTCTAAAGTGTCGAGCAGAACACAGCTGTAGTCGGCATGTCGCGCGGCATCCAAAATGGCTTCGGTCAAAAAACGACCTATGCCTAGACCGCGAAAGGCAGGACGAACATACAAGCGCTTCATCTCTGCAGCATTGGCGTAGTCAGAGCTGTCGAGGGGGCGCAAAGCACAGCAACCCGCGGGCTCACCCTCCACAAAAGCCAAAACCAAGGCACCGCGCGGGGCTGTGTACTCGCCAGGCAGTTCAGCAAGCTCTTGATCAAAATCTTGAAAAGCCAGATCCACCTGGAGAGAAGCGGCATAGTCCATGAAAAGTGCCCGGGTCTGCACCCAATCCTGTTGGGAAGCAGGCGCACGGATCAAAATGGAATGCAAAGCGGAAGGCAAGAGCTTCATCCAAAGTCAAAAACGACAGTGTAAAGCCGATTTCAAGGCTGGATAGTGACCAGAAAATAGACGGTCAAAGCAGACAACATCAACACAACAAAGGCCAAGAGCCGTGGCACAAAATGGTCTTGCGAGGCTGTGACAGGTTCAGGCAGCAACTTGTCGCCATGAAGCATCGCTGGGACCAAAGAGATGTTCTTCTTGACGCGGTACCAAACCAATGCCGACACATGCAAAATGACCAACAAAAGCACGATCGATTGGCCCCAATCCTTGTGCCAAGACGTGGCCCAGGTCACCCATTTGCCAGGCACTAAGAATGACAAAGGGCCGACATTGGCGATTTCATCGTCGCTGACCAAGCCGGTAGCCACTTGCACCGCCAGAGCCAGCAATAAAACCACGACCGACCATGAGCCCAAGGGGTTGTGTCCGCTCCAACCAAGCATAGAGCGCCCTTGCAAATAAGCAGCAACAGCCGAAGGGCGAAGAGGGAACTGAGTCCAGCGTGACCAATACCCGCCGAACAAGCCCCATGCCAACCTGAAAAGCAAAAGCGTCAAAACACAAAAGCCAAAACGAAAGTGCCACACCATGGCATTACCGCCCAATTCGGCTGTAACAAACAAACCCAACACACACAGTGCCAATGCCCAGTGAAAAAGACGGGTGGGCAAATCCCAAATTCGAACGGTGACCATAAGCGCTTTCAGTGCTGCAGATATGTGAAAAATGTGGGAAACTGGTGAAGCATAAATCTTTTGTAGCCTTTTCAACTGACTGGAGTCAAACATGAAACAATCAATGAGCATTTTGGGTGCATTGCTGGCCATCACTTTGTCGGTTCCGGCGCAGGCACAGTTTGCCAAACCTGAGGACGCCATCAAATACCGCAAAGCCAGCTTGAACGTGATGGCGGCTCATTTTGGACGGGTCGGCGCCATGGCCAACGGGCGTGTGCCTTACGACGCCAAAGCAGCACAAGAAAATGCAGAAATTGCAGCCGTGATGGCCAAACTGCCATGGGCCGCATTTGGTGAAGGCACTGACAAAGGCGATACACGCGCCAAACCTGAAATCTGGAAAGAGGCCGCCAAATACAAAGAAGCGTCAGACAAAATGCAAGCAGAAATGGTGAAGCTCAACACCGCTGCAAAAGCTGGCAACATCGACGCGCTCAAAGTTGCATTTGGACCAGCTGCCGCATCGTGCAAAGCGTGCCACGATGCTTTCCGCAAGGACTGACAAAAAACAGGGGCTTAAAAAGGGTGTTCACCAACACCCTTTTCCCACGGCATCAGGAGCCGCTGAGTTCAACTATCAAGATTCAGCGAGCAGTTTGTCGATCAGTTGGTGCAGTTCCACAAAGTCGGGTGTACCCACAAAACGCTTGACGATCTGGCCGCGCTTGTTGACCAAAAAGGTGGTTGGCGTGAGTTTGACATCACCCCAAGCACGGGCTACTGCCCCCGTGTTGTCAATGGCCACTTTGAAGGGCAGTTGCCTAGACTGCGCAAAGTTGACCACGTAGCTTGGCGGGTCGTAGCTCATGGCCACAGCGACCGTGTCAAATCCACGTGCTTTGAATTTTTGGTGGGTCGCAATCAGGTCGGGCATCTCGGCCACACAAGAGGTGCAGCTGGTGGCCCAAAAGTTGATCAAAGCCACTTGCCCCTTCAACTGCTGCGAGCTCAGGGTGGAGCCATCGAGCAACACGAAAGAAGATTCGGGGGCCCGTTCTGCGGCACATCCCCACAGAAACCAGCTCAAACCCAGAGCACCCAAGCCGTTGAGTAGGCGGCGATACAAAGGGATCCAACAGTACAAGCGGTTCATTGTCATGGCAGAAAGTTTAAACCGTTCGGTAGGCCTAGGGTCAGTCAAAGTACCGACAACAGGTGTGCCAAAAGGCCTTCCGGATCGCTGACCATCGGGTCGTGCCCAGTCGCCATGTTCACAACATGAGAGCCTGGTAGCCAGGCGCCATCCCAAAACTTGGGATCCAGCATGCGTTGACGGCTGACATCGATGGTGCCCAAAGGGGGCGTGGTGCAGTTGATGAAAGTGCGCGGTATGCTGGCGACTCGCTGGGGGTCAAACGCCAGCGCTTGGGTGTAGGGGCCACCCGGGTGAGGTGTTTGACGCCTTGAGACCCAGGCATGGTCTTCTTCACTCAGGCCAAAAACCGAGGGATCGGGAGCGGGGAATGCGTGCAAAGGATCGGCAAGAGCTGCCGCGATGCGGGCATTGCGCGTGGCGCTGGCATGGGTGCTGCTCCAGCTCTCGCCGGGCTTGGGTAACACCGCATCAACATACACCAGATGGCGCAGGCGCTCAGGTCTTCGGTCTGCCACGGCGGTGCCCAGCATGCCCGCATACGAGTGGGCCACCAAAACCACTTCGTTCATTTCTTCGGCGTCCATGGCTGACATCACATCCGTGATGTGGCTTTCAAGATCGATGTCCGGGTGCAGCAAGTGCGCCCGCTCACCTACCCCGGTGAGGGTAACCGCGTGGGCGCGGTGCCCAGCGGTCATCAGGCCAGGTAAGACACGTTGCCAACACCAAGCTCCGTGCCAAGCGCCATGTACCAATAAAAAATTCGCCATCAAATAATCCCTTTGACGCGCAGTGCACTTTGTCGCTCAGCGTTCCAACCCAAAACTTCATGCAAGACCTCTGCGGTGTGTTGCCCCAGCATGGGCGGTGGCAAATCTTGACGAACCGGGGTGCGGCTCATTTTGATGGGGCTTGCCACCAGACGAAGATCGTCTTTGATGGGGTGTTGCCATGTCTGAACCATGCCACGGGCCTGAATTTGCGGATCTACAAATACCTCGCCCAAGGTGTTGATGGCGCCGCAAGGGACTTTGGCTGCTTCCAAAGCGGCCAACCAATCCGTTTTGGTGCGGGTTTTCATGATGTCCGCCAGCAAGGGCACCAACACATCGCGGTGACGAACGCGCTCGGTATTGAGGGCAAAGCGCGGGTCTTTGGCCAAATCTGGCTGGCCTGCTACAGCGCAAAACTTGGCGAACTGACCGTCGTTGCCCACAGCCAGAATCAGATGGTCGCGCGCGCCCGATGGCGCATCGGCTGGCGGCATCACTTCAAACACCTGGTAGGGCACGATGTTCTGGTGTGCATTGCCTGCACGCCCAGGCACTTTACCGCTGACCAGGTAATTGGATCCCAGGTTGGCCAACATGGCGACTTGGGTGTCCAGCAAAGCCATGTCTACCTGTTGGCCTTGGCCCGTGCGCTCGACATGGCGAAGTGCTGCCAAGATGGCCACGGTGGCATACATGCCAGTGAACAAATCGGCGACCGCGACCCCCACTTTTTGGGGCCCGCCGCCCAGATCGTCGCGCTCACCCGTGACGCTCATCAGGCCTCCGATGCCTTGCACTGCATAGTCGTAACCTGCCCGTTCACTGTACGGTCCGGTTTGACCAAATCCGGTCACACTGCAATACACCAGCTTGGGGTTCAAGGCGCTCATGCTGGCATAGTCCAAGCCATACCGGGCCATGTCGCCTACCTTGAAATTTTCTACAAACACATCGCAATGGCGCACCAGTTCGCGGATCAGGGCTTGGCCCTCGGGCTGGGCGATGTCACAAGTCACCGAGCGTTTGTTGCGGTTGGCACCCAAGTAATAGGCCGCTTCGGCCGTGTCCAGGCCTTGAGCATCTTTCAAAAAAGGAGGACCCCAGGTGCGGGTGTCATCGCCCGAGCCGGGGCGCTCGATCTTGATCACATCGGCCCCCAAGTCGGCCAAAGTTTGGGTACACCAAGGGCCCGCGAGGACGCGGGAGAGGTCGAGAACGCGGATGCCATCAAGTGAATTCATGGGTCACATTGTCGCCAAAAGCCGATACCGCCGCTGATCACGATAATCACCCTATGCGAAAACATTCATCGGCCCAGATGGCCACCTTGGCATTGACCTTGATTTTGAGCGCCTGCAGTCCAGCACAAAACTGGCGGGATATCGCTTTTGAAGGCAGCGCCCTCAGGGCGCAGCTGCCGTGCAAACCCGACCGGACCACTCGGACGGTTCCCCTCGGAGGCTTGTCGGTGGACCTGCAAGTGGCTGGCTGCGAAAGCGGAACGGCCATGGTGGCCGTGATGACCGCAGCATTGCCTGTTGGCTCCGATGCCGTGGCCGTGTTGTCAGGCTGGCAAAAAGCCACGCTCGACAACGCCCGTGTGAAGCCAGCTTTGACAACTGAAAATCATGTCTGGCACCGTCCGGGTCATTTGCCCCTCGCATCTTCGCAACGCGTCCAGGCGATGGGACTCAAAAACAATGGTGAACCCGTGGCGATGGATGCCGTTTGGGGCGCTGTGAGCGAGGGAGAGCGACTGCGCGTGGTTCATGCCGTGGTGTATGACCGGAAAATTCAGCCAGAGATGGCCAACACCTTGTTTGAAAGCATCAAGCCATGAGCGCCGCCACCATGCCCTTGCCGCCAATGCCACACCCTGACCATTTACCTCGCCGCATGGCGGTGGTGGTGTTTCTCGCTTTTGCTTTGGCCTACTTTTTTTCGGCCTTGGTTCGGGCCATCACGGCCACCTTGTCTCCGACCCTGACCACCGAATTCAATCTGAGCGCGCAAGATTTAGGTCTGTTGGCTGGTGGATATTTCTTGGGTTTTTCTCTGACCCAGCTGCCCTTGGGTCGCTGGTTGGACCGGCATGGCCCCAAAAAAGTCATTCTGGCTTTCTTGAGCTTTGCCGTGCTGGGTTGCTTGGCTTTTGCTTGGGCCGACAGCTTTCATGGTTTGCTCGCGGCACGTGTGTTGTGCGGCATGGGCGTCAGTGCTTGCCTGATGGCCCCATTGACGGCCTACCGTCGCTGGTTTGATGTGAGCACCCAGCTGCGCACCAACTCGTGGATGCTGATGACGGGCTCTTTGGGCATGTTGGCTGCAACATTGCCTGTTCAGTGGCTCATGCCCATCTGGGGCTGGCGTGCGCTGTTTGTCATGCTGGGCGTGATGATCGCGATAGCCATGCTGTTGATTGCCCTGCTGGTGCCGGTTTGGCAAAAAGCCACCCCCACAGCTGACACCCCGAAAGCCCCCGCCGATGACGACGGCAGCTACCGCGAGATCTGGCGCAGCGCGTATTTTTGGCGCATGACACCCATCGGGTTTTTCAGCTACGGCGGCATGGTGGCCATTCAGACCTTGTGGGCCGGGCCGTGGATGACCCAAGTGGCAGGCTGGAGCGCAAGCGAGGCAGCGTCAGGCTTGTTTCTGATCAACTTGGCCATGCTGGTGACCTTTTGGTTGTGGGGCCTGATCACCCCGGGTTTGGCACGCCGCGGTATCCCGGTTGAGCGTTTGATTGCTTGGGGATTGCCGCTCAGTTTTGTCGTCATCGGCACTTTGGTTTGGCTGGGTGCTGCCATCGGGTCGGCTGCGGCTTTAGGTATGGCTTTGTTGTGCGTCAGCAGCACTTTTGTGGCTTTGGCGCAACCAGCCGTAGGCATGGCTTTTCCGTCACACTTAGCGGGGCGGGCTTTATCGGCTTACAACCTGGTGATCTTTGCGGGCATCTTTGTAGTGCAGTGGGGCATAGGGTTGTTGGTGGACGCCGGGCGTGGCTTGGGGTTGGCCAATGTGCAGGCCTACCAAATGGCTTTGGGCTGTTTTGGCCTCAGTTCAATTGCCTCATGGGTGTTTTTCATGCTTAAAAATCCGTCTCAAGGTCGATAAACTGTCTCTATCATGATTGGCATACTCATCATCGCCCACGCCCCACTGGCCAGCGCTTTGCGGGAATGCGCGCTGCACGTTTTCCCAGACTGCGTAGACGGGGTGCAGGCCCTGGACATCGGTCCCCAAGACGCACCCGAGGACAGTTTGCTGCGCGCCCAGGCAGCCATGACCGCATTGGGCACCCCCGAAGTCCTGTTGCTCAGTGACGTCTTTGGTGCCACACCTTGCAATGTGGCTCAACAACTGGGCGATGGCCTGAACACCCGCTTGGTGGCGGGTGTCAATTTGCCCATGCTGCTGCGCAGCGTGTGTTACCGACACGAAAGCCTTGAATCGCTGGCAGCACGCGCCCACGCCGGTGGCACACAAGGCGTGATGCCTGTGGGCAGCACCGCACCCCAAAACCAAACTGGACAGAGACATGCCCCAAGCCAACGTGACCATCAGCAATAAATTGGGTTTGCACGCCCGTGCATCCGCCAAACTCACCAAACTGGCAGGTGGTTTTCCGTGCGAGGTTTGGCTCAGCAAAGGCGAGCGCCGCATCAATGCCAAAAGCATCATGGGCGTCATGATGTTGGCGGCAGGCTTGGGCAGCCAGGTGGTGGTGGAAACGATCGGTGAGCAGAGTGATGAAGCACTGACCGCTTTGCTGGCGTTGATCAACGACAAATTTGGCGAAGGCGAGTAAGCCATGACCTTCAGCATCCATGGTTTGGCGGTGGCACGTGGCATCGCCATTGGACGCGCCGTTCTGGTGGCCTCCAGCCGGGTCGATGTGGCGCATTATTTTGTGAGCCCCGATCAAGTGGCCGCAGAAATCATGCGTTTGCGCGTGGCCCGTGATGCCGTGGTCGATGAACTGCAGCGGCTGCAAAAAGCCATGCCCAAAGACGCACCGCATGAGCTTGGCGCGCTGCTGGATGTCCACCTGATGCTGCTGCAAGACGAAGAACTGACCTCGGGTGTGGTGCATTGGATCAAGACGCGCCTCTACAACGCAGAGTGGGCACTGACCAGCCAACTGGAGATCATTGTTCGCCAGTTTGAGGAAATGGAAGACCCCTATCTGCGCGAACGCAAAGCCGACATGGAGCAAGTGGGCGAGCGTGTGCTCCATTGCCTTAAGGGCACTGGGCCGCTGGTGGCGCAAGCCAAACGGCCTCAGCGTCCCCAACAAGAACTTCAGTTGGGCGATACCGATGTACCACTGGTGCTGGTGGCGCATGACCTGTCGCCTGCCGACATGCTGCAGTTCAAGCAAAGTGTGTTCTCGGGTTTTGTGACCGATGTGGGTGGCAAGACTTCGCACACTGCCATCGTGGCCCGCAGCTTAGGAATTCCAGCGGTAGTGGGCGCTCGCACGGCCAGCCAGTTTGTGAAACAGGACGACTGGGTCATCATTGACGGGGATGCGGGCGTGGTCATCGTTGACCCTTCTCCCATCATCTTGGCGGATTACGGTTTCAAACAGCGCCAAGGCGACTTGGAACGCGAGCGTTTGGTGCGCCTGAGGCATACGCCGTCGGTTTCGTTGGACGGACAAAAGGTGGAGTTGCTGGCGAACATCGAAATGCCCGAAGACACCCAGGCTGCTATCACCGCAGGGGCTGTGGGTGTGGGTTTGTTTCGCAGCGAGTTTTTATTCATGGGTCGGCAAGGCCATCTGCCCGACGAAGAAGAGCAATATCAGGCTTACCGCCGAGCGGTCGATGGCATGAACGGTTTGCCTGTGACCATCCGCACGGTGGATGTGGGGGCCGACAAGCCGCTCGATGAGACCCGCCACGATGCGGCGCACCTGAACCCAGCGCTGGGCTTGCGCGCCATCCGCTGGAGCCTGGCGGACCCGGCCATGTTCCTCACTCAGTTGCGTGCCATCTTGCGCGCTGCAGCGCACGGGCAGGTCAACTTGTTGATCCCCATGTTGGCCCATGGCAGCGAAATTCGCCAAACTTTGGCTCTGATGACACAGGCCCGTCAAGAGTTGGACCGACGGGGGGTAGCCCACGGCCCAGTGAAATTGGGCGCCATGATTGAAATTCCGGCGGCCGCGTTGTCGCTGCGTTTGTTTCTCAAACACTTCGACTTTTTGTCGATCGGCACCAACGACCTGATCCAGTACACCCTGGCCATTGACCGGGCCGATGAGTCGGTGGCGCACCTCTACGACCCGCTGCATCCGGCGGTGTTGCGATTGATTGCAGACACCATCGCCGAATGTCACCGGCAAGGCAAGGGGGTCTCGGTGTGCGGCGAGATGGCGGGCGATGTGACCATGACCCGTTTGCTGCTGGGTCTGGGTTTGCGCAGCTTTTCGATGCACCCCTCGCAAATTTTGGCGGTCAAGCAGCAGGTGCTGAGGTCTGATTGCGCCAAGCTGGTCTCTTGGGCTGGGCAGGTTTTGGACAGCGAAGACCCTGCACTGAGCATGAACGCATAGCCTCCGATCCGCGGGCGGTGCGTGCCCTTTGCGTTCCTTAAGCCTGTTTGATTTTGTCTTGAGTGCGGGTATCGAAGTCGCTGGCGTCGTGGCGTTCGTGCAACTGGGACTCGGGCGCGCCCATGACGCGGTTGACCATGCGACCGCGTTGTACCGCAGGGCGTTGCGCCAGTTCTTCTGCCCAGCGTTGCACATGGGTGTATTCATGCACCTGCAAAAACTCGCCTGCTTCGTAGAGGATGCCCTTGGCCAGCGCACCATACCAGGGCCAGATGGCGATGTCGGCGATCGTGTAATCGTCGCCTGCTATGAAACGGCTTTGGGCCAAGCGCTTGTCGAGTACATCCATTTCGCGTTTGACTTCCATGGCAAAGCGGTCGATGGCGTATTCGATTTTGACGGGTGCGTAGGCGTAAAAATGCCCAAACCCGCCGCCCAAATAGGGCGCACTGCCCATTTGCCAAAACAGCCAAGACAAGCATTCGGCACGTTGTGCGGGATCGGTGGGCACCAAAGTGCCGAACTTCTCTGCCAAGTACAACAAAATCGCGCCTGACTCGAAGACACGCACAGGCTGATCGCCACTGCAGTCCAGCAAGGCAGGGATTTTGGAGTTGGGGTTGACGCTGACAAAGCCGCTGCTGAATTGCTGACCCTCATTGATGCGTATCAGCCACGCGTCGTATTCGGCGCCTGTGTGTCCCAAAGCCAGCAATTCTTCGAGCATCACGGTGACTTTGACGCCGTTGGGTGTGCCCAGCGAATAAAGCTGTAGCGGATGCTGGCCACGCGGCAGGTCTTGATCGTGGGTAGCGCCCGAGATGGGGCGGTTGATGTTGGCAAAGCGCCCACCGTTGGCCTTATTCCAAGTCCAGACGGAGGGCGGGGTGTATGCGCTGGTGTCGGTCATGCTGCGGTGTCCGTGTCTATGGGTCTGTAAATGATCGGCCTCAGGCCTTTTCAGCCAAGCTCATGTGCGCCAAATGCGCTTGCTGGTCGGCGTGGTAGCTTGAGCGCACCATGGCGCCAACGGCCGCATGCGAAAAGCCCATTTCGTAGGCTTTGGCCTCGAACATCTTGAAGGTGTCGGGGTGAACGTATCGGCGCACCGGCAGGTGGCTGTTGCTGGGGGCGAGGTACTGGCCAATGGTGAGCATCTCGATGTTGTGCGCGCGCATGTCGCGCATGACCTCGAGAATTTCTTCGTCGGTCTCGCCCAAGCCGACCATCAGACCGCTCTTGGTGGGCACGTTCGGAAACAGGGCCTTGAATTTCTTCAGCAGGTTCAACGAAAACTGATAGTCCGATCCTGGGCGCGCTTCTTTGTACAAACGCGGCACGGTTTCCATGTTGTGGTTCATCACGTCGGGCGGCGCGGCTTTCAAGATTTCAAGGGCGCGGTCGTCGCGACCGCGAAAGTCGGGCACCAGCACTTCGATTTGGGTGGTGGGCGAGAGTTCGCGTGTTTTGCGGATGCATTCCACAAAGTGTCCAGCACCACCGTCACGCAGGTCGTCGCGGTCCACGCTGGTGATCACCACATATTGCAGTTTGAGTTGTGCAATCGTTTTGGCCAAGTTGTCGGGTTCGTTCACATCCAGAGGGTCGGGGCGGCCATGCCCCACGTCGCAAAACGGGCAGCGCCGCGTGCACTTGTCACCCATGATCATGAAGGTGGCCGTGCCCTTGCCAAAGCATTCACCGATGTTGGGGCAGCTGGCTTCTTCGCAGACGGTGACCAGTTTGTTGGCGCGCAGCACGTCCTTGATCTCGTAAAAGCGGGTGGTTGGCGAGCCGGCCTTGACGCGGATCCACTCGGGCTTTTTCAGCACCTCGGCCTGTTCGACTTTGACGGGAATGCGCGAGAGTTTGGCGGCGGCTTTTTGCTTGGCCATGGGGTCGTAGTTGTTCACGCTTTGGACTTCGCGGACCACGGGACGTTCGGTGGGCGTATTGCTCATGGGTTTCTTTCGGTTGCCGCACGGCGGCGGGTCAGGTGCGTGAGTTCAGGGCAGTGTTTGGGGTGGTGTTTCACAGCCTGGCTGCGAGTTGGCTTGCCAGCACCCGGGCTGCTTCTTCCCAAGTGGTTTCCACTCCGATTGTAAAAAGGTCCACTGTTTTCAAGCCGGCATAGCCACAGGGGTTGATACGCTCAAAGGGTTGAAGGTCCATGGCCACGTTCAAAGCCGCGCCATGGTAAGTGCAGTGGCGGCTGACTTTGATGCCCAGAGCACTGATTTTCCCCAGGCCCTTGAACGGGTCGTTGGCCGGGGCAGGCCCCACCAGAGCCGCGTGGCTGAAGGGGTCGTCCAAACGCACATAAATGCCCGGCGCACCCGCCACCCGGTGGCCCGTCACACCAAAGTGCGCCAAGGTGCGAATGACCGACTCCTCGAGCTTGTAGACGAACTCTTTGACGAAATAACCTACTCGTTGCAGGTTGACCAGGGGGTAGGCCATCACTTGGCCGGGACCATGAAAAGTGACTTGCCCACCCCGGTTGGTTTGCACAACTGGAATGTCGCCGGGCGTCAAGAGGTGCGAGGCCTGGCCCGCCAGCCCTTGGGTGAAAACCGGGGGGTGTTCACACATCCAAAGTTCATCGGGGCTGCTGGGTTCGCGTGCAGCCGTGAAGGCCTTCATGGCTTCATAGGTCGGCAAGTAGTCCACCTGCCCAAGAAGCCGGATGTCCATGCTCACAGCACAATTTTGACCATCGGGTGCGAGGTCAGGGCGCGGTAAAGGTCGTCGAGTTGTTCGCGACTGGTGGCTGTGATGTTGAGCGTTATGCCCAAATAGTTACCGCCTTTGCTGGGGCGCAATTCGAGGGTTCGTGCATCAAAGCCCGGATCAAACTGCAGGGCTACTTGGCACATGGCCTCGGCAAAACCGTCGACCATGGCGCCCATGACCTTGATTGGAAAGACCGAGGGGTATTCGATCAGGGTGTCTTTGCGAGGGTCGATGCCTGCGGGCGGTGTGATGGAAGCGCTCATGAAAAATCCCGTTTTGCCGCAAGCTTAACGCCACACCACCACAGCCAACACGGCAACCCAGCCGATTGCGAAATTGACCAGTACCATGGGGTGTATTTGCCCCAAAGCTTTGCCCGCTGCAGGCCAGTCTGATATCGACACAGCTGCTTTGAGTCGGCGAAACGGAACGAACCAAATGTGCGCAAAAATCAGGCACATCAACAAACCCAATCCCGACATGGCGTGCCAACCTTTGGGTGCCAGTTTCATGTCGGTCACGGACAGCATCCAAAAACCGGAAGCCAAAATCAACGCGATCGACACCCAGACCATGGCAAAAAAGCGGCTCAATACAGCCGACATCAATGCCAGGCGTTCGGGCGGCGACATTCGGGCGATGACCACCGGGCGCAACGCCAAAATCACCAAGGCCATACCGCCAAGCCAGACGATGGCTGCGCTTAAATGCAAAAATTTGAACCATTCGTACATAAGTTTGAACTCAAGGTGGAGTGATTTAGGAACTTAAATTGAAAAAGATTTCTGGAGACATCAGAGAATGCACGCAAACCGTACAAATTGCGTGGATTAGGGTCAAAAAAAGAGAGGCACGGGTTTTTACGTATAGAATCTGAGGCTTTGCAAAGCTTGATGCATGTTTAACCTGGGTGCCAATTGAGATGACTGACATCGCCTCAAATTCCCAAGCGGACCCAGACAAACTGAAAGCAAGTGCTACAGATGATGTCACGGAAACTGAATTCAAGCCCCTGACAGCAGCTGAAGCGCAAGCTTGGCGGCTTACAAATCCTGCTCTCATGCCATGGCGCATTGTTGGGTTGCAGGCAAGTGTAGGTGTCGTGATGGTTTTGCTGACATGGCTATTGACGGATGAGCAGCGATTGGCTGCTTCAGTGGCTTGGGGTGTGGTTGCTGTGGTGATACCCGCCATGGTGTTTGTCAGAGCTTTGAGCCGACAAATGCAAGTTGCCCAGCCTAAAGCTGCGCTGGTGGGTTTGTTCACTTGGGAGTTGGTCAAAATAGTTTTGACCGTGGCGTTACTCTTGGTTGCGCCTAGAGTGATATCTGATTTGAGTTGGCTTGCCTTGGTGGCCAGCTTCGTGGTGACGATCAAGGTGTACTGGCTGGCCATGGCGCTGGGCTGGGTGCAACGAAAATCGAAACCGACTTTTTATTGAACTGATTGGTGATCTATGTCTGCTGAAAACGCTGGCGCGCATGCCCCAACGGCTGGAGAGTACATCCAGCACCACCTGCAACACCTGCAAATGAACTTCTCATTTGAAGGTGTCAAGCAAACAAGCATTGTCGACTTCAGTCTGTTCAATCTGGACTCGGTCTTTTTCTCCTTGGTTTTGGGTGTTTTTGGCAGTTTCTTTTTGTGGTCTGCTGCCCGCAAGGCGACTTCGGGTGTTCCGGGCCGCTTCCAGGCAGCTGTCGAGATCTTGTCCGAAATGGTGGAAAACCAGGCCAAGGGCGTGATCCAGAACGCCAAGAGCCGCAAGCTGATCTCGCCTTTGGCGTTGACCGTCTTCGTCTGGATCTTCTTGATGAACGCCATGGACATGTTGCCTGTGGATCTGATCCCTGCGGCTTGGCATGCTGCTGGCCCAGCATTGGGTTTCAAAGATTACATGCGCGTTGTGCCAACAGCTGATTTGTCCACCACGCTGGGCCTTTCATGTTCCGTGCTGCTCATCTGCCTCTTCTACAACATCAAGATCAAGGGCTTGGGCGGTTGGTCGCATGAACTGGTTGCTGCACCCTTTGGAGATCATTGGATTCTTTATCCGATCAACTTTTTGATGCAGATGATTGAATATCTGGCCAAGACTGTTTCGCACGGCATGCGATTGTTTGGCAACATGTTTGCGGGTGAGTTGGTGTTCATGTTGATTGCCCTGATGGGTGGCGGCTGGGCGTTGTCAACAACGGGTGTGGGCTTGGCCATTGGCCACGTCATCGCTGGTACCGTGTGGACTCTGTTCCACATCTTGGTCATCACCTTGCAAGCCTTCATCTTTATGATGTTGACCTTGGTCTACACAGGCCAAGCGCACGATGCACATTGATGACTTTTTCCTTTTTTCCTGTTTCTTTTTTTTCCACTAACTTTTAGGAGCTTCTCATGGAAAACATTCTCGGCCTGGTGGCATTGGCTTGTGGTTTGATCGTTGGTTTGGGTGCTTTGGGCGCCTCTATCGGCATCGGCATGATGGGTGGCAAATTCCTCGAATCCGGCGCACGTCAGCCTGAATTGATGAACGAGTTGCAGACCAAAATGTTTCTGTTGGCTGGTTTGATCGACGCTGCGTTCTTGATCGGTGTGGCTATTGCTTTGCTGTTCGCCTTCGCTAACCCCTTCGTTTTGAAGTGATCCACGCACCTCTTCCAACAGAAGAAGGATTGAACCGTGAACATTAACGCTACTCTGTTCATTCAGATGATCGTTTTTGCGATTCTGGTGTGGTTCACGATGAAATTCGTGTGGCCTCCGATCACAAAAGCGCTCGACGAACGGGCACAGAAAATCGCTGACGGCCTCGCTGCCGCCGACAAAGCCAAAGCCGAACTCAGCAATGCCAATGCGCGTGTTGAAGCCGAATTGGCCCAGTCGCGCACCGAGACGGCTTCGCGCTTGGCAGATGCTGAGCGCCGTGCAAATGGCATCGTTGACGATGCTAAAGCACGTGCCACCGAAGAAGGCAACAAGATCATCGCCGCTGCAAAAGCTGAAGCTGAGCAGGAAGCTGTCAAAGCGCGTGAAGCCCTGCGTGAGCAGGTTGCAGCTTTGGCCGTGAAAGGCGCCGAGCAGATTCTCCGCAAGGAAGTCAATGCTGGCGTCCACGCTGATCTGCTGAGCCGCCTCAAGACCGAGCTGTAAGAAGCTCCAGCCAGAGAAGACCATGGCAGAACTTGCTACCATCGCCCGCCCTTATGCCGAAGCGCTTTTCAAAGCGCAGGCATCCGATCTTGCTGGCACGGCCGCTTGGCTGGATGAACTGGCCGCTGTTGCGGAAAACGCGCAATTGCAGCAGTTTGTCGACAGCCCCAAAGTGTCCGATGAGCAGGCATTTGAGCTGATCTCTGGCGTGCTTCGAACAGCACTGCCTGAGGCTGGTAAGAATTTCCTGCAACTGGTGATCGAAAACCGCCGTCTCAGTGCACTGCCTGTCGTCGCGCAGCAGTACCGGGCACTGTTGAATGCGCAAGGTGGCACTGCTGATGCAGTTGTTTACAGCGCATTTCCCATCGACGCTTCGGCTTTGGCCGATTTGTCGTCCACGCTCGAAAAACGCTTTGCGCGCAAGCTCAATGTGAGCGTCGAGCTCGATGTCACCTTGATCGGTGGCATTCGTGTGGTGGTGGGTGACGAGGTGCTCGACACCTCTGTCAAAGCCCGACTGGAACAAATGAAATCGGCCCTCACCGCTTGATGCGGATTGAGACCGGACATATTTAAAGAAAGAAGGAAAGAGTCATGCAACTCAATCCCGCAGAAATTTCTGAACTGATCAAGAGCCGCATTGAAGGGCTGTCCGCCAGCGCCGATATCCGCAACCAAGGCACCGTGGTGTCTGTGACCGACGGTATCGTTCGTGTGCACGGTTTGTCCGATGTGATGCAGGGCGAAATGCTCGAATTCCCGGCCACCGCTGAAGGTGCCGCCACTTACGGTTTGGCCCTGAACCTCGAGCGTGATTCGGTGGGCGCCGTGATCTTGGGCGAATACGAGCACATCTCCGAAGGCGACACGGTCAAGTGCACCGGCCGCATTCTGGAAGTGCCCGTTGGCCCCGAGCTGATTGGCCGCGTGGTGAACGCCTTGGGTCAGCCGATTGACGGCAAAGGCCCCATCAACGCCAAAATGACCGACGTGATCGAGAAAGTCGCCCCTGGCGTGATCGCACGTAAGTCGGTCGATCAGCCCATGCAAACGGGTCTGAAGTCGATCGACTCCATGGTGCCCGTGGGCCGTGGTCAGCGCGAATTGATCATTGGTGACCGTCAGACCGGCAAAACTGCCGTCGCGATCGACGCCATCATCAACCAAAAAGGTCAGAACATGACCTGCGTTTACGTCGCCATTGGCCAAAAAGCGTCGTCGATCAAAAACGTGGTCCGTGCACTGGAACAAGCTGGCGCGATGGAGTACACCATTGTCGTAGCCGCATCTGCCTCTGAATCTGCTGCCATGCAGTACGTGTCGGCCTACTCCGGCTGCACCATGGGCGAATACTTCCGTGACCGTGGCGAAGACGCTTTGATCGTTTATGACGACCTGTCCAAGCAAGCGGTGGCTTATCGTCAAGTTTCGTTGCTGCTGCGTCGACCACCAGGCCGCGAAGCTTACCCTGGCGACGTTTTCTATTTGCACAGCCGCTTGCTCGAGCGTGCAGCCCGCGTGAACGCCGACTATGTCGAAGCCTTCACCAAGGGTGCAGTGACTGGGAAAACTGGTTCTTTGACGGCCCTGCCCATCATTGAAACCCAAGCCGGTGACGTGTCTGCTTTCGTGCCCACCAACGTGATTTCGATCACCGACGGTCAGATCTTCTTGGAAACCTCGTTGTTCAACGCCGGTATCCGCCCAGCGATCAACGCCGGTATCTCGGTGTCGCGCGTCGGTAGCTCGGCTCAGACCAAGATCATCAAAGGCCAGTCCGGCGGTATCCGTACCGACTTGGCCCAGTACCGTGAATTGGCTGCGTTCGCGCAGTTCGCTTCCGATCTGGACGAGTCCACACGCAAGCAGCTCGACCGAGGTGCCCGCGTGACCGAATTGCTCAAGCAAGCTCAGTACACCCCGCTGTCCATCAGTTTGATGGGTGCCAGCCTGTTTGCGGTCAACAAAGGCTTCATGGACGACATCGATGTCAAGAAAGTCTTGGCATTCGAGCACGGCTTGCATGCTTACCTCAAAGACTCGTGCGCTGCGTTGTTGGCCAAAATTGAAAGCTCCAAAGCTTTGGACAAAGAGGCCGAAGCCGAATTGACCACTGCTGTCGCAGCGTTCAAGAAAAGCTTTGCTTAATTTCCACCTGATCAAAAGGAGCCTCTGATGGCATCGGGCAAGGAACTACGCACCAAGATCAAATCGGTGGAAAACACCAAGAAGATCACCAAGGCCATGGAGATGATTTCCGTCTCCAAAATGCGCAA
>CALQKH020000026.1 GCA_943331105.2 Akkermansia muciniphila
TACTTCATGAGCGTTTGTTAGCTAATTAAAGCTAAGTTCCGAAGAACTTGGCAATCACCATCAAACGCCCACGCTTATCGGCTGTATATTTTTAAAGAACCCAAGGCAATTATCATCACCCCGTCTTGCTACGCTGCGATCAGCGAAGCCTTGAATTATGACACAGTTTTTAAGCCTGCGTCAAGTTTTTGAAAATTTATTTCGATCCGCAAATCTTTTCAAAAACTTCTTCACTGCCGAATGCGCTTGTCTTGCGAAAGCTGATTTGTGTGCAGCGAAGCCCTCCATTGTGGCACAGTTTTTTGGCCCTCAACCATCTTTTTGAATTTTTTCTTCTAATTTTTGCAGCCACCCCGGGATAATGGGCCCATGGCATTACTCACACTCCTGAACGCGTCTCTGGCTTTTGGTCATGTCGCCCTCCTTGATCACACCGACTTTTCTTTGGAAACCTCGGAACGCATCGGCTTGATTGGTCGCAACGGCACAGGCAAATCTTCCCTGCTAAAGATACTGTCGGGCATGGAGCGTGCTGATGACGGTAACTTGCATGTGCAGCAAGGGGTTCGCATCGCTTACGTGGCTCAGGAACCTGTGTTGAACGATGCGCACACCATTTTTGAGTCTGTGCGTGAGGGTTTGGCCGAAGTCGTGAAATGGATCGACGATTACACGCACAGCCGAGGCGACCTGGATACCTTACAAGGACTGATCGAGTCACGAGATGGTTGGGGCTGGGAGCAAAGACTGGAAGAAACCCTGCAACGCCTGAAACTCGACCCCAATGCGGTTGTTCAGTCTTTGTCTGGCGGCATGCGCAAGCGCGTGGCATTGGCGCAAGCTCTGGTCACACGACCCGACGTTCTGCTGTTAGACGAGCCCACCAACCACCTTGACTTGAATGCCATCACTTGGCTCGAAGACTTGCTGATCGACTTCAAGGGCAGCGTCATTGCCATCACCCATGACCGTGCCTTTTTGGACCGCATTGCGACCCGCATCATTGAGCTGGACCGGGGCAAATTGCGACCATACCCTGGCAACTACGCGGCCTACCAAATTCAAAAAGAAGAGCAACTGGCTCAAGAGGCCGTGATTCAGGCCAAGGCAGACAAATTGCTTGCCCAAGAAGAAATCTGGATCCGCAAAGGCGTGGAAGCCCGCCGCACCCGCAGTCAAAGCCGGATCACACGGCTGCAAAATCTCCGTGGCGAGCGCGCGGCACGCCGAGAAAAAGTCGGCAACGTCAAGATGGAAGTGGCCTCTGGCGTGCCCAGCGGCAAACTGGTGGCCGAGCTGACCGACGTGAGCAAAAGCTTCACCCAACCCGACGGCAGCGTGCGCACCATCATTGACAAGTTCACCGGCACCTTGCTGCGCGGCGACAAAATCGGCTTGCTGGGTCCCAACGGCGCGGGCAAAACCACCTTGCTTAAACTGATATTGGGCGAGCTTGAGGCCGACAGCGGCGAAGTTCGCCGTGGCACCAAAATGGAAGTGGCGTACTTTGACCAGATGCGCGACGCACTGGACTTGGATGCCACGCTCGAGGACTTCATCAGCCCTGGCAGCGAGTGGATCGAAATCGGCAACAAGCGCCAGCACGTCAAAAGCTACCTGGGCGACTTTCTGTTCTCACCCGCACGCGGCACCTCACCCGTGCGTTCGCTGTCCGGCGGCGAGCGCAACCGCTTGCTGCTGGCGCGTTTGTTTGCACGTCCGGCCAACGTGTTGGTGCTGGACGAACCGACCAACGATTTGGACATCGAAACCCTGGAACTGCTCGAAGAGCTGCTGCAAACCTACGAAGGCACCGTGTTCCTGGTCAGCCACGACCGCGCCTTCATGGACAACGTGGTCACAGGCATCATCGCCTGCGAAAGCGCACCGGACCAGCCGGGCTTCTGGCGTGAATACGAAGGGTCGGTGCAAGACTGGCTGACCCAGTCGCAACGCGCTCAAACCATTCGGGCCCAAGCCGCACAAAAAAGCGGCGCTGCAAACGCCACCGCGTCGACAGCATTGAGCCCTTCGTTGAGCGCCAGCGCTCAACCCACTGTTGTGCCCACACGCAGCAAACTCAGCTACAAAGAGCAGCGCGAGCTGGCCGATTTGCCCCCCAAGATCGAAGCGCTGGAAAAAGAGCAAGCCAATGCACGCGCTCAACTGGCGGACGGCAGCATCTACCAACGCGACCCGGGCTTGGCACAGCAACTGTTCAAGCGCGACGCCGAAATCGACGATTTGTTGTTGGCGGCCATGGAGCGCTGGGAAATGCTGTCGGCACGCTGAAGTCAACTTTCTATGTCGAAGCGGCGACCTGAAAAGTGGCCGTTTGGCCCTACATTCAAAAACATGACCCCCACAGAACTCAGCGCCTTGTTGGTGTTGGTCACCGTGAGCAGCTTCACGCCCGGGCCCAACACCACCTTGTCCACCGCCATGGCTGCCAACCACGGCCTGCGTCGGGCCATGCGGTTTGTGTGTGCGGTGCCGGTGGGCTGGGGCATCTTGTTCACCTTATGCGCCACGGGCTTGGGCGGTTTGGTGGTGGCTTTCCCACCTTTGCGCTGGGGCATCGTGGTGCTGGGCAATGCTTATTTGCTGTGGCTGGCCTCGCGTTTGTGGGCCAGCGGCAGCTTGCAACAAGCCGACAGCGCCAAGCTGCAAGTCGGTTTTGTGCAGGGCGTGGGCCTTCAGTTTCTCAACATCAAGGCGTGGATGCTGGCGCTCGCCATCGTCGCCGGGTGGGTGGCTGGGCGCGAAGACGCCACGGCACGCACGCTGGTGCTGCTGCCCATCATGGTGGCCTACGGTTTTGTGAGCAACCTGACCTATGCAGTCGCGGGCTCCATGCTGCGCCACTGGCTGGCACACGGGCGACGCCTGCTGGTGTTCAACCGCTGCATGGCCATGGCGCTCCTAGCCACCGTGATCTGGCTGCTCAATGGTTTGCGCGCCACAGGCGTATGAAGGCGCGCCCATGCAAACCATAAAAGCTCAAAATCAAGGCCTGTGGCTCGGGCTGCTGGGTGTGGTGATCTTTGCGCTCACATTGCCCATGACGCGCCTGGCCACCGGCACGGCAGATGCGCCGCAACTGTCGCCTTGGTTTGTCACTTGGGGGCGGGCAGCGCTGGCTGGCGTGTTGTCGGCGGCTTACCTCTTGGCTGTGCGAACGCCTTGGCCATTGGCCGAGCAACGTGGGCCTTTGTATTTGTCACTGGCAGGCAATGTGATCGGCTACCCGCTCCTGCTGGGCTGGGCCTTGCGTCACGTCACCGCCAGCCACGCGGCCGTCATCACTGCCTTGTTGCCCCTGGCCACCGCCGCAGCAGCGGCTTGGCTCATGCACCAGAGAGCACGCTTGGGCTTTTGGGTGTTCGCAGCACTGGGTAGCAGCTTGGTTGCGGTTTACAGCGTGCTGCGGGCCATGCAAATGGGGCATGGCTTTGGCCTGACCTGGGCCGACACTTTGCTGCTCGGCGCGGTGGTCGCCGCATCGCTGGGCTATGTGGCCGGAGCCAAAGTCACCGCCAGCTTGGGCGCTGAAAAAGTCATCAGCTGGGTTTGCGTCATGGCCTTGCCCATCACATTGCCAGGTGCCTGGCTGACCTGGCCCACACAGCCGATCGCCTCCACCGCGTGGCTGGCTCTTTTGTACGTCGGGGTGTTCTCCATGTGGGCCGGGTTTTTCGCCTGGTTTCGCGGCCTGTCTCTGGGCGGCCCGCTGCGTGTGAGTCAGCTGCAATTGCTGCAGCCCTTCATCAGCATTCTGGCCGCTGTCCCTTTGCTGGGAGAATCGCTGGATGCGATGACACTGGGCTTTGCCTTGCTGGTCGTGCTCACCGTCTTCATGGGGCGGCGCATGGCCAACACACCAGTCACCCGATAAACACAAACATTGGAGCAAAGAATGAACTGGACGCTGGCCCGACGTGCCGAAAAAATGAACCCCTCGGTGATCCGCGAGATCTTGAAAGTGACTGAAAAGCCCGGCATCATCAGCTTTGCGGGCGGTCTGCCATCGCCGCTGACCTTCCCGATCGACGCCATGCGCGAAGCCAGCGAGCGCGTGCTGAGAGATGACGGCAAAGCCGCCCTGCAATACGCAGCCAGCGAAGGCTACGCCCCCTTGCGCGAATGGGTCGCGCAAGACCTGCTCAAGCAAGGCATGAAAGTCAGTCCCGACCAGGTGCTGATCACCACCGGCAGCCAGCAAGGCCTGGACCTGGTGGCCAAAATCCTGATCGACGCAGGCAGCCGCATTTTGGTGGAGACGCCCACTTATCTGGGCGCACTGCAGGCCTTCACCCCGATGGAGCCTGTGGCCGCGGGTGTGGACAGCGACGAGCACGGTGTGGATGCCGCCGACCTGCGCGCCAAAGTGGGTACGGGTGCAGACAAAGCCCGCTTTGTGTACCTGCTGCCCAACTTCCAGAACCCCACCGGCCGCACCATGACCGAAGAACGCCGCGCCGCCGTGGCGCAGGTGGCCATCGACACGGGCCTGCCGATCATCGAAGACAACCCTTACGGCGACCTGTGGTTTGACACGCCCCCCGCGCCCTCACTCAGCGCGCGCCATCCTGAGGGCAGCGTATACCTCGGCTCGTTCTCCAAAATCCTCGCCCCCGGCCTGCGCTTGGGTTATGTGGTGGCACCCAAAGCGCTCTACCCCAAGTTGCTTCAAGCCAAACAAGCGGCAGACTTGCACACGCCCAGCTTCAACCAGCGCGTGGTGGCCGAAGTGCTCAAAGACGGCTTCATTGACCGCCATGTGCCAACCATCCGCGCCTTGTACAAACAGCAATGCGAGGCCATGCTGGCCGCACTCGACCGTGAAATGGTGGGCTTGGGACTCTCGTGGAACCGCCCAGTGGGCGGCATGTTCTTGTGGGTGCAACTGCCCCAGGGCATGAAAGCCATCCCGCTGCTGGACAAAGCCGTTGAAAAAGGGGTGGCCTTTGTACCGGGCTCGGCCTTCTATGCCCAAGACGCCAGCGAAAGCACGCTGCGCCTGTCCTTCGTGACCGCCACCGTAGACCAGATCAATACCGGCATGGCAGCACTGGCCGCAGCGATACGTGAATCGCTCTGAACCCACGCTGACCGAATATCGCCATGAAAACCCGTGCCTATCAACAAGTCGACGTCTTCACCGACACCGCCTTTCTGGGCAACCCGCTGGCCGTGGTGCTCGATGGCACGGGGCTGAGCGATGCACAAATGCAAATCTTTGCCGCCTGGACGCAGCTGAGCGAAACCACCTTTGTGCTGCCGCCCACGACCGAAGGGGCGGCAGGCAGCGCTGACTACCGGGTGCGGATCTTCACGCCCGGGGCCGAGTTGCCCTTTGCAGGCCACCCCACCCTGGGCACGGCCCACGCTTGGTTGAATGCAGGCAACACGCCACGACAAGCCGGTGTGCTGGTGCAAGAGTGTGGCGTGGGTTTGGTGACCCTCAAGCAGCAGCACGAGCGCTGGGCCTTTGCGGCGCCGCCATTGAACCGCTCAGACCTCTCGGCCGAAGAACTCGCGCCGGTGCTGGCGGCATTGGGGCTGGATGCGTCAGAAGTCATTGCCTCGCAACACCTGAACAACGGCCCGCACTGGCTGGGCATGCTGCTCCATGATGTGGAGACGGTGCTGGCCCTGACCCCTGACCATGCGGCTTTGAAAAAGCTGGGCACCAAAGTCGGCGTAGCCGCCAAGCGGCAAGCCCCAGAAGGTGGGCTGATCCGCCGTGCCAACCGCGAAGCCCGCGCCTTTGCACCGTCCACCCGCATGACCAACGACCCGACCGAACTGGAAGTGCGCGCCTTCGCCGCTCCCGTGGGCGTGGCCGAAGACCCGGTCACCGGCAGCCTGAACGCGTCGCTGGCCCAGTGGCTGATGGCCGATGGCCACATGCCCGACCGCTACAGCGCCCGCCAGGGCACGGTGCTGGGCCGTGCGGGCCAAGTATTCCTCTCCAAAGACGCACAAAGCCAAGTCTGGGTGGGCGGCGATGTGGTCGGCTGCATCCAGGGCGCCGTCACCCTCTGATCACCCCAGCGACAGGCGCAAGCGCCCGGGCTGCGCACAATTGCAGTCAATGGGAACACTCTATTTGGTCCGCCACGGACAAGCCTCTTTTGGGGCCGATGACTACGATCAACTCAGCCCGCTGGGCCGCCAGCAGGCCGTGCGCTTGGGTGAATACCTGCGGCCCAAACTGCAAGACAAGCCCATCGAGGCCGTGATGATGGGCAGCTTGAAGCGCCACCGCCAAACCTGGGAAGGCATTGCCGAGGGTGCGGGCTTGCCCCACACCCCGGCTGTGTGGCCGGGCCTGAACGAATACGACAGCCACGCGCTGATCGAGTCCATCCACCCCGAGCCACTGGCCAAGCCCGACACGCCCGAGCTGTACCGCCATCATTTCAGGCTGCTGCGCGACGCTTTGCAGGCCTGGATGGCCGGCCGCACCCAGCCGCGCGGCATGCCCAGCTACGCCGACTTTGTCGGCGGCATCGAGGCTGCGCTTGACCATGTGCGGCACAAACACACCGGCGACGTGATGATCGTCTCCAGCGGCGGACCCATCTCAACAGCCGTGGGCCGCGTGCTGGGCACCCCGCCTGAGACCACCATCGAGCTGAATCTGCGCATCCGTAACACGGCGCTGACGGAGTTCGTGTTCAACCCCAAGCGCCACATGCTGCTGACCTACAACACCTTGCCGCACCTGGACAGCGACGCACACAAGGACTGGATCACTTTTGCCTGAGTGAGCTCACGGCCGTTCCTCCTTTGCGCGTAATCCCTAGGCATGGCCTCAAAAACTCAGGGGCAAAATCAAAGGATGAATCTTTCTCCCACCAGGTCAGATCCTGGACATGCCCAAGGGGGTATCGCACTCAGGGCCAAGACTCCGAACGAAGCCGCTCTTTTGGCACTGGACCTGACCGCTTGGTTAAGTGGTTTTGAACTCCACATTTGGACACAAAAGGTCAGGCTTGACCATCCAGAGGGAGACCTGACGGTGCAATGCACCTTGCAGCCCAATGCCCTTGCGCAACTCATGCCAGACCACGACACACTGGGTTTGCACCAAAGGCTCAGCCAGACCCAAGATGACCCATCAAACTGGACGGTGGAGCGTGAGATTACCGTGGCTCTGCTGGGCTCGCCTCACCTCTTCAGCTTTGCCAACCTGGCGGCGCTGCAGTCCCATGTCAGGGTCAGGCGCAACATGGTGCTGGCCGCTCGCAAAACTGCGCTGGCGTTCAAAACTGAAGCGGCCGAACGCCCAGAAGCGGACTGGCACTACGAAGAGGGCCCTGGCTTCATCCTGAAACCTGGCCGACCGCTGATCGCCGCCTTGGTGGCCGCCACCCAGCCCGAAGCCACTGGCAAGCTGTACGATTTTTCTTGCTACCGCGCCACCGAATACGTGATTCTTTTGGGCATCGCCCAAGAATTGGCGGCCCACCACCCCGCCTTGCTGGCCGATTTGCAGCGACTCAACGAACGGCACGCGGTTCGGTCCGGACAATTCCACGATGTTTTTTTGATCGAATACGGCAGCATGACCGCGCCCTTGCCCAGCCGGTTTTATGTGCCTGGCGATCGGCTTTGGTTTCGCAATCCCGATGAACGCTCGTCCGACATCGAGGGTTACGAAGGCTCATGGGTGATCTACATGGGCGGTGGCCTGTTCAGCAACTTTTGGCAGCGCGATCGGCCTTTTACCTTGGAGTCGAAAGCGATTGAGATCTTTCACTGGCGACACGGCGCCATGGTGGACAGCCAAGGGCAATTGTTCATGGATGAGTCGGTGGTCGAACAGCATGTGGCCCAAACCGAGCGCGACCCCCAAGCCCGGCAGCAGGTGCTGGAGCGCATGGTACGCATGCGCGACCCTCAAGGTGTTTATGCCGAAGGCGGGTGCATCGACGCCACACGCGAGCACCCGCGAAGCGTGAGCCGAGATGACTGCCAATTGGTGTTGCCGACTTTTTGAAGCCCTGCACCGGATTCAACCCCGTCGAACAAGCCGACTCGACCCCCCTCAACAAGGCTCAGCCGATTTGTTCGCTCAAAGTGGTCGGGGGCAATTGGTCGATTTCGGTCAACAACTGCGCCAAAGCGCGGCCTGAAGCGTCCAGCAGTGCTTGGCCCTTGGTTGGCGTGGCCGCAGCCGCATTGCCCGCAGCGCCATGGCGGTTGTAGTCCTGCATTTGCCAACCCAGCTTGGCGCTTTTACCATTGCCCAAAATCGCGAACCGCTCGGCGCGGTCTTGCGCGGTGGAGCGGAAGTTTTGCGCCTGGTCCATGCGTACCGTGCTGGGGCGCAACGCCAGCATCATCGACGTTTCGGTGTCCCCTGCGTGCACACCAAAGCGGTGCTCCTCGGCGCTGAACATCGCGTTCACATCGCCGCCTTGAGCATCGCGCAAAGGCAAATTGAACCAACTCACGCTGTACACCAGCATGCCCAACCGAGAGCGCAGGTCGCGCGCCACGATGTCCATCACACTCACTTGTCCGCCGTGCGCGTTGAGCAGTACCAGTTTTTTCACGCCGCTGGCGGCCACCGATTCGCCAATGTCGGTCCACAAACGGATCACGGTCTCAGCCTTGAGTGTCAAAGTACCCACAAAACGTGCATGCTCAGGGCTCAAACCGACGTTTTGGGTGGGCAAAAACAAAGCGGGCAAATCGGCGGGCAAGTGAGGCAGGCAAGCCGTCACCACGCCGTTCACCAAATCGGTGTCTACCGATAATGGCAAGTGGGGACCGTGCTGCTCGGTGGCGGCCACAGGCAGAACAGCCATAACGCGGTCCAGCGCCAAAGTCTGAAAATCGGTGGTGGCCCAGTCGGACCAATAACGCGAGGGGTTTTGCATCCTTGGCATCTTAATAGAGCCGAGGCGTGTAAAGTGCCTCTCCCAGAGCGCCCCGCTTGAAATGTGGGGACACCCATGAAGGATTGTTGTGAAAGTTTCCATGATGTCTCGTGAATGGACCCGCTTGCAGGCTTGGACTGCTGTTTGGGCCCTTGCCTGCATCAGCGTCTTGATGGCATGGCCTGCGCAAAGCTGGGCTCAAAGTGGTGCGCTGTTTTCATCCCAACCCGCGGTATCGGGTACTTCGGCCGTCTCCAGCTCTTCTGGCAGCCGTGTTTTGTTGTCGGGTGCGCGCCCAGTGGTGAGTACTGAACAGGTGCGGGCCGAATTGCTGGTGCACGCCCCCCAAGGCATTCAAGCTGGCCAGACGTTTTGGCTCGGCCTGCAAATCGAGCACCAGCCCGATTGGCACACCTACTGGCAAAACCCAGGCGATTCGGGCTTGCCCACGCGCCTCCAATGGCAATTGCCCGCTGGTTTGCAAGCGGGTGACATCGTCTGGCCTTTGCCCAAAAAGTTCCCGATTGGCACCTTGGCCAACTATGGCTACGAAGGCCGTTTGCTTTTGACCGTTCCGATCACGGTGTCATCGGATTTCAAATTTCCAGCCAACACCCCCTTGACCGTGCAGTTGCAAGCCGATTGGCTGGTATGCCGCAAAGAATGTATCCCACAAGAGGGGCAATTGACCCTGAATCTGAGCTCTGCCACCGCACAAACGCCACATGCGGCCTTGTTTGAAAAAACCCGCAGCCAAAGCCCTCAAAAAATCGCTCAGCAGCAGCCTGCAGGGCCTGAGGCCATGGCTGGGCAGACCACCTTGTCGAACGACGGCAAAAACCTGCGCTTAGAAGTGCAAGGTCTGCCCGCCAACTGGCGCGGCCAGACGCTCAGCGCCTTCCCGGTCACGCCCCATGTGGTGCACAACGCAGCCGTGCAAGGCAAAGACTGGACACAAAAATGGCAAGGCACTGTCTGGAGCGCGCAAATCCCGGTGTCTGAGGAACGTGGTGACAGCCCACAAAGCATGCGCTGGGTGGTCGCTGCCGGGCCAGAGTCGTCCCCCAAAGCACCGGCTTTTGAGCTTGAAACGCCGTTAGCAGGCACTTGGCCCGCACTGACACAAGCCGCCCCCGCCGAAATCTCGCCGGCCCTTGCCAAGGCGCTGGCCGAAAATGCCCGGCTTGCAGAAAAACCAGCGGCCTCCACCACCACTATGGGCTTGGCCCTGGCCATTTTGGGCGCACTGGCCGGCGGCTTGCTGCTCAACCTTATGCCTTGCGTGTTCCCCATCCTGGCCATCAAGGTCCTGGGCTTTGCGCAAGCGAACACCTTGCAGACCCAACACCGTGCAGCGGGCCTGGCCTACACCGTGGGTGTGGTGCTGTCTTTCCTGCTGCTGGGCGGCTTGATGCTGGTTTTGCGGGCAGCTGGCGAGCAATTGGGCTGGGGGTTTCAATTGCAATCGCCACCCGTGGTGGCGGGCTTGGCGCTCCTGTTCACCCTGCTGGGCCTGAACCTGGCCGGTGTGTTTGAGTTTGGGCAAATGCTGCCCAGCCGCTTGGCCACACTGCAAAGCCGCCACCCGACGGTGAACGCCGGTTTGTCGGGCGTACTGGCCGTTGCCGTTGCCTCGCCGTGCACCGCGCCCTTCATGGGGGCATCCTTGGGCTTGGCCATTGCGCTGCCCGTTTGGCAGGCACTCATGGTCTTCGCCGCCATGGGCGTCGGCATGGCTTTGCCCTATCTGGCGGCGAGCTGGTGGCCGGGCATCGCCCGCGCCTTGCCGCGCCCGGGGACCTGGATGGTGACTTTCCGCCAAGCCATGGCGTTCCCAATGTTCGCCACCGTCATCTGGCTGCTTTGGGTCCTGGGCCAGCAAACCGACATCGACGCGGCCAGTGGCCTTTTGGCCTTGTTGCTCAACGTGGCTTGGCTGGTGTGGGCCTTAGGCCTGAGCGGTCGCACGCGTTGGGTTTTGAGCGGTTTGGCCCTGGTCACTTTGCTTTGGCTGGGCCGCAGTTGGTTGCCACAGGCTTTGCGCGAAGCACCGGCAGAACCGGTGGCCAGCGCCAGCGCAACCCCTACTGGCCAAGCTTCCGGGAGCGGCACAGCCAACGCACCCCTATGGCAAGCTTGGTCTGAAGCCGCTTTGCAAGCCCACCGGGCTGCAGGTCGCCCGGTGTTTGTAGACTTCACGGCCGCATGGTGCGTGACCTGCCAATACAACAAGAAAACCACCTTGGCCGATGCCCAAGTGCTGGCCGACTTTGCCGCACGCCAAGTGGTGCTCATGCGGGCCGACTGGACCCGCCGCGACCCGGCCATCACCCAAGCCCTGACGGCACTGGGCCGCAGCGGTGTGCCGGTCTATGCGCTGTACGCCCCAGGCCGTGCGCCCCTGTTGCTTTCAGAGCTGCCCAGCGTGACTGAAGTGCAAAATGCTTTGCAGGGGCTGGCGGCGCGTTGAGCCTGCAAATCGGCCCTCAAGCGACACCGTCAAACCCCGATCGCGGCCTGCCACAATAAGGGGATGAGCTCATTCGCCCCCCTCCAAAACGACAGCTTCCTGCGCGCCTGCCTGCGCCAGGCCACCGACCACACCCCCGTCTGGCTCATGCGCCAGGCCGGACGCTACCTGCCCGAGTACTGCGCCACACGCGCCAAAGCCGGCAGCTTCATGGGCCTGGCCACCAACGTCGACTTCGCCACCGA
>CALQKH020000027.1 GCA_943331105.2 Akkermansia muciniphila
ATCAGGGGCAGGGCGTCGAAGTTCATGCCGAACACCCCGGTGATCAGGTTCAGCGGCAGGAAGATGGCCGTCAGCACCGTCAGCGTGCGCATGATGTCGTTGGTGCGGTTGCCTTGTGCGTTGAAATGCATTTGCACGGCGGTTTCGGTGTTGTGTTCCAGGCGGCGAACATGGTGCATCACCCGGTCGATGTGTTCCAGCACGTCACGGCAGCGCAATTTCAGTAACTCGTGTTCGCGCAGCGCGGCCGGTTCGTCGCTGACTACCCAGTCGTCCAGGGTTTCGTTCCAGCTGAGCATGGCGGTGTGCTGGTCGTCGCACAGGTCTTCCAGCTGGTGCAAAGCCAAGCGGGCCTGCAGCAAGGCGTCCCAACGTCGAAACCGAGTTTTGGGCTGAATCAATTCGGTTTGCCAATGGTCCAATTGGCGGCTGAGTTCCCGACGCAAATCCAAATAGGCATCTACCATCTGGCTGACGATGCGCAGCATCATGTCGGCCGAGCTGAAAGGGATGCCACGCGCTCCTGCAGATCGTGGGTCTTGGCTGTTCGCTTGAAAAGCTGTGGCGGCCAGCAAGCGGCTGGCATAAGCGTCTCGAACGGCGCAGTCGTCGGGGTGCACGCTCAGCAGTAAGCGGTCAAACACCGCAAAGCCCACCGGGCTGGTGTCGATGCGTTGAAGAATCGGGGGGCCGGGCCGCTTGCTGCGGGGGAGGCCTGGGCGGTCGGCATTCGTCCGACTGGGACTTACCGATTGCGGCGCCAAGCGTCGAAAGACCAACAGGTCGTAGTGCGAGGTGTAGTCGTAGCGGGAAGGTAACTGGCTGCTCAACAGGTCGGATACATGCAAGTCAACCAAGCTGTGGTCGGTCAGTTGCTGCAGGCAAGCCTGGACCTCTGGCAATTGGCGTTCAAATTGCGTTCTCGAGAACGCCAGCCAGACGAAGCCTTGTTCGGGCAAAGCGCTGGGCAAAGCGGACAGCGAGGTCTCCGCTGATAAAGCTTGAACCTGGCCGTCGCTGATGCTGAATGCCCGCATGCCGGGCACGTTTTCAGACGGGCTGGCTTGGCTCAACGGGCCGCAATCCAGCGTGCAGCGTCGCGTGCGAAGTAAGTCAATACGCCGTCGGCACCGGCACGCTTGAAGGCCAGCAGGCTTTCCATCATGACCAAATCGTGGTCCAGCCAGCCGTTTTGTGCCGCCGCTTTGAGCATGGCGTACTCCCCCGACACTTGGTAGGCAAAAGTGGGCACTTTGAATTCGTCTTTGACCCGGCGCACGATGTCCAGGTACGGCATGCCGGGTTTGACCATGACCATGTCTGCTCCCTCGGCCAAGTCCATGGCCACTTCGCGCAGGGCTTCGTCGCTGTTGCCAGGGTCCATCTGGTAGACCTTCTTGTTGCTCTTGCCCAAGTTGCCCGCCGAACCCACCGCGTCGCGGAAGGGGCCATAAAAGGCGCTGGCGTACTTGGCGCTGTAGGCCATGATCCGGGTGTGGATCAAGCCTCGGGCTTCGAGCGCTTGGCGGATCGCGCCGATGCGCCCGTCCATCATGTCGCTGGGTGCCACCATGTCCACGCCAGCCTCGGCCTGGGTCAAGGCCTGCTGCACCAGCACGGCGGTGGTTTCGTCGTTCAGGATGTAGCCGGTATCGTCCAGCAGGCCATCCTGGCCGTGGCTGGTGAAGGGGTCCAGCGCCACGTCGGTCATCACGCCCAGTTCGGGGAAGCGCTTTTTCAACTCGCGCACCACCCGTGGCACCAGGCCGTTGGGGTTCATGGCTTCGCTGCCAGTTGGGTCCTTCAGGCTGGCGTCGATCACTGGGAACAGCGCCATGACCGGGATACCAAGCTTGACGCAGTCTTCGGCCACGGGCAGAAGCAGGTCCAGGCTCAGGCGCTCAACGCCGGGCATCGAGGCCACTTCCTGGCGCTGATTGTGGCCGTCCAGCACAAACACCGGGTAGATCAGGTCGTGCGGCGTGACCTGGTGTTCGCGCACCAAGTTGCGGGTGAATTCATCACGGCGAAGACGGCGTGGGCGATTGGCGGGGAAGGTGGCAACTGGGTTCATGTTCAAAATTGTGCCTGAAGTCCCTGCCGATGCCAAAGCCTGGCGGACGTGTTCAGTCGCTCAGGCAACAAGATCGCCGACAGGGCATCATGTTTGTGTCATAAACATCAAAATCACCACTAAAAACAAAATTCAGGCTTGTTAACGGTTTTGATATTTGATAAATTGACCCCGGGCAGCTTGCTGCCTCCCGCTTTACCTCCCTGAGCGGGGCCTGGACGCGGTAACGCCGACAGGTTTCCCACCCTCGGCCTCTGGCCGGGGGTTTTTTTTGCCTGCTCGCCCGGAGTGTGCGGCGCCAGCCATCTCTGACTACACTTGAGCCATGCTCTGGATCAAAGCCCTTCACATCGTTTTCATCGCCAGCTGGTTTGCCGGCCTGTTTTACCTGCCCAGAATCTTTGTCAATTTGGCGATGGTGGAGCCGGGCTCGGTGGCTGAAAGGGATCGGTTGCTCTTGATGTCGCGCAAGTTGTACCGCTTCATGACCATTTTGGCGGTGCCCGCCTTGGCACTGGGCTTGTGGCTTTGGCTGTATTACGGCATTGGCCTGGGTGGTGGCCAGGGTTGGATGCATGCCAAATTGCTGATCGTGTTGGCGCTCTTGGGGTACCACCACAGTTGTGGCGTCTTGCTGCGCCAATTGGAAAACGGTCAGTCTCAGCGCAGCCATGTCTGGTACCGCTGGTACAACGAAGCCCCGGTGCTCCTGATGGTGGCCGCGGTCATTTTGGTGGTGGTCAAACCCTTTTAAGGGGGACTGTCCCATGGGCTCGGCATGAAAAGGCGCACATCAGCCGCTTGGCCTTTGTTCTGCGTTTATGCAGTTCTGATTGTTTACGCCAGCCTCTACCCGTTTGAAAACTGGAGATTCCAGGGGGTTTTCTCCTGGTCTTTTCTGACCGCTTCATGGCCACGCTATTGGACCGGTTTTGATGTGCTGTCCAATGTGCTGGGCTATGCCCCCTTGGGTTTTTTGTTGGCGCTGAGTTTGCGCCGCATGCGTCCCCATTGGCCAGCTGTGGTGGCGGCCACTTTTTTTGCTGGCTTCCTGTCGTTGACGCTCGAGTCGCTGCAGATGTTTTTGCCCATTCGGGTGCCCTCTAACGTGGACACGGCCTTGAACATTGGCGGGGCTTGGGCGGGTGCGGTGGTGGCCCGTTGCTTGGTTTGGGTCGGCTTGATGGACCACTGGAACCGGTTCAGAGACCGTTGGTTTGAAACCGAAGCCAGTGGCGCTTTGGCTTTGTTGGCGGTGTGGCCCTTGGCCTTGATGTTCCCGGCCGCGGTGCCTTTTGGCTTGGGTCAGGTGTTGGAGCGTTTGGAGGGTACTTGGATTCAGCTTCTACAAGACACGCCTTGGCTGGAGTCTTGGCCTGTGCGCGAGGTGGAGCTCCAGCCCATGTTGCCGATGACCGAGTCAGTGTGTGTAGCCCTGGGTTTGCTGCTGCCTTGCTTGCTGGCGTATGGCGTGGTGCAACGCAGCAGTCAGCGCTGGGTTTTGGCCGGCTTGTGTATGGCCGTGGGCTTGCTGGCCAGTGCTTTATCGGCGGCCTTGACCTACGGGCCGGTGCACGCTTGGGGCTGGGTCAGTTCCGAAGTTATCCAAGGGCTTGCTGTGGCCGTGGCCGTCGCTTTGGGCTTGTCTTGGGCTTCGCCACGCTTGAGCTGGGTGCTGGCCCTGGCTGCACTGGTGCTGCAGTTGAGTTTGCTCAACACAGCATCGGCAGACGCTTACTTTCCATTGACCTTGCAGACCTGGGAGCAGGGGCGCTTCATCCGTTTTTATGGCCTGATCCAGTGGTTGGGTTGGTCGTGGCCTTTTGCCCTGCTGGTTTACTTGGTGCGAAGATTGTCCATGTCTCCTTCCGCTGGGCGGGCCTGAATGTGAGGCCTACCCCAGCAGGCCTAAAATTGCCAGATGAGCACTCCCCAGACCCCACCCTATTTCAAGCGGCACATCTTTTTTTGCCTCAATGAACGCAAAAACAACGAAGCTTGTTGTGCCCAGCACAATGCGCAGGCCGCTTTTGACCACTGCAAAGCCCAGGTCAAAGCCCATGGCTTGGCCGGACCCGGCGCCGTGCGGGTGAACAAGGCCGGTTGCCTTGACCGATGTGCGGGTGGCCCGGTGGCGGTGGTCTATCCCGAGGGGGTCTGGTATTCGTATGTTGACCACTCGGACATTGACGAGATCGTCGAATCGCACCTGAAGAACGGTCAGGTGGTCGAGCGCCTTGTGACCCCCGAGCACTTGGGACGCTGATGAACCAGGCCACCCAAACCCTGACCTTGCAAGGCGAAGCGGGCAGCTTGGAGGCGCTTTTGGATGCGCCCTTAGAAGGTGTGGTGCTGGGCACGGCAGTGATCGCCCACCCTCACCCCTTGTTTGGCGGCACCATGCACAACAAGGTGGTGCAAACCTTGGCGCGTGCTTTTGTGCAATGTGGCTGGCGTGCTGTGCGTTTCAATTTCAGGGGGGTGGGCGCAAGTGCGGGCACTTACGACGAAGGGCGGGGCGAGGCCTTGGACATGCAGCGTGTCATTGAGCAGTTGGCCCCAGACGGGCCTGTGGCCTTGGCAGGGTTTTCTTTCGGGGCCTTTGTCACCACCCGTGTGGTGCAGGCGCTGGGCGAGACGCGTTTGCCGCATGCCTTGGTGCTGGTGGGCACAGCGGCTGCGCGTTTTGAGGTGGCGCCAGTGCCTCAAGCGCTTCATGAGCGTTGCTTGGTGGTGCATGGTGAGCAAGACGACACAGTGCCACTGGCCAGCGTGATGGATTGGGCGCGGCCCCAATCCCTGCCAATCACCGTGATTCCGGGGGGTGAGCATTTCTTTCACGGACAATTGCCTTTGCTTAAATCCTTGGTGATTCGTCATCTGAAGGCCTGAGTGGCTTGACCTGCTGGGCGCTGACTTCCTTTTTTGCTGCCCCCCGTTGACGGCGCCCATCCGGCGTCACCCACGGCGGGTCGATTTTTCATGATTTATCCGCAATGAACACTTTCTTCAAAATCTTGGTCAGCTGTTTTTGCCTGACCTTTTCTTGGGCAGCCCAAGCCCAAATGCCCCAGCCGCCCGAGTTGGCCGCGAAGGCTTATTTGCTGATGGATTTGACAGCCAACCAAGTGCTGGCCGCCAAAGACCCTGACATGACTGTCGAGCCGGCGTCTTTGACCAAGCTGATGACGGCTTATTTGGTCTTCGATGCCCTCAAATCCCGCAAGCTGAACCTTCAGCAAACATTGCCCGTCTCGGAGCGGGCCTGGAAGATGCCCGGTTCGCGCATGTTCATTGACCCCAAGATGCAAGTGCCCGTCGAGGATTTGATCAAAGGCATGATCGTGCAATCGGGCAATGACGCCACTGTGGCTTTGGCCGAAGGGGTGGCGGGCAGTGTGGAGCGCTTTGTCCAGCTGATGAACGACCAGGCCCGAATTTTGGGCATGAACAACACCGCCTACAAAAACCCAGAGGGTTTGACCGCCCCTGGCCACACCACGACCGCCCGAGACTTGGCTGTGCTCGCTACCCGCTTGATGCGTGACTTTCCTGACTACGTGCCTTACTACGCCATCAAAAAGTACCGTTATTCAGGCACCCCCGCCGCCAATGACAGCAACCGGAATTTGCTGTTGTTCAGAGACCCTACCGTGGACGGACTTAAAACTGGCCACACCCAAGCGGCGGGTTACTGTTTGGTGGCTTCGGCCAAGCGCGAGTTCCCCAATGTGGGCACGCGCCGCTTGCTGAGCGTGGTTTTGGGCGCTGAAAGTGAAAATTCTCGTGCCAACGAAAGCCAAAAGCTGCTCAATTGGGGTTATGCAGCCTTTGATGCGGTGAAGTTGTTCGACGCCAACCAAGCCGTGGTCACGCCCCTGGTCTGGAAAGGCAAACAAGCGGTGGTCAAACTCGGATCAGACCGCCCCTTGATCGTGGCGGTGCCATCGGGCACTGCGGCCCAATTGAAAACCCAGGTGGTTCGCCCCGATCCCTTGATCGCACCATTTGTCAAAGGCCAATCTGTGGGCAGTCTCAAGGTGCTGCAGGGCGACAGGCCCTTGTTAGAGCTGCCTTTGACGGTGCTTGAGCCGGTCGAGCAGGCGGGCATTTTTGGGCGCGCCTGGGGTTCGGTGCGCTTGTGGATCAAATAAGCCTTGCGTGTGCATCAGGTGTCAGATTGTGGATAACTTGCCCATAGTTCGCTGTGCGGTTATACTGGCGGGCTTTTCCGCTTTTGGGGCGGGGAAGTTTCTTTTGTCAAAATTCAACGTTTAGGGACGTTACAAACAATGCCAACCATCAATCAATTGGTGCGTCAGGGGCGCGAGGTCGAAACGATCAAGTCCAAAAGCCCTGCGATGCAAAACTCTCCACAGCGTCGTGGTGTCTGCACCCGTGTGTACACCACAACGCCTAAAAAGCCTAACTCCGCTCTGCGTAAAGTTGCCAAAGTGCGCTTGACCAACGGTTTTGAGGTCATCTCTT
>CALQKH020000028.1 GCA_943331105.2 Akkermansia muciniphila
CTGGGTGAAGGCGAAGTGATCGCCGACATCCAAGTCGTGTCCACCGGCTCTTTGGGTCTGGACATCGCTCTGGGCGTGGGCGGTCTGCCCCGTGGCCGCGTGATCGAGATCTACGGCCCTGAGTCTTCTGGCAAAACCACCCTCACCTTGCAAGTCATATCCGAAATGCAGCGCTTGGGCGGCACCTGCGCCTTTGTCGATGCCGAGCACGCGCTGGACGTGCAATACGCCCAAAACCTGGGCGTCAACCTGCAAGAGCTGCTGGTCAGCCAGCCCGACACCGGCGAGCAAGCCCTGGAAATCGTAGACAGCCTGGTGCGTTCCGGCGCAGTGGACCTGGTTGTCATCGACTCGGTGGCCGCCTTGACCCCCAAGGCCGAAATTGAAGGCGATATGGGCGACAGCCTGCCCGGCTTGCAAGCACGCTTGATGAGCCAAGCCCTGCGCAAATTGACCGCCACCATCAAGAAGACCAATTGCACCGTGATCTTCATCAACCAAATCCGCATGAAGATCGGCGTGATGTTCGGCAGCCCCGAAACCACCACAGGCGGTAACGCGCTCAAGTTCTACGCCTCTGTGCGCCTCGATATCCGCCGCACCGGGACCATCAAAAAGGGTGACGACGCCATCGGCAACGAGACCAAGGTCAAGGTGGTCAAAAACAAAGTCGCCCCACCCTTCAAAACGGCCGAGTTCGACATCCTGTTTGGCGAGGGCATCAGCCGCGAAGGCGAGGTCATCGACATGGGGGTGACCGCCAAGATCGTCGACAAATCGGGTGCTTGGTACGCCTACCAGGGCGAAAAAATCGGCCAAGGCCGGGACAACGCGCGCGAATTTTTGCGTGAAAACCCAGCCTTGGCCCGCGAGATCGAGAACAAAGTGCGCGAATCGTTGGGCATCCGCTTGTTGGAGTCGGCCATTGCCGAACCCAAAGGCGACTGAACGGCGAGAGACCTTGAACAAGCCCGGACTCCAACCTTCGCTCAAAGGCCGCGCCCTGCGGCTTTTGAGCCAGCGCGAACACTCGCGCTCAGAGCTGGAGCGCAAGCTGTCACAGTACGAGGAAGTCCCCGGCGAACTGGCCAAAGCGCTGGACGAATTGCAAGCGCGGGACTTCATCAACGACGGCCGGGCTGTGGACTCGGTGGTCAATCGCCGCTCAGGCAAATTGGGCAGCGCCCGCATCAAACAAGAATTGGCCGCCAAAGGCTTGAGTGGCGAAGCCGTGGCCGAGGCCATGGCAGACCTGAAAGACTCCGAACTGAGCAGGGCGCAAGAAGTTTGGCAAAAAAAATTTGGCTGTGCGCCGCAAGATCCGCAGGCGCGGGCCAAACAAATGCGCTTTTTGCTCAGCCGCGGCTTCAACGCCGAAGTGGTCAGACGCACCGTGCCCGGCACCGAGTGAGCACCTGCACCGGCAGGGCACAAGCGCTTATTCCGCTGACTCGACTTGGCGTGGTGGATGTTTGCTCTTGAGCTCAGGGCTTCAAGTCGAGTGGCACTTGGGCATCGGCCGCCACCTTGGCCCAATGGCGCTCTTCAGCGGCCCGCTCGGCGTACCGGTTGAAACGCCAAGAAGTCCCGTCGACGGTGATGCGGCGCCAAATGGCACGCTTTTCACCCGGGCTCAACTCGATCCACATCTGCACCTCTTCAAAACTGCGCCCACAGCCCTTGCA
The DNA here is from genome assembly GCA_943331105.2 of Akkermansia muciniphila. Taxonomy (GTDB): domain Bacteria; phylum Pseudomonadota; class Gammaproteobacteria; order Burkholderiales; family Burkholderiaceae_C; genus Limnohabitans_A. The sequence continues at coordinate 1,686 of CALQKH020000028.1, forward strand.
GGTCTCATCACCTTGGCTGGTGGAACAGATGGCAATACAAGGCGTATCGGGGGTACTGGCATACCAGTCTTGCCAGGCTTGTGCAGCGGCCATGGGCAAGCTGAACTCGTCCGCCAAGTCCTGCCGGTGGTACACCATCAGGCCATACACCTCGGCCAAGGCGCGCAACTCTTGGGGCAGCGCCACCCCGTCCGCAGAAGGATTTTTGCTGCGCCAATGGTTGATGGCAGCTTCGATGTCGGTGATGTGGATGCCGGCCATGGTGGGGAGCTGATGTGGGGAGCGCGATCATAGCCCCAATGGCTGTGTTCAGCGCCCGTGGGCTTGCAACCCCCGCAAGCGCTCTCGGGCATAGCGCAAGCGAACGTCCACAATCGACGCTTCAATGTGCTCCCCTGGCTGCAATCGGCCTTTCAGGGCCACTTCTTGTGCCGCCCGAAAACGGTCAACGGCACCTGACCAATCGAGCCGGGCAGCTTGGGCCTCTCCGGCTGCCCGTAAAGAAGCCAAGGCCTGCCCTTGACCGGACAACAAACCTGACAAGCGGTCCCAAGCTTGCGCATCCAGTGGCGTTTGCTGAACCACTTGGCGCAATTGTGTCTTGACCGTCGACACCCAAGCGTGTTCTGGTAAACGCTGCAAAACCTGCGCCAGCAGCATCAGCTCGGGACGCTGCCAGGTTTGCATGCCCACCTCAGGCGCCAACAACTGCGCCGCCAAAGCCGGGTTGTCTTGACGTTCCGCCACCTCGGCCTGCAACAAACGCCACCACCGAAAAGCCGCCGCGTGCGAAGGCAGGTGCCTTTGCGACTGAAGCAGTGCGCCCAAGGCCTGCAAGTTGCGCTGAGTGGCCGCACCATCACGCAACAACAAATGGGACAAACAGGCCGCATACAGGGCTGCCGCTTGATCTGCAGGCGACGCAGTTGCAGTCAAGGATGCAGGCCCCTGAGTCCAGGCCTTCAGGGCATCCGGACTGTTTTGCGACAACACGCGGGCTCGGGCCGCCATCATGGCGTGAGACATGTCCGGCAAAGGCTTGGGTCCCACCACATTCAACTGTTGGCGTGCCTGCATGTCGGCCATGCGTTCGGTCGTCAAAGGGTGGCTGCGAAGGTAAGGAAATGCACCGCTGTCGTTCAAACCCGAAGCTTGCTGCAGCTTGCCAAACATGCTGACAAAGCCGCCAGGGTCATAGCCCGCATCGACCAAGATGCCGTAACCCACCCGATCGGCCTCCCGCTCCATGTCGCGGGTGTAGCTCAGTTGGTTTTGAATCACTGCAGCCGGACCACCCACAATCAGGGCTTGCGCAGCCTGAGGGCTTTTGCTGGCCGCCAAAGCCCCCAAAATCATCGACCCCACCAAAAAAGGCGTCATCTTGGACTGGTCGCTCATACCGCGTGCAATGTGCCGCTGCGTGACATGGCTCAGCTCATGCGCCAGCACTGACGCCAGCTCATCGGCCGTACTGACCACGGCCATCAGCCCCAAATGCACACCCAGGTACCCTCCCGGCAAAGCAAACGCATTCACGGACCGGTCTCGGCCCAACAAAATGCGCCAAGCAAAGCGCTCTTGCAGCTCAGGCGATAACTCACCGCGTGCCACGGCCGCCCGCACCAAGGGCGTCCACAGCTGCTGGACGTACTCGTCCAGCACCGCGTCTTCCAGATAATCCGGGTCACGGAACAGTTCTCGCGCAATGCGATCGCCCAACTGGCGCTCGGCACTCAAGGAAATGCTTTCGCCATCGCCCAAAGCAGGCAGACCTGTGGTTTGCGCTTGAGAGGCACCCGCGCTCAAGCCGATGGTCAAAGCCATTCCAAGAGCCCACTGAAGTCGACGGTCTGAGCGTTTCAAAGCAATCCATGTCATTGGCAAGCCCCGTATGATGCACGCTTGTTAAAAATCTGTCGTCCACCCAGAAAATCACGCGCATGACCCAAGATGTCCTGACCCACTTTGACGCCCAAGGCCAAGCCCATATGGTCGACGTTGGCAACAAAGCCAGCACCCGCCGAGTGGCCATTGCCCGTGGCGTGATCAACATGCTGCCCGCCACCTTGGCCTTGATCACCTCCGGCTCTGCCAAAAAAGGGGACGTATTGGGGATCGCCCGCATCGCGGGTATCCAAGGCGCCAAAAAAACCAGCGATCTGATTCCCTTGTGCCACCCCATTGGGCTCACACGGGTGGCTGTAGAGTTTGAAGTTCAAGCCGACACATCCAGTGTAGCCTGCACCGCCACCGCTGAAGTCAATGGCCAGACCGGTGTCGAGATGGAGGCCCTGACCGCCGTGCAAGTCGCCCTGCTCACCATTTACGACATGTGCAAAGCCGTGGACCGGGGCATGGTCATCACCGACGTGAAGCTGCTGGAAAAGCACGGTGGTAAATCAGGGAGCTTCGTCGCGCCTGGCTGAAGCGACCCCCGACACGACGGCACCCTGGCGTGACACTCTTTCACTTACCTACCGCTTATTTCATTGCCGGGGTCTTGTTCATGGCCATGCCGTCGGCCTTGTGGTTGTTGCTGCGCCAATTGCCAGCGCGCGGCTTGGCTTTGTGGAGCGCCGGCGGCTTGGTTTTTGGCCTGGGATTGATGCTGCTGGGCTCCAGAAGCGTGCTGCCCGAATGGATGACATACGGCCTGGCCAATGGCCTGGTGTTTTCGGGCACGGCTCTGTGGGTTTTGGCCTTGCGGCGCAAATTGGGCCGCCCCATGTGGGTTTTGGGCTTGGTTCTGTTCAATCTGGTTTTCTGTCTTGTCTACGCGGTGTTCAGCTCCTGGTGGGTCAATCCCACCTGGCGCTTTCTTTGGAGCACCAGCATGGTTTGCGGCATGCTGTTCTGGGTGGCTGGCTTGGCCCGAGAACTGGGGCGGCGCCGCAAAAGCTTCAGCGCCCAAGTGGTGGCCCTGGTGTACATGGCGCTGGGCATACTGATGTCGTTCAGGGCCATCAGCGTCTTACTGGGTCTGACGCAACCGGGGGCCTTGAGTGCCGATGTCTTATCGATGCTGGTCATCACCATGGGCGTGCTGACCTCGGTGGTGGGCAACATCGGGTTTTTAGGCATCGTCATGGAGCGTGTGAATCGCCAATCGCTGGCTTCCGCCAAAGAACAAGCCCGCCAAGAGGAAGCCTCGCGCTTGCTGCGGCAGATCTCTCAACTGGAGCGGCAACGCAGCTTGGGGCAAATGGCCGCCTCACTGGGCCACGAGTTGAGCCAGCCCCTGACCAACCTGCACTTGATCATTGACCGCATGGCCATCGCGCAAGAAAGCCAGGTTGGCCGATCGCTGGCGGATGACCTGCAGGCCTTGCAGCGCAACACCCAAAAGGCCACCGACATCCTGCACCGGATCCGGACCTTCATCCGCACCCAGGACATCCAATTTGAACCGGTCGAATTGGGCCAAGTCATCGCCGATGTGAACAACTTGATCCACGATGGGTCTTTCAACGAGTCGGTGCACATCCAGGTGACCCTGCCCACAGAAAAGGCATGGGTGTTGGGGGATGCCGTGCAGTTGTCCCAAATCTTGTTGA
>CALQKH020000029.1 GCA_943331105.2 Akkermansia muciniphila
TGTTGTTCTGGTGCGCGGTGGTCGAGTCAAAGACTTGCCCGGTGTGCGTTACCACATCGTCCGCGGTTCTTTGGACCTGCAGGGCGTGAAAGACCGCAAGCAGTCTCGCTCCAAGTACGGCGCGAAGAAGCCAAAGGCCAAGTAAGCCCTGTTGGGTTGAAATTTTTCGGTGCTGTTTCCCGCGTGGCGCGGTGATTCAGCGAAGTGACCCGAAGCCCGGAATTGTCCAGGTGGGTCGAGTAAGTGAGTCGTTTTGAATAACGCTCGCGGTGTCTGAAAAGATGCCAACTGAAGCAATATGAGGTGAAATATGCCACGTCGTCGCGAAGTCCCTAAACGTGAAATCCTGCCGGATCCCAAGTTCGGCAATGTCGAGTTGTCCAAGTTCATGAACGTGATCATGGAAGGCGGCAAAAAAGCTGTTGCCGAGCGCATCATTTACGGTGCCCTTGAAAACATGGAAAAGAAAACAGGCAAAGACCCTGTCGAGCTGTTCTCTATCGCTATCAACAACGTCAAGCCCATGGTGGAAGTTAAATCCCGCCGCGTGGGTGGTGCGAACTACCAGGTGCCTGTTGAAGTGCGCCCTGTACGCCGCTTGGCTTTGTCGATGCGCTGGATCAAAGAAGCCGCACGCAAGCGCGGTGAGAAGTCGATGGCCCTGCGTTTGGCCAACGAGCTGCTCGAGGCCAATGAAGGCCGTGGTGGCGCCATGAAAAAGCGTGACGAAGTTCACCGCATGGCCGAAGCCAACAAGGCGTTCTCGCACTTCCGCTTCTGATTCACGAGGGCTTCACAAACAAGCCCGATACTTTCAGAAGCCAGCCCGCTGGCCCAATTTGGGGTGGCGGGCTTTGGTACTTAATCTTTGGAGAAACATATGGCTCGCACTACCCCCATCGAGCGCTATCGCAACATTGGTATTTCGGCGCACATCGACGCTGGCAAGACCACAACGACAGAGCGTATTCTTTTTTATACCGGCGTGAACCACAAGATTGGTGAAGTGCACGACGGCGCTGCCACCATGGACTGGATGGAGCAAGAGCAAGAGCGTGGCATCACGATCACCTCTGCTGCGACCACCTGCTTCTGGAAGGGCATGGATGGCTCTTTCGAAGACCACCGGATCAACATCATCGACACCCCTGGGCACGTTGACTTCACCATTGAAGTGGAGCGTTCCATGCGTGTTCTGGATGGTGCTTGCATGGTTTACTGTGCAGTGGGTGGCGTGCAACCCCAGTCTGAAACCGTGTGGCGTCAGGCCAACAAGTACAAAGTGCCACGTTTGGCCTTTGTGAACAAGATGGACCGTACCGGTGCCAACTTCTTCAAAGTCGTTGAGCAAATGAAGTTGCGCCTAAAGGCCAACCCTGTGCCGATCGTGATCCCTATCGGTGCTGAAGAAAACTTCACTGGCGTGGTTGATCTTCGCAAGATGAAAGCCATCATCTGGGACGAAGCTTCTCAGGGCATGAAGTTCACTTTCGAAGAAATTCCGGCTCACTTGGTCGAAGTGGCCAAAGAGTGGCGCGAGAAGATGGTCGAAGCCGCTGCTGAAGCTTCGGAAGAGTTGATGAACAAGTACCTCGAAGAAGGCGACTTGACCGAAGAAGAAATCACACACGGTTTGCGCGTTCGCACCATCAACAGCGAAATCCAACCCATGCTGTGTGGCACCGCCTTCAAGAACAAAGGCGTTCAGCGCATGCTGGATGCCGTGTTGGAGTTGATGCCCTCGCCTTTGGACGTGAAAGCCATCAAGGGCTTCGATGAAGACGAAGTTGAAATCATCCGCAAGGCCGACGACAACGAAAAGTTCTCGGCACTGGCCTTCAAATTGATGACCGATCCGTTCGTGGGTCAGTTGACGTTTGTGCGTGTGTACTCCGGCGTGTTGAAAAAAGGCGATACCGTGTTCAACTCGGTGCGCGGCAAGAAAGAGCGCATCGGCCGTATCGTGCAGATGCACGCCAACAACCGTGAAGAAGTCGATGAAATCCGTGCTGGCGACATCGCTGCTTGCGTGGGTTTGAAAGACGTGACCACGGGCGAAACCTTGTGCGATCCCAACGCGGTGATCACGCTCGAGCGCATGGTGTTCCCTGACTCGGTGATCCGTCAGGCTGTGGAACCCAAGTCCAAAGCCGATCAGGAAAAAATGGGCATTGCTTTGTCCCGATTGGCTGCCGAAGACCCATCTTTCCGTGTGCAGACCGACGAAGAGTCGGGCCAGACCATCATTGGTGGTCAGGGTGAGTTGCACCTCGAAATCATCGTGGACCGGATGAAGCGTGAATTCGGCGTTGAAGCCAACGTGGGCAAGCCGCAAGTGGCTTACCGCGAAACCATCCGCAAGACCGTCGAAGAAGCCGAAGGCAAGTTCGTGCGTCAGTCCGGTGGTAAAGGTCAGTACGGCCACGTGGTTCTGAAGGTTGAGCCTCAAGAACCTGGCAAGGGTTTCGAATTCGTTGACGCCATCAAAGGCGGTGTGGTTCCTCGTGAATACATCCCTGCGGTTGAAAAAGGCGTGATCGAAGCTTTGGGCCAAGGCGTCTTGGCGGGCTACCCTGTCGTTGACGTCAAGGTCACCCTGCACTTCGGCTCATACCACGATGTGGACTCGAACGAAATGGCCTTCAAGATGGCCGCCATCTTTGGTTTCAAAGAAGGTTGCCGCAAAGCCCAGCCCGTGATTCTGGAGCCGATGATGGCTGTGGAAGTCGAGACCCCAGAAGACTACGCCGGTAACGTGATGGGCGACTTGTCCTCACGCCGCGGCATGGTCCAAGGCATGGACGACATGGTTGGTGGCGGTAAAGCCATCAAGGCTGAGGTGCCATTGTCCGAAATGTTCGGTTACTCCACCACCCTGCGCTCCATGTCGCAAGGTCGTGCCACCTACACGATGGAATTCAAGCACTACTCGGAAGCTCCGCGTAACGTTGCCGAAGCCATCGTCGCTTCACGCGCCAAATAAAAGACTGTGTGCCCGAGCAAATTCGCCCCAGCGAATTTGCTCGGGCACCACTGACGCAAAGCAAGCGAAAAGCAAGCGAGAGTCAGACCTGATAGTTCAGAAACTGTCTGCGATCAAGTGCCACTCTGTGCCCGTGCGGAGTGATCAAGCAACCTGATGCAAACATAAAACCAACACACGGGCATTGCTCTTTTTAAGGATTGAAAAATGGCTAAGGAAAAATTCGAACGGACCAAGCCCCACGTGAACGTGGGCACCATCGGTCACGTTGACCACGGCAAGACCACCCTGACTGCTGCCATCACCACCGTGTTGGCTGCCAAGTTCGGCGGTGCTGCCAAAGCGTACGACCAGATCGACGCTGCACCTGAAGAAAAAGCCCGTGGTATCACGATCAACACCGCCCACGTTGAGTACGAGACGGCTAACCGTCACTATGCCCACGTGGACTGCCCTGGCCACGCTGACTATGTGAAGAACATGATCACCGGCGCTGCC